>NZ_LN651330.1:435856-698630 GCF_000826525.2 Mobilicoccus massiliensis | reverse complement strand
ACGACGAGCCGGGTACCGGTGTCACGAGTCCCACCCGCGTCGGGGAGGCCCTGTCGTGAGCACGACACTCGATCGTGCACCGCGCACCCCGGCGCCCCGCTCCCCCAACCCCGTGACCGCGTCGCTGACCCGCATCGGCGCGGTCGTGCTCAAGGAGTTCCGGCACCTGCGCCGGGATCCCCGCATCGTCGCGATGGTGCTGCTCATGCCCGTCGTGCAGTTGCTCCTCTTCGCCTACGCCGTGAGCTTCGACGTACGCCACGTGCCCACGGTCGTCCTCGATCAGGACCGCACCCCCGCCTCGCGCACCTACGTCGCCTCGTACACCGGAGGTGACCTGTTCGACGTCACCCGCGAGGTCTCGGCGCTGCCCGAGATCGACACCGCCTTCGAGAACGGCCGCGCCCGAGTCGCCGTCGTCGTTCCCGCCGGGTTCTCCGACGCCCTCGCCCGCGGTGAGAAGGCCCCGGTCACCGTGCTCGTCGACGGCAGCGAAACGAACACCGGCCGCATCGCCTCGACGTACGCGAACGCGCTCAACGCCCAGTACGCCCAGCGGCTCGTCGTCTCGTGGGCCGACCGTCAGGGCATGGATGCCGGCGCGAACGGCGCCCTCGAACCGCGGCTACGGGTCTGGTACAACCCCGATCTGCGCTCGACGGTGTTCCTCGTACCCGGGCTCATGGTCGTCGTCATGCTCATCGTCACCGTGCAGCAGACCGCGGTGAGCCTGGTACGCGAACGCGATCTCGGCACGGCCGAGCAGATGCGGGTGTCCCCGCTCACCGACCCCGAGCTCATGCTCGGCAAGCTCCTGCCGTGGACGCTGCTCGCGTTCGTCGACGCGGTCGCGATCACGCTCATCGGGGTGTTCGTCTTCGACGTACCGCTGCGCGGCAGCATCCCGCTGCTCGCCGTGACAACCGGCATCTTCACCTTCGCGGCACTCGCGCTCGGCCTGCTCGTGTCGGCGTTGGCTCCGTCGCTCGAGGTGGCCAACCAGGTGGCGCTGCTCATCGCGTTCCTGCCGGGATTCCTCCTGTCGGGGTTCGCCTTTCCCCTCGACTCCATCCCGCGCCTGCTGCAGTGGATCAGCTATGCCTTTCCGGGCCGGTACATGGTCGAGATCGCCCGAGGGGTCTTTCTCAAGGGCGCCGGGCTCGCCGAACTGTGGCCGCCGCTGGCCCAGATGAGCGTCTACGCGGTCGTGCTCGTCACCCTTGCGGTGCTCGCCCAGCGCAGGCGGGCGTCATGAACATCGCCCGCGTCCGGCTGCTCGCGTGGAAGGAGGTCCGCCAACTGCGCCGCGACACGATGTTGCTGCGCATCCTCATGCTCATGCCGGTGTTGCAGCTCGTGCTCCTCGGCTACGTCGTGTCGGCCGACGTCACCCGCCTGCCCACCGCCGTCGTCGACCTCGACCGCACTCCCACCTCGCGTCAGGTCGCCGGCGCATTCACCGCCTCGGACTACTTCGACGTGCGCGAACGCCCCGAGGGTGAGCAGACGTTGCAACCGCTCATGGATTCCGGACGCGTCCGCGTCGCCGTCGTCCTGCCCGCCGGCACCCAGGCACGCCTCGAGCGTGGCGAGACCGCACCGCTGGGCCTCGTCGTCGACGGCTCGGACAGTCAGAGCGCCTCGGTCGGCGCCGGCTACGCGAGTCAGATCGTGGCCCGCCTCAACGCCGAGCGGGTGGCGACGCTCACCGGCGGTGCCCATCCCGGGCGGGCCGGGCCGCCCGCGATCGGCCCGCCGGGCTCCCCCGGTCTCGACGCGACGGTGCGGGTGCTCTACAACCCGACCCTGCAGACGGTCAATGCGATGATCCCCGGGCTGGTGGCGTTCATCCTCATGCTCTCGCTCATGGTCGTCATGTCGCAGGCGGTCGTGAAGGAACGCGAATCCGGCACGCTCGAGCAGATGTTCGTCACGCCGATCCGGCCGACGGAGTACCTCGTCGGCAAGGTCGTGCCGTACGCCGTCATCGCCACCGTGCAGTGCGCGGTCGTCATGGGCGTCGGGTTGTTGTGGTTCAGGGTGCCGTTCCGCGGGAGCGTCCTCGTCGTCCTCACCGGGCTCGCGCTGTTCATGCTCACGTCGATCGGCATGGGCCTCATCGTGTCGCTGCTCTCACGCACCCGCCAGCAGGCGCAGCAGGCGGTGCTGTTCATCGCGTTGCCGATAATGTTGCTCTCGGGCTTCATCTTTCCCATCGACTCGATGCCCGAGCCGATCGTGCCGGTCACCTATCTCATTCCGCTGACGTACGCCCTCGAGGTGCTGCGGGGCGCGATGCTCAAGGACGCGGGTTTCGACGCCCTCGCCGTCCCCCTGCTCGCCCTCGCCATCTTCGGCGTCGTCGTCTTCGGTGCGGCAGTGTTCGCAACCCGCCGCCGGCTCACGGATTGAGGTGCCGATGTTCGACCGCTTCCGCCGCCGCCCCGAAACCCACGGTGCCGTGCTCAAACGTCTCGGGGGACGCGGCTCCCCCGTCAGCCCGGACGAGGCCACCACTCCCGGTGAGGAGTCCCCGGCCGAGTCGTCTCGTGAGCCCGCCGTGATCCTGCGCGGGCTGACCAAGCGTTTCGGCAGCTTCACCGCCGTCGACAGCGTCGACCTCGACGTCGCGCGCGGTGAGATCTACGGCTTCCTCGGCCCGAACGGGTGCGGCAAGACGACGACGATCCGCATGCTCACCGGCTCCCTCGTCCCCACCGAGGGCGCGGCACAGGTGCTCGGCGAGGACGTGAGGCGGCATCCCGAGCGGGTCAAGCGCCGCATCGGGTACATGTCGCAGAAGTTCTCGCTCTTCGAGGACCTCTCGGTGGCCGAGAACCTCCGCTTCTACGCGGGCGTCTACGGCATCGACGACGCGTCGCTGCCCGAGGTCGTCCGCGAGACGATCGCCGCGGCGGGCCTGACCGGGCGGGAGGACGAACTCCCCGCCCACCTGTCGGTCGGTGTCCGGCAGCGGCTCGCCCTGGGAGCGGCGACGATCCACCACCCCGAGATCCTCTTCCTCGACGAGCCGACCTCCGGCGTCGATCCGATCGCCCGACGCGAGTTCTGGGACCGCCTCTACGCGCTCGCCGCCCGTGGGGTCACGCTGTTCGTCACGACGCACTACATGGAGGAGGCGAGCAACTGCACGAGGCTCGCGTTCATGTACCGCGGCCGGATCATCGCCGACGGCACACCGAGCCACATCCGCACCGAGACCATCCGTCACCGCATCGTCGAGGTCTCCGGCCTTCGCGACGCCGACGAGGCCCTCACGTGGCTCGAACAACAGCCCGACGTGCAGGAGGTCTACGCCGCCGGGGCTCGCCTCCACGTCTCCCTCGCCGAGGACGCCCCCCAGGCGACGGACACCCTCGCCCCCCGCCTCGCCGCCGCCGGATTCGGCGAGGCGACCATCACCCCCGTCGAGCCGACGATGGAGGACGTCTTCGTCCACCTCGCCACCCGCGCGGGAACGTGAAGGCAGGGCGAGTCCGCCGTCAGGAGGGGGATCGGCCGCCGTTCACGGTCCCGTCGCCACCTGGCACCACCGTGCCGCGCCTCGAGCAAGCCGCGCGTCGGCGGTGACCAGAGGGCAGTCGAACATGATCGCCACGGCGACGTACCCCGCGTCATACGCACCGACCGCATCACGCAGACGCCACATCGCCCCCAGGAGTCGCGCGGTGGGAACGAGCTCGATCCGGAGCCGGCCGAGCGCGTCTACGGCCCCCTCGGCGCGGGCCGTGGTCACGTGGCCACCACGATGCAGACCGCGGACGGCCGAGAACACCTCGGCAAGGACGAAATCCGGGGCCGCCCAGGTGAGGTCGGCGAGCATCGTGGATCGAGCCCACTCTCCACGCTCGTCGTCCGCGACGAGCAGGTCGACCACGGTCGACGCGTCGACGGCGATCACCGGTCACGCGCGAGGCCGGCCTCGCGTTCATTCCGCAGACTGCGCAACACGTCGGATGACGACGGCTCCCGCTCCGCACCGGTGAGGCCCCCGCCGAGCTCGACGACGGCGGTGATGAGGTCGACGTTGTCTCGACGTGCCGCCTCGGCCTCGACGATGTCGAGAAGATAGGCCTGCAACGACTGGCCGCGACGGCGCGCCTCGCGAGCGAGAGTCTCCCGTACCGCGGGTGGAACGTCACGGATCTGCAGGGCCACCATGCATGCAGAATACATGCATGACGCTCCGGGCCCTCACGTCGAGGATGCGACGGGGCCCACCGCGCACGCGGTGAAGACCTATTCGAGGGATGGAGGGAGTTCGCAACCCAGGCGCCGGTGGCGTCGCGTTCAGCCGGCGCGGACGAGCTGTCCGACTCTCCCCAGCGGCCGTGCTCGCGGCGTAGGCTCGCGGCGAATCCCCAACCGCAGCAAAGGAGCTGACGTGAGATCTCGTCGAAGTGCCGTCCTCGGTGCGTCCGTGGCGTCGGCAGTGGCCCTGCTGGCGCCAATCATGGCAGGCGCCCCTGGCGCGGGTGCCGTCGAGCACCCCGCTCCAGCGCCGTCCGGGCAGGTCGTCAAGGGTGTGCAGCCCACGGCGCGGACGTCGTTGCGGGAGGCGCCCACGCGGGAACGCTTCTACTTCGTCATGGCCGACCGGTTCGCCAACGGCAAACCCGGCAACGACACCGGCGGCATCTCCGGTGGCCGTCAGAAGAGTGGCTACGACCCCACTCACAAGGGCTTCTTCCACGGCGGCGACCTCGCCGGTCTGACGCAGAAGCTCGACTACATCAAGGGCATGGGCACGACGGCCATCTGGCTGACGCCGTCCTTCAAGAACCGCCCCGTGCAGGGCCCGGCCGGGCAGGAGAGCGCCGGCTACCACGGCTACTGGGTCACCGACTTCACTCGGATCGACCCTCACTTCGGCACCAACGACGAGATGAAGGCCCTCATCGAGGCGGCGCACGCCAAGGGGATGAAGGTCTACTTCGACATCATCACCAACCACACCGCCGACGTCATCAAATACGAGGAGAACCGATACGCCTACGTGCCCAAGTCGACGAAGCCATACCGGGACGCCTCGGGCCGCGTCTTCGACGACCGCGACTACGCGGGCACGAGTGTCTTCCCCGACCTCGACCCGGCCACGTCGTTCCCGCTCACCCCGACCTTCGAGACCCCGGCCGACCGCACCGTCAAGGTCCCCGCCTGGCTGAACGACCCCACCATGTACCACAACCGCGGTGACACGACGTTCGAGGGCGAGAACTCCCTGTACGGCGACTTCTTCGGACTCGACGACCTGTTCACCGAGCGCCCCGAGGTCGTCGAGGGCATGGGCGACATCTACGAGGCGTGGATCGACCTGGGCATCGACGGGTTCCGTATCGACACCACCCGCCACGTCAACATGGAGTTCTGGCAGCAGTTCTCACCGCGCATGCTCGAGCATGCCGCAGCCAAGGGCAACGACGACTTCTTCATGTTCGGCGAGGTCGCCGACCCGGATCCGCTCGAGATGAGCCGCTATTCGACGCGCGGCAGTCTGCCCGCCGCCCTCGACTTCGGGTTCCAGAAGGCGGCACAGGATTTCGTCGCCGGTGGCGCCCCGTCGTCGCTGGCGGGCTTCTATCGCAACGACGACCTCTACACCGACGCCGACTCCAACGCGTACTCCCTGCCGACGTTCACCGGCAACCACGACATGGGCCGGCTGCCATTCCTGCTCAACCAGGGCGGGGCGAAGTTCGACCACGCTCAGTTGCTCAAGCGTGTCGAGCTCGCCAATGCGCTGATGTTCCTCACGCGCGGCCAGCCGGTCGTCTATTACGGCGACGAGCAGGGCTTCATCGGCACCGGCAATGATCAGGCCGCCCGGCACGACATGTTCGCCACGAAGACGGAGCTCTACGCGAAGGAGCCGACGCTGCTCGGCCCGGCCGCCGTCAAGGACCGCTTCGACCCGACCTCCCGTCTCTACCGTCAGATCGCCGACCTGTCGGCCCTGCGGGAGAAGCACCCGGCGTTGGCCGACGGTGCGCAGATCAACCGGCTGGCGCCCAAGAAGGCCGGCGTGTTCGCGGTCTCCCGTGTCGATGCGGATCAGCGGGAGTACGTGGTGCTCGTCAACAACGCCACGACGGCCAAGAAGGTCACGGTCCAGACGTACAACGCGCGCGACAGGTTCGACCCGGTGTACGGATCTCGTGACGCGGTGCGGTCGGACGCGGCGGGCGGGGTCACCGTGACCGTGCCGCCGCTGTCGGCGACCGTCCATCGGGCCGCGACGAAGATCGACCGTCATCGGACTGCTCCTGCCGTCCGCATGGCCACGACCTGGCCGATGACGAGCGACGGCCGGATGCAGGTGTCAGCGAAGGTCTCGCCGAACCGGTTCGTGCAGGCCACGTTCTACGCCCGCCGGGCGGGGCAGCCGACATGGACGCTGCTCGGCACGGACGACAACTCCCCCTACCAGGTCTTCCACGACACGTCATCGCTGCGCACGGGCACACGCATGGAGTACCGCGTCGTCGTGCGGGACGAGTCCGGCCGCACCCGCACTGCGAGCGCGGTAACCACGATCCGCTGATTCCCCACCGACACGACGAACGGGACCCACCGGCAGGTGAGTCCCGTTCGTCGTGAAGGGATCAGGCGCGGGTGGCTCCGCGGGCATCAGGACCGTCGGCGGTGACACGCTGACCGTCGCCGTCCTCCGCGAGCCCCTCACGCTCGCGAGCGCGCTGGAGTGCACGCTTGCGCGTCTCCTCGGACTCGCGGGCGATCTGGCTCGCCTTCTGCTCGTCGCGGGTGAAGTTCTCACCCGTCTCGGGGTCGAAGACGTGCATGAGCGAGGGGTCGAAGTAGAGGTCGCCCTCGTCGCCCTCGAGGATGCGGGAGCGGCCGTCGAGGTTGACGACCATCTGGGTGCGCATGCCCTCACCGTCGAGTTCACGGTCGAGTTCGTCGAGGCGGTGCTGCACCGCCTCGTCCGCCTGGTACGGGATGTAGGCGTACTGCTCGTTGCCGAGCCATTCCGTCTGGTCGACCACGGCCCGGAACGAGACCGTGCCCTGCGGCTGCGCGTCACCGAGGCTCGCGTCCTTGATGTACTCCGGGCGGATGCCGACGATGACGATCTCCTTGCCCGACAGCTTGCCGGCGAGGTCTCCCGAGATCGGCACGTCAACGAACGGCAGCGAGAGGGTGTTGCCGTTGACGCGGGCCGGCAGGAAGTTCATCGGCGGGGTGCCGATGAAGCCCGCGACGAAGAGGTTGACCGGCTGTTCGTACAGCTCACGCGGGCTCGCGACCTGCTGCAGCACACCCTTCTTGAGCACCGCCACGCGGTCACCGAGGGTCATCGCCTCGGTCTGGTCGTGGGTGACGTAGATCGTCGTGATGCCCATGCGCCGCTGCATGCGGGCGATCTCGGTGCGCATCTGCCCGCGCAGCTTGGCGTCGAGGTTGGAGAGCGGCTCGTCGAAGAGGAACGCGTCCGCGTCCCGCACGATCGCGCGCCCCATGGCGACACGTTGACGCTGACCACCGGAGAGGTTGCCCGGCTTGCGCTCGAGGTGCTCGTCGAGCTCGAGCATCGACGAGGCCTGACGCACCTTGCGGTCGATGTCCTTCTCGTCGTGCCTGCCCTTCTCCAGCCGCAGCGGGAACGCGATGTTCTCGAACACCGACAGGTGCGGGTAGAGCGCGTAGTTCTGGAACACCATCGCGAGATTGCGGTCGCGCGGCGCCAACTCGTTGACACGTTTGCCGTCGATGAACAGGTCGCCGGAGGTGATGTCCTCGAGGCCGACGATCATCCGCAGCAGGGTCGACTTACCACAACCCGACGGGCCGACGAAGATCATGAATTCTCCGTCCGCGATGTCGAGGCTGACGTCGTTCACCGCGGGAAAACCGTCACCGTACTTCTTGACGAGGTTCTTGAGTTCGATCTGGGACATGAGAGTGGTGACTCCTTGAGACGTCGCGGCCGGGCGTCAGCCCTTGACCGCACCCGAGGTGAGGCCGGACACGATGCGCTGCTGGAAGAGCAGCACGAGGATGACGACGGGGATCGTCACGATGACGGCCGCGGCGGCGATGGCCCCGAAGGGCTGCTCGAACTGGGACGCGCCGGTGAAGAACGCGAGCGCCGCCGGCACGGTACGTGCCTTGTCGCTCGTCAGCGAGATGGCGAAGACGAAGTCGTTCCACGCCGTGAAGAACGTGATGATCGCCGTGGTGAACACGCCGGGTGAGGCGAGCGGGACGATGACCTTGCGAAAGGCCTGCCAGCTCGTCGCGCCGTCGACCTGCGCCGCCTGCTCCATCTCCCACGGGATCTGCTGGAAGAACGCCGAGAGCGTCCAGATGGCCAGCGGAAGGGTGAGGGAGAGGTAGGGGATGATCAGGCCGATCTGCGTGTCGAACAGCCCGATCTTGCTCCACACGTTGAACAGCGGCGTGACGAGCGAGATGACGGGGAAGAACGACACGGCGAGCGCGGTGACGAGGATCATCCGCTTACCCGGAAAGTCGAGGCGAGCGATGGCGTACGCGCAGAACGTCGCGAGGATCACCGAGATGAGCGTGGCCACCAGGCAGATGACCAGTGAGTTGGCCAGGGCCGGGAGGAACAGCTCGGAGGCACCCCCGGTGAGGATGAGCCGGTAGTTGTCGAGCGACCACTCGCCGGACTTGGGAAAGAAGTTGCCGAAGACGTTGAGCTTCGGATCGACCTGCGCGGCCGGGCTCTTCACCGACAGGGAGAAGATCCACAGCAGCGGGATGATCGTGAAGAGAATGACGACGAGGGAGGCGATCCCCATGAGGAAATTGCCGGATTTCGAGGAGTTCGATGCCATCGGTACTCAGCCCCTTCCGCCGGTGAGGTCGACCTTGAAGCCCTTGACGAAGATCCCCGCGATGAGAAGCACCGAGAGGAACAGCAGGACCGAGATCGCCGAGCCCATACCGATCTCGACGCGGTTGATCGTCTGGTCGTAGGCGAGCAGCGAGAACGTCGTCGTGTTGTTCGCGCCCTGGGTCATGATGAACACGTTGTCGAAGATGCGGAACGCGTCCAGGGTGCGGAACAGCACCGCGACCATGATCGCCGCCTTCATGTTGGGCAGGATGACCCGGAACAGGCGCTGCCAGAACGTGGCGCCGTCGACCTTGGCCGCCTCTTCCATCGCGCTGTCGACCTGCGCGAGCCCGGAGAGCAGGAGCAGCGACATGAACGGCGTCGTCTTCCAGATCTCCGAGAGGCAGATGACGAGCATCGAACTCCACCAGTGACCGAACCAGTTGAAGTCGGTGTTCCACGCGCCGAAGGTCAGGACCTCCAACCAGTGGTTGACGAACCCGGTGCTCACCTGGAACCCGTAGAACCACGCGAAGGCCGAGACCACGGTGATGATCGAGTACGGGATGAGCACGATGGTGCGCAACGTCTTGCGCGGCCAGACGACCTTGTTCATGAGCATCGCGAGCGCGAGGCCGATGACGAGCTCCACGACGACCGTGACGACCGTGATGAACACGGTGTTGCCCACCGCGAGCCAGAACAGCTTGTCGGTGAGGATCGTGGCGTAGTTCTCGAGGAAGACGAACTTCTTCGACGCCGGGTCGGTGAGCCGGAAGCTGAAGAAGGAGTCCCAGACGGCCTGCGCGATCGGGTAGGCCGTGACGAGGACCATGATGACGAACGCGGGCCCGGCGAGCTTCCAGCCGAGGGCGCGTTCTCCGCGCGCCCGCTCGGAGAGCGCGGCCTTGCGTGGGCGGTCCGGAGCATGACCCGGAGCCGTGGCGACGGTACTCACAGCAGCGCCTCTCCCTTGATGACCTTGAGGATGAAGTCGGCGGCCTTGGCGGGCGTGCCGTCGTTGACGCTCTCGGGCGGGCTGAAGCTCTTGTACAGCGCGGTCGAGATGTCACCGTAGTACTGCGAGGAGGGCCGAGCGCCGCCCGCGTCGAGGGATTCCCGGATGAGCTTGGCCGTCGGGAACTCCTTCTGGATCTCCGGGTCGTCGTAGACCTTCTTGCGTGCGGCAGGGTTGCCGGTGCCGAGCATGTAGGCCTTCTGGTTCTCCTCACTCGTGATGCACTGGATCGCCTCCCACGCGGCTGCGGGGTTCTGGCTCGCCGCGTTGACGCCGAGCTCGATGCCACCGAGCGGCGGGCGCGATTGCTTGCCGGCCTCGACCTGGGGATACCGGGCGAAGCCGATATCGTTGAGATCGGTCCCCTTCTCGGGCAGGGCGGCCCACGTGTACGGCCAGTTGACGAGGAAGGCGCCGCCGCCGGCGAACCCGTCGAGCGCCGCGGTCTCGTCGGAGGAGCCCATCGCCGGGCCGCCGACGCCGCTGCGCGCGATCGAACCGATGATCTCGGCCGCCTTCTTGCCCTGCGGGGTGTCGAGCCCGAGCTTCAACTCGTCGGCCGACGCGCCCTCGTTCTGCACGATGTGCCCGCCGCCGGACTCGATGAGCGCGTTGATCCACACCGTGTAGCCCTCGTACGGCTTGGCCTGCACACCGATGGTCGAGTCGATCTTCTTGGCGGCCTCGACGAGCTGGTCCCATGTGACGGGCTTGCTCATGTCGATGCCCGCCTCCTGGGCCTTCGACTTGCGGTACCAGAGCACCTGGGTGTTCGCCCACATCGGGGCGGCGACCATCTTGCCCTTCCACATCGCCGACTCGACGATGGGCTTGACCGCGTCCTCCTGGAGGGCCTGCTGCTTGTCCTTGGGCACCTCGGTGAGGAACCCGGCCTCGGCGAACTCCGCGACGAACACCGGGTCCATGCTCATGATGTCGACGCCCTCGTCGCCCGCCGCGAGCCGGCGCAGCAGTTGCTGGCGCTGGTCACTGGCGCTGTTGGGCAGCACCTGCGTGACGATGCGGTACTTGCCTCCGGAGGCGTCGGTGCACTTCTTGGCCAGGTTGGCCTGACCGGTCTTGCTCGGGTCGTTACCGCCCGAGTCCGGGTTGATGTACCAGGTCAGGGCCCTGGCATCTCCCGAGGTGTCATTTCCGGCGCATGCGGCAAGTGAGCTGCCGCCCGCCACGCAGACGGCCGCGACGAGCGCGACCGACCTCGTCCTTCGTCTGGGCACCACGACTCCTTCGTCTCAATCGGATCGTCGACCAGAGCCCGGTGGCCAGGCCCTGTTCACCGACAGTCCACCGTTTGTCTAGCACTCTTCGCGGGTCAACGGCGCGCGGACACACGACGAACTAGGCTGAAGGGGTCGATCCGTTGCGCACGTCCCGTGCGTGACACGTAGCGGCGGTGGACCCTCGCGCTCTGCCGCGGCGAGGCAGAAGGAGTGCTGACCGATGGCCGAGTTCGCGTACGAGGACCTGCTCCCGCTGGGCGAGGACCCCACGCCGTACCGCAAGTTGAGCGACTCCGGGGTCCGCACCGTCGAAGGACCGGGGGGCCGGGAGTTCCTCGAGGTCGATCCCGAGGCGCTGACGCTGCTCGCACGGACCGCGATGCACGACATCGCCCACTACCTGCGGCCCGCCCACCTCGGCCAGTTGAAGAAGATCCTCGACGACCCCGAGGCCAGCGACAACGACAAGTTCGTCGCGCTCGACCTGCTGAAGAACGCGAACATCGCCGCCGGCGGCGTCCTGCCGATGTGCCAGGACACCGGCACCGCGATCGTCATGGGCAAGCGTGGCCAGCACGTGCTCACGCCCGGCACCGACGAGGAGCCGCTCGCCCGCGGCGTCTACGACGCCTACACGACGCTCAACCTGCGGTACTCCCAGAACGCTCCCGTCAGCATGTTCGAGGAGAAGAACACCGGCAACAACCTGCCCGCGCAGATCGAGCTCTACGCCGACACCCTCCCGGGGCACGAGACCACGTACAAGTTCCTCTTCATGGCCAAGGGCGGTGGGTCGGCCAACAAGAGCTACCTGTTCCAGGAGACCAAGGCGATCCTCAACGAGAAGACCCTCCCGGAGTTCCTCCGCGAGAAGATCGCCTCGCTCGGCACCGCCGCGTGCCCGCCGTACCACCTCGCGGTCGTCATCGGCGGCACGAGCGCCGAGTTCGCTCTCAAGACGGCCAAGTATGCCTCGGCCAAGTACCTCGACTCGCTCCCCACCCACGGCGATGCCGCCACCGGTCACGGCTTCCGCGACGTGGAGTGGGAGGAGAAGATCCTGCAGATCACCCGCGATCTCGGCATCGGTGCCCAGTTCGGTGGCAAGTACTTCTGCCACGACGTGCGCGTCATCCGTCTCCCGCGCCACGGCGCCTCGCTGCCCGTCGCGATCGCCGTCTCGTGCTCGGCCGACCGGCAGTGCCTCGGCAAGATCACCAAGGACGGCGTCTTCATCGAGCAGCTCGAGTTCGAGCCCGGGCAGTACCTGCCCGACACGACGCACGAGGATCTCGAGGGGGCCGACGACGCCGCCGGGGAGGTCGTGACGATCGACCTGACCCGCCCGATGGAGGAGATCCGCGCCGAGCTCACCAAGCACCCGGTGAAGACGCGTCTGTCGCTCACCGGCACGCTCGTCGTGGCCCGTGACATCGCGCACGCGAAGATCCGCGAGCGCATCGCCGCGGGTGAGGGCATGCCGCAGTACATGAAGGACCACCCGGTCTACTACGCCGGGCCGGCCAAGACCCCCGAGGGCATGGCGTCGGGTTCGTTCGGACCCACCACGGCCGGGCGCATGGACTCCTACGTCGACGAGTTCCAGGCCGAGGGCGGTTCGATGGTCATGCTCGCCAAGGGCAACCGCTCCCAGCAGGTCACCGACGCCTGCGGGAAGCACGGCGGCTTCTACCTCGGATCGATCGGCGGCCCGGCCGCACGGCTCGCCCAGGACTGCATCAAGCACGTCGAGGTGCTCGAGTACCCCGAGCTCGGCATGGAGGCCGTCTGGAAGATCGAGGTCGAGGACTTCCCCGCCTTCATCGTCGTCGACGACAAGGGCGACTTCTTCGCCTCCGTCGGCCCGAAGGCCGTCGCGAGGACCATCGAGAAGCGCCCCGGGCTCGAGAAGGAGACCGCGAGCGCACCGATGCGAGACGTCGACGCCGCGCCGGGTGACGAGGACTCCGAGGGTGCGGGGGCCTCCGTATGAGCGATCCGTCCACCACCGGACCCGCTGAGCACACCGAGGCCACCAGGCCTTTGGCGCCCGCGCGTCCGCAGACTCCCGCCGAGGCGTGGCAGGCACTCAAGGCCGGCAACCGCCGGTTCGTCGAGGGCACCGTGGCCCACCCCAACCAGGATGCCGCGCGCCGCGCCGACCTCACCGAGGGCCAGCGCCCGTTCGCGACGTTCTTCGGATGCTCCGACTCCCGGGTCGCGGCCGAGGTGATCTTCGACCAGGGTCTCGGCGATCTGTTCGTCGTCCGCACGGCCGGTCACGTCGTCGGCCCCACCGAGTTGGGCTCCTTGGAGTTCGGCGCCGAGGTTCTCGACATCCCGCTCATCGTCGTCCTCGGCCACGACAACTGTGGGGCCGTCAGTGCGACGATCCAGGCCTTCGAGGGCGGCTCGATGCCCGGCGGGTTCCTGCGCGATCTCGTCGAACGCGTCATCCCGAGCGTCATCAAGGCGGGGCGCGACGGGATCCCGATGAGCAACGTGCACGACGTCATGACCGAACACGTCAAGCAGACCGTGCATCTCATCCTCGAGCGCTCCAGTGGGTGTGCCGATCGGGTGGCCGACGGGCGCCTCGCCATCGTGGGCCTCACCTACACGCTGACCGACGGCAGCGCCGAGCTCGTCGAGGTCGCCGGCGACATCGGAGAACTCCCGGCGTCGTAGCCACGTCGTCTCGTCGCTTCTCGTGACGGCCGCCCCTCATCGGGGGCGGCCCGCCTGTCTCGTGTGAGCGGCCGGTCAGCCGAGTGAGAGCCGTTCGCGCACGACGTCGGCGAGACGGTCGGCGGAGGTCTGGGCGCGCTCCTGGGTGTCGGCCTCGACCATGACCCGCACGAGCGGCTCGGTGCCGGACTTGCGCAGCAGCACCCTTCCGCTGCCGTCGAGCTCGGCCTCGACCTCCTTGACGGCGGCCTGGACGCCTTCGTCGCCGTCGACCCGCAGCTTGTCGACGCCCTTGACGTTGATGAGGACCTGCGGCAACTGGGTCATGACCTCGGCGAGCTCGGCGAGGGTGCGACCGCTCTGGGCGACGCGTGCGGCGAGCATGAGTCCGGTGAGCGTGCCGTCGCCGGTCGTGCCGTGGGCGGTGAGGATGACATGGCCCGACTGTTCGCCGCCGAGTGCGTGGCCGTTGCGCTTCATCTCCTCGAGCACGTAGCGGTCGCCGACGGCCGTCTGCACGTAGCGCAGGCCCGAACGTTCGAGGGCCTGCAGCATGCCGAGGTTGCTCATGACCGTGACGACGACGGTGTCGTTGGCGAGTTCGCCGCGCTCCTTCATGGCCAGTCCGAGGATCGTCATGATCTTGTCGCCGTCGACGACCTGGCCGCTCGCGTCGACCGCGAGGCAGCGGTCGGCGTCGCCGTCGACCGCGATGCCGAGGTCGGCGCCGAACTCGACGACGGCGGCCTGGATCTTGTCGAGGTGGGTCGAGCCGTAGCCGTCGTTGATGTTGAGGCCGTCCGGCTCGCCGCCGATCTGCGTGACGCGGGCACCGGCCCGGCGGAACGCCTCGGGCGCGACCTCGCTGGCGGCGCCGTGGGCGGTGTCGAGCACGACGTGCAGGCCTTCGAGACGGTTGGGCAGTGCGTCGACGAGGTGGCTGATGTAGCGCTCCGCGCCGTCGGTCAGTGGACGCACGCGGCCCACCGCGGCACCCGTCGGACGTTCCCATTCGGCGCCGAGACGCTGCTCGATCTCGTCCTCGAGGGCGTCGTCGAGCTTGTGTCCGCCGCGGGCGAAGAACTTGATGCCGTTGTCGGGCATCGCGTTGTGGGAGGCCGAGAGCATCGCGCCGAGGTCGACGCCGTAGTCGGCGATGAGGAACGCGATCGCCGGTGTCGGGAGCACGCCCGCGTCGTAGACGTCGACGCCGGCGGAGGCGAGCCCGGCCATCGTGGCCGCGGCGAGGAACTCCCCCGACGCGCGCGGGTCACGGCCGATGATCGCCCGGGGCCGGTGACCGGCGAACTCCCCTTCGGCGCGCAGCACGTGCGCCGCGGCCACGGCGAGGTCGACGGTCAGCTCTGCGGTGAGGTCCCGGTTGGCCAGGCCACGGACACCGTCCGTGCCGAAGAGTCGAGCCATGTCGATGGCTCCTTTCAAGACGAGGATTTCGGGATGCGGGTCGCACGGTGCGCCGGTGGGCGACCCGGTGGCGGCGACGGCGGTCCCCCGGCCCCTCGCCGCTCTCGACACACAGAGCCCCCGTACAACCGGAACGGAAGTACAGGGGCTCTGGATGGTACGCCTGTCGGATCGCTGTGGTGCGAAGAACGGGTGGATCGGCATGGGGCGAGCCGCTCGTCGATCCACCCGAGCATCAGCGCTTCGAGTACTGGGGCGCCTTGCGGGCCTTCTTGAGACCGGCCTTCTTGCGCTCCGGGACGCGGGCGTCACGGGTGAGGAAGCCGGCCTTCTTGAGCGCCGGGCGGTTGAGCTCGGCATCGACCTCGTTCAGCGAGCGGGCCACGCCGAGGCGGACCGCGCCGGCCTGACCCGAGGGGCCACCGCCGTGCACGCGCACGAGCACGTCGTACGCGCCGTCGAGCTCGAGGACCTTGAGCGGCTCGCCGACGATCTGCTGGTGCACCTTGTTGGGGAAGTACTCCTCCAGGGTGCGGCCGTTGATCTTCCACGTGCCGGAGCCGGGGACGATGCGCACGCGGGCGATGGCCTGCTTGCGGCGACCCGTGGCCGAGCCGGGGGCGGAGGCGGACGGGCGGCGGACCTGCTCGTCGGCCGGCGCCGCGCTCGACTCGGAGGTGTAGGTGGACAGGGTGGGCTCGTCGTTCTCGAGCTCCACGTCCGGAGTGTTGTCAGTCACGGTTCTCCTCGTGCCTTGTCACCCAGTGATTACTGGGCGACCTGCGAGATCTCGAAGGGCTCGGGCTTCTGGGCCTGGTGCGGGTGGGTGTCGCCTGCGTACACCTTGAGCTTGCTGAGCTGCTGACGCGCCAGCGAGTTCTTGGGCAGCATGCCGCGGATGGCCTTCTCGACGGCGCGCGTCGGGTTCTTGGCCATGAGCTCGGTGTAGGAGGTCGCCCGCAGACCACCCGGGTAACCGGAGTGGTGGTACGCCTTCTTCTGCTCGAGCTTGGCGCCGGTGAGGGCGACCTTGTCGGCGTTGATGATGATGACGAAGTCGCCCGTGTCGATGTGGGGGGCGAACGTCGGCTTGTGCTTGCCGCGCAGGAGCTGCGCAGCCTGCGACGCGAGGCGGCCGAGAACGACGTCGGTGGCGTCGATGACGTGCCACTTACGCTCGATCTCGCCCGGCTTGGGGGTGTAGGTACGCACGGTTATCAGCCTTGCTTGGTCGATGATGGAACGGTCGTGCGTACACCTCGGCACCGTCGGGGCGCCGTGGCGTGATGATGTCGGACCCGGCGGTGCGGCCCGGATCGAGGACCCGGTCACCCTGCGGAGCGGCGCGACATCGGACGCGCACAACGAAGGTCAATGTTACCGGCGGCCCCGAAACGCACCCAAATTCGCACTCCAGGACGCTGACCTGCAGCGATCCATACCTTCCCGCGATGATTCGTCCCCCATGCACACGATTTATGCAAAGATTCTGTGCATGAATCGCTCCGTTTCACACACTCGGAGACACGCATGACCGCGACGCCCTACCCCTCGGACGCGTCCGCCCTGCGTGTCCTCGCGCACCCTCTGCGCACCCGCCTCCTCGCCGAGCTCCGCACGGTGGGCCCCTCGACGGCGACGGACCTCGCCCGCGCCCTCGACACGAACTCCGGGGCGACGAGCTACCACCTGAGGCGCCTCGCCGAGGCGGGCCTCGTCCGCGACGCGGGCGGCACCGGGCGCCGCCGCGCCTGGGAGGCCTCGACGGAGGATCGAAGCTTCGACACCGGGGATACCGACGACGACGACGCCGCTCTCGACTGGCTGGCACGTGACTACATCGGGCACTTCACCGAGAAGGCGCACGCCTGGCTCACGGACTCCCCGGAGTGGCCGCTCGCCTGGCAGGAGGCGTGCGGCCTCGACGACCACCTCGTCCTCGTCACCGACGAGCAGCTCGCCTCACTGCGGGCCGACATGGCCGAGCTCTTCGCGCGCTACCGCCGCGTGGGCGCCGGCAACCCGCAGGCCAAGCGCGTGACGTTCTACACGTGCCCCCTCCCCGTGGATCCCCCTCCACGTCAGGTGGAGGTCGCGTGATCGGGCGCGCGACCTGGGGTTATTCAAACCGGCTTTTCCCTCTCATGCGGGGTCCGACGACGCGGGAGACACACCATGCCCCATGACCTTCCCCTCACCGAGCCCGGCACCCACGGCTGCGGGTGCCACGACACCGGCTGCCCACGCTGGACGCCCTGGTCATCCCCGGCGCGATCCGCCACGGCGCGATCCTCGGGGCACGCTCGCAGGTTCGCCCGGGAGCCGGCATGATCCTCGTCGCACCCCACGACCCGCTCCCGCTTCTCGCCCTGGTTTGGGAGACCTTCGGCGAGGGCGTCGAGATCGGCTACGTCGACCGGGAGGCCGACCTCGCCGCCGGTGACGGCGTGCGGGTGACGTTGACCAAGACCCAGCGCCCTCGCCTCCCTCACCGCGACACTCACGACGACTCTCACGAACATGGAGGCCCGCCTCTCCCGTCTCGAACGTCTTTTCGCCGCAGACGAGGCTCACGAGGTGGCGGAGCGGGCCGCGTCTGCGGCGGGCGGGGGGGGCTGGGAGATGTTAATAAGAGACGAACAGGGAGGCCCGCCTCTCCCGTCTCGAACGTCTTTTCGCCGCAGACGAGGCTCACGAGGTGGCGGAGCGGGCCGCGTCTGCGGCGGGCGGTGGAGTCGGTCGGGGTGGCGGGTCTCGTGCTGCGGGACTTCCGGCAGGCGCACGACGACGCGATCGCCCGTGCCGACGTGATCGACGGGTT
This sequence comes from Mobilicoccus massiliensis, assembly GCF_000826525.2. Classification (GTDB taxonomy): domain Bacteria; phylum Actinomycetota; class Actinomycetes; order Actinomycetales; family Dermatophilaceae; genus Mobilicoccus; species Mobilicoccus massiliensis. Next base: position 680,595 of record NZ_LN651330.1, on the reverse strand, counting down.
GCCGGGCAAGCGCAGACGGTGCAGGTCGCGGCGGAGTGGCGCGACGTCGTCGCGACGGAGGGCCCGGTGCTCGCCTCGCGGGCGTCGTCGGTGATCGGGCGGCGGTTCCGCAAGCGGGTCCTGCGGCGTGACAAACGTGACGCGATCATGGGGGCGATCCCGGCGGACCTCCCCCGCACCCGCGTCGGCGACGACGAATTCGTCTGGCCCGCAGGCGTCGACCCGGCGACGTACCGCGGCGTCCGCTCCAGCGTGCGCGCCCACCGCAAGATCCACGAGATCGCCCCCGAGGAGATCGCCAACGCCCTCCGCCTCACCCTCTCCCAGGCCCGCCCCGGCTGCACCGAGACCGAACTCGTCCGCGGCGTCACCGAACTCTTCGGCTACGGACGCATGGGCCGCCTCATCAAGGAAGGCATCACCACCGTCCTCGACCGGCTCATCCGCAATGGGGAGTTCCGGCGGGAGGGGCAGCGGATCATTTGGGGAGTCACGGCGACGGGCGATGGCGCCATCGACGCCACAGGGGCGACGCAGCGCGCCGGCTCTCGCCCCCGAAGCGCCGCAGCGGTCCGGGCGTCACGACCCAACTGGAGGCTGTTCGGGCAGTGAGTCCTGACCGGCGCCCGTCGGTCGGCGGTGACTCGACTGCCCCGTCGTCCCCCTGCCGGAGGCGGCGCGCCGATGCGGGTGCGGATCACCACGGCAGCCGCATCCCGGTACCGGTGAAGGGTGCCCAGGGGCGGATGGCCTTCTCGGTGGCAGGCATGGTGGTGCGGCGCGTCTTCACGGGCACCCAGGTGTTCTTCGACCACCTGTAGGTCGTGAGGACGGCGCGGAACTCCCGCCGGGGGTGGTCGCGGACATCGGAGCCGACGAGTCGTTCGACGTGCCGGACCCCACGGACGGTGAAGAAGCGGTATCCCCCGGGCTGCTCCCCGTCCATCGCGCGCCAGACAGCGGTGCGGTGGCCGCGTTGCGACTCCGGCGGTGAGAGGGAGACGAGGCGGCCCGACCGCCACGTGAAGACCCGGAACCGCTCGACCTCGTCGTCGGTGATGTCGATGGCGATGTCGGCCCCGGGTTTGCCGTCCACGATTCCGACGCCGACCCAGGGGGTGTCGAACTCGGGGTACACCTCGAGGCCGAGCCGCACCGAGGAGGTCCGGCCTGCCGATCCCTTGACCGTGAGGGTGGTGTGGGCTCGAGTGCCGTCCTCGGACCAGCTCGTCGTCTGGATCACGCTGTCCCGACGACCGTCGCCGTCGACGTCGGCGCGAGCGACGAGGCGTTCCTCCGTCGGACTCTCCTCCGCTCGGGCGACCGGGGTCGTCGTGACGCCGGCTGCTGCCATCACTGCCACGGTCGTCATCGCGACGGCCAGGCCTATACCGGTACGGGTGCGCATCCGGATCCCTCTTCCCTCACATGGCGGGGCCGGGCCCGTGCGGCCACACCCCTTGATGTGAATCATCGACCGCCCCGCGCACGCGGTGACCGTTCCGAGGGCGTCGAAAGACGCTCAGGCGTTGTCGCTGCCGGCCGGATCCTGTCGCGTGATGACGTCCTGCGGCGTGTCACCGGCGCGTTCGTCGGTTCCGAGGACGACCATGCCCGGCGCACCGCTCTGTCCAGGGGTGCTGCGGTTCTTCTTGAACCGGTCCATCGGGTCCTCGCCGAGAGCTTCGCGCGCAGCGAGGGCCGCATCCACCGCTGCCGTGTCCGCCTTCGCCTGCTTCAGCGCCGTCTCCGCAGCGGCGATCGCCTCCGCCTGCTGGGCGTGCGCCGTCGGCGAGTTCGGCGCTGCGACGTTGATCGACTGCATGAGCGCTCGAGCCTTCTCCCCCTGAGTGGGGTCGAGCTTGACGACCTCCTGCCACCCCTCGGCCAGCACCATGAGGTAGAGCTCGCGGTTGTCGATCTGGCGGTGCGTGTTCTTCTTGGCCAACCCGCCGACGAGCGCGCCGCCGACTCCGGCGACGGCACCTCCTGCCACGATGCGCGTCAGGGTGCTCCTGTTCGTCACGTAGGCGGTGATGTCGCCGGTCTGATCGAGGGCGGCGGTGACGTCGGGGGTGAGGGAGCGGGAGTTGCCGTTGAGGCACACCTCGACCGGCGTGACGTAGTTCCCCCGACCGGCCGCAGCCAACTTCGCGGGATTCTGCGCGTCCTTGAGAACCCTCTGTGCGGCTCGCACCGCCTGCTCGTGCTGCTTCCGCGCCGCCTTGACCGCCTTGTCCGCGGCTCGGCACTCCTCGTGCCGCTGCAGTTCGGCGGGGCTCAGCTGTGCACGGCGCTTACTTCGACGCATGGCGAAGACGACGAACACAGCGACGGCGGCCACGATCACCACGACTGCGACCACCACTGGCACGACTGAGTCATCCACGCTGAATCTCCAACTCCACGAACGTCTTCCGAACCTCTCGCCGTGAACTCTACGAAGGTCACCGGCCAGATCCGGGCAGGCGGGCCGTGCGCCACCGTGAGTGGACGACCCGTCCTCCTGCGTTTACCGGTGACGACGCCGATCAGGCCTCTGCGAGGTTTCCCTTGGCGCGCCACAGGGCGTGCTCGTACTGGGTGAGGGTGGCTCCTCGGGAGTCGGCGCGGTGAGCGTCGATCACGAGACGTCGCGCTTCCTCCGCCGTGACGGACGGCAGGTCCGCGGAGGCGAGCGCGGCGTTGACGAAGCGGACGATCATCGTGTCCGCCTTGACGCCGAAGACGCCGAGGAGCATCTGGAAGTACTCGCACGTGACCCATCCCAAACCGTGGACGCCCGTGTAGGCGCGCTTGACGTCGGCGGGATCAGCGGCGAGGAGATCGGTGGCCGTGCAGACCGGCGGATCGAGAGCGAGGAGCGCCTCGGCAGCCTCCATGATGCATTCGCTCTTCCGCCGGCTCGCGGTCTTGCCGCGGCCCATGGTCTCGGCGAGGCGGTCGCTCCCCAGCTCGACGAGGGCACGGAGATCGTTCGTGACCTCGGGGTGGAGTCGCCTCAGTTCGACGACGCGGCCGTAGACCCCACTCCCGGGCTCGGTGGAGTGGTACCTGGCGCGGATGGAGTAGACGGCATCGACGAGTGCGGTGCCGACCTCGTCTGGCCAGCCGCCGCCGTAGGCCGCGAACTCCGCCTCGTCGAGAGCGGACGCGGCACGCACCACCGCGTCGACGGCAGAATCATGGGTTGAGGTCATACCGCTCCCATCGGTCGGAGTTCGCCGACCGACAGGGAAAAAACGCCACCGATAAGGGCCACGTCGTCGCGAGATGCGCGACCGGACCCGCAGCATGCCGAGCTCCGGGACATCGTGGTCGACGCGCGACGTCAAGGGCAGCAGGCCGTGCTTGTCATCGACGCAATCCGAGCTGCGAAGGGGTGGTCAGAGCCCCTCGTAGAAGTCCTCGTCCATGCGGAGGAGTTCGACGGTCTGTTCGACCTGGACCCCGACGCGGTAGCGGACGAGCAGTTCGGCGAGGCGTTGTCCGTCGATGAGTTCGATGCGGGCGTTGATGCGGTCGGCCTCGGCGAGGGCACCGACCGAGAATGAACTCGTCGTGATGTAGACGCCCCGATCGCCCTGCTTGCCGAGCAACGCACCGGCGAACTCGTGGATGCGCGGACGGTGGATGACGTTGTCCTGCGCGTACCGCTTGGCCTGCACGTAGATCCGATCCAGCCCCAACGGGTCCTGACTGATGATCCCGTCCACGCCGGCGTCGCCCGAGGCGCTCGTGCGCTCGACCGATCCCGCATGGCCGTACCCCATCCGTTCCAACAGGGTGATGACGAGGTTCTCGAACTCGTAGGGGGTGAGGCTCATGGCCCGCGCCAACGCCTCGCGTTCGACGGCGGCGCGGTTCTGTGCCACGGCGCGGGTCAGGGCGTCGTCGGAGGGTGTCGTCGACGTCGGGGCCTGCCGCGGAGGCCTGCGGCGCCACGCTGCGGGTCCGCTGTTGAAAATCGACGAACTCCGAGAACCCTTCGAGATCCTTCGTGCGGAGGGCCGTGCCGGCGGGCAGGTCGGCGAGGACCTGCCTCCCCCGTTCGGTGACCTCCACGACTCCCCGCGTCGGGCGGTGGACAAGACCGGCCTGGGCCAGGTAGGTGAGCGCCCATCCCACGCGGTTGTCCATGACGCGTTGCCGCCCGCTCGGCAACGTGGCGGCACGCTCGTCGTCGTCGAGCCGAACTCGTCGGCGAGCGCGTCCTTGACATCACGCGACCGCATGGGCCCGGCCCCGGCGAGCAGCGCGAGCGCCGGACGCATGCAGGACTGGTAGTCGGGGATCATGCGGCGTCTCCGTTCCGCGAGTGTCCGGCCAGCAGGGGCGACCGCTTCCCCGCCCACGTCACCGCGAGGACGTCGCGGGCGCGGGTGGACGCGACGTAGAGGAGGGCGCGCTCGCGGAGGAGGGCATCTGCGAGGTCGGCATCGCTGCTCTCGTAGTCCTTCAGGGCCCGCGGGATGGCACCGTCGGCGACACCGAACAGGAGGACGTGCGTGAACTCGAGCCCCTTCGCGCGGTGCATCGTCATCGCGAGCGGCTTGCCGGGACGAGGCGCGTCCCGGTCGACGGACCGCACGTCGAGGTTTCGCTCCGCGAGGGCAGCGACGAGGTTCTGCCGCTTGTAGCGGTCGCGGACGAGGATCGCGATGTCCTCCGGAGCCGCCGCCCTGCCGGCGGCCAGGTTGGTCGCGGCGTCGGCGCCCGGATCCGGGAGCCAGGACGTGACGATCTCCGCGGCGCGGTCGAGTTCGTCGGCGAACGACTGCGCGGGAACGAGCAAGGGACGCGGCCCGGTGCGGGCCGAGTGATAGGTGTGCTCCTCCTGCTCGCCCTCGAGGTCGCTCCATTCCGCGCCCGACAGGATCCCCATGGCCCAGCCCAGATTCTGCTGTGTGGTGCGGTAGTTCAACGTCAGACGTCGCGCGCGGCCACGCACGTCGATGCCGCAGTGGGACAGGACGACCTTCTGTCCGTAGATGCGCTGGTGGGAGTCCTCGCAGATGAACAGGTCGTTCGGGCCGGGCGCGACGAGGGCACGCAGCAGCCGCAGGTGCGAGGCGGTCAGGTCCTGCGCCTCGTCGACGACGACATGGTCGAACGGGCGATCTCCGCGCAGGTCCAGCCAGGCTGCGGCGATGGCGGCCTTCTCGACGAAGTCGGTCGTGCCTGCGGCGCGGGCCTTGGTGCGGTACGCCTCGATGACCTTCCACACAGCCACCCGCTTGGCGCGGTCGAGGGCGACGCCCCGCCCGGCGCGGCGCACCCGGATGTACGCGGTGACGCCGGTGACCCGGTTCGGCAGGACCACCTGCGTGTATTCGGCCTCCAGGAACGCCTGGGTGGCGAGGGCAGGGGGCAGGTCCGCGCCCGCATCCTCGATCGCCTCCTGCCAGAGGGTCGAAGGGGTGGAGGAGAGCACGTCCGTGCGGGAGTCGCCGAGAACCTGCGCGACGGCGTCGGCGATGTCGTCCCCCGCGCGCTGCACGACGGCCCAGGCCACCTGGTCGATGCCCTTGACGTAGACGCCGGGCTGTCCGAGACGGGTCTGCAGGGCGATCGAGTCGTCGAGGCTGCGGACGCCCCGCGCGAGGTCGTCGGCGAGGTTGCGCGTGAACGTCGTGAGGAGGATCCGCGCCTCGGGGTGTCGCTGCGCGAGATGGCGGGCCCGGTGGATCGCGACGACGGTCTTGCCGGTGCCGGCTCCGCCGGAGAGACGGAACGACCCCTTGCGGTCACCTTCCGCGTAGGTGCGCTGCTCGGGGTGGAGGAAGAGCCGCCACGCGCCGAGGTCGCCCTCTTCGATGATGCGGCGGAGCTCGTCGTCGTCGTCGATGAGGTGGAACGACGCCTTCGCGGCGGGGTGGTTCTCGATGCTCGCGAGGAGGCGGGTGTCCTCGTCGGCGTCCTCGGGCGCGGGCAGGGCCGGCGCCTGGTCGAGATGGAACATCTGCTTGACCTGCGCGATGGAGCTGCCCGTCGCGAGTTCGAGGAGCGCATCGGCCTGCCACTCGACGCGGGCGCGGGCGATGACGTCCTCGACGAGTTCGTCCTCGGTCGCCGCAGCGAGCGCCGCCCGGGCGAGGTCGGCGTCCAGTCCCAGGTCCTGGTGGAGGGCTTCGGCGGTGAGTCCCCCGACCCAACGGGGCGGTTGTGCCACGACGGGGGCCGGGGTACCGAGTGCCGTCGTCGCGGTGGGCGATTCGACGGGAGTGGACGCCGGGGAGGGCGTCGCCGGAACGGGTGCGCCGGTGGCGCTCGTCCCGGCCACGGGCGTCCGCGCCTCGGTCCGGATGTCGTCGAGGACCCGTTCGACCTCGGGGACCCCGTTGATGGGGTTCATCGACAGCTTGACGCGTTCGGCGATGCTGTTGGCCTTGTCGTGCGGCCAGACCCCGTGGATGACGTAGAACGGCTCGTCGGTGCTCGTGAGCTTGAAGAGGACGCACCGGAAGTTGTCGTCGACCCGCCCGGTACGGACGCGGGAGTCGTCGCTGCCGACGATGGGCTCGATGTGAAGGCCGGGGAGCTGGTCACTCTCCTGCAGCTTCTCGAAGAACGCGTACGCCTTCTTCTTCATCGAGGGGTCGAGGCCGTCCTTGACCTTGCTCCAGATCAGCGTGGGCATGGATCACTCCTCCGTCGTGCGTTGCAGCGACGCCATCACGGCCTGCGCGAGCGAGGTGGTGTCGTCCTTCGTCGGGTGTACCGCCCATCCTGCGGTGCGGAGTTCGTCCATCTCGGCCGAGTCCATGTCGTCGAGGACGACGGCGACCTTGAGCGTGGGCCAGGACAGTTCGACGACCGATCCCGTCTCGACCTCTGCGCCGCTCTCGGCCGGGGGCGCACCGGCCTCGGCCAGCAGAGACGCAAGCTGCGCGACGACGGGTTCGGTGTACGCCGGGTCGAGGTCGACCTCGGCCCACCCTCCGGGGAGATCCGCACCGAGGTCGACGGCGACGCCCGGCGTCGTGATGACGTCGACCGTGGAATCACCCGCAGCGCCCAGCGCCTGCAGCGTCGTGATCGTCGCAGGCACGGTCGAGAACGCGAGCACGTTCGAGAGGCGCAGCCACTCCCGCCACGCGTCGGCGTGGTCGGGGTCCGCCACGGCGTCGTCCCGGTCGTCGAGGACGAGGGCGATCTCCTGCGTCGCCGCCCCCACCATTCGCGCGGCCAGCACGAGGTACGGACGGCGGTGGATGAGGAGGACCTGCTCGCCTACGGTCGGGAGCCCCTCGCCGCGAAGGTCGGCGGCGACGACGCCGACGAGGCTCGCGTCCGCTGCGATCACGGCGTCGGGCACCGTGCCGGGGGTGACGCCGAGCAGCAGGGTGAGCGCATCGGCGAGGCTGCGCCGGGGGTTGCTCTCCGGCTCGCGCACGACCCCTTCCAGGAGACTCAGTGGGCCGCCCATCTGCTCGTCCACGGCGGAGGACGAGACGCCCGCGCCGGGCGTCCCCGCCGGGAACTGCATGAGCATCCGGATGACCCCGGCGTTCAACCAGTCGGGGGCAGCGGGCGATTCGAGGTCCTGGTGCGTCACCGCGACAACCCGGTAACCGTCGACTCGGAGCCGCTCCCGTTTCACCGCGTCATCTGCCAGACGGTTGACGGCTGGGCTCGCATGGAAGGCGTGGCCGTCGACGAAGATCGCGAGAGACGGCAGCCCCGAGGAGGACAGGACGAAGTCAGGACAGACACCGCCGAGTTTGACCTGCGGGGTGAGATGCCAGGTGCGGTTCCCGATGCCCGTGATCGTGAGGCGCGGGCCGTCCGCGGTGGGCGTCGTTTTGATCGTTCCGTGAGCCTCCAGGCGCTGTTTGAGCAACGTCCGGAACAGCGACTCGGTGACCGGCTCCGGGTGCGTCGGCGATGCATCGGGCACGACTCGCCATGTGCAGAGCCCTGGGTCGAGGTCTCCCACCGAGCGGTCGGGGCCGGCATCGAGGAGCGCCTTGAGTGCGCGGAGGGCGTCGACGCGGTAGACGTCGCGGCCGTAGGGGGCGAGGCAGCGGTGGCAGCTGCCGCGGCCCTCCTCGGCGCACGGGCAGGTGTCGAGCACCTGCGCGGCGCGGACGAGGATGGGCCAGAGACGCTGCGGGGTGGCGAGTTCGGTGAGGTAGCCGGTGCCGCCGGGCACGGCGTCGTGGAGGAAGAGGGCCTCGTGGGTCTCTCCGTGGGTGTCGTCGACGGGGTGGGGCACGACCTCGACGCGCAGGTGGGTGGGTGCGCCGCCCATGACCTCGCGCAGGCCCAGGTGCAGCGCCGCGGCCAGGCTGGGGACGCTGTGCATGTCGCCGGTGACGGCGGGCGGCAGGCTGATCGCGACACCTTGGGTGACGAGTTCGCGGGAGAGCGCGAGGGATCGCGTGTGCTCCCCCTCGACGGTGCGGTACCGGCACCATGCGCGGTGTTCCCCCGCTTCGTTGCGGCCGGAGCCGCCGTCGAGCTTGCCGCACGCCTCGCACAGCCGGAACTGCTGGGCGGTGACCCCGCGACCGGAGAAGAGCATCGTCTCGGGGCTGGGCACGTCGCGTCCGACGTTGAACCACCGCACGGTCATGCGGCGGTAGTGCGCGACGCCGAGGCCGACGCCGTCGACGGCCCACTGGTCGACGCGGCGGGCGGGGTCGAAGTCGGGGGCGACGACGACCTCGAACCGGGTGCGGCGGCGTTCGTCGGTGTCGTCGCCGATCGTCGCGTCGTCGCGGCGGATGTCGGAGAACACCCGCTCCAGGCGGGCCGCTTCGAACCGCTGGCCGGTCTCGGCGATGCCCGCGCTGCCGCAGCGTGGGCACGTACGCGGCGAGGCCTCCGTGGGAGACGCGAGACGGGCGACGTAGCCGCACGTGTCGCAGGCGACGTGGGTCGCAACCTCGGCCAGGTCCTGCCCGAGTTCGACCCCGTCGACACGCATCTCGAGGCGCCGTGCGTAGAAGAACGCGCCGGGAGCGAGTTCGGTAAGGGCCCGGGAGGATCCGCGGTCGACGACGAGGGGTTCGACGTCGTACTGCTGGGTGTCGGGGTCGATCCACGAGACCTGCGCGTCGAGCCGCACGGTGTCGTCGAGCAGGGAGTAGTTGGGCAGCAGACCGCGCAGTTCGAGACCGGAGATCCACGTCTCGTCGGTGAGGTCGTGGAGGACCTTCTTCAGCAGCCGTGAACCGGCGATCGCCGACCGCAGAGCGCGTCGGTCCTCCTCGGTCGCGGCGGGCAGGTCGGCCTGCTCGCGCAGCGCGGGGATGGCGGCCTCGACCTCGGCGCGGCGGCGCTGGAGGTCCTCGACCTCACGGGTGTGGTCGGCGACGGCGCGGCAGATCGTCGCCTCGGCACTCGGCGGGATGCCGTCCTGATCGGGCTCGCCCGTTCCCAGCACCCACGCCTCGAGCGCCACCAGGCCGGGGGTTCCCCGCTCCGCGAACGTCGCGACGAACGCGTCCAACAGACGCCGACCATCGTCGCGGATGCGCGCGATGACGTCACCGAGCATCGTTCCGGGGTCGGCGGACCCGAGGGCCTCGCCGGCGGTGCGCGGGATGTGGATCCGCCCCTCGCGCACCATGCGGTCGACGACGGAGGCGAGGAACTGGCGGCGCAGGATCTCCTCGGCGTCGAGGTAGGTGGCGGGCGGGCGCACGGCGCCGTTGATCATCGACGTCGGATCGCCGAGGCGGGGCAGGTTCTCGCCGCGGCCGGTGACGTAGGCGAGGGAGAGCGCGGAGCCGGTGAGGCGACCGCCGCGGCCGACGCGCTGCTGGTACTTGGCGACGGAGTCGGGCAACGAGGAGAGCATCACGGTGGAGAGGTCACCGATGTCGATTCCCATCTCGAGCGTGGGCGTGGCGACGAGGACGTTGGGGTCGCCGGGCTGCTGCTCCGGGCGTTTGAACCCGCCCTCGATCTCGCGCCGCTCCGCCGGTTCGAGCAGGCTCGTGTGTTCGCGGGCGTCGACGCGACGCATGTCGGAGGATGCGAAGAGGGTCCGGTAGAACGACTCGACCTCGCGAGGGGTGTCGCGCAGCCGCCCCCGGCAGTCGAGCGTGGTGCAGGGTCCGTCCTGCAGTTCGCGGCCGATGGTCGGCGAGACGGGCAGGGGCGAACGACAGGTGTCGCAGACGAGCAGCGTCGTCTCCTGCAGCAGGTCGGCGGCACTCAGGGGTCGGATCATCACGCGCTCGGGCGGGATGCCGTAGGCTACTCCCCCGCGGGCGGTGGGCGTGGCCGAGAGCACGCCCTCGTCGGCGAACCGCGTGAAGAGCTGCTTGCTCAGCGCCGCACCGTGGTGGGGGGTGACGCCGAGACATTTGGCGGCCCAGCGCGCGTACCAGGATCGTGGCTTGGCGAGCGGGACGAACGTCGTCTTCGAGGTGTCGAGCTCGGCGCCGGCCACGGGGAACGCCGGAGCGCTGCGCCCACGGGGGAACGCCGGGGCGCCCTGTTCGCGGCGTCGGCCGCCCCAGATCCAGTGGCGGTTGCCGTCGTCCTTGACGTACTTGATGAGCCATTCGTGGTCGATGGCGCCGTCGCGGCGCATGTGTTCGAGCACTCCCCGGACCCACGTGCGCACGGCCTGGTCGGTGGAGTCGAGGGCGCCGTCGAGCGTCGTCTCGGAGGTGCCCCCGAGTGCGGATCGGCCGTGGGCGAGGAGGGCGTCGGCGCGTCCGGCGTAGACGTGCACGGCGATGGAGCCGGTGGCCTCCAGGGTGCGGCCGACCCCGGTCTGCAGGCCCACCTCCAGGGCGGCGTCGAACGCGAGGCGTCGGCGGACGGCCTTGCGGGATTTCGCCGGCACCCGTGTGTAGGGCTGCTGGGTCCAGTAGGGCTCGAAGTCGGAGTGGCCGACGAGGGCGGCGGGGACGAGGCGGTACCGGGCGAAGGGGTCGTCCTCGGCGGCACGCATGGCGGCGTCGACCCACTCGGGGAGTGTCATGGCCGCGGTGAGGGGCCGGCGCAGGGCGGTGCGCAGCGACATCGCGTGGGAGCGGTGGTCGACGAATCCAGCGCGGTGGGCGGCGTCCTGCACGGAGTCGGTGAAGACGAGCGATCGCTTCTCCCCCGCGTCGAGGGCGGGGTCGCCGAACAGGGTGGAGAGCGTCACCGAGAGCATCGTCGCGATGGCGCTGCCGAGGAACCGGATCTGGTCGGTGCGGCCGCACGAGGGGCATTCGTCGGCGCGGGAGCGCTTCTCGACGTCCTGGGCCTCGCCGTCGAGCATGACGACGGGGAGGATGTGGCCCTCGAGCAGGTCCTCGTCGTCCTGGGCGGGGGTGTGGGCGAGGATCGTGCGTTGACGGGCGTCGAGCCAGCGCAGCGCGGGTGCGGCCTGCTCGGGGTGGGCCTCCCCCGCGGCTGCGGCGGCGGTGACGGCGGCGGCCTCCCCGGGGGCGTGCAGGAGGGCGCGGAACCGGGCGGTGCCGTTCATGTGGTCGCCGCGGATGTGGGTGTCGCGGTCGGCCAGGTCGCGGCCGGTGGCCTTGAGCGTGACGCCCCAGCCGGATCGGCCGCACGCACGACAGAAGACCCCGGGCAGCGCGGGGGTGGTGTCGGTGGCGACGTCGCCGCCGTCGTCGGTCCACCGGAATCCCGGCTCGGCGGCGAGGAGCCGGTCGACGCGCGTGAGTTCGCGGAGCCACAGGGTGACGTCGACAGACACGGCGTTGCGGTTGCCGAGGCGGATGATGCTGAGGCCGGCGAGGATCGCCGCGAGCGCCTCGCGGGCGGTGGCCATGTCGTCGACGGCCGCCGGGGCGAAGAGGGCACGGACGAGGTCGTCGACGTGGGTGGCGTTCTCGGCGAGCTCGACGAGGCGCCGCACACCGGAGTGGGCCTGCAGCAGGGTCGCGTCGTCGATGCCGGCCGGCAGGTTGCCGTCCTTGTCCCCCTTGTAGAGAAGGCGGACCACTTCACCGAGCAACCGGTCGGCGTCGTCCGCGTGGTCGTGCCCGACGGCGGCCAGCTCGGCGAGGTCGGCGGCGAGGATGGTCTCGAACTTGCGCTCGAGGCGGGGGTCGACACGTTCGCGGAGTGGGGCGGTGAAGGTCTCGAGGTCGACGCGGTGCTCGGTGATGGCCGCGTCGCGGGTGAGTGGTTCGCCGAACACCTGGGCGGCGAAGTCGAGCATGGCGGTGGGGTCGTCGGAGTCGCCGAGGGTGGCGGAGGTGGCGACGGGGGTGAGCGTGCCGAGGGGGCGTTCGTCGTAGCGGGCACGAGCGGGGTGGTCCGCGGGCACGTGGCTGCGCAGGGCGAGCCCGAGGCGGCGCAGGAGGATGGCGACGTCGGTGCCCTGGGCGCCGTCGTAGGTGTGGAACTCGTCGAGGACGAGGTAGGTGAGCGACTTCCAACTCTTGGCCCAGAGGGTCTGGTCCTCGGGGCGGAGGAGCAGCTGGTCGAGCATCTTGTAGTTGGTGAGGAGGATGTCCGGCGGGTCGTCGCGGAGGACGCTGCGGTGGGTGATGAGCCCGTCAGCAGAGACCTTGGTGCCGCCTTGCCCGGGCTGTCCGGCGCGGGCGTCGCCGGTGTAGAGACCGGCGGTGATCCCGGCGAGTGCGGGGTCCTGGGTGAGCAGCCTCGCGAGGCGTTGGGCCTGGTCGTCGGCGAGGGCGTTCATCGGGTAGAGGATGAGAGCCTTAATGCCGGTCTCGCCGCGGAGTCGGGCGCGGCGGCAATCGTCGAGGATGGGGTGGAGGAACGCCTCGGTCTTGCCCGATCCGGTGCCGGTGGTGACGATCGTCGGCAGCGGGCGGGGCTTGTCGGGGCCGAGGTCCTTGCTGGTCAGGCGCGCGTAGGCCTCGGCCTGGTGGCGGTACGGCGGGAACGGCGGCGTCCAGTCGAGGTGGTCACGCCACGACGCGTCGGCCGGGCGGAACGGGAGCCGCAACCGCACGTACGGGCCCTTGAAGATGCCGTCGTCGGGGTGTTCGAGGAACTCGGCCAGCGCACGCCGGGGCTCGGCGTCGGCGAGCGCGAACGTCGTCGACAGGTAGTCGACCAACGACCGACGCACCCGCTCGGCCTGCAGGCTCGGCAACAGCTGCGTCATCGCGCTCCCCCTGGGCGGTCGGCATCGACCGGTTCGACTCTCGGCGTGTCGGATTCACTGTAGTTCGAGGGCAGCGAGCAGGGCGTTGGCGAGCGCTACCGGTCCACCGCGATGGGCACACGCGCGCCCTGGATCTCGGCGTGACGTGTCGATCCCGTCACTCGCTCGGGTCGTCCAGGACCCAGGCCCGCGTGAGTGGCAGCTTCTGCCGGGTGAGGGCGGGGAGCATCTCGTAACGGTCGAAGAGATGGTCGAGGAAGGTGTCGGCGTCCCAGACCCGCAGCCGGGTGCGGAGGGTGGAAAACTCTCGCTGTGCCGGGGTGGTGGTGCCGCCGAGGGCGACGAGAAGCCCCTGATCGGCGTCGTACCGGGTCATCGCGCTGTGCAGCCCTCGCACGACAGCGCTGCCCACGGGTGTCGGTTCGGATTTCACCTCGACGACCAGCGTGGGCGAATCCAAACCCAGTGGACCGCTTCCGGCGAGGATGTCGACGCCACCGTCGGGGCCGGCCGGGGAGACCTCGCAGTGAAAGCCCATCGTCTCCAGGACTTCGGCCACGAGGTGGGTGAGCTTGTGTTCCGCGAAGTTCTCGGCGACGTGAGTGCGCACCCGATCGCGAATGGCCTCCAGCGTCGGCACCGGGTCCGGGTCGGCCACGTTCTCGTCGCGGTCGGGCACCGCCGTCACCCCTGAGAGCCCCGGGTCCGTGCCGTGTTCGAGCACGTGAACGAGGCGGTTCTCGGCCTGGTTGCGGGTCGGGTTGAACACCGTGCGGATCGCGTTGAGGCTCGCGAGGAGGTCGTCCTTGATGACGACCCGGGCGACAGGCTCCGTGCGCCACTCGGCGGGCAGGAGGTGGCGGTGGTGCACCGGTTGTGACCCGTCGTAGCGGTAGCGGCCGGTGCATCGTCCGATCGTGAGCATGCCGCGCTGCGTCTTCAGCGGCATGACGACGACATCCCCGGGCCGGATCGAGTGGCTGAAAGCCCAGAGTTGCCCTGTGGCGGCGGCGAGTTTACTGGCGGTCATCTCGGGATACGCCTGGGCGACGAGACTCGCCACCGCGTCCCGAGTCGTGCACGACGACAGGTCGCCGATCTCGGGCCACCCGACGCTCGCGACCGAGTGGCCGAGATTGAACTCCTCGGCTTCCCCGTGCATGCCGGCTCGAACCACCCACGCGCTCATCTCGCACCCCTCCGTTGCTGCTACCGCCATCCTCCCATCGGCGGCCGAGGCGGGAGCGGAAGTGCGGGGAGTAATGGTGTGGCCGTAGCGAACACTGAGATGGGGCACGGGGCAGTCGGAGACGAGCTTGGCGAACAAGAAAACCGGCCCATGAAGACCGTGAAGTCAACAGCGGAGCCGGTGTTAGTGGCGCCATCGTACCGAAGCTCGCCGAGCCGATGAGCTCCGTGATTCCCGGGCCGCCCCTCGGCGGCGTGGTGCCCTGGAGGCGCCCGGCCACTAACCGCAACAGGCCCTGTACGGCGTGTATCACCCGTGACACATTGAAGTCATGACGAGCATCCCCGTGCGCAGTCTGCGCAACGACAGCGCGGAGGTGTTGCAGCGCGTCGGCCGTGGTGAGCGGTTGACCGTGACCAAGGACGGCACACCTGTCGCGGTCCTCAGCCCGGTGCCGCGGCGCCCCTTGGGTCCGTCGGCTCTCGTGGAGCGGTTCCGTTCCCTGCCTCCGGTCGATGCTGCGGCCCTACGTCGAGACATCGACGAAGACCCATCGGGGTTTTCCTTCCCTCACACGAGCATCTGTCGAAGTTTAAGACCTTGAAGGTGAACGGATGTCGGGTTGCGGAAAGGTTAGGACCTAGCTGGCTCCGTGAGGCGCTCGAGCTTCCGATCGCTACGACCATCCTTCGTCGAAGGCGAACTCTGCTCTGACCCGCAGGAGGTGAGGGGCCCGATCAGGCCCACACCCTCTCCGCAGTCACGTCCCGCCGGGTCAGGTGGGTCGCCAACGTTGTGAAGTGCGGCAGCGGCGCCCAGGCCTGGTGGTCCCCGATGACGTAGAGCCGCTTCTTGGCGCGGCCGGCAGCCTCGTTGATGAGGTTGGGGGTGGAGGCGGCCCAGGTGCGGGCGGGGTCGCCACCGAGGACGAACACGACGACATCGGCCTCCTGCCCTTGCGCGGTGTGGACGATGCCGGCCCGCACCAGAGCGTCGAGCCGCTCGGGGAGCCGGGCAAGGGCATTCGAGATGCCGAGGCCGTAATGACACATATGCTTCGCTCGCGTTACCTTTCCGTCATGGTGTCGACCGTGATCGCCGCGTCGCAGCTGCGGGTGAGCGAGGTGCAGGTCCGCGACTACATCGACGCGGGTCTGCTGGCAGCGGACCGGACGCTGGGTGGCGCCTGGGATGTCGACACGCTGTCGCTGCGGGCGCTGGAGCGGGCGCGCGGCCGCGGCCGTCGCTGGTCGGAGGCGACGGCGTGGGCGGCCCTCGACCTCCTGGGGCGGGGTGGGACCGATCGGTTGGCGGGTTCGCAACTCTCTAGGTTGCGGGCCGTTCTGCGGTCGATCGATGTGCCGCGGCTGGCCTACCTGGCCGAGGGACGGGGCGCGTCCTACCGACTGCATCGTCTGAACGGAGCGGTTGGCGGGCTGCGGGAGCGCGTCGAGGTGTCCGGCGCGTCGGCGCTGGATGCACGACGACGGAGCGTGTTCGGTCTGACAGATGCTGCGGCGCCGGTGCTCATCGCGTACGTGAGAAGCGCCGACGCCGACGAGATCGCCGCGGCATTCGCGCTGGAGCCGGCCGCCGACGGGGAGCTGCTGTTCCGACTTGCGGAACGGCCTGATGCGAACGACGCGGTAGTCGCCTTGGACCTGTACGCCTAC
The DNA here is from genome assembly GCF_000826525.2 of Mobilicoccus massiliensis. Lineage (GTDB taxonomy): Bacteria > Actinomycetota > Actinomycetes > Actinomycetales > Dermatophilaceae > Mobilicoccus > Mobilicoccus massiliensis. Next base: position 664,679 of record NZ_LN651330.1, on the reverse strand, counting down.
GGCGACACGCGCGAGTCCTCCGCCGGTCGCGCTTGGCTGGAAGGGGCTCTCCGTGCCGTCTGACCTCGTCCTCTCGGAGCCGCCCGGTGGCTGGGCCGCCCCGTGGCCCCAGGCGCGAGAACTCGCGACCGCCGTCACGGAGGGATGGGTGCTGGTCGGTGGCCTCATGGTCGATGTTCACGCGCGGATCGCGGGTGTCACTTCGCGCGCGACCGTCGATGTGGACGCGCTTCTCGACGTGGCACTGCTGCGTGTACCGGACATCGACGAGGGATTGCGCCGGCTCGGCTATCACTTCCACGCGAGTATCGACGAGAAGGCGCCGGCACACCGGTGGATGCGCGGGACCGACGGGGCGGTCATCGACATTCTCGTGCCGGACCACATGGCGCGTCCGCCCCGCTTTCGACGGAGAGGGACGGTGGCGGCGCCCGGTGGAACCTCGTCCTGACGCGGCATCTCACGACCGTCAGGATTTCGGGTGCAGATGAAGACGTACGCCTCGCCGTGCCGACGGTCGCAGGCGCCATCGTTCTCAAGGCCAGGGCTTACCTGGTCGATAGCAGGGACCGGGAGCGCCACCTGGACGATCTGGGCGTTCTGATATCGACGATTGACGACTACCGACCGGTGGCAGCAGCGATGAGCCCCTCCGACAGGCGGCACGTGCGGGCCGTCTTGCGCCCACTGCACGCTCATTTGGGTAAAGCGGGCGCGGCCGAGGCCAGACGACTTCTTCCGTACATTGCCGTCGAGCTTCGCCTCGACCCGCCTCTCGAGGCCGGCAAGCCGTCGCCGTTCGGACCAGGACGAAGGTAGGCGGCGGGCAGGCGCGCGGCCTGGTGCCTCGGCCGTGCTAGTCGTTCCCCACCGCGCCCCACACCCTCTCCCCGGTCACGTCCCGCCGGGTCAGATGGGCGGCTAACGTCGTGAAGTGCGGCAGCGGCGCCCAGGCCTGGTGGTCCCCGATGACGTAGAGCCGCTGCTTGGCGCGACTGGCGGCGACGTTGACGAGGTTGGGGGTGGAGGCGGCCCAGCTGCGGGCGCCGGGGCGGGCGGGATCGCCGCCAAGGACGAACACGACGACATCGGCCTCCTGCCCTTGCGCGGCGTGGACGGTCGCTGCGGGCGCCGGGGCGGGCGGGATCGCCGCCAAGGACGAACACGACGACATCGGCCTCCTGCCCTTGCGCGGCGTGGACGGTCCCGGCTCGCACCGGGGCGCCGAGCCGGTAGGGCAACCGCGCGAGGGCGTTCGCCATGTCCCGGAACGGTGAGATGACGATGACCTGATCCGGCGGCACCACCACTCCCCCGCAGTCGGGCACACCGGCAAGCAGGTCACGCACGATCTGCTCCGCCACGCGGAGGTCGGCCGCCAGCGCGTGGCCGTTGCCGCCCTGGGCGCGCACGTGCAGCCACGCACTCGGGGCGAGGGGTGACGGCTTCCGTTCACCCGCGGGGACGCCGTGGATCATCCTCCCGCCGTACGCCACCTCGTTGGAGATGGTGAACATGGGGTCGTCGCAACGGCGGTGGACGCGCAACGGCGTCCCCACCCAGAGGGCGTCGTCGCCCGACCCCATCGTGGTGCCCACGGATTGGCCGCGTCGGCGATCCGCTAGACGGAGGTCTGCGACGGCAGCGCGAGGCGCGGCACCCGGTGCTCGAGGGCGATGTTCGCCTCGGCCTTGGTAGGCTGCGTGACGATGGGCGTGAGCTGCAGCGGGTCACCGACGACGAGCGCGTGCTGTGCCCGCCACAGGGCACCGGCAGCCGACTGGGGCGTCGCCTGCCCGGCCTCGTCGATGAACACCCAGCCGAGCGATTCCGCGCCCAGGTGCGAGAACATCCGCCCGAACGAGGCGAACGTCGTCGATATGAGCGACACGACGAGGAAGAACACCTTCCACGCCGTGCCGCTCACCTGGAGGGAATGATCTACACCGACTCGAGGGCAGCTCGCAGATCTAGAGCTAAATCTCCAGACAAACCACTCGGTACCGACTTCCCAAAGGATCCGCTGTTCGCATACTTGCGCTGCTGGAGCACGCCCCTGATTGCCTTCATCATGCTTTTGCCAAGAACGCCATACTGCACCCCATCCTTCGTAGCCTCAGCCTCTACGTCCGAGTCGCCGTATTGTGGCTGAGACCCATCCCTGTCCTGAGCTTTCCGCAGAACATCGCTCCGCTTCCGCCGCCTAAGCTTGAGGTGCTCATCATCGGCGGTCGTCTGCCCCAGCGCCTCATTCAAGACTTCCTCCGCCTCGGTCAACCCAACGCCACAGTGGGCCGCTATGACTGCGGGATGAATCCAGTACGCCTCCATATCCGAATGCTCCGTGACCCACATTCTCATCCCCTCCCGTTCATATTTCTTCACGAGAAAAGCCACCTCACTAGGCATCATGAAATCCCGATCCCTGTGCAAGACGACGTTGACCCCGAGAAGAGACCGGAAGGCGGCAACTCCGTCAGCAGTGGGCGTATTGCCACTGCCAAAGACCGGCCAAATGGCTGTTTCGCGCTCCAACTGCGGCCACTGGGCGAGCAATGCGTGAATCATGTCGATGTCTTCGTCCTCGGTGATGAGTACCCGACGTCGATCCAGCAGTCCCCACCCCATCAACTTACGCGTCTCATGCTCTCCGTGATCCACGACCGCGCCGCTGTCCATCCATAGCACCTTTGACTCCGCGGGCAGCGCACGGATAATGGAAGGGCTGTGTGTAGTGAGTATGACTTGTGCATCGAACCGTCGCGCAGCTTCGAAGAGCACGCGCACCAAAGCCTCCTGGGCACTTGGATAGAGGTGAGCGTCAGGCTCGTCCACAAGCAGCAAGACTGGCCGATAGTAGAGCAGATAGCAGAAGATCTGGAGTACCTGCAGATACCCCGTACCTGCCAGCTCTAGCGGTCTATGCGATTTACCCTCGCCTCCTGCCATTCTTCCGGTGCGAAATTCAGCCATCACGTGCGAGTGGCGATCGTCCTGGAAGTCGACATCCAGGTCGAATGAACCCATCGCGTCGGAAACGTACTTGGACACGAGGGCCAGACCGTTTTCCCCGTCAATCTCCTGCTGCCGAAGCAAATCCAGCATGTTGCGCAGAACGGTGTTAGCGTCCCCTGCAGCTGCAGAGCGTTGCACTACGAGCCGTGAACGCTTCTCCTCCATCAAGGGAATGCCAGCCACGCCAGGAATGTACGCGCTAATTTCGCGAGACTGATCCCGCATCATGGCCACGATCGGATTGCCCGCTGGGACATGTACCGACAATCCCTCGTTGCGAGCAGACTTGAGCCACATTGCCGCAGAAGACACCTCATCATCATCTGCGATAGCGCGAACGGTAACATCCATCTGAGGCTGGGTCTTGAAATTTCCATATTCCGTATCGTGCGCAGCCTTGCGGTAGTCAGGGGACGGCATGTATATAGCGTCTCGCTCCGAAAGGGTGGACGCCTTACCAATAGAACTGGGCTCGACGCTTGAATTCCGCCCTGACTGCAACATCCAGTGAATCGCCTGCAGAACCGAGCTTTTTCCCGATCCGTTGGCGCCGACCAGTACCGTCAGCGTCTGGGCCAGGTCAATTTCCGTAGCCCTGATGGCTTTAAAGTTACTAATCTTGATGGTGTCAATCTTCATGGACTCCCCTTTGCTCCCTACGGTCGTCGGGGGGCTGCGCAAATCAGGCGAACACCCCTAGAAGTTGGACAGGACTTTACAAATAGAAGTTGGACAGGACTTTACAAACCAACTCAAGGTCGGCTTCCCGGTCACGAGCTACCAGCGGCAATTCGCCATTATAAGCTGCGCTACTGTCAGGTTGGACAGCCGCAAACTCAGCAGTCGAGGATTGGGGAGGCGTCCTGAAGGATTCTAGGGCACACCTCTTGGCTAGTGCTGCGTTCGGAGCCAGGCGACCAGAGTTGTCGTAGGTGTACTCGCGGTGGTCGTAGCCGTACAGCACGGCGAACTGGGTGCGGTAAATCGTGCACAGGTCTTTGATCGGGATCCCCAACATGATCGCCACCATTGCATCCAGCTCCACCTGTGCATTTCGCCGATCCGCGGCTCGGCGTAGCGGGGTGCCCGGGGTCCAGTCTGGGCCGACTGGGCGCTCGTCGTAGCGGGGCAAGATCGGCTCATCGTTCCGGAATGCGCCGTCCCAGCACTGCGCCCATAGGTCTGCGTAGGCGTCCGTGAGGCAGTTGAGGCGGAGCGTGCGGAGGATGAGGGCCGGGATCAGCGGGTGATCCATCGGCACCATCGGGAGGTTCGCGACCACCGTGGGCGTGATTGCCGACTTAGGAGCACTTCGGACGACGAAGTCCGCAAGGAGGGAGCTCATCACCCCTGCCACAGCTACGAGTTCGCGAGGCTGGCCCGGCATGCCGAGAGAAGTCACCGTGTGGACGTGGGTCGCGCCCGGCGGGATTAGCGCGGGAATGAGCGTCCGCTCGCCCGTGTTCGCTGCCATTGCGCGCCACGCCACGCGGTAGTGGTCGCGAGCGGGTGCCCGTTCGTCGCCCCAGTGGGTGTATCTCGCGTCGTACACGACAAGGTCGCCCGCGGGCCTGTAGCCGGTTACCGGCACGGCGTCCGAAGCCAGCGACTCCAGGTCAACGACGGTCCAGTCGCGGTGGTTCTTGAGCGTTTGGTTGGGCCACTTATTGAAGGGGTTTCCTACGAACAGGTGCGATCCCTGCAAGATGACCTGGTGCCAGGTGTCCGCTATACCCCAATGGGCGACAAATCTCCCGGCTTTTCGGTCGATGGACTCGTCCCACCCGCGGGAAAACTGTGGCTCCGTGCTGGCGATGCGTTCGTTCTGCGCCAGGGCATTGAGGGTCCGGGAAGCGGCAGAGTTGACGCTGTAGAGCATCTGCGGGGCTGTGAGATCCGCAGAGCCAAGAACCTCAGCCCACAGGGCAAGGACCTCGGGCTCGACCAACTGAATCCGCCCGCGATGAGGTGAGAGGTCCCAGTGGCCGTCACCAGTCTTGATGCCCGGTTCTGCGCCCCTGCCATCGTGGCGCTGCGACCGCAGGACCGTGTCGGGGTGGTACAACGAGGCTGCGTGGCTGAATCGGGGCTCCCGAGCGGACCCGTAGACGTTGACCCCGTAAGTCTTCTGGTTCTGAATTTCGAAGAGGTGCAGTTCATTGATGAACTGCCAGTGCCTCCGCAGGCGGCGGTAGGTCTCCCGTCGCAGATCGGTGGCCTTGTCGTCTGTGAAGTGCGACTCCAGGTGGATCAGCACGGACACCCCTGTCGGCGCCGCGTGCTGCCACACCTGCGCCATGAAGGCGCGGTAGAGGTCCGGTTGGGCCGACAGCAGCGGGTACATAGTCGGATCGCCCAACAGGTCCGCGAGGACCACCACCTCGGCCGTCCCGTCCACCACGTTGTGGACGGTTCCGGGCACTTGCAGCGTGAGTTCGCGTTGCTCGGTCTTCGCCGCCTCGCTGGGTTTGAGGGCCAAGGCCCACCAGGGGTCAGCTTCCGCGAGCAGCGCCTCCACGTCCGTACGCGGCCGTACCCACGGCGGGTTCCCGACCTGCAGGTCGAACCCGCCCCGGGCGAACACGGTGGCGAAGTCGAGTTCCCAGTGGAAGAACCCCTGCTCCCCCGCGATCCGGTCGCACACCCCGAGCCACGGGTGAGCCTCAGGGATCGACGCCATCGACGAGGCCTGCGCGAAGATGCGGTCGTTGGTCTCCTCGTCGTTCAAGGCCTCCCACGCGGTGGCGCTGAAAAGCGACCCGTCGCCGCGCTTGGCGTCGGAGGGCTTCACCTTCTCCGGCGCGCCGAGGATCATCCGGCACGTGTCGAGCCATTCGTCGAAGCTCGGCGGTGCGACCTCGGTCTCCGTGAGCGGCCAGAACCACAGCGCACACCACGCGTTCATCAACGTGTGCAGCCGCTGCCACGCGCCATCCGGATCGGCGAGGCTCGCCTCGATCTCCTCCCGCGACACCGACGACGCCGGCCGCTCCCCCTCCAGACCCCACACGTCAATCGCCCGGCTCGACTCCGCCTCCGCGATCGTCAACCGCCGCAACGCGATCGACCACAACGTCTCCACCCGCGTCGCGAGCGCCTGCAACTCCTTCACCTGCGTTGTGCTCGGCGCCCTCCGCACCGAACTCCGCCACGCCTTCAACGCCTTCAACGTCTCCGGGGGCACCAGGTCGCGCACGGCCTTCGGCACCTCGACCGCGGACCCCCAGCCCTGCGCCGGCAGGAGGAAGTGGTGGATCGCCCCACCGAGCACCGGCGGGCGCCCCGCCGCGACGGCCTCGGCCAGCTCCGAGAGCGGCCGGTCCGTCGGGGTCCGCGTCAGCCACGCCTTCTTCGCCATGTCCTCCGGCGCGTAGAACGCCTGCCGCGCCCCCACCAACGAGTTACCGCGCCGCAGCCGCAGCCCGAACCACGGCGCACGCAACCCCTTCACCATCGTGTCGAGCCACAGCGACACCTCCGCAAGCTCCACGGCCGTCGCATTGAGGTCCACCCCGTACACCTGGTGCAGCGCGATGTGCGCCTTCACCTTCTGCAGCTCCGCCGGGCGGTCCTCCGGCTCGATCCTTGTGCCCAGCTCCTCCTGCCGCCGCTCCAGATACTGCTCGGCGAGCTGGCGCACCGCCTCGATCGCGAACGCCCCCGAGCCCAGCGCCGGCTCACACACCGTGAGCTGCAGGATCTCCGCCGCCGACGTGCGCGTGCCGTCCTGGTCGAGCAGCTCCTCCAGGGCCTGCTGCACCGTGAACCGCGTCAACACCTCCGGCGTGTAGTACGACGCCGACCGCTGCCGATCCCGCCCCGACAGCCGGAACACGAACGTGCCCTTGCGATGCAGCACCGGCTCGTCCTCGCCGGTCTGCTCGTTGCGTACCCGCACGAAGTCCTTCGCGTCCAGGTGGTCCGAGCGGTGCACCGGCACCACCCACGACCCCTTGCCCGGGTCCCCGCCCTTCGCGACCTCGTACAGGTCCTCCGTCGCGAACGAGCCCGTGTACGACATGAGGCCCTCGTACACCGCACCCAACTGGTTGATGCCCAGCTCCACGTACGAGATGAACCCGCGGTCCGCCTTGTTCGACTCCTTGCTCAGCAGCAGCATCCGCAAGACCTTGAGCAGCGCCTCGTTGCCGAGCTTCGTCTCCGCGATGTGCGAGATCGCCTCCGGCCGGAAGAGGTCGGCGCGCAGGCCGTGGAACTCCAGCCCCTCCCCCAGCGACTCGTCACCGCCGGGCGTGTGCCCCTGGTCGACGAGCACGAACAGCCGGTCCAGCGACTCGTACAGATGCGTGCCGCGCCGCGCCCGCTCCGAGTGGATCTCCGTGAGCGCCAAGTCCCGCAGCCGGTCGAGCCCGTACCCCGCGTCGTACTCCGCCGCCCCCACCGGCAACACACCCAGCTCGGGCGACGCCTCGGCGTAGAGGAGAAACAGGATCCGGTACAGGTACCGCAGCGCCTGCTTCGCGAGCGGCTGCGCCTGGTCGGCCGGCAGCGGGTCGAGGCGCAGCCCAAGGTGAGGGTCAGCCCGGCGGGACACGACCTCGTTGGCAATGACCTCGATCGACAGGCGCACGCCCTCCCGCAGGTCCTTGCTCACCCCCACGGTGTGCCGAGAAGAGTCCTCGAGCGTCTCGGCCCACCACGTCGTACCCGACGCGTCCGGCGCGAGCGACGCCGCGTCGAGGATCGTCAACGCCCGGTCGACCTCGCCGCCGCGCTTGGCGTCGTTGCGTTCGCACACGAGCTGCAGATCCACCGCGAGCCAACGCCCTTCGGGCCACCGCTCCTTCTCCGCGACGAGGCACCAGCGGCCCGCGAGCACCAGCGCGAACGCCGGGCCGTCGTGCCGCGTCATCGCCGCCGTGAGCACCCCCGCCACCGACGGGACGACCTCGGCGGGTGCCGTCTCGTCCCCCGCGGGGAGCCACGGCTCGATCAGCGTCGGCGCCTTCTTCGCGATGAGCTGCTCCACCGTCGCGACCGGCCGGGCCCGCACGACGACGAGCGACGGCGCATCCGGCGTGCCGAGCGGCGCCACCCACGTGAGCGGGCCGTCGTCGCGGAGCGTGAACTCCCCCGTGCGGTACCCGAGCACGCGCATGAGCAGGTCGTCGACGTCGAGGACGGCCTGCCGCTCCTCCTCGCTCACGGGCCGGAAGGTCGTCCCCGGCGCACCCGGGGCGGCATCGCCACAGTCGTCGGCGTCGTCGGACCCGCCGGTGAACTCCGACAGACCGACGAGGCGCTTCTCGATCTCGCCGCGAGCGGCGACGAACCGCGAGCGCGTCGTCTCCGCCTCGTCCGCGTCCCACGCCTTGCGCCGATCGACGACGCGGCCCTGGAACGACTCCTTCGGCGCGTCGGTGGTGAAGTAATGCTCGCTGATCCAGTCCTCGCCGACGACGAGCGCGTCACTGACGGGCATCCGTGCCTCCTTCTGCCGCCGCGGCCACGGCGACGTCGCTCGCGACGCCCCCGGTGGTGCCTGCGGTCGGCCAGTCCTGCGGGACGACGACGAGCAGCGGGCGCAGGTGCCGACGCTCCGGCAGCCGTTCCTCCGCCAACCGGCGTTCCTCCTCGACGCTGACCCGACGCTGTTCCAACGGCAGGCGCCCGGCAGCCGAGTCCGCGTCGCTCATCCACCGGTGGACGCGCTGCGACCACCGGTCGACCCGCTGCCGGGCGGCATCCTCGGCCGTCGCGAACGTGAGGGCCAGGGTCTTCTCGGCCGCGGTGACCGCGGGCCCGACGAGGTCGGTGAGCCGGTCGACGTCGGCCACCGGGCCGGGGTTGGTCATCTGCGCGCCGACGCCCACCTCGGCGAGCATCTCCGCCGCCGAGGAGTGCATCTGCGTGCGCGGGAATCCCGGCATGTCGATGTCGAACCCGACCTGGATCCACGAGGCCGCGACCGTCTGCCCCGCGCGGTTGGTCAGCGTGCCGAGGAGCAGCACCGTCGGCCCCTCGACGTCACCGCGGACGGCGAACACCTCGCCCCGCCCGAGCGCCGACAGCACCCGGTCGCCGGCCCATTCGAGTACCGGGTGGAGCGGCCCCAGGTAGTGCGCCGACGGCCACGAGCTCGACGTGTCGTCCTGCAGCGCCGCGGTCAACAGGGCCTGACCCTTGGTCGTGCTCGTCGCGAGCTTGAGCCGCTGCGTCACCTCGCGGTCCTTGAGGTACCCCTGCGGCAGCACCGCCAGTCGGTCACGCAGGTCGGACGGCGGCGTGAGCTCGACGATCTGCTCCTCCCGGTGCTCCCGCCAGGCGACGCCACCCGCGCCGTGGGCGCCCGGGGCCTCGGCGGGCCGGGCGTAGATCGTGTGCACGGCCTCCCGCAGGTAGTCGACGTGGGAGGTGTAGAGGCCCGTGCCGCCCGCGGTGTCGTCCAGCGCCGACGAACCGGCCGCCTCGTCGTCGAACTCGTCACGCGCCTGGGCGAGCTGGGCCAGCAGGCTCGCCAGGTCGCCGCCGCCGAGGATCTGCTGCGGCGTCGCGACGACGTCGTCGAGCTCCGCCTTGTGCAGCAGCACGTCGCGGATCTTCTTCTCCTCGGCCTCCACGTTGTATTCCCCCATGAGGGAGGCGGAGTCGCCCAGCGCGGTGTGCGCCTCGTGCTCCTTCGTCATGAGGCTCGTGAGGACCCGCAGGTCGCCCGAGAACCGGTCGTCGCTCGGCTGCAGCAGCAGGGTCGTGATGCGCGGTGACGTCCGCTGCCCGTACCGGTCGATGCGGCCGTTGCGCTGCTCGATGCGGATGAGCGACCAGGGGATGTCGAAGTGGATGAGCTCGTGACACTGCAGGTGCAGGTTGACGCCCTCGCTCGCGACATCGCCCGTGACGAGCACTCGAACCGGCGAGGACTCCTGCTTGAACTCCTCGACGATCTCCTGCTGCTCCACGTCGGACAACCCGCCGTGCAGCACCCGCACCTGGTTCGGCTTCATGCCCAGATCGGCCGTGAGGCGGTCGCGGAGCCAGTGCAGCGTCGGGACGCGCTCGGCGAAGACGACGACACGCTCCCGCGAGGACTTGCCGATGCCGATGCGGCGGAACTCTTCGAGCAGCGCCGCGTACTTGCCGGTGGTGGACGCCGCGGCCTGGTCGGCCAGGTCGGCGAGCCGTTCGAGCGACGCGCGATCGTCGGCGGACATGCCGCTCGCCCGGGCGAGACGGTTGCGCGCCGATTCCGCGAGCGCCGCCGGGGATGAGAGGAACGCCTTGGCGAGGGTCCAGCCGAAGAGGGCGTCCGCGGAGCGTCCCCCACCCAGGGTGGCGGGGCGGTCGGCGTAGAGCCAGTGGTCGGCGAGTTCCTGCGCGATGGCGTCCTCCTCGGGCGAGGCGGACACGAGTCGGTTGTGCGGCGGCTGCCGTTCGGCCCAGTCGCCGCCGACGGCCGTGGCGACGTCGGGCGAGTGGCGGTGCCGGCGGATAACGAGGCGGTCGAGTTCGCCGGCGTCGATGTCGCCCTCGGGCGTGACGGCGGTGGGTTCGAGGAGGCGGACGAGCTCGGCGAACGACTCCCGCTTGCCGTTGTGCGGGGTGGCGCTGGCGAGGATGAGCGCGTCGGTCTGGGGCGCGAGCACGTTCGCGAGGCGGTTGTTCTGCGTCGCGGAGTTGGTGATGTTGTGCGACTCGTCGATGACGACGGCGTCCCACCGGTGCTTGCGCAGGTGCGCGAGGTAGCGGTCGTTCTTGAGCGTGTCGATCGAGATGATCGCCCGCTTGTACAGCCCGAACGGGTTACGGGTGGCGGGCAGCCTGCGGCGGACGCGCTGGATGCCGACGGAGTCGAGCCGCACGAACGGCAACGCGAACCGGCACCACAGCTCGTGCTGCATCTGCTCGAGCACGTGGCGGGGCGTGACGACGAGGATCCGCTCACCCCGACCGCGCCGGACGAGTTCGGAGAGGATCATGCCGATCTCGAGGGTCTTGCCCAGGCCGACCGCGTCGGCGAGCAGGATGCGCGGGCGCAGCGTCTCGGGGTCGAGGGCCTTACGGACGGCGGCGCGCTGGTAGTCGAGCGCGTCGGCGAGCATCGAGCCCGTCACCGCGAGGCGGTCGTCGTCGATCGGCAGCGACGTCTTGCGTAGCGTGGCCTCCAGCCACAACCGTGCGCGCCGGTGGTTCGCAGATGCGTCGGCCACGACGCGGGTGTCCCGCGGATCGAACGGGCGGATGTCGTCGAGCTCGGAGTAGAACTGCGCCGTCGTCCCCGCGACCAGCTCCCCCAACCCCTGCGCGGTGACGAGCACGCCGTCACGCGTCTGCGACACCTGCGTGACCACCCACTCCTCGTCACGCACGACGACGAGCGAGCCCGGCGCAATGCCCTCGAGCTCTCCCACTCCCCCATCTACCCACCCCACTCGGCCATCGTGCCATGGGAATTCGCCAGAAGGGGGACGGCCTGACCCCGGCAGATTCACAGCACCGTCATCTGGGCGTCTGCCACAGCACGGTGGGGCCGGGCATGCCAGGGCCTGCGGAGGGGCGTCCATCAACGCGGCTGTGACCTAGCCTCGGCCCATGAGCGGGTCGAGCCGAGCCGCCGGGGTCACCAACCCTCTCCTCCAGTACTCGTCGGGGGCCATCGATGGCCCGCCCCTCCCGCACGGAGTCGATCCGGAGCATCACGAATTGCTCCATCTGGCGGGCGTGATCTTCGGCCACTTGCAGCACGGGGGGTCGGTCTTCGTAACGGACGACGTATGGACCGAAGCGAATGTCGATCTGCTGATCCGCCACTTCGTCGAGCGGCCAGATGTCTCCGGTGACACCTTCGACACCAAGATCGCGAAGCAGCTTGACGGCCTGCCCGACGGCCCGATCCTCCTCCTCGCCGAGCTCTATCTCCTACAGATGCTGCCGCTGCACAACATCGGCGCGGACAAGAAGGCCGCGAACCTGCGGTGCATCCTGGACCTCGCACCCTCCAAGCCAGAGCTTCCGGAGGACGTGACACAGGCCCTGTCGGACCAGGTGTTCAATGGCGGGATCGCCTTCCTGTCACGGCGATACTTCCACCTGTGCGTGCTGATCCAGTTCCTGCGCTACTTCCGGGCTCTCGATCCGGGGGTCCAGTCGGACTGCGCTACGAACCCGCTCACCTGGCGACGGGTCGTTGACGACGCCCCCGGTACGAGCGAGCCCACCCTGCGTCGCTCCCTCCTCTACCTTCGCCATCCCGAGTTCTTTGCTCCGGTGGTCTCCGCGGAACATCTGCGGAAGATCATCGACGCGTTCTACCCCGAGCACACAGGTCGAGCGCCCTCCGACGACCCGGACGCCGACCTGGCCGCCCTCCGGCTCTGGATGGAGCCCCAAGGCAGGACGCCGGCGTTCTACGACCCCCCGCTACGACACATGTGGAAAGGCGACGAACCCGAGCCAGCGGACCCCGCGGCTAGTGGACCCGCGGTGAGCGGCTCTCCGGTCGACACCTATACCGTTGAAGACGTCGTGAGCGACGGCGCTTTCCACGACCCCGGATACCTGCGCGACATCGTCACGCGGTGGACCGAGCAGCGGAACATCGTGCTACAAGGGCCACCCGGTACCGGCAAGACCTGGCTGGCCAAGCGTCTGGCCTACGTCCTCATCGGCCAACGGCTGGACGCTGCTGTGCGGTCGGTGCAGTTCCACCCCGGCACGTCGTATGAGGACTTCGTCCGAGGGTGGCGACCTGCGGCAGACGGCCGCCTGACGCTTGTCGACGGCCCGCTCATGCAGCACGCAGAGGCGGCGCGGAACAACCCCGACATACCTCACGTGCTCCTCATTGAGGAGTTCAACCGCGGCAACCCGGCCCAGGCCTTGGGCGAGATGCTCACCCTGTTGGAGGCGACCAAGCGATCCTCGAGAGACGCGCTAGAGCTCACCTACATGAAGGATGGCGAAAAGCCGTTCTGGCTCCCCGACAACCTGCATGTCATCGGCACGATGAACACTGCGGACCGATCGCTCGCTCTGGTCGACTTCGCTCTCCGACGCCGTTTCGCCTTCTTCGATCTCGAACCGGCGTTCACGCAGACATGGGTTGATCATCTCAGGGAGAAGTTCCCGAAGGACGAGTCGACGAAGATCACCGAGGTAAGAAAGCGCCTCGAGACCCTGAACACCTCGATCAGCGAAGACCCCTCTCTCGGGGAGTCGTTCCGCATCGGGCATGCCTATCTCACGCCAGGCCGAGAACCCGGAGACTTCGGGCCCTGGTACCGCAGCGTCGTCGAAACCTCGATCGGCCCCCAACTGTCGGAGTACTGGCCAGGCAACCCGGCCAAGGTCCGCCAAGAGATCGACGCCCTGTTCAAGGGCTTCTGATGCTGGAGTTTGGGGCCGGAAGCACACGCATCGACGTACGCAGCGTGTGGTTTCTGCTGCTCTACGCCTCGGGTCTGCTGGAGAAGATCACAGGAGACGCACGAGAGAAGATCCACCGCGGCGAACGTGACAATGACCTCCCCGATGCCCTGGCGCTGCTGCTCGCGACCGAGGTCGAATCACGCATGCGCGCGATGCTCAGCCAGCGCTACCGGGAGCGCACGAGCGTTCTCACACGCGTCCGGGGCCGCGTCGATCATCTCGGGACGGAACGGCGACAGCTCATGGGGTCGGGCCGAATCCTCTGCCGCTTCTCCGAGATCACACGCGACCTTCCCCGCTATCGACACATGCTCACGACATTGCGCCAAGCCGGGTGGTCGGCACAGGCCCCCGACGTGCGCCACCGGTGCACGCAGGCTGCGCAGGACATGGAGCGCCTCGGGATCGCGCCACGGGATGCCACTGCGATCGAGCTGTCCCGCGAGCAGTACGGCCACGCCGACAGGGCGGACCCAGACCTGCTCCTCTTGAGCCGGGTCGTCCGATCCATGTGCGCCCCCGAGCACTCACCCGGAGAGGTGGCTCTCCCGGTCATCGTTCGGGACGAGGCTGCGATGCGCAGGTTGTTCGAGGACGCGGTTCGGGGTTTCTACCGGCTGCAGCTTGAGCCTGAAGGATGGTTCGTCAACGCGGAACAGCGGCCCTGGCCCGCCACGGGCGAAGAGGGCGACACCACCTACCTTCCCCGCCTACACGCAGACGTCGTCCTCCGCTCGCCAACACAGCAGATCGTCGTCGAGTGCAAGTTCGCGCCCGTGTTCACATCGGTGCGCACCAAGGTGGTGCTCAACCCCGGTTACGTACGGCAGCTCCACGCCTACTGCTCTGTCTTCAGCCGCGCGGCAGACAAGCCTACGCGCGGCCTCCTACTCAGCGCAGTGACGCTCGATGACAACGGGAGAGACCTCGACCTGCACCTCGACGGATTCCCTTTTCGGGTGCGACGCGTCGATCTCAGTCAACCCCCATCAAGCTCGCGACGTGCACTTACTGAGGCACTCGACGACTGGGCGCGGTAGAGCACGTCCACCTTGCGGCCGGCGCACGCCACAGCGGCATGCGACGCGGCCGGCGTTATGACGCAGTCCGATTGACCCCCGCCGGCTCCCCGCGAGACGCTGCCGGCGTGAGCGACGACGCCGGATTGAGTGAGGGTCTCCACGAATCGGTGGTGACGAGGGCCTTGCTCGAGCGCCTCGCGCAGCAGGCGGAGCTCACGCCGACGATCGAGCCGGTCGATCCGGCGGACCAGGCGGACGTGCTCGCCCGGCATGTGGGGCGGGCGATCCTGCGGTCGCTCCGCTCCCCCGGTGACTCCGACGAGGCCGCGCGACTCGCCACGGTCCGGGAGGTCCTCGACCTCCTGCAGGCGAGCGACGAGATCCCGGAGGACGGAGTCCGTCGCCTGCTGGCCCTCACCCGCCCCATGGGCCCGAGGCGGCCTGCGGCGTATCCGCCCGGTGTGCGCCCGAGTACCCCTTTGGCCGACGTCGCCCTCCTCACGAACGCTCACGGCGATCCGAGCCTGGGCAGCGAGAGCAAGGCCGAGCTCGACACGTGCGACGGCGTCGATCTCATCTGCGCATTCGTCAAGTGGCACGGCATGCGCACCCTGGAGCAGCAGTTCGAACGGCTCCGCGAGCGCGGGGTCCCGTTCCGCGTCATCACGACGACGTACCTCGGCAGCACCGATCAGAAGGCCCTCGACCGCCTGGCCCGCGACTACGGCGCGCAGGTCCGGGTGCAGTACGACCCACGCCGCACCCGCCTGCACGCCAAGGGGTGGCTGTTCCGCCGGAACAGCGGGTTCGACACGGCGTACGTCGGCTCGTCCAACCTCACCGTCTCCGCGCTCGTCGACGGCGCCGAGTGGAACGTGCGGCTCTCGACGGCGACGCCCACGCTGCTCGAAAAGTTCGCCGCGACGTTCGAGACGTACTGGCACTCCGACGAGTACGCGCCGTACGACCCCGACGACGAGGCTGACCGCGAGCACCTGGCCCTCGCCCTGCGCGCCGCCGGTGGACAGACCCCCGCTTCGCTGCTCGTCTCGGGCCTGGACGTGCGGCCATACCCGCACCAGCAGGGCATCCTCGACGCGCTCGACGCCGAACGCACCCTGCACGACCGGCATCGCAACCTCGTCGTCGCGGCGACGGGCACCGGCAAGACGGTCGTCGCGGCCCTCGACTACCGCCGCCTCGCCTGCACCGCGCCCGCGGCGGACCGCCCCTCACTGCTGTTCGTGGCCCACCGCAAGGAGATCCTCGACCAGTCGCTGCGCACCTACCGCGAGGTCCTGGCCGACGGCACGTTCGGCGAGCTCTGGGTCGGTGGGCACGTCCCCACGCAGTGGAAGCACGTCTTCGCCAGCGTGCAGACCCTGGCCTCGCGGCTCGCCGGCCTGGAACCCGACGCGTTCGACGTCGTCGTCGTCGACGAGTTCCATCACGCCGAGGCCCCGACGTACCGCCGCCTGCTCGAGCACCTCGCGCCCCGGGAGCTCCTCGGCCTCACCGCGACGCCGGAACGCACCGACGGCACCGACGTCCGGGCCTGGTTCGACGGGCGCACCGCGGCCGAGATCCGTGTGTGGGACGCGATCGGCCAGAACCTCCTGTCGCCCTTCCACTACTTCGGCATCGCCGACGGCACCGACCTCACGAGCGTCGACTGGAGCGCGGGCCGCTACTCCGACGCCGCCCTCGATGCGCTGTACACCGGCAACGACGCACGCGCCCGCCTCGTGCTGCGGCAGGTGGAGGACAAGGTCACCGACCCGCACACCATGCGTGCACTGGGGTTCTGCGCCGGCATCGCACACGCGGAGTACATGGCGCAGGTCTTCCGCGCCCAGGGACTCGCCGCCGTCGCCGTCACCGGACAGACACCGCGCCTCGACCGTGAATCGGCCATCGCTGCTCTGCGTGCGGGGCGGATCCAGGCGATCTTCACCGCCGACCTCTTCAACGAGGGCGTCGACATCCCCGAGGTCGACACCGTCCTGTTCCTGCGCCCCACCGAGAGCGCCACCCTGTTCCTCCAGCAGCTCGGACGCGGCCTGCGCCTAGCGGAGGGCAAGGCGGTCCTGACCGCCCTCGACTTCGTCGGACACCACCGTGCCGAGTTCCGCGCCGACCTCCGGTTCCGCGCCCTCACCGGCGCACCCCGAGGGCGGCTGGCCCGCGACGTCGAGAAGGGCTTCCCGTTCCTGCCCTCCGGCTGCCAGATCGTCCTCGACCGGGTCGCCCAGGACGAGGTGCTGCGGAGTATACGTGCTCACGTCGCGGTGAGGTGGCCCCACCTTCGCGACGAACTCCGCGCCCGCCCCACCGACGATCTGCGTGCCTTCCTCACCGACGCGGGCATCGAGCTCCCCCAGGTGCTGCGCGGCACGAAATCCTGGACGACGTTGCGCCGAGAGGCAGGTCTGCTAACCGGCGACGCGACCCCGGTGGAGACGCGCCTCACCCGCCGAGTGCGCACGATGGCCCACGTCGACGATCCCGTTCGCGCGCAGACCTACGGCCGGGTCCTCACACAGGCGCCCCGTTACGACGAGCTCACCGACGTCGAGCAGCACCTCGCCCGCATGCTCTTCTTCTCGCTGTGGCCCGACGGCGGCGGATTCACCTCCTACGACGAAGGCCTCGAGGCGCTCCGGGCGGAATCCGTCCTCCGGGACGAACTTCGCCAGGTCGTCGACCTCACCTTCGACACGAGCCGTAGGCCCCTCGTCCCGTTGGAGGGGCCACTCGCGACGACCGGCCTCCAGGTCCACGCCCGCTACTCCCGCGAGGAGGTTCTCGCCGCCCTCGGCTACGGGACACTGCAGAAGAAACCGAGCTACTTCCAGGAGGGCGTGCTCCACACGACGGTCGGGGGTGCGGAGGTCGACGCGTTCTTCGTCACGCTCACGAAATCCGAGGCCGACTACTCCCCCTCGACGCTCTACCGCGACTACCCCATCAGCCCGACCCTCTTCCACTGGGAGTCGCAGTCGACCACCCGCGCCGAGTCGCCCACCGGACAGCGGTATCGCGACGGCAGGAGCACCGTTCTGCTCTTCGTCCGCCACGAACGACAGGGCGAGTTCGGCACGGAGCCGTACACGTTCCTCGGCCCCGCGACGTATGTGGGCCACACCGGCGAGAAGCCGATGGCGATCACGTGGCGGCTCGCCCACGCGATGCCGTCCGACCTCTACGCCGCCTCCGCCGTCGCCCTCTGACCCTGCCGGGGAAGGACTGTCGGACCAGCGTGTCACGGTGGGTTCCGGATCCACCGAGGGTCGGTGGCCCACGGTGAGGACGGGCCGCTGGGCAGGTTGGAGAACAAGGTCGCGGTGATCACGGGCGCGGCGAGTCTCCTCTAGCTCGCCTACGGCACCGCCAAGGCCGCCGTCATCCGTATGACGCAGTACATCGCCACCCAGTACGGCCTCAGACACGTCCGCTGCAACGCCGTCGCACCAGGCGCGATCATGACGCCCGCCCTGCGCGACAACCTCGACACCGACATGATCGACCAGATCCGCAGCCACAACGTCCTGCCCTTCATCGGCGACCCCGAGGACATCGCCCACGCGATGCTCTTCCTCGCCTCCGTCGAATCCCGATACGTCACCGGCCAGGTCCTCACCGTCGACGGCGGCATGAGCAGCCACGGCTCCATCGCCGAGGACCGCCGCGCGATGCTCCCCCGACCGACGTGGCCGGGGGTCGCCTCACTCCCCCGGCAGGGTGCGGATCGCCCTCGCCGTGCGGGCCCTCGCCGCGAGGTCCGCGTCGCTCGGGTACGTGACCTCCTCGAGGCACAACCCGTGCGCCGGCATCACCGTGACGCCCGGGTCCCGCTCGGCACGCTCCTGCACCTGCGCCGGCCACTCCACGGGCCGACGCCCCTCACCCACGGGCACGACCGCCCCGACGAGAGCCCGCACCATCGAGTGGCAGAACGCGTCGGCGACGACCGTCCCCACGACGAGATGCCCCTCACGCCGCCACGAGTACTCGAGCAGCGTCCGCACCGTCGTCGCCCCCTCCCGCCGCTTGCAGAACGCCGCGAACTCCCGCAGCCCGCACAACGACCGCGCGGCCACGTCCATCGCGTCGACGTCGAGGGGACGCCGCACCGTCACGGTGTCGCGCCGCCGCAACGGATCGAGGAGTTCGGGGGCGTCGCAGATGCGGTAGGAGTACCGGCGCGTGAGTGCGGAGAACCGTGCGTCGAAGTCCTCCGCCACCACCCGCGCACGCCGCACGACGACGTCGCCCGGCAGAACGCCTGCGAGGCGCCGCACCGCAGCGGCCTCCGGGGCAGGATCCGACCGTCCGGGCAGCGCGTTCCACGCCTCCTCCTCGACGTCGACGTGAGCGACCGCCCCCCGCGCGTGGACACCCGCGTCGGTGCGTCCCGCGACCGTGAGCGACGGGGCCGGGTCGGCCCGGAGGATGCGCCCGAGCGCGGCAGACAGCTCCCCCTCGACCGTGCGCAGGCCCGGCTGGGCCGCCCAGCCGGAGAAGTCCGTACCGTCGTAGGCGAAGTCGAGACGGACGCGCACGTCAGACGATCGGGTGCGGCGGCAGCGCGGCACCGCGACGGATCCAGAACGGCGTCGGACGCGTCCCCGACGGCGTGGCCCCCTCGGACGCGACGTCCGCGGAGGATCCCAGCGTCTTCCAGACGTATTCCGACACCTTGCGCGCCCGCGTGACGCCCGACTCCATCGAGCCGTTGTCGTAGCTGAGGATCGCGAGCGTGTAGTCACGCCCGTCGCCCTTGACGCTGCCGATGCTGTTGATGCGCCACCCGTGCGGCTCGAGCGGCAGCCACCCGTTCTTCACGGCGACGCTCGTCCCCTTGGGCACGCTGCCCACGCCCCACCGCTGCTCGGGCGTGACCCGCCCCATGAGCTCGAGGATGTACGCGCGGTCGCGCTTCTCGAGGTGCGGCGTCCCGTCGACGAGCTTGTCCATGAGGAGACGCTGATCGGCCGCGCTGGTCGTCGTCGTCCCCCACGCGCCCTTGACCTTCGTCCGGGTCATGCCGAGATCGTCTGCGGTGCGCTGCACGGCCGCACGCCCACCTGCCTGCGAGAACAGCGACGTCGTCGCGTCGTTGTCGCTGTACCGGATCATCCGCTCGGCGAGGGCCCGCTGCTTCGAGGACAGACCCCGCCCGTCCTCGCGTCGCTCCCCGACGATCGTCGTGAGCACGAGGACCTTGACGATGCTCGCCGTCGTGTTTTGGAACCCGCCGTTGTACGTGTACGTCTCCCCCGTGCGGCGGTCGCGCACCGAGAACGACACGTCGTCCGCGCCCTTGCCGAGCATCCTCGCGACGTCACGGTCGGAGAAGGACGGGCTCTTACGGTCGGAGGCGGCGGGTGCAGCAGACGCGTTCTCGGGGCCGGGCGGGACCGCGGACGCCGACGGAACGGCCACCGCGGGGGCGCACGCCATCGCGGCGGCAACGACACCACCGACGACACCCGCCCTACGGCAGGCCCACCACGCACCCATCACGCTCTCCCGTCACCCGTCCAGTTGCTCTCAGCTTAGTCCTCTCCCCCGCGCCCATCGGACGTCGTCGAACCCATCCGCGCCCGCCCGACGGTCGGCTCGCTCACACAGGCACGTCCGCCTCCACGACGGGAGGCGCGAACCCCTCGCCGCCCCACCGCCACACGCTCCCGGACCACCGCAGGAGCCCCGGACACGGCCCCGCACACGCGACAGCGGCGCACCTCCGGGGAACCGGAGATGCGCCGCTGTCGGCGACGGGGTACGTCAGGCCTTGTCGGCGTCCGACGCGGCGGCCTCGGCCGCCTCGTCGGTGACGCCCTCGCCCTCGGCGGGGACCTCGGCGCCAGCGGGACCCTCGGCCACGGGGGCCTCGGCAATCTCCGGCTCCACGGCCTCGGTGGTGTTCTCGTCGGTGCTCACGGCAGCCTCCTCGGCGGAACGGTCGGCGGCGGAGCGCTTGGTGGCGGCCTCCGCCTCCTTGACCGTGGCCTGCTTGGGCGAGTACGGCTCGCGGACGAGCTCGATGACGGCCATGGGCGCGTTGTCACCCTTGCGGTTGCCGACCTTGGTGATGCGGGTGTAGCCGCCGGGACGCTCGGCCATTGCGGGCGCGATCTCGGTGAAGAGGACGTGCACGACGCCCTTGTCACGGATGACGGTCATGACGCGGCGGCGGCTGTGGAGGTCGCCGCGCTTGGCGAACGTGATGAGCCGCTCGGCGAGGGGGCGCAGGCGCTTGGCCTTGGCCTCGGTCGTCTGGATGCGGCCGTGCTCGAAGAGCGCGGTGGCGAGGTTCGCGAGCATGAGGCGCTCGTGAGCCGGGCCACCTCCGAGGCGGGGTCCCTTGGTGGGCGTAGGCATGTGTGTCTCCTGTGGTGGTCGCTGACCGATCCGGCCCGTGCCGGCCAGTCACTGATCGGTCAGTACTGCTCGTCCTCGACGAATGCGTTGTCGTCGTCCTCGTCGTAGCGATCGGCGATGGCGGCGGGGTCGAATCCGGGGGGGCTGTCCTTGAGCGCGAGGCCCATGCCGACGAGCTTGGCCTTGACCTCGTCGATGGACTTGGCGCCGAAGTTGCGGATGTCGAGGAGGTCGGCTTCGCTGCGGCCGACGAGTTCGCCCACGGTGTGGATGCCTTCGCGCTTGAGGCAGTTGTAGGACCGGACGGTGAGGTCGAGGTCTTCGATGGGCAGCGCGAGGTCGGCGGCGAGGGCGGCGTCGGTGGGCGAGGGGCCCATGTCGACGCCTTCGGCCTCGACGTTGAGCTCGCGGGCGAGGCCGAAGAGCTCGACGAGGGTCTTGCCGGCGGAGGCGAGGGCGTCGCGGGGAGCCATGGAGTTCTTGGTCTCGACGTCGACGACGAGCTTGTCGAAGTCGGTGCGCTGCTCGACTCGCGTGGCCTCGACCTTGTAGGTGACGGCGAGGACGGGCGAGTAGATGGAGTCGACGGGGATGCGCCCGATCTCGTGGTCGCCGGCCTTGTTCTGGGAGGCGGAGACGTACCCGCGGCCGCGTTCGACCGTGAGTTCCATCTCGATCTTGCCCTTGTCGTTGAGCGTGGCGATGGGGAGGTCGGGGTTGTGCACCTCGACGCCGGCGGGCGGGGCGATGTCGGCCGCGGTGACGGGGCCGGGGCCCTGCTTGCGCAGGTACATGACGACGGGCTCGTCGTGCTCGCTGGAGACGACGAGTCCCTTGATGTTGAGGATGATCTCGGTGACGTCCTCCTTGACCCCGGGGATCGTGGAGAACTCGTGGAGCACGCCGTCGATGCGGATGCTCGTGACGGAGGCGCCGGGGATGCTCGAGAGGAGCGTGCGGCGCAGGGAGTTACCGAGGGTGTATCCGAAGCCGGGCTCGAGGGGTTCGATGATGAACCGGGAGCGCGCCGGGGAGATGACCTCTTCGGAGAGGACGGGACGCTGTGCGATGAGCACGAGATTCTTCCTTCCCGCGAGCAACCGCTATTTGATGCTCGCGAAACAACTGTCGGCTGTCGCCGACTCCCGTGGGTGTCTCTGTCCACACCCGCAGGAAAACCGCAGTGACCGTAGCCACCGAGGTGAGGCCGCGGCCGATCACACCGCCGAATCCATCATGCGGCAGTGACCACGCCAGCGGCCGAAGCCAACGCCGCGCTGCGCGCGGCAGCCCGCTGCACCACGACCACTGACCCGCCGCGGCGACCCACCGCGCTGCCCGCGGTGACCCACCGCTGCAACCGCCGGTCGGGCTCGCTGTGAGGTGTTTCCCCGGCGAAGCCGGGGAAACACCTCACAGCCCGAGAATCCGCCGAGCGAAGCGAGGCCTGGATTCTCGGAACAACAACTCGCCTCCGCGAAGCGGAGTCCGACCGGGCCCGCAAGGGCTCGGTCCCGCTTCGCGGGAAGATCAGTTCTTCGAGTACAGCTCGACGATGAGCTGTTCGGTGAGAACGGAGTCGATCTGTTCGCGGACGGGGAGGCTGTGGATGAGGATCTGGAGGGTTCCGGGGACGACCTTCATCCAGGCGGGGACGGGGCGTTCGCCGTAGGTCTGGCGGGCGAGTTCCATGGGGAACGTGTCGCGGGACTTGGGGCGGATGTCGATGATGTCGTACTGACTGACGCGGTAGCTGGGCACGTCGACGCGGACGCCGTTGACGAGGAAGTGACCGTGGGTCACGAGCTGTCGGGCGGCGCGGCGGGTGCGGGCGAGGCCGGCACGGTAGATCACGTTGTCGAGGCGGGACTCGAGGATCTGGAGGAGGACTTCACCGGTCTTGCCGGGTCGGCGGACGGCCTCCTCGTAGTAGTTGCGGAACTGCTTCTCCATGACGCCGTAGGTGAAGCGGGCCTTCTGCTTCTCCTGGAGCTGGAGGAGGTATTCCTTCTCCTGGATGCGGCCGCGGCCGTGCTGTCCGGGAGGGAAGGGGCGGTTCTCGAAGTTCTTGTCGCCGCCGACGAGGTCGGTCTTGAGGCGACGGGACTTCTTGGTGATGGGTCCGGTGTAGCGAGCCATGTGTGTTCGGTCCTCTCGTTCGCTCAGACGCGACGGCGCTTGGGGGGGCGGACGCCGTTGTGCGGCATGGGCGTGACGTCGCTGATGGCGCCGACTTCGAGGCCGGTGGCGGTGAGCGAGCGGATGGCGGTCTCGCGTCCGGAGCCGGGGCCCTTGACGAAGACGTCGACCTTGCGCATGCCGTGTTCCATCGCGCGGCGGGCGGCGGCGGCGGCGGCCATCTGGGCGGCGAACGGGGTGGACTTGCGGGAGCCCTTGAAGCCGACCTGGCCTGCGGAGGCCCAGGAGATCACGGCGCCGGTGGGGTCGGTGATGGAGACGATCGTGTTGTTGAACGTGCTCTTGATGTGTGCGTGGCCGTGGGAGACGTTCTTCTTCTCCTTGCGGCGCACCTTCTTGGCGCCGCCGGCCGTCCTGCTCTTGGGAGGCATGTGATGACTTCTCTTCCTACGAAAACTTCGGTGACCGCGCGCTTCGCGCGCAAAGCTGTCGGCACTTGCCGCAGCGGATCTGGACCGGCCGGGGCTGCGTCAGCAGCTCGAGAAACCGTCGAGCAAAACGACCTTGGATTCTCGAAACAGACAAGGCGTCGCGGCGAAGCCGCGGCCATGCCTTTCCCGTGAGTGATCGAGCGGCCTAGGGCCGATCGATCACTTACCGGCCTTCTTCTTGCCCGCGACGGTGCGCTTGGGGCCCTTGCGGGTGCGCGCGTTGGTCTTGGTGCGCTGCCCGCGGACGGGGAGGCCTCGACGGTGGCGCAGGCCCTGGTAGCTGCCGATCTCGACCTTGCGGCGGATGTCGGCGGCGACCTCGCGGCGGAGGTCTCCCTCGGTCTGCAGGTTCTCGTCGATGTAGTCGCGCAGCTTGACGAGGTCCTGCTCGTTCAGGTCGCGGACTCGGGTGGCGGGGTCGACGCCGGTGGCGGCGACGGCCTCCTTCGCGCGGGTGCGGCCCACGCCGAAGATGTAGGTGAGTGCGATCTCGACGCGCTTTTCGCGCGGGAGGTCGACTCCGGCAATACGTGCCATGTGGGTGGTTCTCCTGTTGTCGCTCGGAGGTCTGGGGCCTCACCGTTCCGGGTTCGCGCGTGGCGTCCGGTCCCCGGCCTCCGAGCCGGGGGTGACGTCCGGACCGTGGTCCGGGGCCGGGTGAAGCGTGAGTGCTGTCTCGCGTCGAGGATCAGCGGGTGGTGCGTGGTGGTGGATCAGCCCTGGCGCTGCTTGTGGCGCAGGTTGTCGCAGATCACCATGACCCGACCGTTGCGGCGGATCACCTTGCACTTGTCGCAGATCTTCTTGACGCTGGGCTGAACCTTCATGTGCCTGCCGTCTTCAGATCGTTCTCGATCACGGGTGGTGCACAACTGCGCGCCGCCCACGAAGGAGGGTTGTTCGGCACCACCGGCGGATGCCGGCGGTGATTTCTCAGCGGTAACGGAAAACGATGCGGCCGCGGGTGAGGTCGTAAGGGCTGAGCTCCACCACCACGCGGTCCTCGGGGAGGATCCGGATGTAGTGCTGACGCATCTTCCCGGAGATGTGAGCAAGGACCTTGTGGCCGTTGCTCAGCTCCACGCGGAACATCGCGTTGGGCAGGGCTTCGACGATCGTGCCCTCGATCTCGATGACGCCGTCCTTCTTGGCCATATCCTCCGCATTCCCTGAACACCCCCGAAGGGGTTGAGCGTGTTCCTGCCGACGGGCGGCAGGCCCCACCATGGAGGTGAGGAGTCAGATCGTCGGCGCCGCCCACCGCCGCGCGCGCGGGTTCTCACTCCCGCAGGGCGCGAACGCATGACGACACGACTGACCGACTGTCAAGTCTAGGACACTCTGCGTGCCCGGCGCCAATCGCACTGGTCGGCCGTCTGCGTCGAACGGCTGTGTGCCGCGGGGGCATCGTTCACGGTGTGTCGAGTCCTTGCCGGCATGTTCAGAAGGGCGCGCCGCAGGGAAAGCCGCGCCGCTCGAGTTCGGCTCGACCTCCGTCGAGGGCGGTGAGCACCCAGGGGCCGTACGGAGTGGCCGCGACGGTGTGCTCGACGTGGACACCGCGCGAACCGTCCGTCGTGACGACCGTCCACCCGTCGCTCATCACGTGGCCCTGATCCGTTCCCAGGGTGACCATCGGTTCGATGGCGACCGTGGCACCGGCGCGGATCTTCGGCCCACGCCCGCGGACGCACACGTTCGGCACTCCGGGCGACTCGTGCATCTCACGACCGATCCCGTGGCCTTCGTAGCCGTCGAGGATGCCGTACTCCTCGGTGCGACCCGACTCCGGCAGCCCGTCCCACAGTCGCGTCTGGATCGCCGCGCCGATGTCGAAGAGACGCCCACCGACCCGGAAGGCGTCGATCCCCCACCACAGCGCGTCGGTGGCGTCGGCGAGCAGTTGACGGTCCTCGGGTCGGGCCGCGTCCTCACCACCGACGACGACGGTGATGGCGGCGTCACCGTGCCAGCCCTCGACCGACGCGCCGCAGTCGATGCTCACGAGGTCGCCGTCGACGAGGCGACGCTCCCCCGGGATGCCGTGGACGATCTGCTCGTTCACGCTCACACACAGGGTGTGCCGGTACCCGGGCACATCGGGGAACGAGGGCAGTGCGCCCCGCTCACGGATGAACGCATTCGCGCGGGCATCCAGGTCGGCGGTCGACTCCCCCGCGCGGATCGTCTCCGTGAGCATGGCCAGCGTCTCGGCCACGACGACGCCGGCCACGCGCATCGCGCCGACCTGCTCGGGTGTGCGGGCAGGCAACCGCTCACGCGAAGGGAACGACCACACGCTCAGGAGCCCAGTGCGGCGAACAGACGCTGGGTGACCTCGTCGATGTCACCCATGCCGTCGACCTCGACGAGCAGACCGCGGTCGCGGTACACCTTCGACAGCGGCGCCGTCTCCTCGGCGTAGACCCGCATGCGTTCGCGGATGACCTCTTCGGTGTCGTCCGCGCGCCCCTCGATCTCGGCGCGCTTGAGCAGCCGAGACACGACCTCGTCGACGTCGACGGTGAGTTCGAGGACCTTGTCGAGGGCGTGACCCGAACGCTCGAGCATCTCGTCGAGCGCGCGCACCTGGTCGGTCGTGCGCGGATACCCGTCGAGGAGGAAACCCTCGACCGCGTCGGGCTCGCGCAGGCGCATCTCCACGATCGAGTTGGTGATGTCGTCGGGCACGTACTTGCCCGCGGCGAGGAGCTCCTTGACCTTGACCCCGAGCTCGGTGGCGTTGCGGATGTTGGCGCGGAAGATGTCGCCCGTGGAGATCGCCGGGATCGAGTACTGCTCGGCGATACGGGTGGCCTGGGTGCCCTTCCCTGCTCCGGGGGGGCCGAGGATGATGAGTCGCATCAGCGGAGAAACCCTTCGTAGTGGCGCTGCTGCAGCTGCGACTCGATCTGCTTCACCGTCTCGAGGCCCACGCCCACCATGATGAGGATCGAGGTGCCACCGAAGGGGAAGTCCATGGTGGCGCCCAGAGCCGCGATGGCGATGAGCGGGATGAGCGAGATGAGCGCGAGGTAGGTCGCTCCCACCACGATGATGCGGTTGAGTACGTAGCTGAGGTACTCAACCGTAGGCCGACCGGCCCTGATCCCGGGGATGAAGCCCCCGTACTTCTTCATGTTGTCGGCCACATCGTTGGGGTTGAACGAGATGGAGACGTAGAAGAACGTGAAGAAGACGATGAGGACGATGTACGTCGCCATGTAGATGGGGTGATCGCCCCGCGTGAGGTTCTGCGAGATCCACGTGACCCATGCCGGCGGGTGGGGATTGCCCTGCTGGA
This sequence comes from Mobilicoccus massiliensis, assembly GCF_000826525.2. Classification (GTDB taxonomy): domain Bacteria; phylum Actinomycetota; class Actinomycetes; order Actinomycetales; family Dermatophilaceae; genus Mobilicoccus; species Mobilicoccus massiliensis. The sequence continues at coordinate 637,935 of NZ_LN651330.1, read as the reverse complement.
ACTGCACCGCGAGCCCGGGCAGCGCGAGCATCGAGCTCGCGAAGATCACCGGGATGACGCCGGCCTGGTTGACCTTGAGCGGGATGTAGGTCGAGGTGCCGCCGTACATGCGTCGCCCGATCATGCGCTTGGCGTACTGCACCGGGATGCGCCGCTGGCACTGCTCGACGAACACGACCGCGGCGATGATGAACAGCCCCAGGAGGATGACGAGGAAGAACACGTCCCACTTGCCGTCCCGCTGCTGGATGGCGAGCAGGGAGGCGGGGAAGCCCGCGACGATCGAGGTGAAGATGAGCAGGGACATGCCGTTGCCGACGCCCTTCTCGGTGATGAGCTCACCCATCCACATGATGAGGCCGGTACCGGCGGTCATCGTCAGCACGATGAGCGACAGGGTCGTCCAGTTCTCGTCGACGAGGACGCTCTCACAGCCGCCGCCGAAGAGGGCCTCGGGATTGCGGGCGAACGTCACGAACGTCGAACTCTGCAGCAGCGCCAGACCGATCGTCAGATAACGCGTGTACTGCGTCATCTTGGCCTGCCCCGACTGGCCCTCGTTCTTGAGGGTCTCGAAGCGAGGGATGACCACCGTGAGGAGCTGGATGATGATGCTCGCGGTGATGTACGGCATGATGCCGAGCGCGAAGATCGACAGCTGCAGCATCGCGCCACCACTGAAGAGGTTGGCCATGCCGAGGAACTGGTTGCTGTTCGCCCCGCCCGTCTGCACGCACTGCTGCACGTCGGTGTAGCTGACACCGGGGGTAGGGATGAACGAGCCGATGCGGAAGATCGCCATCACCATCAGGGTGAAGAGGATCTTGCGGCGTAGGTCCGGCGTTCTGAACGCACGGACGAGCGCGGTGAGCACTGGTTTAACCCTCCCGGGGGTGCGGGGCGCGAACGGCGATGCCGCGGCACCGGCCCCAATATCGGTCGAACACAAGAGAACAGGGCTTGCGAACCCCCTCGAAAACGATAGCACCCCGCGACCGGCCGGACCGGCACGCGGGGTGCTGTCGTTATGCATCCATGCAGCTCAGAGGGTTGCTCAGAGCTCGGTGACCGAGCCTCCAGCGGCCTCGATCTTCGACTTCGCCGAACCGGAGAACCGGTGGGCGGAGACGTTGACCGGCACGGAGATCTCGCCCTGGCCGAGCACCTTGACGAGGTGCCCCTTGCGCACGGCGCCCTTCTCCACGAGAGCGTCGACGGTGACGTCGCCGCCCTGGGGGAACAGGGACTCGATCTTGTCCAGGTTCACGACCTGGTACTCGGTGCGGAACGGGTTGGTGAAGCCGCGCAGCTTCGGAAGACGCATGTGCAGCGGCATCTGGCCGCCCTCGAAGCGCTCCGGAACCTGGTAGCGGGCCTTCGTGCCCTTGGTGCCGCGACCGGCGGTCTTGCCCTTGCTGCCCTCACCGCGACCGACGCGCGTACGCGGGGTCTTGGCACCGGGAGCGGGGCGAAGGTGGTGGACCTTGAGCGCGTGGCTCTTGGCCGCGCCCTCGGTCGTCTCGGTGGCCTTGGTCTCGTCGGCCATGTCAGTCAACCTCCTCCACGGCGACGAGGTGCGTCACGGTGCGGATCATCCCGCGGATCTCGGGACGGTCCTCCTTGACGACGACGTCGCCGATGCGCTTGAGACCGAGCGAGCGCAGCGTGTCGCGCTGGTTCTGCTTGCCGCCGATCTCGGAACGGGTCTGGGTCACCTTGAGCTGAGCCATCAGGCGTTCACCCCCGCGGCGCGGGCGCGCAGCATGGCGGCCGGGGCGACGTCCTCGAGCGGCAGGCCACGGCGGGCGGCCACGGCCTCGGGCTGCTCGAGCTCCTTGAGCGCCTGCACCGTCGCGTGGACGATGTTGATGGCGTTCTGGGAGCCGAGGGACTTGCTCAGCACGTCGTGCACGCCGGCGCACTCCAGCACGGCGCGCACCGGGCCACCGGCGATGACACCGGTACCGGGCGACGCCGGACGCAGGAGCACGACGCCGGCAGCGGCCTCGCCCTGGACGGGGTGCGGAATGGTGCCCTGGATGCGCGGGACGCGGAAGAAGGCCTTCTTGGCCTCCTCGACGCCCTTGGCGATCGCGGCGGGCACCTCCTTGGCCTTGCCGTAGCCGACGCCGACGGTGCCGTCACCGTCGCCGACGACGACGAGGGCGGTGAAGCTGAAGCGACGACCACCCTTGACGACCTTGGAGACGCGGTTGATCGTGACGACCCGCTCCAGGTACTGGTTGCGCTCGTCGTCGCGGCCGCCGCGACGGTTGTCGCCACGGTTGTCGCGACCGCCGCGACGCTCGTTGCGGGTGTCGTTGCTCGCGCCGGCGGAGTCGCCGGCGCCGGTGCCTCGGCGCTGGGGTCCAGCCATCAGACGTTCCTCTTCTTCTCGTTGCGGGTCGACATCGCGGTCACAGCGACAGACCTCCCTCTCGGGCGCCCTCGGCAATCGCCGCGACGCGACCGTGGTACCTGTTGCCGCCGCGGTCGAAGACGACGGACTCGACGCCGGCGTCCTTCGCCCGCTGGGCGACGAGCTCGCCGACCTTGCGGGCCTTGGCGGTCTTGTCGCCGTCGAGGCCGCGCAGGTCCGGCTCCATCGTGGAGGCGGAGGCCAGCGTGCGGCCCTCGGCGTCGTCGACGATCTGGACGAAGACGTGGCGCGAGGAGCGCGTCACCACGAGACGCGGACGCGCCGCGGTGCCCGTGATGCGCTTGCGCAGACGGAAGTGGCGGCGGCCACGTGCCGCGGCCTTGCTCTTGCCGCGCTTGATCGTGAGTGCCATTACTTACCAGCCTTTCCGACCTTGCGGCGAATGTGCTCGCCCGCGTACCGCACGCCCTTGCCCTTGTACGGGTCGGGCTTGCGCAGCTTGCGGATGTTCGCAGCGGTCTCACCGACGAGCTGCTTGTCGATGCCCTGGATCGCGAACTTGGTGGGGCCCTCGACCGTGAACGTGATGCCGGCGGGGGCCTCGACAGTGATGTGGTGGCTGTACCCGAGCGCGAACTCGAGGCTGCCGCCCTTGTTCACCACGCGGTAACCGGTGCCGAAGATCTCCATCTTCTTCTCGTACCCCTGGGTGACGCCCTCGACCATGTTGGAGATGAGCGTGCGGGTGAGACCGTGGAGCGAACGCGATTCGCGCTCGTCGTTCGGGCGGGTCACGGCGATGGCGCCGTCGTCCTCACGAGCGACGCGGATGGGCTCGGCCACGGTGAGCGCGAGCTCGCCCTTGGGGCCCTTGACCGTGACGGCCTGGCCGTCGATGTTCACGTCGACGCCGGAGGGCACGGTGATGGGGAGTCGTCCGATTCGGGACATGTCTGGTCTCCTCTCTACTTCGCCGGATTACCAGACGTAGGCGAGGACTTCCCCACCCACACCCTTGTTGGCGGCCTGCTTGTCGGTCAGGAGGCCGGAGGACGTGGAGATGATCGCCACGCCCAGACCACCGAGGACCTTGGGCAGGTTGGTCGACTTCGCGTAGACGCGGAGTCCGGGCTTGGACACGCGCCGCACGCCCGCGATGGAACGCTCGCGGTTGGGGCCGTACTTGAGGTCGATGGTCAGCGTCTTGCCGACCTCGGCGTCCTCGACGTTCCAACCCGCGATGTAACCCTCGGCTGCGAGGATCTCCGCGATGTTGGACTTGAGCTTCGAATACGGCATGGACACCGCGTCGTGGTGCGCCGAGTTGGCGTTACGCACGCGGGTGAGCATGTCCGCGATGGGGTCTGTCATCGTCATTTTGGGCTTCTCCGCCCTTCCTCACCGCGGTTTCTCCCGCACCTGCTGTGCGGCAGACCTTCGGTGTAGAAGTGTTGAAAGTGGACGAGCTGTTACCAGCTGCTCTTGGTGACGCCGGGCAGCTCACCACGGTGAGCCATCTCGCGCAGGCAGACTCGGCAGAGACCGAACTTGCGGTACACCGAGTGGGGACGGCCGCACCGCTGGCAGCGGGTGTAGGCGCGAACCTTGAACTTCGGCTTGCGGTTGGCCTTGTTGATCAGTGCGGTCTTGGCCACGGTCAGTTCTCCTTGAACGGGAATCCGAGGTGACGCAGCAGGGCGCGGCCCTCGGCGTCGTTGGTCGCCGTCGTGACCACGGTGATGTCCATACCGCGCACGTGGTCGATCTTGTCCTGGTCGATCTCGTGGAACATGGACTGCTCGTTGAGACCGAAGGTGTAGTTGCCGCGCCCGTCGAACTGCTTGGGCGAGAGGCCGCGGAAGTCGCGGATGCGGGGCAGCGCGACCGTGACGAGCCGGTCGAGGAACTCCCACATGCGCTCGCCACGGAGCGTGGTGTGGGCACCGATCGGCATGCCCTCGCGCAGCTTGAACTGGGCGATGGACTTGCGGGCCTTGGTAACGACCGGCTTCTGGCCGGTGATGGCGGTGAGGTCGCGGACGGCGCCTTCGATGCGCTTGCTGTCCTTGGCGGCCTCGCCGACACCCATGTTGACGACGACCTTGACGACGCCGGGGATCTGCATGACGTTGCCGTAGCCGAACTCGTCCTGCAGCTTGCCCTTGATCTCGTCGCGGTACTTGAGGCGAAGGCGCGCCTCGGGAGTCTGCGTCGTGGTGGTGTCGGTCATCAGAGGTCCTTCCCGGAGCGCACGGCGACGCGGATGCGCTGCGTCTTGGTCTTGCCGTTGCGCTCGACCGTCTCGACTCGCGTGCGGATCCGGGTCGGCTTCTTGGTCTCGGGGTCGACGATGGCCACGTTGCTGACGTGGATCGGGGCCTCGACCTCGACGATGCCGCCGGCGCCACGCTGGCTGGCGCGGGTGTGCTTCGTCACGCGGTTGATGCCCTCGACGAGCACGCGCTGGGTCTCGGGGTAGACCTCGATGACCTTGCCCTGCTTGCCTCGGTCGCCGCCCTTGTCCTGCTTGCGGCCGGAGATGACCTGAACGAGGTCACCCTTCTTGATCTTCATCTTGGCCATGGGTTACAGCACCTCCGGGGCCAGCGAGATGATCTTCATGAACTTCTTGTCGCGCAGCTCGCGGCCCACGGGGCCGAAGATGCGGGTGCCGCGCGGGTCGCCGTCGTTCTTGAGGATGACGGCGGCGTTCTCGTCGAACCGGATGTAGGAGCCGTCGGGACGACGGCGTTCCTTCTTGGTGCGCACGATGACGGCCTTGACGACGTCACCCTTCTTGACGTTCCCGCCCGGGATGGCGTCCTTCACGGCGGCGACGATGACGTCACCGATGCCGGCGTATCGCCGGCCGGAGCCACCGAGCACGCGGATGCACAAGATCTCCTTGGCTCCGGTGTTGTCGGCGACGCGAAGTCGCGACTCCTGCTGGATCACTTCTCACTCCTGTCGTCGCGCCGGTTCTCAGTCGGGGTCTCCCCCGGTGAGCCTTGCGGAACTTACTGGCCGGCGAACCGACCGATGTCTGTTTGGAGACGCCGGCCGAGGAACGAACCTCGGCCCCGACCCCGCCGGCGAGGCCGGCCCGGGAAACCGTCGAGCGAAGCGAACTTGGTTTCCCGGATCCAAAGAATCGTCGCGGCGAAGCCGCGCCCGAGCCTTTGGGGGGCCCGTGAGGGGCGCAGCCCCCCACGCGTTCTTACTTGGCGCGCTCCACGATGCGCACGAGGCGCCACCGCTTGGAGGCGGACAGCGGACGCGTCTCCATGATGAGGACGCGGTCGCCGATACCGGCCTCGTTGTTCTCGTCGTGAGCCTTGAGGCGGCTGGTGCGTCGCATGACCTTGCCGTAGAGGGCGTGCTTCACGCGGTCTTCGACCTCGACGACGATGGTCTTGTCCATCTTGTCGCTGACGACGTAGCCGCGCGCGGTCTTGCGGAAGTTGCGCTGGTCGCCGGCGTCGACCGTCTGGTCGGTCACGGTGTTCTCCTCCGGTGTCGTGGTCATTCTCAGCTCGCCACCTTCGGGCCGCCGATGTTGAGCTCGCGCTCGCGCATGATCGTGTAGATGCGCGCGATGTCCTTGCGGACGGCGCGGAGGCGGCTGTTGTTCTCGAGCTGGCCGGTGGCGGACTGGAACCGCAGGTTGAACAGTTCGCCCTTGGCCTTCTTGAGTTCGTCGGCGAGCTTCTCGTCGGACATTTCGCGGATCGCGTCCGCTGCCAGGTCCTTCGCCATCAGTTGTCACCACCCTCACGTGCGATGAAGCGGCACTTCATGGGGAGCTTGTGGGCGGCGAGTCGCATCGCCTCGCGGGCGACCTCCTCGCTGACGCCGGAGAGCTCGAACATGACGCGGCCGGGCTTGACGTTGGCCACCCACCATTCGGGCGAGCCCTTACCGGAACCCATGCGGGTCTCGGCGGGCTTCTTGGTGAGCGGGCGGTCGGGGTAGATGTTGATCCAGACCTTTCCGCCACGCTTGATGTAGCGCGTCATCGCGATACGGGCGGATTCGATCTGGCGGTTGGTCACGTAGGCGGGGGTGAGCGCCTGGAGGCCGTAGTCGCCGAAGGCGATCGTGGTGCCGCCCTTGGCCATGCCGCGCCGCGTCGGGTGGTGCTGCTTGCGGTGCTTGACTCGACGGGGAATCAACATCAGGACTCAGCTCCCTCGGTGGCGGGGGCGCCGGACGTCACGGCCGTCTCGCTCCCACCGGTGCTCTCGGTGCGGGCACCACCGCGTGCGCCACGGTCGCCGCGGTCGCCGCCGGGACGACGTCCGCGCGAGGGACGGTCGCCGCGGTCTCCGCGGGGACCGCCGCGTCCGGCGCGTCCGGGAGCAGCGGCCTGCTGGGCCGCGAGCTCCTTGGCGGTGAGGTCGCCCTTGTAGATCCAGACCTTCACGCCGATGCGGCCGAAGGTGGTGCGGGCCTCGTAGAACCCGTAGTCGATGTTCGCGCGGAGGGTGTGCAGCGGCACGCGACCCTCGCGGTAGAACTCCGAGCGGCTCATCTCGGCGCCGCCGAGGCGGCCGGAGCACTGCACCCGGATGCCCTTGGCGCCGGCGCGCAGCGAGGACTGCATGCCCTTGCGCATGGCGCGACGGAACGACACACGGGCCGAGAGCTGCTCGGCGATGCCCTGCGCGACGAGCTGGGCGTCGAGCTCGGGGTTCTTGACCTCGAGGATGTTGAGCTGCACCTGCTTGCCGGTGAGCTTCTCGAGCTCACCGCGGATGCGGTCGGCCTCGGCGCCGCGGCGGCCGATGACGATGCCCGGACGCGCGGTGTGGATGTCGACGCGCACGCGGTCACGGGTGCGCTCGATCTCGACGCGGCTGATGCCAGCGCGCTCCATGCCCGTGGACATGAGCTTGCGGATCGCCACGTCCTCCTTGACGTAGTCGCGGTAGCGCTGGCCGGCCTTGGTGCTGTCGGCGAACCACCGGGACTTGTGGTCCGTGGTGATGCCGAGGCGGAAGCCGTTCGGGTTGACCTTCTGACCCATCAGCGAACGCCTCCTGTGGTCGTCTCGGGCTGGCTGACGTGCACGGTGATGTGGCTCGTGCGCTTGTTGATGCGGTAGGCGCGGCCCTGAGCCCGCGGCTGGAACCGCTTCATCGTCGGGCCCTCGTCGACGTAGGCGCTGCTGACGACGAGCTCGCGTTCGTCGAACGGCAGCGACTCGCGCTCGGCCTTCTGGCGAGCGTTCGCGATGGCGCTGGCGAGGACCTTGTACACCGGCTCACTGGCCGACTGCGGCGCGAACTGCAGCACCGCGAGAGCCTCGGGGGCCTGCTTGCCGCGGATGAGGTTCACGACGCGGCGGGCCTTCATCGGCGTGACGCGCACGCCGCGGGCCTGTGCCCTGGCTTCCACTGTCACGACCTCCTCCTGCGTGTTCTGGGACTTCGTACCGGCCATCAGCGACGACGACCCTTCTTGTCGTCCTTCACGTGACCCTTGAAGGTGCGCGTCGGAGCGAACTCGCCGAGCTTGTGCCCGACCATCGCCTCGGTGACGAACACCGGCACGTGCTTGCGGCCGTCGTGGACGGCAAAGGTGTGGCCGAGGAAGTCGGGCGCGATGACCGACCGGCGCGACCAGGTCTTGATGACGTTCTTGCTGCCCGCTTCGTTCTGGGCGTCCACCTTCTTCTGAAGGTGGTCGTCGATGAAGGGGCCCTTCTTCAGGCTGCGAGGCATATCAGCGGGCTCCTATCAGCGCTTCTTGCCAGTACGACGGCGACGAACGATGAGCTTGTCGCTCTCCTTGTTGGGGCGCCGAGTGCGTCCCTCGGGCTGACCCCACGGGCTGACGGGGTGACGTCCACCGGACGTGCGGCCCTCACCACCACCGTGCGGGTGGTCCACCGGGTTCATGACGACACCGCGGACGGTCGGGCGCTTGCCCTTCCAACGCATGCGGCCGGCCTTGCCCCAGTTGATGTTGCTCTGCTCGGCGTTGCCCACCTCGCCGATCGTCGCGCGGCAGCGGACGTCGACGTTGCGGATCTCACCGGAGGGCATACGCAGCTGGGCGTAGCGGCCCTCCTTGGCGACGAGCTGCACGCGCGAGCCGGCCGAACGGGCGATCTTCGCCCCGCCACCGGGGCGCAGCTCGATGGCGTGGATGACCGTACCGACGGGGATGTTGCGCATCGGCAGGTTGTTGCCCGGCTTGATGTCGGCGGACGGACCGTTCTCGACGACGTCACCCTGCTTGAGGCGGTTGGGCGCGATGATGTAGCGCTTCTCGCCGTCGGCGTAGTGCAGCAGCGCGATGCGGGCGGTGCGGTTGGGGTCGTACTCGATGTGAGCGACCTTGGCCGGGATGCCGTCCTTGTCGTGGCGACGGAAGTCGATGACGCGGTAGGCGCGCTTGTGGCCCCCGCCGATGTGACGGGTGGTGATGCGGCCCTGGTTGTTACGACCACCGGACTTGGCGAGCGGGCGCACCAGCGACTTCTCCGGCTGGCTGCGCGTCACCTCGACGAAGTCGGCGACGCTGCTCCCGCGACGCCCCGGCGTCGTCGGCTTGTACTTGCGGATACCCATGAGATCAGTTCTCCCTTAGCGATTCGATCGGCTCGCCGGGCGCGCTCAGCGCGCTCCGCCGAAGACGTCGATCGAGCCTTCCTTGAGGGTGACGATGGCGCGCTTGGTGTCCTTGCGCTTGCCCGTCCCGAACCGGGTCCGACGAGTCTTGCCGGGGCGGTTCAACGTGTTGACGGAGGCAACCTTGACCTTGAAGATCTCTTCGATCGCGATCTTGATCTCGGTCTTGTTGGCCCGGGGGTCGACGAGGAAGGTGTACTTCCCCTCGTCCATCAGCGTGTACGACTTCTCCGAGACGACCGGCGCGAGCAGGACGTCGCGGGGGTCCTTGTTCAGGGCGCTCACTTGGCGGCCTCCTTGGACGTGGCGGCGGCGACGAACGCCTCGAAGGCGTCCTCGGTGAACACGACGTCGTCGGCGCAGAGCACGTCGTACGTGTTGAGCTGGTCGGCGAACAGCACGTGCACGGACGGCAGGTTGCGCACCGAGAGCATCGACGCCTCGTCGCCGCGGTTGACGACGACGAGCTGGTTGGTGCGCTCGGTGAGCGCGGCCATGAGCTTGGCGGCGCCGCGGGTCGACGGGGCGTCACCCTCGACGAGGCCGGTGATGACGTGCACCCGGTCGTGACGGGCGCGGTCGGAGAGGGCGCCACGCAGGGCGGCGGCCTTCATCTTCTTGGGGGTGCGCTGACCGTAGTCGCGCGGCTGCGGACCGTGGACCGTGGCACCGCCGGCGAACTGCGGCGCGCGGATCGAACCCTGGCGGGCGCGGCCGGTGCCCTTCTGGCGGTACGGCTTGCGGCCACCGCCTCGGACCTCCGAGCGCGTCTTGGTGGCGTGCGTGCCCTGGCGAGCCGCGGCGAGCTGGGCCACGACGACCTGGTGGATCAGCGGCACGTTGGTCTGCACGTCGAAGATCTCGGCGGGCAGCTCGACGGAACGGCCGGCGGCTGCGCCGGTGTTGTCGCGGACGTCGATCGTCGTCATGTCACGCTCCCTTCACAGCGGTGCGGACGAGCACGACGGCGCCACGGGGGCCGGGAACGGCGCCCTTGACCAGCAGGAGACCCTGCTCGGCGTCGACCGCGTGGATCTGCAGGTTCTGGGTCGTCTGGCGCACGCCGCCCATGCGGCCGGCCATGCGGTGACCCTTGAAGACGCGGCCGGGCGTGGCGCAGGCGCCGATCGAACCGGGCTTGCGGTGGTTGCGGTGCGCACCGTGAGAGGCGCTCACGCCGGCGAAGCCGTGACGCTTCATGACACCGGCGAAGCCCTTGCCCTTGGTGCGGCCGACGACGTCGACGCGCTGGCCGGCCTCGAAGGACTCGGCGGTGATCTCCTGGCCGGCCGTGAACGACCCGGCCTCGGAGGTGCGGAGTTCGACGAGGTGACGACGCGGTGTGACACCGGCCTTCTCGAAGTGGCCGGACATCGGCTGGTTCACCTTGCGCGGGTCGATGGCGCCGAAGGCGATCTGCACGGCGTTGTAGCCGTCGACGTCGCCGGTGCGGACCTGCGTGACGACGCAGGGGCCGGCCTTGATGACGGTCACGGGCACGAGGCGGTTGTCGGCGTCCCAGACCTGGGTCATGCCGAGCTTCTCGCCCAGAACGCCGGTGACGGCGCGCTCGGTCTTGGAAGAAATGCTCATGTGCGCTGCCCTCAGAGCTTGATCTCGATGTTGACGTCCGCCGGCAGGTCGAGACGCATCAGCGAGTCGACGGCCTTCGGCGTCGGGTCCACGATGTCGATGAGGCGCTTGTGCGTGCGCATCTCGAAGTGCTCGCGGCTGTCCTTGTACTTGTGGGGCGACCGGATGACGACGAAGACGTTCTTCTCCGTCGGCAGCGGCACGGGGCCGACCACGGTCGCGCCCGCGCGGGTCACCGTGTCGACGATCTTGCGCGCGGAGGAGTCGATGACCTCGTGGTCGTACGACTTCAACCGGATGCGGATCTTCTGTCCCGCCATCGTCGTTACGTCTCTCTTCCTGATCGTTCCACTACGGATCCGTTCCTGCGGCCTCCGACCCCCGCGGTCGGGCGTGTCGCGCCCTGCGGAATGCACGAGGGCAGCGCAGAGCGCCTGTCCCTCGATGCTGGTCTTCGTCCGGTCCAGAACCGGAAGCTTTTCGGGTGCACGAGAGGTTCCGATTCACGGACGAATCCGTGTGCCAGTCACCTCTCGCGAGGGGCGCCGACGCGCAGAACGGGCCATCCTTGAAGGACACACCTGTGCGCGTCGTCGCCAAGCAACCCGTCAATACTGACAGATCCCGCGGCAGAACCCAAATCGAGCCTCCCGGCGGAGAACCGGGAGGCTCGAGGTGCACCGGGAAGGGTCAGCGGCCCGGGAACGCCGGCTTCTCCTTGGCGATGAAGGCACGCACGCCCTCGGCCTTGTCCTCGGTGCAGAACGCCACCTTGAACGCCTTCGCCTCGAGGTCGAGCCCGTCGCTCGTCGGCAGCGGCGCGGCCTCGTTCATGAGCTCCTTGCAGATGCGGATCGCCACCGGCGATTTGACGGCCATCTCGGCCACCGTGGCCTTGGCGCCCTCGAGCACACCGGCCGCGTCGTCGTAGAGGCGGTTGACGAGCCCGATCCGGTGAGCCTCCTCGGCGTCGATCGGTCGGCCCGTGTAGACGAGCTCACGCGCCATCCCGATGCCGACCCGGTCGGCGAGCCGCACGGAGCCCCCGAATCCGGGTACGAGGCCGAGGTTGACCTCGGGCTGACCGAACTTGGCGTTGCGGCTCGCGTAGATGAAGTCGCAGGCCATCGCCAACTCGCATCCCCCGCCGAGGGCGAACCCGTTGACGGCCGCGACGACCGGCACGGGCAGAGCCTCCAGGCGGGTCGTCACCTCCTGCATGCGCCGGCTGTACGCCTCACCCTGCTCGGGGGTCATGCCCTGCATCTCGACGATGTCGGCGCCCGCGACGAACGCCTTCTCACCCGATCCCGTGATGACGACGCCCCGCACGGGCCACTCCCCCTGCTCTCCGACCCGCATGAGCGCTTCGGTCAGCGCCCACAGGTCGTCGATGACCTGACCCGCGAGAGCGTTCAACGCCTTGGGCCGATCGACCGTCACGACCAGCGCGGCGTCGTCCTGCTCGACGATCAGGGTCTCGTACGTGCCGAAGTCCACGGATGCCTCCTCGAGGGGATCACGCCGGCGCGTGCGGCCGGCCTCGACTGTCACCGTATCCGGATCGGGGCGCGGCGAACCGCGGGATGTCAGCCGACGTCGAGCACATCTCCTGGATTGCAGCCGGCCCGGACCGTCTTCCAGTACCCCACGGCGGGACGCTCCGGCTCGAGGAACCAGCTGTCCTTGTCTGCGGCGAACGTCGCGTGGCAGACGAACTGGTCGCGCATGCCCGGCGAGTCCGCTTCGGGGACGGCCTTGACCACGCGGCGCCAGGCCTCGTCGAACACGCGAGGGTCGGTCTCGTTCCGCAGGCGATCGGCGGGAGTGACCTCCAGCGCCCTCACCCCGTCCCGCTCGACCCACGCGGCATCGTCCACGAGGCGCTCCGACACGTCCGTGGACGAGGAGGACGGTCCCGGGGAGGTCGAGGGGTCCGGACTCACCGCGGACGCCACTGCGGTCGCAGCCCCAGAGACCGTGTCGACGACCCCCTCGGCCGGGGGTCCTACCGCCCGCACCCCCGCGACGAGGCAGCCCGCCGCGGCGACGGCGCACAGTCCCGTCACCACCGCACGTCGGCCGACATTCCCCCAACTCATCCCCCCAGTGTGACCGCCGACCCTGGCCGTGACCTGAGACAGCATCCGGGCCCGGCTGCACGCCCCGGCCCTGTCCCCGCTGGACCCTTGCCTGCGTGACGTGAGTCTCATACGGTGGCAACACTTTTCGCCGGAGCACCGTCGCCCCTGCGTGCGGCGGGCACCCCTGTCCAGGAGACCGCATGAGACGCATCACCACGGCCGCCGCCGTCGTCCTCGCCACCGCCGGGTTCGGCATCGCCTCATCGACCACCGTGCCGGCCGCTGCCGACGAGACCACCCCCGCCGAACGCGCAGCCCCCTATGGCTCCCCGCGATGGCAGACCCAGTACGAGGAGAACCTCCGCGAGGAGATCGACGCCTCCCATCCGCGACGTTGGATGAACACCATCGGAGCCACGCCCACTCACCCTGGCACTCCCTCCAACGCCCGGTCCGTCGAGGAGGAGAAGGCCGCGCTCGAAGAAGCCGGGCTCGACGTCCGCGTGGACTCGTACCGGGCCCTGGCCACACGCCCACGACACATCTCCGTCCGCCAGACCGCGCCCACTCGTCGCACTCTCGCCGTCACCGAGGACGACATGGGACGGACCACCCCCGAAGATCTCGCGATCGGCTACAACGCGTACTCGCCCGCAGGGAAGGTCTCCGGCCCCGTCGTCTACGTGAACTACGGCCGACCGGAAGACTTCACCGAGTTGGCTCGCCGTGGCATCTCACTGCAGGGGAAGATCGCGCTCGCCCGGTACGGCAAGAACTTCCGCGGAGTCAAGCCCGACCTGGCTGCAAAGGCCGGCGCGGTGGGCATGATCATGTACACCGACCCCGCAGACGACGGTTTCGTCAGGGGTGAGGTCTATCCTGACGGCCCCTGGCGACCGGAGGACTCCATCCAGCGCGGCTCGGTGTTGAAGATCTGGGAGCACCCCCGGGCACCCCCTCGACCCCCGGGACCGCGCGTCCTCCGGCGGAAAAGGCGCGCACCTTCTCACCGATCCCCGTGACGCCCGTATCGGCCCGCGAGGCACATGGCCTGCTCGCGACCCTCACCGGGCCGGTCGCGCCTCGCGGGTGGCAGGGCGGCCACGACTTCCGTTACCGCCTCGGCCCCGGCGGTACCCAGGTGGCCCTCGACCTCGACATCGACCGCACCGACATCGCGATCGACAACGTCGTCGCAACGGTGCCGGGCACCGACCCCGACGCCGGATACGTCCTCGTCGGCGGCCACCGCGACACCTGGGCCGGCGGCGCCTCCGACAACAAGTCCGGCTGGATCTCGACCATGGAACTGGCGCGGGCACTGGGTGGTCTCTACCAGGACGGCTGGCGACCGCGACGCACCATCGTCCTCGCCGGATGGGACGGAGAGGAGTACGGCCTCATCGGATCCACGGAGTACGCGGAGAACAACGCACAGCGTCTCCGCGAGGAGGCGATCGCCTACATCAACATGGACACCACCGCCGGCCGCTCCTTCGGCGCCGGCAGCGTTCCGGCACTGGACGAGGTCATCCGTTCGGTGAGCGACGCCGTCGACGCGCCTTCCGGCACCGGCTCCGTCGGCGAAGCGTGGAGTGCGGCATCCGACGGGCGCCGCGTTCCGGACCGACTTGGAAGCGGTTCCGACTACACGCCCTTCCTGCAGCACCTCGGCGTACCGTCGGCCGACATCGGCTTCTCGTCCGCCGGAAGCGTCTACCACTCCGTCTACGACAACGTGGACTACCTCGACCGCTTCGCGGACCCCGGGTTGAAGGGGATGACGGCCGCGTCCGAGATATCGGGCACCCTGGCGCTGCGACTCGCCAACGCCGACATCCTTCCGATGCGTTACAGCGCCTACGCCGCGGACACGCTGGCGCGTCTCGACGCGATGCAGGCTCAGGCCCCGGCGGGTTCGTCCCTTCAGGACACGATGACCGCGGCCCGCAACTGGGGCGCGGCCACCCGCCGCCTGGAGTCGGCGGGCCGGCGTCTTGCCGCGGGCGGCCTCACCTCCACCGAGAGGGTGGCCGCGAAGCGGATCAACGACGCGATCCGCGTCCAGGAGCGCGCTTTGCTCACCCCCGGGGGGCTGGCGGGCCGCCCCTGGTACAAGCACCAGGTCTGGGCGCCGGGACGGACGACGGGTTACGCGGTGCTCCCGCTGCCCCGCCTCGCCGAGGCAGCGGAGGCCAAGGACGCTCGAGCCTTCACCGAGGCCGCCACCGACCTCACGCGTTCACTGCAGGCCGCCACCGCCGCAGCAGAGAAGGCCGCCGGCTGACGGAACTGTCGACATACAGAAGGGCGGGCCGTTCCCTTTCGGGAACGACCCGCCCTTCGGACGTGAGACGTCAGATCACTTGATGATCTTGGTGACGCGGCCGGCGCCGACCGTACGACCACCCTCACGGATGGCGAACTTGAGGCCCTCTTCCATCGCGATGGGCTGGATGAGGTCGACCTTCATGTCGGTGTTGTCGCCCGGCATGACCATCTCGGTGCCCTCGGGGAGGTGCACCACGCCGGTGACGTCCGTCGTCCGGAAGTAGAACTGCGGACGGTAGTTGTCGTAGAACGGCGTGTGACGGCCACCCTCGTCCTTGGACAGGATGTAGACCTGGCCCTCGAACTCGGTGTGCGGGGTGATCGAGCCCGGCTTGCAGATGACCTGGCCACGCTCGACGTCCTCGCGCTTGGTGCCACGCAGGAGCAGACCGACGTTCTCGCCCGCACGACCCTCGTCGAGGAGCTTGCGGAACATCTCGATGCCGGTGACCGTCGTCTTGGAGGAGGCCTCCTTGATGCCGACGATCTCGACCTCCTCGTTGACCTTGAGGACGCCACGCTCGATACGGCCGGTGACGACCGTGCCACGACCGGTGATGGTGAACACGTCCTCGACCGGCATGAGGAACGGCTTGTCGACGTCGCGCTCCGGCTGCGGGATGGCCTCGTCGACCGCGCTCATGAGCTCGAGGATCGACTCGGCCCACTTCTCGTCGCCCTCGAGGGCCTTGAGCGCGGAGACCTTGACGACCGGAACGTCATCGCCGGGGAACTCGTAGGAGGACAGCAGCTCGCGGACCTCCATCTCGACGAGCTCCATGATCTCCTCGTCGTCGACCATGTCGGCCTTGTTGAGCGCCACGACGATGTAGGGGACGCCGACCTGGCGGGCCAGGAGGACGTGCTCCTTCGTCTGCGGCATCGGGCCGTCGGTGGCGGCGACCACGAGGATCGCGCCGTCCATCTGCGCCGCACCCGTGATCATGTTCTTCACGTAGTCGGCGTGGCCGGGGCAGTCGACGTGCGCGTAGTGACGCTCTTCGGTCTGGTACTCGATGTGAGAGATCGAGATCGTGATACCGCGCTGCTTCTCTTCCGGAGCCTTGTCGATCGCGTCGAACGGCGAGGCCTGGTTCAGGTCCGGGTACTTGTCGTGCAGAACCTTCGAGATCGCAGCAGTCAGCGTCGTCTTGCCGTGGTCGATGTGACCGATGGTGCCGATGTTGACGTGCGGCTTGGTCCGCTCGAACTTCGCCTTCGCCACTGTTGTCCTCCTGGTGGACTTGGTGTGGATACGCCACCGGCCGGAGCCAGGTGTGGCGTGATTTGGATTGGGTTTACTGCTGGGTGATCACGAAGAGGCTGAGGGGGTGAGTGTACCCGCCTCACTCACCTCGCATCTTCTTGACGATCTCGTCCGCAACGGCCCGGGGGACCTCTGCGTACGAGTCGAACTGCATCGTGTAGTTGGCGCGACCCTGAGTCTTGGACCGAAGGTCGCCAACGTACCCGAACATCTCGGACAGCGGGACGAGGGCACGAATGACCTTGGCGCCGCTGACGTCGTCCATGGACTGCATCTGCCCACGACGGGAGTTGATGTCGCCGATGACGTCGCCCATGTACTCCTCGGGCGTGCGCACCTCGACGGCCATCATCGGCTCGAGCAGGACCGGGTCGGCCTTGCGCAGAGCCTCCTTGGTGGCCATGGAGCCGGCGATCTTGAACGCCATCTCCGAGGAGTCGACGTCGTGGTAGGCGCCGTCGAGAAGCGTGGCCTTGACGCCCACCAGCGGGTATCCGGCGAGGATGCCGACCTGGAGCGCGTCCTGGATGCCCGCGTCCACGCTCGGGATGTACTCGCGCGGGATGCGGCCACCGGTGACCTTGTTCTCGAACTCGTACAGCTCGCCCTCGGAGGTGTCGAGGGGTTCGTACGTGATCTGCACCTTGCCGTACTGGCCGGAGCCACCCGTCTGCTTCTTGTGCGTGTAGTCGTACTTCTCGACAGGACGACGGATGGTCTCGCGGTAGGCGACCTGCGGCTTGCCGACGTTGGCCTCGACCTTGAACTCGCGACGCATGCGGTCGACGAGGATGTCGAGGTGGAGCTCGCCCATACCGCCGATGACGGTCTGGCCGGTCTCCTCGTCGAGACGGACG
Organism: Mobilicoccus massiliensis; assembly: GCF_000826525.2. GTDB lineage: Bacteria > Actinomycetota > Actinomycetes > Actinomycetales > Dermatophilaceae > Mobilicoccus > Mobilicoccus massiliensis. The sequence goes on along the minus strand of NZ_LN651330.1, from coordinate 620,788 downwards.
GTGAAGGTCGGGTCCTCCTGCGCGAGGCGCTGGATGGCGGTGCCGAGCTTCTCCTGGTCGCCCTTGGTCTTGGGCTCGATGGCGACGTGGATGACCGGCTCGGGGAAGGTCATGGACTCGAGCACGATCTGCTCGTTCATGTCCGAGAGCGTGTCACCCGTCGTCGTGTCCTTCAGACCGATGACGGCGTAGATGTGACCCGCCGACGCCTTCTCGACCGGGTTCTCCTTGTTGGCGTGCATCTGGAACAGCTTGCCCAGACGCTCCTTCTTGCCCTTGGTCGCGTTCATGACCGGCTGGCCGGCCGTGATCTCGCCCGAGTACACGCGGATGTAGGTCAGCGTGCCGAAGAAGGGGTGCGCCGCGATCTTGAAGGCCAGGGCGGCGAACGGCGCCTTGGAGTCGGCGTCACGGTGGAGGATCGTCTCCTCGTCACCCGGCTTGTGGCCCTCCGTGGGGGGAAGGTCGAGCGGGCTCGGCAGGTAGTCGACGATCGCGTCGAGCAGGGGCTGGACGCCCTTGTTCTTGAACGCGGTTCCGCAGAACACGGGGTTGTACTCGCCGGAGAGGGTCAGGGCGCGGACGCCCTGCTTGATCTCGTCCTCGGTGAGCTCGTCGCCCTCGAGGTACTTCTCCATGAGGGCCTCGTCGGACTCCGCGACGGCCTCGATGAGGGTGGTGCGGTACTCCTCGGCCTTGTCCTGCAGGTCGGCCGGGATGTCCTCGACCTCGTAGTCCTCGCCGAGCTTGGTCTCGCCGCGCCAGTACAGCGCCTTCATGCGCACGAGGTCGACGACACCGGTGAACTCCGACTCAGCGCCGATCGGCAGCTGCATGACCAGCGGCTTGGCGCCGAGGCGGTCGATCATCGTCTGCACGGAGAAGTAGAAGTCCGCGCCCATCTTGTCCATCTTGTTGATGAAGCACATGCGCGGGACGCCGTAGTGGTCGGCCTGACGCCACACGGTCTCGGACTGGGGCTCGACACCCTCCTTGGCGTCGAACACCGCGACGGCACCGTCGAGGACGCGCAGGTTGCGCTCGACCTCGACCGTGAAGTCCACGTGGCCGGGCGTGTCGATGAGGTTGATCTGGACGCCCTTCCAGAAGGAGGTGACGGCCGCGGAGGTGATGGTGATCCCCCGCTCCTTCTCCTGCTCCATCCAGTCGGTCGTGGACGCACCGTCGTGCGTCTCGCCCATCTTGTAGTTGACGCCCGTGTAGAACAGGATCCGCTCGGTCGTCGTGGTCTTGCCGGCGTCGATGTGCGCCATGATGCCGATGTTGCGGACCTTGCGCAGGTCGGTCAGGACATCCTGTGCCACTGGCTCTCAGCTCTCTTGTCGTGGGGATTGTCGGATCGGTAGCGCGGGTCGCGCCCTCATCGGGACTCCTCGTTCCGGCCGGGGTCGCCGGCCGGAACGGGGCGGAAGGCGTGATTACCAGCGGTAGTGCGCGAACGCACGGTTGGACTCGGCCATCTTGTGCATGTCCTCACGGCGCTTGACCGCGGCACCCAGGCCGTTGCTGGCGTCGAGGATCTCGTTCATGAGGCGCTCGGTCATCGTCTTCTCACGACGCTGACGCGAGTAGCCGACGAGCCAACGCAGCGCGAGGGTCGTCGAGCGGCCGGGGCGGACCTCGACCGGGACCTGGTAGGTCGCGCCACCGACGCGGCGGCTACGGACCTCGAGGGCCGGCTTGACGTTGTCGAGCGCGCGCTTGAGCGTGACGACCGGGTCGGTGCCCGTCTTGGCGCGGCAGCCCTCAAGGGCGCCGTAGACGATGCGCTCGGCGGTGGTCTTCTTGCCGTCGAGGAGGATCTTGTTGACGAGCTGGGTCACGAGCGGCGATCCGTAGACCGGGTCGATGACCAGCGGGCGCTTGGGAGCGGGGCCCTTACGAGGCATTACTTCTTCTCCTTCTTCGCGCCGTAGCGGGAACGCGCCTGCTGGCGGTTCTTGACGCCCTGGGTGTCGAGCGAGCCGCGGATGATCTTGTAGCGAACGCCGGGGAGGTCCTTCACACGGCCGCCGCGCACGAGCACGATCGAGTGCTCCTGCAGGTTGTGTCCCACACCGGGGATGTAGGCGGTGACCTCGACCTGGCTGGTGAGCTTGACGCGCGCGACCTTGCGCAGCGCGGAGTTCGGCTTCTTGGGCGTCGTGGTGTACACACGAGTGCACACGCCGCGGCGCTGAGGGCTGCCCTTCAGCGCGGGCGTCTTGGCCTTGGCGGCCTTATCGCTGCGTCCCTTACGGACGAGCTGGTTGATCGTAGGCACGTAGTCTCCGTACGTCGTCGATGTGATCAGGCCGCTCCCCTGGGGCGCGAACCTCCTTGGTGTGCCACGACCACGTGGCCGTGGTGCTCCCCCCTGCACTTTCCGGGCGGCACCCAAAGGGCGTCACCGGACTGCCCGGCGGGAGGACATCTCCTGGACGCGACCGGCCGAACGCGGCGCGTGAGAACCTCGAACCGAGCGTGACCTCACGAAACCCCGTTCACGGTCGATGGGCTCACCGACCGCCTCGCGGCGACGACTGGGCACGACTGTCCCAGGACATGCCCGACCAGCCTACCCGCCCGGTTCACATGCGGCCAAATCGAGCCCGGTCGCACGGAGCGTCGCGCCGCGACTTTGCGCCACTCCCCCGGAACGACCGAAAGCGGGGCCGGCCACGTGAGTCACGTGACCGGCCCCGCTTCTCGTTCGGGCCGAGACCGTCAGTCGCGGATCGAGACGATCAGTCGCGGTCCAGACCGAGGCTGACGTCGTCGAGCCGGACCGCCTCGCCCGAGCCCGGTCCGAAGGCCGGGTAGTCGAACTGCTGGTAGTCGGGCATCGAGTACATCGCCGCCTTGGCCTCTTCGGTGGGCTCGATCCGCACGTTGCGGTACCGGGGCAGGCCCGTACCGGCGGGGATGAGCTTTCCGAGGATGACGTTCTCCTTGAGGCCGAGCAGCGGGTCGCTCTTGGCGTGGATCGCCGCGTCGGTGAGCACGCGGGTCGTCTCCTGGAACGACGCCGCCGACAGCCACGAGTCGGTCGCGAGCGACGCCTTCGTGATGCCCATGAGCTCCGGACGACCCGAGGCGGGCTTGCCACCCTCGGAGACCACCCGACGGTTCTCGGTCTCGAAGACGCCACGCTCGGCCATCGAACCCGGAAGCAGCTCGGCGTCGCCGGCCTCGATGATCGTCACGCGACGCAGCATCTGGCGCACGATGACCTCGATGTGCTTGTCGTGGATCGACACACCCTGCTGGCGGTACACGTTCTGCACCTCGTCGACGAGGTGACGCTGCACCGCGCGCGGGCCGAGGATGCGCAGGACCTGCTTGGGGTCGATGGCACCCTGGACGAGCTTGGTGCCGACCTCGATGTGCTGGCCGTCCTCGACGAGCAGACGCGAACGCTTGCTCACGGGGTACGCGTGCTCCTCGCCGCCGTCGTCCGGCGTGAGCAGGACGCGACGGGCCTTGTCGGTCTCCTCGATCTGCACCCGGCCCGTGGCCTCGGCGATGGGCGCCACACCCTTGGGGGTGCGGGCCTCGAAGAGCTCGACGATACGGGGCAGACCCTGGGTGATGTCGTCGGCCGAGGCCGCACCACCGGTGTGGAACGTCCGCATCGTCAGCTGCGTGCCGGGCTCACCGATCGACTGGGCGGCGATGATGCCGACCGCCTCGCCGATGTCGACGAGCTTGCCGGTGGCCAGGCTGCGGCCGTAGCACTTCGCGCACGTGCCGACGTGGCTGTCACACGTGAGGACCGAGCGCACCCGGACCTCCTCGATGCCGGCCGCGACGAGCTTGTCGATGAGCACGTCACCGAGGTCGACACCGGCCGCGACGATGACCTCGCCGTCGGGGCCAGCGATGTCCTCGGCCAGCGTGCGGGCGTAGACCGTGCTCTCGACGTCCTCGTGCGCCTCCAGCGAACCGTCGGTGCGACGGGTCGCGATCGGCAGCGTGAGGCCGCGGTCGGTTCCGCAGTCGTGCTCGCGGATGATGACGTCCTGGCTGACGTCGACGAGACGACGGGTGAGGTAACCCGAGTCCGCCGTGCGCAGCGCCGTGTCGGCCAGACCCTTACGAGCACCGTGCGTGGAGATGAAGAACTCCAGCACCGACAGGCCCTCACGGAAGTTGGACTTGATCGGGCGCGGGATGATCTCGCCACGCGGGTTGGCCATGAGGCCACGCATGCCGGCGATCTGCCGCAGCTGGAACCAGTTACCACGCGCACCCGAGGACACCATGCGGTAGATCGGGTTGAGGCGCGGGAAGTTGGACTCCATCTCCTTGGCGACCTCGTTCGAGCCCTGGGTCCAGATCTCGATGAGCTCCTGACGCCGCTCGTCGTCGGTGATGAGACCGCGCTCGTACTGGACCTGGACCTTCTCGGCCTTGGCCTCGTAGTTCTCCAGGATCTCCTGCTTGCGCGGCGGGGTGACGACGTCGGAGATCGCCACCGTGGTGCCCGAACGGGACGCCCAGTAGTAGCCCGTCTCCTTGAGCGCGTCGAGGCTCGCCGCGACCTGCACCTTGCTGTACCGCTCGGCCAGGTCGTTGACGATCGTCGACAGGCGCTTCTTGTCCACGGGAGCGTCGACGTACGGGTAGTCGTACGGCAACGTCGTGTTGAAGATCGCGCGGCCGAGGGTCGTCTCGATGACGACGTGCTCGATCGTGCCGTCCTCACGGACCTCCGCGCCCTCGGGCACCGCCTGGCCGGCGGGCAGGACGTAGTCGTCGAGGCGGATCCTGACGAGCGAGCCGAGGCCGATCTCGCCCGCGTCGAAGGCCATGCGAGCCTCGGCGACCGTACGGAACGACCGGCCGGCACCCGGGCCGTCCTCGAGCGCCGACGTGAGGTGGAACAGGCCGATGATCATGTCCTGGCTGGGCATGGTCACGGGCCGGCCGTCGGCGGGCTTGAGGATGTTGTGGCTCGAGAGCATGAGGATGCGGGCCTCTGCCTGCGCCTCCGCGGAGAGCGGCACGTGCACGGCCATCTGGTCACCGTCGAAGTCGGCGTTGAACGCGCCGCACACGAGCGGGTGGAGCTGGATGGCCTTGCCCTCGACGAGCTGCGGCTCGAAGGCCTGGATGCCGAGACGGTGCAGCGTGGGTGCACGGTTGAGCAGCACCGGGTGCTCGGTGATGACCTCCTCGAGCACGTCCCACACCTGCGGGCGGGCACGCTCGACCATGCGCTTGGCCGACTTGATGTTCTGCGCGTGGTCGAGGTCGACGAGGCGCTTCATCACGAACGGCTTGAAGAGCTCCAGGGCCATCTGCTTGGGCAGACCGCACTGGTGCAGCTTGAGCGTGGGGCCGACGACGATGACCGAACGGCCGGAGTAGTCGACGCGCTTGCCCAGCAGGTTCTGACGGAACCGGCCCTGCTTGCCCTTGAGCATGTCGGAGATCGACTTGAGCGGGCGGTTGCCCGGCCCGGTCACCGGCCGACCGCGACGGCCGTTGTCGAACAGCGCGTCGACGGCCTCCTGCAGCATCCGCTTCTCGTTGTTGACGATGATCTCGGGCGCGCCCAGGTCGAGCAGTCGCTTGAGGCGGTTGTTGCGGTTGATGACGCGGCGGTACAGGTCGTTGAGGTCGGAGGTCGCGAAACGGCCACCGTCGAGCTGCACCATCGGACGCAGGTCCGGCGGGATGACCGGCACGCAGTCGAGCACCATGCCGTTGGGGTTGTTGCTCGTCGTCTGGAACGCGGTGACGACGCGCAGGCGCTTGAGGGCGCGGGTCTTCTTCTGGCCCTTGCCGGTCGCGATGATCTCGCGCAGCAGCTCCGCCTCGGCGTCGAGGTCGAAGTCGACGAGACGCTTCTGCAGCGCCGCCGCACCCATGCCGCCCTCGAAGTACATGCCGAAACGGTCACGCATCTCGCGGTAGAGCAGCTCGTCGCCCTCGAGGTCCTGGACCTTGAGGTTCTTGAACCGGTCCCACACCTGCTGGACGCGCTCGACCTGCTGGTCGGCCTTCTTGCGGATGCCGTTCATCTCGCGCTCGGCACCTTCGCGCACCTTGCGGCGCACGTCGCCCTTGGCACCCTCGGCCTCGAGCTCGGCGAGGTCGGCCTCGAGCTTCTTGGCGCGCGCGTCGATGGCCGCGTCGCGGTCGTTCTCGATGCCCTTCTTCTCGACCTCGATCTGCGCCTCGAGGGAGGGCATGTCGCGGTGACGCGCCTCCTCGTCGACGGAGGTGATCATGTAGGCCGCGAAGTAGATGACCTTCTCGAGGTCCTTCGGGGCGAGGTCGAGCAGGTAGCCCAGACGGCTCGGCACACCCTTGAAGTACCAGATGTGCGTGACCGGGGCCGCGAGCTCGATGTGGCCCATCCGCTCACGACGGACACCGGAGCGCGTGACCTCGACGCCACAACGCTCGCAGATGATGCCCTTGAAGCGGACGCGCTTGTACTTGCCGCAGTAGCACTCCCAGTCCCGGGTGGGGCCGAAGATCTTCTCGCAGAAGAGGCCGTCCTTCTCGGGCTTGAGCGTGCGGTAGTTGATCGTCTCGGGCTTCTTCACCTCACCGTGGCTCCACGCGCGGATGTCGTCCGCGGTGGCCAGCCCGATGCGCAGTTCGTCGAAGAAGTTGACATCCAGCACTACGTGCTCCTTTTTCAAAGGCTCGTACGTTCATAAGAGGTTCGGAAAGTGCCTGACCTGCAGGCGGAGACGGGCCGGCGCCCGTCACCTCGATCCACCGGGGCCGACCCGCTGAACGGGTGGGGTCCGGCGGGCCCCGGCCGGCTCTCGCTCATCGCGGGAGACGGCCGGAGCGCACGGATGTGCCGATGTCCTAGACCTCTTCCACCGATGACGGCTCGCGACGGCTCAGGTCGATGCCGAGTTCCTCGGCCGCGCGGAAGACCTCCTGGTCGGGTTCGCGCAGGTCGATCGCGCCACCGTCGGTCGAGAGCACCTCGACGTTGAGGCAGAGCGACTGCATCTCCTTGATGAGCACCTTGAAGGACTCGGGGATGCCGGGCTCGGGGATGTTCTCGCCCTTGACGATGGCCTCGTAGACCTTGACGCGGCCGGTGACGTCGTCGGACTTGATCGTGAGGAGCTCCTGCAGGGCGTAGGCCGCGCCGTACGCCTCGAGGGCCCAGACCTCCATCTCGCCGAAGCGCTGGCCACCGAACTGCGCCTTACCACCGAGCGGCTGCTGGGTGATCATCGAGTACGGGCCGGTGCTGCGGGCGTGGATCTTGTCGTCGACGAGGTGGTGCAGCTTGAGCATGTACATGTAGCCGACCGAGATCGGCTCCGGGTACGGCTCGCCGGACCGGCCGTCGAACAGCCGCGTCTTGCCGGAGGATCCGATGAGGCGCTGACCGTCGCGCGTCTTGAGCGTCGAGTCGAGCAGGCCCGTGATCTCGTGCTCCTCGGCACCGTCGAACACCGGGGAGGCGACGCGCGTGCCGGCGGGGGCGCTGCGCGCGTCGTCGGGGACCATGGACGCCCAGTCGGGGTCGCCCTCGATCTCCCAGCCGCGGCTCGCGACCCACCCGAGGTGGAGCTCGAGCACCTGGCCGATGTTCATACGACCGGGAACACCGAGCGGGTTGAGCACGATGTCGACCGGCGTGCCGTCCTCGAGGAACGGCATGTCCTCGATCGGGAGGATCTTGGAGATGACGCCCTTGTTGCCGTGGCGGCCGGCGAGTTTGTCGCCGTCGGTGATCTTGCGCCGGTTGGCGACGTAGACCCGCACGAGCTGGTTGACGCCCGGGGGAAGCTCGTCGCCCTCCTCGCGGTCGAAGACCTTGACGCCGATGACCGTGCCGGTCTCGCCGTGCGGCACCTTGAGGGAGGTGTCGCGGACTTCGCGCGCCTTCTCGCCGAAGATGGCGCGCAGCAGGCGCTCCTCGGGGGTCAGCTCGGTCTCACCCTTGGGCGTGACCTTGCCGACGAGCAGGTCGCCGTCGCGCACCTCGGCGCCGATGCGGATGATCCCGCGCTCGTCGAGGTCGGCGAGGACCTCCTCGGAGACGTTGGGGATGTCGCGGGTGATCTCCTCCGGGCCCAGCTTGGTGTCGCGGGCGTCGACCTCGTGCTCCTCGATGTGGATCGAGGAGAGGACGTCGTCCTGCACGATGCGCTGGGAGAGGATGATCGCGTCCTCGTAGTTGTAGCCCTCCCACGGCATGAACGCCACGAGGAGGTTGCGCCCGAGGCTCATCTCGCCGTTGTCGGTGGCCGGCCCGTCGGCGATGACCCCGCCGACCTCGAGCCGGTCGCCCTCGCCCACCAGGACCCGCTGGTTGTAGCAGGTGCCCTGGTTGGAGCGCTGGAACTTGGCGATGCGGTAGCTCGAGTGCGTGCCGTCGTCGTTGGCGACGTCGACGACGTCGGCCGAGACGGCCTCGACGACACCGGCCTTGGTGGCGCGCACCACGTCACCGGAGTCGAGCGCCGCACGGTATTCCATGCCGGTGCCGACGAACGGGGCCTCGCTGCGCACGAGCGGCACGGCCTGACGCTGCATGTTCGCGCCCATGAGCGCACGGTTGGCGTCGTCGTGCTCGAGGAACGGGATGAGCGCGGTGGCGGCCGACACCATCTGACGCGCGGAGACGTCCATGTAGTCGACGTCGACACCCGGGATGAACTCGACCTCGCCGCCCTTGGAGCGCACGAGCACGCGCTCCTCGACGAACCGGCCGTCCTCACCGACGGGAGCGTTCGCCTGCGCGATGACGAAGTCGTCCTCCTCGTCGGCCGAGAGGTAGTGGACCTCGTCGGTGACCTTGCCGAACTCCACCTTGCGGTACGGCGTCTCGACGAAGCCGAACGGGTTGATGCGGCCGAAGCTCGCGAGCGAACCGATGAGGCCGATGTTCGGGCCTTCCGGCGTCTCGATCGGGCACATGCGGCCGTAGTGGCTCGGGTGGACGTCGCGGACCTCCATGCCGGCACGGTCACGGGAGAGACCACCCGGGCCGAGGGCCGAGAGACGACGCTTGTGCGTCAGGCCCGCGAGCGGGTTGTTCTGGTCCATGAACTGGCTCAGCTGGCTGGTGCCGAAGAACTCCTTGATGGAGGCGACGACCGGCCGGATGTTGATGAGCGTCTGCGGCGTGATGGCCTCGACGTCCTGGGTGGTCATGCGCTCGCGCACGACACGCTCCATCCGGGACAGACCCGTGCGGACCTGGTTCTGGATGAGCTCGCCCACGTTGCGCAGACGACGGTTGCCGAAGTGGTCGATGTCGTCGGTCTCGACGCGGATGTCGACCTGCTCGCCGCCGCGCACGCCCGGGAGCGTCGCCTCGCCGGCGTGCAGCGCGACGATGTACTTGATGGTCGCGACGATGTCCTCGACGGTGAGCGTCGAGGCGTCGAGGTCGGTGTCGATGCCGAGCTTCTTGTCGATCTTGTACCGGCCGACCTTGGCGAGGTCGTAGCGCTTGGGGTTGAAGTACAGGTTGTCGAGGAGGGCCTGCGCGGCCTCCTTCGTCGGCGGCTCACCCGGGCGCAGCTTGCGGTAGATGTCGAGCAGCGCGTCGTCCTGGCCCGTCGTGCTGTCCTTCTCGAGGGTCGCACGCATGGACTCGTACTCGCCGAACTCCTCGAGGATCTGCGCGTCGGTCCAGCCGAGCGCCTTGAGAAGCACCGTGACCGACTGCTTGCGCTTGCGGTCGACGCGGACGCCCACCATGTCGCGCTTGTCGACCTCGAACTCGAGCCACGCACCGCGGCTCGGGATGACCTTGGCCGAGTAGATGTCCTTGTCGCTCGTCTTGTCGGGAGTGCGCTCGAAGTACACCCCCGGGCTACGGACGAGCTGGGAGACGACGACACGCTCGGTGCCGTTGATGATGAAGGTTCCCCGCGCGGTCATGAGGGGGAAGTCGCCCATGAACACCGTCTGGCTCTTGATCTCGCCGGTGTTGTTGTTCATGAACTCGGCGGTGACGAACAGCGGTGCGCTGTACGTCATGTCGCGCTCCTTGCACTCCTCGATGGAGTACTTCTGCTCCTCGAAGCGGTGGTCGCGGAAGCTGAGCGACATGGAGCCGGAGAAGTCCTCGATCGGAGAGATCTCCTCGAAGATCTCCTCCAGACCCGAACGCGTGGGCACGTCGTTGCGGCCGGCCTCGAGGGCCTCCGCGACGCGGTCCTGCCACCGTTCGTTACCGAGGAGCCAGTCGAAGCTCTCGGTCTGCAGGGCGAGGAGGTCGGGAACTTCGAGGGGTTCGCGGATCTTGGCGAACGAGACACGACCGGAGGCCGTGAGAGCGCTGGACATCTTCTGGGTCGCGGTACGCGAGGCAGCCAAGGATGGTCCTTCCTTAAGCCTGGTGAGCGGCAAGTCGTCACTGCCCGCAATGGACCCGATGCCCGCGGAACACGGATCCTCCCTAGTGGGAGACGATATTCAGCGGTCGATGCCGACACACGGGGGCGGGTGGCGACACTCGGGTTGGGTACATAGGCAGCGCAAAGGCATAGCCTACCTGCCGCCTCAAGGCTTGTAAAGCCCGGCGGGCAGCACTCCCCGGACAGATCGACCGGCGTCCCATCGGCCTGAGCGATGAGGCGGGATCACGTGCGGGAATCGACTCGTACAGACGTCGGTACCTGCCGCAAGCATGACGCGCCTGGTCCCCCGGGTCAAGGACGTGGTGGTGCCCGTGTGGACATCCCCGTCGTGCCGGCTCCCGGAGCGACCGGATCGGCGGATGTCAGGCCGTGGTGTCTGACTCCTCCGGACCGTCGGTCCCGACCCCGGGGCGACTGAACGCCTGGAGGAACGCCTGCTGGGTGGCCGTCATCGGCGCGAACCAGTCCCGCATGAGAGACGCCGGCGAGAACTGCTCCAGGGCGCCCACCATCTGCTGCTCCATCTCGGCCATCACCGCTCGTTGCATCGGCTCGACGTCGGGCAGGCCGAAGAAGGCCCGCATCTCCTGTGGCGTGCAGTCGATCTCCACGGTCACCTTCATGCCGTCACCTCCCGCGCGATGTCCTCGGCACCATCCACGCTACGGCCTCCCTCCCCCGGCGTCCGGCATCCCCGGCGCGTCGACCCCTTCTCGCACCCGTTCGGTCAGCGCGCGGCCTTCGGGTCGGAGGCGCCGTCGTCGGCCGTGGTGAGCAGGTTGCCGGGATGCATGAGGTTCTCGCGGGAGAGGACACGGTCGAGCAGGTCGGGCTCCATGAGTCCGCGTTCGAGGACGATCTCGCGCACGCTCCTGCCGGTCGCCGCGGACTCCTTGCCGATGGAGTCGCCGGCCTCGTGACCGATGTAGTCGTTGAGGTAGGTGACGACGCCGATCGAGTTGGTGACGTAGCCGAGGCACACGTCCGGGTTGGCGGTGATGCCCTCGACGCACCGGGTGCGCAGCGTCTCGCACGCGTTGGTGAGCAGCGTGAGCGACTCGAAGAGCGACTGCGCGATCACCGGCTCCATGACGTTGAGCTGGAGTTGGCCGGCCTCGGCGGCCATGCTCACGGTGACGTCGTTGCCGACGACCTTGAAGCACACCTGGTTGACGACCTCGGGGATGACCGGGTTGACCTTGGCCGGCATGATCGACGACCCGGCTTGCATCTCCGGCAGGTTGATCTCGTCGAGGCCGGCGCGCGGGCCGGAGGAGAGCAGGCGCAGGTCGTTGCAGACCTTCGAGAGCTTGACCGAGAGGCGCTTGAGCGCGGCGTGGGCCATGACGTAGGCCCCGCAGTCGCTCGTCGCCTCGATGAGGTTGGGCGCGGGGACGCACGGCCGTCCGCTCACTCGGGCGAGGGTGGAGACCGCGAGCGGCTGGTAGCCGGGCGGCGTGTTGAGACCGGTGCCGATGGCCGTGGCACCGAGGTTCATCTCGAGCAACAGGCCGCGAGCGGTGTCGAGGTGCCGCAACTCCTCCCCCAGCGTCACCCCGAACGCGGTGAACTCCTGGCCGAGGATCATCGGCACCGCGTCCTGCAACTGGGTGCGGCCCATCTTGAGGACGTCGGCGAACTCGTCACCCTTGGCCTGGAAGGCCTCTTGCAGCGCAGTGAGCGCCCCTGCGAGGTCGCCGAGCATCGCGTCGACGGCGAGGCGGAAGCCCGAGGGGTACGCGTCGTTCGTCGACTGGCTGCGGTTGACGTGGTCGTTGGGGTTGACGACGTCGTAGGACCCCTTGGGTTCGCCGAGGTGCTCGAGCGCGAGGTTGGCGACGACCTCGTTGGTGTTCATGTTGAGCGAGGTCCCGGCTCCACCCTGGAAGACGTCGACGGGGAACTGGTCGAGGCACCGGCCGTCGTCGAGCACCTGATCGCAGGCCCAGACGATCGCGTCGGCGATCCTCGACTCGAGCACGCCGAGCGACTTGTTCGTCAAGGCCGCGGCCTTCTTGACCATGACCATGCCCCGCACCATCGCCGGCACGTCGTTGACCGTGCGGCCCGAGATCGGGAAGTTCTCCACGGCCCGCACGGTGTGCACGCCGTAGTACGCGTCCTGCGGCACCGCCTTGCGCCCGAGAAGATCCGACTCCCACCGCACGTCCACCATGACCCCACGCTCCCTGCCCTCACCCCGCGAGCCGGATCGCCCGCCGCCACCCAGCGTAGGAAGACGGGCTCGTCAGGGCAGGGCTTTTCGAGGCATCCGGGGACCTTCGACCCGCACCGGAGCACACGAACGCGGCGGGGCGGACCGAGGTCCACCCCGCCGCGCGGGTGTCACTGAGCGAGGCTCAGAACAAGGAGCGAAACGTCACTTGAGGGTGACGGTGGCGCCGGCGCCCTCGAGGGCAGCCTTGGCCTTCTCCGCGTCTTCCTTCTTCGCAGCCTCGAGAACGGGCTTGGGCGCGCCGTCGACGAGGTCCTTGGCCTCCTTGAGGCCGAGGCTGGTGAGCGCACGGACCTCCTTGATGACCTGGATCTTCTTGTCGCCCGCAGCCTCGAGGATGACGTCGAACTCGTCCTTCTCCTCGGCCGCGCCGCCGGCGTCGCCGCCGCCGGCCGGGGCGCCCGCGGCCGCAACCGCGACCGGAGCCGCAGCGGTGACCTCGAACTTGTCCTCGAACGCCTTGACGAACTCGGAGAGCTCGATGAGGGTCATCTCTTCGAAAACGCCGAGGAGCTCCTCGGTGGACATCTTCGCCATGATTGGCTTCCTTCCTGACTTACGTGCCGTGAGCGGCTGAACTGATGGTGTTCCTGCGCGGGACGCGTCAGGACTCGTCGCCACTCGCGGCGGCGTCTTCGGTGGCCTCGGCGGGAGCCGCAGCGGCCCCACCGGTCTGCTCGACCTTCGCCCGGAGGGCGTCGATCACGCGCGCCGTCTGCGACAGCGGAGCGGCGAACAGCGACACGGCCTGGTTGAGCTTGCCCTTCATCGCGCCTGCGGCCTTGGCCAGCAGGACCTCACGCGACTCGAGGTCGGCAAGCTTGGTGATCTCCTCCGCCGTCAGGGGCTTGCCGTCGAGGACGCCGCCCTTGATGACGAGGAGGGGGTTGGCCTTGGCGAAGTCACGCAGGGTCTTGGCCGCCTCGACCGGGTCACCGGTGATGAAGGCGATCGCCGACGGACCGACGAGCTGCCCCTCGAAGGCCGTGACTCCGGCCTCCTTGGCAGCGAGCTCGGTGAGCGTGTTCTTCGCGACGGAGTAGCTGCCGTTCGCGCGCAGCTGCGAGCGGAGCTCGGACAGCTGGGCCACGGTCAGGCCGCGGTACTCCGTCAGCACGGCCGCACCGGACTCGCGGAACTTCTCCGAGAGCTCGGCGATGGCTGCCTGCTTCGCGGGCGTTGCCATGGGGCCTCCTTAAACGTGATGCCGGCACCCCACGGCCCCTGAGACGAAAAGAGCTCCCGTGCCGCAGGGCATCGGGAGCACACGACCGAACCGGCGAGGATTCGGTGAACGTTCTCGGTGGCCTGCGCAGGACGCCCCGTCTACGGGGACCTTCGGTCGGGACGCTCGCGCGAACCGACAACCGGCGGTCATGGGTCCCCGACAGCGTACGCGGGAGACGCGGGTCGGGCCAAATCGGCGGGTGCGGACGGGGGTCGAGCCCCGTAGCGAGCGCCGCGCACGGATTGCGGCGTCGGTGCACGCCGTGGGTTGGCACGACACGTCGTCTCACGCGTGCACGGTGTACCGGAGACGTGCACAGAGGGACACAGGTGCCGGATGACGAGCGCGTCTGCCAGGAGCCGGCGTCGCGCTCGGAAAACGAGACAGCGCCCCTCGGTGAGAGGGGCGCCGTCTCGTGATCGGGATGAGGCTCAGGCCTCGTCCTCGACGAGGAGGTTGCGGGTGCGGTTCTGGTCGAGCGGGATGCCGGGGCCCATCGTCGTGGCCATCGTGGCCTTGGTGATGTAGCGACCCTTGCTGGCCGACGGCTTGAGACGGAGGATCTCCTCCAGCGCTGCACCGTAGTTCTCCACCAGGGCCTTCTCGTCGAAGGAGGCCTTGCCGATGATGAAGTGCAGGTTGCTGTGCTTGTCGACGCGGAACTCGATCTTTCCGCCCTTGATGTCGGAGACGGCCTTGGCGACGTCCATCGTCACGGTGCCGGTCTTGGGGTTGGGCATGAGGCCGCGGGGGCCGAGGACCTTTCCGAGGCGGCCGACCTTGCCCATGAGGTCGGGGGTCGCGACGACGGCGTCGAAGTCGAGCCAACCGCCCTGCACCTTCTCGAGCATGTCGTCGGAACCGACGTAGTCGGCGCCGGCCTCGCGGGCGGCCTCGGCGTTCGCACCGTTGGCGAAGACGAGGACGCGAGCGGTCTTGCCGGTGCCGTTCGGGAGGTTGACGGTGCCGCGGACCATCTGGTCGGCCTTGCGGGGGTCGACGCCGAGACGGAAGGCGACCTCGACGGTGGAGTCGTACTTGGTGCTCGCGGACTCCTTGGCGAGGCGAACGGCCTCGAGCGGGGAGTACAGCTTGCTGCGGTCGATCTTCTCGGCGGCCTCGCGGTAGGCCTTGCTGCGCTTCATGAGTGCTCCTTGGTCGGTGACGCGCCGCATCCGCGTGGTACGGGGGCGCTGTGCGGAGTCGTGGTCGAACGGGCCGCGCTCGGCCCTACCACAAGGAACAATTCTGCCACAGGTGCCGACGACGCTCCGAATCGTCGCCAATCGCTCCGGATGCGCGACGAGACCGCAGGGCGAACCCTGCGGTCTCGTCGAGGTGTGAGCCGTTCGGGAACGGCTCAGAGGGTCACTTGATGGTGATGCCCATGGAGCGCGCGGTGCCGGCGATGATCTTCTTCGCCTGGTCGATGTCGTGCGCGTTGAGGTCCTGCATCTTCTGCTCGGCGATCTCGCGGACCTGGTCATCGGTGAGCGTGGCGACCTTGGTCTTGTGCGGCTCGCCGGAGCCCTTGGCGACGCCGGCGGCCTTCTTGATGAGCTCCGCGGCGGGCGGGGTCTTGGTGATGAAGGTGAACGAGCGGTCCTCGTAGACCGTGATCTCGACGGGGATGACGTTGCCGCGCTGGGATTCGGTCGCGGCGTTGTACGCCTTGACGAACTCCATGATGTTGACGCCGTGCTGACCGAGCGCCGGGCCGACGGGCGGCGCGGGAGTGGCCGCGCCGGCCTGGATCTGGAGCTTGATGTAGCCGGAGACCTTCTTCTTGGGAGGCATACGCCCCTCACTTCCCTGTTCGTGTGGGCCCACGCCGTGGGCGATGACCCGGTTGCAGATGCCCCACCGCGACGCGATGGGTGGTGCGAGCCCCTAGGCAGGCACCGAGGGTCTACGGTACGCGCCGCCCCCGTGCAGAAGCGAATCCGCCGGACGAAGCAGCACGCGCGCGCAGGACGCACCCGGCGCAGGTCTCGAGCCCACGATGCACCCCGCAGACGACGTGCCCACCATCCCCGATGCGTGCACCGACGACAGCAGATGGGCACCCAATACCCAGCGCCTGCACGGACGCGGTAGGCGACCACACCACGCCAGGTACGCCGAGCGGGCCGGCGCCGGATCGCCCGAAATGGTGACCACGATGCCCATGACCCAACGGCGGCCGGCCACACCCCCGAAACTCGAAACCCCCGCACCCGATGAGTCGGATACAGGGGTTTCGGGTTTTCGCCGCCGATTCGCCGAGCGAAGCGAGGCCTGAATCGGCGGAACAAACACCCCGCCGCGGCGAAGCCGCGTCAATGCAGCCCCGCTTCCGCCAGCGCGAAGCGCCGGCGTAAGCGGGCGCTGCCAACCGCGCAGCGGCTCAGATCTTGGCCACCTGGTTGAACGACAGCTCGACGGGGGTTTCGCGTCCGAAGATGGAGACGAGGACCTTGAGTTTCTGTTGTTCGGGGAGGATTTCGGAGATGGTGGCGGGCATGGTTTCGAAGGGGCCTTCCATGACCGTGACAGATTCGCCGATCTCGTAGTCGACGACGGTGGTGGAGGCGGCAGTCCATGACCGTGACAGATTCGCCGATCTCGTAGTCGACGACGGTGGTGGAGGCGGCAGCGGCGGGGCGGCTGGCGGCGGCGGGGGCTGCGGCGGCGGCTTCCTGCTCGACCTGGGGGGCGAGCATGGAGATGACCTCGTCGAGGCTGAGGGGCACGGGCTGGTGCGCGTTGCCGACGAATCCGGTGACGCCGGGGGTGTGGCGGACGGCACCCCAGCTCTCGTCGGTCAGGTCGAGGCGCACGAGGACGTATCCGGGCATGCGGACGCGGCGGACGACCTTCTTCTGGCCGTTCTTGATCTCGGTGACCTGCTCCATGGGCACTTCGGCCTGGAAGATGTAGTCCTCCATGTTGAGGGAGGTGACGCGCTGTTCGAGGTTCTGCTTCACGCGGTTCTCGTAGCCGGCGTAGGAGTGGATGACGTACCAGTCGCCGGGGAGGAAGCGCAGTTCCTTGCGGAGTGCCTCGACGGGGTCTTCCTGCTCTTCGGCTTCTTCGGATGCGTCGGACTCGCCGGCCTCTGCGGATTCGTCGGCGGCAGCCGGAGCCTCGGGGGCGTCGTCGGTCGTCGCGTCGGCCGCGTCGTCCTCGTCCTCGTCCTCGTCCTCGTCCTCGTGAGCGTTCTCGGCGGGGCCGTTCGAGGCGGGCGCCTGGGTGTCCTCGTCGGAGAAGGTGAGCGCGTCGTTCGCCTGCAGGGCCTCGTCCACGTTCTCGAGAGCGCCGGCCGGGTCGGAGTCGACCTGGTCGGGGGTCTCGTCGGTGGAGAAGGCGACCTCGCCGGTGGTCTCGTCGACCTCGACCTCGCCGGGCTGCACGTCGTCGGACGGGGTGAGGGCGGGGGTCTCCTCGCCTGCCTCGGTCTGGTACTCCGGATCGGTCACGGGCGAACTCACTTCCTTGCCTGATACACCGCGCCCCGGATCGAATGTCCGGGGCCGGGTGTGCGATGGGATCTGTCGAGGGGCTGACGGACGGGGACGGGTCACCAGGTTCCGGAGAAGATCCAGGAAACGAGCCTGGTCGTGACGGCGTCGACGCCGAGGGTGAAGAGCATGACCGCGGTGACGAACGCGATGACCACGATGGTGTAGGTGGTGAGCTCCTTGCGCGTGGGTCGGACGACCTTGCGCATCTCGTCGAGCACCTGGGAGAAGTACAGGGCGATCGCGGAGAAGAAGCGCGTGACGACGTTGCCGCCCTGGGGGCGGCGCTCTCGCGCCGACGGCGTCGAACGCGTCGTCGTGCCGTGGTCGCTCACGTGTGCCTCATCTCTGCGGGCCGCAGACCGCGCCTGACGATGGTGATGCGGTGCGGCGACCCCGTGTTCTCTACGCCATCCGTATTCGCAGGGCAGGAGGGACTCGAACCCCCAACCGCCGGTTTTGGAGACCGGTGCTCTACCAATTGAGCCACTGCCCTACGGGTGAGCGGCAGCACGCAGTCGCGTCCGTGCCTCACCCAGACGGAGAGCATACGGGAGAGCGACCCCCCAAGGCCAACCCGGGCCCGCGTCAGGCGTGGTCGGCCGGGGGTTGACGGGCTCGCCAGGGCCTGTCTGTGACACTGGGACGGTGAGCAGGCCGGTCCACACCCTCCCCAAAGCGCACCTGCACCTGCACTTCACGGGGTCGATGCGGTTCACGACGCTCATGGAGTTGGCGCAGGAGCAGCGCGTGCGGTTGCCGCATGCCCTCGTCGAGGACTGGCCGCCGAAGCTCGCGGCCCGCGACGAACGCGGGTGGTTCCGCTTCCAACGTCTTTACGATGCAGCGCGTGCCTGTGTGACCTCCGAGGAGGCGATGCGGCGCATCGTGCGCGAGGCCGCCGAGGACGACGCGGCCGAGGGGTCGCGGTGGCTCGAGATCCAGGTGGATCCGACCAGTTACGCCCCGCACGTCGGCGGGCTCACCCCGGCCCTGGAGATCGTTCTCGACGAGGCTCGTCGCGTCAGTGTGCCGGGGCGCATCGGTGTGGGCGTCATCGTCGCCGCGAGTCGTACCCGCCATCCCCTGGACGCCCGCACCCTCGCCCGCCTCGCGGCCCGACACGCCGGAGACGGCCCGGGGGACGTCCTCGGTTTCGGGCTCTCCAACGACGAACGCCGGGGGCACACCGAGGAGTTCGAGGGCGCGTTCCGCATCGCCCGCAAAGCCGGCCTCGCGATCGTGCCGCACGGCGGAGAACTGCTCGGGCCCGAGGCGGTGCGGGCCACGCTCGAGGTTCGCCCCGACCGCATCGGCCACGGTGTGCGCAGCGTCGAGGATCCCGCGCTGGTCGCCGAGATCGTCCGGCGAGGCATCACGCTCGAGGTCTGCCCGGGGAGCAACGTGGGGCTCGGCGTCTACGCCACCCCGTTCGAGGTGCCGTTGCGGACGCTGTACGAGGCCGGCGCGCGCATCGCTCTCGGCGCCGACGACCCCCTGCTGTTCGGCTCGCGGCTCGACGACCAGTACGAGATCGCTCGCAGCGTGCACGGCTTCGACGACGCGGAACTGACCGATCTCGCCCGCATGTCGATCGAGGGCAGCCGCGCCCCGGCCGAGGTGCGCAGCGACGCCCTCGCCGGAATCGACGAGTGGCTCGCCGAGCCGACCGACGTCTGAGAGACCCCCCTGCGGGCATCCCCTGCCGCCCGGCGAGGGGCGTCATCTCAGCGCGCGGCGCGTCCTGTCGCACCCGGCCTGGTCAGAGCTCGACCCCCACGAGAACCGGCTCGTTGACGAGACGGACGCCGAACCGGCTCTCGACGCCGTCCCTGATCTCGCGAGCCAGCGCGACGATCTCGGCCGTCGTGGCGCCGCCGCGGTTGGTGACCGCGAGCACGTGCTTGGTGGAGAGCGCGGCCCGCCCGGGAAGCCCGTATCCCTTGCCGTAGCCCGCCTTGTCGATGAGCCAGGCGGCGCTCGTCTTCTCGTGGCCGGGGCCGGCGCCGAAGCGCGGTGGGGTGAGCTCGGCGCCCGCGACCTCGTGGACGCGCTCGACGAGCTGCGCCATCCGCTCGACGGGCAGGATCGGGTTGGTGAAGAACGAGCCGCAGCTCCACGTGTCGTGATCGGGGGCGTCGAGCACCATGCCGCGGCGCCGCCGCTGATCGAGCACCGCCTCGCGGGCGTCGGTGAGCGGCACGCGAGCACCGAGGTCGACACCCAGTCCGCGGGCGAGGTCGGCGTACGCGACGGGTGCCGAGAGATCTCCGAGCGCGAACTGGAAGAGGACGTCGAGCACGACGAATCGCGGTGAGAGGCCGCCGAGGGCGGCCGAGACGTCGTCGCCGGTGGTGCGAGCAGGCATCCGGGTGCCCTTGAACCGCGAGTGCCGGTAGGAGAAGTCGCATTCGGCCGCGCTGAACGTACGGATGCGCGCCGCGGCCCGGTCCCAGGTGCGCACCTGGGCGATGGTCTGCGCGACCTCCTGGCCGTAGGCGCCGACGTTCTGCACGGGAGTCGAGCCCACGCACCCCGGGATCCCCGAGAGCGCCTCGATGCCGATCCATCCCGAGTCGACCGCTTGCGCGACGAACGCGTCCCACGGCTCCCCCGCCGCGACCCGCACACTCACTCCGCTGCACGCGTCCTGAGACTCGACCGTGATGCCGCGCGTCGCGACCCGGACGACGGTCGCCTCGACCCCGGCGTCGGCGACGACGAGGTTGGACCCGCCCGAGAACACCCCGAGCGGCTCGTCGGCCTCGTCGACGACGCGCACCGCATCGACCAGCTCGTCGGTGGTCGCGACGGTGACGAACCGCTGCGCGGGACCGCCGACCCGCATGGTCGTGTGGTCGGCCAGGACGTGGGAACTCGAGGGGGCGACCTCGCTGGCGACGGCGCTCATGCGCGGGCCAGCGCGACGGTGGCCAGGGCCTTGGTGAGCACCTTGGCACCGCCGTGGGTGACCGTGAGCTCGACCACGGCCTCACCGGCCTCCTCGTCGACCTGCTTGACGTGCCCCGCCACCTCGATGTCGGCGCCTCCCTCGTGGGGCACGACGACCGGCTTACTGAACCGGCTGGAGTAGGACCGCACGTACTGCGCGCCGCCGGCCCATCGCGAGACGAGTTCGCCAGCCGCGCCCATCGTGAACATGCCGTGCGCGATGACGTCGGGCAGGCCGACCGAGGTCGCGAAACGCTCGTCCCAGTGGATCGGATTGCGATCGCCCGAAGCCGCGGCGTACTCGACGAGACGTGCCCGGTCGACATGCACGCTCATGGGCTCGATCTCGTCTCCGACCGCCACCGCGCCCACGGACGGGCGCACGACGTTGTCGCTCATGCTCATTCCCCTCTCACGACGAGGCTGGATCGCACGGTGCACACCGGCTGCTGCGCCGTGTCGGCGATCTCGACCCGCGTCGAGACGAGCGCGTTGCCGCCGGCCTCACGAACACGGTCGACGTGCAGCGTCGACGACACCTCGGTGCCGGCGACGAGCGGACGGTGGTGCTCGAACGACTCGTCGCCGTGGACGACGCGGGAGAAGTCGATTCCCGCCTCGGGGTCGGCGATGAACTGCGCCTCGCACCGCTGAGCGACGACGACCGCGAACGTGGGCGGCGCGACGAGATCGTCGAACCCTGCGGCGCGCGCCACCGTGATGTCGTGGTGAATCGCGTCGTGGGCCCCGACGGCCTCGGCGAACGCGCGCACGTGCTCACGCCCCACGGCGAACGGCTCCCCCGGTGGGTAGGTTCGGCCTTCGAAAGCGGTGTTCACAGCCATGTGCCGAACCCTAGTGCAGCCCACCGACAACCCGTGCCGGCGACCCGGTGACCTCGGCGAATCCCCGCACCGGGCGGCCCGACGGAACGACGAGACGACGCAGCCGCCCCCGGGTGCCGGGAGCGGCTGCGTCGTGGTGCGCCTGGATCAGCGAGAAGTCAGCGCGTCTCTTTGTGCGCCGTGTGCTTGCCGCACTTGGGGCAGAACTTCGACAGCTCGATGCGGTCGGGGTCGTTGCGCCGGTTCTTCTTCGTGATGTAGTTGCGGTCCTTGCAGTCCGCGCACGCCAGGGTGATCTTGGGGCGGACGTCGGTGCTCTTGGCCACGGGACTACCTGTCTTTCGAGATTCGGGAGATCTGCGGATGAGCCTCCGCAGACGATCTTCCTGTGGACGTGATGCTCGAAGGAGGATCACGCGCGTAGCGAGGGCGGGAGTCGAACCCGCGACACCACGATTATGAGTCGTGTGCTCTAACCACCTGAGCTACCCCGCCAAGGGGCGCTTCGACCGACCGGAATCCGCACACGACGGTCGGTCGGATCGATCGCGACCTGAGCCCCGATAGGGAATCGAACCCTAGACCTTCTCCTTACCATGGAGACGCTCTGCCGACTGAGCTATCGGGGCACCGGAGCGCCGCGGGAGTGGACTCCCGATGCCTTCTCCGGGTGCGTCTGCGCGAGCAACTCGCGTAGGCGCCTGAATGACGATACACGGTGGGGGCCGTGGAGACGAAATCGCCTCCCGCGCTGCCGGCCGCGCTCCCTCGCGCCGAGACAGCCGCCGATTCCGAGCTCATATCGCCGCGTGAATCCGCGCACGCCCTCGTCACCGTTGTCCGCGCGGAATCGGCGGCTGTCTCGGCGCGCCGTCGTCGAGACCTCGGGCGACCAGGGCCTCCCCCACCCGCTCGGCGTGGTGGACCGTGCGGACGACGAACGGGACGAGCAGCGCGCGGGGACTGCTCCCCAGCCCCCGCGCCCGACGGGCCTCGCCGCACTCGGTCAACGTGCGGGAGATGACGGGGATCGAGCGGATGGTGAGCGCCATCGCCAGGCCCACGCGTTCGGCGTCGACGCCGAACCGTTCGAAGGGCCGCAGCCCCGCGGTGATCGTGTCCATCATGTCGGCGACCCGCGTCGTCACCGTGACGACTCCGGCGGCGACGATCGCGACGACGAGGCCACCGACGACGATGCCCGCCCGCTCCCAGCCCGCCGACCACACCTGAACGGGCGTGAGCACGAGCACGATCCACCGCAGCGGCCACACCAGCGCGAGCAGCCGTCGCACGCCCAACCCCGCCGCGAGCACCACCCCGGCGACGAGGGCGGCCGCGACCCCGACGGCGAGCAACGACGGCACGACCATGAGCGCCGTCGTCAGTACGAGGAGCGTGAGGAGCTTGATCGAGGGCCGCGCGCGGTGGAGGAAGGAGTCGCCGGGAACGTACGTCGCGCTCAGCACGACCCCTCCTCGGCCCGGTGCGGAGAGCGGTCGGAGGCGTCCGCGCCGTCCATGAGGGCGCGGTAGTACGGGATCGTCTGCGCGCCCGGCCCGTCGGCGACGACGCGCCCGTCGTCGATGACGACCACGCGCTCCCACTGCGCGAACAGCTCGAGTTGATGGGAGACGAGGACGAGCTGCTGGTCGAGGGCCTCGAGGTGGCGCATGACCGCCCGTGTGTGACGACGATCGAGCAGCGTCGTGGGCTCGTCGGCGACGAGGATCGCGGGATCGGTCGCGGTGACCGAGGCGATCGCGAGCAGCTGCTTCTGCCCACTGCTCAGCAGATAGGCGGGGTGGTCGCGGTGATCGGTCAGTCCGAACCGGGCGAGGGCCGCGGCGATTCGCGCGTCGACCTCGGATCGCGAGAGCCGGTGTCGCCGTAGGGAGAACGCGATGTCCTCGCTCACGGTCGGCATGACGATCTGCGCCTCCGGATCGGGAAAGACGAACGCGACCCGACGCCGCACCTCGCGCCCCTGCTTCGCGACGTCGAGCCCGTCGACGAGGACCCTCCCCGAATTCGGCTCGACGAGACCGTTGATCATGCGGACCAGCGTCGACTTGCCCGAACCGTTCGCCCCGACGATGCCGACCCGCGGCTCGTCGAGACACAGGTCGATCCCCCGCAGCACCTCGCGCTCACCGTAGGAGTGATGCACGTCGCGGAACTCGATCATCGGACCCTCCTCGCGACCGTCTCGTGCGGTCGGCGGCGAAGGCCACGCCCACCCGCCTCGACGACCCGCTCCCGGCCCGGCCTGTCTGCGTTCACGCCCCGATCAGGGACGACGACCGGCCCACGTCGACGGCAGCAGCGTGGGCAGGGCGCGGTGCACCGCCGCGGCGACGACGGTGGCGACGACGGCCTTGATGAGGTCGCCCGGCATGAACACCATGTCGGTGACGAACGCCTTGGTCAGGTCGAGGTGGCCGCGCCACATCATGCCGGGGATGCCGAAGGCGTGGACGACCACGATGCCGCCGACGAGGATCGAGAAGGCGAGCCACGCGGTCGTGAGCCGGCGCGCACGCATCTGCACGAGGGCACCGACGGCCATCGCGCCGAGCAGGTAACCGAGGATGAAGCCCACCGTGGGGCTCGCGAGCGCCGGCAGCACCGCGCGCCCGCCGGCGAGCACGGGCAGGCCGGTCGCGCCGACCGCGAGAAAGAGCAGGACTGCGAGGCCGCCACGCTTCCAGCCGAGCAGCGCGCCCGCGAGCATGACGCCGAGCGACTGCAGGGTGATGGGCACCGCCGGCCCGACCGGGTACAACGAGCCCGGGATGCCGAGGACGATGATGAGCGCCGCCATCGCCGCGATGAGAGCGAGATCGCGTGCGGCGACTCGGGGCTTCGAGGTCCGCTGAACGGGCGAGGTGTCCGTCCTCGACGTGGTGGGCATCTGATCCTCCTGGAAGTGACGAGGCCGTCCGGCCTGGGGAAAGTGTGCCGGAGGCGCGGCGTGCGCACGGCCCCATCCCCCTTTCCTGGGGACGAAAGCCATACTGCGGTCTCAGTCTCTGGCACGCTGACCCCAGAACCGGCCGTTCCCGCAAACGTAGGACCCGCGACCGGCGCTCGCCGGTTCCCTGCCCGAGGCCCCGCCACGAAGGAGTACCCCGTGATCATCGGCGTCCCGCGAGAACGGCAGCCGGGCGAGACCCGGGTGGCCGCCACACCGAAGACCGTCGAGCAGATGCGCAAGCTCGGCTACGACGTCGTCGTCGAGACCGGCGCCGGCGCCCTCGCCAAGATCGCCGACGGCTCCTACGCCGAGGCGGGCGCCCGCATCGGCGACGCCTACGACGCGTGGGGCGCCGACATCGTCTTCGCCGTCAACGCTCCGGCCGACGACGAGATCGCCGCGCTCAAGGACGGCGCGATCCTCTGCGCGCTCATCGGACCCGCCCTTCACCCCGAGCTCGTCGAGAAGCTCGCCGCGCGGCCCATCACCGTTCTCGCGATGGACGCCGTGCCGCGCATCTCCCGCGCGCAGTCCCTCGACGTGCTCTCCTCGATGGCGAACATCTCCGGCTACCGGGCCGTCATCGAGGCCGCGAACGAGTTCGGCCGGTTCTTCACCGGCCAGGTCACGGCCGCCGGCAAGGTGCCGCCCGCCAAGGTCCTCGTCGTCGGAGCCGGGGTCGCGGGCCTCGCGGCCATCGGTGCGGCCGGCAGCCTCGGCGCGATCGTGCGCGCCACCGACCCGCGCCCCGAGGTCGCCCAACAGGTGCAGTCGATGGGCGCGGAGTTCCTCGAGGTCAAGGCCGAGAAGGTCGTCTCCACCGACGGTTACGCCCGCGAGACCGGCGAGGACTACAACCGCAAGGCCGCCGAGCTCTACATGGAGCAGGCCAAGGACGTCGACATCATCATCACCACCGCACTCATCCCGGGTAAGCCGGCTCCCCGCCTCATCACCTCCGAGATGATCGCGCAGATGAAGCCCGGCAGCGTCATCGTCGACATGGCCGCGGCCGCAGGCGGCAACGTCGAGGGCTCGGTGGCCGGTGAGCGCACGACGAGCGATCACGGCGTCATCATCCTCGGCTACACCGACCTCGCGGGCCGCCTGCCCACCCAGTCCAGCCAGCTCTACGGCACCAACCTCGTCAACCTGCTCAAGCTCGTCACGCCCGGCAAGGACGGCCAGGTGGTCCTTGACATGGACGACGTCGTCCAGCGCGGCATGACCGTCGTCCTCGACGGAGAGCTCATGTGGCCGCCGCCGCCCGTGCAGGTGTCGGCGGCACCGAAGCCGGCGGACGCCGCCGTGCCGGGTGAGGCGGCCGGCTCGACCGCCGTCGAGACGCCGGGCAGACGGGAGAAGGGCCCGATGTCGGTCGGCGCCAAGACCGGGCTCGCCGCTGCCGCCGCGCTCGCGTTCCTCCTGATCGCCGCGGTCTCGCCCGAACCGTTCCTCGGACACTTCATGGTGTTCATGCTCAGCTGCGTCATCGGCTACTACGTCATCGGCAACGTGCATCACGCCCTGCACACGCCACTGATGTCGGTGACCAACGCGATCAGCGGCATCATCATCGTCGGCGCCCTGCTCCAGGTCGGACACGACGGTCACCTGTGGATCTCGGTGCTCGCGTTCCTCGGCATCCTCGTGGCCAGCATCAACGTGTTCGGCGGCTTCACGGTCACCGCCCGCATGCTCGACATGTTCAAGAAGGGTGACGCCTGATGTTGCAGTTCACGCTCCTGCAGGGCACGTACATCATCGCGGGCCTGCTGTTCATCCTCAGCCTGGCCGGACTCTCCAAGCACGAGACCGCCCGCGCCGGCAACCGGTACGGCATCTTCGGCATGGTCATCGCCCTCGTCGTCACCGTGGGCGCGGCCGTCCTCGGCGTCCAGTCCGGCACCGCTGCCGGCAACCGCCCGGGCACCGGCCTCGTGGGCCTCGGGCTCATCCTCGTCGCCATGGCCATCGGCGCGGGCATCGGCATCTGGCGGGCACGCAGCGTCGAGATGACCGGCATGCCCGAGCTCATCGCGCTCCTGCACAGCTTCGTCGGTCTGGCCGCCGTGCTCGTGGGCTGGAACAGCTCCTACGAGGTGCCTCTTCAGAACGCCGGCATCCACGACGCCGAGGTCTTCGTCGGCGTCTTCATCGGAGCCGTGACCCTCACCGGCTCGATCGTCGCCTTTCTCAAGCTGTCGGGGCGCATGAAGTCGGCGCCGATCATGCTGCCGAAGCACAACATGATCAACCTCGGCATCGTCATCGCCTTCGTCGTGCTCACGGTCGTGTACGTGCTCATGCCGCACGACGCGATGTTCGCGCGGCAACTGCTCCTCGGCCTCCTCACCCTCGCGGCACTCTTCCTCGGCTGGCACCTCGTCGCGGCCATCGGCGGCGGCGACATGCCGGTCGTCGTCTCGATGCTCAACAGCTACTCCGGCTGGGCCGCCGCGGCCGCGGGCTTCCTGCTCAACAACGACCTGCTCATCATCACCGGCGCACTCGTCGGATCCTCCGGTGCCTACCTCAGCTACATCATGTGCAAGGGCATGAACCGCTCGTTCATCAACGTCATCGCGGGCGGGTTCGGCTCCGACGGCGCCGTCGTCGGCGAGGCCCAGGAATACGGCGAGCACCGCGAGACCACCTCCGCCGACGTCGCCGACATGCTCAAGGACGCGAAGTCGGTCATCATCACGCCCGGCTACGGCATGGCCGTCGCCCAGGCGCAGTACCCCGTCGCCGAACTCACGAGCCGCCTGCGCGAACGCGGCGTCGACGTGCGCTTCGGCATCCACCCCGTCGCCGGCCGCCTCCCCGGCCACATGAACGTGCTGCTCGCCGAGGCCAAGGTGCCCTACGACGTGGTTCTCGAGATGGACGAGATCAACGACGACTTCCCCGACACCGACGTCGTGCTCGTCATCGGCGCGAACGACACGGTCAACCCCGCCGCGCAGGACGACCCGGGCTCCCCCATCGCCGGCATGCCCGTGCTCGAGGTGTGGAAGGCCGAGAACGTCGTCGTGTTCAAGCGCTCGATGAACACCGGATACGCCGGTGTGCAGAACCCGCTGTTCTTCAAGGAGAACACCGAGATGCTCTTCGGCGACGCCAAGGACCGCGTCGACGACATCCTGCGCGAGTTCTGAGGACTACCGACGACCGAGACAGCCGCCGATCCCGAAGTCCGGGCTCGGCGGCTGTCGTCGTCGCGTCTCAGGCGCGCGTCGTACGGGCGAGGCGCCCGGCGAGATGGCGCAGAGCGAACTCGTAGCCCTCGGGGCCGCAGCCGGCGATCACCGCGCTCGCGATGTCGGCGAGGTAGGAGCGGTGCCGGAACTCGTCACGGGCGTGCACGTTCGACAGGTGCACCTCGACCAGCGGAAGCCCCGTGGCGAGGAGCGCGTCGCGCAGCGCGATCGACGTGTGCGTGTAGGCGGCGGCGTTGACGACGAATCCCGCCGCCCTGGTGCGCCACTCCTGGATCGCGTCGACGAGCGCGCCCTCATGGTTGCTCTGCACACACTCCACGGCCAACCCGACCTCGTCACCGACCTCACCGCAGCGACGCTCGATGTCGGCGAGGGTGGCGCGGCCGTAGATCTCCGGCTGCCGGGTTCCGAGCAGGTTGAGGTTGGGGCCGTTGAGCACGCCCACGAGCGGCCGGGAGAACTGAGTCGTCATGGCGTCAGTCTGGCACTCGCACCTTCGCGTCCCCCGCGCGTTCTCCGAGAAGGAAGACGGGTTGGTGACGGATCGGGGGTCACCACCCCACCGGAGCTGCCATCACCGCTGCCACGACGCGCGGGTGGATGCTTCCCGGAGCGCGCGTCCGTAGCCTCACTCCTCCAGTGCGACGCGGCGCAGCTCGGGCAGGAACAGCGCGGCGACGGCGGCGATGGCGAAGGCGACGCAGAACACCGCGAAGACCAGGCCCTGGCCGCCGGCGTGCACGAGGCGGTCGGCGACGATGGGGGCGAGGATCGAGGCGATGCGCCCGAACGCGGCGGCCGCACCGGCACCGGTGCTACGGATGCGGGTCGGGTAGATCTCCGGGGACACCGCGTACAGGGCGCCCCACGCGCCGAGGTTGAAGAACGACAACAGGCAGCCGGCGGTGATGAGCCAGCCCGCGCCCTGGATCTGCGGGAATGCCGCCGACCCCACGGCTCCGAACAGCGCCGCCGACGCCGCCGACCCCACGAGGAACGTCGCCAGCGTGGCGCGCCGCCCCCACACCTCGATGAGCCACGCCGACAGGGCGTAGCCGGGCACCTGGGCGAGCGTGATGATGAGCGTGTACTCGAACGACTTGACGAGGCCGTACCCCTGGCCGGCGATGAACGTCGGCAACCAGATGAACGCCCCGTAGTAGCTGAGGTTCACCATGAACCACACGATCCACAGTGCGGCCGTGCGCCGACGAAAGTCGGAGGTCCACAGGCCGCTCTTGCCGCGCGGTCGCGCGGCGCGGGCGAGCGTCGAGGGCTCGTCCGTGGGTAGCGGCTCGTCGTGGACGATGCCGGCCGGGGCCTCGAACTGCCGCACGGCCCTCTCGGCCTCCGCGTGACGACCCTTGGACTCGAGGAAGCGCACGGATTCCGGCAGTCCCCACCGCACCACGACGGCGTACAGCGTCGGGACGATGCCGACCGCGAGCGCCCAGCGCCAGCCGTCGTCGTTCAGCGGGATGACGAAGTAGCCGATGAGCGCGGCGAGGATCCACCCGATCGCCCAGAACGACTCCAGCGCGACGACCATGCGACCGCGCACGGCCTGCGGCGAGTACTCGCTGACCAGCGTCGACGCGACCGGCAGCTCGGCCCCGAGACCGAGACCGACGAGAAAGCGCAGGACCATCAGCACCGCGACCGAACCGGCCAGCGCGGAGGCCCCGGTCGCGAGTCCGTACACGAGCAGGGTGAGCGCGAAGACCTGACGGCGGCCGATTCGGTCGGCGAGCAGGCCGCCGACACCGGCCCCGATCGCCATACCCACGAACCCGATCGAGGCGATGCCCGACAACGTCGCGGAGTCGAGTTGCCACTGCCGGGCGAGGGCGAGCATGACGAACGAGATGAGACCGACGTCCATCGCGTCGAGGGCCCAGCCCACGCCCGCTCCGAGGAGCAACCGACCGTGGGCACGGTTGACGTCGAGCCGGTCGAGCCGATCGGTACGGCTCGGCGATCCCACGTGCTCCGTGGTGGCACCCATCGCGTTCTCCTCGCTCACCGACCGGGTCGGCGGTTCCTCCGGTTCGCGGCGCTCTCGGCCGACCGAGTGAGGATGACACACCGCCGCACGCTCGTCGCGCCACGCCACCGCGCGCCGGACGCGACGGAAACCGCCGGTGCGTGAGTCGGCACGCACGGCCGAGCCGTTCGACGGCGGGGGACGCGTCAGACCGCTTCGATGGGCCGGTAGGTGGGCTGCCACATGAGGTCGAAGACCTCCTGGACCGAGTCGTGGACCTCGACCCGAGCGACGCCGTCCTCCGCGGCGGCCTGGGCGACCGCCATCGCGACCGATCCGGACACGGCCCGGAGCATGCTCACCGGCGGCAACAGACTCGACCCCGTGCCGCCCTCGGCACCGATGCGGCCCACGGCCTCCGCCGCCGCCGCGATCATGTGATCGGTGATGCGGGTCGGGCGGCAGACCGTGACGGCCAGGCCGATGCCAGGGAACACCAGGGCGTTGTTGGCCTGCGCGATCTCGTAGGTCACGTCGTCGTGGACGACCGGCTCGAACGGCGACCCGGTCGCGATGAGCGCGGCGCCGTCGGTCCACTCGAGCAGGTCGGCGGGCAGCGCCTCGGCCTTGGACGTGGGGTTCGAGAGCGGAAAGACGATGGGGCGCTCGGTGTGCTCGGCCATCTCGCGCACGATCGCCTCGGTGAACGCTCCGGCCTGGGCCGACGTGCCGATGAGCATCGTCGGGTGGACGTTGCGCACGACGTCGGCGAGGTCGATGCGCTTGGGATCGTCGACGTCCCAGTCCTTGAGCTCGGCCTCCGAGCGCGCGAACTGCTTCTGGAACGGGCGCACCTTGTCGCCGAGCCGCGCCGAGATCAAGCCCCGGCTGCCGAGGCACCAGAAGCGGGAGTTCGCCTCCCGCTCGCTGAGCCCGGCGCGGACCATCTCGTCGCGCATCAGCTCGGCGATGCCGACTCCCGCGGTGCCGGCACCGTGGATGACGATGCGCTGGTCCTTGAGCGGGGTATGCGCGGTCTTGCAGGCCGAGAGCGCCGCCGCGACGACGACCGCGGCGGTGCCCTGGATGTCGTCGTTGAACGTGCAGCACCGCTGCCGGTAGGTGTCGAGGATGCGATACGCGTTGTCCGCGCCGAAGTCCTCCCAGTGGATCATCGCGTTCGGGTACAGCCTGGTGGCCACCTCGACGAACTTCTCGACGAACTCGTCGTAGCGCTTGCCGCGCACCCGGGCGTGGCGAGCACCGATGTAGAGATCGTCGTTGAGCAGGCCGATATTGTCGGTGCCCACGTCGAGCACGACCGGGATCGCCCGACGCGGATGGATCCCCGCCGCCGCGGTGTACACCGACAGCTTGCCGGTCGCGATCATCACCCCACCGACGCCCTGGTCTCCGATACCGAGGATGCCCTCGGAGTCGGTGACGACGATGAGGTCGACCTCCTCGGAGCCGAGCCCGTAGTTGGTGAACGCCTCCTCGATGTCGTCGGGGTAGTCGATCGAGAGGAACACCCCGCTCGGGCGCATGTACCAGTGGCTGAACTTCTGGATCGCCTCCCCGATGGTCGGGGTGTAGACGATCGGGAGCATCTCCTCGAGGTGCTCGGCGAGCAGCCGGTAGAACAGGGTCTCGTTGCGATCGCGCATCGCCGAGAGGAAGAGGTTCTTGCTCAGTGGATCGGGCTGGGCCCGGTACTGCTCGTAGACACGTCGCATCTGGCCGTCGATGTCGACGACACCGACCGGCTGCAACCCGACGAGCCCGAGCTCCTTGCGCTCGGCCCGCGTGAACGCCGTGCCCCGGTTGACGATCGGCTGCTTGAGCACCTCTCGCCCGCGCTCCCAGATCCTCTGCTTCTCCGGACGCCGCCCGGAGGGGTTCTTGTACCCCTTGGCGATCGCGTCCTTCGCCTCTGCGACACCGGAATCCACCTTGTCAGCCTTCTCCGCCATGTCCTCAGCCTACGAAGGACTGTCGGCGGGCGCGCGGGCGAAGGCGCAGGGTTTGGGGCTGGGCAGGGGCGGTGCAGGTGTCAGGACGCGGGAGGCTCGCTCGCCTCGACGTCGGCGAACCGGGGCGGCTCCTTGGCGAGGAAGGCTCGCACACCCTCACGGAATCCCGCACTGCCGTAGACCTGTTCGAGCAGCGCGTCGTCGTCGGCCCGACCGGCCGGGTCGGTGGCCGTGATCGCGCCGAGCTGTTGTTTGGTCGCCCGCAGCGTGAGCGGGGCGGCCTGCAGCACTCCCTCGACGACGGAGGCGACCTCGGTGTCGAGCTCCGCGCGCGACGGGCAGACCGCGAGCAGCGCGCCGATCGTGTACGCACGGTCGGCGTCGACGAGACGTGAAGTGAGAAGCATCTGGCGGGTGAGGGATTCGCCGAAGACGTGGACGCACCGCTCGAGCAGCGCGCGTGACAAGGCGTTGCCCAGCGTGCGGGCGATCGGGTAGCCGAAACGCGACGACGCCGTCGCGATACGCAGGTCACAGCACGTCGCCACGGCCAGCCCGCCGCCGACGCACAGGCCGTCGACGGCCGCGATCGTCACCTGCGGCAGCGCCGACAACGACCCGAGCAACTCCTGCACCCGGGCCTCGTAGGCGACGGCCTCGGCACCCGACGTCATCGCGGCGAACTCGCCGATGTCGTTGCCGGCGGCGAACGCTCCCCCGGCCCCGCGGAGCACGACGGCGCGGACGCGGGTGTCGTCGGCGAGCGCATCGACCTCGGAGCGCAGCGCGTCGTACATCGCCGTCGTGAAGGCGTTGCGGCGGTGCGGCCGGTTGAACGTCACGGTGACGACCGGACCGTCGCGGTCGATGAGCAGTTCGTCGGACTCGGCGTCGGGGTGGCGCATCGTCACCTCACCCATCGTGGACCGCCGACGACGGATCGACTGTGGCGGGCGACATCGTGGGAGCGGCGAGCGCTGCTCCCAACACCGCCGGGGCCTCGACCATGGCCGGCCCGTACCACGTGAGGTGGCGGCCGCTCACGAGAGCGCACGACCGGCCGGGGAACGCTTCGGGCCCGTCGCCGGGGGTGAATCGGTAGGGCTCGTCGGGCAGGACGACGAGGTCGACGTCGTGCAGGACGTCGTCGAGGTCGACGCGTGGGTACCGCTCGGGCGAGTCGGCGAGGACGTTGTCGACGCCGAGGCGGCGGAGCACGTCACCGGTGTAGGTGTCGCTGCCGACGGCCATCCACGGCCGCCGCCAGATCGGGACGAGCGCGGTGCGCCGACTCTCGGGTGGCTCGATCCGGTTCCACACCTCCCGGGCCCGGTCGAGCCACGCGCGATCGGGGGCAGCGAGCGCGTCGAGCAGCCGGTTCAACGACGTCAACGCCCCCTCGACGGTGCGGATATCGGTGACCCACACCGGGATGCCTGCCGCACGCAGCTCTGCGACGTGCTCCGGCTTGTTCTCCTCCTCGTTCATGACGACGAGATCGGGCGCGGCAGCGACGATGCCGGCGACGTCGGGGTTCTTGGTGCCTCCGAACCGCGGCACATCGAGATCGGCCGGGTGAGTGCACCACTCGGTCGCTCCGACGAGGATCCCCGGCGCGCTGACGGCGACAGCCTCGGTGAGCGACGGAACGAGGCTGATCACCCGCCCCGGCGGCCCGTCGAGCTCCACTTCGGTCCCCAGATCGTCGCGCATACCCCCATCCTGCCGGGGCCGACGCAGAACTCGCGCAACAAAGACCGGTCACTGCGCCCCGCGACCAGGCGCCGACCCGCGAACGCCCAGGTCAGCGCGCTGCACCCGAAATCGAAGCCGAGCATGACCGGTCTTTGTTGCGCGAGATCTGCGGAGCCCCGTCCACAGCACCCTTCGGAACGGGGTCCACGCCGCCGCCGCGCCGGCCGAGGCTGCCGACATGCCTCGCGATGATCGACTGGCCACCCTCCTCACCCACCTCGTCGTGTGCGGCGGAACCGCGACGTGTGGCGACCTCGTCACCGTCTCGTCGGCCGCCGCCGTGCGTAAGGCCTGCTCCCTGGGCCACGTTCGTCGAATCTCGCGCGGCCGTTACGTGCTCGCCCGAGTCCGGCCCACCTCGCAGCGGTCCTGGGCGACCTGGGACGAAACCCCGGACCCGGCGTGGACCGCCGATCGTGAGGCCGACCTCGCCCACGCGCGGGCCCACGACGCGTGCCTGTCTCATCGCAGCGCTGCCCTGGCTCGGGATTGGCCGGTGCTCGTCATGCCGGTCACCACCGAGGTGACGGTCGACGAGAACCGGAGGCGGTGCCCGATCGCGGTGCGCGGGCGACGCAGCCTGTCCCGGCGCGAACGGGAGGACGGCGTGACATCGGCGTTGACCACGGTGTTCGACTGCGCGCGGACGCTGCCGCTGGTCGAGGCGGTCGCTGTCGCCGACGCGGCACTCCGGTCGGGTGAGGTCGGACGGCAGGAACTCGAGGACGCGGCCGCCCTCTGGCGGGGCCGCGGCGGCGCGCGGATTCGCCGGGTCGTCGCTCTCGGCGACGCCCGCGCCGCCAACCCCTTCGAGTCGGCCGTGCGGGCCGTCGCGTCCGAGGTGGAGGAACTGCGGTTGGTGCCCCAGGTCTCGCTCACCGCAGACGGATTCGTAGGCACCGTCGACCTCGCGGACGTCGACCACCGGGTGGTCGTCGAGGCCGACAGCTACGCCTACCACGGAGATCTGGAGTCTTTCGGTCGTGACATCGATCGCTACAACGACCTCGTCGTCCGTGACTGGATCGTCATCCGAGCCAAGTGGAGCCACCTGGGAACCGACGCGGACCGCTTTCGCGGCCTGCTGCGTGCCGCTGCGCTGACGGCCCGCGCAAGAAAGACCGGTCACCGGCAGACTCACCGAGTGAGCGCAACCCTCTGACCAGGCAGGACGGCGAAGAAGCTGCGTCGTGGCCCGTGACTGACCGGTCTTTGTTGCGCGAACTGCGCGAAGACGTCGCGGGCGGGGCGCGGCCGCCCGGGGGCAGAGACGATGAAGGCCCCGGATTCGTGGAATCCGGGGCCTTCGCGCGGCGTGGCAGGTGAAGGATTCGAACCTTCGTAGCTTTCGCGACGGATTTACAGTCCGCTCCCATTGGCCGCTCGGGCAACCTGCCGTCGTGCGTGTCCGAGGATAGCAATACCGACCCGTGCGGCGTCCAATCGGTTCCGGCGTCGCGTGGTCGCGCCGACCTGCGCCGAACGCGCCAGGACACCCGACGGCATCCCGCGGCGGACGCAGGCAGAATGGGCGACCAGACCAGGCCCGTTCGGGCCGCCATCGGCAAGCGGAGGTAGGACATGGCCGACAGCTCGTTCGACATCGTCAGCAAGGTCGACCACCAGGAGGTCGCGAACGCCGTCAACCAGGCCGAGAAGGAGATCTCGCAGCGGTACGACTTCAAGGGCGTCGACGCCTCGGTCGAACTGTCCGGCGACTCGATCGTCATGAAGGCCAACAGCGAAGAGCGGTGCCTCGCGGTGCTCGACGTGCTGCAGACCAAGCTCGTCAAGCGCGGTGTGTCGCTCAAGTCGCTCGACACCGGCGAGGGCACGCCGAAGGCCTCCGGCAAGATCTACCGCCTCGACGCCGCGCTCAAGGACGGCATCAGCCAGGAGAACGCGAAGAAGGTCTCCAAGCTCATCCGCGACGAGTTCGGCAAGACCGTCAAGCCCGTCATCCAGGGCGACGAGCTGCGGGTGAGCAGCAAGAGCAAGGACGACCTCCAGGCCGTGCAGCGGATGCTCAAGGAGGCCGACCTCGACTTCGCGGTGCAGTTCACGAACTACCGCTGACTCGCCCTCGCGGCTCGCCTCGTTCGTGAGCCACACCTGGGCCGGCCGCCCGCCGTTCCCGCTCCGGGGACGGCGGGCGGCGGCACGTGTGATGCGCGCCGCACACGCGTTTCCCGTTCGGCGACGCCGATCGACTGTTCGTCGCGTGCCCACCGCCGGATGCTGACGCCGTTCCCGCGCGGCTGATAGACCACGAACATGACCAACGCCACCTCTGCTCACGACACGTACAAGGCCGCGCGCGACTTCCTCCTCGCCCACCGAGAGGACTACGACGCCGCGCGCGACGGCTTCGAGTGGCCGCGCCTGGAGGGCCGGTTCAACTGGGCCACCGACTGGTTCGACGTCATGGCCCGCGGGAACGACAAGCCCGCGCTGTGGATCGTCGAGGAGGACGGCAGCGAGGACAAGTACAGCTTCGACGACATGGCGAAGCGCTCCGACAAGCTCGCCGCGTGGCTCGTCGAGCAGGGCATCGGCAAGGGCGACCCGGTCCTCATCATGCTCAACAACCAGGTCGAGCTCTGGGACTCGATGCTCGCGATCATGAAGATCGGCGCGGTCATCGCCCCGACGACGACGGCCCTCGGCGCCTCCGACCTCAAGGAACGCATCGCGCGGGCCGGCGCGAAGGGCATCATCGCCAACGCCGACGAGGCCGGGAAGATGTACTGGGCCCGTGAGGACCCCGACGTCGACGTCCACCTGTTCAGCGTCGGTGACGCCGGCGAGGGGTGGGCCGACATCCGCACGGCGCAGGAGCGCGACGACGCTCCGGCGTGGGAGGCGCAGACCGACGTCGACGACCCGCTGCTGCTCTACTTCACCTCGGGCACGACGAGCAAGCCCAAGCTCGTCAAGCACACGCAGACGAGCTACCCCGTCGGGCACCTCGTCACGATGTACTGGATCGGTCAGCAGCCGGGCGACGTCCACCTGACGATCGCCTCCCCCGGCTGGGCCAAGCACGCGTGGAGCTGCTTCTTCGCGCCGTGGATCGCCGAGGCGTGCATCTTCGAGTACAACTACACGCGCTTCGACGCCGCCGCGCTCCTCGCACAGATGGACCGCGCGGGCGTGACGACGTTCTGCGCCCCGCCGACGGTGTGGCGCATGCTCATCCAGGCCGACCTCGCGGGCAAGAAGGGGTCGTTGCGCGAGATCATCGGAGCCGGCGAGCCTCTCAACCCCGAGGTCATCGAACAGGTGCAGAAGCATTGGGGACTGACGATCCGCGACGGCTACGGCCAGACCGAGACCACGGTCCAGGTCGGCAACACCCCTGGTCAGCCGGTCATCCCCGGCTCGATGGGTCGCCCCCTGCCCGGCGTGCCGAGCGTGCTCGTCGACCCCGTCACCGGCGAACGCACCGAGACCGAGGGAGAACTGTGTCTCGACCTTTCCCAGCACCCGGTCAACCTCATGGCCGGATACCAGGACGACCCGGAACGCGCCGCGGAGTCCATGTCCGGCGGCTACTACCACACCGGTGACATCGCCGTGCGTGACGAACGCGGCGCCATCACGTTCGTCGGCCGCACCGACGACGTGTTCAAGGCGAGCGACTACAAGATCAGCCCGTTCGAGCTGGAGTCGGTGCTCATCGAGCACCCGGCCGTCGCGGAGGCCGCGGTCGTCCCCGCACCCGACGAGGTGCGTCTGGCGGTACCGAAGGCCTACGTCGTGCTCGCCTCGGGCTGGGACGCCGACGAGAAAACGGCGTTCGACATCCTCAAGCACTGCCGCGAAGGCCTCGCCCCGTTCCAGCGCATCCGCCGCCTCGAGTTCGGGGAGCTGCCGAAGACGATCTCGGGCAAGATCCGCCGCGTCGAACTCCGCCAGCGCGAGGACCGACTCGCCGATGGTGACGGCCGACCCGAGGGCGAGTACCGCGACTCCGACTTCCCCGAGCTCAAGGGCAGCGGGTCCTGACCTCCTGATCGAGAGGAGGGTCGCGCCGGGCCGTCGTCGTGGAGGCGACGGCCCCGGCGTCTCGTACACGCCTCGAGCACTCCGACCGCGTCGTCGACGGCCTGCGCACTGCGCGTCACCCGTGCACGAATCACCCGCCCCGGGCATCGACGGCCTCGGGCGGGCGCACCGCGATTTTCGCGATGGGCGAGACTGGCAGGCGTGCGTACGTGGATCGTCTGGGTCGTGGGTGTGCTCGCGTATGCCTCGGCGGTGCTGCAGCGCACGTCGTTCGGGGTGGCGGGAGTCGACGCCGCCGAACGATTCGGGGCTCCGGCAGGTGTGGTCGCGACGTTCGTCGTGCTGCAGCTCGTCGTGTACGCGGCGATGCAGATCCCCGTGGGGGTGCTGCTCGACCGGTTCGGTTCGCGGCTGCTCATCACGACCGGTGCTCTCGTCATGGCGATGGGGCAGGTCGTCATGGCGTCTGCAGGCTCGGCGCCCGAGGGGATGATCGCGCGAGTGCTCGTGGGCGCCGGCGACGCGATGACCTTCGCGAGCGTCATCCGACTCGTCCCGGCGTGGTTCGCACCACGGCGGGTACCGATCGTCACCCAGATGACCGGGCTGCTCGGGCAGAGCGGCCAGATCGCCTCGGCCGTGCCGTTCGCGTACGCCCTGCACAGCTTCGGCTGGAGTCCGTCGTTCCTCGGCTCGGCCGCCGTGGCGATCGTCGTGCTCGTGCTGGCTCTCGCACTGATCCGCAACGCGCCGGCCGGCGTCGCGCCGGCGGTGACCGCGATGGCACCCGGTGAGATCGGCCGTCTGCTCGCCGAGACGTGGCGTACTCCGGGCACACGGCTCGGCATCTGGACGCACTACGTCACGTGCTTCACCCCGATGACGTTCGCGATGATGTGGGGCGTGCCGTTCCTCGTGCTCGGCGAGGGGCGCACCGCCGCCGAGGCCAGCGGGCTCCTCGCCCTCCACGTCGTCGCCTCCCTCCCCTGCGGCCCCCTGCTCGGCAGCCTCACCCAGCGCTACCCCGTGCGCCGCAGCAACCTCGTCCTCGCCGTGGTCGCGGCGAACGCCGTGCCGTGGATCGCCGTGCTCTGTTGGCCCGGACCGGCTCCCATGTGGCTGTTGGCGATCCTCGCGCTGGGGCTCGCCACGGGTGGCCCGGGCTCGGCCATCGGGTTCGACTTCGCCCGCACCTTCAACCCCTCCCACCGGCTGGGCACGGCGACCGGCCTCGTCATCATGGGCGGCTTCGGCGGGGCGCTCGTCGCGATCCTCCTCATCGGGATCCTCGTCGACCTCGCCGAGGGCGCGGGGCTCTCGTCGCACCTCGCGTTCCGCCTCGCGATGGGAGTGCAGGTGCCCATGCTCGCCGCCGGCGTCGTCGGGCTGCTCTCGGCCCGCCGGGCGACCCGCGCGTCGGTCGACCTCCGGGTCGACCCGATGCATCGTGCGTTGCGACGGAGGTTCGCTCGCCGGGACGAGGGGCGACCGTGATTGCGGCCCCGACGCGGATCGACGCCGTGCTCGTCGGACGCGTCGCACCGCTGCCCGGCGGACGCGGGACGAGTGGCATCGCGAAGTCCCCCGTCTCCGGACCCGTGCGGATCGGCGCGACCGGCCTCACCGGCGACGAACAGGCCGACCTGCGCCACCACGGCGGCCCCGACAAAGCCGTCCACCACTACGCCCGCGATCACTACCCGACCTGGCGTGAGTGGCTCCCGGACGCCGCCGCGTTGCAGCAGCCCGGCGCGTTCGGTGAGAACATCTCGACCCACGGCCTCACCGAGCACGACGTGCACGTCGGCGACATCGTGCGGGTGGGCACCGCCGTGCTCCAGGTCTCGCAAGGGCGTCAGCCGTGCTGGAAGCTCGACGCCCGGCTCGACCGCCGCGGCACCGCTCGTCGCATGCAGGAGCTGCGCTGCACGGGCTGGTACTACCGCGTCCTCGAACCCGGCGTCGTGAGCGCCGGGGACGTCCTCGACGTCATCGAGCGACCCGAGCCGACGTGGCCGCTCGCACGGGTGCTGCGTGCCCTCTTCGACCGCTCCGCCGGCGCCGACGAGTGGGAGGCCGCGACCGCCGTGCCCACCCTCTCGGAGAACTGGCGCACGACCTTCGCCAAACGACTCACCCACGGACGCGTCGAGGACTGGAGCTCACGGCTCCGGGATCGGTGAGGGGCTCCGACCGCGCCCCGTGTCCGAAAGACACTGTCGTGGCTAGGCTCGGCCCATGAATCTTCCCCACGACGACATCGATCCCGGCGGCCTCCTCGAGTACTCGGTCGTCTTCACCGATCGCGCGCTCAACCACATGTCGAAGAGGTTCATCGGCGTGATGCAGGAGCTTCTCGAGATCCTCCGTTCGACCTACGACGCAAACTCCGTTGCGGTCGTCCCCGGCGGTGGAACCTACGCGATGGAGTCGGTGGCCCGTCAGCTGGCCACCGATCGGCGTTGCCTCGTCATCCGCAACGGGTTCTTCTCCTACCGCTGGAGTCAGATCTTCGAGACCGGACGCATCACCGATGACGTCACGGTCTGCACCGCCCGCAGCGTCGACGACGCCCCCCGCGCACCATGGGCCCCTCCCCCAGTCGACGAGGTCGTCGAGGCGATCCGTCGAGAGCGGCCCCAGCGCGTGTTCGCGGCGCACGTCGAGACCGCCGCCGGGATCCTCCTGCCCGACGAGTACCTTCGCGCCGTCGCGGAGGCCACGCACGAGGTCGGCGGGCTCTTCGTGCTCGACTGCATCGCCTCCGGCGCGTTGTGGGTCGACATGCGCGACACCGGCGTCGACGTTCTCATCAGCGCACCCCAGAAGGGGTGGAGCGGCACCCCGGCCGCCGGGTTCGTCATGTTGGGAGACCGGGGTCGCGAGGCCGTTCTCGACTCCACGACGACGAGTTTCGCTCTCGACCTCAAGCGGTGGCTGAGCATCGCCGACGGATACGTCGAAGGAACCGCGGGCTACCACGCGACGATGCCGACCGATGCGCTCGTGAGCATCTGTGGCGCCATGCGCGAGACCCGCGATCGTGGCCTCGACACGATGCGTGCGGCCCAGCTGGATCTCGGAGGCAAGGTGCGAGCCCTGCTCGCGGAGTACGGATTCCCGTCCGTCGCCGCGGAGGGGTTCGCGGCGCCGAGCGTCGTCGTCTCCTACACCGATGACCCTGAGATCAGGAGCGCGGCCGCGTTCAAGCCCCTCGGCATCCAGGCCGCGGCCGGCGTCCCCCTCATGTGTGGTGAACCGGACGACTTCTCGACCTTCCGCATCGGGCTGTTCGGCCTCGACAAGCTCGACGACGTGGACGGAACCGTCGATCGGCTGGCCACCGCGGTGGAGAAGCTGGCCCGGCGCTGACGACCGTGGCCCCCGGGGCCGAGCGGTGGGAGACCGCCGGTCGGCCCCGGGTGCCGCTGGTCACGCGTCTGCCGAGATGGCCGCGCGAAGGAACCGGGGTCGGGCAGGATTGCGCCATGACCTCTGCCGACGCCGCCGGGACGGGCATCGTGACCGACCGACCTCGCCCCGTCATCCTCATCTGCGCCACCGGCGGCACGATCGCCGGTTCGGCCGCGGCCGTCGACGACCAGCACTACAGGGCGGGTGTGTTCTCGGTCGAGACGCTCACCGGTGCGGTGCCCGGGCTGGGCGATCGGGTCGACCTGCGCACCGAGGAGTTCTTCGCACTCGACTCCGTCGACCTCACCCTCGCCGACAGGGTGAGACTCGCCCGCCACCTGCAGGACGTTCTCGACGGTGACGATGCGCCCGACGGCATCGTCGTCACCCACGGCACCGACTCGATGGAAGAGACCGCCTACGTCCTGCACCTGCTGCTCGACACCGAGGTGCCCGTCGTCCTCACCGGAGCGATGCGCCCTGCCGACGACCCCGGCGCCGACGGGCCCGCCAACCTCGCCGACGCCGTGGCGGTCGCGGCCGATGCCGCGGCCCGAGGTCTTGGCACCCTCGTCGTCTTCGGCGGTCAGGTCCTCGGCGCACGCGATGTCACCAAACGCACGGCCGGACGGCTCGACGCCTTCGAATGCCTCCACGGCCCGCTGGGGCACGTCCTCGAGGGCCGCCTCGTCGTCGGCGCCCGGCCGGCGCGAGCGTTCGGGCCGACGAGCGCGTTCCGACTCTCCGACCTGCCGGACCCACTGCCCGCGGTCGAGATCCTCGTCTCCCACCCCGAGATGACGCCCGCGCTCGTGCGGGCCGTCGCGCGCTCGGGTGCGGCAGGGCTCGTGCACGGTGGCCCGGGCGGCGGCAACGTCTCCCGACCGGTCGTCGCCATGCTCGACGAGGCACACCGCGACGGACTCGTCGTCGTCCGCGCCTCCCGGCTCGGTTTCGGACCGACCGCGCGCAACGGCGACATCAGCGACGACGAGCACGACTGGGTGTGCGCCGGAGACCTCCCCCCGGTGAAGGCCCGCGTGCTGCTCGCCCTCGCCCTCACCCGCACGCGCGACACCGCCGAGCTGCAACGGCTCTTCGACACCCACTGACTCCCACCCGCGCCGACTCCACGGAGAAGACCCCCATGACCGACGGCCACGTCCTCATCGCCTGCGACAAGTTCAAGGGCTCGCTCACGGCGCACGAGGTGATCGAGCACCTCGAGGCCGGTCTGTGTGAGGGCGCGCCCGGCGTCGAGGTGCGCTCGGTCATCATCGCCGACGGAGGCGACGGCACCCTCGACGCCGCCGAGGTCGCGGGGTTCGAGCCCGTCCCGGTCACCTGCAGTGGACCCACCGGTGAGCCCGTCCACACCCGCTACGTCCGCCGCGGCGACGAGGCCGTCGTCGAGATGGCCGATGCCTGTGGGTTGGTCCGGCTGCCCGGGGGCGAGCGTCGCGCCCTCGACGCGACGAGTCGGGGCCTGGGCGAGGTCATCGCGGCCGCGCTCGATGCCGGAGTGACGCGCCTCGTCATCGGCATCGGCGGCAGCGCGAGCACCGACGGCGGAGCCGGGATGCTCAGCGCGCTGGGGGCTCGGTTCCTCGACGCCGACGGCCACGAACTACCCCCCGGCGGTGGCGCGCTCGTCGACCTCGCCTCGGTCGACCTGTCGGGCCTGAACCCGGCGCTCGCGCGCACCGCCGTCACTGTCGCCTGTGACGTCGACAACCCGTTGCTCGGCGAGCAGGGTGCGGCCGCGATCTTCGGCCCGCAGAAGGGCGCTTCTCCGGAGGACGTGGCGCACCTCGACGCCGGCCTGGCACGGTTGTCGTCGCTCGTCGCGCAGGCCACCGGCAAAGATGTCGCGGGTGAGCCGGGCGCGGGCGCCGCGGGCGGCGTGGGATGGGCCGCGCTCGCCATCCTCGGCGCGCAGATGCGGCCGGGTATCGAGATCGTTCTCGACCTCAACGAGTTCGACCGAATGGTCGAGGGCGCCCGGCTCGTCGTCACCGGCGAGGGGTCGCTCGACCTACAGACCCTGCTCGGCAAGGCTCCTGCGGGCGTCGCCCAGGCCGCGCGCCGTGCCGGGGTGCCGATCGTCGCGGTCTGCGGGCGGGCGATGCTCGACGAGACCGAGGCGCAGGAGGCGGGCTTCGAGCGCCTCTACCGCCTCACCGATCTCGAGCCCGACGAGCAGACGTGCATGCGCGACGCAGGCCCCCTCCTACGCCGCCTCGCCGCCGACGTGGCCCGAGCAGAACTCACCTGACCCGACCCCAACACGACCCTGACCCGACCCCACCCGCTCGAACAGGCGCTTTCACTCGCGCCAAACCCTCGGACAGGCTCTTTCACTCGCGGGAAATCCTGGGACAGGCGTTTCCATCGCCCCTGGCCCGCCGAAGCAGGTGAAACCGTCTGTCCGAGCGGGTGGGACCCATGCGGATACGGGTGAAACCGCCTGTTCGAGCGAGTGGGGGGCTCACGCGAGAAGCCTGGGCGCCCCGTCCCGCGCACTCGAACAGGCGCTTCCACCCCCACGCCGTGCTCGGCCAGGCGTTTCCGTCGCCTCTGGCCCGCCGAAGCAGGTGAAACCGCCTGTCCGAGCGGGTGGGACCCATGCGGATACGACGAAACCGCCTGTCCG
This sequence comes from Mobilicoccus massiliensis, assembly GCF_000826525.2. Lineage (GTDB taxonomy): Bacteria > Actinomycetota > Actinomycetes > Actinomycetales > Dermatophilaceae > Mobilicoccus > Mobilicoccus massiliensis. The sequence continues at coordinate 577,675 of NZ_LN651330.1, read as the reverse complement.
AGCGGGTGGGACCCATGCGGATACGACGAAACCGCCTGTCCGAGCGGGTGGGACCCGCGCGGATACGGGTGAAACCGCCTGTCCGAGCGGGTACGCCCACGTGCAGGGGGTGAAACCGCCTGTCCGAGCGGCCCGGGGGGTCAGCCGTAGTGCTGGATGCCCGGGCCGTTGCCGGCCATGCCCTCGAGACGGGCGATGCGTTGCGCCATCGGGGGATGGGTGGAGAAGAGGTTGGAGACGTCGCCGGCGCGGAAGGGGTTGGCGATCATCATGTGCGAGGCGTTGACGATGCGTTGCTCGGGCGCCAGGGGGGCCGCCTCGACGCCGCGCTCGAGCTTGCGCAACGCGGAGGCGAGGGCGAGCGGATCGCCGGTGAGCCGGGCCCCGTCCTCGTCGGCGTCGTACTCGCGGGTTCGGCTGATCGCCATCTGGATGAGCGCGGCCGCCATCGGGGCGAGCAGCGCCATCGCGATCGCGGCGATCGGGTTGGGGCGCTCGTCGTCGCCACCACCGAACATGCCGGCGAACATGAGCATCTGCGCGACGCTGGTGATGACGCCGGCGATCGCGGCCGCCACCGAACCGGTGAGGATGTCGCGGTTGTAGACGTGCATGAGTTCGTGGCCGAGAACCCCGCGCAGCTCACGTTCGTCGAGCAGGCGCAGGATGCCCTCCGTGCAGCAGACCGCCGCGTGCTGCGGGTTGCGTCCGGTCGCGAACGCGTTGGGGGCCTGGGTGGGCGAGACGTACAGCCGCGGCATCGGCTGGCCGGCACGCTCGGAGAGCTCGCGGACGATGCGGTACATCGCCGGCGCCTCCGCCTCGCTCACCGGACGTGCGCGCATGGCGGCGATGGCGATCTTGTCGCTGTTCCAGTAGCCGTAGGCGGTGGTGGCGAGACCGATGAGCGCGAACAGCCAGATGTAGCGGCCGCCGCCGATGACCGAGCCGAGCCCGAGGAGCACGGCGAAGATCGCGCCGAGGAGCAGCGCGGTCTTGAGTCCGTTGAAGTGCCGATGCATGTCCATGTCAACGCCGAAGCCCCGCCCGACGTTCCCGAGCCGCCCGAACCGCCGACCGCACAGGGCACCGCCCCCGGGCGGTGAGGTGAGCCTGACATCACAGGACTACGATGGCGAGAACCGGCGCGCCAGCACCTGCCCGCCGAGCCCCGACCCAGATGGAAGCCACGCCCGTGTCCCTTTCCACGCCCAAGACCACCGAGCAGCTCGATCGCGTCGTCATCCGCTTCGCCGGCGACTCCGGTGACGGCATGCAGCTCACCGGCGACCGGTTCACGAGCGCCACGGCGGTGCTCGGCAACGACCTGTCGACCCTCCCCAACTTCCCGGCCGAGATCCGCGCACCCCAGGGCACCCTGCCGGGAGTCTCGAGCTTCCAGCTGCACTTCGCCGATCACGACGTGCTCACGCCGGGCGACTCCCCGAACGTGCTCGTCGCGATGAACCCGGCGGCCCTCGCGGCCAACCTTCGTGACCTGCCGCGCGGCGGCGTCATCATCGCCGACGCCGACGCGTTCGGAAAGCGCGCGCTCGCCAAGGTCGGCTACGCCGAGAACCCGCTCGAGGACGACGCCCTCGAGTCCTGGCACGTGCACGCGCTGCCGCTCACGTCGATGACGGTAACGGCCCTCGCCGACTTCGACCTCACCCGCAAGGAGAAGGAGCGCGCGAAGAACATGTTCGCGCTCGGGCTTCTCTCGTGGCTGTACACCCGGCCGCTCGAGGGTACCCGCGCGTTCCTGCGGGCCAAGTTCGCCAAGAAGTCGGAGTTGCTGGCCGCCAACATCACCGCGCTCGACGCCGGGTACCACTACGGCGAGACCACCGAGGACTTCGCGGTCAGCTACGAGATCGCTCCGGCGCCCATGCCGCCCGGCCGCTACCGCAACATCACCGGCAACACGGCCACGGCCTACGGTCTGGCCACCGCAGCGTACCGCAGCGGGCTGCCCCTCGTGCTCGGCAGCTACCCCATCACCCCGGCCTCCGACATCCTCCACACCCTGGCCGGGCTCAAGCGCTACGGCGTCACCACCGTGCAGGCCGAGGACGAGATCGCGGGCATCGGCATCGCCCTCGGCGCATCGTTCGGCGGTGCCCTCGGCGTGACGACGACCTCCGGCCCCGGCCTCGCCCTCAAGTCGGAGATCATCGGCCTCGGGGTCTCGGTGGAGCTGCCGCTGATCGTCGTCGACGTGCAGCGCGGTGGCCCTTCGACCGGCCTGCCCACGAAGACCGAACAGGCCGACCTGCTGCAGGCGATGTTCGGCCGCAACGGCGAGGCTCCCGTCGGGGTCATCGCCGCGTCCTCGCCGTCCGACTGCTTCGACGCCGCCCTCGAGGCGGTCCGCATCGCGACGACCTACCGGACCCCGGTCATCCTGCTCTCCGACGGGTACCTCGCCAACGGCTCCGAACCCTGGCGCATCCCCGATGTCGCCGACCTCCCGCGCCTCGACGTCGAGTTCGCCACCGAACCCAACGCCACCGACGCCAAGGGCAACCCGACGTTCCACCCGTTCGTCCGTGACGAGCAGACCCTCGCGCGGCCCTGGGCCGTGCCGGGCACGGCGGGCCTCGAGCACCGCATCGGTGGCATCGAGAAGGCCGACGGCACCGGCAACATCAGCTACGACCCCGACAACCACGACCGGATGACCCGGCTGCGCGCCGAGAAGATCGAGCGCATCGCCGACACGATCGACGACCTCCAGGTCGACGACCCCCGCGGCGACGCCGACGTGCTCGTGCTCGGCTGGGGGTCGACCTACGGCCCGATCAGCGCGGCGGTCCGCAGCCTGCGCGCCTCGGGCATCCCCATCGCGCAGGCCCATCTGCGCCACCTCAACCCCATGCCCCGCAACACCGCCGACGTGTTGTGCGCCTACCGCAAGGTCGTCGTCCCCGAGATGAACCTCGGCCAACTCGCGCTGCTGCTGCGCGGCCGGTTCCTCGTCGACGTGCAGTCCCACACCGCCGTGCGCGGGCTGCCGTTCACCTCCACCGAACTCGTCGACGTGCTCGCCGCCGCGGTGGCATCGCTCGACGAGGACGACCTCGACAGCAGCGCCACGACCATCCAGGAAGGAGCCTCCGCATGACCATCGACCTCGGCATGCCGAGCAGCGGCCTGCACGGCATCCCCCGCCTGCCCGAGGGCGCGCCCGCGGAGACCAAGAAGGACTACACCTCCGACCAGGAGGTGCGCTGGTGCCCCGGCTGCGGCGACTACGCGGTGCTCGCCGCGGTGCAGTCGTTCCTGCCGACGCTCGGCCTCAAGCGCGAGAACATCGCGTTCATCTCCGGCATCGGCTGCAGCTCGCGGTTCCCCTACTACCTCGACACCTACGGCATGCACTCGGTGCACGGGCGTGCGCCGGCCATCGCGACCGGACTCGCGATCTCGCGGCCCGACCTCTCGGTGTGGGTCGTCACCGGTGACGGTGATGCGCTCTCGATCGGTGGCAACCACCTCATCCACGCGCTGCGCCGCAACCTCAACATCACGATCCTGCTGTTCAACAACCGGATCTACGGCCTCACCAAGGGCCAGTACTCCCCCACCTCCACGCCCGGCCTCGTCACCAAGTCCAGCCCCCTCGGGTCGATCGACGCGCCGTTCAACCCCGTCGCGCTCGCCCTGGGCACCGGAGCGACGTTCGTGGCCCGCACGATGGACTCCGACCGCGCTCACCTCACCGAGACGCTCAAGGCTGCCGCGGAGCACCGCGGCGCCGCCCTCGTCGAGATCTACCAGAACTGCCCGATCTTCAACGACGGCGCCTTCGAGATGCTCAAGGACAAGAAGGAGGCCGAGGCCCGCATCCTGCGGCTCGAGCAGGGCCAGCCCGTGCGCGCCGGCGACCACCACGTCGTCGTCCGCGACCCTGACGGCAGCCTCGATCTCGTCGGCGAGAAGAACGCCGATCGCAGCCGCGTCGTGATCCACGACCCGGCACGCGAGGACCCGACCAACGCGTTCGCCCTCGCCCAACTCGACGGCGAGCACGTGCCGCTCGGCATCTTCCGGCAGGTCTCCCATCCCACCTACGACGATCTCGTGCGCGGCCAGGTCGCCTCGGCGGTCGCCGACCACGGTGGCACGGTCGACGACGCCGACATCGCCGGGCTGCTCGCGGGCAAGGACACCTGGACGGTCGAGTGACGCCGGCCGCGTCTGCGGCCCGATACGACGAGGGCGCCTCCGCCGTCATGGCGGAGGCGCCCTCGTCTGTGCTCCAGAGGCGGCGTCGGTGCGGCGGCTCAGACCGCCGCGTGCGTCTGCGTGGGCGACTCACCGTCCAGGCGCATGCGCCGGTCGGTCACCGCCTTGTCGACGTAGTCGAGCAGCAGGGTGAGATAGGTCTGCACGACCGCATCGGTGGCCTCGTCGTCACGGTCGACGAGCCACGCGAGCATCGCTCCGTCGGTGAGCGTGAGGACCATACGCGCGATCGTGCGGGTCGAGACCTCGTCGGTGCCCTGGATCCCCAGCCCCTCGACGATGAACGCCTCGATGACGTCGAGGTACGTCGTGTAGAGCAACCGCGCGGCCTCCCCGTCGCCGCGCACCGACCACGACGCGAGCTCGTAGCTCAGCAGCTGGCGGCCCGGGTCGCTGATCGTCGTGTCCCAGAACGTTTGGATGGCGGTGCGCGCCTTGTCGCGAAGCGGCTTGCCCTCGGCGGCCTCGAGTGCCTCGGCGACCGGACCGATGATGGGGTTGAGGAACGACTCCGCCACGGCGTTGATGAGCGCTTCTTTGCTGCTGAAGCAGTAGTGGACGACTCCGAGCGAGACGTTCGCACGCTCGGCGATGCGTCGTACGGAGGCAGCGGCAAGCCCCTCTTCGATCGCGAGGTCGATCGTGGCGCCGATGAGCTGCTCTCGGCGACGGTCTGCAGGAACTCTGGGCATAACCAGCACTGTAGGGCCAAATCGGCCGGCTCCGAGACCCCGGCGGACACTCTTACCGTGCCCATACCCGGGCGTTATCGAACCTTTATCCGACAGTGGCGGTCATCCGACAAACGCCATGTCGGAGCCGGATTTGAACCGTTCACAGCGGATTCGTGACACCGGGAATGTAGCCGAAATCCATTGCACGACAGTACAGCTCACCAAGCTGGTAGAGACCTGGGGAACACGCGAACGCCCCGTGCGAATCGCACGGGGCGGCCCCGAACGGGGGCGATGAACGACGGGTCACGGCGCCTTACGACGCGGGCCGAAAGATCACACAGCGCGGTCGACAACGCTCGCGGCAAGCGTCCGGAGAGCGTCCACCGCGGCCGACTCCGGCAAGGGCGTGAGCTGCTCCTGGGCCCTCGCCGCGATGCCACGGGTGTAGACGCGCGCCTCCTCCATGGCCGGATGAGCGCGCAGGAGCTCCAGAGCCTCCGCCACCCCCTGCTCGTCGTTCGACAGGTCGGCGTCGAGCAGGTTCAGCAGACGGGCGTCCTCGGGCCGCGCCGAACGGCGGACAAGGAGTACCGGCAGGGTGTCGACCCCTTCGCGCAGGTCGGTGCCGGGCGTCTTGCCCGAGACACCCGGCCGGGAGTCGATATCGAGCAGATCGTCGGCGAGCTGGAAGGCGATGCCCAACAGTTCGCCGTACTCCTCGAGCAGCGCGACGGTGCGATCGTCACACCCACCGAACATCGCACCGAACCGCGCGGCGGTCGCGATGAGAGCGCCGGTCTTGTCGCGCAGGACGCCGATGTAGTACTCGACCGGGTCCTGGTCGGGCGGGCAGGGGCGGTCGTCCCGGATCTGGCCGCCGCACAGGCGCATGAACGTCCGCGCCTGGATCCGGACCGCCTCGGCCCCGAGGTCGGCGACGACGTCGGAGGCGTTGCCGAACAACAGGTCGCCGACGAGGATGGCCGTCGAGTTGTCGTACGTGGCGTTGGCCGAGGGCGCGCCGCGGCGCAGATCGGCCTCGTCCATGACGTCGTCGTGGTACAGCGAGGCGAGGTGCGTGAGCTCCACGGCCGCCGCCGCGGCGATGACCCGCTCGTCGGCTCCTTCGCCCACCTGGGCCGCGAGGAGAGTCAGCACCGGGCGGACGCGCTTGCCGCCGGCCGCGAGAAGGTGCCCCGACGCCTCGGCGATGAACGGATCCTCGTGCGAGACCCGTGCGCGCAACAGCTCCTCGACCCGGGCGAGTCCGTCGTTCAGCGCCGCGGCCGTGCTCGGGTCGAGCCCAGGAAGAGGCGCGGTGACGGGACTGCTCATCGGATGAACGTCGACAGCGACGACATGAGGTCGAGCAGCGGCGCGGGGAAGACTCCGAGGAGCAGGGTCAGCGCGACACTCACCGTGATGGCACTGATCGTGCCGAGCGAGGGCGTCAGCACGACGATGCCGTCGTCGTCGCCTTCGGGATCCACGGTGAACATGATGCGAACCACCCGGAAGTAGACGAACGCGGTGACGGCGCTGCACAGCATGCCGATGACCGCGAGCACGGCACCGGGAACGCCCGCGTGCGCGATCGCCGCCGAGAACACCGCGAACTTGGCGGTGAAGCCGGAGGTGAGCGGCAGACCGGCGAAGGCCATGAGCAGGAACGCGAACGCGCCGGCGACGAGGGGGGAACGCTTGCCGAGCCCCGTCCACTGGGTGAGCGACGTCGCCTCGGCACCGGTGTCGCGGGTCCGCACGAGCATGACGATGCCGAACGCCGCGAGCACCGCGAAGCCGTAGGTCGCGAGGTAGAACAGCACCGCGGCGACGGCGGAGCGATCGAAGGCGAGGACACCGACGAGGACGAACCCGGCGTGCGCGATCGAGGAGTACGCGAGCATGCGCTTCATGTCGCTCTGAGTCACCGAGAGGATCGAGCCGACGATCATCGTGAGCCCGGCGACGACCCACAGGACGATCATCCAGTCCCACCGGTCGGCGTCGATGCCCGTGTAGACCACGCGCAGCATGGCGCCGAACGCCGCTGCCTTCGTGCAGGCGGCCATGAAGCCGCTGACCGGCGTGGGCGCGCCCTGGTAGACGTCGGGAGTCCACGAGTGGAAGGGCACCGCACCGACCTTGAAGAACAGCCCGACGAGGACGCACAGGCAGCCGAGGACGAGCAGCGGGTCCATGGCGCTCTGGGTGCCGATGGCCTCGGCGATGCGACGGAACTGCATCGAGCCGGAGTAGCCGAACAGCAGCGCGGCGCCGAACAGGAAGAACGCGGACGCGAACGAGCCCAGCAGGAAGTACTTCAGGCCGGCCTCCTGCGAGAGGAGACGCTTGCGACGGGCCAGAGCCGTGAGGACGTACAGCGGCAGCGAGAGGAGTTCGAGCGCGATGAACATCGTCAGCAGGTCGCCCGCGGCCGGGAAGAGCATCATGCCGGCGAGCGAGAACAGCGCGAGCGGGTAGACCTCGTTGCTCGATCCGAGCCGTTCGGCGACGCCCTCGGCGTGCGAACCGGGCACCGATGCACCCGAGGGCGTGAAGGCGTCGGCCAGCCGGCCGTCGAAGCGCTCGGCCATGACGAGCACCGAGATGAGCCCCATGATCAGCAGGAGGAGCTGGAGGACGATGGTCGGCCCGTCGAGGACGATCGCACCGGACATCGTCGGCCCCACCACGCGCGGGACGTTGAGCGCGAGCACGAGGAAGGCGACACCGAGCGCGAGCACGGAGAGGACCACCTGGATCGTGTGTCGCGACCTGCGCGGGACGAACGTCTCGACCAGGACGCCGATGAGCGCAGCCGCCAGGACGATCGCGACGGGCGCGAGCGCGAGGGCGTTGAGGTCTGCGGGAACGAACTCCGGCGCGGGCATCACTTGGCACTCCCGTTCTGCGCCCCGACGGCCGGGGCAGGATCGGTGACGCCCACCAGGTGGAGCGTCTGGGTCACGGCGGGATCGATCACGTCCAGCGCGACGCGGGGGAAGAACCCGAGGATCAGGAAGATCGCGATCAGGGGTGCGACCACGAGCTTCTCGCGTCCGTTGAGGTCGGGGACCGTGAACCGCGACGGCAGGGGCCGGGTCATCGTGCCGACGCCGCCCTGGGTCGCGGGCTCGTGCATGGCCGCGGCGTCGTGCGTCGTGGTGTCGACCGCGCCCGCTGCGCCGCGAGTGCCGTGGCCCTCCGGAAGGGTGTCGTCGTACGAGACGACCCCGTCGACCTCGACGAGACGCGAGCCGGGAGACGGACCCGTGAAGACCCGCATGTACAGCACGAGGATGTACGTCGCGGCGAGGATGATGCCGACCGAGGAGATCACGCCCGCCACCGGGTACCGCTGGAACGTGCCCATCATGACGAGGAACTCCGAGACGAACGACCCGAGGCCGGGCAGGGCGAGGCCCGACATGCCGGCCACGAGGAACGTCCCCGCGAGCACCGGCGTGACGCGCTGCCAGCCGCCGTAGTCGCGCACGTCCTTGCTGCCGTGGCGGACGACGAGCATGCCCGCGATGAGGAACAGCGCGGCGGTGGAGAACCCGTGGTTGACCATGTAGAGAATCGAGCCGGCCATGCCCACGGAGGTCATCGCGAAGATGCCGAGCACGATGAAGCCGAAGTGGCTCACCGAGGTGTAGGCGATGAGGCGCATCATGTCGGTCGCGCCGATCGCAAGGAACGCGCCGTAGATGATCGAGATGAGCGCGAGCGTGATGACGACCGGGGTCGCCCACTCGGAGGCGTGCGGGAACATCTGCAGGCAGAAGCGGATCATGCCGTACGTGCCGACCTTGTCGAGCACACCGACGAGCAGCACCGCGGTGGCCGGCCGGGCGGCCGTGGCGGCATCGGGCAGCCACGTGTGGACCGGCCACATCGGCGCCTTGACCGCGAACGCGATGAAGAAGCCGAGGAAGAGCAGGTTCTCCACGACGGGGTTCATCGTCAGCCCGGTGAGGTTGCCGACGAGGAAGCCCTGCGGGCCACCCGCGCCTTGGAAGAACACGGCGATGACGGCGACGAGCATGATGAGGCCGCCCGCGAGGGAGAACAGCAGGAACTTCAGCGCGGCCGCCTGCCGGTTCTCACCGCCGTAGTTGTTGATGAGGAAGTAGACCGGGATGAGCATGGCCTCGAAGAAGACGTAGAAGAGGAACACGTCGGTGGCCGCGAAGACCCCGATCATGAACGTCTCGAGGACGAGCATCCAGGCGAAGTAGCCGCGGTGGCGGCGCCCGCCGACCATCGCGACGTCGTTGCGTGCGGCGATGATGCAGATGGGCACGAGGATCGCCGACATGACGATCATCGCCAGCGCCATCCCGTCGATGCCGAGCGCGTAGCTGACGCCCCACACCGGGATCCACGGGTAGACCTCGGTGAACTGGAACTGCTCGGTGGCGGCGACGTCGAAGCCCGCCCACAGCACGAACGAGCCGAGCATCGTGACGAGCGAGAAGACGAGCGCGATGGAGCGCGCCGCGCGTTCGCCCGCGAACATCACGACGAGCGCCCCGACGAGCGGGATCAACCCCAGGATCGTGAGCAGGGGCAAGCCGGTCATTGTCATCACTGCACCATCCACACGAGGGCGAAGATCGCGACGATGCCCAGGAGCATCGTCAGGGCATAGGTCCGAACGAGGCCGTTCTGCGCCTGGCGCAGCACGCCGGAGATCGAGGCGACCCCGCGGCCGAGTCCCATGACGCCGTCGTCGACGCCCTTGTCGTCGGCGAGGCCGTTGGCGAGGGCCATGGTCGGCCCGGTGAACACACCGGCGTTGATGTCGTCCTGGAACAGGTCCCGGCGGGCGGCGCGGGTGAGCACCGAGCCGTGCGGGGCGACGAGGGGCACGTCGGCCTTGCCGTAGCGCAGCCAGGCGACCGCGACACCGGCGACCATGAGCACGAAGACGAGGACCTGGATGGCGAGCACGGGGATGACCGGCTCGTGGTGCTCGACGTGTCCCGTCACGGGGGCGAGCCACTCGGTGAACCCGACGAAGTGCAGGAACGCGCCGAGGCCGAGCGAGCCGATGGCGAGGACGACCATCGGGACGGTCATCGAGCCGGGCGACTCGTGCGGGTGGTCGTGCTCGTCCCAGCGGGCCTTGCCGTGGAAGGTCATGAAGAACAGGCGCGACATGTAGAACGCCGTCACACCCGCGACGAGCAGGGTGATGAGACCGAACACCCAGGGGCGCCAGCCGTCTCCGACGAACGCGGCCTCGATGATGAGGTCCTTGCTCCACCAGCCGGAGAACAGCGGGAAGCCGATGATGGCCAGCCAGCCGAGCCCGAACGTCAGCCAGGTGATCTTCATCTTGGCGGACAGGTCGCCGAACGTGCGCATGTCCACCCGGTTGTTCATGGCGTGCATGACCGAGCCGGCGCCGAGGAACAGCCCGGCCTTGAAGAAGCCGTGGGTGATGAGGTGGAAGATCGCGAACGCGTACCCGACGGGGCCGAGACCGGCGGCGAGCATCATGTAGCCGATCTGGCTCATCGTCGAGGCGGCCAGCGCCTTCTTGATGTCGTCCTTGACGCAGCCGACGATCGCACCGAAGGTCAGCGTGATCGCACCGATGATCGTGACCGCGAGCTGCGCGTCGGGTGCGAGGTTGTAGATCGGGCTGCTGCGCACCACGAGGTAGACACCGGCGGTGACCATCGTCGCGGCGTGGATGAGGGCCGAGACCGGCGTCGGGCCGGCCATCGCGTCGCCCAGCCAGCTCTGCAGCGGGAACTGGGCCGACTTACCACAGGCCGCGAGCAGCAGCAGCAGTCCGAGGGCCGTAAGCACTCCGGTGCTCGCCTGACCCACGTGCTCCGTCACGCCCGCGAACGTCACGGTGCCGAAGGTGGCGAACATGAGCATGATCGCGATGCCGAGACCGAAGTCGCCGATGCGGTTCATGATGAACGCCTTGTTGGCGGCCGCCGCGTAGGGCGGGTTCCAGTTCCAGAACCCGATGAGCAGGTACGAGGCCAGACCCACGCCCTCCCAGCCCAGGTAGAGCAGCAGGTAGGAGTCCGCGAGCACGAGCGTGAGCATCGCCGCGACGAAGAGGTTGAGGTAGGCGAAGAACCGGCGCTTGTCGGGGTCGTGCGCCATGTACCCCAGGGAGTACACGTGGATGAGCGAGCCGACGAACGTCACGAGCAGCACGAACGAGAGCGACAGCGGGTCGACGAGCAGACCCATGTCGAGGTCGAACGAGCCGGCGGGAATCCACGACCACAGCGCGATGTGGCGGCTGCGTTCGGCCGCGTCCATGCCGAGGAACGCGAAGAGGGTGGCGAAGCCGACGACGAACGCGGCCCAGGAGAGCACGGTCGCGAGCAGCGGGCCGAAGGAGTCCGTGCGCCGTCCGCCGACGAGCAGGAGGAAGGCACCGAGCAGCGGCAGCGCGATGACGAGCCACATCAGGCCCGTGACGCCCGTGGCGGGCTGCTGGTGGGCGAGATCCGCCGCGACGTTGCTCGCCAGCGCACCGGAGAGGAGATGGGGTGTCACTCTGGGCTCTCCTTACAGCTTGAGCAGGTTGGCGTCGTCGACCGAGGCCGAGCGGCGGGCACGGAAGATGGCCATGATGATCGCGAGTCCCACGACGACCTCCGCGGCGGCGACCGCGAGGACGAAGAGCGCGATCGTCTGGCCTTCGATGCTGGCGTTCATGCGTCCGAAGGTGACGATCATGAGCGCGACGGCGTTGAGCATGAGCTCGATGCCCATGAACACGATGAGGGCGTTGCGGCGCAGCAGCACGATGGTCGCGCCGATGGAGAAGAGGACGACCGCGAGGTACAGGTAGTTGGAGAGGCTCATCGTTCGGTTCCCTCCTCGATCTCCTGCTCCATGACCTCGGTCGACTCGCTGAACCTCGAAGCGTCCGAGAGCTGGTCGCGCGCGACGAGGATACGCGAGACCGACAGCTCGCTCGGGGTGCCGTCGGGCAGCAGCGCCGGCGTGTCGACCGCGTTGTGACGCGCGTACACACCCGGGGCCGGCAGGCCGGCGACGTTCTTGTTCTCGCGGATGCGGCGGCGGCTCCAGGCCTTCTGGTCCGGACGCGGCAACAAGCGTTCGCGGTGGGCGAGCACCATGGCGGCGACGGCCGCGACGACGAGCAGGACGCCGACCATCTGGAAGGCGGCCATGTACGGCCCGAAGATGAGGTGGCCGAGCATCGTCACGTTGCCACCGGCGTTGATCTCCGCGATGGGGGCGCCGGGACGGAAGGTGACCTTGGCGAGCGCACCGCCGAGCAGCAACAGCAGGCCGAGGCCGAGCAGCACCGAGAACACCCGGTGGCCCTTCATCGTCTCCAGCCGCGTCTCCGAGGCGTCGACGCCGACCATCATGACGACGAAGATGAAGAGCATCATCACCGCGCCCGAGTACACGAAGATCTGCACGATGCCGAGGAAGTCGGCCCCCTGGGCGAGGTAGACGATACCCAGCAGGATCATCGTGAGGACCATCGACAGCGCCGCGTAGACGGCGCGTTTGCTGAATGCGAGACCGAGGGCCCCGAGCACCATGATCGGTGCCACGATCCAGAACAGGACCGCCTCTCCGCTGCTCATCGCCGGGTACCGCCTTCCGTCAGACCGCCCTCGTCGCGAGGCTTGGTGGGCACGTCGGCCGGGTCGGGCCCGCCCACGGCGTCGGAGGTCGCGTGGTCGGCGTCGGCCACCGTCCGCTCGCGCGCGAACTCCTCCTGTTCGGGCGTGGCCTTGGCGACCTTGCCCTGGTAGTAGTCGCGCTCCTCCATGCCCTCGACCATGGGGTGGGGCGGGGAGACCATGCCCTCGGACAACGGGGCGAGAAGCTGGTGCTTCTCGAAGATGAGGTCCTCACGGGTGTGGTCGGCGAGCTCGTAGAAGTTCGTCATCGTCAACGCGCGAGTGGGGCACGCCTCGATGCACAGCCCGCAGAAGATGCACCGCAGGTAGTTGATCTGGTAGACGCGGCCGTAGCGCTCACCCGGGGAGTACCGGCCGGTGCCGCCCTGCTCGACCGGGGTGTCGTCGTTGTCGGCGCCCTCGACGAGGATCGCGTCGGCCGGGCAGGCCCAGGCGCACAGCTCGCAACCGACACACTTCTCGAGGCCGTCGGGGTGACGGTTGAGCTGGTGACGCCCGTGGTAACGCGGCTGGGTGGGCCGCTTCTCCTCGGGGTACTCCTCGGTGTGGCGCTTACGGAACTGGTTGGTGAACGAGACGCCGAATCCCGCGATCGGGGCGAGCAGGTCGGACAGGAAGCCGCCCTGGTTGTCGGCGGCGTTCTGCTCCGGCCCGTAGACCGACGGCGCACCCGCCTGCTCGCGACGGGCGACGTCGGAGCGCCGGCTCTCGTCGGGGTTGGGGGTGGACTCAGCCACGGTGTCCCTCCTGGTCGGTGGTGGTGTCGCTCGAGCGCTCCTCGGCGCGCTGCTGGGAGTGCGGCGAGTGCTCGGTGGGCTCGTCGGTGCGGCGGGCGGCCGCGCCCGAGAGGACCCGGTCGTCGCGGCCCGATCCCGGCTCGATCAGGCGCTGGCCCGGCATCGGCGGAACAGGGTATCCGCCTGCGTACGGGTCGACCTCGGCGGGGATCTCGACGGGTTGCCGTTTGGCCTGTTGCGTCGAGTCCCACTTGACCGCAGCGCCGAGCGCGATCGCGGCGACGACGAGCACGATGATCACCGTCGCGATGACCGGGTGCGGGCCGAAGAAGCCGAGGCGGGCGGCGTGCATGAACGAGACGGCGAGAACCCACACGATCGTGGCGGGGATGAGGAACTTCCAGCCGAATGCCATGAACTGGTCGTACCGGGTGCGGGGCAGGGTGCCGCGCAGCCAGACGAAGCCCCACATGAAGATCCACATCTTGGCGGTGAGCCAGAGGATGCCCCAGTAGCCGCCGTCGAGGAAGCCCGGGATCGGGGAGTGCCAGCCGCCGAGGAACAGGGTGCTCGCCAGCGCCGAGACCGTGAACATGTTGACGTACTCGCCGAGGAAGAACATGCCGAACCACATGCCCGAGTACTCGGTGTGGTAGCCGCCGACGAGTTCGCCCTCACCCTCGGCGAGGTCGAACGGCAGGCGGTTGGTCTCGCCGACCATGCAGACGACGTAGACGAGGAAGCTGAAGAAGGCGGGCACGATGAACCACAGGCCTCGCTGGGCCTCGACGATCGTCGAGGTCGACATCGAGCCGGCGAAGAGGAACACCGAGACGAGCGAGAGGCCCATCGCGATCTCGTAGGAGATGACCTGGGCGGTGGAACGCAGACCGCCCAGCAGCGGGTACGTCGAGCCCGAGGACCAGCCCGCGAGGACGAAGCCGTAGGCGCCGACGCCGGCCGCCGCGAGCACGATGAGCACCGCGACGGGGCTGTCGGTGACCTGCAGCGGAGTCCAGTGGCCGAACATGTACACCTGGCCACCGAGCGGGATCACCGAGAACGAGATGAACGCGGTGGACCCGGCGATGATCGGCGCCAGTGCGTACGTGAACCGGTCGGCGCGTGCGGGGCGCACGGCCTCCTTCCACATGAGCTTGAAGCCGTCGGCGAGGGTCTGCAGTGCGCCGAGGGGGCCGAAGCGGTTCGGGCCGGGACGCTGCTGCATGAAGCCGACGAAGCGACGCTCGAACCAGATGATGACGAGCACCTGCAGCAGCAGGTACACGAACACGAGCACCGCCTTGATCGCCGCCAGCCACAACGGCGTGTCGGAGAAGTCGGCGACGGGCCCGGAGAGCGCGACGGCCGGACCGGAGAGGGCGAGGACCGGGGTCATGCGACACCACCCTTGGAGAGCGTGACGACGTCACCGGCAACAGCGCCGAGACCGGCGCGAACCCGTGACCGGGGGGAGTTCGTGGGCAGCCACACGACGTGGTCGACCATCGTCGTGACGGCGACCGGCAGCGTGATCGAACCGCGAGCCGTCGAAACGGTGAGCGGATCGCCGTCGACGACGCCGACCTCGGCCGCGGTGGCCGCCGAGAGACGTGCCCGGGACGGCTTGGCCGTTCCGGCGAGGAACGGCTCTCCGTCCTGCATCACGCCGGCGTCGAGCAACTGGTGCCAGGTGGCGAGCACGGCCTCCCCGTCTCGCAGAGTCGCGAGGCCGCGGGGCTGCGCGGTGGGCGTGTCCGCCCGCCGACCGGTCCAGGCGCCGAGGCTCTCCATCTCCGCGCGGGTGACCGCGAGGTTGGGCAGTCCGAGCCAGTGGCCCATCTCGCCCGCGAGGAGGTCGAGGACCCGGTGGTCGGCCATGGTGTGGCTCTTGAGGGCCTCGCCGAACTCGCCGAGACGCCCCTCCCAGTTGACGAAGGAGCCTGCACGCTCGTCGTGGGTGGACACCGGCAGGACGACGTCGGCGTACTCGGTCATCTCACCGGCCCGCAGGTCGAGCGAGACGACGAACGCCCGCTCCAGGGCCTGCTGCACACGCGCGGGCTCGGGCAGGTCGCCCGGCTCGACACCGCCGATGAGCAGTGCCCGCAGGCGGCCGTCGGCGGCGTCGGCGATCATGCGGTTGCCGTCGCGGCCGGGGCTGGCGGCGAGCGAGTCGAGCTGCCAGGCCGAGGCGATCTCGGCGCGGGCGCCCTCGTCGCCGAGCGGACGACCGCCGGGCAGGATCGAGGGCAGCGCGCCGGCCTCGAGAGCGCTGCGCTCACCGGCGCGACGCGGGATCCAGGCCAGGCGGGCACCCGTGCGGTCGGCCAGGGCGGCCGCGGCCGACAGCGCACCGGGCACCGTCGCGAGCCGCTCCCCCACGAGGATGATCGCCCCGTCGTCGAGGGCCTCGGCCACGGTCGCCAACTCGGTGCGACCCTCGCCGACGGCGGCGAGCAGCTCCGCCTCGGTGCCGGGAGCGGCCTGCACGAGGGTGCCCATGAGCTTGGTCAGACCGGAGCTCGCATAGGGCGCGATGGTGAAGACCTTGGTCTTGTTCTTGCGGGCCGCCTTGCGCAGCCGCAGGAACACCATGGGGTTCTCCTCCTCGGGCTCGAAGCCCACGAGGAGGACCGACTTCGCGCTCTCCAACGCCTCGAACGTGACCGCACCGCCCTGAGGGGCGGTCGCGACGACCCGAGAGGCGAGGAACGCCTCCTCCTCCTCCGAGTGCGGCCGGGCGCGGAAGTCGATGTCGTTGGTGCCGAGCACGACTCGCGCGAACTTGCTGTACGCGTACGCGTCCTCGGAAGTCAGGCGACCGCCGGTGAGCACACCGACACCGCCCACACCCGCGGCGGCGAGTCCCCGGGCCGCGGCCTCGAGGGCCTCGGGCCAGGAGGCGACGCGCAGCGTGCCGTCGGCGCCGCGAACGCGCGGTGCGGCGTACCGGTCGGGCTGGGTCTGGTACGTGAACGCCCAGCGGCCCTTGTCGCAGTTCCACTCCTCGTTGACCTCGGGAGCGTTCGTGACCATGCGACGCAGCGTGACGCCGCGGCGGTGGTCGGTGCGCTGATGACAGCCCGCCGAGCAGTGCTCGCAGATGCCGGGCGTCGAGACGAGGTCGAACGGGCGGGACCGGAACCGGTAGGTCGCGCTCGTGAGGGCGCCGACCGGGCAGATCTGCACGGTGTTGCCCGAGAAGTAGGACTGGAACGGCTTGTCCTGGAAGATGCCGATCTGGCTGTTCGCGCCACGCTCGGTGAGCGAGATGAACGGGTCGCCCGCGACCTGGTCGGAGAACCGGGTGCAGCGCTGGCAGAGCACGCACCGCTCGCGGTCGAGCAGCACCTGGGTGGAGACGTTCACCGGCTTGGGGTAGGTGCGCTTGACGTCGGTGAAGCGGGTCTCGCCCTGCCCGTGGCTCATCGCCTGGTTCTGCAGGGGGCACTCGCCGCCCTTGTCGCAGACCGGGCAGTCCAGCGGGTGGTTGATGAGGAGGAACTCCATGATGCCGCGCTGCGCCTTCTCGGCGACGGGCGAGGTGAGCTGGGTCTCCACCTCCATGCCCGGCGAGACGGTCATCGTGCACGAGGCCTGGGGCTTGGGCATCTTCGCGAGCTTGCCGTCGCGGCCCGGCATGGCGACGTCGACGAGGCACTGCCGACAGGCGCCGGCCGGCTCCAGCAACGGGTGGTCGCAGAAGCGCGGGATCTCGATGCCGAGCTGCTCGGCGGCCCGGATGATGAGCGTGCCCTTGGGGACGCTCACGGGGATGCCGTCGATCTTGGCCTCGACCATCTCCACGGGCGGCGGAATCGTCGCGTCGCCGCCCTGGGAGGTCGGGTTGGCACCCGACGCGGGACTGGTCGGGACGGTCATGAGGTCACGCTCTCCTTCGCGAACAGCACCGATCTCTCCGGCGGGAACGACACGTCGACCGGCGTCGTCATGGCCTGCTCGTACTCCTCGCGGAAGTACTTGATGCTCGAGCTGACGGGGCTGGTGGCACCGTCACCGAGCGCGCAGAACGCGCGGCCGAGGATGTTGGCCGCGATGTCGGCGAGCTTCTCGATGTCGCCGTCGCGGCCCTGCCCCTGCTCGAGGCGGGTGTAGATCTCACGCAGCCAGTACGTGCCCTCACGGCAGGGTGTGCACTTGCCGCAGGACTCGTGCGCGTAAAAGTCGATCCAGCGCGAGACCGCCTTCACGACCGAGACCGTCTCGTCGAAGATCTGCAGCGCACGCGTGCCGAGCATCGAGCCGGCGGCCGCGACGGACTCGAAGTCCAGCGGCACGTCGAGGTGTTCCTCGGTGAACAGCGGCGTGGACGAACCACCCGGGGTCCAGAACTTCAGGCGGTGACCGGCGCGGACGCCGCCCGCCATGTCGAGCAGCTCGCGCAGCGTGATGCCGAGCGGCGCCTCGTACTGGCCGGGGACCTCGACGTGGCCCGACAGGCTGAAGATGCCAAAGCCCTTGGAGCGTTCGGTGCCCATGCCCGCGAACCAGTCGGCGCCGCCGAGGACGATCGCGGGGACCGAGGAGATCGACTCGACGTTGTTGACGACGGTCGGCCGCGCGTACAGACCCGCGACGGCGGGGAACGGCGGCTTGAGACGGGGCTGGCCGCGACGACCCTCGAGGGAGTCGAGCAGCGCGGTCTCCTCACCACAGATGTAGGCGCCCGCACCGGCGTGGACGGTGATCTCGAGATCGAAGCCGCTGCCGAGGATGTTCGTGCCGATGTAGCCGGCCTCGCGGGCCTCGCGCACGGCCTCCATGAGGCGGCGGTAGACGTGGACGACCTCGCCGCGCAGGTACACGAACGCGTGGTTGCAGCCGATCGCGTAGCTCGTGATGACCATGCCCTCGATGAGGGTCTGCGGGCTGGCCATGAGCAGCGGGATGTCCTTGCAGGTGCCCGGCTCGGATTCGTCGGCGTTGACGACGAGGTAGCGGGGACCGCCGTCGGGCGGGGGCAGGAACCCCCACTTCATGCCGGTGGGGAAGCCCGCGCCGCCGCGGCCGCGCAGGCCGGAGTCCTTGGCCTGCTGCACGACCTCGTCCGGCGACATCGTCAGCGCCTTGCGCAGCGCCTGGTAGCCGTCGAAGGCCTCGTACGTCTCGAGCCTCCACGAGCGCTCGGCACCCCACGGCTTGGTGAGGATCGGTGTGAGCTGAGTCATGGGCGCACTCCCTTCGGCGACTGGTGGATGCTCATGCGTCGACCTTTCCGTCGCCCGGCTTCTCGTCGGGGGCGTTGGCGGGGGTGTCCACCGAGCTGTGGCTGCCGGGAGACATGCCCTGTTCGGCCGGGGCGGTGGACTCGGTGGCCACGGGCCGCTCGGGAACGGGGGCCGTCCAGCCCTCCTCGTCGGCGAGGACGAGCCCGGCCAACGACGCCGGGCCGGCTCCGGGGCCCTCGTCGACGTGGCCGTCGGGGAACCCGGCGAGCACGTGCGCGATCTGCTTGAACGTGTGGACCTTGTCGGGCCCGCGGCTGGGCCGCACGTCCTGCCCGGCACGCAGCGCGTCGACCAGCGCGATCGTGGACTCCGGCGTCTGGTTGTCGAAGAACTCCCAGTTGGCCATGACCACCGGGGCGTAGTCGCACGCCGCGTTGCACTCGAGCCGCTCGAGGGTGATGCGGCCGTCGGCGGTCGTCTCGTCGTGGCCGACGCCGAGGTGATCGGAGACCGCCTTCCAGATCGCGTCGCCGCCCATGATCCCGCAGAGCGTGTTCGTGCACACGCCGACCGTGTAGTCGCCGTTGGGGAACCGCTTGTACTGCGTGTAGAAGGTCGCCACGCCACTGACCTGGGCTGCGGGGATGCCGATCATCTGGGCGCAGAACTCGATGCCGCGCGGGGAGATGTAGGCGTCCTCGCTCTGCACCAGGTGCAGCAGCGGCAGCAGCGCCGACTGCCGCTGCGGGTAACGCGCGATGATCTGCTCGGCCTCGCCCCGCAGGCGCTCGAACTGCTCGGCCGTGTACGGCTGGGTGGGCCGCGCCGGCTCGGTGCCGTAGTTGGGGCGGTCGTGATGCCCGCTCATGCGCCCTGCTCCTCGGTCTCGCTCGTGGCCGCATCCCTCGCGGCGAGGTGGTTCGTCATCGGTCCACGCCGCCCATCACCGGGTCGATCGAGGCGACCGCGACGACGACGTCGGCGACGTTGCCGCCCTCGACGACGGCCGCGACCGACTGGAGGTTGTGGAACGAGGGGTCCTTGAAGTGCGCACGGTATGGCCGCGTGCCGCCGTCGGAGACGACGTGGCAGGCCAGCTCGCCCTTGGCCGACTCGACGGCCTGGTAGGCCTGGCCGGGCGGCACCCGGAAGCCCTCCGTGACGATCTTGAAGTGGTGGATGAGCGCCTCCATGGAGGTGCCCATGATGTGGCGGATGTGGTCGAGGCTGTTGCCCATGCCGTCGCCGCCGATGGCGAGCTGGGCCGGCCACCCGATCTTGGGGTCGGGGTGCATGACCGGGCCGGAGCTGCTCGCGAGCCGCTCGATGCACTGGTCGACGATGCGCAGCGACTGCCAGATCTCGTTGAACCGCACCCGCAGACGGCCGTACGCGTCGGGGGTGTCCCACGTGCAGACGTCGAACTCGTACGTCTCGTAGCCGCAGTAGGGGTCGGACTTGCGCAGGTCGTGCGGGAACCCGGTGGCCCGCAGCATCGGACCCGTGATGCCGAGCGCCATGCAGCCGGTGAGGTCGAGGTAGCCGACGTCGCAGAGGCGCCCCTTGGCGATGGGGTTCTCGATGACGAGCGCCTCCATCTGCTTCACGCCCTGGCGCAGCAGCGGAAGCTGCTCGTCGAGCAGGTCCTTCCACCCCGCGGGCAGATCCTGCGCCACACCGCCGGGGCGGATGTAGGCGTTGTTCATGCGCAGACCGGTCGCGGCCTCGATGAACCGGAAGATGCGCTCACGCTGCTGGGCGGCGGTGGTGAACACCGTCGTGGCGCCGAGCTCCATGTTGCCGGTGCCGAGGCAGATGAGGTGGGAGCTGATGCGGGTGAGCTCCATCATGAGCACCCGGATGATCTGCGCCCGCTCGGGGATCTCGTCGGTGACACCGAGGAGCTTCTCGATGCCCATGCAGTACGCCGCTTCCTGGAACATCGGCGTGAGGTAGTCCATGCGGGTGCAGAACGTCACGCCCTGGGTCCAGGTGCGGTACTCCATGTTCTTCTCGATGCCGGTGTGCAGGTACCCGATGCCGGCGCGGCCCTCGGTGACGTGCTCGCCGTCGAGCTCGAGGATGAGGCGGAGCACGCCGTGCGTGGACGGGTGCTGCGGGCCCATGTTGACGACGATGCGCTCGTCGCTGTGCTCGATGGCCTCGGCCGCGATGGCGTCGAAGTCGCCACCGGTGGTGGTGAACGAGCGCAGCGCCTCGTCGGCCGGGAGGGTGCCCTCGGTGGCCGTGGCCCCGGCGTGCGCGCCGGTGGCGGTGTGATCGGTGTTGGCGCTCATCAGTTGTAGGCCCTCCGCTGGTCCGGCGGCGGCACGGTGGCGCCCTTGTACTCCACCGGGATTCCGCCGAGGGGGTAATCCTTGCGCTGGGGGTGCCCCGGCCAGTCGTCGGGCATGAGGATGCGCGTGAGCGCGGGGTGCCCGTCGAAGATGATGCCGAAGAAGTCCCAGGTCTCCCGTTCGTGCCAGTTGGCGCCGGGATAGCACTCGACCACCGAGGGGATGTGCGGGTCCTCCTCGGGGCAGCTCACCTCCAGGCGGAGGCGGCGCGAGTGGTGGGTGATCGAGAGCAGGTGGTAGCAGGCGTGCAACTCCTCCCCCTCCATCTGGGGGTAGTGCACGCCGGAGACACCCGAGAACATCTCGAAGCGCAGCGCGGGCTCGTCGCGCAGGGCCCAGCAGACGGCGGGCAAGTGCTCGCGCCGCACGTGCAGGGTCATCTCGCCGCGGTCGATGACGACCCGCTCGACGGCCTGCTCCATGGTCGGGCCGCCGCGTCGGGCGAGCGCCGCCTCGAGCTCGTCGGCGATCTCGTCGAAGTAGCCGCCGTAGGGGCGCACCGACGCACCGGGGAAGAGCGTGCGGGTGACGAGGCCGCCGTAACCGGTGGTGTCCTGACCGCGGGTCGCGCCGAACATGCCCTGGCGCTCGCCGACGACGACGGGGTCGGGGTGGGTACCCGGCGCCGCGGGAAGGTGGCCACCCGTGCCCTGCGTCTGGGGTCCGGAGGACCCGGGGGTGTTCTCACTCACGCCAGCAGCCCCTTCGACTCGATGAGCGGCACCTCGGCCATCGCGGCCCGCTCGACCTCACGCGCGATCGCCTTGCGGTCGAAGATGTGCGGCGACTTCTGGATCTGCTCGTGCAGCTTGAGGAAGGCGTTGATGAGCATCTGTGGTCGCGGTGGACATCCGGGCAGATAGACGTCGACCGGCACGATGTGGTCGACCCCCTGCACGATCGCGTAGTTGTTGAACATGCCGCCGGAGCTCGCGCAGACGCCCATGGAGACGACCCACTTGGGCTCGGGCATCTGGTCGTAGACCTGACGCACGACCGGGGCCATCTTCTGGCTGACCCGACCGGCGACGATCATGAGGTCGGCCTGGCGCGGCGTGGCGCAGAAGCGCTCCATGCCGAACCGCGCGATGTCGTTGTCGGGCGAGACCGTGACCATCATCTCGATCGCGCAGCACGCGAGCCCGAACGTGGCCGGCCAGACGGAGGTCTTGAGCAGGAACCCGGCGAGCTCGTTGATCTTGGCCGTCATCACGCCCGAGGGCAGCGCCTCGGGGTCGAAGGCGTATTCGGAGTTCGTCATGTCAGTCCCAATCCAATCCGCCGCGGCGCCACACGTAGGCGTCGGCGATGAAGAACGCGTTGACGAGGAAGAGCGTCATCGCGAGGAGTCCGTACAGGCCGAGCTGGTCGAACGTGACCGCGAACGGCAGGAGGAAGAGCGCCTCGATGTCGAAGATGATGAAGAGCATCGCCGTCGTGGCGTACTTGACCGGGAACCGCCCGCCCGCCTCCGCGCGCGGGGAGGGCTGGATGCCGCACTCGTACGCCATGACCTTGGCGGAGTTGTACCGCTTGGGCCCCAGCACGAGGCCCAGGCCGAACACCGACAGGGCGGCGAAGCCGATGCCACAGGCGAAGAAGATCAGGATCGGCAGATAGGGGCTGGTCATCTCGACGCGCTCCCCTTTCGGTTGATGGTGCGACGGTCCGGCTCGGTGTCCCGAATCGAGGCCGCGGGCGCGCCGGCCCGTGGCATCGCCAACAGTCTAGTGAATGACCCGCGCTCTCAGGCCGAAGGGGTCAAGCGCGCCAGGGTCGAGATGACGCGATCGTCGAGACCCCCGCCGTGGGGTTCGGCGAGGCCCGCCATGATCTTGACGACGAACCGCATGAGGGTCCGCCGCGGCAGACCGTACCGGACGGCCAGACGCATCACCTCGGGGTGTCCGATGAGCGAGGCGAAGACCGTGCCGAGGCGGAAGTAGCCGCCCATCTCCTCGCGGACGGCGGCGGGATAGCGGGCGAGGACGCGGTCTCGCGCCGCGGCGTCGGGCCGGGTCATCGCCTGCGCGACGATCTCGGCCGACAGGCGCGCGGCCTCCATCGCGTGGGCGATGCCCTCGCCGTTGAAGGGGCTGATCATGCCGCCGGCGTCGCCGAGCAGCAGCAGCCCGTCGGCGTAGTGCGGCACCCGCCCCAGGGCCATCGGCAGGGCGGCACCGCGTACCTGCCCGTTGCGGTGTTCCTCGTCGAAGGTCCACTCGGGCGGCAACGTGGCGACCCACCGCCGCAGCACGTCCTTGTAGTCGACCGTGCCGAAGGCGGGCGAGGTGTCGAGGATGCCGAGGCCGACGTTGCTCGCGCCGTCGCCGAGGGCGAAGATCCAGCCGTAGCCGGGCAGGAGGATGCGTCCGGCCGAGGGATCCTTCGGATCCTTGTCGACCCACAGCTCCATCCACGACTCCATGTAGTCGTCGTTGCTACGTGGGGTCTCGTAGTACGTGCGCACCCCGACGCCCATGGGACGATCGTCCCGCCGGCGTCGGCCCTCGGCCACGCCGAGGCGGGCGCTGTTGCCGTCGGCGGCCAGTACGACGGGAGCCCGGTACTCGAACCGCTCCCCCGTGGCCCGGCCGCGCGCGTCGACCCCCTTGACCCGAACCCCCGTGACCCGGCCGCCCGAGTCGTGGATGGGACCGGTGACCGACGCACCCTCGACGAGCCGGGCCCCGCGGGACACCGCGTGGCGGGCGAGGGCGTGGTCGAAGCCGGTGCGCGGCATCGCGAGCCCGTACGCCGGGTACTCGGCCACGTCGGGCCAGTCGACCTCGACGAGGTGCCCGCCGCCGATGAGACGCAGGCCGCGGTTGCGGATCCACCCCTCCTCGGCCGGATGGGGCACGCCGAGGGAGACCAGCTCCTTGACCGCCCGCGGGGTGAGGCCGTCGCCGCAGATCTTGTCGCGCGGGAACGTCGCCTTCTCGAGCAGGACCACGTCGAGACCGTCGGCCGCGAGGTAGGCGGCCGCCGTGGCACCGGCCGGGCCCGCGCCGACGACGACGACGTCCGCGGTCCGGGAGTCGGCGTTGTGGGAACTCACGTCACTCCTGTCTGGCTGGGGTCGCGCGGCTGGCTGGGGTCACGCATGCCGGTGGATCAGGCGCGGGCGCGGTGGATCGCGACGATGCCGCCGAGCAGGTTGCGCCACTCCACCCCGCGCCAACCCGCGCCGCCGATGGTCGTGGCCAGACGCTGCTGATCGGGCCAGTCGCGGATCGACTCGGCGAGGTAGACGTAGGACTCCGGGTCCGAGCTCACGGCCCGCGCGATCGCCGGCAGCGAACCCATGATGTAGCGCGTGTAGAGCTCGCGGAACGCGGGCGTGGTCGGCGAGCTGAACTCGCAGATCACGAGGCGGCCGCCCGGGCGCGTGACACGACGGAACTCCGCGAGGGCGGCGGCGTACTCGCGCACGTTGCGCAGACCGTACGACATCGTGACCACGTCGACGGAGTCGTCGGCGAACGGCAGCCGGGTGGCGTCGGCGGCGACGAACGAGAGGTCGGGGTAGCGGCGCGCGCCCTCGCGCAGCATGCCGAGGGAGAAGTCGGCCGAGATGACGTGCGCGCCCGCACGCTCGAACGGGACGCTCGAGGTGCCCGTGCCGGAGGCGATGTCGAGGACGACCTCTCCGGGCTGAGCCCCGACCGCGTCGGTGACGACCCGGCGCCAGTACCGCACGAGACCACCGGTCATGAAGTCGTTGGTGAGGTCGTATCGGGCGGCCACCGCGTCGAACATCCGGGCGACGTCCGAGGGCTCCTTGTCCAGGCCTGCGCGCATCATGATCCCCATCCTCTCATCGGCTCTCACCGCTGCTGCGTGGCCTCGTCCGCGTCTGCGGGGTGGCCGGGGCGGGGAGTGTGGTGGCGCCTCGGGCGGCGGCTACGGCGGCGAGGTGCGGGCCCGAGTCGTCGGGTGTCGCCTTCGTAGGCGGATGCGCGTGCTCGGCCCGATCCGCTCGGGCGGCGGCGTGAATGACGCTCACATGCGGCTCGCGCGGTCTCCAGGACGCTCGGAGCGGCCGGGGTCGGCGAGGGCCGTGCGGATGGGCACGAGTTTGGCGTCGGACTCGGCGAGTTCGGCGGCCGGGTCGGAGCCGGCGACGATGCCGCATCCGGCGAAGAGGCGCATGCGCCGCGGGTCGGCCGGATCGAGAGCGCCGGTGCGCAAGGCGATCCCCCATTCGCCGTCGCCGCGGGCGTCGATCCAGCCCACCGGGCCGGCGTAACGCCCGCGGTCCATGTGCTCGAGCTCGGAGATCACCGCGTCGGCGTGTGCCTTTGGTGTGCCACAGACCGCGGCCGAGGGGTGCAGCGCCCGCGCGAGGGTGAGCGAGGAGGCGCCGTTGGTGAGGCGCCCGGCGACGTCGGTGGCCAGGTGCATGACGTTCGGCAGGTGCAGCACGAACGGCGTCTCGGGAGTGTTCACCGAGGTGCAGTACCGGGCGATGACGTCGGCGACGGAGGCCACCGCGTACTCGTGCTCCTCGAGGTCCTTGCTCGAGCGGGCGAGCGAGGCCGCGAGCGCGAGGTCACGTTCGTCGTCGCCGGTGCGCCGGATGGTGCCGGCGAGCACGCGGGAGGTGACGAGACCGCGTTCGAGTCGCACGAGCATCTCGGGGGTCGCGCCGAGGAGTCCGTCGACCGAGAACACCCAGGTGTTGGCGTAGGCGTCGGCCAGCCACCGCAACAGGTAGCGAGGGTCGATCGGCTGCTCGGCCTCGGCGACGAGGTCGCGGGCGAGGACGACCTTGTCGAGGTCGCCCTCACCGATGCGGCGCACGGCCTCGGCGACCGCGGTCTGCCAGGCGGGGCCCGCGAGCGCCCCGTCGAAGAAGCTCACCTCGCCGGGCGACCGCGGCGCGGGTTGGGACGACGGAACCTCTGCGTCGTCGTGTGCGCCGACCGACCACGAGATCGTCGTGACGAAGCTGCGGCCGTCGCGTCGGCCGAGGATGACCCGTGGCACGACCAGCAGCGATTCCTCGCGTGAAGCCGGGGAGTACGCGAACGACCCGAAGGCCACCAGCCCGGTCCCGACGAGGCCCACCTCGTCGTCGACCTCGGCGTCCTCGGTGACGTGTCGCCACCACGTCTCCGCGTCGTCGAAGCGCGACTCCCCGCAGGTGGCGATGCCCGCCGCGCGGCCCCAGCCGACGATCCCGTCGCCCCCGCGCACCCACGAGCACAACTCTCGCGACGGCGCATCGGCGGGCAGCAGGGCGAGCAGCGAGGCGACGTCGCCGACCTCGCGCGTACGCGCGATGAGGTGGGCGGGTGCGTCGGAAGTCACAGCGGATCACCCTACCTGTCGGTCACCCGCGCCACCCACCCCGCTCGGACAGGCCCTTTCACCCCCAGGGTGCCCCGGGAATCTCACGCAACAAAGACCGGTCACCGTGGCGTCGTCACGCGACCGATTCGCTGTTCCCCCTGGTCAGCTGGCCGACCACGTCGAACGCCCTCAGACTGACCGGTCTTTGTTGCGCGGGGCGGGCCGGGACCGCCCGGCAGGCGTCAGAATCCGACGCCGCCGATCGGGAGGACGCCCGTGGCGAAGGCACGGGTCATGGCGGCGACGGCGCCGAGCGTGTGTTCGCGCAGGCGGCCGGACGCGGCGAGAGCGGCCGGGCCGCGCAGGCCGAGGAACATCTCTCCGAGCACGTCGACGTCGAGGTGCACGCCCGCCTCCCGCCGGGTGCGTTCGCACGTCGCCTCCCCGTGTTCGTCGACGACGAGGCGCCATGCGCCGCGGTTCCATTCGCACGTCGGGTCGGTCACCTCGAGCACGACGTCGAGCGCGGCGGCGTACCCGCGCGCGGCGAGCATCGACCCGACGTCGACCGGGCGCAGCCACAGCGCGTCCCTGACCCGGACCTTGCGCGAGCGGACCGAGCCCGCCCACACGAGCAGCAGGTCGTCGAGTCCGCGGCCGGCGAACTCGGTGCGGGCCATGAGGTCCATGTCGACGAGGCGGCGCCCGAGGGCGAGCATCGCCGCGGGGTCGACGGCGCACAGGTGGTGAACGGTGACGGTGCCGCCGGGGCCGGCGTCATCCCCCCACGACGTCTTGCGGCTGAAGAACGTCATCCCCACGTCACGACCGTCACGGACGGCGACGAGGCCGCGCATCGGCTCCCGGCCTCTGCGGCCCTCGGGGGTGTCGCGGAGGTACCGGCGCGCGAGCCGGTAGGGCAGGGCGACCTCGCCCAGCATCGAGGACGCCGCGTCGACGTCGCAGGCGCGCCGGGCGATCTCGTCGTCGTCGACGTCGAGAAGCAGGTGCGTGGTCGTGCGATCGGCCTCGGCGGAGACCGACTCCGGCACGGAGAACTCCGTACCGCGGCCGAGGGTGTAGGAGATGTCGTGGCTCGCGACGCCGTACCCGAAGCGGCCGTAGATCCCGGATTCCGACGCGTGCAGGCCGGCGATCGCCGCTCCGCGCTCCCGCGCCGTCTCCAGGTGGCGGCGGATCATCGCGGCGAGCACTCCGCGTCGGCGCACGTCGGGATGCACCGCCACCCAGCTCAGGCCGTCGACGGGGACCGCGCGGGTGCCGCCGTCACAGGACGCGCCCGGTACGCGGACCCGCAGATCGTAGGACGTGTAGAGGCCCGCGAGACGCCCCGGCAGGTCGGGATGTTCGGCACCGAACGTCCGGTCCCAGTCGAGCTCGGAGGTGTTGTGCTCCGCGGTCTCCAGCGAAGGGTCGCCGACGAAGGCGTAGGTGTCGAGGGTGTCGGCCGCCTCGGCATCGGCCGAGGTCAACTGGCGGATCGTGATCACCGGCCCACCCTCTCGGGAGCCTCGTCCTCGCGTCAACGCGATTTCGCGCCGGCGCGTCAGGCGGCCGGCAACGTCACCTCGACGACGGTGAGTCCCGACGGCCGTTCGGCGAGAACGGCGACGAGCGCTTCGGGACTCCGCGCGAGGACGTGCCGCACCCCGTGCGCGGCGCAGAGCGCGTCGAGTCGGGTGGCGGTCGGCGTGCGAAAGAGTCGCTCGTAGCTGCCGGGGAGCGCCTCGCGGACCTCGGCCCGCCCGTATTCGAGATCGCCGAAGATCGCACCGCCGTCGTCGTTGCCCACGACGATCGTGAGGTCGGGGATCGGTTCATCCGGCCCGATGAGGAGGCCGTTCGCGTCGTGGAGGAAGGTCAGATCGCCGAGCAGCGCGTACGTGGGCCGGCCGCTGCCGAGCGCGATTCCGACGGCCGTCGAGACGCAGCCATCGATCCCGGCGAGGCCGCGGCTCGCGACGACCTCGGCGTGGTCGGAGCCGTGGAGGCCGCGGACGAGGTCGACGTGGCGCACCCCGTTGCTCGACCCGAGGAAGACCACCGCGCCCTCGGGCACCGCGTCGAGCAGCGTCGACGCCAATGCCGGGCCGCTCGGCCATCTCAGGGAGGCCTCGATCTCGGCCGAGATCTCCGCGGCCGCGCGGGTCCACGCCGCCCGATGCGTCTGCGCCTCCTCCGAGACGCTGCCACCGCGCGGTGAGCCGTCGGAGCCTCCCAGCGTCGCGCCCTGCGGGTCTGCGTCGTGCAGTCCTGCGCTGCTGCCGGCCGGGTCCCCGTCCTCCGTCGCCGCGACGGTGGCCGCACCGGACGTGGTCTGCGAGGGGTGCTCATCGGCACCCCCCGTCGATGTCCTCGCGGTGTGCTCGAGCGCGCTCGTCCCCGCGAGACCCGCCCCGAGGTGCAGGTGTGCCGCGCCGAACGCGCCGGGATCGTGGACCGCGGTGACGACGTGCCCTGGGTCGGCCCAACTCCGGTCGCCCGTCACGAGGTCGACCCGCACGTCCGGCAGCCGTAGGAGCCGAGCGAGGCTGCGCGACAACGTGAGGCGGCCGACGACGATGATGCGGTCTGGCCTGAGCTCGGCCTCCTCCGCGTACCCGGCCAGGCGGACTCCGTGCGGCAGGCGCCCGACGGCGCCACCGCACGACGCCGGCCCGAACGGCTCCCCGATGACCGGATGGCACCGACGCGCCGCCCACTCGACGGCGGTCGCGAGCAACGGCGTCGGCGCGTCACCGAGCACGACGAGAGTCCGGGGGATCTCGCGCAACGGCGGTGAACCCCAGGACGCGGTGCGGCGTGAAATCGACGTCCACGGCGCCCCGTCCGTCCTGCCCGCCAACGATCGGACCCACGCGCCGGGCTCGAGGTCGTCGTGGCCGTCGGAGGCGGCGTGGGCCTCGTGAGTCTCGCGGCCCTCGTGGCCATGAGGGTGCGCCGAGCAAAGGTCCGGCACGAGCGGGTCGCGCAGCGGGACGTTGACGTGCACCGGTCCCGGATCGCCCCCCGTCGCGCCCGTGGTCGCGGCGACGGCACGGTCGATCGCGGTGCGCCACGCTGCCCCGGGGCGCGGCTCGGGCACACCGAGATCGTGGAACCAGCGCACGTTGCGGCCGAAGAACGCGAGCTGATCGGTGGTCTGGTTCGCGCGGGTGCCGCGCAGTTCGGGCGGGCGATCGGCCGTGAGCAGCAGCATCGGGACTCCGGACTCGTGTGCCTCGAGCACGGCCGGCGTGAGGTTGGCCACCGCGGTGCCCGAGGTCGTCACCACGGGTGCCGGGATCCCGGTGGCCTTGGCCAGCCCCAGCGCGAGGAACGCCGCCGACCGCTCGTCGACCCGCACGTGCAGCCGCAGCCGTCCCGCCGAGTCGGCGTCGTGCAGCGCGTATGCCAGGGGCGCCGAGCGCGAACCGGGTGCGAGGACCACCTCGCGCACACCGAGCCGGACGAGTTCGTCGACGACGACCTCCGCGAGCGCCTGCTGGGGATTCATCCCTCGATTCTGCCCGGTCGCCTCGAACGCCGAGACAGCCGCCGTTTCCGGCCGAGGTGAGCGTGACGGTCGAACGGCGGAGGGGGATGCCGGAAACGGCGGCTGTCTCGGCGCGTGTGGGTCAGGGCCGGGAGGCCTGAGCGGCGAGGTCGAAGGCCTCCGGGCGATCCATGCCGGTGGCGAGCGCGGCCGCGAGTGTGCCGGCGAAGCGGTGCACCGCATCGTGGTGCCGACCTGCCCTGCCCGCGACACCGTTCTCGGTACCGCCCTCCGCATCGCGTGCCTCGTCGACGCCGGCACCCTCGACCCGAAACTCGTCCCACCACACGCCGAGCGACCCGGCGTGGACGGCGAGGGATCGTGGCGCCCACGCGGCATCGGCGATGGCTATGGCGCCCGCCCCGTCGACCACGGCCACGTCGACCAGCGCCATCTCCTCGTGGTTCACGGAGAACGACGGGTCGAGATCCAGCACGACCTGCACGTCGGCGTCGTACGCCGCCTGCACGAGTCCGCGACACCGCCCGAGGGCGAGCGCGTCGAGCAGCAGCACGTCGCCAGGACGGCACCGCGCGAGCTGCTCGAGAGAGACCTCCAGCTCATCCCGTGAATCGGTCGGCCGGGGACCGGCGCCTGCTCCACCCGAGATCACCTCAGCGCCGTGGGCGCCTTCGTCCCGCTGCACCCAGACCAGCTCGGACGCGCCGTCGCTCGGGTCGAGGACGAGCAATTCGTCGGTGCCGCCGCGCCAGGTGAGGGCCGTCTCGAGCCTCGGACGATCGAGGTCGGCTCGGCAGCGGTGGCCCGCGGGGTCCTCCCCCACCCGGCCCACGAGGGTGACCGCGTTGGGGGCGTCCGTCCTCGCCTCGGCGGCCGCGAGCGCAGCGAGCGCACCGGCTCCGCCGAGCTCGTCACGGCTCTCGACCGCGAGGCGACAGCCCGGAGCGCTGGAGGTCATCGTCAGCACGCGCCGCCGCAGGATCGCGCCCGCGACGAGAACTCGCGCCTCAGCCACACCCGGCGCCGATCTTCGACGACCCGACGGCAACCGGCAGCCGCCCGGGCGCCTTGGCCTTGCCGACGAGCACGTCGGCCAGGGCGTCGAACGTCGCCGGAGTCCGTCCGTACGTGGCGAGGCGGGCCTTCGCGGTACCCGACGCCAACCCGTAGGGAACGTCGAGCGCGACGAGCACGTCACCCGTGCCGGTGCGCCGACCCGAGGCGCTGCCCGAGCCGGCCCGGTATGCGCCGCCTCCCAGCAGCGCGACGCGGGTCGCTCCGGCGCCGCCCACCCGCACTCCGCGTGAGCGGACGGCGCGGGTGAACTCGGCGCGGTCGGCGGGAGTGCCGCCACTGACGGTGACGGCCTTACCGACGAGCCGGCCTCCGCACGTGCCACCGATCTGCGTGATCGACGCAGCCGCGACCCGGCGAGCGACGGCGTGGTTCGAGCCCGGTGCCGCCGCGGGAACGGCGGGCTTGCGCGCACGCAGGGCGACGATCATGCGCACCGCGGATTCCTCGAGCCGCCCACGCGACAGACGCCCCGACGACACCGCCTTCTCGAGCGCGGTGACCGCGGCGGCCGGATCGGGGGGCATGAGCGCGACGTCGGCCCCTGCCTC
This sequence comes from Mobilicoccus massiliensis, assembly GCF_000826525.2. GTDB lineage: Bacteria > Actinomycetota > Actinomycetes > Actinomycetales > Dermatophilaceae > Mobilicoccus > Mobilicoccus massiliensis. Next base: position 546,351 of record NZ_LN651330.1, on the reverse strand, counting down.
GATCGCTCGCACGGTCTCCTCGCCGGGCCGCAGACCGGCCGTGGCCGCCCCCATGTTGAGGGCGTCGGTGACGATCAGCCCCGAGAACCCCAGCTGCCGGCGCAACAACCCGGTGGTGACGGCGCGCGACTGCGACGCCGGACGCGTCCGGTCGACGGCCTTGGTGACGATGTGCGCGGTCATCACCGCCGGCACCTTCGCCGCTGCGGCCTCGCGGAACGGCACGAGATCCCGCTTCTCGAGCGCCGCCTTGCTCGCCGTGAGCACCGCCGTGCCCTTGTGGGTGTCGGCGGCGACGGCGCCGTGACCGGGAAAGTGCTTGACGACCGGCACGATTCCGGCCTGGCGGTACCCCGCCACGTAGGCGAGAGCGGTACGCGCGACCCGAGCGGGGTCGGAGCCGGGCGAGCGCACCCCGATGGTCGGGTCGCCTGGCGTGGTCACGTCGGCGTCCGGCGCCATGACGACCGTGAAGCCCAACCCGGCCAGTTCGGCCCCCGAGGCGCGGCCGACGTGCGTGGCCAGTCCCGAATCCTTGACCGCTCCGAGTGCCATCGCCGCGGGGAACCGGGTCAGCGGAGCGTCGATACGCGTGACGGGGCCGCCCTCCTGATCGATCGCGATGAACGCCGGCCAGGCGCGCCCGCTCGAACGCATCGCGGCGGAGTAGCGGCCGTTGGCCTTCTTGGCGTCGCTCGCGACCGAAGAGCCCCGAGTGAGGGCCGAGCGCATGACGACCACGCCGCCGTACCCGCCGCTGATGCCCCGCACGCCCGCGTCGACCGATCCGGAATCCGGCACGACGAGTTGTGCCGCGAGCCTTCTCGTGCCGAGCTTCTTCACCTCGGCGCGTGCCCGGGCGGTCTCCCTGGCCGTCTCCGCCGTGGTGGAGGCGGCGTTCGCGCCGGTCGCCCCGCTCTTCTCGCTCACGGCGGCAGCCCCATCGGGCGAGGTCGACGTGTCGGCGGAGCCGGCGTCACGCCCGGCATCCGACGCGCAGCCGGTGAGCGCGAGCGCGCCAACCGTGACCAATGAGGTGACGACCGGACGCCGCGCGGGTCGTCGTGTGCGTGGGGTCATCGGGGTCTCCTGAACACAGTCGGGATGAACACGGTCGGGACGAAGACGGTCGGGACGAACGAGTGGCCATGTTCCCGGCGCCCCCGCGGGAGGTGGTTCGTTCCACGGTAGGCCAGTGCGTCGCCGGCGCGCCTCACCACGTCCGTGAAGACCCCGACGACCGCAACGGCCGCCACCTCCACGATGCGACAGCACGCGCCGTCAGACGTGAACGCGTTCGACCGGCATCGAGGAGTCGGTGGGCAGGTCGAGGGCCGAGGGCTCGGCGCCGGCCATGACGAGTTGGGCGCCGAGGGCCGCGACCATGGCGCCGTTGTCGGTGCACAACCGCGGCCGCGGAACCCGCAGCGTGATTCCGGCTGCGGCACACCGTTCCTCGGCGAGTTCGCGCAGCCGCCGGTTGGCCGCGACGCCGCCGCCGATGAGCAGGTGGGTCGCGCCGTGCTCCTGGCAGGCGAGAACCGCCTTGCGGGTGAGCACGTCGGCGACGGCCTCCTGAAAGCTCGCTGCGACGTCGGCGACGGGAATCGGCTCGCCGGCCGCGCGGCGGGTCTCGACCCAGCGAGCGACGGCCGTCTTGAGCCCCGAGAACGAGAAGTCGAACCGGTGACGCTGCATGTCCCGACCCGAGGTGAGACCGCGCGGAAACGCGATGGCGCGCGGATCGCCCTGTTGGGCAAGACGATCGATGTGCGGGCCGCCCGGGTAGGGCAGATCGAGCAGGCGCGCGACCTTGTCGTAGGCCTCCCCGGCCGCGTCGTCGATCGTCTGCCCCAGCGAGACGACGTCGCTGCCGATGTCGCGGACGAGCAGCAGGTTGGTGTGCCCGCCCGAGACGAGCAACGCGACCATCGGCGTGGGCAGCGTGCCGTGGTCGAGGACGTCGACGCCGACGTGGGCGACGAGGTGGTTGATGCCGTACAGCGGCTTGTCGAGCGCGAACGCGAGGGTCTTCGCGGCGGCGACGCCGACGAGCAGCGCGCCCGCGAGACCCGGTCCGCTCGTCACCGCGATCGCGTCGAGGTCGGTGAGGCGGATTCCCGCCTGCTCGCACGCCGCGTCGAGGGTCGGGACCATCGCCTCGAGGTGGGCCCGCGAGGCGATCTCGGGGATGACGCCCCCGAACCGGGCGTGTTCGTCGACGCTGCTCGCGACGACGTCACCGATGAGCTCGTGACCGCGCACGATCGCGACACCCGTCTCGTCGCACGAGGACTCGATGCCGAGGACGAGCGGGGCGTCGGCGACGATGGCGGCGGTGGTGGCGGGGACGGTCTGCGGGGCGGTGTCGCTGCTGGTCACGGGCGGGGTCCTTCCAGGGTGAGACGCATGACGTGGGCGTCGACGTCTCCGGGGTAGTAGCGGCGGCGGGTGGACAGGGTGCGGAACCCGGCGCGTTCGTAGAGGGCGAGAGCGGCGGCGTTGTCGGCGCGGACCTCGAGCAGCAGGTGTTGCTCCCCACGGGCTCGCGCGAGGTCGGCGAGCGCGTCGAGCAGCAGCGTGCCCAGTCCACGTCGGCGGCCCGACGGCGCGACGGCGATGGTCATGACGTCGGCCACCTCTCCGCCGTGGTCGAGCCCGGCGTATCCGAGCAAGTCCTCCACTCGGTCGTCGCCGGCACCGCTCCCCTCATCGACCACGACGACGTACTCGCGCCGCGGACGGCCCGCGAGCTCCGCCCACCACGACTGCTCCGACCAGGCGTCGTCGGCGAACAGCTCGCGCTCGAGCTCGACGAGCCTGGGGATGTCGGTCCACGCCATCTCACGCAGGCGCGCGCCTGCGCCCACCTGCGCCGACGCTCCGCTCGACACCGCACGCACGACGCCGGCCTCGTCGACCGTCACCGCGGCAGCACCGACTTGACGCTCGCCGAAGGCACCGCGTCGGGGCGGCGCAGGTAGAGCGGTTGGGCGGGCAGCAGCGATTCCCCGGCGGCGAGCCGACGGATCGCGAGATCGGCGAGGTCACCGGCGTCGACGTCGATCGCGTCCTCACAGACGAGAACGCGGTTGGGCAGGTCGGCGGCGTACAGCAACCCACCGCGACCGACGTTGGGCAGGGCGCGCACGTCCTCGGGAAGATCGGCCGCACGGGACACCGCCGGCCCGTCCTCGGCGTGGATGCCGGTGCCGTCGAGGGCGTAGGTGGCCCAGTAGACCTCCTTGCGGCGGGCATCGGTGGCGACGAGGATGCGCCCGCGCACCCCCGAGGTCCACGCCCGCTCGGCGAGCGCGTCGAGGCTGCTCAGGCCCTGTGCGGTGACACCGACGACATAACCGAGGGTGAGCGCGCTGACGATGCCGACCCGCAATCCCGTGAACGGACCCGGCCCCACGCCGACGACGATGTGCGTGAGCTCGGCCGGGCGTCTTCCGGCCTGGGTGAAGACGGCCTCGATGCCGGGTGCGAGGAGCTCGCCGTGTGCCTGCGGGTCGACGACGTGGGAGGTCGCGAGCTGCCCCGAGTCGTCCCAGAGGGCGACCGAGCAGGCGGAGGTGGAGGTGTCGAGGGCGAGCAGCAGCACCGAACCAGGGTATTCCAGCCCTCCGACAACCCCTGACGCCGCTGCTCGGCGTGCGCCCCATCGCGGGACCTGGCCGACGACGACCGAGTACGCCCGCCTCAGAGCTGCAGGCGTTCGGCCCCGGTCCACCGCGGACCGACGCCGACGATACGGATCGCCCGGGGGTCGTCGTGCTCGTCGCCCCCGTCATCGTCGCTGTCGCGGACTCCGCCGTCGGCCGCCGCCTCCAGGCCCGCGCCACGAACGAGATCGACGACGAGATAGGAGTCGCTGAGCTGCTCGGCCATCCCGGCGCCCCACTCGACGACCGTGACCGACGTGTCGAGGGTGAGGTCGAGGTCGATGTCCTCCAGTTCCGCGGCGTCGCCGAGGCGGTAGGCGTCGACGTGGACGAGCGCGGGACCGCCGACCTCCGACGGGTGCACCCGGGAGATGACGAACGTCGGCGACGTGATCGGGCCGCGGACGCCCAGCCCGTCGGCGAGGCCCTGGGTGAACGTCGTCTTGCCCGCGCCGAGCTCGCCGACGAGCACGAGCACGTCACCGGCCCGGAGTTGCCCGCCGAGTACGCGCCCCGCCCGGCGGGTGTCGTCAGCGGTGGCGAGGTCGGTCTCGAGCAGGACGTCAGGCTGAGGCGGCGTCACGATTCTCCTTCGGGCGTCGGGCTCGACGCGCGGCGCGGCGTCCGGCGACGTCCTTCACCTGCCGTCGCACCCGCACGGGTCTGCGCCCGTCGCCGGCACGGCAGGATCGGGCGACGAGCTCGAGCAGGTACTCGTCGAGGATCTCGGGGTGCTCGAGCATGATGACGTGCCCGGCGTCCTCGACGAGCACGTGCTCGGCGCCGGGGATGAGCCGCACGATCTCCTCGCTGTGCTCGGGTGGCGTGAGGCGGTCGGCGGTACCGCTGATGACGAGCGTCTCGACCCCGTCGAACGCGGCGAGCGCCTCACGCTTGTCGTGCTGGTCGAACAAGGGGAAGAACGCGGAGATGACCTCCATGCGGGTGCCGAAGATCATGTCGGTCGTCAGCTGCGCGATCGAGAGCGGCACCGGGGAGCCGAACGAGCCGAAGTCGACGAAGAAGTCGACGACGTCGCGGGCCTGGCGCAGGCCTCGGTCGACGAGGTTCTGACGAGGGGCGAGCACCGATGAGGTCCAGGGCGTGAGCCGCCGGACGAGGTGGCCACCGAGACGACCGAGCCCGTAGGAGACACCGGAGAGGTTGCCCGGGCTGGTCGCGACGAACGCCGCCCCGACCACCCGCTTCTTGACGAAATCCTCGTGCTCGAGAGCGAGCGCCATCATCGACATGCCGCCCATCGAGTGCCCGACGAGCACGATCGGCCCCTCCGGCACGACCTCCTCGACCACCCGGTACAGGTCGTCACCGAGCTGCTCGATCGAGATCGACTCCCTGTCCCCCATCCCCGAGAGCCCGTGGCCACGCTGGTCCCAGAGCACGACCCGGTAGCCGGCCTCGCGCAACGCCCGACGCTGGAACACCCACGACGTGAGGTTGAGGCAGTAACCGTGCGAGAGCACGACGGTGGGTCGGGTCGCCGCGTCGTCGTTCCCGTCGTCGTTCGCCTCGCGGCGCGGCTCGTCGATCTCGACGTGGAGCTCGACCCCGTCGGTGGCGGTGACGACGAGCTCGGAGTCCGGAGTCTCGTGGTAGCGCGGGTCGGCCACGCCGGCGTCGAGGGCCACGGCGGTCCGCCGGTCGCGGCTGAGCCGGTCGGCGGCCATTCCCGCGGCGGCCGTGATACCCGCGGCCGCGAGCCCCAGACCGACACCGAGCGCGGACCGGCCGAGCGAGACCCCGCTACGACCGGAGACCTCGGGCAGTCGGGGCACGCCACGGGGAGACGTCGTCATCTCGGACCTCCTCCCGCGGGCCACACGTGGACCCGCGCGGCACGCTCACACGCCCAAGGGGTCCTTTCGCCCGTCGTTCCAGCTTCTCTCACGCCAGGGCTCTTCTCACGCCGCGGCGTGGCGCAGCAGCCCGGCGACGACGCGCGGGATGGCGTGCGCGACGTCGAGCGCACGCACCGGCCCGCCGGGGTTGGCCTCGTGGCCGGCGAGCCCGTGCACCACGGCCGCGACGCTGCCCGCGTCGTACGGGTCGAGACCGCTCGCGAGCAGCGTGCCGGCGAGACCGGCGAGCACATCGCCGGAGCCGGCGGTGCCCATCCACGTCGGGGCGTCGGCGCAGGCGCGCACGGGAATCCCGCTCACCTCCGGCGGCACGACGTACGTCGTCGACCCCTTGAGCAGCACGGTCGCGTGCAGCAGATTGGCCGCGCGGCGAGCGTGCCCGACCGGATCGGCCTCCACCGCCTCGCGCGTCACGTCCTCGTCCTCGACCCGGGAGAGCAGCCGGGCCAGCTCGCCCGCGTGCGGGGTGAGCAGCGTGCGGGCGCCCGCACGCGGGCGCCGGCCGTCGAGCAGGTCGAGACCACCGGCGTCGACGAGACACGGCTGACCGGAGTCCAGCGCCTCGCGCGCGGTCGTCACCTGCGCGACGTCGTCGGCGTTCGCGTCGGTGTCGTCGCCGTCGTCGTTCTCGACGCTCGTGTCGAGACCGGGGCCGACGACCCAGGCCTGGACCCGGCCGAGACCGTGGACCGCCTCGGGCACCGCCGCCCGCACGAGCGACGTCGGCGTCGGCGGACCGAGGTAGCGCACCATGCCGACCCCTGCGCTCACTGCCGCGGTCACCGTGAGAATCGGTGCGCCCGTGAAGGATTCGCCGCCCGCGACGACTCCCAGTACACCTCGGGAGTACTTGTCGTCGTCGGGGCCGGGCACCGGCCACAACGCGGCGACGTCGTCGTGGTCGAGACGTTCGACCACGGGAGCGGTCGTCATCTCCAGGCCGATGTCGACGAGCGTGAGCAGGCCGCAGCGCGCGGCGGTACCGAGCAGATGCACGGGCTTGGCCACCCCGAACGTCACGGTCTCGTCGGCCCACACGCCCTCGGAGTCCAGGACGATCCCCGCCGGGTCCGCGCCGCTCGGCAGATCGACCGCGATGACATACGCGTCGTCGTCGACCGCATCGAGCAACACCCGGCAACGCGCGGCAGACGAGCCGCTCCACCCCGGCGATCCGCCGATGCCCGTGATCCCGTCGAGGAGGACGTCGGCCTCAGCGACCAGGTCGCACGCGTGGGCGAGCGCTTCTTCACTGTTCGTCGCGTCGCCGTTCGTGTCGTCGCCGTTCGCGCCTTCGTCGTTCGCGTCGTCGCCGCTCGTGTCTTGGTCACTCGCACCTTCGTCACCCGTTCCGGCGGACGCGAGGTCGACGATCGTCACCCCGACCTTGCGTGCCGCGGCCAGACCCGCCTCGTGCGCTCCGTGATCGGAGACCAGCACGGCCGCGAGGCCGGCCACCCCACCCCGCCGCTCGTCGAGCCGCGCCAGCCTCGCCAGCGCGAACAGCGTGTCGCCCCCGTTGCCACCGGAGCCGACGATGCCGACGACCCGCGGATGATCGATGTCGTCGATCCGCGCCGCCACCACCTTGGCCAGCCCCTTCGAGGCCCGCGCCATGAGCTCGCCGTCGGGCAGCTCGCTCATCGCCCGCTCCTCCGCGGCACGCACATCGGCGACACTCCAGGCTGCGATCACGCTCGTGCTCCTTGCTCGTCTCTGGTGTGCAGGCCCCCGGGCCCGCCGGTCACGCGCCCGACGACTGGGCCAGGACGATCGCCGTCGCGATCCCCCCGTCGTGGGAGATCGACACGAGCAGATCGTCCGCCCCACGCCGAGCCGCACACTCCGCGACAGTACCGCTGACGACCAGTCGCGGCGCACCGTGCTCCCCGCGCAGCACCTCCGCGTCCGTCCACGCCAGACCACCGGGCGCACCGAGCGCCTTGGCGAGCGCCTCCTTCACCGCGAACCGCCCCGCGAGCGACTCCGCCGACAACTCACGCTCGGCCTCGGTGAACAACCGCTGCCGCAACGCCGGAGTCCGCGACAACACCGCCGCGAACCGCTCGACGTCGACCACGTCGATCCCGATCCCGACGATCACGGTTTCACTCGAGTCCGATGGTCGTGACTCCTCGACGCTCCGGGCCTCACTCGCTTCGCTCCCTCGTGTCCTCACGCTCTCGTCGTCACTCGAATCCGATGGTCGTGACTCCTCGGCGCTCCGGGCCTCACTCGCTTCGCTCCCTCGTGTCCTCACGCCTTCGTCGTCACTCGACCGTGACGCTCTTCGCGAGGTTCCTCGGCTGATCCACATCCAACCCCTTGGCGGCGGCGAGCTCGGCCGCGAAGACCTGAAGGGGGACGATCGTCAACAGCGGCGCGAGCAGCGGGGAGGTCGCCGGAACACGGATGACCTCGTCGGCGAACGGCACGACCGACTCGTCACCCTCCTCGGCGATGACGAGCGTGCGGGCGCCGCGGGCGCGGATCTCCTGGATGTTGGAGACCACCTTGTCGTGCAGGTTGTGCGGCGTGCTCGGCGAGGGCACGACGATGAACACCGGCTGCCCCGGCTCGATGAGCGCGATGGGACCGTGCTTGAGTTCGCCGGCGGCGAAGCCCTCGGCGTGGATGTACGCGATCTCCTTGAGCTTGAGCGCGCCCTCGAGCGCGATCGGGTAACCGACGTGGCGACCGAGGAACAGCACGGAACGGGTGTCGGCCATGAACCGGGCGATCTCGCGCACCCGGTCCATCGAACCGAGCAGCGTGTCGACCTTGGCCGGCACCTCGTGCAGCTCGCGCATGACCTGCTGGGCCGCCTCGGCCTGGGAGCCACCGCGCAGTTGCGCGAGGTAGAGGCCCAGCACGTAGCAGGCGGCGATCTGAGCGGTGAACGCCTTGGTCGAGGCGACGGCGATCTCGGGACCGGCGTGCGTGTAGAGCGCCGCGTCGGACTCCCGCGGGATCGTCGCGCCGTGCGTGTTGCAGATCGAGATCGTCAGCGCCCCGAGCTCCCGGGCGTGCTTGACGGCCATGAGCGTGTCCATCGTCTCGCCCGACTGGCTGATCGAGACCACGAGGGTGCGCTCGTCGACGACGGGGTCGCAGTACCGGAACTCGTGCGCGAGCTCGACGGCGCACGGGATGCGGGTCCAGTGCTCGATCGCGTACTTGGCGGTGAGCCCCGAGTAGAACGCCGTGCCGCAGGCGACGATGACGATCTCGTCGATGGCGGCGAGCCGCGCGGGGTCGATGCGCATCTCGTCGAGCACGAGCTCACCGGCCTCGTTGGTGCGACCGAGCAACGTGTCGTTGATGGCGGCGGGCTGCTCGAGGATCTCCTTGACCATGAACGAGCTGTGCCCGCCCTTCTCGGCCTGCGCGGCATCCCACGTCACCTCGAAGCGCTTGCCCTCGGCCGGGGTGCCGTCGAAGCCCACGACGTCGACGGAGTCCTTGGTGATCGTGACGATCTGGTCCTGGTCGACCTCCATCGCCGACTTGGTGTGGCCGATGAACGCCGCCACGTCGGAGCCGAGGAAGTTCTCGCCGTCGCCGAGGCCGATGACCAGCGGCGAGTTGCGGCGGGCCGCCACCACGGTGCCCGGCAGGTCGGCGTGCACCGCGAGCAGCGTGAACGCGCCCTCGAGACGGTTGCAGACGACCCGCATCGCCTCGGTCAGATCACCGGTCTCGCCGTAGGCACGGGCGAGCAGCTGGGCGGCCACCTCGGTGTCGGTCTCCGAGCGGAACGTCACGCCCTCGGCGAGCAGCTCGGTCTTGAGCACGTGGAAGTTCTCGACGATGCCGTTGTGGATGAGGGCGACCTTGTCGTCCTCGCCACCGAGGTGGGGGTGGGCGTTCTGATCGGTCGGTCCGCCGTGGGTGGCCCACCGCGTGTGTCCGATGCCGGTGGTCGACGGCGGCATGGGGTGGGCCTCGATGTCCGAACGCAGGTTGGCGAGCTTGCCGGCCTTCTTGCGCCACGCGATCTCACCGTCGGCGACGAGCGCGACGCCCGCCGAGTCATATCCCCGGTACTCCAGGCGAGAGAGGCCCTCCACGATGACGTCGAGCGCCCGCTGGTTGGAGTCCGGCCCGACGTATCCCACGATTCCACACATGCGGCCCAGATTACTCGACGGTCGGCCGCAACCCCGTACGCCGGAAATCCGTGCTCTTCGCATCGGACCTGCCGTGTCGCACCTCGTGGGCGTGCCGTGGGCAACAATGGGCGCCGTGTCCTCACCGTCGCGCGCGCACCCCTCGCCGTACGTCCACCTCGATCGCGAGGACTGGGCACGGTTGCGCCGCACACATCCGCTGAGCCTCAGCGATCACGACGTCGAACGGCTGCGGGGTGTCGGGGAGCGCCTCGACCTCGTCGAGGTCGAGCAGGTCTACCTGCCGCTGTCGCGACTGCTGAGCTTCTACGTGGAAGGCGCGACGCACCTGCACCGGCTCACCTCGGGGTTCCTCGGCGAACGCCCGGAGCGCACTCCGTTCGTCATCGGCATCGCGGGTTCGGTCGCGGTGGGCAAGTCCACGACGGCCCGCATCCTGCGCGAGCTCATGGCGCGCTGGCCGCACACCCCCAAGGTCGAACTCGTCACGACCGACGGGTTCCTCTACCCCAACGCCGTGCTCGAACGTCGAGGCATCCTGCACCGCAAGGGATTTCCGGAGTCCTACGACCAACGCTCACTGCTGCGCTTCGTCGCCGACGTCAAGGGCGGGGCCGACGAGGTCCGCTCCCCCGTCTACAGCCACCTGACCTACGACATCGTTCCCGGCGAGCAGATCGTCGTCCGCCGCCCCGACGTGCTCATCGTCGAGGGCCTCAACGTGCTGCAGCCGCCGCGGATGCGGGCCGACGGCCGGGTCGGTCTGGCGCTCAGCGACTTCTTCGACTTCTCCGTCTACGTCGACGCGCACGTCGACCTCATCCACCGCTGGTACGTCGAACGGTTCCTGCGTCTGCGCAAGACGGCGTTCGCCCACCCCGAGTCCTACTTCCACCGGTACGCCTCTCTGTCCGACGACGAGGCACGCGCCACGGCCGACCACATCTGGCGCACGATCAACGAGCCCAACCTGCGCGAGAACGTCGAGACCACCCGCGGCCGCGCCACCCTCGTCCTCACCAAGGGCCCCGACCACGACGTGCGTCGGATCCGGCTCCGCAAGCTCTGACCCCCGCACGCCCGAACGCCCGAACGCCCGAACGCCCGAACGCCCGACTCCGCCGGAGTCGCCACACCCCCAGAACGCTCAAACAGGCCCTTTCACCCAACCACGCCCCCTCAGAACGCCTGTTCGAGCGGACTCGGCCGGTGAAGACGCCTGTTCGAGCGGTTCGGGCGGGGTGGATCAGTACCAGTTGTGGGCGCGGGAGTGTGACCACGCCTTGCACGGGGTGCCGTAGACGTCGTCGATGTAGTCGAGGCCCCAGCGGATCTGCGTGGCGGGATTCGTGCGCCAGTCGTCGCCATGCGTGCGCATCTTCCTGCCCGGCAGCGCCTGCGGGATGCCGTACGCGCTCGACGTGGGGTTGTCGGCGGTCACGAGCCAGTCGGATTCCTTGCTCCACAACGCGTCGAGGCACGCGAACTGCCGGCCGCCCCACCCGCGCGCCGACGACAGTGCGCGGCCGATGTCGCGAGGCGAGCCCGACACCCGAGCCTTGGCCCGGGACGCCCGTGCGGTCGTGGCGCGCTTCGTGGCGACGGCCGGGCGGGCGAGCGCCGCCTGCTGGGCCGACTGCACGACCCGCGGCGCGACGGCGAACGCGGTCATCGACACCCCCGGGATCATGTGCGCCGCGGCGACGGAGGCGACCGAGCCGAGGTGCGCGCCCCGGGCCGCCAGAGTCGCCATCGCCGGCACGCTCGCGGCCTGGCCGGCCGGCGCACCGGGGGCCGGAGCGGCTGCTGCCGGAAGGGTGGAGCCGAGAAGTGCGACGGCAGCGCCGAGAACTCCGGAGAAGCGCAGGAGCCGGCGGGTCACGGGCAGTGGTTGTGGCACGGGATGAACCCACTTCCGAGATCGTTCATTGACCTCATCTTGACGATTTCGTGACCGTACGATGCCACTGGTCGGACGTCCGATCAAATCCCGACCGAATCCGCAACTCGACACGCCGGGCGTCACCGTCTCGTCACCCGATCCTCGCCACCTCGTCCCTCGCGCACCGCCCAGAGCCCGGTGGGCGCCCGTCGGCCTGGGACGCCCCGGAGACGGACAGCGCCGACGCAACTCCTCGCAATCGCGGCCCGGGCATCACATCAGGGGCGTCACGGCAGGCCGGAGGTGCAGTCATGCAGCGACGCCACTGCTGCAGCGCCGAGACAACCGCCGTTTCCGGCCTCGACTCACCCTCGTCCCGGCGCGCAGCCCACCGAGGCCGGAAACGCCGGCTGTCTCGGCGCAGGACGCCTCAGAGGCCGGGACCCTCCAGCAGGTCGGTGACCAGCGCGGCGATGGGGCTGCGTTCGCTGCGGTTGAGGGTCATGTGGGCGAAGAGCGGATTGCCCTTGAGGATCTCGATGACGGCGGCCACGCCGTCGAACCGACCGACGCGGAGGTTGTCGCGCTGGGCGACGTCGTGGGTGAGCACGACGCGGGAGTTCTGCCCGATGCGCGAGAGCACGGTGAGCAGCACGTTGCGTTCCAGCGACTGGGCCTCGTCGACGATGACGAACGCGTCGTGCAGAGAGCGCCCGCGGATGTGCGTGAGCGGAAGCACTTCGAGCATCCCGCGATCGAGGATCTCCTCGACGACCTCGCTCGACACGAGCGCACCGAGCGTGTCGAACACGGCCTGCCCCCACGGCCCCATCTTCTCGGCCTCGGTGCCGGGCAGGTAGCCGAGATCCTGGCCGCCGACGGCGTAGAGCGGGCGGAAGATGATGACCCGGCGGTGCTGGCGACGTTCGAGCACGGTCTCCAGGCCGGCGCACATCGCGAGTGCGCTCTTGCCGGTGCCGGCGCGGCCACCGAGGCTGACGATGCCGATGTCGGGGTCGAGCAGCAGGTCGAGGGCGATGCGCTGTTCGGCGCTACGGCCGTGCACCCCGAACGCGTCGCGGTCACCGCGGACGTGCCGGATCGAGGAGTCGACCCCCACGCGCCCGAGCCCGCTGCCGCGGGGCGAGTGCAGCACGAGGCCGGTGTGGCAGGGCAGGTCCCGGGCCCCCTCGTGTTCGAGGCGGCCGGAGTCGTAGAGCTCGTCCATCTGCTCGGTCGTGAGGTCGAGCTCGGCCAGTCCCGTCCACCCCGAGTCGACGGGAGCCATCTCGGCGCGGTACTCCTCGGCCTCCACACCCATGGCGCTCGCCTTGATACGCATGGGGAGGTCCTTGCTGACGACCGTGACATGGCGCCCCTCGTCGGCGAGGTTCTTGGCCACCGCGAGGATGCGCGTGTCGTTGTCGCCGAGACGGAAGACCGGCGGGAGGTTGGCCAGGTCGACGTGGTTGAGCTCGCAGTGGATGGTGCCACCCTCGTCGCCCACCGGAACAGGCACGTCGAGGCGGCCGTGACGCACCCGGATCTCGTCGAGCGTGCGCAGCGCCTTGCGGGCGAAGTAGCCGATCTCGGGATGGTGGCGTTTGGCCTCGAGCTCCGTGATGACGACGACCGGCAGGACGATCTCGTGTTCTCCGAACCGGTGCAACGCTCCGGGATCGGAGAGGAGGACCGAGGTGTCCAACACGTACGTCCGGCGTGAATCGCTCACGGGCCACTCCCGGGGTCGGTGGACGGCCGGCTGCCGTCCGTTCGTGTCGACGCTACGTGGGTCGAGGCTGGATGTCCTGGCCCACGTGGCCGGATCGCCCACTGTTCACCCGGCGGCAACCCGCCTCCGCGAGTCTCGGCCGGGCGCATCTCAGACCCGCGCGAGCAGGGCGGTGAGGCTCCCTCGGGCCGGAGCCGTGTCGGTCTGCGCGCTGTCACCGGGCGTCACCGCGGGCAGCGGCACATCCAGCTCGCCACGCCGACGCCAGAGGCTCCATCCACCCCAGGTCACCGCGGCGATGCCGACCATCGAGGCGCCGTTCACCACGGCGACGTCGAGCATGGAGTACGCGACGAGCCAGCCGGTCACCCAGCAGAGCGCCTGCACGACGCGCCTGTCGGTGTACGTGGCGCCGAGGAGGAGGACTCCCCACACGACGTACCAGGGGTAGACGGTCGGTCCGCCGACCGTGAAGACAAGGAGCGCCCACGCGGCCGCCGCCACCGGACGACGCGGCGCGAGCACCCACGTGATCCACGCGAGGGCCGCGAGCACGGCGAGAAGACCGAGGGCCTGGAATCCGGGGACGATGCCGCCGGTCCACTCCCCCGGTACTCCGATGAGCGCGAGGGCCCCCGCAACTCCTGCCCCGGCCATGGAGACCGGCGAGAGCAACGAGAGCACAGAGCCGGGCACACCGAGGTTGGCGACCCAGCCCCAGCCCATGCCCGTGAGCACCGTGAACCCGGTGAACGCCGCGAGCGCGACGACCCCCACCCGCGCCGCGACGCGTACGTAGGCCCACTGGTCGACCGCGGAGACGAGCCGCGCCTCCCCCCGCTCGCCGCGCGCGTGGCGGTAGGCGAGACCGGCGACGCCGACGAGAGCGAGAACGGCGGTCTGCTTGAACCCCGCTCCCGCGGCGACCGCCACCGACGCGGTGACCCACCTGCCGTCGGAGGCGAGCAGCAGGCCGACGACGACGAGGGCGAGCATCATCGCGTCGTTGTGCATGCCGCCGACGAGGTGCATGAGCACGAGCGGGTTGAGCACACCGAGCCAGACCGCCTGGTCGCGAGAGACCCCCATGCGCTCGGCGAGACGGGGCAGCGCGTAGGCGATGACCCCGACCGCGAGGAGCGCGGGCAGGCGCATGGCGATGGCGGCGAGCATGGCGTCCCCACCGGTGAGGTCGACGACCGTCCGCTGCACCTGCAGCGCGATCGGACCGTATGGGGCGGGGGTGTAGAGCCAGATGGGATCGACCTGGTCGGCGTACGGGCCCGGCACCGCGATGGGGCCGGTCTGGTACGGGTCCATGCCACGGGTGACGACGAGCCCCTGGGCGGCGTAGCTGTACGCGTCCCGGCTGAACAGCGGGGGCACGAACGCGACCGGCAGGCTCCACCAGGCCCACGCGGCGACCGGCGCCGTGGGCACGCCCTCGGTGGGCCTCAGCCCCAACCACACGTCGAAGAGCCGAAGGAGCCCGACGAGCACGATCGCCGTGGCGGCGAAACGGGCAGGCTCGCTGAGGAGACGGGCGAAGAAACCGTTCTCGTACAACGGCGCGTCGGCGGCGACGAACGCCGGAGAGAAGGCTCCGAACGCGATGAGGGCCATCGCGAGGAGGCCCTGACGCACCAGCGGCCAGGCCCAGGCCTCGGCGAGGTCGGCGCGAGCCTCCGCGAGAAGAGCACGGGCGTGAGCGAGGGTCGCGCGGATGACGGAATCGTTCGGTGCGTCGACACCGATCCGCTCACGCGCCGTCGTCATCACGGCTCCCCTCGCCTCGTCACGGGCCCGGGCGGACCCGGCGTTCAGGACGATTGTCCCGCAGATTCGTTTCGTCGGTCGATCCGACACGAACACAAGTGGCCAGCGTGGCAGCGGCCCCTGTGAAGTTCCTGAAAGTCACTCGATCCGACCCGACGCCCGCGCCCTACGACGCCCGGTCGCGGCCCATCGGAAGGCCCGCTGATCAGGACCCGAACCGCCGTTCCCGTTCGGCGAACGCCCGCAGTGCACGCAGGAAGTCGACGCGACGGAAGTCGGGCCAGTACGCCTCGCAGAAGTAGAACTCGCTGTGCGTGCTCTGCCACAGCAGGAACCCGCCGATGCGCTGCTCGCCCGACGTGCGGATGACAAGATCGGGATCGGGTTGGCCCTTGGTGTACAGGTGACGTGCGATGGACTCGACGTCGAGTGTCTCGATGACGTCCTCGATGGTGCGCCCCTGGGCCGCGGCCTCCTTGAGCAGGTCGCGGACGGCGTCGGCGATCTCCTGACGGCCGCCGTACCCCACGGCCACGTTGACGACCATGCCGTCGATGTCGGCCGTGCTCACCGCCGCATCCTCGAGCTTCGCGCGAGTGCCAGAGGGGAGCAGGTCGAGCGCCCCGACGGGGTTGACCCGCCAGCGATGCGTCGTCGCGATCTCACCGACGACGTCCTCGATGATCTGCAGCAGCGGGGCGAGCTCGGCCTGGTCCCGCTTGAGGTTGTCGGTCGAGAGCAGCCACAGCGTGACGACCTCGATGCCCACCTCCTCACTCCACGTGAGGAAGGGGACGACGTTGTCGGCACCGGCCCGGTGACCGTCGGCCGTGTCGGCACCCTTGAGACGGGCCCAGCGGCGGTTGCCGTCGAGCATCACCGCGACGTGTCTGGGCAGGCGCTCCGTCGGCAGCTGCGCGACGAGTTTGCGCTCGTACGCCCCGTAGAGCAGATCACTCACGTCCACAGCGGCTCCAGTCGATCGGGTACGCACCAAAGGTAGCGTCCCGAGGCGCGGCGGCCGGGTCGGATCCGTGGCTACGATGCCGTAACCTACGTTTGCGTAGGTTCGCGATTCGGAGGAGGTCACATGTCGGAACCCACACCGCGCCCGCCGGAGACGCCGCGTGCGGAACACCTGGTCGCGGGCTCGGCGGCGCACTCCGGTGCCCGGCGTGTCGAACCCGACCGGAGCCCTACGCGACTGGACAGGCAGGACGAACAGAGCAGGCAGGACGGGCAGGACCGGCACCCGTTGCGCGAGAGCCTGGCCGACCTGGGCGAGTTCGTTCCCCCGCGACTGCGAGGGTGGCTCCATGCCGGCGCGTTCCCCCTGGTCATCCTCGGTGGACTGACGCTGGTGACCCTCACCCCCGGTCTGCGGGCGCGCACGGGCGCGGCGGTGTTCGTCGCCGCGGCGGCCCTGCTCTTCGGCATCTCGGCGCTCTACCACCGGGGCCGATGGTCCCCGCCGGTCAAGCGGCTGCTGGGCCGGTTGGATCACGCCAACATCTTCATCGCCATCGCGGGCACCTACACCGCGTTCGCCCTCAGCCTCCTGCCCGAGGGGCAGGCTCGAACCCTGCTCTGGACCATCTGGATCGGAGCCGCGGCCGGGGTGTTCCTGCGTGTCGTGTGGCTCGGCGCGCCGCGCTGGCTCACCACCGCGATCTACGTCGCGCTCGGCTGGGTGGCCGTGTTCTACCTGGGACCGCTCTACGCGGGCGGCGGGCCGGTGATCGTCGCGCTCATCGCGGCCGGCGGCGTGCTCTACACCGTCGGCGCGCTCGTCTACGGCCTCAAGCGTCCCGACCCCTCACCGCGATGGTTCGGTTTCCACGAGGTCTTCCACGCGTTCACGATCGCGGCCTTCGGTACTCACGCCGTCGCGGTCGCCATGGCCCTGGCGAGCCCGAGCGCGGCCTGACCACCCGCTCCCTCACGCCCGAACAGGCCCTTCCATCCGCCCCTCACGCTCGAACAGGCGTTTCCACCCGCCCCCTCACGCTCGAACAGGCGCTTTCACCCGCTCCTTCACGCTCGAACAGGCGTTTTCACCGCCTTCGCGGGCTCGACACGCCTGTTCGAGCGACCGGATCATCCCTCGGAGGCGTTGGGCGGGGAGGCGGCAGGCGGGGAGGAAGCGTCGTCGCGACCCCGCTCCTTCGCATCGGAGCTCGAGACGGCGTTCCCGCTCGAATCCGAGGAGGCCGACGTGGGGACCACATCGTCGCGGACGGGAAGGAAGACCTGACGCCGGGCGGGTCGTACGACGACGTCGTCGCCGGCTTCGGCGGCGCGACGTGCGTCCTCCTGCTCCTCGGCGAAGCGCACGTTGCGCAGCCGGGTGCTCATGTTGCGCATGAGCAGCCACAGTGCGACGGCGAGCAGGAAGAACGCGAGGAATCCGCCGACGCCCGCGGAGATCGCCTGGTTTGCTCCGCCCATCACTCCCCCTTCAGGGTCTGCAGGATCTCGTCATCGACGACGATGTCGTCGAGGACCAGCGAGGCCTCGCCCGCCACGGCACGGCGGGAGAGGCGGTCGGCCTCGTGCGGGGAGGTGAGCCCGGCGAACAGGTCGGACTCCCCCTCCTCATGAGGCACGTAGGAAGCCGCGAGCTCGAAGTCCTCGGTGGGCCAGACCTCGCGCTCGAGCTCGAGCGGGATGCCGAACCACCACGAGTCGGGGTCGATCTGGGTGGCGTGGGCGAGCAGAGCGGCGTTGCGCTGCTCGAAGAACTCCCCGACCGGGATACGGGTCGTGACCGGACGCACCGGCCGGTCGGCCCAGCGCTCCATCCACTCGGCGAACGGCGACTCCATGCCGCGCTCGGTCATCGCCGCGTGGAAGGCGCGGATGCGCTCCACGCCGATGGTCTGGTTGTAGTAGAGCTTGAGCGGCTGCCACGGCTCACCGGCGTGTGGGTAGGCCTTCGGGTCGCCGGCCGCGCGAAAGGCCTCGACGGAGACGACGTGGGTCATGATGTGATCCGGATGTGGGTAGCCGCCGACCTCGTCGTACGTCGTCATGACGTGGGGCCGGAACTCCCGGATGACGCGCACGAGGGCCTCGGCGGTGATCGAGACGGGCTCGAGGGCAAAACAGCCCGCCGGCAGGGCCGGCTTGGGGTCGCCCTCGGGCAGGCCGGAGTCGACGAAGCCCAGCCACGTGTGCTCGACGTCGAGGATCTCCTGCGCACGCTTCATCTCACGACGACGGAAGGCCGGCAGGTCGCGCAGCACGTCGGGGTCGTCGGCGAGGCGCGGGTTGAGGATGTCGCCACGTTCACCGCCGGTGCAGGAGACGACGCGCACGCGATCTCCGCGGGCGCGGTACCGGGCCATGGTCGCTGCGCCCTTGCTCGACTCGTCGTCGGGATGGGCGTGCACGGCCAGTAGACGGAAGGGTTCGGTCACGAAAGTCCTCGGGAATGCTCGGGTCGGGCGGGCGCCGGAACGAGGTCCGCGCCGCGCATCGTTCTCGCAGCATTGTCGCACCGTCGCGTGCGGGCGGCTCGGGCCCCGTCGACGGGTGGCGTGACCCGGCCCCGGGCGACGACGGCGGCCACGTAACCTGGGGCCGTGTCCGTCCTCACGCGCTACCGCACCCTTCCTCGTCATCAGCGGGTGTTGTGGGTCGTCGGGCCGATCGCGATCCTCGTGGGAATCGGCCTCGCCGTCTGGTTCGGTCTGGCCGCGAGCATCGGCAAGCCGGTCTGGGGAAATCTCGGGTACGACGTGCGCGACGCACGACACACGGTCGTCACCTACCAACTCACGCGCCCCACCGACCGCACGGTCGTGTGCTCGGTGTTCGCCAAGGACATGAACCACGCGACGGTCGGCCGCGTCGACGACGTCATCCCGCCCGGGGGTGAGCCGCGCCTGGTGCGCGATGTCGAGGTCCGCACGACGAGCAAGGCGGTCATGGGCGAGGTGCGCCAGTGTCGCGCACAGTGAGCGCACCGTCGCTCCGTACCCGCGCCTGATGTGACGCACGCCTCGCCTGTGGGCGGGGTGGTGTGAGGTAAGGAATCGTCAATCCTCGCGTCGCGCGTTAGGATGGATGACTTATTCACGGCCTGCCCCTCCGGCGGGCCGTTCGGTCTACCGGGGGTTTGCGACCGCAGTCTCTCCGGGCAGGCCCAACCGACCCACCGCCGATCCTCGCCCGTGCCCGGGTGACCGATGAGCAAGGAGCACTGACGTGTCCGACACCACCACGCAGGCCAGTTACCTCACCCAGGAGGCCTACGACCGACTCGAGGCAGAGCTCCAGTACCTCTCGAGCGAGGGCCGCTCCGACATCAGCAAGCGCATCGAGGCGGCTCGCGACGAGGGTGACCTTCGTGAGAACGGTGGCTACCACGCCGCCAAGGAGGAGCAGGGCAAGATGGAGGCCCGCATCCGCCAGCTCACGCAGCTGCTGCAGACGGCGGTCGTGGGCGAGACCCCGCCCGACGACGGTGTGGTGGAGCCCGGCATGGTGGTCACGGTCGACATGTTCGGTGACGACCTCACGTTCCTGCTGGGCAGCCGTGAGATCAAGGGCGACAACGACGACATCGACGTGTACTCGGAGAAGTCGCCGCTCGGCGAGGCCATCAACGGCAAGAAGGTCGGCCAGGAGGCCACGTACGCCGCGCCCAACGGCAAGAACATCACGGTCAAGATCACGGCCGCGAAGCCGTACGCGGCGTGATGTTCTCCCGTCCGGCACCGGTGATGGTCGCCGAGAGCGAGGCCCTGCCCGGGCGTTCGACGCCGATGGCCGGGGTGCCCGAGAAGCACCTCGTCCTCGGCACGCCCCTCAAGCCGCCGTTCGGTGAGGGCATCGAGGTCATCTACCTGGCCGGCGGGTGCTTCTGGGGCATCGAGCGGATCTTCTGGCGCGTGGACGGGGTGGTCTCCACGGCTGCGGGGTACATGGGCGGGTTCACGCCCAACCCCACGTACGAGGAGGCCTGCACGGGCCGCACCGGTCACGCCGAGGCGGTGATGGTCGCCTACGACCCGCAGAAGATCGACACCGACCGCATCGTCGCGACGTTCTTCGAGAACCACGACCCGACGACGCCGAACCGCCAGGGCAACGATGTCGGCACCCAGTACCGCTCGGCCATCTACTGCACCACACCGCAGCAGGAGCGCATCGCTCTCGCGGCTCGCGAGGCCTTTCAGAAGGTGCTCACCAAGGCGGGTCACGGTGCGATCACCACCGAGATCCGCATGGCCGACGACACGGGCCCGTTCTACTACGCCGAGGACTTCCACCAGCAGTACCTCCACCGCAACCCGAACGGGTACTGCAACCACGGGCCGCACGGTTACACCTGCCCCGTGGGCCTGGTCGATGCCCCGGCCCAGACCGACGTCCTGCCTCCGAAGTAGGTCGATTCGCCCCGACGGCCCGGTGCCCGCGCGATGTTCGCGTGGTGCCGGGCCGCTGTCGTGCCCGGGCGCCTGAGGTGTGACGTGCCGCTGGCAGGATGACTCCATGGGACTGTTCAGCAGGCGCCGCCACGACCCGATGGATCCGGACCTCACGTTCATGACGGTCGAAGAGGCCGACCACCTGCGCGATCTCGTCCTCACGACCCTCGCCGAGCACGGCATCGAGGCGACGATCACCGACGGCACCGTCGAGGCCGCCGACGGCGCCGGGTTCGGCCTGTGGAACATCGCCACCGTCTGCGGAGCCGCGGAGCGCGAGGCGTGGCCGGCGCTCGTCACCGAGCACGTCACGGGCCTGCTCACGGTCTCCGAGCCGCGGACGCCGGCGGACATGACGGCCGAGGATCTGCTCGCCGCCGTGCGCGTGCGGCTCGCCGAGGAGGCCTACGTCCGCGGCATGCCCACCCGCCCCGCCGGCATCGAGCCGTTCGCGCCGGGGATCGTGCGTCACCTCGTCGTCGAGACCGAGACGTCGGTGACCGCCCTCCCGGCCGACGCCGTCACCGACCACCCGGGGTCGGCCGATCTGCAGGCGGCAGCCGAACGCAACACCCGCGCCCTGTTCGACCGTTCCGAGCTCGCGAGTCAGACGCTCGGCGAAGGTGACACGACCGTGCGGGCCGTGTTCGCAGAGTCCGGGTTCACTGCGACGTTCGCCCTGTTCCTCCCCGACGTCGTGCGCCGGGTCGACACCGAGGCCGACCTCTCCCGGGGCGTCGTCTTCGCCGTGCCGACCGCCCAGCAGATCGTCTACCACCTGCCGCGAGACGCCGCCGTCGTCCCGGGGGTCGTGCGCACTCTGCGCCGATTCGCCGGCACCGCGTTCGACGAGGGCGCCGGGCCCGTGAGCCCCGAGCTCTACTTCTGGCAGGACGGCAAGGTCGACGTGCTCACGGTGGAAGGCGACGACGGCCGCGTCACCCTCGCCTCCACCGGAGGGCTGCGCACGATGCTCGGGGAAGAGCCGGACTGACCGGCAGCACCGACTCTGTGCCCACCCTCGACTCAGACGCCCTGGTCGTCGCAGGTCAGCGCAGGTGCGCTCCCAACCATCCGGACTGATCCTCGAGGTGTTCGAGCAGCGACTGCAGCGCCCCGGCCTTGCGGTCGAGGTCGTTGCGGCGGGCGTCGAGGCGCTGATCGGTCGCGGCCTCGTCGATCGAGTACTCCCCCTGCGGGGCGATCTCCGACTGGATGCGCACAGCCAGCGCCCCGACCTTCGGATCCGAGGCCGCCTCCGAGGTCGCGGCCACCGAGCGTGCGACGGCGGCGATCGCGCCCTCGACGCCCACGGCGTCCTTGACGTACTCGTGAGCGAAAGCCTCGCGATCGAGCGCGACACGACCCTTATGGATCGAGGTGCCAGGAACGACCGGGCGTCCCGAGGGGTCGACGAACGCCTCGGCGATCGTCGACGCGAGTGGAGCGGCGACCGCGGAGAGCACTTCGGAGACGTGACCACTCGGCACCGGCGCGCTCGAGGAGAAGGACGAGGCGAACGACGAGACCGACGACCACATCGAAGCGAGGGCGGACATCGACGAGTTCGAGCCCGGCCGCGCGGCCACCTGTGCGGGAGCCGCGGCGGCGCCGGCGGCCGCGGTGACCGTGCCGACCGCGTCGACGAGCGTCTGTACCCGGGCGAGCGCCGGCCCGGGATCGGGCGTCGCCGCGAGAACCACCTGACCGGGGGCACGCACGGCGACGTCGAGGCCGGGACGCACGCCGATCAGCGTGCCGGTCGGTGAGGAGAACTCCTCCTCGCCGATGCGAGCGAAGGTCCGAAGCGCCGCTGCGTCGGTGGCTGCCTGCGGCAACGGCGAGCCGGGAGCCGGAACTGCCGGGAGGACCGTCGCGTCGCCGGCCGGCGGAATCGACGCGAGCGAGGACTGCCCGGGTGAGACACCGGGCACGACGCCCACTCCCGCGGCCGGGTCGGACGCGCCGGGCCCGGCGGAGGCCTCCGGCGTCGCGGCGGGGAACGGCTGCCCGTCGACCGGCACGCCCACAGGCACGCCCGTGCTCGGCGTGCCACCGACCGGAAGCCCGGCTCCGATCTGATCGGCGGGGCCGGGCAAACCGACCGTCAGGCCCTCTTCCGGCGTCCCCGGCGCCTGACCCGGGCCGGGTGACGCGGCCGGCGCCATCGGCGCGGCCGATGCGACCGATGCTGGAAGCGAGTCCGTGAGCGGCGCCGTTGCGCCGGCCACCGACACGACGGTCATGTTGAGCACACCACCGGCGGGACCCGCGACCGGGGCGATCCCCGAGGCCGTCGCCACCGAGGGATCGCTCGACCCGACGATCAGCGGGATCCCGGTCGCGACCGCCTGTCGCGCCGCCGCGCCGGCGAACACCATCGCCGCGTTGGCCTGGTGCAACGCGGCGACGACATCGTTGCGGGCCACGTCACCGACCGCCCCCAGGGCGATCGACACGTTCTGGCCGATCCGCGCCGAGGCCAGGCCGAGCGCGACGTCGAACGCGCTCGTCACCCCCGCACGACGGTTCAACGAGGTGGTGGCCGTCGCGAGCTGTGCCTGCACGTCGAGCAGCGCCGCCTCCGGAGAGTCCGGAGCCGGGTCGACCGACGCGGCGACCTCGGTCGTGGTCTCGGTGACGGGCATGCCGGCGCCCGCGGCGACATCGACGGTGCCGATGCCATCGGCCAGGCGCAGATCCCACGCGGAGTCACCCGCGAGCAGTGCCGGCCCCGGGAGGCCGGCCGACGTGCGTCCGGCAGCCTGCGCGGCGCTCACCGAGTGGCGGATCGCGACGGCCATCCGGTCCAGGCCCTCGGCCGCCGGGCGCAGCAACGTGCGGTCGGCGGTGACGTACCCGCCGAGCGTCCCGCCGACCGCGGCCGGCGTGCCGTCGCTCCATCTCACCTGCAGCTCGGGCAGGTTCGTGGTGACCGCTCGAGAGGGGGCGTCTGCGGACACCGCGTCGAGGTCCGCCGCGGAGTCGCCGGGTCGAGCGGGCGTCGAAGATGCGGGATCGGGCGTCTGTCGGGTGGGTGCGGAGTCGCGGACCGCGGGCGGGGTGACGATCGGCGAGTCGGGGGTGGTCTCGAGCGGGGACGTGGTCCGGTCGGGTGTCGGCGCCGCCGGGCTCGCAGCGACCGGGCGTGCATCCGGCGCCGGGGTCTCCGGCGCCTTCCCTGGCGCGGGTTCCCCCACGACTTCCAACGTGTCGACATCGACCCCGTCGACGAGCGGCCGTCCTCCGACCACGACGTCCACCGTGCCGTCGGGGTTCTCGGTGGCCGTGCCGCCGGTCGCGGCGACGAGGTCGTCGGCCAGCCGCTGTGCCTCGAGAACGGTGCGGCGCGATGCGGTCGGGGCCGTGAGCGCCTCGCGGTTGAGGTCCGCGAGCTGGGCGGCGTCGGAACGGACGTCCTCGGCCGTACGAGCAGCCTTCTCCTGCTGCGCGATGCGCATGGCCGTGAGGCGGGCGGCGGCCTGGCGGGTGCGCGTGGCCGCGTTGGCGGCTGCGGCCAACTTCTCCTCCTCGAGCACCCGGTTCTCCTCGGCCCGGGTGCGAGGGGGCTCGTCGTACAGGCGGCGCAGGTCCGCAACCTGCGGCTTCACCTCGCGTTCCGTCTGGTTCAGGGCGTCCTTGAGACCCTCGGCGGTGCGGGCCCGCGTCTCGAGCTCGGAACGTTCGGCGGCGAGGCGACGGCTCTCCGCGCGGCTGGCGGCGGTGTCGATCACCTCGGGCTCGAGCCGCGGTGCTTCCACGGGCCGAGCCGGCGTCGTCGAACGGGTCGTCGGGGTGCCGGTGACCGGCACGGCCACGCCCAGGCCGGGGGCGGGCAGGTCGGGCATCGTCGTCATGACACTCATCCGTGAGTCGCAGGGGCGGCCGTCCTGGCCGCGGGAGACGAGCCGTCTCCTCCTCGTCCCTTTCGGCGGCAGGCTCCTCGCCTTGAGGACCTCAGGGATCGGCGAGGGGCATCGAACGCGGGGGTGACCCGGCGCGCCGGAAGCACCCCGAGCACCCTGCTGACGATCGAGCGGACGAGACCGGCTCGCGCGCACGGCGATGGGGTCACCCCTGTCGACGCAGGCATCGAAACCCTCGCCACGAGTCGTTCGTTCAACCCTGGTCAGGAGGCGCCCGTCAGGGGTGCCGCCGGTACCGTGGGTCGCAGGCAGACCGCGGGCAGCAGACGGAGGGAACCGCATGAGCCGGGCACGCACGATGCTCGCGAGTGCCGCCATCGGTGGCGGTGCAGGCCTCGCCGGCCTCGGCACGGCCGGCCTGGTGAGCTACGGCCTACTCAAGGTCGAGGCCAAGCTCGCGCGACGCACGATCGGCAAGCCCTTCGACGCCTCCCCCGACGACACGAACATCTACGGCGCGGGTCTCGGCGCCCCCATCCAGCTCGTCGTGCTCGGTGACAGCCTCGCTGCCGGGCTCGGTGCGGATTCTCGCTTCCAGACCATGGGTGGCGTTCTCGCGACGGGCATCTCGGCGCTGGCCGGACGTCCCGTGCAGCTCACGAACGTCGCGGAGGTCGGGGCCGAGAGCCCGTGGCTGAACGGCCAGGTCCAGCGCGCGATCGAGGCCGTACCCCGGCCCGACGTCGTGCTCATCAGCATCGGCGGCAACGACGTCACCCACCGCATACCCACCGCGGTCTCGGTGAGCCATCTGCGGCACGCCGTGCTCGAGCTTCGCAAGACCGGGGCCGAGGTCGTCGTCGGAACCTGCCCCGATCTCGGCACCATCGAGCCGCTTCCCCAACCGCTGCGCACGCTCACCAAGCGCTGGAGTCGCGATCTCGCCACCGCCCAGACGGTGGCCGTCGTCGAGGCCGGCGGTCGCACGGTCTCGCTCGGCGACCTGCTGCGTCCCGACTTCCTCTCCGCCCCGGAGCACATGTTCAGCGTGGACCGGTTCCACCCCTCCCCCGCGGGGTACGCCCGGGCGGCGGCCGCGTTGCTGCCCACCCTGTGCGCGGCGCTCGGGCTCTGGGCCGGCGAGGCGAGCCGCGGCCCCGACCGCCTGCGGGGCGAACGCGTCGGAACCGTCGAGGAGACCGCCGCCCACGCCGCCCGCCGCCCCGGCACGGAGGTCAAGAGCGCGGATTCCGAGAAGGGCACCGGCCGAGGCCGCCGCGGTCTCGCCGTCCTTCTCCGCCGCCGCCGTCCCGACGGCCCACCCGAACACGACGACATCGACGACATCGACGACACCGACGACACCGACGACGAAGGCTCCGACTCCACCCCCTGAGCCCGCACACAGCACGCCGAGACAGCCGTCGTTTCCGGCGCGTACTCCCCCGGCGTCCACCCGCGCACCCGTCCGAACCGGAAACGACGGCTGTCTCGGCGTTCTCCCTCGTCGCTCGGGGCCTACTCGGCGTTGATGGCTCGGCGGAGGTCGGCGAGGCGCGTCCCCAGGTCGTCGTCCGACACGCCGGCGCGGGCGGCCTCGTAGACGCCGACCCGCAGTTGGTCGAGTGCCGTCGCCGGGCCGAGGTCGTCGAGCTCGGCGTCGAGGAACTCGCCGGCCAGTGCCCGCGCCGACTCGGCCGCAGAACGCGCCTGGCCCACCGGCAGCGTGTGCCACCGGTGGGCCAGTCGGTCGAGTTCGACGCGCGCCGACTCCCCGACGGGATCGTGCGCGCGGCTCATCAGCGCTGCTGCAGGTGGCCGAGCAGGCGCAGCATCTCGATGTACAGCCACACGACCGTGACGAGCAGGCCGTGCGCCAGGAGCCACGAGTACTTCTCCGGCGCGCCCGCGCGCACGGCCCGGTCGATCGAGTCGAAGTCGATGGCGAGAGAGTAGGAGGCGAGGCCCACGGCGAAGACCGAGACGAGGATGCCGAGGGTCGAACCGCCGGCAAAGATGCCCCAGCCGCTGTTCGCGCCGAAGAGGGCGAAGCCGAAGTTGACGAGCATGAAGATGAAGTAGCCGAAGATCGCCATGCCGAAGATGCGGCGGCTGCGCGAGGTGACCCGGATGAGGTTGGTCTTCCAGCCGAGGAACATCGCGACGAACACCGAGAGGGTCGCCACGATCGCCGTGGTCACCACACCGTCGTACGCCTGGGCGAACACGGTGCTGATGCCGCCGACCATGAGCCCTTCGAACACCGCGAAGGTGACGATGAGCGCCGGGCGGATCTTCTTGCTGAACGCGACGATCAGGCCGAGCACGAGCGTCACGATGGCGCCGGTGAGCGTGGCCAACGAGGCGAGGCCGTAACCCGCCGTCGACATCGTCGCCATGGTGGCGGCCCAGGTGCCGCCCGCGACGAGGAGCATGATGCCGAACAGCAGCCCCGACTTCATGAGCACGTCGTCGAGGGTGAGTCGGCGGCTCTGAACCGGGCCGGCCGAGGGGGCGTTGTAGAGGTCGTCGAGCTGGCTCGCGTTCATGTCGACGGGGCCACGCTGGGTCTGGTAGCCCTGCGGGGCGCCGTAGGGCTGTCCGTAGGACTGGGTCGGCCGGCCGTCACCGAACCCGGCGTAGCCGCGACGGGACTCCTGGTCGATCCGGTTGAAGACCGGGTTGCTCATGTCGGAATGCCTTCCGGTGGAGAGACGTGTCGGTGTCGTCAACGATCGTGAACGCCCCGGTGTTCCCTGTCCATCGAGACAGCCGTGACTTGCGGCGCCCGGGGCCGGTCAGCGGGCCGGGCCCGGTCGAGCGCCGGAGACGTCGGCTGTCTCGGCGGACGAAAGCGCGCGGATGTGCCCCCGACGGGATTCGAACCCGCACTCGGGCCATTTTAAGTGGCTTGCCTCTGCCATTGGGCTACGGGGGCGCCACCAGCGTAGACGGCGATCCGATCGCGTTCGGCGTCTGACGGCGGGCGCTGTCAGCCGTCGGAGCCCGGCTCGTCGATGCCGGCGGCGCGGGCGAGGGCGGCGTCGAGCATGGGCTCGGTGAGCTTGCCGGTGAAGGTGTTCTGCTGGCTCACGTGGTAGGAGCCGACGAGGCGGACCGGGCCGTGCGGGGTGCCGAGCTGCGCCTCCGCGCCGTGCCCGAACTTCGGCGTCGGACGCCGCGGAACCTCCCAGCCCACGCGTCTGGCCGCGACGAGCGTGGCCGCCCACCCGATCCCGCCGAGCGCGAGGATGCCCGTGAGCGAGGGCGCGACGAGTTCGAGTTCACGGTCGAGCCAGGGTGCGCACGTGTGCTTCTCCTCGGTGGTGGGGGCGTTCGCGGGCGGCGCACACCGCACCGGCGCGACGATACGGACGCCGCTGAGTTCGAGGCCGTCGCCGGCGTGCACGCTGTGCGGCTGTGTCGAGAACCCGGCCCGGTAGAGCGCGGCGTGGATCCAGTCGCCGCTGCGGTCGCCGGTGAACATGCGGCCGGTGCGGTTGGCGCCGTGTGCGGCGGGCGCGAGACCCACGACGAGCAGCCGCGGTTCGGGGTCGCCGAGCGAGGCGACCGGCCGACCCCAGTACGGCTCGGTGAGGAACGCGGCGCGCTTCTCCTCGGCGACGAGCTCGCGCCAGGCCACCAGACGCGGGCAGGCCCGGCACACCGAGCTGCGGGCGTCGATCTCCGCCAACGACGCGGTCGCGGCGAGCCGTTCGACGTCGGCGCCGTCGTGGGCGACGGGGGTCGAGGCGTCGGCGGGGTCGCCCGGCCATCCCAGACCCGGGGGCACTGGCGAGTCGAACTCCTGCCCGGTGATCGGATGCGCTCTCATGCCAGCCTCAGTGCCATGCCGTCGAGGATGTCGCTCTCGGAGGTCCGCAGCACGACGTCGGGTGAGGCGATCACCAGGCGCCGGACGATCCGCGACCAGATGAGCGCCCCGGCCCCGATGACGTCGATCCGGCCGGGGTGCAGGTAGGGCATGCGCTCCCGCCGGGAGGTCGGCGCGTAGAGCATGTCGTCGCAGGCACCGAGCATGACGCCCACGTCGACCCGGGCCCCGTCGATGCGGGTCCGGTCGTAGGAGTCGAGCCGCAACGCGTGGGCGGTGAGCGTCGTCACCGTGCCTGCGACCCCGACGAGCGTGTCGACACCGGTGAACGGCACGGCACTCTCCGCCTCGTCCAGACGCGCGTCGACCTCTCTCGCTGCGAGAGCGATCGTGTCGTGGTCGGGCGGGTCGCCGTGCAGCAGACGCTCGGTGAGACGCACCGAACCGAGGTCGACGCTGATCGACGACTCCGCCGCGATCTCGGCCGGATCCGCCCGACCGAGAACGAACTCCGTCGAGCCCCCGCCGAGGTCGGCGACGATCGTACGGCCGAGACCGGGGGTCTCCACCCCTGCGTGCGTGCCACCGGCATCAGAGGGGCGGGCGCCAGCGCCCACGAGCGCGGAGGTCGCGCCGACGAACGACAGATCCGCCTCCTCCAGTCCGGTGATCACCTCGGGCTCGACCCCGGCCAGTCGGGCGCGCACGCCCTCGAAGAACACCGCGGCATTGGCCGCGTCCCGGGAGGCGGAGGTGGCGGCGAACCGCATGCGCTCGACCCCGGCGTCCCGGCATACGTCGGCGTACCCGTCGAGAACGGCGAACGCCCTGGTCATCGCGTCGGCGTTGATGCGGCCGGTCGCGTCGACCCCTTGCCCGAGCCGCACGATCTCGTTGTGGCGGCTCACCTCCCGCAACCGGGCTCCCTCGACGTCGGCCACGAGCAGACGCAGGGAGTTCGTACCGCAGTCGACGACCCCGACCCGCATCAACGGCCGCCCTGCGCCGCGTCGGTGGCGGCACCGGCCGACTCTCGTCGGTCCGTCCGTGGCGTCTCACCGTCGGAGGCCACCATGCACGGCCCGTCCTCTCCCCACGCCGGGAGGGCGGCGAGCGTCTCGTCGCCGAGGGGGTTGACGCCGGGACCGGCGGCGAGGGCGTGAGCGGCGAGCACGTGGAGGCACTTGACCCGGTCGGGCATCCCACCGGCGGAGATGCCGGCGATCTCGGGAACCTCGCCGAGGGCGGCGCGGCGCCGCAGATAATCCTCGTGCGCCCCGCGATAGGCGGCAGCGAGCTCGGGGTCGCCGGCGAGCCGCTCGCTCATCTGCCTCATCAGCCCGGAGGACTCCAGCGTGCTCGTCGCGCCGGTGAGGCGGGGGCACGTCGCGTAGAACGTCGTCGGGAAGGGGGTTCCGTCGGGCAGGCGCGGGGCGGTGGCGACCACGTCGGGGTCACCGCACGCGCACCGGTGGGCGACCGCGACGACGCCACGGGGTTCTCGGCCGAGCTGTCGGGCGATCGCCGCGAGGTCGGCGGCGTCGACGTGCGCGCGAGATTCGGAGGGCTCGGCGGGGCCGGCCTCCGGGGAGGCCTCGGGTGATTCGGTCATGACCTTCTCAGGGGAGCGTCGACGGCGCGACGGGTGCGCCGGTCGTCACGTCGGAGGGATGTTCGGCAGTGTCGCCGTCGAGGCGGCTGACGGGCGCGCCCTCGGGATCGGTGCCCATGGTGTCGCCGGTGTGGATCGACTCCCAGACCTTCGCGTACCAGGCCTGCGGGCCGGTGCTGCGGGTCGGGTCGAGGACCGAGAGGCTGCCATGGGGGCGGTGGTCGCGCAGCGAGTCGGCGCCGACGACGACGTAGGCCGTCTCACCGGGGCGGACATAACGCAGCCGGCGGCGACTCTGTTGTTCGACGTAGGCCGGATCGTTCCACTGGGCCTTGCGCTTGGCGAGTTCGGCGACGGTGGCCTGCTGCTGGGCGACGGAGGTCTGCAGGTCGCGGTACTCCTGCTGCTGCACGAGGTAGGCGCGCAGGGGCGGGACGAGCATGACGGCGAGCAGGACGAAAACCCCGCCGAGCATCGCGAGCCGGCGGGTCGAGCGCCGGGCGAACGCGCCCGGCATGGTCACTCGGCGTGCGCCACCGGTGGTGCGTCTGGCCGCGGGCCGAGGCGCGGACCCCGCCGGGCGCGACCGATCGCCGGACGCACCGCGTCCGGTGGTCGCGCATCGCGTCCTCGGGGAGCGACGGGGGTTGCCCGACGATCCCTGAGGTGAGCGGCGGCGGGGTCCGGTGGTGGCCAAGGTCAGCGCGCGAAGCGCGGGAAGGCCGTGGCGCCCGCGTACTCGGCGGCCTCGTCGAGGAGTTCCTCGATGCGCAGCAGCTGGTTGTACTTGGCGACGCGCTCGGAGCGGGCCGGGGCACCGGTCTTGATCTGGCCGCAGTTGGTGGCGACGGCGAGGTCGGCGATCGTCGTGTCCTCGGTCTCACCGGAACGGTGGCTCATCATGCAGCGGTAGCCGTTGGTCTGCGCCAGGGTGACCGCGTCGAGGGTCTCGGTGAGCGAGCCGATCTGGTTGACCTTGACGAGCAGGCCGTTGGCGGTGCCGGTGTCGATGCCGCGCTGCAGACGCTCGGGGTTGGTGACGAACAGGTCGTCGCCGACGAGCTGCACGCGGTCGCCGAGGCGGTCGGTGATCTGCTTCCAGCCGTCCCAGTCCTCCTCGTCCAGGGGGTCCTCGATGGAGACGAGCGGGTAGGCGTCGACGAGCTCGGCGTAGAAGTCGATCATCTCGGCGGACGACTTCTGGCTGCCCTCCCACTGGTAGGCGCCGTTCTCGTGGAACTCCGAGGCCGCGACGTCGAGCGCGAGCGCGATGTCCTCGCCCGGGGTGTACCCGGCGGCCTGGATGGCCTCCATGATGACGTCGAGCGCCTCGCGGTTGCTGCCCAGGTTGGGCGCGAAGCCGCCCTCGTCGCCGAGGCCGGTGGCCAGGCCCTTGTCCTTGAGCACCTTCTTGAGGGTGTGGTATACCTCGGCGCCCATCCGCAGCGCCTCACGGAAGGTCGGGGCGCCGATCGGCGCGATCATGAACTCCTGGATGTCGACGTTGGTGTCGGCGTGGGAGCCGCCGTTGAGGATGTTCATCATCGGCACGGGCAGCACGTGGGCGTTCGGGCCGCCGACGTAGCGGAAGAGCGGCAGACCGGCCGAGTCCGCGGCGGCGCGGGCGACGGCGAGGGAGACACCGAGGATCGCGTTGGCACCGAGCTTGCCCTTGTTGTCGGTACCGTCGAGGGCCAGCATCTCCAGGTCGATCTCGCGCTGGTCACTGGCGTCGTACCCGACCAGACGCGGCGTGATCTCGTCGATGACGGCGTCGACGGCCTGCTCGACGCCCTTGCCGAGGTACCGGCCCTTGTCGCCGTCACGGCGCTCGACGGCCTCGAACTGCCCGGTGGAGGCGCCACTGGGAACGGCAGCGCGGGAGACCGTTCCGTCCTCCAGGAGGACCTCGACCTCGACCGTCGGGTTGCCGCGGGAATCCAGGATCTCTCGGGCCTCGATGTGCTCGATGCTTGCCACGAATATCTCCTTGCTAGTGGTGGAGTTGACGGTGGGACCTGAGTACACGCCCAGCCTAATGGCTCACCTCGCACGACGAACCCGGGCAGGACCTTCGCCGGGCGGTCTTCGCGGGGGCGTCGAACGGCGAGAGGCGAGGCCTCGACATCCGGTCGTCACTCACTCTCGGGCCGCGCCGTCGCCTTCGCATCCGTGACGGCCGCGGCCTCGAGTCGCGCGGTGGCGGCGCGGAGCTCTGCGGCGAGATCGACCCCCGAACGACGGGCTTCGACCACGAGGTCGAGCAGCCGGTCTCCGAGGGTGGCTGCTGCCGGTTGCGGCCGGTCGGTCAGGAGCCCCGCCCGGTCGAGCCGGGAGACGACCTTGGTCGCGCGCTCCAGCGGGGGCATCCCGGCGGGAATGCCGTCGAGCGGACCCACCCGCTCGGGCTTTTCCGCAGCCTTGATCGCGTCCCAGTTGGTGACGACGTCGGCGGCTCCGTCGACGACGAGGCCGGCGAAGACGTGCGGGTGGCGGCGGCGCAGCTTGGTGACGATCGCGGTGGCGACGTCGTCGATGTCGAAGGGCTGTTCGCCCTCCTCCCCGACCCGGGCGTGAAAGACGACCTGGAGCAGCACATCGCCGAGCTCGTCGACGACGTCGGTCGTCGTGCCGTGCTCGATGGCGTCGGCGAGCTCGTAGGCCTCCTCCACCGCGTACGGGGCGAGCGAGGCGTGGGTCTGCTCGGCGTCCCACGGGCATCCGCCCGGCGAGCGCAACCGGTCCATGACCTCGACGAGTTCGAGCACCCGCTCTCCGCGGCGCGCCGCAGCGGGGGTCGAGGGGGCCTGCGGAGCCGGCGTGCCGGCCGGCTCCTCGCGCGTCGAGTCGGGCGTGATCACTGCGTGGGCGACTGCTGCTGCTCGGGAGCCTCCGGCGGCGCCTGGTCCTGCCCCTCCGGCTGCTGCTCACCGTGGCCCTCGGGCATCTGCGTCTCGGCGTCCTGGGAGATCCAGTTCACCTGCTGCTTGCCGTACTTGGGGTTGACGACGAAGCTGCCGTCGTCGATGGCCTTCTGCACCTCTTGCGAGAACTGCTCGTTGGCCTGGAAGAGGCGTTGGAGTTCGGCCTGCTGCTCCTTGCTCTGGCCGGGCTGCTGCGCGACCGTGCCGGCCTGCTGCATGAGCTGAACGGCGGTCATCGTGCGCAACACGTCGACCGTCGGCGGCGCGAGACGGGCGCGCTTGTCCTGCAACCCCTGCCGGGCCGCCGCCTCGGTGATGGGGAACCCGGCCTGCTGCATGTCGTCGAGAAGCACCGGCCCCAGCGCGAGGTACTGGGTGACGGCCCGGGCGTCGGCGGGCTGCGGCAGTTGGAGCTCGTTGAGCTGGGCGACCGCGGTGGCGACGTCGGATTCGGACACGACCCGGTCGCCGTATCGGGCGGCGGCCTGCGGATCGACCCCTCCGCATCCGGCGAGGGTGAGCGAGAGCACCAGGGCGGCTCCGGCCGTGACGGCGCGGCGGCGGTGGGACTTCACGAACGTGTCCTTTCGACGTGACGTGCACGACGTCTCGAGCGCGGCGATGCCCCCATTGTGACCCGTCACCCCGCCGATGCTCGCACCGGCGCCCCGGGGGCGTCGAGAACGACCTGTTCGAGCACCTGGGAGGCCCACGACAGGACCTCCTTGTCGCGCAGCGGAGTTCCTCCGACGGGACGGGTCTTGGGCCGTGGGACGAGCACGGTGCGGGTCGCGGGTTTGACGAGCGAGCCCTTGTAGAGCCGCTGCAACCGCAGGGTCTGGCTCTCGGTGAGCTCGAGCGGGGCGAACCGCACGTGGTTGCCCTGGACGCCGATGTCACCGACCCCGGCCCGCCGCGCGACCGTGCGCAACCGGGCCACCTCGATGAGGTTGCTCACCGGCTCGGGGAAGTCGCCGTAACGGTCGCGCAGTTCGGCCTCGATGGCCGCGAGCTCGTCGGCGTCCTCGACGGCGGCGAGCTTCTTGTACGCCTCGAGGCGCAGCCGCTCCCCCGGCACGTAGTCGTGGGGCAGGTGGGCGTCGACGGGCAGCTCGATCTTGATCTCGGCGGGACGCTGCTGTTCGCCACCGTCGCGGAAGTCGGCGACCGCCTCACCGACGAGCCGCACGTAGAGGTCGAACCCGACGCCTTCGATGTGCCCCGACTGCTCGCCGCCGAGCAGGTTGCCGGCGCCGCGGATCTCGAGGTCCTTCATCGCGACCTGCATACCGGCACCGAGGTCGGTGTGGCTGGCGATGGTCGCGAGCCGGTCGTGAGCCGTGTCGGTCAGCGGCTTCTCGCGGGGGTAGAGGAAGTAGGCGTAGGCGCGTTCGCGTCCGCGGCCGACGCGTCCACGCAACTGGTGGAGCTGGGAGAGCCCGTAGGTGTCGGCGCGGTCGAGGATGAGCGTGTTGGCGTTGGAGATGTCGAGGCCGGTCTCGATGATCGTCGTGCAGACGAGCACGTCGAATCGCTTCTCCCAGAAGTCGACGACGACCTGTTCGAGGCGGGCCTCCCCCATCTGGCCGTGCGCGGTGGCCACGCGCGCCTCGGGCACGAGCTCACGCAGGCGGGCGGCGACCTTCTCGATGTCGCTCACCCGGTTGTGCACGAAGAAGAGTTGGCCTTCACGCAGGAGCTCGCGCCGGATCGCGGCGGCGATCTGCTTCTCGTCGTACGGGCCGACGAACGTCAGCACGGGGTGGCGTTCCTCCGGGGGCGTGGCCAGCGTGCTCATCTCGCGGATGCCGGTCACGGCCATCTCGAGCGTGCGCGGGATCGGCGTGGCCGACATGGCCAGGACGTCGACGTTGGTGCGCAGGGCCTTGAGCTGCTCCTTGTGCTCGACGCCGAACCGCTGCTCCTCGTCGATGATGACGAGACCGAGATCCTTGAACCGCACCTTGGACGTGAGCAGGGCGTGGGTGCCGATGACGATGTCGACGCTGCCGTCACGCAGTCCCTCGAGAACGGCCTCGGTCTCCTTGGCTCCCTGGAACCGCGAGAGCGCCTTGACCGTGACCGGGAACTGGGCGTACCGCTCCGAGAAGGTCTGGAAGTGCTGCTGTACCAGCAGAGTCGTGGGCACGAGCACGGCGACCTGCTTGCCGTCCTGAATGGCCTTGAAGGCGGCGCGCACGGCGATCTCGGTCTTGCCGTAGCCGACGTCGCCGCAGATGAGACGGTCCATGGGGACCGTCTTCTCCATGTCGGCCTTGACCTCCTCGATGCTGCTGAGCTGGTCGGGGGTCTCGACGTAGGCGAAGGCGTCCTCGAGTTCGCGCTGCCAGGGGGTGTCGGGCCCGAAGGCGTGGCCGCTGGTGGCCATGCGAGCGCTGTAGAGGCGGATGAGCTCGCCCGCGATCTGCCGCACGTGCTTGCGGGCGCGCGACTTGGTGCGACTCCAGTCGGAGCCTCCCAGCTTGTTGAGCGTGGGGGCCTCGCCGCCGACGTAGCGGGTGATCTGGTCGAGTTGGTCGGTGGGCACGTAGAGCCGGTCGCCGGGCTGCCCGCGCTTGGAGCTCGCGTACTCGATGACGACGTATTCGCGAGTGGCGCCCTGCACGGTGCGTTGCATCATCTCGACGAACCGGCCCACACCGTGCTGTTCGTGCACGACGTGGTCGCCGGGGCGCAGTGAGAGCGGATCCACCTGGTTGCGTCGGCGCGAGGGCATCCGGCGCATGTCACGCGTCGACCCGCCTGCTCCGGCCCCGGTGTTGCCGACGAGGTCGGTCTCGGTGAGGAGCACGAGGTCGGCCCCGGGGGCGATCGCCCCGTGGGAGAGGGAGCCGACGACGATCTGGACGATGCCGCCCTCGTCGCTGAGCTGCCCCTCGCGGACGAGACGGTGCGGCACCTCGGCCTCGGCGAGGTGCTCGGCGAGGCGGCGCCCGAATCCCTTGCCCTCGGTGGCGACGACGACGCGCCGCTTCTCCTCCACGGCCCACCGGCGCAGGTCGGCCACGGTTCGTTCGGAGTCTCCGCGGTATCCGTCGATGTCGGCGCTGTCGACACGGATCGTGAGTACGAGATCGTCGACGTCGGCGCCGGCCGCCTCGACGGGCCCGAGGCTCGGGTCGCGCACCTCGCCCGTGGCGGGATCGACGCCGCCAGGTCGCACATCTGCGCTCCCCGGCTGGTCGAGGGGCGCCGCGGCGAAGCTCGACAGCGTCCACCACGGCAGCTCGTGGGTGAGGGCCGACGCGCGGGTCTGGGCGAGGGTGAGGTAGCTGGCCTGGTCGAGCACGCCCCGCAGGTCGACCGGCACCTGGTTGCCCGCGGCGGCGTTCGACCAGCTCGCCTCGAGGAACTCCTCGCTGGTGGCGACGAGGTCGTGGGCGCGAGAGCGGATGCGTTCGGGGTCGAGCAGGACCACGCGGGAGCCGGCCGGGACGACGTCGAGCAGGGTCTCCATGCCGTCGACGAGAGCGGGGGTGAACGACTCCATGCCTTCGACCGCGATACCCTCGGCGACCTTGCCGAGCAGGTCGGCGACGCCGGGCAGGTTGGCGGCCAACTCGGCGGCCCGCTTTCGCACCTCGGGGGTGAGCAGGAGCTCGCGACACGGCGGTGCCCACAGCCCGCTCTCGACGACGTCGAGACTGCGCTGGTCGGCCACGGCGAAGCTGCGGATCTCCTCGATCTCGTCGCCGAAGAACTCCAGACGCAGCGGGTGCTGCTCGGTGGGAGGGAAGACGTCGAGTACGCCCCCGCGCACCGCGAATTCGCCGCGCCGTTCGACGAGGTCGGTGCGGGTGTACGCCGCGGCCGCCAGGTCCTCGACCATGCGCTCGAGGGGGTACTCCTGACCCGCGACCGCCTGCACCGGCACGAGGTCACCGAGCCCGGCCGCAAGGGGTTGCAGCAGCGCACGCACCGGCGCGACGACGACGTCGAGCGGCCCGTGGTCGGCGGTGTCGGGATGCGCGAGGCGTCGCAGCACGGCGAGACGCCGACCGACGGTGTCACTGCGCGGGCTCAGCCGCTCGTGCGGGAGGGTCTCCCAGCTCGGAAAATCCGCGACGCGATCGGGCGACATGAAACACGACAAGGCCGCGACGAGATCCTCGGCCTCCCGGCCGGTCGCCGTCACCGCCAGGATCGTGCCGGAGGTCGACCCCTCGGCGTTGGCGTCTCCGATCGGAGCGTCACCCCCCGCCCCCGCGAGCGCGGCGACGAGCAGAGGGCGCAGGCCGGAGGCCACCGTGACGTCGACGAGCGCGCTGTCGGGGCCGCCCTCGTCGGCGAGCTGCAGGGCACGGGCCACCCCGGGATCGGTGCGCACCACGTCGACGAGACGGGCAAGGCTCATGGCGGGATCTCTCTGGCTGAGGGCAGGCGG
Organism: Mobilicoccus massiliensis; assembly: GCF_000826525.2. GTDB lineage: Bacteria > Actinomycetota > Actinomycetes > Actinomycetales > Dermatophilaceae > Mobilicoccus > Mobilicoccus massiliensis. The sequence continues at coordinate 509,206 of NZ_LN651330.1, read as the reverse complement.
AACGGGTGGGTCACGACTGCAGGGACGCGTTCATCACCCGGCAACCAGCGTAGAACCCGTCTCCGACACCCATTCCGGTCCCGCCGCCCACGGGGCTCGTCACCGGCGCCGTCAGCGCCGTGACCTGCGGCGCTCCTCCCGACGCGGCTGCGGTCGGCGGGGCTCAGCGTCCCGCCCTGACAACCGATCTGGCTGCCGCCTCGACCCGCCCCCACGCAACGATCCGGTTGCGAACCGGACACTCGTCCAGATCGTGGGTAGCATCGTTCATGCCGCACGATCGCGTGGGCTTGGGGCCCCACCGGGGATGCGATCGGCGGCCGATTTCGGCCCCGGGGTCGGGGGTCGTAGAGGGGGAAGCATGTCTCTCGGCTACGCAGAGAAGACGGCAGGCGCCTGGTGGGCGCCTATCGCGCCGGGCAAGAGCGCTCAGGCGCCCACGTTCACGGCCGGAGCTCGGCCGAACGAGGCCGATCGACGACGGCTGCGGCGGCTCGGATGGGTCACCTCGCAGGGACGCCCGTTGGCCGTCCACGTCGATCACCCGCGGGCCATGACTCGCGGCGCCCTCGTCGTCGCGCCGCCCATCGGTCGGGAGGCCGTGGTCGGAATGCGCACGACGGCCGCGCTCGCGCTCGCCGCCGCGTCGGCCGGGTTCGTCGCGTTCTCCTTCTCGTTCTCCGGGGAGGGAGACTCGGCGGACCTGGGCCCCGACGACGACCTCGCAGAGGCCTGGATCGCCGACCTCGGCGCCGTCGTCGCGCAGGCCCGCGCCCATGTCGGCCGTGACCTGCCCGTTCACGTCGTCGGTCTGCGGGTCGGAGCCTGCGTCGTCGACTCCCTCCCGCTCACCGGGCCGGGGGCACGCGTGTTGTGGGAGCCGGTCTCCGGTCGGAGCTTCGTGCGCAACCACGCGATCATCCGCCGCGACTCCGTGCCCGTCCCCGTGGACGACGACGGCACCGAGCTCGAGGGGCTCTGGTTGAGCGACGCCCAGGTCGCCTCGCTCTCACGGCTGCGCGCCCCGAGGCGTGGTCCGGAGATCGTCGTGGAGGCCGACCGTCGTGCCGCGCTCCGGATGACCCTCGGCGCTCCCTACTTCGCGCATGTCCCCCTCGACTCGATCCGTCGCATCGTCGACGGGCTCGAACGGGGCCCGGCTCGCAACCTGGCCGCGTGGGACGGTCCGACGACGACGGAGCTGACGCTGCCCGACGGGACCGGCGTCATCGAGACCCTGACGACGATCGATGGCCTGCCGGTCGTCGTCACGACCAGTCCCGGGGTCACACCCCACGTCGGTGCGACGTTCACGGCGATGGGCTCGGAGATCAAGGCAGGGCCGGGCCGGGCCTGGGCGGACGCGGCGCGCCGGCTCGCTCCCCTGGGCGTCTATTCGGTGCGAGCCGACCGCTCTCGTCTCGGTGACGACACCGGCCCGGCCGAGGTCGACGAGCCGCGGCCGTACACCGACGAGAACGTGAGCGACGTGGCCGTGATCGCCGACCACGTCCGCAGTCTCGGTCTGCCGGTCGTCGGTGTCGGCGTGTGTGCGGGCGCCTGGTCGCTGCTGCGCGCGGCCGCGCAGGGACGTCTCGACGGGGTCGTCGCCGTCAACTCCGTGCACTGGAACCCCGACTCCGGCGTCTTCGACGAGGCGTTCTACGCGTATTACCACGCCGATTCGGCACCGGCGGCGCCGACCGGTCCGAGCGGGCCGTCGAGTTCCTCCGTGCCGCCGCGTGCGCAGGGGTTCGGCGGGCTCGCCGACCGTTTGCACCTCGAGAGGGAATGGGCATCGCTCGAACTCCGGGCCCGCAGGCTTGTCGCGACGACGAGCAAACACCTCGCCATCCACCACCCGCGAGTGCGTTCGTTCCTGCGGCCCGACGTGCCGCTCGATCTCGTCGGCATGCTCATGCGCCCGCTGCACGCACCATTGTCGGTGCACCTGCTCTTCGGCACCGAGGAGTACGACATCTTCGCCGGCAAGGGCGGTCGGCGGGCGGTCGCGGCGGCGCGCAGGCGCGGTCTCGACATCACCGTCGAGCACGACCCCGTCGTCGATCACAGCCTCTTCTCGCGAGCCGGTCGCGAGCGCACCGTGCAATTACTCGTAGACCGGCTCACGTCGGGGGCGTGGTCGTGACCCAGGTGGCCGGCCTTTCGACGGACGCGCTCACCGCCTATGCGGCGGCCGTCGACGCCGGTGACTCGGTACTTGTGCGGCCCGTCACGGCCTTCGACGGCCTCGATGTGGTCGTCGGGCACGTCGCCCGTCTCTCCAGCCGTCCGCTGCTCGTCACCGATCTGCGCGGGACGTCGCAGCGGTTCGAGGTGAGCGAGAAGGGCGGCGATCCGCGCGCACCCGAAGATCGACGCATCGACGAGCCGTTGCTCGCGTTCCACACCTCCGGGTCGACCGGTCGGCCCAAGTGCGTCGTCTACCGCCGCAGCATCGTCAACGCCCATGCTCGCGCCATCGCCGCACGCCTCGAGCTCGGGCACGACTGTGCGTACGTCGCGCTGCCACCGCCCGGTTACGCGTACGGCCTGAGCATCGTGCACAGCCACCATGTCTCGGGTGTGCCGGTGCGCTTCGTCGACGCGCAGTGGGGCCTGACCGAACTCGACGCTCTCGGTGACGTGCCGCTCGCGATCTACGCACTGCCGCAGCACGCGCCGCTGCTGCTCTCCTCCGGACTCGCCGCCTCGGCGGTGCGGCACGTCATCGTCGCGGGCGGACGCCTCTCGGGTTCGGCCGCGCAGTCTCTCGCGGACCGGTTTCCGGGCGCGCAGTTGACGAACATGTACGGGCAGGCCGAGCTCGGCCCGCGGCTGACGACGTGGCGCGGGCCGATGCGGGACTTCGCCGAGGGCACGATCGGACGACCGATGCCGGGCGTCGACGTGCGCATCGTCGAGGGCGAGATCCATGCACGTACTCCGCACTCGATGTACCGATACATCACAGCGCCGTACGACGAGGTCCGTCCCGGCCCGCGCGGGGAGTTCGTCGCCACCCGGGACCGCGGGGAGCTGTTGCCCGACGGCACGTTGCGCCACCACGGCCGTGCCGACCACATGCTCAACGTCGCGGGCACCAAGATCGACGCCCAGCTCGTGCGAGCGCTCATCGAGCGCACGTTCGCGCCGCTCGTCGTGCGGGTCGATGCCCGGGCGGCGCGGGTGGGCGGCGACACCGTGCCCGTCATCCAGATCGTCCCGGGCGCCGACGCGGTGCGCTCGGGTGCCGTGCGCAGGGTGCTGCACGCCGAGATCGGCTCGGTGGCGGCCCTGTGCGACATCAGAATCGTCGACCGACTCGAAGTGGGGGAAAGCGGAAAATGACAGGTCAGGACATCACCGACGTCAGAGAACAGGTCGAGGCGCGCTGCGCCTGGATCGCCGATCACGTGCACGGGCTGGGCAAGAAGGGGGCGCTCGTGCAGCTCTCGGGGGGCATCGATTCGACCGTGGTCGTGCACCTGTGCGCCAGGGCGCTCGGAGCCGAGAACGTCACGGCGCTCTACCTGCCCGACGAGGCGAGCACGGGCGAGGAGACCCGCGGTTTCGTCGATGCGGCCGTGGACAACGCGGGGGTGCGCCTGGTCGAGCGGCCCATCGGTGCGGCCATCGAGGCGCAGCAGCCGCTCGCGCAGATCACCGAGATCATCCGCCGGTACGCACCCGACTACGACCCGGCGACGGACGCCTATGCCGTCAACGCGGTGCCGTCGCTGGCCAAGCGCCTCGGCACCCTCGTCTACCGCATCTCGATCGGGCCGCGGCACGGCGAGCCGACGACGACGCTGTCGACGTCGGTCGACGACCTGCGCGCGGTCATCGCCTATCAGAACCGCAAGCAGCGCACCCGCATGCTCTTCGCCTACGCCGAGGCCGAGAAGGACAACCTCGCCGTCGTCGGCGCGAGCAACGGCAGCGAGCTCGACACGGGGTTCGTCGTCAAGTACGGCGACGATGCTGCCGACCTCTGCGCGATCGGTGACCTGCCCAAGCCGGTCGTCTACGAGTTCGCCCGCGAGCTCGGGGTGCCGCAGGAGATCATCGCCCGGCCGCCGACGACCGACACGTACGCGCTCAAGCAGACCCAGGAGGACTACTACTACGCCCTTCCGGCCGACGTGCTGCGTCGACTCGTGCTCGCCGCCGACGTCTCCGGGCTGGACGAGCTCGACCTCGCGCCGTTCCTCGCCGACTGCCCCGGCTGGAGCGAGCGGGCGCTGCGTCAGGTCGCGAACGGCCTGCTCGCCACCCTGCGCTACCAGCGCACCCGCAGCCTGCGGCCCGGCTCCGAGCCGGCCGTCGCCGGGCAGCACTGACCACCTTCACCGAGCCGTCGTCGAGCCTCACCGCTCGGCGGGCGCCGATCTCGCCAACCGCGCACACGCGCATCCGACACACACCACAGGGGGAAACGAACATGAGTGACAAGCCTGCATGGAGCGAGGTCGAGAGCGATCTGCTCGACAACGTCTTCTACGTGCACGACGCGGAGAAGGTCCGCGCATCCGAGGATCTCGCGAAGGAGGGAATGCTCGACTCGCTGTCGATCGTCGCCATTCTCGAGACGCTGATCGACGCGACCGACGACGAGGAGGCGTTCGAGTCGGCCGAGGCCGGCGACTTCCGCAACCTCGCCACGATCCGCGCCCTCTACGAGCGGGCCTGACGTGGGCGGGGTGGCGGCCTTCGTCGGTGCGCCGCCCGCAGACCGCAGTGCGACCCAAGTCGACGCCGTCGACAACTCTTGTATCGATACAACTGCGAGAGCCCTGACTCGACGAGGTCCGAACGGGGTGACGAGGTGGGCCGACGACACGCTGCTGCTCGTCTGTTCCCGCCTCGCACACGGGGACGAGGGTGCACCGGGGCAGCCGTACGTCGAACCCGATGGGGCGGCCGCGGCGTTCGATGGCGTGGTGTTCAACCTCGGCGAGTTGCAGGGGGAGGTCGGCCGCCCCGGCGCCTCGGAGGTGGAGGTACTGCTCGCGGGTCTGTGTGAGCACGGCCCCGGGTTCCTGCGTCGCGTCGACGGCCAGTTCGCGCTCGTCGCACGGTGTTCGGCAGGCGGCCCCGTGCTGCTGGCGCGCGATCGCTTCGGCATCGCGCCGCTGTACTGGGCGCCGACGGCGACCGGCGTCGCGGCGGGGTCCAACCTCCCGGCCGTGCCGGCGTTACGCGGCGATCCGCGATCGGGCACGGGGACGCGCTTCGATCACGACGGCCTCGTCTCGATTCTCGCCGACTGGGCGCCGACGGGTTCGCTGACGCCGTACGCCGGGGTGCACCAGGTCCGCCCGGGTCACATCGTCACCGTCGCGACGGACGCCGGGACACCGCGGGTCGTCTCCGACGAGCGGTGGGCGCCGACACCGGTGTCGGCCCTCAAGCCCTCGGCGTCTGCCTCGCCGTCGGAGGACGAGATCGTCCAGCTCGAGGCCGCGGTGCGGGAATCCGTGCGGGCGCGGATGCGGTCGACCGGTCGCGTCGCGTGCCTGCTCTCGGGAGGCATCGACTCGACGATCATCGGCGCGATCGCCCGCGATGAAGGCGCTTCTCTGGGGCTCGCGCTGGCTCTCGAAGGGGACGATCTCGTCGCCGGGCGGCAGCGGGAGGTCGCCGAGGCGCTCGGCATCGACTTGGTCCAACACCAGCTCGTTCCCCGCGAGGTCGTCGACACCTTCGAGGCGTACGTGCGCACACGACGGATGCCGCTCGTGCGGCTCGGTCCGGTCGGCATGACGGCGCTCGCACGGCGGGCCAGAGCCGAAGGGATCAGCGGCGTTCTCTCGGGTGAGGGCGCGGACGAGCTGTTCGCCGGCTACGACTCCTACCGGATTCTCGCCGCCCGCGAGGGCCGCTTCGGCGATCCCCGGCGGCTGCCGTGGGCGCAGTTCGGTGTCCCGGAATTCGGTGCAGGTCGTGGCGCGGTGTGGGCGCGGTCGTACTGGCGCGGGCTCGTCTCGTTCTCGGCGAGCGCGGGCTCGCGGCGGCTCGACATCCTGCGACCCGTCAACGATCTGCTGCGCTCACCGCTACGCGACGCCGTGCTCGGAGCGGCACCGACCCGACCCGACGAACATTCGCCGGCGGCGGACCCGCTGGAGGCCCGTCGCCAGGTCGATCTCGCACATCTGCTCGGTGGGTATCTGCTCACGGTGCAGGGCGATCACGCGTGGATGGAGGAGCGTGTCGAGCTCCGGCCGCCGTATCTCGCCTCCCCCGTGGCCGACTGGGCACTGTCGCGCGACGTACGCGAGTTCGTGCGGATCTCCGAGGGCAAGACCCCGATCCGGGCGCTCCTCCCCCGCCTCGCGCAGCAGCGGCCGGCCCTCGCGGGTCTGGGCTTCGCGAAGGCCGCGTTCCGTGTCGACGTCGCGTTCGTCGTGCGCGAGCCGGAGCAATTCGATCGACTCGCCGGCTTCGCCCTCGGCTGCCCGGACGACCTCGTCGATCGCGCCGCCCTGCGCACGCGCATCGACGCGATCCGCGCGGCCGGCACGTGCAGCGAGGCCGAGTCCGAGCTGCTCACCTTCGCCGCGTCGCTCGGGGTGTTGGGTCAGGGCTGAGGTGCGGGTGAGATCCTCAGCGCCCTTCTTCGACGAGCCCTCGCAGATAGTCGCCGTAGCCCGACTTGGCGAGCGCGTCGGCGCGGGCGAGCAGGTCGTCGTCGTCGAGAAAGCCCATGCGCCAGGCAGATTCCTCGGGGCAGCCGACCTGCAGGCCCTGCCTCGCCTGCATCGTGCGCACGAAGTTGCTCGCGTCGTTGAGGGCGTCGAACGTGCCGGTATCGAGCCACGCGGTGCCGCGGGGCAGCACCTCCACGCGCAGGTCACCGCGGTCGAGGTAGGCCTTGTTGACGTCGGTGATCTCGTATTCGCCGCGCGCCGACGGTGTGAGTCCGCGTGCGATCTCGACGACGTCGTTGTCGTAGTAGTAGAGCCCGGGAACGGCGTAGTGCGACTTGGGTTTGGCGGGCTTCTCCTCGATGCCGAGCACCTTGCCGTCGCCGTCGAACTCGACGACGCCGTAGGCGCTCGGGTCGGCGACCCAGTACGCGAAGACCATGCCACCGGTGAGGCCGCGCATGCGCGCGAGTTGGGTGCCGAGACCGTGGCCGTAGAAGACGTTGTCGCCGAGGACGAGGCAGACCTCCTCGTCGCCGATGAACTCGGCTCCGATGGTGAAGGCCTGCGCGAGACCATCGGGCGACGGCTGCTGCGCGTAGGTGATCGCGATGCCGAACTGCGAGCCGTCGCCGAGCAACCGGCGAAAACCTTCTGCCTCGTGCGGGGTCGTGATGACGAGGATCTCGCGAATGCCCGAGAGGATGAGCGTCGTCAGCGGGTAGTAGACCATCGGCTTGTCGTAGACGGGCACGAGCTGTTTGCTGATGCCCTGAGTGATCGGATGCAGACGAGAGCCGGTCCCCCCGGCAAGGATGATGCCGCGCATGAGGCCATCTTGACGCACGTCCAAGGCGCCGTCGACCCGCTGGTCGCTCACCACCTGACGCCCCGGCGTTGCGATCGATCGCCCTGTCCACCAGGTGTTTTCGGCCTGTTCAGCGGGCAGCCGACATGACCCTGCGCCCCCGTACGGGGCCCCGTACGATGGCGGCCATGGCGAGAGTTCTCGTGACCGGAGGTGCCGGCTTCATCGGCTCCAACTTCGTGCGGTACGTCGTCGAAAACACCGATGACGAGGTGACCGTCCTCGACAAGCTCACCTATGCGGGCGACCCCCGCACGCTTGGCGGGCTCCCGGAGAATCGCGTCCGTCTCGTCCAGGGTGACATCGCCGACGCCGGCCTCGTCGACGGACTCGTCTCCGGCCACGATCTCGTCGTCCACTTCGCGGCGGAGTCGCACAACGACAACTCCCTGCGCGATCCTTCGCCGTTCGTCCGGACGAATCTCGTGGGCACGTTCGAGTTGCTCGAGGCCGTGCGGCGGCACGAGAAGCGGTACCACCACATCTCGACCGACGAGGTCTACGGCGACCTCGAGCTCGACGATCCGGCGCGATTCACCGAGACGACGCCGTACAACCCCTCGAGCCCCTACTCCTCGACGAAGGCGGGCTCCGACCTCCTGGTGCGCGCCTGGGTGCGTTCCTTCGGGGTGCAGGCCACGCTGAGCAACTGCTCGAACAACTACGGCCCCTACCAGCACGTCGAGAAGTTCATCCCGCGTCAGATCACCAACGTCATCGACGGCGGCCGGCCCAAGCTCTACGGCGCCGGCGAGAACGTGCGCGACTGGATCCACGTCGACGACCACAACTCCGCGGTGCTGCGCATCATCGAGGCCGGCCGCGCCGGCGAGACCTATCTCATCGGTGCCGACGGCGAGCAGAACAACAAGGACGTCGTCGAGCTCATCCTCGAGCTCATGGGGCAGTCGCGGGACGCCTACGACCACGTCACCGACCGCGCCGGGCACGACCTGCGCTACGCGATCGACGCCACGCGCCTGCGCACCGAACTCGGATGGGCCCCGCGGTTCTCGAACTTTCGCGCCGGCCTCGCCGACACGATCGCCTGGTACCAGGCCAACGAGTCGTGGTGGCGGCCGCAGAAGGCGCGCACCGAGGCCCGATACGCCGCGGCCGGTCAGTGACTGACGCATTTCGCCAACAGAACATCCGCCCTCCGAGCCCACGAGGAGAACCCGACGTGAGCGACCTCGCCGTGCGTGCCACCGAGATCCCCGGCCTGCTGATCGTCGACCTGCCCGTTCACGGCGACAACCGCGGCTGGTTCAAGGAGAACTGGCAGCGCGCGAAGATGACCGCGCTCGGCCTGCCCGACTTCGGGCCCGTCCAACAGAACGTCTCGTTCAACGACGAGGTCGGCGTGACGCGAGGCATCCACGCCGAGCCGTGGGACAAGTTCGTCTCGGTCGCGACCGGGCGCATCTTCGGCGCGTGGGTCGACCTCCGTAAGGGCGAGAGCCGCGGCCGGGTCGTGACGGTCGAGATGGGTCCGGAGAAGGCGGTGTTCGTGCCCCGGGGCGTCGGAAACGCCTATCAGACCCTCGCCCCGAACACCGCCTACGCCTACCTCGTCAACGACCACTGGAGCCCCGAGGCCAAGGAGCAGTACACGTTCGTGCAGCTCGGCGACCCGGCGCTCGGCATCGAATGGCCGATACCCCTCGAGCGGGCCACGCTGTCCGAGGCCGACCAGAACCACCCCGTGCTGGCGGAGTCGCGACCGGCCCGGCCGCGGCGCACCCTGATCCTCGGCGCCGGTGGTCAGCTCGGCACGGCGCTCGCGCAAGCGATGCCCGACGCGATCGCCCTCCCCCGCGCCGAGGCCGACCTCGCGAAACCGGAGACCCTCGACGCGATCGACTGGCGCGATGTCGATGCCGTCGTCAACGCCGCGGCCTACACGGCCGTCGACGCCGCGGAGACCGAGGAAGGCCGACGCGAGGCGTGGGCCACGAACGTCACGGGGGTCCTTCATCTGGTCGAACTCGCCCGCCGTCACCGCATCCCGCTCGTGCACGTCTCGTCCGACTATGTCTTCGACGGTGTTCGTGAGGTGCACGACGAGGACGAACCGTTCTCCCCGCTCGGCGTCTACGGGCAGACGAAGGCAGCCGGAGACGCCCTGGTCGCCACGTGGGAACAGCACTACATCGTGCGCACGAGCTGGGTCGTCGGCGACGGAAAGAACTTCGTCGCGACCATGAGGATGCTGGCGGAGAAGGGCATCTCCCCCTCGGTCGTCGACGACCAGCACGGCCGTCTGAGCTTCACCGAGGACATCGCCGCGGGCATCGTCCACCTCCTGCGCACCCGCGCCCCCTACGGCACGTACGACCTCACGAACTCGGGACCCACCAAGACGTGGGCCGACATCGCCGCCGACGTGTTCGAACTCTGCGGACGCTCCCGCGACGACGTCGGCCGCGTGAGCACCGAGGAGTACGGCGCCGGCAAGCACATGGCTCCGCGCCCACGGCACAGCACGTTGGACCTCGCGAAGATCACCGCGATGGGGTTCGCTCCGGCGGATGCAAGGGAACGCCTCACCCGGTTCCTCGCGCGCTGAAGCTCCCCGCCGCCGACCCTTGCAGAGAGCCGTTCTCAAAATGTGACCCCGTTGTGTGCATTTTCAGGTTGCTCACCGGGAGTTATCGCATACGCTCGTCCAGGACGCTCGCCCAACACGGCCACGGCGCTGCGTCGGGGGCGCGAACAGCCGAGCACACCAGGAGTCACCATGCCGCTCACCTTGATTCGGGGGCGACACCGCAAGCGGCCCACGTCGTCCCTACGTGTCGCACTGCTGGGAACGCGGGGAGTCCCCGCGCGGTACGGCGGCTTCGAAACGGCGGTGGAAGAGGTGGGTCGGCGCCTCGTCGAAGCGGGTCATGACGTGACGGTGTACTGCAGAACCGGCAATTCGAGCCAGACTCCCGAGCCTGCGGAGCACCTCGGCATGAAGCTGGTGCATCTGCCAGCGGTGAGGAAGTCCTCGCTGGAAACACTGAGCCACACCTTCTTCACGGCTCTGCACCTGCTTTTCCAGCGCCGTTACGACGCCTACGTTCTCTGCAACGCGGCCAATTCACCCGTCCTTCCGCTGCTGCGCCTCAAGGGCACGCCGATCGCGGTGCACGTCGACGGGCTGGAGTGGCGCCGGTCGAAGTGGGGGCCTGTCGGCCAGCGGTACTACCGCATCGCGGAGTCACTGTCGGTGCGATGGGCCGACGCCCTCATCGCCGACGCCTTCGGCATCCAGTGCTATTACCACGACGAGTTCGGTGCGATCACCGACGGCATCGCCTATGGGGCGCCGATTCTCGATCCGGGCTCCGACAAACTGGCCGAGTTCGACCTGAAACCCCGCCGCTATCACCTCGTCGTCGCCCGGTTCGAACCCGAGAACCACGTCCACCTCATGATCGAGGGCTACCTCGAGAGCGGGGCCGAGGATCCGCTCGTCGTCGTCGGCTCTTCGCCGTACAGCGATACCTACGTCGCGAGGTTGGAGGCGCTCGCCGCGAGGTCCGACAAGGTGCATCTCGTCGGCGGGGTGTGGGATCAAGCGCTTCTCGACCAGCTGTACGCCAACTCCCTCACGTACCTCCACGGCCATTCGGTGGGTGGCACCAACCCGTCGTTGTTGCGTGCGATGGGTGCGGGCGCTCACACCATCGCCTATGACGTGGTGTTCAACCGCGAGGTCGCCGGGCCCGACGCCGACTACGTCACCGACGTCGCCGGCGTCGCGAAGGCCGTCGCCGCAGCCGAGGCCGATCGTCAGCGCGCCACAGCCGCCGGCCGGGCACTCAAACGACGCGCCGAATCCCTCTACCAGTGGGATGCCGTCGCCGACGACTACGCCCGCCTGTGCGCCCGCCTCGCCGACGGCGCCAGCCAACGCGGTCTCTACACCGGCCACCGCTCCCCCACCTCACCCTGGCGCCGCGGCCGCACTCCGGTGATCGAGGTGCCTGAGACGCGTGCGGTGGGCCCTCGACCGAGCCTCTCCGATGTCGGCAGTCGGACGACGTCGCAGCCGACGAACGTGTAGCCCGCCCATCGTGACTGCGCTGCTCAGAGCCAGACGGGTCGATGTGATGCTGGCCGGCATGGCGGCCGTCATCGCGCTCGTCACGTCCTGCAGCCCGGCTGGCCCGGGCGGCGGAACACCGCCCCCCACTATCTCGCAACCCCCTCCGGTCGGCGATCCCTCAAGCCGTGTCGGATCGTTACAGGTGGGACAGGCAGGCTATCCGGTACCTGAGGGCGCCCTGTTCGTCGACGCGGTGCGTGGCAGGGACAGCTCCTCTGGAGACTCGAAGCACCCGTTCCGCACCATTCAGGGCGCCCTCGACCGAGCGCAGAACGGCCAGACGGTCGTGGTCCGTGAGGGGGAGTACCACGAGACCATCTACGCCAATACGGCCGTCGTGATCCAGAACGCGCCTGGTGAGGCCGTGTGGCTCGACGGGTCCCGAGAAGCTCTCGAGTGGACGCAAGACGCGGACGGCTGGTCGACGCCGATGCCGGCCGTTCTGGACCGCGAGATCGGCCCCGACAACGGCGATCCCTACGTCTCCGCGAGTCACCCCGCCGCTGCCGAACCCGAGATGCTCTTCCGCGACGACACGCAGTTGCGCCAGGTCCTGTCACGCGACGCCCTCGGCGAAGACTCGTTCATGGCGGATCGTCGGCGAAAACGCCTCTACATCGGTGGTTCGCCACAGGGGCATCGATGGCGTACCGCTGCACTGGCTCAGGCGATCGTCGTCTCCTCTCCCGATGTCACCATTCGAGGGATCGGAATCCGGCGTTACGGCAACTCCGTTCGCACGCAGGGGGCCGTCTACTTGGCTCGCCGCGGTGACCTTGTCGAGGACGTCGTCATCGAAGACGTGGCGACGACCGGCCTGACGTTCTACAGCGAAGGGAATGAAGGCACGGGCACAGCGCGCCACGTCACCGTCCGACGCGCGGGCCTTATGGGCATCGGAGGAAGCCAGGCCGACCACCTCCGTATCTCGGGTGCACTCGTCGAGGAAGCCAACTCCGAACGCTTCAACGCCACGCCCAACTCGGCAGGAATCAAGGTCACGAGCAGCAGGGGCGTCATCATCCAGGACACCACCGTGCGCAACTCGTTCGATACGACGGGGATCTGGCTCGACGAATCCGTGGTGGGGTTCGGCGTCGACCGCAACCGGGTGGTCAGCAACGGCATCACCGGGATCAGCGCCGAACTCTCCTCCCACGGCCGCATCGCCGACAACATCGTCCGGGACCACGAGTTCGGCGTCGTTCTGTACAGCTCCGGCGACATCGACGTCCTCGGCAACTCCATCAGCGACAACACCGGTATCGATCTCGATCTGCGGCAGGATCACCGTCGACAGAACGACCCCCGCGCCAACGGCCACGATCCACGCTTTCCGCCCGGTGACACGACGAATCCTTGGCTGGTGCAGAACGTGCGCATTCGCTGCAATGTGCTTGGCCCCGGGCCCGCGCAGACCCGGCTGCGCGCCGTCGATCTTGCCACCGGCATTCCCGCCGACCATATGGGGATCAGCGTGAGCGGCACGACGTTCGTCGTGGGCGGAGGCACGACAGTGGCGCAGTGGGGTACCGGTGATCAGCAGAGAACCCGCGATGTCGCCGGGCCCGGGGACCTACCCTCCGCCACCGGCGAACGGGCCAACGTGGTGGCATCTGCCACCTCTTCGCCTAAGCCCTGTAACGCGCACGACGGTGGCTCGTCGAACTGAGCCTCAATGGATCGCGCTCTCGATTCCGCCAGACCTCGGCCAACGCGAGAACCGTGGCCATCAGCAAATAGAACGGCTCATACCCCAGCTGCGTCTGAAAGGACGAGGTGAGGGCCAGTACGGCGAGCGTGCCCAGACAGGCGAGTGGAACTGCTCGGTGCGATGGCTTTGCCTCGACCGTATCGCGCGCCAGCACGAGAATGGACAGGCCGAGAATCAAGAGACTGAAGACTCCTGGCAAGCCGAAGTACATGACCAACCCCAAGTAGGAGTTGTGGATGTAGTAGCGGATCGCAAAAACTTCGATGTTCAGATTCTCGGGGAACCAGGGAACGAACGCTCCATAGGGGCGCGGAAATCCGATCCCCCACACGGGATTCTCGGCGATACGTGATAATGCCTTCACATTTTCGACCAGCCGCTGCTGGTAACTATCGTCCTGCAGGACATCGGAGTCGCCTGCACTCAAGAACCGAGCGGCCAGACTCCTCGCGTAATCACCGAGCAGCCCTGACGCACCGAGCGTCAATGCCGCAACCAGAGCAAGGGCCGCGGCTGCACCCCGTCTGGCCAGTGCCCACGGAATGGCACGACCTGAGCGCATGAATGCGGGCAGGAAGATGACCGCAGCGATGAGAGGCAACCACGTACTTCGCGTCAGCGAGGCACCGATTCCGGCAACCATCGGGATCAGCAGAGCGAGCGCCCTCCACCTCGAGCCGTTGCGGTAAGGGATGAAGCCCATCACCACCAGGAGTATTCCCAGAATCGAGAGACGTTGGACCGGCGCATCGATCCGCAAGGAGGTGTCTTTGACACCCCGGGTGAAATAGGTGTCGACGACCACACCGAGCTGAGGAGCGTATCCGGCCGCAGCCGCCACCACGAGAATGAGGCTGCCGGCGGCAGCAACGTAGACGATGTCGTGAGCGAAAGTCCGCAGTCGGCGCCCGTACGTGATGCGGAACAGCACGTACGCGGACAGCGCGGACAGCGCGAGCAACGCATCGGACGCCGTACCTCGGGCGTTGCCCAACGCGAGACCACGAACCACACCGAAGACGGCCACACCGAGAAAAACGACCAGAGGCACGACGAACAGCGAGCTCGCCCTCAGGTCGATCATCGGTCTGCCCCTTCGCCGACAGCGCACCATATGTCCGAGCACCGCCAAGAACACGATCACGTCTGCGAGATCGACCTGAAACCCGGCCACGCGCCTGGACGCGCCTATGGTCGCGAACGGGCCTGCCCAGAGGAACAGCGCCGACACCGACGCCACGCGGGGGTGGACGGCGCATGCGGCGAGAAACAGGAGAGCCGCCAGCCCGATGAAGGGCAGCGGTGATGCGAGGGCCAACGACGTGAACGCACCCACTCCCAGCGCACAGATCGTGCCGACGAACCAGTACTGGTCGCCGATTCGAGCGCGGACCTGTCCCGCCGGCGCCTCGACGTCCTCAATCCCCCCTGGCGCGGACATCGTCAGCGACGAGGCCGGCGTCGGTCGACCACCGCGACGACCGGCCCTGTGATGCCGCTGACCACTGAACGGCAGTCACTCGCCACGGTCGGCCTATGTGCTTGTTCCGGAGCGATCATGACCACAGCCCCCGCCAAGCCGCCCAGCTCTACTCCGTCGGCAGCAGCAACGGGCCCCATCGGCACGACTTCCCGCGAGCCGTCTCCCAGCGCCCGCTGGAGACTTTCGGCATCCTCGTGAGATACCGAGTCGGTCAACCCGACGAGGCCGATAGGCCCATGCGACAAACCGGGACGCAATCGGTCGGCGGCGTATTGCCATTGTCGTGCGCGATGTGAAGCGCGACCGACAAGGTCCGCCGCCACGGGCACGCGGAAGGTGTTTTCGAGCTCGTCCCAATCCGCTTCCACGAATTCGGCCCCGCGCTTCATCAGGAAAAGAACCGCAAGCGACCCCAGCAAACCGATAGCCGCGCCCGCCAATGCTCCCACCGCCGGGGTGATCGGACTCGTCGTGGGCGGGGTGGGCTGACCGTTGGGCACAACGGTCAGGAGTGGACGCCCTTGGCTCGCATGCGGCCCGGCTTTGGGCAACTGGGAGGCGAATTCATCGATCGCCGCCTCGAGGGCGGCCGTAGCTGCACGTGGATTCGGAGCCGAGAACGACCAAGAGAGCACGGACGAGTCGATACTGCGTTCTACTGTCAGGCCAGCCTGGACCTGCTCGGGAGTCAATCCCGATGCCCCAGCCGCCTTGTCGACGATCTGCTGGCTCTTCGCCTCTTCGGCATAGGCGGGCATCATCATGAAGATGGTTGCCGTCAAGCCCTGGAGAACAGTCGGGTCGGTCGTCTTCGGGTCGGCAGTGACGCTCGTCGAGGCCGTCGTCGTATAGCTAGCCGGCCGCATCGCCACCGCGACGGCCCCCAACAGAGCACACACGACGCTCGCGACGACGACCACCGCGATCAAGCGACCGCGCCGACCCTGCATCGCTTGCATATACGCTCCCTGCATCGAGGTCATCTCCGAGGACCCGAGGCCCCCCGCCGCCATAGCACTGTACGACACGGACATGATCGGTCGTCCAGTTCGCAGGGGCGTACCGCTTCCGCCGCCGTGGTACCAGAATTTCTTGTGCGCCGTTACCGAAGCCCGAGTTCGAAGACCGGCCAAGGAAAGCCCCGCGGCAGGAGATCGTGACATCGCGGCGATGCCTCCACACACCGCCGGGCACCGCTCAGAGTGACTCCATCGTGGCCGATGGATATACGCGTCGAGCGCATCCCTCTCGTTCCCGTCTCGCGAACGTGCACTTGGCCCCTGCCGCTCTTCCTGCCACGCCCTCAAGGGGAACCCCCATGTCGATTCGCTTCGTCTTCGCTGCACCCTCGTTGGCCCTGTCCATCGCTCTGTCCTTCACCTGCGCAGGGCCGGCGCAGGCCGCGCAAGCCGCCCCTGAGACCGTGGCCGCGATCTCTGGCGTCACAGCGCCCCCGACGCGGGGTTCGCTACCCGTGGGGTCCGCGACGTACCCCGTGCCTGCGGGCGCCGTGTTCGTCGATCCGGCACGCGGTAACGACGCGGGCTCCGGCACGCAGGCAACCCCCTTGCGCACTATCTCGCGTGCCGTCGACGTGGTCCGCGCGGGCGGCACCATCGTTCTGCGCGGAGGTGAATATCGCGAACGGGTGTTCATCGGCCGGCCCGTGACCCTCCAGCCTTACCCCGGCGAAACAGTCTGGTTTGACGGCAGCGACAAGACGAGCGGCTGGCGCCAGGTCGACGGGCGCTGGGAGACGCGCTACTCCGTCAGGTTCGACCACACGACCCCCGGCGGCAGCGACGCCTTCGTCGGTCCTCAGAACTCCATGGCGGCATGGCCTCAGATGGTCTTCGTCAACGGACGCAGGATCACTCAAGTCGCCTCGAAGCCGAGTGGCGAGCAGTTCGCGGTGAACGAATCCACCGGCAAACTCATTCTCGGCTTCGACCCGGCCGGCAAGGACGTCCGGGTCACCACCAGGCAGCAGGCTCTGGTCGTCGGAAGCCCGGACGTCACACTTCGCGGCTTCGGCGTCCGACGCTTCGGCAATTCGGTCACGACGTACGGGGCGGTCTATATCGCTCGTCCGCGCACACTGGTCCAGAACGTCGTCGTCCAGGACGTCGCCACGACGGGGATTACGCTGGATAGTGACGGGGCGACGGGTTCGGGACGACTGGACCACGTCACAGTCGACCGCGCAGGCATGCTGGGCGTCCACGGCCGGTGGGCCGACGGGGCAGTCATCGCGAACAGCGTCATCAAGAATTCCAACTTCGAACGCTTCAACAACCTGCCGACGGCGGCGGGCATCAAGATCGGCCAGAGCCGCGGTGTCACCATCGACAACAATCGTGTGTCGGACTCCTACGGAGCGACCGGGATCTGGATGGACGAGTCCGTCGTGGGCTTCAAGATCGTTCGTAATCAGGTGGGCGGGAATGGCTGCACCGGCATCGCAGCAGAGCTTTCCTCGGACGGCCTGGTCGGCAGCAACCATGTCGTCGGCCATCAACAAGGCATCATCCTCTACAACACCGAGCGCACTCGCGTGGAGAACAACACTCTGGGCTACAACTCGATGTCGGATCTCCACATGGTGCAGGATTGGCGACGCCAGTCCGTCGTGAACACCATCGGGCATGACTCTCGGTATGCGGCCGGCGACACGACGAACACCTGGATCCTTCGCGACATCACAGTCAACAACAACCTCTTCGGCGGTGACGGTGATCAGAAGTCGAACTTCCAGGTATACGTCGTGGATCGGAATACGGGCCGAAGCGCGGACGAGATGAACATCAATTTCACGGGAAACGCGTTCACGCCCAGGCGCCAATCACGCGATCCCCTCGCCATCGCCTGGGGGAACGCCGATCGAACAACGACCGACTATGACTCCGTCGAGCAGTTCCAGAAAGCGAAGGGTCGGCCGGCCTCGAACCTGAGCCTGTCGGTCACCGGGTTCGGCGAAGGAATGACCGAGGCCCGCTGGAACCCGCTGGCAGTGCCCGTGTCGCAAAGCCAGAGCTCAACCTACGGCGCACCGGTGGGCATGCGCGCGATAGGTTCTTTCACCGGCTGAGGGTGGCCGCTGAGCGCACATGAAGGCGCCTGCCCGCTGCCGTCAGGGATGTGACGGCCCTTCGGACAGCTCACGCAGTTTCGTGGGCGTGACGACCCCGCTGAGGTAGGCCACGAGGAAGAACGTCGCCGCGACGACTACCCCACGGACCACCCACGGAAGCACGGGAGCCGTCACGTACTCGACGCCGAGCGCCAAGGCCAGGGCTCCGATGAGGACAAGGAAGTCACGCCAGGGCCAGAACCCGGGGCAGCGACGACCCAACCGGATCAGCGCGAGCGTCAGCCCGAGCACTTCGGTGACGGCAAGGGCCGCCGCCGCGCCGCTCGCAGCCCAGCGCGGAATGAAGAGCGCGTTGAGCGCGATGTTGAGGGCCAGCGTGCAGGTGTTGAGGTACGCGAGGAACCTCTGCGTATGACCGGCCACCAGGGCCGTCGAGACGAGCATGCCCGCCATCGATGTCGCGGTCGACACCCAGAGAAGGGTCAGCGGCAGCGATGAGATCTCGACGAAATCCTCCGAGCCGAGCAGACGGATGACGTCGGCGTTGAACGGCCACAACAGGAAGGCGATCGGAAGACACAGAGAGAGGATGACGGCCATCGAGATGCGCAGGACTCGTCGATAGCTCTCGTCCGATGTCGCTGCAGCCGTGGCAAACCTCGCGACCAGCACCGAGGTGAGTGCAAGACCGATCACGGTCACGTTCATGGCAATGCGATAGGCGAAGTTGTAGGCACCCGCCTGGACGACCGTGCTGAGCTGCACGATCATCACACCGTCGATCTGGAAGTACAGTCCGGCGATGACGGTGATGTACGTGAGCGGCAACGCCTCACGAAGAAGACCCGTCATCTCGCGGCGGCTCCACACGCGCCGAAACGGCCCGTGTCGTCGGCCCCACAGGTGTGAGACGAGTCCGCGCGTCAGGGGAGCGGCGAGCTGAGCCACGAAGAACAGTTCGATGCCCGCGCCGCTCGACACCGCGATCACCACGATGAGCAGGGAGAGGACGCGGCCCGAGATGTCCGCCCACGAGATGCCCGCGAAGTCGTCACGGGTCTGCGCGACCGCGTTGTAGGTCGCCGCCCAGGCCGTACCGAACAGCCCTACCGAGAGGATGAGGATCCCTTCGAACGCGCCCGTTCCTCGATAGCCGAACCAGCCTGCGAGGATCGCGCCTAGGACGAGGACGACGGACAAGCAGAACGACAAGGCCTGAGCGATTCCCACCGTTCGGTGCAGATCCGCACCCGCGGCGACTCGTCGGACGACTATCGTCCCGATCCCCAGTTCGGTGAACGCCTCGAAAGTGCCGATCAGTACCAACGCCGCACTGAG
This sequence comes from Mobilicoccus massiliensis, assembly GCF_000826525.2. GTDB lineage: Bacteria > Actinomycetota > Actinomycetes > Actinomycetales > Dermatophilaceae > Mobilicoccus > Mobilicoccus massiliensis. The sequence goes on along the minus strand of NZ_LN651330.1, from coordinate 489,963 downwards.
GACGCCGTAGCCCTCGGTGCCCAAGTAGTTCGTGGAGATCTTGACCTGTACGAGGGTGAAGAGGATGCCCAGACCTCTGGCGCCGACGAGGTTCGACAATCCCCTGAGGAGTCCGCCCCCATGGGACTTCTCGGGTCGTGACGCCATTCCACCTGTTCCTCACGCTCAGCGGTCTCCACCTTACGTCCGGGCTGCCGCACGTCCCGGACCGCCGTGCCTCATGTGACGGTCACGGAGGCGCCCGTCCTCGTCACCAGAGCGCAGAGAGGGCTTGCGAGAGGGTGCGCCGGAAGGCACGGGGTTCATGCCTCTCGACGCTGATCCTCGAGTCCCGGGCCGCGGCTGCGCGTGCGTCTTCCCACCGTTCGACGATGTCACGGACGGCATCGGCGAGGGCCCCCACGTCGCCGGCGGGCACGTAGGTGACCGAGTCCAGGCCCTTCCCGGCTTCACGTAGACCCTGTTGGGCTGCGGCGATGACCGGTCGTCCGGCGGACACGGCCTCCACCAGGACGTTGCCGAAGGACTCGTCCCATCGCGATGGGATGAGGCAGAGGTCCGCGGCCGCCAGAAAGGGCCCGACGTCCTCGTGGAAACCGCGAAACCGCACGCGATCGGCCAGGCCCAATGCCGTCGATCGTGCGCGGATCCGTTCGAAGAAGGGTTCATACCCGGGGAAGACGTCCCCCACGACGTCCAATGTCACGTCGAGGCCACCGGCGACGAGGCTCCCGACGGCCTCGATCGCGAGGTCGACGCCTTTGCGTTCCGATACCCGCCCCACGTAGATCAGCCGAACCGGGCCGACGAGATGCGGGCGGGTTTCGGCGGTCACTCGTGGGGGCGGCACAGGATTGAGGATCACCGTGGAGGGCGGCAGGGGTCCGATCGCATCCGATGCTGCGAGCCGCCGGGAGGTCTCGCTGTTGCAGACGATGAAAGTGGCCGCACGCATGGCGGTCGCCAGAACTCGACGCAAAGCCGCCGCCCTACCTGCCTCCGCTTCGTGGACATGTACGACGACGGGGACGCGGGCAAGGCGCCCCAGCACGCTCCAGGCCACGAGCGTCGACGTGTTGACGTAGACGAGGGCGGGTCGCACCTGCCGGAGGAGCGAGACCATGCGGGGCAGAGTCCGAATGGCGACCGCCCCGAATCTCACCAGCCCTGCCGGCGACAGGTAACTGCGTCGAAGGACCGGAGAGGGGACGACCATGGTCCGCGCTCCGGATTCACGTGCTCGGGTGAGCAACGGGCCGTCCGCCCCGGCAGCCACGACCACGCGCGTGCCTGCGTCCACGAGTGCCGTGACCACCTCCGCGAGCACCCGGTCCGAGCCGTACAACTCGGCGCTACCCGAGACGACGAGAGCGGTGCGAGGAGCGTTCGGTCGCGACCGCTCACGCCCTGGCCGTGCGAGGCGACGTCCTGTCACTGCCATAGACTCATCATGCCGTAGCCATGGGGATGCTGGTCTGCACCGTACAGACCCGCCAGATCACCTCTGGAGCCGTACGTGACCACGATCTGCGTCGCCGTCCTGACGTACCGGCGGCCCGCCGGCCTCACTCATCTGCTCACCGACCTCGTGCCGCAACTCGACTCTGCTGCGAGGGCAGGGTGGAGACCCTCGGTGGTCGTCGTCGACAACGATCCAGACGGCTCCGCGCGAGACACCGTGGAAAGGTGGCGATCCGCAGGCACCGGGGGCGGGCAGGCTCTCGATCTGCGCTACGTGCACGAGAGCACGCCCGGCATCGCGGCGGCGCGCAACCGCGCTCTCGCGGAGTCCCGTTCGTCGGACCTCCTCGTCTTCATCGACGACGATGAGACCCCCTCCCCCGACTGGCTCGTCACGCTCGTCAAGGCCTGGAAGTCATCCGACGCGGACGCCGTCGCCGGGCCGGTACGCCCCGTCTACACCACGCAGACGGCCGACTGGATTCGTCTCGGCCCCTTCCACGATGCTCCATCGTTGCCGGATGGCGCCCGCATGAGCCACGCCGCGAGCGGAAACCTGCTGCTCGACCGTCGCGTCGTCGAGCGGGTCGGTGCAGAGTTCCCGCAGATCGGCACACGCGGTGGTGAGGACAGCTACTTCACCCACGCCCTGACCGACGCCGGCGCGATCATCCGCTGGTGCGAGGCCGCCGTCGTCACTGAGACCGTGCCCACCGACCGCGCGACCGCCAGGTGGGTGACCACACGTTCCCTCGGCAACGGGTTGACGTGGGCGGCCGTCCTCACCTCGCGCGAGGCGGGTCGCGGCGCGCCGCACTCGCTCACGCGGCGTCTCGCCACGACGGGCGTCGGAGCCGCCCGCGTCGTGGCCGGTCTGGGAACCATGGTCGACGCCGCGGCCCGCCGCTCACACGGGCGTCTCGGCCTCGGTGTTCACCGCGCCTCCCGGGGGGCGGGGATCGTCGCCGGCGCCTGGGACTGGGTCTACGACGAGTACGCCCGCCCCGGCACGCGCCGGTGGCGACGGGAGAGCGCATCCCGATAGGCCGCGAGGTGGCCCGCGGCAGAGACGTCCCAGTCACGTCCCCGCAGATCGGGCATGGTCCCGGGCAGGTCTGCGACCGCGGCCATCGCTCGCACCAGATCGTCGGCGTCGAGCTCGCCCTCGTACATCTGCACCCACGCGGGCCCGACCTCGGCGGCGACTGCCTCGTTGGCCTCGTTGCGCGGCACGAGAGCGGGCCGGCCCAGACTCAACGCGGTGAGCAGCGAACCCGAATTGTGCATCTCCTTGTAGGGCAGCACGACGAGAGCGGCCTGCGTGCACACCCGCACGACCTCCTCGTCGTCGAGGTAGCGAAACGTCGTCCTCGCCCTCACGTCGTGGTCGAGGATTCGCGTGATGTCATCCTCCAACTCGGGCGACGACGCCTTGCCGGCGATCTCCAGCGTCCACTCGGGATGGGTGTCGCGGGTCTCGGCGAAAGCCGAGGCGAGCGCCTCGACGTTCTTGTACCGGCGCACCATGCCGAAGTAGGCGATGCGACCGGGCACGCTCTCCTCGACGGGCAGCACACCGAACCAGTCGCGGTAGTGCCCGTGCAGGACGGTCGAGTGGGGCCCCTCCGGTGTCGGAGTGGTCGCGCTGATGAGCACACGTGAGGTCGTCATGCGGTCCATCGCGAGGATGAGCGCCTTCTTCACCGGATCCATGCCGCTCGGCAACGCGAGGTTGTGAACCGTGCGCACGATCGGGATGCGCTTCGCCGCGAGCACCGCCAGCCAGGCCGCCGCCGCCACTCGCTTTCCCGCGGCTTTGAGCGGCGTCGTCGCGGCGAACACGTCCTCCGGCCAATGCGAGTGAACGACGTCGTAGTCGCCGCGCAACGCCGTACGCCACGTGAAGTGCAGGACACGCACCTCGCCGGTCTCCTCCAGCGAGCGATCGTGCAGCTTCACGTAGGGGTTGTGGAACGGCAACGGCTCGATGTACGTCATCAGCACCCGCAGCGGCCCCTCGGTTCCGGCGGACGACGCGGATACGCCGGGCGCCCCTCGCGGCCCCCACCGACGTGACAGCCCGTCCCGCACCCCCGCAAGAGCCGCCCACAGTCCGCTGCGTGATCGGACGAACTGCCGCCGACCACCCCGCAGGAGAACCTCCCGCGCCTGCAAGAGCGAACCCGCCTGCCAGCGTCGCCGCGCCGCCGGGGTGAGGTGCGCCTGCGCGTATCGAAGCCGGTTACGCACGTTGTAGTAGTAATAGAGGTCCGACTTGGCCCGGGCACCGCCCTCGCCGTGCGTCGATCCCTCGTCGTGCACGGCGGTCACGTCCTCCAGCACGCGCAGCGCACCGCCCGCCTCGCGAATACGGCGGGACAGGTCGACGTCCTCCCAGTACAGGAAGTAACTGTCGTCGAACCCGCCCACCGCACGCCAGAGCGTCGCCGACAACATGAGACAGGCGCCGCTCAGCCACGGCTCGATCCCCGCCTCCCCGAGCCGTTCGGGCCCGACCATCGTTCCGTCGCGCACGTCCAGGCCCGCTCCGGCGAACCACACCGCCCCGCTCGTCGTGACGACCCGCGGTGACACCGCGGTCATCGGCGAGTTCTCGACGGCCCGCTCCAACGCTGCCAGTGCCGAATCGTCCACCACCGCATCCGGGTTGAGCAGCAGCACACGCCCCGCACCGTCGTCGAGCGCGGTCGAGACGCCCGCGTTCATCCCGCCGCCGAAACCGAGGTTGGTCGGGCTCAGCACCGCCCGCCACCCGTGGGCAGCACAGATGCGGGCCACGTCGTCCGCGTTCTCACCAGTCGTCCGGTTGTCGACGACGACGACCCGCACGTCCGGTCGTGCCGCCGCCAACGGCACGAGGTTGCGCTCGAGCAGACCGGTCGGCCCGTAGTTCACGACCACGACGGCGGTGTGCCCTCCAGAGCTGGTCATGTCGATTCGATCCTCTCGCCGATCGGTGGTTGCAGAGGGGCGGTGCGGTCGCAGCCGGCGTGTCGAATCACCATGTGACCGGTGTCGATTCGCAGCGGAGGCCGAGGGCGGTCAGCACCCGCCTCGCGACGGCGGGCCAGGTGAACTCGGCCGAACGGGCTCGCCCCGACTCACCGAAGGCGCGCGCGACCTGCGGATCGCACATCCGCCGCATGGCGTCGACGAGCCCGGCTGCATCGGTCGGAGCGACGGTCATCCCGCCCCCACCGATGAGGTGCGGTGCGCCGCCGGCCCTGCCGCCGATGGTCGCCATGCCGGCGGCGGCCGCCTCGAGATAGACGATCCCCGCAGCCTCGAACCGTGACGGAACGACCAGGCACGTGCTCGCGCCGAAGAGAGCATCGAGCCGCGCCGACTCGGCGGCATCCGACAGCCGTAGCCGGCCATGACCGGTGACGCCGGGCTCGTCGACGCGTGGATGCCCGCCGACGAGATCGAGCGTCGCCTCGGGAGCCGTTTCGCGGATGACTCGAAAGGCACGAACGACCAGGTCGCCGTTCTTGCGGGCCCAGTCGTTGCCGACGAAGAGGAATCGCGGCACCGACCAGTCCCGGCCGTCGGGCGACGCCTCGTGATTGCAGCCCAGGCCGATCGCTCGCACCTTCGCTGCCGACACTCCGTAGTCGCGCCGCATGGACTCCGCGGCCCACGGTGTCGCCGACAGCACGGCCGTGGCCCGCCGGTAGACCGATCGTTGGCGTTCGACGCGTCGGGAGACCTGCCGTTCGGTGAGCTCGCCCCACTGGTACTGGTCGTGCTCGACGGCTTGGCGCACCGTCATGTCCTCGAACGTCGCCACGCGCGGGTGGCGGATCGTGTACGCGCTCCCCATCTGCACCACCGCGTCCACCCCGCGATGGGCGAGCAGGCCGCTGCGGGCGTAGAGGGTCCCCGTGGATCCGAACTCGGCGGTGAACGGGGCGGCGCGTCGCGACTGACGCAGGGACTCCTTGACGGCCTCGACAGTGGGCGCGGCCGGGCGCGCGGACATGAGGGCCACGACATCGCGAGCCACCCGAGCGACCCGGCCTCTGGCTGCGCCGGCGATCGTGACCACGTCGATCCCCTCGGCCCGAAGACCGCCGACGAGGCCGTACGGGGTGCCCGACCATTCCTCCGGGTTCGACGGGTCACCCTCACAGACGACGGCTACCCGCGGAGGCGCGAGAAGGGGGGAGTGAGGCACGCCACGCTCCCCTTTCTGCACGAACGACGGTCCTGGCCGCGGGCGGGCACCGCGCGGGCGCGACTGAAACCTAACGCATCCCGCACGACCACATCGACCCGTCGGCGTTGATCGCCGCAAAAAGCCGCATGCCTCGAGTGCTGCTGTCCCTCAACGGCTCACACAGGCTCGGATCACCCTGTCGAGGTCGGCGGCCATGTGCCGGGTCGTGAAGCGCTCCTCGACCCGGCGCCGCCCCTCACGCCCCATCGCGGCCGCACGATCGGGCTCGGCGAGCAACTCGGCGATCGCCGCGGCCATCGCGCCGGAGTCCTGAGCCGGTACGAGCAGACCGGTCACACCGTGCTCGACGTAATCGGACAGCCCGGGGTTGTCCGTCACCACGAGCGGCCGCGCCGAAGCCATCGCCTCGAGGATCACGGTGAGGCCCGACCCCTGTCGCGTCGGTGCGAGCGCCAAGGCCACGACCGTTGCTCGCTGGTAGCACTCCTTGACGGCGTGATCCATGCGGCGACGGTGGATGGTCGTCCACTCCGCGGGCAGCTCCACCGGGAGGGTCGTGGCGATCTCGGCGGTCGTCCCGGGGCGCTGTTCATGCACACGGCGCAGTGCGGTGGTCAGGGTGTCGTAGTCGCGCATGCGGTCGTCCCCGACGGAGAACACGCGATCGGGAACCGCGGCGTGCGCAGAAGGCGTGAAGTGCTGCTCGTCGATTCCGAGCGTGACGAAGTGGACCTTCTCCGCAGGCACCCGAAAGTCGTGGACCAGGGGCTCGAACATGGCGGCACATTCCACGAACACGCCGGCGGCCCGATCGAGGGCCACCTTCGCCACCGCTCGATGGACGGCGCTCATGGCGGCCGGATCCTCCATCCAGGCGATACCCGTGACGACGGGGGCGCGGGTGGGCATCAACGCGGCCGGAACTCCGTTGCGCTCGTCCATGCAGAGGACGACCTCGGCGCCACGGCGAGCGCCCTCCCACGAACGTGTGAGGGCGGCGACCGGCTGCAGACCCCACAACCGTCCCGCGGCGATCTCGGACACGCGACGCACCGGGCCGTCCGCCAGGGCATGGGAGAACCGCACCCGATGTCCGTGGTCCTCGAGGTGGTGGAGCCCGTACGGAGTCGAATCGGCGGCGAGCCCCGCCGCATGCCTCGCCCCCCAGGACGCGGCGTCGACATCTTGCGACAGTTCGACGAAGACCCGCATCACAGCACCCTAGTCATGCAGAGGGTGCATCCGGGGCCCAAGGGATGCAACGTCGACCAAACATTCGGACGTCCGACTAACATGGTCGGTGACCCACCGGGTCGGGCCTCGCCCGGCGATGTCTCGAGCTCAGGGTCAGGGGCCGAGACACCGGTGCCGTACAGGGGGATGCATGTGAACGCAGGTTCCGAACTATCGTGTCGTGTCTGCCGGGCGTCGTTGACCCGCACGTTCGTGGATCTGGGGTCTGCGCCGCCGTGCGAGGCGATCCTCAGCCCTGAGGCGGCGGAGCAGGGCGAGGTCGCCTATCCGTTGCACGTGCGGGTCTGCACCGAGTGTCTGCTCGTGCAACTGCCCGAGGTGCTCCCGGCCGATGAGATCTTCACCGACGAGTACCCGTACTTCTCGTCGTTCTCGACCTCCTGGATCGAGCACGCGCGACGCTACGTCGAATCGATGCGCCAGCGTCTCGGCCTGACCTCGGATTCGTTCGTCGTCGAGGTCGCGAGCAACGACGGCTACCTCCTTCAGCACGTCGCGCAGGCCGGCCTCCGCTGCCTCGGCGTCGAGCCCACCGCCAACACCGCCGCCGCGGCGCGTGAGAGGGGCATCGAGACCGAGGTCTGCTTCCTCGGCCGATCAAGCGCGACCGACATCGTCGAGCGCCACGGCCGGGCCGATCTCGTCGTCGCGAACAACGTCTACGCGCACGTTCCCGACCTCGACGACTTCACCGGCGGACTCGCGACACTGCTGGCCGAGGACGGCACGTTGACGATCGAGGTGCCGCACCTCATGAGACTCATCGAGCTGCGCCAGTACGACACGATCTACCACGAGCACTTCCAGTACTACACGTTGCAGACCATCGCCCGGGCCCTCGCCCTCGGCGGTCTGGCCGTCACGGACGTCGAGGAGCTGCCCACCCACGGCGGGTCGCTCCGCGTCTACGCCCAGCACGACGCGCACGCCTCGGAGCCGTCTGCCGCCGTCATCGACCTGCTCGCCCGCGAGAAGGCCGCCGGGCTCCACGACCTCGAGGGACTCACGGGATTCGAATCCGCCGTGCACTCGGTCAAGCGCGACCTGCTGCGGTTCCTTCTCGACGCGCAGGAGCAGGGCTTCACCGTCGCCGGCTACGGCGCACCGGGCAAGGGCAACACGATGCTCAACCACTGCGGTATCGGCCGCGACCTGCTCGCCTTCACCGTCGACATGAACCCGCACAAGCACGGCAAGTTCCTCCCCGGCAGCCGCATCCCCGTGCTGGCGCCCTCGGCCATCGACGAAGCCCAGCCCGACTACGTGCTGGTGCTGCCCTGGAACCTCCGGGAAGAGATCATGCGGCAACTCGCGCCATCGGTGTCGAGCTGGGGCGGCAAGCTCGTCTTCGCCGTTCCCACCCTCGACATCGTCGATCCAGCCAGTACCGCGGTCGCCGCGACGAGTCCTGTCGCGCCAGTGATTCAGGAGGTTGCGCGATGAAGGTCGTCCTCTTCTGCGGCGGCTTCGGCATGCGGATGCGCGAGGGCGCCGAAGACATCCCCAAGCCCATGGCCATGGTCGGCGACCGGCCCCTCATCTGGCACGTGATGCGCTACTACGCCCATTTCGGCCACCACGAGTTCATCCTCGCGATGGGATTCGGCGCCAAGCACATCGCGCGGTACTTCCTCGACTACTGCGAGGCGTACTCCAACGACTTCGTCATCGACCGCGGCAGCACGAGCTACCTGCAGACCGACGTGGCCGACTGGAAGATCACGTTCGCCCACACCGGGATCGACACCCCGATCGGCGAACGGCTGCACCGCGTCGCCCACCACGTCGGCGACGACGAGATGTTCCTCGCCAACTACGCCGACGTGCTCACCGACGCGCCACTCGACGCGATGATCGACGAGTTCGCCTCGGGCGACGCGTGCGCCTCGATGCTCGCGGTGCCACCACAATCGGCCTTCCACATCATCGATGTCGACGGGGGCAACACGGTGCGCGGCATCAGCTCGGTCTCCGACCTGCCGATCCGCGAGAACGGCGGCTACTTCGTCATGCGGCGGGAGATCCTCGACGAGTTGCAGCCCGGCCACGACCTCGTCGGCGACACCCTCACCCGACTCTCGGCCGCGGGACGGGTGGCGGCCTATCCCTACGACGGGTTCTGGATGCCGGCCGACACGGTCAAGGAACGCACCGTGCTCGAACAGCTCGCCACGAGCGGCGCCGCGCCCTGGCAGTTGTGGCGCGACAACGGCACCCTCGCCCCCACGCAACCCGCCGCCGCGCCACTCCTCTCGGGGCGCTGAGATGCTGCCACTCATCGCCCAGCGATCCACCGGGCCCCGCCGGGTCCTCGCCGTGGGCGCCCACTGCGACGACATCGAGATCGGCGCCGGCGGCACGTTGCACACGTGGGCCCGGTCGAACCCCGACACCGAGTTCACCTGTGTCGTGCTGACGTCGACCCCCGAACGCGCCGCCGAATCCCGAGCCTGCCTGGCCGCGCTCATGGCTCCCGCTCGTGTGGACGTCGTCGTCCACGACCTGCGCGACACCCGGCTGCCGGCCGACTACGACGCGGTCAAGGACATCCTCGCCGAGCTCTCCCGCGAACCCTGGGACGTCGTCGTCACCCACCAGCGGCACGACGCGCACCAGGACCACCGACTCCTGGGAGAATTCGCACCCACCGCGTTCCGGGACCACCTCGTGCTGCAGTTCGAGATCCCCAAATGGGACGGCGATCTCGGCACCTCACGCGCCAACGTCTACCAGCCACTCACCGAGCAGGCCGTCGCTGCCAAGTGGGCGGCTCTCGACGAGCACTACGTCAGCCAACGGGGCAAGGACTGGTGGGATGCCGAGACGTTCTCCTCACTCGCCCGTCTGCGCGGCATGGAATGTCGGCATCGATACGCCGAGGCGTTCCGTTGCGAGAAGGTCCTGCTCGGCTCGCCGTTGTTCTGATGCATCACCCGACGCCCGTACCGATACATCGCTCATCGTCGGCCGTTCCAGGAGGACTCATGGATCCGATCCCCGGTGAGGCCCTCACCTCGTGCCGCATGTGTGGCTCGACCGCGCTGACGCAGGTTCTCGACCTCGGGGCTCAGGCTGCCTGTGACAACTTTCCGCCGGCGGACGACCCGCAGCCCGACGCGAGGTGGCCGCTCGCGCTGACGATGTGCGGCGCCTGCCGTCTCGTCCAACTCGACCACGTCTCGCCACCCGAAGAGGTCGCCCGCGCTGTCGAGAGCGAGACCCTGCGCCGACACGCGCACGAGGTGACCGAGCGCATCCTCGATCGGCTCGATCTGCCGGAACGACCCCGGGTGCGGGAGTTCTCCAGCCATCACGGCGGCTCGTGGATCGGTGCGTGGACAGCGCGGGGCGCCCAGGAGGTCACGCGGGAGGCCGACGTCGTCATCGACAACCAGTCGATCATCCACTCCGAGACTCCTGACGCCGACCTCGCCGAGCGGGTCGCCGCTCTCGCCGACGGCGGGATGCTCGTCATCGAGTTCCACCACGCTCTAAGGCAACTCACGGGCGGGCAGTTCGACACCGTGCGCCACGGGCACCCGCTGTACTTCTCGCTGCACTCCTGGTCGGCGGCCTGCGAGCGGCACGGCCTCACCGTCGTGGACGCGTGGGCCGAGGACGTGTTCGGCGGGTGCCTCCTCGTGGCCGCCCGTCGGGGAGGCGCACCGAACGACGCCGTTCGGCAGATCCTCGACGACGAGATCGACGCCGGCGCGACCACGCCACAGGGGTACGAGCGCCTGCGAGAGCTGACGGCGAGCGTGCGCGCCGAGCTCGTTCGTCACCTCGAGGACGCGAAGGGCGCGGGCCACACAGTTGCCGCGTACGGAGCGGGCTCGAAGTCGTGCACGTTGCTCGGCGCCACCGGCATCGGTCCCGACCTCTTGCCGTACACCGCCGACCTCTCCCCCGCCAAGCACGGCCGCCGCATCCCCGGTGTCGGGGTGCCGATCGTCGGCCCGCAGGATCTCGTCGACCGTTCTCCGGACGAGGTCGTCATCCTCACCTGGGACATCGCGGACGAGGTCATCGCACAGCTGCGCCGTTCCGGTCTCGAGACGACGTTCGTCGTGCCGCTGCCGCACGTGCGTGTCGTGGGCTCGAGCTGAAGAGGCACCACCGCCGACCGATGTTTCGGTACAACCCATGCGCGTCGCCGGCTCAACTCACAGCGCCTGCCATGGGCCCATGGTGCGCCACGCCCCCGGACGGGCTGCGGCCCACCGTTGCGCGGTGAGACCGAAGAGGTCGTAGTCGACCAGCTCTCCCTGCACCTCGCGCCATTGCGGGATCGTCGCGTCGTGCGCGAACCCGCCCAACCTCAGGAACGGTCGTGGCAGCGGGTTGGCGACCGCCACCGGCGCATCGATGCGCCCGAGATCGAGCACGTCGAACAGCCGGTCGAAGACGAACCCCAAGCCGGCGGCGGCGCCGCGCGTCACCTCCCGCGGTTGGTCCGGTGCGAGCCACAGCCCGATCTCGCAGGTGCGGCCGCCACGTCGTAGGTGCCAGAGGTGGAGCTCCCCGATGAGTCCCGCGGGTCCGACCAGAGCGAGGCACGCACCCGTGCCCCGACGGAGCCGGAGCGTCCACTGCCGCAGGTGCTCTTCGAACGCGATGCGGTCGGCCACCCGCTCAGGATCGGATCCGAGTGACCACCACCGCCCCATCCGATCGTGGTTGGCGCGCATCGCCCGCATCCACGCTTCGGCGTCCTCACGCCGGATCGGGCGAACGAGGACCTCGCCGCCTCGGCCCGAGCCGAGTCCCTCCGCGAGCCACTCCTCGTGACGGGAGGCGGCCACGGCGCGAAAACGGCGCGCCCGAACCACCCACGCCGGTGGGACCATCGCTCGCCATCGCCCTCGCGCGCTCGTCACAACTCCGCTCCTCCGGCCGCGTTCTTACCCGCCGTAGGGCGGGCGCATGCTCCGACGAGTCGGTCGACCCACGACTCGCCTCGCCACCGCCTCACGCCCGCCTGCGAAACACCGGCTTGACCGACGGACCTCCGAGGTCGGCGCTCGCGTCGCCACGTTCGAGGGCAGCGGTGTAGACGGGCGCAGCGGCCCTGACCGCCTCCACCGTCTGCGCGATGTCGGCCTCCGTGAGCGCCGCGCTGCACACGAACGACGGGCCCACGACGCCGTGAAGGATGAGCTGCCGCATGAACAGGGTGCGGAACGGCTGCGAGGGCAGATGGTCGCCGTCGAGGGTGGCGAACACGAGGTTGCAGTCGCGACCGAGGATCTTGAGGTGCTCGGCGAGTCCGGCGTCCTCGATGACCGGTGTCAACGCCTCCCGCAACGCGCGACCGTTGGCAGCGATGCGCTCGGAGACTCCCTCGGCCCGGTGCACCTCGATCGTCGCCATGAGCGCGGCGAGGCCGGCCGACTCCGCGCCGTGGGTCGTCGACAGGAGGAAGACGCGGTCGTCGTCGGTGTCGAGCCCGCCGAGTTCCATCACCTCACGGCGTCCGGCGAGTGCCGAGACGGCGTAGCCGTTGCCGATGCCCTTGCCGAACGTGCAGAGGTCTGGAACGGCTCCGGCGAGGGCGTGGGCGCCCTCGAGCGCCCACCGGAACCCGGTGATCATCTCGTCGACGACGACCAGGGCGCCGTGCTCGTGGGCCAGGTCGACGAGATCGCGCAGGTAGTTCTCCGGCGGGACGAGGGCACCGGACTCCGCCTCGAGCACGAGACATGCGATGCGGCCGGGATGCGCCTCGAACAACGCCCGCACTGCGCCGAGATCGCCGTACGGAAACCCGACCGTGAGCTCGCGGATCGCACGCGGGATGCCTGCGTCCATCGCCGTCGTGCCGATGAACCAGTCGTCGGTGGAGAAGAACGGCTGGTCGGTGCAGACCGCGACGACGTCGCGACCGGTCTGGGCGCGCGCGAGCTTGACCGCCGCGGTCGTCACGTCGGAGCCGTTCTTCGCGAACTTCACCATCTCCATCGTGGGCACCGCCGCCAGGAACGCCTCGGCGGCCTCGAGTTCCAGCATGGCCGGACGCACGAAGTTCGTGCCGAGGCGGATCTGCTCGCACACCGCCTCGGTGACCCGGGGGTGGGCGTGGCCGAGGATGACCGAGCGCAGTCCCGAGCCGTACTCGATGTACTCGTTGCCGTCGACGTCCCAGACCCGCGCGCCCCGCCCACGAGCGATGATCGGTGCACAGTCGAGCGGGTACTGGTCGGGCCCCTTGGCGTAGGTGTGAGCACCGCCCGGCACGAGGGCGCGCAACCGCGCAGCGGCCTCGACCGATCCGGCGTATCGGCCCGCACTCATCGCGCTCCCCCCTCGACGCTCCTGCGGTTCACCCCGGCATGCTGATCCGGACGGCGAACCGGTGTCGTGGGCAGCATTGAACCAGCCCCGCCCGGCGCGACGGGTCAGTAGGCCCCGGATCCACGGATGACGGCGTGGAAGGTGCGAAGAAGGATGCGCAGGTCGCCGATGGGCGACCAGTTGTCGACGTAGCGCAGGTCGAGGCGCAGGGACTCCTCCCAACTCAGATCACTGCGGCCGCTCACCTGCCACAGGCCCGTCATGCCGGGGCGCACGTGCAGGCGGCGCAGGGCGTCGGGCTCGTACTGCTCGACCTCGGCCGGCAGCGGCGGGCGAGGACCGACGAGCGACATGTCGCCGTTGATGACGTTGAACAACTGCGGCAGTTCGTCGATGGAGTACCGACGCAGGAACGCGCCGACCTTGGTGACGCGCGGATCGTTCTGCATCTTGAACAGCACGCCGTTGCCGTCGCTGCGCGCCTGTAGCGCGGCCAACCGCGCCTCGGCGTCGACGACCATCGTGCGGAACTTGTAGATCTCGAACACCTCGCCGCGGATGCCGACCCGCTTCTGCCGGAAGAACACCGGGCCGGGATCGGTGAGCTTGATCGCCAGCGCGGCCACGATGAGGATCGGCGAGAGCGCGAGCACGAGTAGCGCGGCGAGGGTACGGTCCATCAACTGCTTGAACAGGATGGTGCGCGTGCCGGCCGCCGGGCGCTCGATGTGCAGCAGCGAGAGGTCCGACGAGGGCCGGATCGACAGCCGCGGGCCAGCGACGTCGAGCAGACCGGGGCTGACGATGAGCTCGATGCCGCGCTCCTCCAGCGCCCACGCGAGCCGCCGCAGCGACTTGCCGGCGAGGTCGGGGTGGGAGGCGACGGCGACGACCTCGGCGCCGGCACGGTCGGCGACGGCCACCGCATCACGGGGCCGGCCCGCGACCGCGACGCCCTCGATGGACGGCACCATGTTCCAGTCCCCGTCGAGACCCGACGCGCACACCGAGACCGGCATGAGCCCCTGTGCGGGCTCGCTCTTGATGCTGCGGACGAGAGAGGCCACCGCGTCGGCGCGGCCGACGACGACCGTGCGCTGCATGAGATCGCCGCGCATGCGACGCCCGGTCAGCCACCGGCGCATGACGAAACGGGTGAGCAGACCACCGACGAACAGCACCGGCAACAGGATGAGCACGTACAGGCGGGCGAGCAGCACGTTGAGGATGAACGCCGACACCGCCAGCACGGCGAGCATGCCGATGACCGCACGGGTGACGGCGCGGTACTCCTCCACGCTCACCCCGAGATAACGGCGTTCGTACGCGTTCGACATCGCGAGCGCCAACACCCACACCGGGGGAACGAGAAGGCTGACGAGCAGGTACTGCCACTGCACGGCCTCGCCGAAGCGCAGCGTCGCGGCGAGGATCGCCGCCAACACGCCCACCGCCACGTCGCAGGAGATCACCCGCGCGAGGTACTTGGCGACCCAGGAGGGAGTCGAGGGCACCCGCGCCGCGGTGGCACCGAGGGTAGGAGCGAACGGCAGATCACTCGGCGGCACCGACACTCGGTCGGGACGCTTGCCGTGTCGGACTCGCTGGGCGCGAACGCGCGACTCGGAGGTCACTGTGGATCCCTTCGACAGGTCGGGAGATGGTGAGGTCCGGACGACGTCGGTCGGTCTGTGCGGTCGAACGTCGTCGCCACTCGAGAAGGAACGTCGGCCCCCCGCCGGCCCCCTCGACGGGCACCGCACCAGCCGATGCCGACAACCCGCACATCACGAATTGTTACAGACGACACGCGAATCGGCCAACCGTCCAAGTACGTATGTGCGGATTCATCCGATTTGCGGCGCAGAAATGTCCGAGGTGCGAAGAGTGCGGAAATACTGGTCGATCGAGACCGGATGAGAGGCCCACCGCTCCACGGCCGGAGCCTTGTCGTGGGCCCGTGATCAGGAATGAAAACGCTGCTGAGCTGCGAGAAGGCCGTCGAGAACGACGGACTCGGCCGCGTCTGCCGCCGTGTCGACGACGAACGGCAGCACCTTGCGTTCGCTGGCCGAGAAGTCGCGCAGCACGTGGTCGGCCGGATCCATCCGACCGGGCGGCCGACCGACACCCACGCGAACACGCAGGTAGTCACGCGTGCCGATGCTCTTGGTGATCGATCGCAGCCCGTTGTGGCCGCCCTCGCCCCCACCCTTCTTGAGGCGCACGTCGTCGAACGGGATGTCGAGCTCGTCGTGCACGACGACGAGGTGGTCGGGCGTGAGGGAGTAGTACTGCAACAGCGCGCTCACCGGCCCGCCGGACTCGTTCATGTAGGACTGCGGCGCCGCGACGACCACCTTGGGCCCCGGCATCCCACCGGGGAGGATGCCGAGACGGAACTCCGCCACCTGGGACCTGGTCTTGTGTCGCGACAGTGACGCACCCCCGCGGCGAGCGAGCTCGTCGACGACCATCGCACCGACGTTGTGACGATTGCCCGCGTAGGAGGGCCCGGGGTTTCCCAACCCCACCAGCAACCACGTGTCCATGCCCGCAGCCTACGGGCGACTCCTCGGCCCGCTCGGACAGGCGTTCCGATCCCAGGGTGAAAACGCCTGTGCGAGCGGGACGGGAGGCCGCGTGCACAGACGACGGCGGGCCCGCTCCGAAACCGGAACGGGCCCGCCGTCATGGGTCCAGGCCTGGGCGATGCCTGGGCGCGCGACGTCACTCCTTGTCGGAGGACTCCTCCTCGCCCTCGGCGGGAGCGGCCTCGCCCTCGGCGGACTCGGCCTCGGCGCCCTCGGCGACCTCCTCCTCGCTCTCCTCCTTCTCGATGCCGGCGTCGGCCTCGGCGGCCTCGAGCTCGGCCTCGAGGGCCTCGGCGGAGATGGCCTGCGTGACGTTGACGACGAGCAGCTCCGGGTCGCTGACGAGCGTGACGCCCGCCGGCAGCGTGACCTCGGAGGCGAGGATCTGCGTACCGGCCGCGGCGCCCTCGACGGAGACCTCGAAGTTCTCCGGGATGTTCGTGGCCTCGGCCTCGATCTCGAGAACGCTGTTCTCGGTGGTGACGACGGTCTCGGGTGCGGCCTCACCGGTGACGGTGACGGCGACCTCGACGGTCACCTTCTCGCCGCGGCGCACGACGACGAGGTCGACGTGCTCGATGATCGGCTTGATCGGGTCGCGCTGCACGTCCTTGACGAGCGCGAGCTGCCGCTTGCCGCCCTCGATCTCGAGGTCGAGAAGGGCGTTGCTGACCTTGACCGCGAGCATCGTCTCGTGGCCCGGCAGGGTGAGGTGCACGGGGTCGGTGCCCGAGCCGTAGAGCACGGCGGGGATCTTGTGGTCGCGGCGGATGCGGCGGGCGGCGCCCTTGCCGAACTCGGTGCGGATGGCGGCGGCGATCGTGGCGTTGTCGGACACGAGAACTCCTCGGGAGGCGGGGCATCCCGCAGAGCGGGGATGCGGGTCACGGATGCGGCGGCCTCGACGCGGGGCGCGGCACGAAGAGACGGCACACGCGTGAACGCGGAGCGCCGCCGCGTCGATCACGGCACGTGGACGAAAGTGACGACCGGCCCGATACCGCAAGCGGTCGGGGATCCTCTCGTGTCACGGCCCTCGCCGAGGCAACGCCCTCATCCTACAAAGACACGCACGGTCCAGAGAAATCCGCCGGCCGCCCAGAGGCGACCGGCGGATTCGGCCAGGTGAGGAGCGAGGCGCGTCAGTGCGACGGTTCGAACAGACTCGTCACCGAGCCGTCCTCGAAGACCTCGTGGATGGCCTGGCTGATGAGGGGGGCGATCGAGAGCACCGTGAGCTTGTCGAACCGCTTCTCCTCGGGGATGGGCAGGGTGTTGGTGACGATGACCTCACGCGCCGAGGAGTCGCGCAGCCGTTCGATGGCCGGGCCCGAGAAGATCGGGTGGGTGGCGGCGATGACGACGGAGTTCGCCCCGTCCTCCATGAGTGCGTCTGCCGCCTGGCAGATCGTGCCGCCGGAGTCGATCATGTCGTCCACGAGGATGCATGTCTTGCCCGCGACCTCGCCGACGACCCGGTTGGCCTTGCTCTGGTTGGGTGCGTTGATGTCGCGGGTCTTGTGGATGAACGCGAGCGGGGCGTCGTCGAGCCGCTTGCTCCACTGCTCGGCCACCTTGATGCGGCCCGCGTCGGGCGAGACGATCGCGAGGTCCTCGTCGCCGTAGTGCTCGGAGACGTAGTCCGAGAGGATGGGCAGCGCCTGCAGGTGATCGACCGGCCCGTCGAAGAAGCCCTGGATCTGGGCGGTGTGCAGATCGACGCAGATGAGGCGGTCGGCCCCGGCGGCCTTGAACAGATCGGCCATGAGACGGGCCGAGATCGGTTCGCGGCCGCGGTGCTTCTTGTCCTGGCGGGCGTAGCCGTAGAACGGGCAGACCACGGTGATGCGCTTGGCCGACGCCCGCTTGAGCGCGTCGACCATGATGAGGTGCTCCATGATCCACTCGTTGATCGGAGCGGTGTGACTCTGGATGACGAACGCGTCGGAGCCACGCACCGACTCCTCGAAGCGCACGTAGATCTCGCTGTTGGCGAACTCGTAGGCGGTCGTGGGCACGAGGCCGATGCCGAGCCCGGAGGCGACCTCCTCGGCGAGCGCGGGGTGGGCCCGGCCCGAGAGCACCATGAGGTTCTTCTCGGTGGTGCGTTTGATACCGGTCATCGCAGGTCCTCCGTGGCGGCGAGGTCGGTGAAGGGGGGAACGTCGGCCGCCGCGTCGACCGTGGAGCCGGGCCGCAGGTGGACGAACGGGCCGACGTCTGCGCCGGCGCCGACCTCGGTGAGGCGCGCGTGGGTGCGCACGAGGCGCACGTCGTCGCCGACCTCGACGTCCTCGAGCGTGGTGTCGGGGCCGATCTCGACCTTGGCGCCGATCGTGGAGGCACCGAGCACCTGGGTGCCGGGCAGCAGCCGGCAGTCACGGCCGAAGGAGACCTCGGCGTCGACCTGCGTGGTCGCCGGGTCGACGACCGTGACGCCCTCGCGCATCCAGCGCTCGAGGATGCGGCGGTTCATCTCCTCCCCCATGCGCGCGAGCTGCACGCGGTCGTTGACGCCCTCGGTCTGCCAGAGGTCGTCACACACGTAGGCGGCGACGCGGCGACCCTTCCGGCGCGCGATGCCGAGCACGTCGGTGAGGTACTTCTCGCCCTGCCGGTTGTCGGTGCCGACCTCGGCGAGGGACTCGCGCAACAGCACGCCGTCGAAGGCGTAGATGCCGGAGTTGATCTCGCGGATCGCGCGCTGCTGGTCGGTGGCGTCCTTCTGCTCGACGATGCCGACGACGTCACCGCTCTCGTCGCGCAGGATGCGGCCGTAGCCCGTCGGGTCGTCGACGCGCGCCGTCATGACCGTGACCCCGTTGCCGCCGGCGTCGTGCGCGGCGACGATCGCCTGCAGCGTCTCGCCGGTGAGCATCGGCACGTCGCCGTACGTGACGAGCACCGTGCCCGCCAGGTCGCTCGGCAGCGCGTCGAGACCGCACTCGGTGGCGCGGCCGGTGCCGGGGATGTCGTCCTGGTCGGCGACGACCGCCTGCGGAAAGTGCTGTTCGACGTGGGAGGCGACGGCCTGACGCTGGTGGCGGACGACCACGGCGAGGTGCGCAGGATCACACGCCTGGGCCGCGACGAGCGCGTGTGCGAGCAGGGAACGGCCGGCCAGCGGATGCAGGACCTTGGGCAGGTCGGACTTCATCCGGGTTCCGGCGCCCGCAGCGAGGACGACGACGGCGGCGGGGCGGGTGGGACTCACGCAAACTCCCAGAGAGATGCTCGTCAACGGCGATCGCGGCGGATCCCGGCGACCGGGTGCCATGCTAGCCCGCCACCTGGCCCCGGCCGCACACGCCGTCGACCGGCCGTCCGGCGACGCGCGCCACGATCGTCGCCGATCGTCATCGGTCGGCCGGAGCGGTCTCGAAGTCGCCGGGCTCGAGGACGCGGGAGACGAGGTAGCCGGTGATCACGCCCCAGAACGCTCCCCCGATCCCGAACACCGTGAGGTCGGCGACGGTGACGAGGAACGCCACGAGGGCGCCCAGGGTGTGCCGTGCGGCGAAGGCCGCGACGAAGGCACCCTGCAGTGCCTTGAGCATGGCCACCCCACCGAGGACGGCGATCCACGCCGGCGGCATCGCCAGCATGAACGTCACCAGGGTGGGGGCGGCGAGGCCGACGACCATCGCGAGCACGCCGCACGTCACGGCCGCCGTGTACTGGCGTCGGCGCTCCCCCGAGGCGACGAGAAGGGCGTTGGTCGGCCCGGTCAGGCAGGTGGAGACGGCACCGAGAGCGGCGGCCGGCAGCGAGACGAGGCCGCACAGCACGGTGGCGACGTTGACCGGGGGGCGGTGGCCGGCGTTGGTGAGCACCGCCACGCCCTGACCGTTCTGCACGACGATGACCGTGATCGCCAGGGGCAGGACGAGTTCGGTGAGCGCGGCCAGGGAGAACGTCGGCGTCTGCAGCACCGGTTGCGCGAGCCCAGGGGTGATCTCGGTGCTGAGCCCTCCGGTGAGCAACACCGCCGCCACCCCGACGACGAGCGTGCCGAGGACCGGCGGCAGAAAGCGACCCAGCGGCCCGGGGACGCTCAGGGCGACGAACGCCAGCACCATCGGCAGCGCGACCCACGGCGCGCTCTGGATCGAATCGACCAGGCCCAGACCGAAGCTGAGGAACACGCCCGCCACCATCGCCATGACGATGGGCATCGGGAGCAGGCGCATGACCTTGCCCACCCAGCCGGTCAGGCCGAGCAGGAGGATGAACACGGCTGTGACGACGAACGCCCCGAGCACGTCGCTCCACGGCAGGTGCCGCAGCGAGGTGCCGACGACGACGGTGCCGGGGATCGTCCAGAAGAAGCCCAGCGGTTGCCGGTAGACGATGCTCGCCACGACGGTGAGCAGGCCGTTGAGGAAGAAGACGGCGAAGATCCACGAGCTCAGTTGCGCCGGGCTGAGGTTGCCGGCCGAACTGCTCGCGAGGATGACCGCGAGTGGGCCGGTGGCGGCGAACACGAGCGCGACGACGGCGTTGGCGATGTACGTCGGACCGATGTCGCTTCGCAGGTCCGCCGGGCTCGCCGGTCGCGTACCGGGCCGTTCGAGGTGCGCGGCGGCCGGGAGCAGGCGTGATCGCTGTTCCGAACTGCGGGTCGAGGTCACGAGTCCCCCTCAGGGCAAGGGTCGGCGCCCGCGCCCTCGTCGGCGCGCTCGGCGGCGACGTGGGCGGCCAGCTCGGAGCGGGAGCGCAGGCCGAGCTTTCCGTAGACGCGGGTCAGGTGGTACTGGACGGTCTTGACGGAGATGTACAGCTCACCGGCGACCTCCTTGTTGGTGCGCCCGGCGGCGACGAGGTCGACGACGGCCGTCTCCTGGGGAGTGAGCTGCCCGCTCGCGGCGGCGCCGCGCGGTCCCGGCCCGGTGGCGCCTGTTCCAGCGGCCTTGAGTTCGCGGTCGCAGCGGGCGATGTACGTCTGCGCGCCCAGCGCGGCGAAGGCGTCGCGGGCTGCCCGCGTCATCTCCTCGGCTTCTCGTCGTCTGCCGGCCCGCCGGAGGGTCTGGCCGTGGACGAACCGCAGGCGCGCCCGTTCGACGGGCATGGGCAGGGCGCGCAGCAGCGTGTCGGCGCGGGCGAAGGCATCGACGGCGGCGTCGATGTCGCCCCGCATGCCGTGGAGTCGGCCGAGGACGATCTCGCTGCGGGCGATCGCGCTCCGACGGCCCTGCCGGGTGGCGACCTCCAGGGCCGCCTCGAGGACCTCCCGGGCCTCCTCGGGGCGATCGGTCATCACCAGGGCGTCGGCGTAGACGTCGACCCACGGCCAGAAGCCGGGATCTCGCTCGGGATGGGCGGCGAAGGCGTGCGCCACCGGCTGCAACGCGCGCGTGACGGCGGCGTGGTCACCGCGACATTCGGCGACCTGGGCGTGGGCCAGGGCCGAGGGCAGGAGCATGACCGTGTAGTCGTGATCGGCGGCGAGTCCGGCGTCCAGGTGCATGCGGGACCGGTCGTCGTCGCCGCGGTAGGCGTGCACGACGGCTGCCGGCCAGTGCACCAACGGGCGGAGGAGTTCGTGGCCCGTGCGTTCCACGGTGCCGGCGGCCCGGTGCGTCACCTCCAGGCACTCGTCCCATCTCCCCAGGACGAACAGGGTGCGCGCCAGCCACGCCTGCGCCCACAGAGTGATCCGCACCGACCCGAAGGAGTAGTCGTTCGACATCGCGCTCTCCAAGGCGGTGCGCGCGGCGAGCGGGTCGTCCATGGCCAGGGCGAGCCACCCGTGCCCCATCGTCACGCGCTGGGCCTGGGCGATCGCGTCGGTTCGGTTGGCCACGGACTCGACGGCGGTGAGGGCCTCCGTCCAGCGACCGAGCGCGCCGTAGCCGAGTCCTCGGATCGCGGCGGCCTCGGTGGCGTGCACCGACCCGGGTGCGAGTTCCGCACAGCGATCGGCCCAGTCGAGGAGGGCTCGACCGTCGCCGAGCGCGAGGTTGTGCAGGACCATTCGAGTGCACACCAGCGCGGCCAGGTCCGGGTCGGCGCCCCCGGAATGCGGTTCGCCGACCTCCGTCCAGGCCCGCGACAACCACGTGCGGGCGTCGTGACGCCGCCCGCGCAGGATCGACAGGTAGCCCAGGATGGCGTCGGTACACGCGGACCGCGGAAAACTCTCCAGCTCGGCCACCAACTCCTCCGCCTCCGGCAGGCGGCCGGCGCCCACGAACGCGTCGACGGCCGAGGTGAGATGCCGGGCGCGGTCGCTGCCCACCGCCACTCGCGCGGCGTCGGCGTAGGCCTGCGCCGCCTGATCCCATTCACCGACCGCTCCTCGCGCCTTCGCATGCGCGGCCAACTCCACGGCCAGGCCGGCGTCGGGACGGAGGCTCGCCTCCACGAGGTGACGCAGACGCGCACCGGGGTCGGTGACGTGCCCGGCGGCTCGGCGGTGCTGCTCGCGGACACCCGTCGGGCCCGTGAGGTCGGTGACCGCCAGGCCGTACATGGGGTGGGTGAACGCGACCGTCGTGCGTCCGCGGACACTGCCGGCCGTGACGGCCCCGGCGAGGATGAGGTCGTCGATCGCGGCCGGATCCACGCCGGCGAGGTGCGCCGCCTGCGAGAGGTCCGCACGCTCCCCGAGGACGGCCACCGCCTGCAGGAGCGCCCACGCCTCGGGTCGGACGGTGTCCCGCACTCCGGCGATCCGGTCGCGGTGCCGCCGGGTGGGTCGGAAGGCCGGGTGACGGTCTCTCCACACCGGCCGAGGCGATTCACGGATCAGGTCGAGGACGTCACCGGGCACACCCCCGGTGAGAGTGTGCGCAGCCCGGACGGCCGTCTCACCGGCCCACGCGACATGGGCGCGGACCAGGTCGCCGGTGTGCGCCACCGACAGGCCTTCGAGGCCGATGCGGTGGACGTCGGGGAGGTCGATCCGCGGCTCGGGCCGCGCGGCGACGACGACCCGGGTGGTGGGAGTGAGCAGTGCCGCGGCCTGGACCGCGGCGAGCGTCGTCGGATGCACGGAGTGCCCGGCCTCGACGAGGACGACGCGAGGCTGCGGCCGGCCCCACGCCTCCACGAGCGCACGGGCGACGGTGTCCACGCTCGCGTCGGGGTCGAGATCGGGCAGCCATCGCGCGAGCACCGAGTGGGGGTGTGCGAGATCGACGTCTTGCCCGACCACCTTGACGATCCCCTCCGGTGTGGCGCCGGTGATCATCCTCAGCGCCGTGTTCACCAGCGCCGTCTTGCCCGCGCCCTGCGGCCCCTCGATCAGGACGACCGAGGGACCGCAGGGGTCGACGAGCCGAGCGACGATGTCGTCGAGTTCGCGACGCCGGCCGATGAGGGTCTCGGCGACATCGAAGATCATCGCGTCACGGTAGCGCCCGGGTCGGTCATGCCCACGGTGGTCGAGGTCGGCGCGAGCCTGTCAGCCGGCATCTCGAGCGCGGGCTGCTCGCCCGCCGGCCCCAGCGGGACGGCTCCGGCGTCCGGGTCGACCACGGCGGACTGCTCGGCCCGGCGTGCCGGCCGGGGCAGCGCGGTGACGATCGCACCGAACACGGCAGCGACCGCGAAGAGCTGGAACGCCTGGCCGATCCCGATGCCGGCACCCATGAGCATTCCACCCACGAGCGGGCCGACGATGCCGCCCAGGCGACCGAACCCGGCGCACCACGCCACACCGGCACCCCGCGCCCGGGACTCGTAGAAGTTGGCGACGAAGCCGTACACGAGCACCTGCGTGCCGATCGTGCCGACACCGGCCACTGCGACCAGGGCGAGCAGGACGGGAAACGGGAAGCCGAGCGGCAGCGCGACGAGGGCGACGGCGGCCATGACGAAGGTCCCCGAGATCACCCACTGCGGACCGACGCGCTCGGCGAAGCTCGACGCGCTCACCGCGCCGACGATCGCTCCGAGGTTGAGCACGAGGAGGAACACCAACGAGTAGCTCGGGCCGAAGCCGTTCTGGCCCATGATCTCCGGCAGCCAGGTGTTGAGTCCGTAGGTGAGCAGCAACCCCGAGAAGCTCATGAGCCCGAGGAAGACGGTGGGCAGGAAGTACTGCTTGCCGACGAGGGCACCGAACCCGGCGCGCTCGCCCGGGCCCGCCGAGACGCCGGCCTGAGCGTGCTCGACCAACGGGACACCGGTGCGCTGCGCGGCGGCACGGGCCTCCTCGACGCGACCGCGGGACTGCAGCCACAGCGGCGACTCCGGCAGCTTGGCGATCGCCATCGGCAGCAGGAACAGGAACGGCAGCGCACCGAACCAGAACAGCGGACGCCACCCGAACTGGTCGCGGACGGCCAGAGCCAGCAGCGACGCCATGACACCACCGGCCGGCACGCCGCAGTAGACGATCGCGTTGTACACGTGGCGGCGGCCCGGCGGAGCGAACTCGGCCACGATGGCCCCGGCCGTGGCCACGAGGGCACCGACGCCGATGCCGGTGAGGAACCGCAGGATGCCGAAGGCCAGGGCGCTCGTCGCGAAGGTCGTGAGCCCCATGCCGATCGAGAACCAGGCGATGTTCACGATCATGAGCCGGCGGCGGCCGATGATGTCGGAGACGGCGCCGGCGATCAGCGCACCCACCAGCACCCCGACGAGCGCATAGCTGCCGAGCTGGCCGGCGAGTTCGGGCGTGACCCGGCCGAGTTGGCTCGGATCGCGCAGGAAGAGGGGCACGACGGTGCCGTACACCACCAGGTCGTAACCGTCGAAGAGCATGGCGAGGGCGCAGATGGTGACCACCCACCGGACCGTTGAGGCCCGTGTGCGGTCGTCCGGGGCGACGCTGCCCCGGGCGGGCGAAGAGGACATGCGGGATTCCTTGTCGGGAGAAGGGTTGTGAGCTGATGAGGCCGCCGCCGGAGGGTGCGGGCCGCCGCCTCTGTGAGGGAATGGGGCGAGGGAGGTGGTGTGCCCGTGGCGGGCGCCGCCGCGACTCGTCACCGAAGCCGGAGCGGAAGGGACCGGATCGAGGTGACCCGAGCCGAGGACGGGGTCTCGTCAGCCGAGATCTCCACCGGCGACCGGGAGCACCGTGCCGGTGATGTAGCTGGCCTCGTCGGAGGCGACGAAGCACAGGGCAGAGGCCTGCTCGTCGAGCGTGCCGTAACGCTTGAGCAGCGAGGACGACACGGTCTGGTCGACGATCGCCTGGTACCAGTCGAGTTCCTGCTCTCCCTCGGGGGCGGGCCCGCGCGGGATGCGCCGCGCGGGCGCGTCGGTGCCGCCGGGAGCCGTGGCGACCACGCGGATCCCGTGCGGTGCGAGTTCCAGCGCCAGCGACGCCGTGATCGCGTTGACCCCGCCCTTGGCGGCCGAGTACGGCACCCGGTGCACACCGCGGGTGGCCACCGATGACACGTTGACGATGACGCCCTGGCCCTGCTTGACCATCTGCTCGGAGGCGGCGCGGCAGCCCCACAGCGTCGGGTACAGGGACCGGTTGATCTCCGCCTCGATCTGATCGGCGGGGTACTCGTGGAACGGCTTGGCCCAGATCGTCCCACCCACGGTGTGGATGGCCACGTCGAGCCGCCCGAACTGATCGACGGCGGCGGCCACGGCCGCCTGCGCCCCCTCGTAGGTCTCGAGGTCGCCGACGACGGACGTCGCTTGCCGGGCCGCGCTGCGCAGTTCTTCGGCCAGGCCGTCCACGAGCTCGCTGCGGTCGGCGAGGACGACGCGGCCACCTTCGGCGCTGATGCGTCGCGCCGTGACCTCGCCGATCCCCTGAGCGGCACCGGTGACGAGGACGACCTTGCCCTCGAACCGACCGGGCGTGATGAACGCGGGCGTCACCCGGAGACCGGCATCGGCCATCGCGCGGCGCATCGTCGTCTTGCTGCGCTGCGCATGCTCGATGACGAGAGCGCGAACCCGCTCGCGGTCACCGCCCTCGAACGCCTCGACGATCTTGACGTGGTCGTGGGCGACCTCGGGGTCGCACCACGTCGCGTTGCGCAGCACCTCGGCCATGTGCCCCTTGACCCCGAGCGCCTGGTAGGCCTGCAGCAGGTGTTCGTTGCCGGTGAGTGTGAACAGGTACTCGTGGAACGCGGCGTTGGTCTCGGTGTAGGCGGCGGGGTCGACGAAGCGCTCGCCCTCGACGTAGGGCAGGGTCGCGTCGGCGAGCAGCCGGTACCCAGCGAGCTGGGACGACGACAGGCGTCCGACGGTCAGCTCGACGGCACCGAGTTCCAGCGCCTGGCGGGCGTCGAACACCGCGTCGGACTTGGTGATGTCCGGGTGCTCCTCGCCGATCTCGTAGCCGCCCGCGCCGATCGCCGCAGGACGTCCGCTCACCGGCGTGGGCGCCGCCGCGACCCGGGGCGAGGGCTCGACGAGCGGGTCGACGTCCGCGGTGGGTACCGCGAACACCTGCCCGGTCACGGAGGTGCCGTCGTCGTGCAGGAGCAACGCAGTGCCACCGGGCACCGAGCCGCGCCCCACGACGTCGTCGCTCTCGGCATCGAACCGCTCGCCGAACGCCTGGCCGGCGATACGGGAGGCGGTGTCGGCCGTCTCGAGCTCGGCGTCACCGGCCGGAGCGCCCAGCGGCTCCATGTCGATCTCTCCGAAGAGGTCCTGACCCGCGATGCCCGAGGCGCGCTCGAACACCGTCAGCTCTGACTCGCCCCCGGCTCGGACGATCGGCGCCGACGAATCCGGCGCCTGCGACGTCACCTGGTCGGCCTGCTGCTCCGCGCCGGCACTCTCGACGGTGTCCGTGTCGTCGACAGCCGCCTGCTCGTCCGCGGTGACCGAGGTGGACGTCGAAGCGGCGGCCCCGGAGAGCGCGAACTTCTCGTAGTAGAAGCCGCCCGGCTCCATGCCGTTGTCGGAGAAGTGCGTGCGCACCGCCTCGACCATCGCCGGGGGGCCGCACAGGTACACCGTGCCCTGACCGTCGTGCAGGTGCTCGGACGCGATGAGGGCCGTGACGTAGCCGATGTTCCGCGCCGAGCTCCCCTTGTCAGCGACGCAGTAGTCCCACGTGAACGACTCGAGCTTCGAGCCGAGCTCCTCAATGGTCTCCAGCTCGATGACGTCGTCGTCGGTGGTCGCGCCGTAGATGAGGTGCACCGGGCGGGTGCTCTCCTGCGAGACCAGACGCCGCAGGATGGACAGGATCGGCGCCAGACCGGTCCCGCCGGCGAGCAGCAGCAACGGCCGCTCGCCCTCGCGCAGGAAGAAGCTACCGTTCGGGCCGGTGAACGTGACCTCGTCCCCCTCGGCCGCCCGCTCGGTCAGGTACGTCGACATCACCCCACCAGGGGTGATCTTCACGAGAAAAGTGAGCTCATCCTCGTCCGGCCCGTTGCTGAACGAGTACGAGCGGGTCTCCTGGGTGCCGGGCACCGAGAAGTTGATGTACTGGCCCGGCAGGAACGCGAGCTCGTCGCGGTCGGGCGTGGTCACCGTGAGCGCGAACGTCGTCGGCGACAGCCTCTCCAGCCCCGTGAGAGTGCCGGTGAACGTGGCGGCGCGTGTCTTGGCCACCGCCGACGTCGAGGCGATCTGCAGCACGAGATCGCTGGTCGGTTTCATCTGACACGGCAGGCAGTAGCCCGACTCCGCCTCGTCCTCGGTGAGGGCGTCCTCGATGTAGAACCCGGGGTCGTACTCGCCCGCCTCGCAGAACGCCTTGCACGTTCCGCAGGCCCCGTCGCGGCAGTCCAGCGGGATGTTGATGCGCGAGCGGTAGGACGCGTCCGCGACGGTCTGGCCCTCCGCACAGGTGATGAACTTCGTGACCCCGTCCTCGAAGGACAGGGCGACCTGATGACTCATGATCACTCCTGACGCGAGGGGGTCCTCAGATGTGGTACACGTCGACGACGTGGTGGATGTAGTCGTTCTTGAGGACGACGGTCTTGCGCCGGATCAGCGGGGATTCCCCGGAGAAGTCGATCGTGTAGAACGACGTGCCGTAGTAGGGATCGACCGTGTTGTAGCGGAAGTACATCGTGTGCCAGTTGAACCGCACGCTGACGATGTCGCCGCTGCGCTCGATGACCTCCACGTTGGTGATGTTGTGGCTCGTCCGCGGCTCGGGGATCGAGGTCGCCGAGCTGCGCTCGGTGCGAATACGGAAGACGCGGTCCTCGAGGCCACCCTTGTTCGGGTAGTAGATGAGCGACATCTCCCGCTGCGGGTCCTGGGTGAGCTGGTCGTCGTCGGTCCAGCACGGCATCCAGAACACGACGTCGTCGGCGTAGCAGGTCAGCCACTTCTCGAACTCGCGGTCGTCGAGGTAGCGCGCCTCTCGGTAGAGGAACTGCTCGATGGTGTGCTGGTCGATCGTGGCGTTGCCGGCCGTGGAGGCGGCGGGACGTTCGGTGGTGGTCGTCATGATGTGGTCCTCCTCCTCATGCGCTCGCGTCGGCGGTCAGGTCACCGGGCTGATCGGCCCGATGGGCCTCCTCGGCCTCCACGGCCTTGCGCATGGTCTCGAGCCAGTAGCCGTGCTGGACGGGATAGAGGCCCTCGTCCTCGTTCTTGGCGCCGGCGGAGATGACGTTCTCCATGTCGAGGGACCTGGCCACCTCGTCGGGGCCGGTCAACCAGTGCTCGGCGCCACGGGACATGTCGTTCCACGGCGCGGCCTGAGCACGGAAGGTGAGCTGGCAGGAGCGGAACTCCTCCAGGTCGTCGGGGGTCGCCATGCCGGAGGCGTTGAAGAAGTCCTCGTACTGGCGGATGCGCCACGCACGCGACTCGTCGGACTCGCCCTTGGGGGCGATGCAGTAGATCGTCACCTCGGTCTTGTCCGGCGCGATCGGGCGGAAGTGCCGGATCTGCGTGCTGAACTGGTCCATCAGGTAGACGTTCGGGTAGAGGCACAGGTTGCGCGACCCCTTGACCATGAACTCGCCCTTGGCGTCACCGTACTTGTCCTTGAGGCGGTCCATCTGGTCCCAGAGCGGGCGGTCCTGCGGGTTGCCGGCCCACGTCCACAGGCAGAGGTGCCCGTTGGGGTAGCTCCAGTAGCCACCGCCGGACTTGCCCCAGGTGCCCGCGTCGACCGTCTTGGTCGTGTTCTTGGACTCGCCGGTGTTCCGGCGCGAGGTGGTCGCCGCGTAGTTCCAGTGCGTGGCGGTCACGTGATAACCGTCGGCGCCGTTCTCGGCCTGCACCTTCCAGTTGCCGTCGTAGGTGTAGGTCGAGGAGCCGCGCAGCACCTCCAGGCCCTCGGGTGACTGGTCGACGAGCATGTCGATGACCTTCGTCGTGTCGCCGAGGTGTTCCTCGAGCTCGGGCGAGTCCGGGTTGAGGCTGCCGAAGAGGAACCCGCGGTAGTTGGCGAACTTCGCGACCTTGGTGAGGTTGTGCGAGCCGTCCACGTCGAAGCTGTCGGGATAGCCCGCCCCCTCGGGGTCCTTGACCTTGAGCAGAGTGCCGTCGTTGCGGAACGTCCAGCCGTGGAAGGGGCAGGTGAGGGTGGACCGGTTGTCGGTCTTGCGGCGGCAGATCATCGCGCCGCGGTGGGCGCAGGCGTTGATGAGGCAGTGCAGCTCGCCGTCCTTGTCCCGGGTGATGACGATCGGCTGCCGGCCGATGTAGGTCGTGAAATAGTCCCCGGGGTTGGCCATCTGGCTCTCGTGGGCCAGGTAGATCCAGTTGCCCTCGAAGATGTACTTCATCTCGAGTTCGAAGATCTCTTCGTCCGTGAAGATGCGGCGGTTCGTCCGGTACACCCCCGCGTCCTTGTCGTCGACGACGGCGTCGGCGAGAACCTTGCGTGCGACATCCAGCGTGCCGGTCATGGCGACTCCTCGTTGAGTGCGTTCTGTGTTCGGCCCGAGTGCGGTGAAGCGGTCGAGTTGCCCCGACCCTGCCAGGCAGACGCCCTCCGCCACACTGGGCAAATGCCTAGCGATGACCCAGGGTGCAAGATTTTCAGTAGATTCATCCCGCCGTCTTGAGACGCTACAGGTCTCAATCAGCCGCTTTGACGAGCAATAAGACGTGACCAGGCGGCAAGCAATACGCTTACGGTATGGATCTGCGACAGCTGCGCTACTTCGTCGCCGTGGCCGAGGAATGCCATTTCGGGCGGGCGGCCCAGCGCCTGCACATGGCCCAACCTCCGCTCAGCCAGGCCATCCGCCGGCTCGAAGAGGACCTCGGCGTCGAACTGCTCGAACGCACCACCCGCCGGGTGGCGCTCACCCCGGCCGGCGAGCGGTATCTCGAGCGGGCCCACGCCATCCTCGCCGACGTCGAAGCGGCCAACCGCGAGGCCACCCGGGTCGCGGCCGGCGAGGTGGGCCGAGTGGTGCTCGGCGTCGTGGGCTCGGTGACGTACGCGCTCCTGCCGTCGCTGGCCCGTCGCCTGCGCGAGGAGTTCCCCGACATCGATTTCGAGTTCACCGGCGAGATGCTGACCCCCGATCTCATGACGTCGCTGCGCGACGGCACCGTCGACATCGCCCTCATGCGCACCCCCGCCGACACCCGCGGCCTGCTCGCCCGAGCCTTGCGCAGCGAGCCCCTGATCGCGGCCCTCCCGGCGGCCCACCCGCTCACCGCCGACGACGTCATCGACCTCGAAGACCTCCGAGACGAACCCTTCGTCACCTACCCCTCCCAGCACCGCTCGGTCCTGTACGACACGGTGCTCACCGCGTGCCAGGCCCGAGGGTTCAGCCCCCGGCAGGTCGCCCAGGTCGCGCAGACCTCGACGCTGCTCGTGTTCGTGGCCGCCGGCATCGGCGTGACCGCGCTGCCCGCCTCCTCGCGGCGACTGCGGCTCGAAGGCGTGGAGTTCCGCGAGATCGCGAAGGCGCCGACGGTCGAACTCGCCGTGGCGTGGCGCCCGGGCGCCTCCGCCTCCACCCAGCGGGTCGTCGATCGGATCACCGCACTCGTCGCCGGAGACGCGTCCGACGCGCCATAGATTCAGACGTTGCTGCGATCAATTCACTCAGAATAAGTATTTGTTCGTATCAATCAGCGCGATTAGCGTGGCACGTGTTCGAGGACGAACACGTCTCCTCGGCACACCCGACCCCCGACCGAAGGAGACGCCGTGACCGCCCTCCATGGCACCACCGCCGAGAGTCCCGGGGCCGCGCAGTCCCTCACCGACGGCGATCGCGACGAGCGTCGTGACGTCGCGGGTGACCTCGAGATCATCGCGATCGAGGCGATCCCCTTCTCGATCCCCTACGCCAAGCCCCTCGCATTCGCCAGCGGCGCGGTGCACGTCGCCGACCATGTGCTGGTGCGCGTGCACACCGCCGGCGGCATCGTCGGGACGGCGGAGGCCCCGCCCCGGCCGTTCACCTACGGCGAGACCCAGGGCTCGATCATCGCGGTCGTCGACGGCATCTTCGCCGACCAGATCATCGGCACCTCGGCCCTCGCCCGCGAAGCCATCCACGCCCGCCTCCACCGCACCGTGGGCAACCCTGCGGCGAAAGCGGCCATCGACATGGCCTTGTGGGACGCCATCGGGCAGCGTCTCGGCGTGTCGGTCACCGAACTCCTCGGTGGATACGGCACGGGCATGCGCGTCAGCCACATGCTCGGGTTCGACGAACCACAGGCCATGGTGGCCGAGGCAACCCGCATGCGGGAGACCTACGGCATCTCGACCTTCAAGATCAAGGTCGGCCGCGCCCCCTTCACCCTGGACGTCGCCGTCTGTCGCGCCCTGCGCGAGGCGTTCTCCGACGAGGTCGAGCTCTACGTCGACGGCAACCGCGGCTGGAGCCCGGCCGACGCCGAACGGGCCATGCGCCAGATGGCCGACCTGGACCTGCTGTTCGCCGAGGAACTGTGTCCGGCCGACGACGTCCTCGGCCGACGGCGGCATACCCGCACCAGCCCCGTGCCGGTCATCGCCGACGAGAGCGCGACCACCCCCGGCGAGGTGACCCGCGAACTGCTCGGTGGGTCGGCCGACGCCATCAGCATCAAGACCGCACGCACCGGTTTCACCACCTCCCAGCGGATCCTCCACCAGTGCGAGGGCATGGGGGTGGAGGTCGTCATGGGCAACCAGATCGACGGCCAGATCGGCACGGCGTGCTCCGTCACCTTCGGAGCCGCGCACGAACACACCAGCCGTCGCGCAGGAGAACTCAGCAACTTCCTCGACATGAGCGACGACCTGTTGGCCGAACCGCTCACCATCTCCGGCGGCGTCCTGCCCGTCCGCACCGGGCCCGGACTCGGGCTCGTCATCGACGAGGACAAGCTCGCCCACTACCGCATCGACATCTGATCCGACCGACCACAGCATCCGCTGGGGTCATCCGCACCGGGCGGCGACCACGCCGCACCCATCGACCGGTCGCACCGTCGCGACCGGAAGGAGGAGACATGACCGTCCAGAACGAGAAGCTCGCAGCCCGCGCGGCCGACTCGGGCGCCAACGCCACCGCCGCCTTCCGCAAGACCCGCCAGGGTTCGGCCCTCCAGGTGCCGCCGGAGCGCGTCAGTGCGATGGCCAACGAGGCGCTGCAGGCGATCCACGAGGTCGCCCGCCGGCACAAGATGACCTACGACGAGTACCGCATCCTCAAGGACTGGCTGATCAGCGTGGGTGAGGACGGCGAGTGGCCGCTCTTCCTCGACGTGTGGTTCGAGCACGTCATCGAGGAGATCAACACCTCTCACCGCACCGGCAACAAGGGCACCATCGAAGGTCCCTACTACGTGCCGGACTCCCCCGAGATGGGCTCGCACGCGACGATCTCCATGCGTGCGGACGAGAAGGGCGAGGCCCTTCGCTTCCAGGGCCAGGTTCGCTCCACCGACGGCTCCCCGCTCGGCGGCGCCAAGGTCGAGCTGTGGCACGCGGACGCCGACGGCTTCTACAGCCAGTACGCCCCGGGCCTACCGGAGTGGAACCTGCGCGGCACCTTCACGGCCGACGAGGAGGGCCGCTTCCAGATCGACACGGTACTGCCCGCCCCCTACCAGATCCCGACCGACGGCGCCTGCGGCAAGCTCATCGCCGCCGCCGGATGGCACGCCTGGCGTCCGGCCCACCTGCACCTCAAGGTGGGTGCACAGGGCCACGAGCAGCTCACCGCCCAGCTGTACTTCCCGGGCGACCCGCACAACGGCGACGACATCGCCTCGGCGGTCAAGCCCGAGCTCATGCTCGACCCGAAACCGGCCGACGGCAGCGCGGGCAAAGTCGTCGACTACGACTTCGTGCTCGACCCCGCCTCCTGATCCACCCCGACCGGGTCCGTCGCCCCCTGGCGTGGGCCCGGTCGGCACCTCCCGCCACGACTCGCGACCCGATACCCGAAAGTGCAGGTACCCCCGTGTTGTTCGCCGTCAAGATGGACGTCGCCCTTCCCCACGACATGGATCCCGACCGCAAGGCCGAGACCCTCGCCAAGGAGAAGGCCTACTCCCAGGAGCTGCAGCGAGCGGGTGAGTGGGTCAGCATCTGGCGCTGCGCCGGCAAGTACTCCAACATCTCGATCTTCGATGTGAAGGACAACGAGCGTCTTCACGAGATCCTGTGGAACCTGCCGCTGTTCCCCTTCATGACCATGGACATCACCCCGCTGGCCACCCACCCCAGCGACATCCACGCCGACCAGGGCTGATCCGGCTCGATGAGGCTCCCCGGGTAGGAATCGAACCTACGTCGCTTGTCCTGATTCAAAGTCAGGCGGGCCCTGCCAGCAGACCAACCGGGGATCGCCGCCCTCGCAGGCGCGCGCCAACCCAGGTTAGTCGACCGGTGCCCGCGCGACCGACCTGCCCGTGTCGGGTCACCGCTGCCCATCCCCCGACACCCCTGCCGCCGTCCACGTCCCTCCAGGAAGATGCCGATGTCGCCGACCCTGACCGCCACCGTCCTCGCCACCCCCGCCACATCGGCCACGCCGACCGGCCACGGCGCCTTCCCCCTGCTCATGCTCGGGCCGTCGCTCGGCACGCGCGCCGAGCGTCTGTGGTCGCCCGTGGTCCCCCTCCTGTCCGATGTCGCGTACCTCGTGACGTGGGATCTGCCCGGCCACGGTCGCTCGCCGGCCACGACCGAGGCCTTCACCGTGGGCGACCTGGCCGACGCCGTCGTCGAGCTCACCGAACACACCACGCGAGAGCTCGGCGGAACCACGGCAGGCGCCTATCACGCCGGGGTGTCCCTGGGTGGGGCGACGAGCCTGGAGATCGGCCTGCGCCACCCGCGCGAGTTCTCCGCCCTCGCGGTGTTCTGCTCGGGCGCCAAGCTCGGCACACCGCAGGGCTGGCGCGAGCGCGCGGAGCTCATCCGGCGCGAGGGGACCGGCGCCGTCGTCGACGGGTCGCGGCAGCGATGGTTCGCCCCCGGTTTCACCGAGTCCCGATCCGAGGTCGCCGACGCCCTCCTCGCGGACCTCCTCGAGGTCGACGACGAGTCCTACGCCCGATGCTGTGAGGCGCTCGCCGCGCACGACGTGACCGACCGGCTGGGCGACATCGTCACCACCACGGTCGCGGTGGCGGGCGAACACGACCAGGTCGCCCCGCCCGAGATGGCCGACACCATCGCGCGGGCCGCTCCGAACGCTCGCAGCGTCACCCTCCCCGGTGTCGCCCACCTGGCGCCGACCGAGGCCCCCCTGGCGACCGCCCGCGTCCTGCGCGAGCTCATCGCTCGCGCGGGTGCCTCCGACCCCCTCGAAGCACGGAAGGAAGACCGATGACCGAGGCCTATGTGCTCGACGCCGTCCGGATCCCGTTCGGCAAGTTCGGTGGATCGCTGGCGAGCATTCGCCCCGACGACCTCGCAGCCCACATCGTGCGCGAATCCGTGCGACGCGCGGGCGATCTCGACCCCCGCCACATCGACGAGGTGATCTTCGGCAACGCCAACGGCGCCGGCGAGGAGAACCGCAACGTGGCCCGCATGGCCACCCTCCTCGCCGGCCTGCCCGTGGAGATCTCGGGCACCACGGTGAACCGTCTGTGCGGGTCCAGCCTCGACGCCTCGATGATCGCCTCGCGCCAGATCGCTTGCGGCGACGCGGACCTCGTCCTCGTCGGTGGTGTGGAGTCGATGAGCCGCGCGCCCTGGGTGCTGCCCAAGACCGAGCGCCCCTACCCCGCCGCCAACCTCGAGGCCGTCAACACCGCCCTCGGGTGGCGTCTGGTGAACGAGCACATGCCGAAGGAGTGGACCGTCTCGCTCGGCGAAGCCACCGAACAGCTCGCCGAGAAGTACGGCGTGAGTCGTGAACGGCAGGACGAGTTCGCCGCCCGGTCCCACCGGCTCGCCGCGCAGGCCTGGTCGCAAGGCCGCTACGACGATCTCGTCGTCGCCGGCCCGGCACCCCGCAAGGGCGAACCGCTGACACGCGACGAGGGCGTCCGCGCCGACAGCACACCGGAGACGCTCGCCGGTCTCAGACCCGTCTTCCGTCCCGACGGCACCGTCACCGCAGGAAACGCCTCGCCGCTGTCCGACGGAGCGAGCGCCGCCTGGCTCGGAAGTGAGCGCGGTGCGCAGCGCCTCGGGGTGGCGCCCCTCGCCCGGATCGCCGGCCGGGGCGCGGCGGCGAACGAACCCCAGTACTTCGGTTACGCCCCCGTGGAGGCCGCGAACACGGCCGTGCGCCGGGCCGGGATCACGTGGTCCGACGTCGATGCCGTCGAACTCAACGAGGCCTTCGCGGCCCAGTCCCTGGCGTGCATCGACGCCTGGGACGTCGACCCGGACCGCGTCAACGCCTGGGGCGGCGCGGTCGCCATCGGCCACCCCCTCGGTGCCTCCGGGGCCCGCGTGCTGGGCACCCTGGCGCGTCGACTCGTCGCCGAGGGCGGGCGGTGGGGTGTGGCCGCCATCTGCATCGGCGTCGGGCAAGGCCTGGCCGTCGTCCTCGAGAACGTCGCATCCACCACGCCCCGGCAGGAGGCATCCGCATGAGCCCGAAGTTCGCCGAATCCGCCGCGGAGGCGGTTGCGCTCGTCAAGGACGGTGACACCGTCCTCATCGGTGGCTTCGGCAAGGCGGGCCAGCCCGTCGAGCTGATCGAGGCCCTCCTCGCGCGTGACGTGTCCGGCCTCACCGTCGTCAACAACAACGCCGGCAACGGTGACGAGGGTCTCGCCGCGCTCATCGCCGCCGGCAAGGTCGCCAAGATGATCTGCAGCTTTCCGCGCCAGCACGACAGCCACCACTTCGACGCGGCCTACCGCGCGGGCAAGGTCGAGCTCGAGGTGGTGCCCCAAGGCACACTGGCCGAGCGGATCCGAGCCGGCGGCGCGGGCATCGGTGGGTTCTTCACCCCCACCGCCTATGGCACGCCACTCGCCGAGGGCAAGGAGACCCGCATCATCGAGGGCCGAGGCTACGTACTGGAGTCCCCCATCGTCGGCGACGTCGCCCTGGTCAAGGCGCTGCGGTCGGATCGGCGCGGAAACCTTCTGTACCGCAAGACGGCCCGCAACTTCGGCCCCATCATGTGCACGGCCGCCGAACACGCCGTCGTGCAGGTCACCGAGGTCGTCGAGACCGGCGCCATCGACCCCGAGGCCGTCATCACCCCCGGCATCTTCGTCGACACCGTCGTGGAGATCCCCGCCCCGGCCACGCCGAAGGAGGCCTGAGCCATGGCAACCCCCGCCATGAACGCCCCGTTGTCCAAAGCCGAGCTCGCGCGGCTGGTCGCCGGCGACATCGAGCCCGGCTCGTTCGTCAATCTCGGTATCGGGCAACCGACCTCGGTATCCAACTACCTGCGCCGCGAGCAGGACGTCACCCTGCACACCGAGAACGGCATGCTCGGCATGGGCCCCGAGGCCAAGGGTGACGAGATCGACGTGGACCTCATCAACGCGGGCAAAATCCCCGTCACCGAACTCCCCGGGGCCTCCTACTTCCACCACGGCGACTCCTTCGGGATGATGCGTGGCGGTCACCTCGACGTCTGCGTCATGGGCGCCTTCCAGGTGTCCACCGGCGGCGATCTCGCCAACTGGTCCACCGGCGCACCGGACGCGATTCCCGCCGTCGGCGGCGCCATGGACCTCGCCATCGGAGCCCGCCAGACGTGGGTGATGATGACGCTGTTCGCCAAGGACGGCAGCTGCAAGATCGTCCCCGAACTCACCTTCCCGCCCACCGGCCTGGCGTGCGTGAGCCGCGTCTACACCGCCGACGGTGTGTTCCTCATCGAGAACGGGCGTGCGAGGATCCGCGAGACCTTCGGCACCACCCCCGAGGAACTGCGCGACCGCATGGGCATCGACGTGGCCCTCCCCTGAGCGAGGGCGAGCAGCAAGCGGCCTGGGAGTGGTGGTTTCGCGACACCGCAGGGCCCGCTTCGGTGCGCAGCGTCTCCTCGACCCACGGGAGACGTACTCACCCGATCCTCGGTCGAGCATGGAGGCCTGCGGCCGTCTCGAAACCATCGCGGCGTGTGCCGGCGCGTCAGCGAGTCTCGGGAGGTCGCCGGTCCGTTCCATCGGACACGGCATGATGGGGGCCGAGCGGCCGGCGGATTCGAGGCCGGCCGCCGTCGGGGCACGCGGGTGAGGAGAGACGTCAGTGAGCAGCAGCAGGACGAGCGGGAGCACCCGCACCCGCATGACAGGCAAGCAGCGGCGCGAGCAGCTCATCGTCATCGGGCGCACCCTGTTCGCCGACAAGGGGTTCGAGGCCACCACCGTCGAGGAGATCGCTGCCCGCGCCGGAGTCTCCAAGCCGGTCGTGTACGAGCACTTCGGCGGCAAGGAGGGGTTGTACGCGGTCGTCGTCGACCGTGAGATCCGCACGCTGCTCGACGCGATCACCGGAGCCCTCGACGAACGCACGCACGCCCGGGCCCTGGTCGAACGCGCCGCGCTCGCGCTGCTGGATTACGTGGAGAACTCCAGCGAGGGGTTCCGCATCCTCGTGCGTGATTCGCCCACCGGGCAGTCGACCGGCTCGTTCGCCTCGCTCATCAGCGACGTCGCGAGCCAGGTCGAGCACATCCTCGCCGCCCAGTTCAAGGCCTCCGGGCTCGACCCCAAGACCGCGCCGATCTACGCGCAGATGCTCGTCGGCATGGTGGCGCTCACCGGGCAGTGGTGGCTCGACTCCCCGAAGTTCAAGAAGGACGAGGTCGCCTCCCACCTCGTCAACCTCGCGTGGAACGGCCTCACGGGCATCGAGCCCCGGCCCACCCTGGGGACGAAGACCGACTGACCCCCGTCACCTCCGCTCCCGAGCCGCCGAGACAGCCGCCGTTTCCCGGATTCGACGCCAGCGGCGCACTGCCGACGTCGTCCTCATCGACGCGGCCGTGAAGCTTGGAGCCGCCGTAGCGCGCGACCACGCGGTCTCGGACGACCGTTCGTCGTCACCGGGCGACCGTTCCTCGAACCGGCGATCTGGCCGTCGCACCAAACGTGCCGGTGGAAGACAGCCCTCTACCCGCCGTTCGCGTTCTCGCTGATCGTTGTGGACATCAGGTGCACCCGGGCGGCGACGGCGGCCGGTCGCGACAACGACGTCGCGAGCACTCCAGAGAAGGGATGCGACAGCGGTGTCTGAATCGGTGCTCGGGGCGGAGAACCCGAACGAACTATTCGACTGGGAGAAGGACGCGGCTCCTGTTCCCGAGCGAAAGGTCTCGCTCAAGCGCGTGGCGGCGGCGAGCTCCATCGGTACGACGATCGAGTTCTACGACTTCTTCATCTTCGGAACGGCAGCGGCGCTGGTGTTCCCCACGATCTTCTTCGCCAAGTCGGACCCGAACACCGCGACACTGCAGTCGTTCGCGACGTTCGCGGTCGCGTTCTTCGCACGGCCGGTCGGTGCGATCGTCTTCGGCCACTACGGTGACCGCATCGGCCGCAAGCGCACTCTGGTATGGACGCTGCTCATCATGGGTATCGCGACGGTCGGCATCGGCCTTCTGCCCGGCTACTCCACGGGCGTGTTCGGGATGGTCCCGAACGGGATCGGCATCTGGGCGCCGACGCTGCTCGTGGCCGCCCGCTTCTTCCAGGGATTCGCCGTCGGCGGCGAATGGGCCGGCGCGACCCTGCTCACCGCGGAATACGCCCCCGCGGGCAAGCGCGGCATGATGGCGATGTGGCCGCAGCTCGGCCCGGCGTTCGCGTTCTTCCTCTCCTCGCTGACGTTCCTGCTGTTCACGCAGGGGAACAAGGCGGATGTCGACAGCTTCTTCATGACGATCGGCTGGCGCATCCCGTTCCTCATGTCGGCCCTGCTCGTCATCATCGGCCTGTGGATCCGCCTCGCCGTCGACGAGACGCCGGTCTTCAAGCAGGCCGAGCAGAACCTCGGGCAGGACCCGGATCGCAAGCTGCCGTTCCTCGACGCGATCCGCGACCAGTGGAAGCAGATCCTCATCGCCGGCGGCGCCCTCGCCTCGCTGTTCTCGCTGTTCTACATGGGCACGTCGTTCCTCACGAGCTACGCCACCAAGCAGCTCGGCTACTCGATGCCGTTCGTGCTGACGATGGGTGCGCTCTCGGCGATCCTCTTCGGCCTGTCGATCGCGGCGTCGGCGATGTGGTCGGACCGCATCGGCCGTCGGCGCGTCATCATGATCTCCTGCGCGATGGCGGTGATCTGGTCGCTGCTGCTGTTCCCCATGCTCGACTCGGGCATCACCGCGCTCTACGTGGTCGGGCTCCTCGGCACGCTGGTCATCTTCGGCGTCGCGTACGGTCCCGCGGGCGCCGCACTGCCGGAGATGTTCAAGGCCCGCTACCGCTACACCGGCGCGGGCCTCGGCTACAACCTCGCGGGCGTGCTCGGCGGCGCGATCCCGCCGCTGATCGCGGCCCGGTTCGTCGCCGAGGGGCAGAGCATCAACGTCGGCATCATGCTCGCCGTGCTCTCGACGATCTCGGTGATCTGCTGCTACCTCATGGTGGAGTCCAAGGACTACCGCATGGACGCCGGCGTCACCGCGCACGACTGACGCCGCCCCCTGGAAGGCCCGGGTCCGATCCGATCGGACCCGGGCCTTTCGTCTGTCCGGTTCTCCCTTCGTGTCGTCGGTTCGAGACGCGGGCCTCGCCCGTAGACTGCTGGGGCAACCCGACGGTCTGGAAGGAAGGACCACGCGTGCCACCGGCGTCCGATGACGAGGTCGACCGCATCGTCGCCGCGTGGGGTCGGGAACTTCCCGAGCTCGACGTCGCGCCGATGCAGGTGCTCTCACGGGTCACGCGTCTCGCGCGCCACCTGGAACGCGCCCGCGCCGAGGCGTTCTCGACCCGCGGGCTCGAGGGTTGGGAGTTCGACGTCCTCTCCGCGCTGCGCCGCGCCGGGCAGCCGTACGAACTCTCCCCCGGCGCACTCGTCCAACAGACGCTCTCGACCAGCGGCACGATGACCAACCGCATCGACCGTCTGGCTGCGCGGGGCTTCGTCGAACGCCGCCCGGATCCGCACGACCGCCGCGGGGTCAAGGTGCGCCTGCTCGAGCCGGGCGCGGCCGCCGTCGACGACGCCCTGCGCGCGCTGATGAGCCACGAGCAGCAGATCCTCGCCCACGTCGAGACGGGCGAGCGTGCCGGCCTGGCCGACGCCCTGCGTCATCTGCTCATTCCCCTCGAGTCCGGCTGACCCTCGCGAACGACCCCTCGCACGAGACCGAGGCCGATTCCTTCCGCTCATGATCGGCCTCGGTTCGTGTCGTGATCTCGATGGTCGGCGTTCTTCGAATCAGCCAGGGCCGCGGCCCCGCTGTCATTCGGTGAGGTCAGACGGGCACCGGCTCGGTTGTCGGTGCGATGGTCCGCCCCGCCCTCGGCATGGCTGTGGAGTCTGAGGTGTTGCGCAGCAGTCGCATCGCGTTGGCGATCACCACCAGCACGGAGGCTTCGTGGACGAGCATGCCGATCGACATGGTGACTCCGCCGGCGAAGACCCCTGCAAGCAGCAGAACCACGGTGATCAGGGCGATCGAGATGTTCTGTCGCATCACCGACACGGTCCGCTTGGCCAGGCCGATGCCCTCCGGCAGTTTGAGGAGGTTGTCTCCCATGAGGGCGATGTCCGCGGTCTCCACGGCCACGGCAGAACCGGCCGCGCCCATCGCCACGCCGATGTCCGCGGTGGCCAGAGCCGGGGCGTCGTTGACGCCGTCGCCCACCATGGCAATCGTGTGACCCTGACGCTGGAGACGGGTGACCGCGTCCAGCTTGTCCTCGGGCAGCAGGGAGGCGTGGATCTCATCGATCCCGGTGGCCTTTCCGACGGCCTCGGCCACCAGCCGGGTGTCGCCGGTGAGCATGACCACCTTCTCGACGCCTGCCCGATGCAGGCGGGCGACCATCTCGGGCGCATCCCGGCGGGTCTGATCGGCGACGGCGACGACACCGATGACCCTCTGGTCGACCGCGACGATCATGGGCGTCTTGCCCTCGGCGGCCAGATCCTCAGCCGCCTGGGCCGCTTCGGCGGCGGCCTCGGCAATGCCGTACTGCTCCAGCAGCGGCGGGTTGCCGATCAGCACGAGACGGCCACCGACCTCGGACACGATGCCCTTGCCAGGGACCGGCGTGACGGTGCCGGGGACACCCCGCGGGCCGACTCCCTCGGCTTCGGCCGTCTCCAGGATGGGACGGGCCAGCGGGTGCTCGGAGCCGGCCTCGGCGGCCGCTGCCCAGCGCAGCACCTCGGTCCGTTCCAGCGCGGGGTCCAGGACCACGACATCCGTCAGGCGGGGCCGACCCTCGGTGAGGGTGCCGGTCTTGTCCACGGCAACAGCGGATATCTTCGCCGAGGTCTCGAGGAACTCCCCGCCCTTGATGAGGATGCCGTTGCGGGCCGCGCGCCCGATACCGGCCACGATCGCGACCGGAATGGAGATCACCATGGCGCCAGGACAGCCGATGACCAGCAAGGTCAGGGCCAGGACCACGTCACCGGTGACCAGCCCGGCCACGAGTGCCAGCACCATCACGGCCGGTGTGTACCAGCGGGAGAAGCGGTCCATGAAGGCCTGAGTCTTCGCCTTGGCGTCCTGGGCCTCCTCCACGCGGTGGATGATGCGGGCCAGGGTGGTGTCCGCGCCGATGCCGGTGGCCGACACCTGCAGGAAACCGCCGCGGGAGACCGTCCCGGCGAAAACCTGGCTCCCCTCGGTCTTCTCCACCGGGATCGATTCACCGGTGATGGAGGCTTCGTCGAGGGCCCCGGTGCCGGCGACGACCTGGCCGTCGACCGGCACCTTCGCGCCGTTCTTCACCAGGACGATCTCGCCCATCCTCACCTGAGAGGCAGGGATCTCCTGTTGCCCGCCGTCGCGAACGACGATCGCGGAGTCCGGGGCCACGGCGACGAGCTCGGCCAGTGCCGAGCGTGTCTTGTTCAGGGTGGCGGCTTCCAGCGCGTGCCCGATCGCGAACAGGAACGTCACCGCGGCGGCCTCCCAGAAGTTGCCGATGACGATCGCGCCGATCGCGGCGACAGACACGAGCAGGTCGATACCGATGACCCTGACGATCAGCGCTCGAACGGCCTTCACCGCGATCCCGTAACCGGCCACGACGGCGGCAGCCAGCATGAAGGCGTCTCCGAGGGTGAAGGCACCGCCGGTGTGGGTGGCGTGATCGCCGGCGTCGACCCACCATCGAGGGCCGACGCTGATGTCGGCCGCCCCTGCGCCCAGCCACTGGATGGCGAACGAGATGGCGATGAGCACGCCCGATAAGACGGGAACCGGCCAGT
This sequence comes from Mobilicoccus massiliensis, assembly GCF_000826525.2. GTDB lineage: Bacteria > Actinomycetota > Actinomycetes > Actinomycetales > Dermatophilaceae > Mobilicoccus > Mobilicoccus massiliensis. The sequence continues at coordinate 447,509 of NZ_LN651330.1, read as the reverse complement.
TCCCATGAATCCATCTTGGGAGTTTCTTCATTTCCGATGACGACCTTTCTGGGATTCGTGTCGGTGGACCGACGCCGTGGGGCGAGATGGAATACGCCCCGGCCGTGGCGCTAATTGGGGAACGCCATGGCCGGGGTGTGGCGTTGTTTTCAGAACGCCGAGGGGGCGGCCTTATAGCCGGCCTTGGCGACGGCGGCGACAAGGTCGTCCGCGGAGACGCGTTCGGCGTCGTGGTCGACCTCGATGCGGGCGGAGGCGAAGTGAACCTTCACGCTCTCGACGCCCTTGAGGCGGCCGACCTGCTTCTCGATCTTGGCCACACAGGAGGGGCAAGAGAATCCCTCGGCTCGCAGGACAGTGCGGGTGGTGGCGGACGTCGTCATTGTGAATTTCCTTTCGTGATGGGTTTTCCCTCTTGACAACCCTCACGCTAGGTTCGCGCCGCTCAGAACTCCTTGACGCAGGTCAAGTGCGGATCACGAGTGCCGAGAATCCTGTCTCGGCGTCATCCACGGTGCCGTCGCTGCCGGTTCCGGTAGCCTGGCGGCATGCCCGAGGACGATTTGTGTGTCACTCGCGTCCCGATATTCCAAGGACTCACCCAGGCTCAGCAATTGCACGTCGTGGAGTTCGTCCGCCCGCTGCGTGTGGAGAAGGGCGAGATCGTCTACGGCCCCGGGGACTCGGTGTCGCGTCTGCTGGTCATGCACAGCGGGCAGCTCAAGGTGAGCCTCACAGCCGCCAACGGCCAAGAACAGATTCTGCGCACGGTGACCGACGGCGACGTCGTCGGAGAACGGGCGTTCCTCACCGGCCATCGCCCCAGCGAGCTCGTCACCGCGCTCGAAGACAGTCAGATGTGCGTCTTCGATCACGCCGATCTTGCCACCCTGCTGCGCGAGTACCCCGACATCAGTATGCGGATTCTGCGGACTCTGTCCGACCGGCTCTCCTCCGTCGAGCGACTGCTGGCCGCGATCACCTCCAGCGACGTCAGCGCCCGCGTCGCCGCGTACTTGTTGGACCTGCCCGCGAGCATGCGAGACGGCGTGCCGACCGTGCGGCTGCCGATCGCGAAGCAGGAGATCGCCGCCTACCTGGGCACCACGCCGGAAACACTGAGCCGGCGCCTTGCCGCTCTCTCCACATCCGGTGTCATCGAACTCCGCGGACGTCGTGACGTCACGATTCTCGACATCGATGCGCTCGAACGCGTAGCGACCCTGCAATAGGCGGGAATACGCGCCCGTATTGCGCCGAGGTGCCTGGCCGAGGAGTCGGCTTCGCGGCCGGCCGAGATGTCGGCTCATCTGCGACGTCCCGCCTCTCCGGTCACTCCACGAGTTCGGAGAGCTCCAGCCACTGCTCCTCCAGCGCGGCGAGCTCGTCCTCGAGCGTCCGCAGCTCCTCTGAATAAGTCCGCAGGCCTTCGAAATCGCTCTGATCGTGCTCGGCCATGCGCTGATGCAGCTTCTCGATGGCCGCCGAGACCTTCGTCATCCGTCGTTCGACGGCGCCCATCTCCTTCTGGGCCGCGCGTCGTTCGGCCGCGGAGACACCACCACCTTCGGCCGGGGTCGCCGCATCGGCGTCGGCGCGGGCGGCGGACATCGACGACCTGGACTGCTGCGCCGCGCGCAGCCGCAGATACTCCTCGACACCGCCGGGCACGTGCCGGAGCCGGCCGTCGAGGATCGCGTACTGCTGGTCGGTGACGCGTTCGAGCAGGTAGCGATCGTGGGAGACGACGATGAGGGTCGCGGGCCAGGAGTCGAGCAGGTCCTCGGTGGCGGCGAGCATGTCGGCGTCGACGTCGTTGGTCGGCTCGTCGAGGACGATCACGTTGGGCTCGGCGAGCAGCAGCAGGAGCAACTGCAAGCGGCGCTTCTGGCCTCCGGAGAGATCGTCGACCCGAGCCGACAGATGGGCGCGGTCGAACCCGAGGCGCTCGAGAAGCTGCGCGGGCGTGTGGTCCTTGCCGTCGATCGTGAACGTCGCCTTCTCACGCGCGAGCACCTCACGCACCCGCTCGCCGCCGATGTCCGCGAGTTGGGAGAACTGCTGGTCGAGCATCCCGATGCGCACGGTCTTGCCGCGCTTGACCCGGCCACTGCTCGGCTCGACCGCGCCGGTCACCAGGCCGAGCAGGGTCGACTTGCCCGCGCCGTTCGCGCCGAGGATCCCCGTGCGCTCACCAGGGCCGATGCGCCAGGTGATGTCGCGCAGGACCTCCTTGTCGCCGTAGCTCACCGACGCGTTCTCGATGTCGACGACGTCCTTGCCCAACCGCGCGACCGCCATGCGTTGGAGCTCGATGGGGTTGCGCACGGGCGGGACGTCGGCGATGAGCTGGTTGGCGGCCTCGATGCGGAACTTCGGCTTGCTCGTACGCGCCGGGGCACCCCGGCGCAGCCACGCGAGCTCCTTGCGCATGAGGTTCTGGCGCTTGGATTCCGTTGCGGCGGCGATGCGGTCGCGTTCGACGCGCTGCAGCACGTAGGCGGCGTAGCCACCCTCGAAGGGCTCGACGATGCCGTCGTGCACCTCCCACGTCTCGGTGCATACCTCGTCGAGGAACCACCGGTCGTGGGTGATGACGAGCAGCCCGCCGGCGTTCTTGGGCCAGCGTCGCTTGACGTGCTCCGCGAGCCAGGCGATGCCCTCGACGTCGAGGTGGTTGGTGGGCTCGTCGAGCGCGACGATGTCCCACTCCTCGACGAGCAGGGCGGCGAGGGCGACGCGTCGACGCTGGCCACCGCTGAGCTGGCCGATCCGTGCGTCCCACGGCACGTCGGCGACGAGTCCGTCGATGACGTCGCGGATGCGGGCGTCACCTGCCCACTCGTGCTCGGCGCGCTCCCCGACGATCGCCGCGCCCACCGTGGCGTCGGGATCGAGATCGTCGCGCTGGTCGAGCACGCCGACACGCACGCCGCTGCGACGGGTCACCCGACCGGCCTGGGGCTGGATGCGCCCCGAGAGCATGCCGAGCAGGCTCGACTTGCCGTCGCCGTTGCGCCCGACGATGCCGATCCGATCCCCCTCCTCGATCCCGAGGGTGAGGTCGTCGAACACGACCTTCGTCGGATACTCCAGGTGCAGCCCCTCGGCCCCGAGCAGATGCGCCGCCATCGATCCCCTTCACGTCACGTCATGACGCCGGAGAGTCACGGCGTCAGGGGCGATCCTCCCACTCCACGACCTGCGCCCCCGGCACGGGCCCGGTGGCCGTGTGCACGCGGGTGGCCGCACCGGAGTTGACGAGGGCGGCCGCGAGATCGTTCGCGGCGTGTCGGTCTCGGGCGAGGAAGACGATCGTCGGGCCCGAGCCGGAGACCAGTCCCCCGGCCGCTCCGAGCATGAGGCCCGCGTCGCGCACCTCGGCGAGTTCGGGGCGCAGGGAGAACGCGGGCTCCTCGAGATCGTTGTTCAGGCACGCCGCGAGGGAGTCGATGTCGCCGGCACGCAGGGCGCCGAGCATCTCCGCGGTCGGCTGCGGCGCGTCGACGGGTCGGTCCTCCCGCAGGCGGTCGAGCTCGCGGAACACCGCGGGCGTCGACAACCCGCCCTCGGCCTGGACCACGACCCATTCGTACTGTCCCGCGGTGAGCGCCGGCACGACGTTCTCCCCCCGCCCGGAGCCGATCGCCGTACCCCCGACCAGCGCGAAGTTGACGTCGCTGCCGAGTCGGGCCGCGTACTCGTGCAGACCGTCGACCCCGAGCCCGAGCCCGAGCCCCCACAACGCATCGCAGGCGACGAGCGCGCCGGCCGCGTCGGCGGATCCGCCCGCCATGCCACCGGCGACGGGGATCTGCTTGCAGATGTGCACGTGCACCGGATACGCCTGCTGCGCATGGGTGCCCGCGAGCATCTTGGCCGCGGCGAGCGCGAGGTTGGAGTCGTCGGTGGGGACGAGGTGGGCGTCGGTGCCCTCGACCGTGATCCGCCAGTCCTGCGCCGGCCGCACCGTGATGTGGTCGACGAGGTCGACGGCATGGAACACCGTCGCGAGGTCGTGGTAGCCGTCGTGGCGAAGCGGGCCGACCCGCAGTTCGAGGTTGATCTTCGCCGGCACCCGCACCGAGATGCCGGACGTGCCTTCGGACGCGGAGATCATGGCCTCACCCTAGATCGTCGTTCGACCCGGTCTGCTCATGGCCGTCCGTCGAATCGGGCCAGGCCGGCTCCGTCCGAGTCCGTTTCGGGCACTCGAGCCCCGATCGGGCCGCTCGACCTCAGGCGGGCGTGAGGTGGGCGGCGATGCGGATGAAGGCGTCCACATCGAGCTGCTCGCCGCGCGTCCGCGGGTCGATGCCCGCCGCGACGAGCGCCTCCTCGGCGGCCGGCGCGCCCCCGGCCAGGCCCGCGAGCGCGGCGCGCAACGTCTTGCGCCGTTGGGCGAACGCCGCGTCGACGACGGCGAAAACCCGCCGACGAGAGGCGTCGTCGCTGCGCGGCTCGTCGTGGCGCACGATCTCGACGAGCCCGGAGTCGACGTTGGGCGCCGGCCAGAACACCGACCGGCCGACGGTGCCGACGAGCCGCGCCGTTCCGTACCAGGCCGTCTTGACGCTCGGCACGCCGTAGATCTTGGATCCGGGTGCGGCACAGAGCCGTTCGGCGACCTCGAGCTGCACCATGACGAGCACCCGCCGGATGCTGGGGAACAGCTCGAGAAAGCGCAGGATGACCGGCACCGACACGTTGTACGGCAGGTTCGCGACCAGCGCGGTCGGGGCCGGGCCGGGCAGCGACGTGACCGTCATCGCGTCGTCGTGGACGACCTCGAGGCGGCCCGCGAGCGCGGGCGCGAAGTCGACCACCGTCTGCGGCAGGCGCGCCGCGAGCAGCGGGTCGACCTCGACGGCGACGACCCGCGACACGTTCGGCAGCAGCGCCAGCGTCAACGATCCCAGCCCTGGCCCCACCTCGACGACGACATCCTCCGGCCCGACCCCCGCGAGCCGCACGATGCGCCGCACGGTGTTCGCGTCGACGACGAAGTTCTGCCCCCACTGCTTGGTGGGCCGCAGGCCGAGGACGGCGCCGATCTCACGCACGTCTCGCGCCGAGAGCAGGCGCCCGGTCGGGCAGGTCCTCGAATCCTCTTGCCCTGCACTGGAATCCGCGCCAGGGTCCGCACCGATCGACGCGGCGCCGGTGGGGTCCGCAGGGCCGGTGTCGTCGCTCACCACGGCCCGTAGACGTCCTCTGACGTCGCCGAGATCGTGCGGCACAGGTCGGCGACCGACATCGTGAGCACGTCGGCCATCGTGCGCACCGTGAGCGCCACCAGCATCGGGGCGTTGACGCCGCCGCGGTACGGAGTGGGCGTGAGGTAGGGGGTGTCGGTCTCGACGAGGAGCTGCGACGGCGGCACCACCGACAGTGCGTTGCGCAGTTCGCGGGCGCTCTTGAACGTGACCGTGCCGGCGAAGCTCAGGTAGTAGCCGCGCTCGACGCATTCGCGGGCCATCGCCATGTCACCCGAGAAGCAGTGCATGACGGTCTTGGCGGGAGCCCCCTCCTCGGCGAGGATGCGCAGCACGTCGTCGTGGGCGTCGCGATCGTGAATCTGCAGCACCTTGCCGGTGCGCTTGGCGAGGTCGATGTGGCGGCGGAACGAGTCCTGCTGCGCACCGCGACCCTCGGGCTCCGTGCGGTAGTAGTCGAGCCCCGTCTCGCCCACGACCCGGATGCGCGGGTGCTCCACGAGACGCTCGATGACCGCGAACGCCTCGTCCAGGTCGCCGCGCTCGGCGTGCAGCGGAGCCTCGTTGGGGTGCAACGCGACTCCGCCCAACAAGGCCGGATGCACGTCGACGAGTTCGGCGGTGAGTTCGGCGCTCTCGATGTCGCACCCGATCTGCACGATGCGGTCGACGCCCACGGCCCGCGCGTCCTTGACGAGCCGCTCGACGTGCGCGGCGAGGTCGAGCCCGTCGCTCGCCAGATCGTCGTCACGGCGGATGTCGAGGTGCGCGTGGTTGTCGACGACGGGCAGGGGCAACGGATCGGGTCGGGCGGGCGCCGATCTGTTGCCCTGGTCGGTGGGGCTCATGACGCGTCGGTCGACCCGCCGGCCATCCGGGCCAGCTCCTGGTCGACGAGCTCGGGGTCGAGCTTGGTGAACACGCCGGCCGGCTTGGCGATGGGCGTCCCGACCCGCACCGGGGTCGACTCCCAGCGCGGAAAGTCGGAGTACTCCCCCGTGATGATCGGGTAGCTGCGCACCGGCGGCACCATTCCCTCACCGCCGACGAGACGCAGGTCGCCCGCGTCGATGTCCTCGACCTCCTCGATGCGGGGCATCGGCGTGAGCGTGCCGTCGCCACCGAGTACCGCATCGACGCGGTTGGACGCGTGCGGCAGGAACGGGCTGAGCATGAGGTTGAGGTCGCTGACGCACTGCGCGAGCACGTGGAGGATCGTCAGGAGCCGTTCGCGCTGGTCGTCGCCCTTGAGCTTGAAGGGCTCGGTGCGCGAGACGTACGCGTTGACCTCGCCGACCAGCCGCATCGCCTCACCGAGGGCTTGCCGCTGGCGGTGCCGCTCGATGAGATTCCCGACCGTGCCGAAGCCGTCGCGCACCGCCGCGAGGATCTCGTCGTCGATGGGCTCGGTCTGCCCCAGGGGAGGGATCTCGCCGACGTTCTTCGCGATCATCGCCGCCGTGCGGTTGACGAGGTTGCCCCACCCCGCGACCAGCTCGGAGTTGGTGCGCGTGACGAACTCCGACCACGTGAAGTCGGAATCCTGCGTCTCGGGCCCGGCCGCGCTGATGAAGTAGCGCAGCGCATCGGGCTGATAGCGCTCGAGCATGTCGCGCACGTAGATGACCACGCCCCGCGAGGAGGAGAACTGCCTGCCCTCCATCGTCATGAACTCACTGGCCACGACCTCGGTGGGCAGGTCGAGCTCCCCGAAGACGCTGGGTTCGCCCCCCTTGTCACCCCGCCCCATCGAACCGAGCAGCTCGGCCGGCCAGATCTGGGAGTGGAACGTGATGTTGTCCTTGCCCTGGAAGTAGTACGACACCGCCTCCGGGTCGTTCCACCACTCCCGCCAGCGCTCCGGCTCCCCGGTGCGTCGCGCCCACTCGATCGACGCCGACAGGTACCCGATGACCGCGTCGAACCACACGTAGAGGCGCTTGGTGGGCTCCTCGCTCCAGCCCTCCAGTGGGATCGGGATGCCCCAGTCGATGTCACGCGTCATCGCCCGTGGCCGCATGTCCTTGAGCAGGCCCCGGCTGAACCGGATGACGTTGGTGCGCCACGTGCCGGTTGCCTCCCGCTCGCCGAGCCACGCCGACAGCGCGTCGGCCAGCGCCGGCAGGTCGAGGAAGAAGTGCTGCGACTCGACGAACTGCGGGGTCTCGCCGTTGATGCGCGACCTCGGGTCGATGAGGTCGGTGGGGTCGAGCTGGTTGCCGCACGTGTCGCACTGGTCGCCGCGGGCGTCGGTCGCACCGCAGATCGGGCACGTGCCCTCGATGTAACGGTCGGGCAGCGTGCGGCCCGTCGACGGAGAGATCGCGCCGTGGGTGGTCTGCTCGATCATGTAGCCGTTGGCGTGCACGGCGCGGAACAACTCCTGCACGACCGCGTAGTGATTGCGCGTGGTCGTGCGGGTGAACAGGTCGTAGGAGAGCCCCAGACCCACGAGGTCCTCGACGATGATGCGGTTGTTCTCGTCGGCGAGTTCCATCGGGGTCACGCCGCGCTCGTCGGCCGCCACGAGAATTGGGGTGCCGTGCTCGTCGGTGCCGCTCACCATGAGCACGTCGTGGCCCGCCATGCGCATGTACCGGCTGAAGACGTCGGAGGGCACCCCGAAGCCCGCGACGTGACCGATATGACGAGGGCCGTTGGCATACGGCCAGGCGACGGCAGAGAGCACCTTCATACGCCGATCCTACGTGGGGACCGTTCGTCGTCCGGACGTGCCGCTCACCGAACGGATCTGGATCGTCCCGTGCAAAATCCGCCCACATGACCCCCGTCACACATACGGTGAGGGCCGCAAGGCCACGACGGTGACACCGCCGGGCCCCGACCACCGCGTCGACGCACCCACCCCGCGTCGACGCCGTCACACCCGAAGAGCCCTCGGCCCGCGAAAGAAGGTTCCATGAGCAGTCCAGGCAACCCCCCAGCCAGCCCACCCACGGCCGGCAAGCCCCGCGAACAGTGGTCCGGCCAGCTCGGATTCCTCCTCGCCGCCATCGGCTCCGCCGTCGGCCTCGGCAACATCTGGCGCTTTCCCGGTGTCGCGTACAGCAACGGCGGCGGCGCGTTCCTCATCCCGTACCTCGTCGCACTGCTGACCGCGGGTATCCCGATCCTGTTCCTCGACTACGCGCTCGGGCACCGCTACCGCGGCTCCGCGCCCGCCGTGTTCCGCCGGCTCAACCGCAAGGCCGAGGCCCTCGGCTGGTTCCAGGTGCTCATCGCGTTCGTCATCACGATCTACTACGCCGCGATCATCGCCTGGGCCGCCTCCTACGTGTACTTCTCGGTGAACAAGGCGTGGGGCGCCGACCCGGTCTCGTTCCTCGTCAAGGACTACCTGCAGGTGGGCGCCCCGGCCGTGTCGTTCGACTTCGTGCCCGGCGTGCTCGTGCCCCTGGTGGTCGTGTGGATCGTCGTGCTGATCATCATGGCCGGCGGCGTGCAGAAGGGCCTGGAGAAGGCGAACAAGGTGTTCCTGCCGCTGCTCGTCGTTCTCTTCGTCGGACTCGTCATCCGCGGCCTCACCCTGCCGGGCGCCGTCGAGGGCCTCAACGCGTTCTTCACCCCCGACTTCACGGCGCTGGGCGACCCGGGCGTGTGGATCGCCGCCTACAGCCAGATCTTCTTCTCGCTGTCCATCGCGTTCGGCATCATGCTCACCTACGCCAGCTACCTGCCGCGTCGCGCCAACCTCGGCGGCACCGGCCTCGTCGCCGCGTTCGCCAACTCGAGCTTCGAAATCCTCGCCGGCATCGGCGTGTTCGCCACCCTCGGCTTCATGGCCCACGCCGAGGGCACGACCATCGACAGACTCGAGGGCATCACGGGCGTCGGCCTGTCGTTCATGACGTTCCCCGCGCTCATCAACGAGATGCCCGGCGGCGAGATCTTCGGCGTCCTGTTCTTCCTCTCCCTCGTCCTCGCCGGGCTCACCTCGATCATCTCGCTGCTCGAGGTCGTCACCGCCGCGTTCCAGGAGAAGCTCGACCTCAGCCGTAACGCCTCCGTCGCGATCGTCGGCGGCATCACCACGGTGCTGTCGGTGCTGTTCTTCTCGACCACCAACGGCCTCAACATGCTCGACGTCGTCGACAAGTGGGTCAACGAGATCGGCATCGTCACCTCCGCGATCGTCATGACGCTGCTCGTCACCTACGTGCTGCGCAAGCTCAAGGTGCTCGAACGCCACCTCAACGGCATCTCGAGCCTCCCCATCGGCGCATGGTGGCGGGTGCTCGTCGGCGTCGTCACCCCGATCATGCTCGTCGTCATGCTCGTCGCGACCGTGCGCGAGCTGCTCACCGAGGGCTACGGCGGCGGCGACTACCCGGCCTCCTTCACCAACACGTTCGGGTGGGGAACCGTCGGGGTCATGGTCGTGCTCGCGTTCGTGCTCGCGCTCATCCCGTGGAAGACCGACGTCGACGCCCGCTCCGAGTACGACGACGGCGGCGAAGGCCTGCCCGTGCACTCGGTGCTCCCGCCGGATGAGGACCGCTACGGCCACCCGCTCGGCACCCACACCGACCAGGGCTACCACGCCGGCACCGACCCCGAGATCGCCCGCCCACCGCGCTTCCACGGAAGCCACGGCGCCCACGACCGCACCCAGCACGAGAAGGAAGGCGACCGATGACCCCCATCGCCATCACGTTCCTCATCCTCGCCATCGTCCTCGTGTGGGGCGGCCTGGCCGTCTCGGTCGTCGCGCTGATCCGCAGCTCCGACGCACCGGACGTGCCTCCGGAGTCCCTGGCACCCGAGGGCCGGGTCGACTGACGACGACTCGACCAGCGGAAGCGCCGGGACCGACACGATCGGTCCCGGCGCTTCTGTGTGCCGGCACCGACGACTCGGACGCCGAGCGCTACCCCCACCCAGCCGAAACAGGCGTCTTCACCCTGTGGGCTTGACCCCGTTTGACGGACATCCGGACTGGTCAGGGTGACCTGGCGGGAGAGGATGCTGTCATGGGTGCAGCCAGGAAGAAGTTCACGCCGCAGTACCGGCGTGATGCCGCGCATCTGGTGGTGGGCTTGACCCCGTTTGACGGACATCCGGACTGGTCAGGGTGACCTGGCGGGAGAGGATGCTGTCATGGGTGCAGCCAGGAAGAAGTTCACGCCGCAGTACCGGCGTGATGCCGCGCATCTGGTGATCGACACCGGCCGCACGATCCGCGCGGTCGCGCAGGAGATCGGGGTGGGCGAGCAACTGCTGGGCCGGTGGGTTGCTGCGGAGCGAGCCCGGGTGGATGACCCGCCGGCGGCGGTAGACATCAACGAGCGGGCCGAGCTGGAGCGGCTGCGTGCGGAGAATGCGCAGTTGCGGATGGATCGGGAGTTCTTGAAAAAAGCAGCGGCCTTCTTCGCGACGGAGAACGCGTCGAACCCGACGCCGCGTTCGCGTTGATCCACGTGGAGAAGGCCCAGCCCGCCGCGCAGCGTCCGAGCGTGGCGCGGATGTGTGAGCTGCTGGGTGTGTCCCGTTCGGGCTATTACGACTGGGCCACCCGGCATGGGACCGAGCCGGGGCCGCGGGAGCGGCGTTGGCGCCAGGTCCGCGCCCTGGTTCTTGCCGCGCACGAGGAATCAGACGGGGTTTACGGCGCCCCGCGGATCACCGCGCAGCTACGCGCCGCCGGCGAGAAGGTCTCGACGAAGACGGTGGCCAAAGCGATGCGCGCCGAAGGGATCCGAGGGGTCAGTCCGCGGCCGTGGACGCCGGTGACCACGATCAGTGGTCCCTCACCGCACGCGATCCCGGACCTGGTCGGGCGGCGCTTCGACACCGGCGCACTCAACAAGGTGTGGACCTCGGACATCACGTACTTGCCCACTGGTGAGGGGTGGCTGTACTTGTGCGCGGTCCGTGACGGCTGTTCGCGCCGCGTGTTGGGCTACGCCTTCAGCAACAACCTGCACACCGACCTCGTCGAGCAAGCCCTGCGGCGCGCGGTCACCTTCCGCGAGGGCTTCGACCGTGGGGTGATCCTGCACGCTGACCGGGGCTGCCAGTACACCTCCCAGCAGCTGCACGACGCCGCCGCCGGGCTCGGCGTGCGGCTATCGGTCGGCCGTACCGGAGTGTGCTGGGACAACGCCCAACAAGAGAGCTTCTGGGCCACGCTGAAGACCGAGTATTTCAACCGACACGAGTTCGGCACCCGTGCCGCCGCGATCCGCGGTGTGAGCGAGTGGATCGAGACCCTGTACAACCGCCGCCGGCGCCACAGCGCCCTCGGATTCATCAGCCCGGTAGCCTTCGAACACCGCAACACCACCGCGGCCCAAGCCGCTTAATCGATGTCCGTCAAACGGGGGCAACCCCAGTAACCCACCGATCCACAGGTCTTGACAATTACTCGTCATCGAGGCGCTTGTGCCCGAACCCGTCCTGGCCGCATGGTCGGCGAC
>NZ_LN651330.1:0-435638 GCF_000826525.2 Mobilicoccus massiliensis | reverse complement strand
CCGGGGCAACCCCGCCTGTTTCGGCTCAGGAGCGAGCCCCCGCCGGCCCGACCGAAACAAGCGGCCTCGGGCGGCCGGACATCCAGCGTCCTGGTCCCCACCCGCGACCCCGACCCAGCCGAAACAGGCGTCTTCGCCCCCTGGGCCGCTTCCCACCCCGGACGAGGCCCGGGCGAAGGCGCCTGTTTCGGCGTAAGCACGACCCCTCGGACACGAAGCTGGTGACGGGTGACATGCCGGACGACCACCCCAGCCGAAACAGGCGTCTTCGCCCCCTGGGCCGCTTCCCCACCCCGGACGAGACCCGGCGAAGGCGCCTGTTTCGGCGTGACTCACCGCTCCGGCGCCGTACCCCGGTCGGCGTCGGCGGTGATGTCGAGTACGTCCGCCAGAAATCGGACGACGGCAGCCTGGTCCCGCGGCGGATAGGTACCGACGCGACGGGCGATGGTCGCCACGAGATGCCCCAGACCCCCGAGGGTGGAGGTGCGTGCCTCGTCGGTCAGCCGCACCTCCACCCTCCTGCGATCGGTCGCCGAGGGTTGCCGTCGCACGAGCCCGAGTCGCTCCAGCCGATCGACCACCGAGGTGACGGCCGCGGTCGTGAGCCCCAACTGCTGCGCGAGTTGCGCGGGGCCGATGGCGCGACCGTCTCGATCCGACTCGAGCAGGAGGACGAGAGTTCGCAGGTCGGTGGGGTGCATCCCCGCTTCTCGAGCCAGGGTCGGGCCCCGACTCGCGAGATCGAAGACCAGCCTCTGGACGTCGGACTCGAGCGGTTCGGGGCGAGCGGGCACAAGGCCACGCTATCGTGACGATCGATCAAGTAGTCAGATTCGTCTAACTACCGGAGTGGCGATGAACGGTTCGTCCCATACCCTCGGTCGAGCTGCAGTCCGGCTCGGCCTCCTGCTCCTGGGCGCGCAACAGTTGGTGATCGGAGCCTGGGCCCTGTTGGCACCGCGCGACTTCTTCACCCGCGTCCCCACGGCCGACGTCATACCGCCCTACAACGAGCACCTCGTGAGGGACGTCGGCTCGGGGCTGCTCGCGATCGTCCCGGTCATCGCGGCCGCGCTCTGGCGGCAGGACCGCGCTCTGACGGTGTTGGCGCTCATCTGCGTCCTCACCTTCGCGCTCCCCCATGCGGTGTTCCACGTGCTTCACCCCCAAGGCACGTTCTCGTCCGTCGGGATGATCCTCTCGGTGGCGCTGCCCGCCGCATTGCTCGCTGTGGCCCTTCGTTGCCCGCGTCCGGAGGCTGCATCATGAGCGTCGTGCTCGTCACCGGCGGCACGGGTCAGGTCGGCCGCGCCCTGTTGCCTCTCCTTCACGGCGCTGGGCACGACGTGCGCGTCGCGAGCCGCACCCCCGAGCGGTCTGCCCGCACCCCCGGTCAGCTCGTCGAGGTCGACCTCGTGACCGGAGATGGGCTCGCGTCGGCCCTCGCCGGCGTGGACGTGGTGGTACATCTCGCCACGACCAACGGCCGTCGTGACGAGGAGATGATGCGCACGTTGATCGCCGGCGTGGAGTCGAGACCCGAGAAGGAACCGGCGCACGTGATCTACCTGTCCATCGTCGGCTCCGACCGGATCCCGCTGCCCTACTACCGCCACAAGACCGCCGCCGAGGAACTCGCCCTCCGATCCGGACTGCCGGTCACGGTGCTGCGCAGCACCCAGTTCCACTCCCTCGTCGAGCGGCTCTTCTCGGCCCAGCACCGGCTGCCCGTGCTCCTCGTTCCGGCGATCGCGCTGCAGCCCATCGACGTCCCCGAGGTCGCGGCACGACTCGCCGAGTTGGTCGGTCAGGGGCCCTCCGGTCGGGTCGCCGACATCGGTGGGCCGGAGACGCTGCAGGTCGGCGACCTTGCCCGCCTCTGGCAGCGGCTCCGTGGCAGACACCGGCCTCAGGTGCCGCTGCGTCTCCCCGGCCGCACGTTCGCGGCGTACCGGGACGGTGAGCAGCTGGTTCCAGGCCCACCGTTCGGGCGGACGACCTTCGGCGAATTCCTCGCTCGCGAGGGGTAGACGACGTCGCAGCCCGGAGACGCCGCCCCCTTGCGTATGCCCGGGTGACGGGGGGTGAACGCCGAAACAGGCGCGTTTGCCCCCGCGCGCCAGCAAAGGCAAGCCGGGCCAGAGGGGCAAACCCGCCTGTTTCGGCTCCGGTGCGGCACCCCAAGGGGTAGGAGCTCCGCTGCGGCACCCCAGGGGGCAGAAGCTCCGCTGCGGCACCCCCGTGAGCAGGAGGGCGCGCGGACCTCCCCGCGCCAGGACGCCCGCGCGGTCCTCGCCGGTGACGAGCCGGACGACCAAGACCCAGCCGAAACAGGCGGCTTCGCCCTCTGGGCCGCTCGCCCACCCCGGAGGAGACCCGGGCGAAGACGCCTGTTTCGGCGCTCTCACCGGCACCGACGAAGTCGACCACGACCCCACTCGGCCGTGGAGAACGCCGAAACAGGCGCGTTCGCCCACCGCTCACCAGCACAGGCAAGCCCACCACACGGGCGAACCCGCCTGTTTCGGCTCCGGTGCGGCACCCCAGGGGCAGGCCGCGCGGACCTCGTCCCCGCCCCACGACGCCCACTCGCGCTCCTCGCGGGTGACGAACCCGACGACCACGGCCCAGCCGAAACAGGCGGCTTCGCCCTCTGGGCCGCTCGCCCACCCCGGACAAGAACCGGGCGAAGGCGCCTGTTTCGGCGCTCTCACCGGCACCGACGAAGTCGACCACGACCGACTCGACCGTCCCCCACGCCCCGCCCGCCGAGGTGACGGTGGGTCAACGCCGAAACAGGCGGCTTCGCCCCCTCGACCGCTCGCGCACACCGGACGAGACCCGGGCGAAGGCGCCTGTTTCGGCGCCCACACCGGAGGAGACCCGGGGGAAGACGCCTGTTTCGGCGTTCGCGCCACCCTGCCCCGACACGTTCCACATCGTTCACCGTCGCCAAACCCCTGATCAGGGCCGTGGATCGGTAGCGTGACGCAATGCCTGCATCGCTGCCCACCACCGATCCCGCGGAACGCGGCACGGCCGCGGACACCGACGAGCTCATCGCTCGATACGAGGAGGAGCAGCCGGCACGTCGACTACCCCCGCGGCTCGACCGGTTCGTGTTCGTGTGGTGCCTGCTCGTCGCGGCGTTCGTGCTCGTGCAGGTGTTTCGTCCCCTCCCGCAGGGCAGCCACTTCTACCTCGTCGTGTTCCTCGGGCTCACGCTCCCGCTGGTGTTCCTCACCTACCGCGCGGAACCGCTCGTCACGCTCCGCTCGCGCCCCACCCCCGAACGGGCGGAACACCCCGGTCGTCCCGACCGACCGGGCATCCTCGACTGGGCCCTGGCGGTGCTGGCCATGGTCGTCGCGTTGTACCCCGTGCTCCCCCTGCCGGAGGGCCCTCTCGGCGGCGGTGGGTTCTCGGCGTTCCTCAGCCGCCAGGGTTCTCTGTTGCCGCTCGACATCGTCGCGGGCGTGCTGTTGCTCGTCCTCGTGCTCGAGGCCGCCAACCGGACGACCGGCTGGGTGCTGCCCACCGCAGCCCTGCTCTTCTTCGCGTACGCGTGGTTCGGTGGCCTGCTCCCGCTCGAATGGGACATCGCGCACCAGGGTCTCGACCTCGCGCAGATCGTCAACAGCCTCTACAACGAGGCGAGCGGCTTCTTCGGCGTCCCCCTCGACGTCGCCGCCACGTACATCGTGCTGTTCACGATCTACGGCTCCGTGCTCCGGCTCACCGGCGCCGGCGGGTTCTTCGTCGAGTTCAGCCTCTCGCTGTTCCGCAAGTCGGCCGCCGCGCCCGGTCGCACCGTCGCGACCTCGGGCTTTCTGCTCGGCACGGTGTCGGGCTCGGGCACCGCGACCGCGGTGACTCTCGGCTCGTTCGCGTGGCCGATCCTGCAGCGCGCCGGCTA
This sequence comes from Mobilicoccus massiliensis, assembly GCF_000826525.2. Classification (GTDB taxonomy): domain Bacteria; phylum Actinomycetota; class Actinomycetes; order Actinomycetales; family Dermatophilaceae; genus Mobilicoccus; species Mobilicoccus massiliensis. Next base: position 431,719 of record NZ_LN651330.1, on the reverse strand, counting down.
CCCCCGCGAGGCCGCCGGCGGAATGCTCGCCGCCTCGGGCATCGGCGCGATCCTCTCGCCGCCGACGATGGGCGCCGCGGCGTTCATCATCGCCGAGTACCTCAACGTGCCGTACATCCAGGTGCTCACGTGGGCGGTCGTGCCGACGATCCTCTACTACCTGGGGATCTTCCTCGCGGTCGAGGCCGACGCCCGCCGGTTCGGGGTGAGTCGGGTCGACGTGCGCGTGCCCGCCACGCTTGCGCTGCTGCGCCGGTTCGGCTACCACTTCATCAGCCTCGGTGTGATCGTGCTGTTCCTCGCCCTCGACATCCCGCCGTTCAAGGCCGTCGTCTACGCCACCCTCACGGCGCTCGTCTTCGCCCTCCTCGAGGTGCTGTTCACCGGGCACCTGCCCGACTCCGGCCTCGATCGGGACATGAGCAGCGAGCCCGCCGCCCAGGCCGACGAGGGGCCCCGCGGTGGCCTCGTCGCGCTCGGAGCCACGATCGCCCGCGCCCTCTCGGAGGGTGTGCGTACCGCGTTGCCGGTCATCGCGGTCTGCGCCGCCGCGGGCGTCATCACGTCGAGCATCGCGAAGACCGGACTCGCGCAGGTGCTCTCGGAGTTCCTCGTCGCGATCGCGGGCGCGATCTCACCCAACCCGGCCGTGCTCGTCATTCTCAGCGCGGTGTTCTCGGCGATCGCGATCCTCGTGCTCGGCCTCGCCGTACCGGTCACGGCCTCGTTCATCCTCGCCTGGGTCGTCATCGGGCCAGCGCTCATCTCGCTCGGCGTCGCGCCGGCAGCCGTGGCGATGTTCATCTTCTACTACGCCGTGCTCTCGGAGGTCTCGCCGCCGACGGCGCTGGCCGCGGTCGCCTCGGCCGCGATCACGGGCGGCAAGGTCATCGACACGATGTGGCAGGCGTGCAAGTACACCCTGCCCGCGTTCCTCGCCCCGCTCGCGTTCGTCGTCACCCCCAACGGCGCCCACCTGCTCCTCACGGGCGAACCCGGCCCGATCGTCCTCGCCGTCGTCGTCAGCATGCTCGCCGTCGCCTCACTGGCCGCCGCCACAGGCGCCTGGATCCGCGGCCGTGTCAACCCGGTCGAGCGCGTCGGCTTCCTGCTCGCGGCCGTGCTCCTGCTCTACCTGCAGCCGCTCAGCGTCGGCATCGGCTTGGTTCTCCTCGCCGTCACCTTGGCCCTCCACCTCCTGCGCACCCGAAAGGTCACCCGATGAAGGTCAACATCCCGTGGGCCGTCGGACTCACCATCGCGATGCTCGGCGCTGCCGGCCTGGGCGGCCACACCGCCCGCGTCGCGGGCTCGAACCAGGACCCCGCCGGCTGCGACGCCGGATCGGGGCGCATCACGATCGCGACCGGCAACTCCACCGGCGTCTACTACGTCATGGGCGGCGCGATCGCGCGGCTCGTCAACGCGAACACCGACATCCGCGCGGGCGCCTCCGAGACGGGCGCGTCGGTCCAGAACATCCAGCAACTCGTCAAGGGCGACTACGACGTCGCGTTCTCCCTCGCCGACACGGCCGACACCGCCGTCAAGGGCACCGGCAAGTTCACCGGACCGCAGAAGATCGCGAGCATCGGCCGGATCTACCCCAACTACACACAGATCGTCGTGCGCGCCGACTCCGGCATCCGATCGGTCGCCGACTTCAAGGGCAAGAAGATCTCGACCGGATCGCCGCTCTCGGGCACCGAGGCGATCTCGTTGCGACTCATCGAGGCCGCCGGACTCAAGGAGTCCGATGTGACCCGGCAGCGCCTCGACCTCACCAAGACCGTCGACGGGATGAAGGACGGCTCGATCGACGGACTCGTCTGGTCCGGTGGTCTGCCGACCTCGGCGCTCACCGACCTCTACACGTCGGTCGGCGCCGAGAAGCTGCGCATGATCGATCCCACTCCGCTGCTGCCGGCGATGAAGAAGAAGTCCGCCGTGTACGACACCGCGACCGTCCCGGCCGCGACCTACGGCATGTCCGAGGACGTCAAGACCGTGGCCGTGCCCAACGTCCTGCTCGTGCGCGACGACATGCCGGCGAACCTCGCCTGTGCCCTCACGACGCTCGTCTTCACCCAGCAGAAGGCGCTGACCGCCGCTCACCCGGCCGGCAAGGACATCCGGCTCGAGACCGCGGACAAGGCCGAGCCCATTCCCCTGCACCCCGGCTCCGAACGCGCGTTGCAGCAGCTTCGTGCCAAGAACTGAACCGCACCCACGACGAACGGCAGAAACGACGAACGGCCCGGATCCCCTCCGAAGGGAATCCGGGCCGTTCGTTCGTGGGCGCTGCGCGCGTCAGACCCGGCTGGGGGCCTTGCGCAGGTCGCCGTTGAGGGTGGAGATGACATCCATCGGGATGTCCTTGGGGCAGGCAGCCGCGCAGGCACCGATGTTGGTGCAGCCACCGAAGCCCTCGCCGTCCTGCTGGGCCACCATCGCGAGGGCACGCTTCCACCGCTCCGGCTGACCCTGCGGCAGCTCGGCGAGGTGCGTGACCTTCGCTCCGGTGAACAGCATCGACGACGCGTTCGGGCAGGCCGCCACGCACGCGCCGCAGCCGATGCAGGCCGCGGCCTCGAAGGCACGGTCGGCCTTGCTCTTCTGCACGGGCACCGCGTGCGCCTCGGGCGCCGACCCGGTGTTGGCCGAGATGAAGCCGCCCGCCTGGATGATGCGGTCCAACGCGCTGCGGTCGACGACGAGGTCCTTGATCACCGGGAACGCCGTGGCGCGCCACGGCTCGATGGTGATCGTGTCGCCGTCGTTGAACGTGCGCATGTGCAACTGGCACGTGGTCGTGTTGGAACCGGTGCCGTCGTTGCCGTGCGGCTTGCCGTTGATGACCAGCCCGCACATGCCGCAGATGCCCTCACGGCAGTCGCTGTCGAAGGCGATGGGCTCGATGCCCTCCTCGTTGAGCTGCTCGTTGAGCATGTCGAGCATCTCGAGGAAGGAGCTGTCCTCCGACACGTGGTCGAGCTGGAACGTCTCGGCGCCCCCCTCCTCGAGCGGCCCGCGCTGACGCCAGATCTTGAGTGTGAGTCTCACTTGTAGCTCCGCTGCTTCATCTCGATGAACTCGTACACGAGGTCTTCCTTGTGCAGGATCGGGGGCTGGTCGTCACCGGCGAACTGCCAGGCCGCCACGTAGGCGAACTCGTCGTCGTGACGCAGCGCCTCACCCTCCTCCGTCTGGCTCTCGGCGCGGAAGTGACCGCCGCAGGACTCCCGACGGTGCAGTGCGTCGATGCACATGAGCTCGCCGAGCTCGAAGAAGTCGGCGACGCGGCCGGCCCGCTCGAGGCTCTGGTTGAGCTCGTCGGCGCTGCCCAGCACACGAAGGTTGCTCCAGAACTCCTTCTTGAGTTCGCGGATGCGACCGATCGCGTACTTCAGCCCCTCCTCGGTGCGCTCCATGCCGCAGTACTCCCACATGAGGTGGCCGAGCTCCTTGTGGTAGCTGTCGACCGAGCGGGTGCCGCCGGAGTTGAGGAAGTGGTCGATGCGCGAACGCACGCTCTGCTGCGCCTCGACGACCGCCGGGTGGTCCTCGGAAATCTTCGGGTACGGACCGCCCGCGAGGTAGTCGCGGAGCGTGTTCGGCAACACGAAGTACCCGTCGGACAGGCCCTGCATGAGGGCCGATGCGCCGAGGCGGTTCGCGCCGTGGTCGGAGAAGTTGGCCTCGCCGCCGACGAACAGGCCCGGGATGGTCGACTCCAGGTCGTAGTCGACCCACAGCCCGCCCATCGTGTAGTGCACGGCCGGGTAGATGCGCATCGGGACCTCGTACGGGTTCTCACCCGTGATGCGCTCGTACATGTCGAAGAGGTTGCCGTACTTGGCCGAGACCGTGTCCTTGCCCATGCGGTCGATGGCGTCGGCGAAGTCGAGGTACACACCACGACGACCCTGGCCCTCGACCTCCGGGCCGACGCCGCGACCCTCGTCGCACATGTTCTTCGCCTGACGGGAGGCGATATCACGTGGAACGAGGTTGCCGAAGCTCGGGTAGATGCGCTCGAGGTAGTAGTCGCGGTCCTCCTCGGGGATCTGCCGCGGGTCCTTGTCGCAGTCCTCCTTGCGCTTGGGCACCCAGATGCGTCCGTCGTTGCGCAGCGACTCCGACATGAGCGTGAGCTTGGACTGGTCGGTGCCGTGCACGGGGATGCACGTGGGGTGGATCTGCGTGTAGCAGGGGTTGGCGAAGTACGCGCCCTTGCGGTACGCCCGCCACGTGGCGGTGACGTTGCAGCCCATCGCGTTGGTGGAGAGGAAGAAGACGTTGCCGTAGCCGCCGGTGCAGAGCACGACCGCGTCGGCGAGGTGGGTCTCAACCTCGCCGCTGACCATGTCGCGGGCGATGATGCCGCGCGCGACGCCGTCGACGACGATGAGCTCCATCATCTCGTGGCGGGCGAACATCTCGACCGTACCGGCCGCGATCTGCCGCTCGAGCGCCTGGTAGGCGCCGATGAGCAGCTGCTGACCCGTTTGGCCACGGGCGTAGAACGTGCGCGAGACCTGCACACCACCGAACGAGCGGTTGTCGAGCAGGCCGCCGTACTCGCGGGCGAACGGGACACCCTGTGCGACGCACTGGTCGATGATGTTCGCGCTCACCTCGGCGAGGCGGTACACGTTGTCCTCGCGCGAGCGGTAGTCGCCGCCCTTGACCGTGTCGTAGAAGAGGCGGTAGACGGAGTCGCCGTCCTCCTTGTAGTTCTTCGCCGCGTTGATGCCGCCCTGGGCCGCGATGGAGTGCGCGCGCCGCGGGCTGTCCTGGTAGCAGAACGCCTTGACGTTGTAGCCCGCCTCGCCGAGCGTCGCGGCCGCCGCGCCACCGGCGAGGCCGGTGCCGACCATGATGATCGACAGCTTGCGACGGTTGGCCGGGTTGACGAGCTTGGCGTCGAACTTGCGCTGGTTCCAGCGGCCCTGGATGGGACCACTCGGGGCCTTGGTGTCCTCCAGAGGTGTGCCCTCGCGGTACAGACCATGGATGAGGTCGCCGGCGTTGGAGTTGGTCTCCTCGGTGTACGTCTGAGTCATTGCTGAGGTCGCCTTACTTGATGATGCCGAACTGGATGGCGAGCGGCGGGATGAGGAAGCCGAGCACGACGAGACCCGCGATCACGGCACCCGCTCCCTTGGCGATCGCCCGGGACTTGGCGGAGTTGGTGAATCCGAGGGTCTGGAACGCGCTCCAGGTGCCGTGGTGAAGGTGGAGGCCGAGGGCGATCATCGCGATGACGTAGATCAGCGTGAGCCACCACGTCTGGAAGGCCGCGACGACCATGGCCGCGGGTGAGGAGACCGGCGCCGTGCCGACGTAGAACGAGCGGAACGTGAACTGCAGCAGGTGGAAGACGATGAACAGCAGCAACGCGACACCGCCCCAGCGCATCGTGCGCGAGGAGATCGAGGTGTGCATCGCGTCCTTGACCAGGTACCGGTGCCCGCGGGCGTGGCCGGCGCGACTCCACAGGTTGAAGGCCGAGTAGAGGTGCGCGAGGAGCGCGACGATGAGCACCAGGCGGAACACCCACAGGAACCCCGAGTACGGGAGCATGGGCTCACCGAGCGTGCGGAGGTGGTGGGCGTACGTGTCGAAGGCCTGGTGACCGGCAAGGATCTTGAGGTTGCCGTACATGTGCGCCAGGACGTAGAAGACGAAGAACAAGCCCGAGACGGCCATCAAGATCTTCAGACCGATGGTCGAACGAGCCGAACTCCGTTGCGTTGTCAGAGTCGATGTAGCCACGAGCGAAGCCTGCCCTGTTCTGCGAGTCGAATGTGTGTCGTACGGTCCGCCCACGGCGGGGGAGAAGGGTTGTCACCCGACCTGCCGGGCGAGTGATCACCGTGCGTAAGCGTAGATCCACCAAGGATCTTAGTTTGCAAGACCGCTGGCCAGACGGACATTGGTCCCCGCGATTCAGCGGTCGCGCGCGCACGGCGACGCCGCCCCGACGTGCGACGAAGCAGTCGGAGCGGCGTCGATGTGACTCATCACACGCCGGCGAGAACCTCGGCCGCCGGGGTGTAGTCGAGGTCGAAGGCCTGTGCGACGGCCTCGTACGTGAGCTTGCCGTCGTGGGTGTTGAGACCCGGGACGAGCGCCGGGTCGGCCTCGAGCGCGGCGCGCCAGCCCTTGTTCGCGATCGCGACGGCGTAGGGCATCGTCGCGTTGGTGAGCGCGTAGGTCGAGGTGTTGGGCACCGCACCGGGCATGTTGGCGACGCAGTAGTACACGGAGTTGTGCACCGGGAACGTCGGGTCGTCGTGCGTGGTGGCCCGCGAACCCTCGAAGCAGCCGCCCTGGTCGATCGCGATGTCGACGAGCACGGAGCCCGGCTTCATGTTGGCGACCATGTCGTCGGTGACGAGCTTGGGCGCCTTGGCGCCGGGGATGAGGACGGAGCCGATGACGAGGTCGGCCTGGCTGATCTGCTCGGCGACCGTGAGCTGGTTGGAGGCCAGCTGGTGGATGCGGCCCGACCAGCGCCAGAAGATCTGACGCAGCTTGTCGAGGTTGGTGTCGAGGATCGTGACGTCGGCCCCCATGCCCACCGCGATGTTGGCCGCGTTCTGCCCGGCGACACCGCCGCCGAGGACGACGACCTTGGCGCTGGCCACGCCGCCGATACCGCCCATGAGCACGCCGCGGCCGCCGTAAGGAGCCATGAGGCTGTGGGCGCCGACCTGCGGGGCGAGGCAGCCGGCGACCTCCGACATCGGGTAGAGCAGCGGGAGCGCGCCGTTGGCCAGCTGCACCGTCTCGTACGCGATGGAGGTCGTACCCGACTCGAGGAGGCGCTCGGTGAGCGGGCGGTCGGCCGCCAGGTGGAGGTAGGTGAACAGGGTCAGGTCCTTGCGCAGGTACTGGTACTCCTGCTCGATGGGCTCCTTGACCTTGAGGATCAGCTCGGCGTCGCCCCACACGTCGTCGACCGAGTCGATGATGGTCGCGCCCTGCGCCTTGAACTGCTCGTCGGTGATGGAGGAGCCGAGACCGGCACCCTTCTGAACGTGGACGTCGTGGCCGTTCTGGACCAGTTCGTGCACGCCTGCCGGCGTGATGGCCACCCGGCCTTCGCGGTTCTTGACCTCGGCGGGAACACCGATCTTCATTGCGTCTCCTTCGACGTGATCGCGACCAGGGCAGATCCACCCTGAGGCCCCTCTGCGGACTGCGCCAGAGCCACTTCCAACAGGCTATGACCGCGGATGCGGCGTCGCCCAGGTTTCCTCGGCACCAAGTCCGGGATCCGTCGCGCCCGCGAGACACCTCACTCTCGACGGGCTGCGACCGCTGCGTCGTAGAGCTGGGTCGCGGGAATTCCCGACTCCGCGGCGACGGCCTTGCACGCGTTCTTCAGCCGTTCTCCGCGCTCGATTCGCTCGAGCACGGCGGCCAGCGCATCGTCGGGGTCGAGGGTCTTCGGTGACCCGCCGCCGACGACGATCGTGATCTCACCGCGCACCTCGCCGGCCGCCCATTCGACGAGTTCGGCGAGGGGTCCGCGGCGAACCTCTTCGTAGGTCTTCGTCAGCTCCCGGCACACCGCGGCCGGGCGGTCTCCCCCGAAGGCCTCGCTCATCGCGGAGAGGGTCGCCGCGAGCCGGTGCGGCGCCTCGAAGAACACCATCGTGCGTCGCTCGTCGGCGAGGTCGGCGAGCCGGCGTGCCCGCTCCCCCGGTTTGCGCGGGCAGAAGCCCTCGAAGCAGAACCGGTCGACCGGGAGGCCCGACAGCGCGAGGGCGACGAGCACCGCGCTCGGGCCCGGCAGACACGTGACGGGAACGTCGGCCTCGACGCAGGCGGTCACCAGGCGGTAGCCCGGGTCGGAGACCGAGGGCATTCCGGCGTCGGTGACGAGCAGCACCTGCTCCCCCGCGGTCATGCGGGCGACGAGATCGCCGGTGAGCGTCGCCTCGTTGTGCTCGTGGTAGGCGACGATCCGGCCGCCGACGTGGATCTCGAGCATCGCGGCCAGCCGCTTGAGGCGCCGGGTGTCCTCGGCGGCGACGAGGTGGGCGTGCTCGAGCGCGTCGACGAGACGCAACGAGGCGTCGCGGGGATCGCCGATGGGCGTCGCCGCCAGCACGAGTCCGGAACCGGGCACGCCCGCCTGTGCCGGCCCATGGTCGTGCCGCGGGTGCGCGCCACGCCGCGCACCCGCGGCACGACCATGGGCCGGCACAGGCGCCCCCGTACGATGACGTCCATGAGCGAGACCGACCGGCTGCGAGCTCGGCTGCTCGGCCATCGCCCGACGGACACCCTGTACGGCTGGGTGGGTGCCGTGCTCGTCGCCGTGTTCGGCGGCGTCCTGCGCTTCTGGCGACTGGGCCGGCCCGAGACCCTCGTGTTCGACGAGACGTACTACGTCAAACAGGCGTGGTCGTTGCTGACGCAGGGCTACGAGGCCAAGGTGCTGCCGAAGTACGCCTCGGGTGCGACACCGAAGGTCGACGACGTGTGGGCCTCCGGTACCCCCGACGTGTTCGGCACCCAGGCCGACTACGTCGTTCATCCACCCGTGGGCAAGTGGGTCATCGCGGTGGGCGAGCAACTCCTCGGGGTGCAGAACCCGGTGAGCTGGCGGTTCGGGGTGGCGGTGCTCGGCACCCTGTCCATCCTCATGCTCGCGCTCGCGGCGCGGCGGATGTTCGGCTCGACCGTGCTCGGGCTCTCGGCCGGGTTGTTGCTCGCGGTCGACGGTCAGCACCTCGTGCACTCGCGCACCGGCCTGCTCGACATGAGCGTCATGTTCTTCGCCCTGGGCGGATTCTGCGCCCTACTGCTCGACCGCGACCGGTCTCGCGAGATCCTCGCACGCAGGGTCGGTGGGCACCTCGACGCCGGAGGGTCCCTCGACGCGCCGATGATGCGGTACGGCCCGTGGCTCGGCCTGCATCCGTGGCGGTTCGTGGCGGCGCTCAGCCTGGGCCTGTGCATCGGCACGAAGTGGTCGGGGTTGTACTTCCTCGCGGCCTTCGGGCTCATGACGGTGTTCTGGGACATGGGAGCCCGCCGCGCCGCGGGCGTGCGCCGGTGGTGGTGGGGCGCGATGCTGTTCGACGCCCCGCAGGCCGCGTTGACGATGGTCGGCACCGCGCTGATCACCTACCTCGGCACGTGGGCCGGGTGGTTCGCCACCTCCGGCGGCTGGAACCGGCAGTGGGCCACGAACCATCCGGCCACCGGGCTCGCCACGCTCGTGCCCGACCCGTTGCGCTCGCTGTGGCGCTACCACGCGGACATGATGTCGTTCCACGTCAAACTGTCGACTCCCCATGACTACCAGAGCAATCCGTGGTCGTGGATGCTGCAGTCACGGCCGACGTCGTTCTACTACCTGGGCCCCAAGCTCGGCGATCAGGGCTGCGCGGTGGCCGAGTGCAGCAAGGCGATCCTCGACCTCGGCAACCCCGTGATCTGGTGGACCGCCACCCTCGCCCTGCCGGTTCTGCTCTTCATGTGGGCGCTGGCGCGCGACTGGCGGGCCGGCGCGATCCTCGCGGGGTTCGTCGGCGGCTACCTGCCCTGGTTCCAGTACCAGGAGCGGACGATCTTCACGTTCTACTCCGTGGCGTTCGTGCCGTGGGTCGTGCTCGCCGTCGTGTATCTGCTCTCGCTTGTGCTGGGATCGGCCGAGGCACCACCGGCTCGGCGGCGCGCCGGCATCGTCGTCTGGGCGGCGTTCATGGTGCTGGCGATCGGCATGTTCGCGTTCTTCTGGCCGATCTACGTCGCCGACGTCATTCCGCGCGTCGACTGGGGCCACCGCATGTGGTTCCGCTCCTGGATCTGACCCCCGCCCCCGCCGAGACGGCCGGCGTTTCCACCCGGGCCCCTGACATGGGCGCGATTCTGGCCCCGCCCGGGCGGAAACGACGGCTGTCTCGGCGCCCGTGGAGGGGGTCAGGAGGCGGCCGGTGTCATGAACTGTTCGGCGAGGCCCGGGGTCGCGGCACGGACGAGGGCCTCGGCGTCGGCGAGCGGGAGGTCGTACACCTCGACGGAGTCGTCGCCCGCGGCGATCGTCGCGGTGAGCGTGACGAGACCGACGCGACGCTGGAAGAACGTCTCGGTGATGTTCCACCCGATGATCGCCGAGGTGAGCACGACCTCGGTGCGTTCGGGAAAGAGGCCGGAACGGCTGACCAGATGGCGCGCGGTGAGCGTGTGACCGAGGCTGCGGTAGCGCGCCTCGGCGATGAGCGGTGCCGTGACGAGGAGCAGGACCGGTACGGCGTAGAGCGCGGGCATCAGCTCGAACCACCAGATCGCGACGGCGGCGGGCGCACCGAGGAGCACCGCAGCCTGGAACGCCCGCAGATACCGCCGGCGGTGGGCGGCAGGCCCGTGCTGGCGTAGAGGCGCCTGCAGAGGGCGGTCGTCGTGGAGCACCTCGTCGGTGATGCGCACCACCTCGGCTCGCGGCGCGGGCGGGACCAGCATGTCGGAGGACGAGGAGTTGCCGCTGTCGCCGCCCGAGAGCCCGGTGACCAGCGCATCGGCGCGGGCGCCGTCGACGAGTCGCAGCAGCAGAGGCCGTTCGACGGCCACGCCGCGCAATCGCTGTTCCTCGATGGTGATCTCGCGGGTGGTGAGCAGGCCGCGCTGAACGCCGAGGGTTCCGCGCGCATGGCGCGTCAGCCGATATCCCCAGTACCGCAGCACGTAGCCGACGAGCGAGGCCACGAGAAGGACGACGACGCCGAGCACCGTGCCCTGCACGATCATCCCGGTGAGCGTGAGGCCGAGCACGTAATCCGTGACCGCGTGACCGGCGTCGGACTCCAGCACCCTCTCACCGAGGTCGTCGACGAACTGCGCCAGGAATCCGCCCGCGGCCAGCACGGTGATCAACCCCGTGAGACTGAACGGCGCGAAGCGCAACCAGGAGGGCGAGAACGCGGCGAGCTCGACTTCGGCGTCCGCAGGAGACACGTCCGCGGGAGCGCGGGCGACAGCGCTCGGGGATACCCCGGGCTCGGCACCGCCGCCCGGGAGCCGTCGTTCGCGCGCGACGTGCAAGAGCTCGGCGCGCAGCGCATGGGCGTCGTCGGAGGCGAGGCCGGCCAGGGTGAACGGTGTCTCCGAGCCGGTGCCGATCTTGACGCCCGCGACCCCGACCAGCCGCTGCAGCAGCGACGCCGTGACGTCGACGGTGCGGACGCGATCGAGCCGCGCCGTCAGCGTCTTGCGTTGGAGAAGCCCCTGTCTGAGGGTGAGCTGCTCGTCGGTGATGCGGTAGGAGGTGGTCGCCCAGCTCCAGATCCCGATGACGATGGGCACGACGACGATGAAGGCGTTGGACCACCAGGGGGCGTTGTCGCGGGTCGAGCCGGCGAGGATCACGATGAGGATCACCGGAAGGAACTGGCCGACGGCCTGCAGCGGCTGGATGAACAGCATCCGCTTGTCGAGCCGCCGCCAGGGCGTGTGCTCGCGGGTGGCGTCGGCGGCGAGTTCGGAGGTGGCCGCGGGGTCGAGGTGAGCCCCATCGCGCGCCTCGTGCGCGGGCGAGGGTGGGGTGGGACCGGGATGGCGAGAAGGGGTGTCGATGTCCTGGTCGGGAGAGGTCATGTCGCGTCGCCACGCTCCAGAGCGGTGATGCGGGTGAGGTCGGAGACGAGCCGTTCGACGGTGGCCTTGTCGAGTCCGGCGACGCGCAGCGGGCCGGCCGCCGACGCCGTGGTGACCGTGAGCGTGCCGAGGCCGAACATCTGCTCCAGCGGGCCGAACTCGCTGTCGACCGTCTGGATGCGCGAGATCGGGGCGATGCGTCGCTCCTGGAACAGCCATCCCGACTGCGTGTAGACCGCCGAGTCGGTGACCTCCCACCGGTGCACCCGGTAGCGCCACCAGGGCACGACGAGCACGCCGAACAGCGTGCACAGCAACACGACGGCGATCGCGATTCCCTGCCACAGGCGATGGGCGTCGTCGAAGATCATCCACACGACGACGCCGACGAGGGGAATCACCCACCCGAGCAGCGCCCCGAGCCGCCACAGCAGCTTGGCCTTGGGACTGACGAGGTTGGCCGGGCGCCGCAGTCGCAGGTCACGAAGCTCGGCGTCGTCGAGGTCGCGGGGTGGGGCGGTGGCGGTGGCGGCGCTCGTGGCACCGGGCCAGGACGCACCCGGGGAGTGCGAACGGGGTCGCTGCCCGGGCCAGGGCGCGACCTCGGGGGCCACGGAACGCTTGCCCGCGGCCCCGGGCCAGGAGTCGGGAGGCAGCGGTGACTCGGCGGTACCCGTCGACGGATCCATCGGCCCTCCTACGGTCGGTCCTACGTTCTCGGTCGCGCTCGACGACGTCGGTCGCGCACGGTGCCAGGCGGGAGAACACCCCCGCTACACCTCAATCGTCCCACGTCAGAGCCCTCGCAGCGACGAGGTCCGTCGACTGCGATCGGTCGAGGCGCGTGCACGGCGAGCTTGCCCGATCGGCGTCACTGCCGCGGCTCGACGCCGACGAAGTCGTACAGCACGGCGTTCACTTCGGCGGGTCGCTGGGTGTGGGGCGCGGGGCCGGCGCCCGCGATCTCGGCCACCCGGACGTCGGCCCGCCTCGCCTGCTCGACGAACGCCTGAGCCGCGGTGCGGGCGGCGCGATCCTTCTCGCCGACGACGAGCAGGGCGCGGCTGGTGAGTTCGGGCAACCGGCCCCAGAGGTCGATGTCGGCGAGGTTGCCGAGCGCGGCCATGACCCGGCGTTTGTCGAGACCGCGCCGGGCGAGCACCCCACGCGGGACGAGCGCGGTGAAGCGGCGCTGCATCCCGACACCGGCCGTCGCCGCAAGCGCCGGACCGACGAGGACGAGGTCGAGCTCGAGATCTGGCCGTGACAGCGCGATCTCGAGCGCGACGAGCGACCCTTCCCCGACACCGAACAGCGTGGTCCTGGGAGCCCCACTGAGCTCGATCGTCATCGCGAGGTCGGCGGCGGCGTCGACGAGATCGAACGACTCCCCCTTCGCGCCGGGCCGGGCACCCCGCAGCCACGGCGCCATGCCCTCGAGCCCGTCCGGCAGGGCGGAGACCTGGTCGCCGAAGTCCAACGGGGTCGACATGAGGCCGTGGATGAACATGAGCATCGGCTTGGCTGCGGTCACCTCAAGGAGTCTAGGGGCGAGCGACGGGGTCGAGCCGAGCCGGTGAGAAAGGGACCGACGTCGCCGCGGCTCACGCGCCGCGACGTACCGTCAGCCATGCCCCGGTCAACCCGACCGTGAGCAGCCACGCCACGGCGACGAGGACGCCCGTCCCTCCGTCGAGCACGCCGTCACCTCCTCGGTACATGAGCCCTGCCGCCTGATCCGACAGCCAGCGGGCGTGCTCGGTCAGCGCGGTGAGGAGGGGCGACACGACGAGTACGGCGGAAAGCGTCGTGACCAGGGAGGGGACGAGGTGACCCACGCACAGCGCGACCGCGTGGGCCAGCAGCCCGATGATGACGAGGTAGGCCCACGCCCCTGCGAGCCTCTCGAGATCGGGGCGCCCTGCCCCGACGACGTCTCCGGCGCTCGCGAACAGCCCCGCACCCCATGCCCCCGCGAGAGCAGCGGCCGTCGTCGCGGCGAGCAACGCTGCGGTCGCGAGAGTGACCGAGCCGACCCACAGGCCGCGTCGGGGAATCGTTTCGTACAGGTGACGCTCCACTGACGGCCAGCGTGCTCGTGCGCGACCGGCAGGATTCCCAGCACGATGGCGCCGACCTGCACGAACGGAACCGCCGCCACCACCACCTGCGAGACCGGCGGCGTCCCCAGGCCGCGGGTGGATGATTCCGCGAGGGCCCAGGCCGGCAGCGCCCCGCTCGCCACCGTGGCGATGACGACGGCGACCGCCGCGGGCAGGGTGCGCAGCCTGTCGATCTCGCAGATCGTCGCCCACAGCACCCTCGCCCCACTCACGCGTCCCTCCGGTGCAGGAGCCACCCGCCGACCCCGCGCGCCACCAAAGACCATGCCGCCATCACGAGACCACCGGGCACGACGGCCGGGCCCCCCAGGGATCACGTCGAGCGCGCCGCAACGGCCGAACGACTCCGGATCCCACGGGAATTGCACGACGTGGGTTCCCACGGCTTGGGGCTCATCACGGTGCGGGCCGCGGCGGCACGTACCGTCGCGGGCCCCGATGCCGAACGCGAGCGCGCCGCGGCCCTCGCCGACATCGAGCGCGCGGGGCGGGAGGCGACGACGGAGCTACGCCGCCTGCTCGGTGTTCTGCGCGACCCCGACGACGAGGCCCCGTTGCGACCTCCCCCGTCACTGTCCGACCTTGCGACACTCGCCACTGCGAGTCGCCGCGCGGGCATCGGGGTGGACCTGCACGTACCCGCCGCCGTCGCCGTCTCCCCGGGAGTGCTGGCCGCCGTGCACGCCGTGGTTGGCGAGGCCCTCGCTAACGTCGCACGGCACGCCGGACCGGGAGCTCGGGCGCGTGTTGCGGTGCGCCGTGAGAGTCACGACGTGATCGCGACGGTCGAGGACGCCGGCCCGGTTCGCGAGTGACTGCCGCAGCCTGGCGCCGGGCGGGGGCTGGACGGCTTTCGGGAACGCGCCGCGTTGATGGGAGGCACGCTCCAGGCCGGTCCCGCTGCGCCCGGCTGGCGGGTAGACGCCCGGTTCCCCGACGAGGAGATTCGGTGACCGCAGCGCTCGTCCTCGTCGCCGACGACGAGCCACTCATCCGCCACAGCCTGCACATCGTGATCGACGGCAGCGGCGACCTCGTCGTGGCCGGGGAGGCAGCCGATGGGCCGGAGGCCGTCGAACTCGCGCAGGCCCTGCGCCCATGCTCGTCCTCATGGATATCCGCATGCCGGCGGGGACGGCATCGAGGCGACCCGCCGGATCACCGCCGACCCGCTGCTCGCCGGAGTGCGCGCCGTGATCCTCAGCATGTTCGATCTCGACGAGCACGTGCACGCGGCGGTCGTGGCAGGGGCCAGCGGATTCCTCCTCAAGGAGGCACCGCCTGCTCAACGCGTGGATGCCCGCATCGAGCTCGCGACGGCGAGTCGCTCTTCGCGACGGCGATCCTCACGCGCCTCGTCTCGACGTACGTCGAGCACGGAGGCACACGGCATTCGGTCGTGCTCCAGAGCGCCGTCATGCGTGTGCTGCCGGTGAGCGTGGTCTCGTCCGGTGGGGTGAGCAAACGTCAGATGCTCGCCGTGGTCGATGCCGTCGCCAAGACGGAGCTCTCTGACGAGCTCGCATCGATCGCTGCGCCGACGCTGGTGCTCTGCGGCTCCAAGGACCGCGTGAACCTCCCCGCGGCCCGGGCATTCGCCGGCGGGATTCCCGATGCCGAGTTGCGCATCATCGAGGGCGCCGGGCATCAGTCCAACACTCAGGCACCGGAGAGGTTCTCTGCCATCCTCAACGCGTTCCTGTCGCGAACGGCCTGAGCGTTCCAGAGAACGCCACTGCGAGCGCATCACCAGGTCGATTCGCGCGTTCGAGTTCGGCGTTCTCACGCCATAGACCGCGAACCATCTCGATCTCGATCATGCTCGCCCCCGGGCGTGCACGCCCCCAGCCACACAACGAAAGAACCGTGCCCCACGAGCACGCGGGACACGGTTCAATCGTTCTGCTTCTAGGGTGGAGCTGAGGGGATTCGAACCCCTGACCTTCTCATTGCGAACGAGACGCGCTACCAACTGCGCCACAGCCCCAAGTGCGAGTCATCACGATAGCACCTGCGTCGTCATGCTCCGAATCGGTGGTCCACCAGCGGGTTTCCGGTTTCGCGGCCCTCCCTGCTGGCCGCTGCCTCACTCCCCGGAGGCCCGCCCGTAGGTGAGTTCCTGGAGGTCTGCCCAGTCGTCGTCGACGTACACCGGCGTCGGCTCGACCTCGAGCGGCGGCGGCAGCGGACGCTCGGCGCGGGCCTTGAGCGTGTACGTCGGCGGAGGCACGGGAACGGGCTCCCAGCCGGCCTCGCCGAGCAGCGGATCCTGATCGGAGGCACGCGCCGCCACACGCTGGGCGTAGGCCTCCTCGGCGAGGATCGACGGCTCGACCTCGCGGGCGTAATCGAACGGCACGTACTCCTGAGCGACCGGCATCGCGGTGGCGGCCGGGCGCAGGTCGACGCTCTCCTCCTCGGCCACGACCGCGGGGGCGTCGACAGCGACCGACTCGGCAGGCGCCGCAGCGGGCTTCGCCTGGGCCTTGGCCGCGCCCTGCGTCGTGCGCGTCCGCCTCCGCCCGGCGAGGGCCTGCCCGCGCAGGACGACGACGAGAAGCGTGCTGAGCACGATCCCGACGACCGGAGCGATCCACGAGATGAGGCCGAATCCGGCGGCAACGGCTGCCGCCAGAGTGGCGAGAGCGAAGACCAGTGCGAGCGTGGCGAGCACGCGAGCGCGACGCACCCGGGACGCCGCCCGCTGCCGGGCCGCGAGCCCGGACGTTCCGCCCGACCGGCTCGGCGTGACCGGCGCGGCCGCCGCCTGCGCGGCCTTGGCCTCGACCGCCGCGCGCGAGAGCTGGGGCGGGCGGTGGAGGAGGACGGAGGAGGTGCTGCGCATCGGCGCGGTGCTCGCCTCGAACGCCTCGGCGCTCTCTCGGCGAACGGCCCGCCGCTGCAGGACGCGCATCGACGCCGAGAAGCGGTCGACCGACCGTGCGGTGGCGAGGTATTCGCGTCGGCGGCTCGTGTCGATCACGAGATAGGCAGCCCAGACGGCGACGACGGCGACGAAGATCAGGCTGCTTGGCGACACACCAGAACTCTATGCCGAGAGGCCCTCTCGCGGGACCCTCATCGGGCGCGTGTCACGCGAAAATCACATGGATGTAAGTCTCTCGGAGGCGCTTTCGCATTGAACATCCGACCTGGTCAGGTGGCCTGCTCGGCCTGCGGGCGACGTTGGGCCGCGTTCCATCGCGCGACCAGTGACTGCCCCTCGAGATCTTCCATCGTGAGAGCGAACGAACGGTGGTCTCGCCAGGCCCCGTCGATGTGCAGCAGCCGCTCTCGCACACCCTCGTCACGGAACCCGAGTTTCTCCACGACGCGCAGGCTCGCGACGTTGCCCGGACGGATGTTGACCTCCACCCGATGCAGCCCCAGACCGTAGAACGCGTGGTCGACGAGAGCCGCCAGACACGACGGCGCGATGCCCTGGCCCGCGGCCTGTCGCGACACCCAATACCCCGCGCTGCCGCTACGCATCGAACCCCACGTGATGCCGGACAGGTGCATCTGACCCACGAGCCGGCCGCCGACCTCGATGACGAACGGCTGTAGCCGCCCGGCCTGCGCCTCGGAGTCGTAGTGCCGGATGAGGGCGCGAAACTTCAGCTGCCCCAAGGGCTCCGGGCTCGTGGCCTCCCAGGGTTCGAGCCATGAGCGGTTGACGGCACGCAGGTGCTCCCATTCGTTGCGGTCGCGCGGTCGCAGGGCCCGCATGACCCGGTCGGGTTGTTCAGGGTGACGAATCGTGAGGACGGTCGGCCAGAGCCCCGCCATCAATGGTCACCCCCTCCGATCTGGTCCACCGCGTGGTGGACGACGCTCTCGAGGACGTCGAGCGCGTCCCTGACTCCCCCGGTGGACCCGGGAAGATTGACGATGAGTGTGCCACGCGTGACGCCCGCGAGGCCGCGCGAGAGCATCGCCGTCGGCACTCCCTTCGCGACACCGGCCGCGCGGACGGCCTCCGCGATGCCGGGAGCCTCGACGTCGAGCAGGGGGCGGGTCATCTCGGGAGTACGGTCGTCGGGCCGCAACCCGGTGCCGCCGGTGGTGAGCAGCAGAGCCGGCCGCTGTTCGAGGGCCGCGCGGATCGCCTCGGCGATCGGCGGGCCGTCGGGCACGACCACCGCGTCGGGAGTCTCGAAGCCCCAGGCTCGCAGCCGCTCGACGGCGATCGGACCCGAACGGTCGGTGTAGACGCCCTGGGCGGCCCGGGTCGAGGCGGTGATGACGACCGCGCGGCGACCGGTGGGAGCAGCGGCGTCGAGGCCCTGACCTGCGTCATCGTGCCGCGGGCGTGAGTCGTGCCCGAGCGTGTGACGACCGGAGGTGGCGTGCGCGTGGGTCCCGCGACCCTCGCGGTGCGTGCTCCGATGTCCGTCGTGACCGTGGCTCATGCGGGGCGCTCCTCGGTCCAATCCCCCGAACGGCCGCCGGATTTGGCGGTGACGCGCACGTCGGTGATGCGGGCGTGCTTGTCGACGGCCTTGATCATGTCGACGAGTGCGAGCGCGGCGACGCTGACGCAGGTGAGCGCCTCCATCTCGATGCCGGTGCGGTCGGCGGTGCGCACGGCCGCGGTGATGTCGACGCCGTCGTCGGCGACCTCGAGGTCGACGGCGACGGCGTGGATCGCGACGGGATGGGCCAGCGGCACGAGGTCGGGGGTGCGCTTGGCGGCCTGGATACCGGCGATGCGGGCGACGGCGAGCGCGTCCCCCTTGGGCACCGTGCGATCACGCAGGGCCGCGACGGCGGTGGGCGAGAGCAGGACGCGCCCGGCGGCCCGGGCCTCCCGGGCGGTGACCGCCTTGGCGCTGACGTCGACCATGTGCGCCGTGCCGTCGTCACGGACGTGGGTGAGGCGCGCGGGAGGTTCGGGAGTGTCGTTGTGGGTCACGTCGCCGATCCTGCCGCAGCCACGGCGGCGGCCCCGAACCAGGGCGTGCCGGGGCTGCGACCGTCGGGTGCGGCGGCAGCGTGATCGCCGGGGGTCGTGCCGTCGAGGCCGAGGACGAGCAGTTCGTCGCCGCTCGCGACCTCGGTGACCTCCGGCGGGACGACGGCGAGGCCGTGAGCGTCCGCGAGGCTGCCCAGCACGTGGGAGCCCTGGCCGCCCGCGAGCCGGACGCGCAGCGGCTCGGCGTCGCCGGAGGTGACGACGACCCGAGCGAACTGCGTCTTCGCGGCCGGGGAGGTGAACCCCTCCTCTGCCCGGGCCACCACGGGGGCCGACTCGAACGCGTTACGTCCGGCCATGCGCCGCAGCGCCGGGGCGACGAACACCTCGAACGAGACCATCGAGCTCACCGGGTTGCCCGGCAGGGTGAAGACGGGGATCTCTTCCTCGCCGAGGGTGCCGAACCCCTGCGGTTTGCCGGGCTGCATCGCGACCCGGTCGAACTGCACGGTGCCGAGGGTGGAGAGGACGGCCTTGACGGCGTCGTACGCACCCATGCTGACGCCGCCGGTCGTGATGATCGCGTCGGCCCGGGCCAGCTGCTGTTTGAGGACGCGAGCGACGGTCTCCTCGTCGTCGGCCACGCCGCTGACTCGAGTCGCGACCACGCCGAGGTCGCGGGCAGCCGCGGCCAGCATCGGCCCGTTGCTGTCGACGACCTGGCCGAAACCGGGCACCGCGCCGGGGTCGATGAGCTCGTCGCCGGTGCTGATGACGACCACCCGCGGCAGGGGGATGACGAGCGCGTCGCCGTGACCGACCGCCGCCGCGAGCGCGAGTTGCCTCGGGCCGAGCCGGGTTCCGGCCTTGAGGACGACCTGCCCCTCACCGACGTCCTCGCCCTGGTGGCGTACGTGGCGGCCGTGCGGCACGCCCTCGTAGATCGTCACGCGCTCGACGCCACCGTCCGTCTGCTCGACCGGCACGACCGCGTCGGCGCTCTCGGGCATGGGAGCGCCGGTCATGATGCGGTACGTGCGTCCGGGCCGCAGCCGACGGCGCGTGGTGTCCCCCGCCGCGATGTCACCCTCGACGGGCAACCGGACGGGGAACTTCTCGGTGGCGCGCTCGACGTCGGAGGAGTGGACGACGTACCCGTCCATCGCGGAGTTGTCGAACCCCGGCAGCGAGACCCGGCTACGCAGATCCTCGGCGAGGACGCAGCCCTGGGCGTTGTCGAGGGCGCGGCGCGTCGGCGGCAGAGTGCGCACCGTCGACAGGATGCGGGCGAGGTGTTCGTGGACGTCGATCACGCGATCACCCGGGGCAATTCGCGCGGGCACAGCGTCGCCGGACGATTCACAGACCTCATGTCTGAACGATACCGGGGCGATTCGCGCGGCTCGTGAGGCGCGTGGACGGCGCCGCACGGGCGAACGGGGCGGGGTTGGCCGGTGGGTCGGCGATGCGGTGAGCGAGTGCGGGTGCGGTGATGCCCTGACGGTTGTGCACGGCGTGTCCCAGACTGGGGGCATGGCGACCGACCCGACCGCGCAGACCACTCCCTCGAGCGTTCCGACCAAGGCGGAACTGCGCACGCAGGTGCGGGCCGCGCGAAAGGCTCGACGCCGCGCGCAGCGTGAGGCCGGCGTCGACCGCACGGTGGAGGCCCGGCAGATCGCCACGGCCGTGCTCACCCATCTCGACTCGTGCGAGCGCGCCAGCGCGGCCGGCTGGGGAACTCCGACCGCAACGGTGGCGGCGTTCCGCTCGACCCCGAGCGAGCCCGACACGTCGGTGCTGCTCGACGAACTCCTCGACCGCGGAGTGCGCGTGCTCGTTCCCCGCACGCGTGACGACCTCGCCCTCGACTGGCACGAACTGCTCCCCCGCGACCGGCGCCCCACTGCTGATCCGGACGCGGCCGGCGACGCCTCGGGCGAGTCCGCGCCGGGGGACGACGGCCGGGCCGAACTCCCCTCCGACGACGATGCGGCCGACGAGGGACCGTCGCTCGGACTCGACGCGATCGCCGACATCACGGCGATGATCCTGCCGGGCATTGCCGTCGACAGCGCAGGTCAACGTCTCGGCCAGGGCGGCGGTTGCTACGACCGCACGCAGCCGCGGCTGCGTCCCGACACCTGCCGCGCCGTCCTGCTGTTCGACGACGAGGTGGTCGAGTCGGTGCCGTTCGCCGAGTTCGACCGGCCGGTGCCGGCGGTCGTCACGCCCGAGGCGGGGTGGCGCCCGCTGGGGGCGTGAGGCCGCGCTCTGCACAGGCGCTGCGGCACCGCCGAACGCCTCGCCGACGTTGTCGCGACCGGCGCGCAGCGCAGCGCTCGCGGGTGGCATCCGACCGGGAATGAGCGGGGCCGCGCCGCCCTTACACTCATCGAGCGATCCGCCTCCTGAGAGAAGAGCACATGCCCACGTACAGCTACGCCTGCAAAGACTGCGGTCACGCGTTCGACACCGTTCAGTCGTTCTCCGACGACGCGTTGACCACCTGCCCGCAGTGCGAGGGTCGCCTGCGCAAGGTCTTCAACTCGGTCGGCGTGGTGTTCAAGGGCTCGGGCTTCTACCGCAACGACTCCCGCTCGTCGGGGTCGGGTGGGGGCGGCTCGTCGACGGGTTCGGCGGCCAAGGAGTCGAGTTCGACGGAGTCGTCGGGTTCGTCGTCGAAGGACTCGTCCTCCGCCGGCAGTGCGACGTCCTCGACGTCCTCGACGTCGTCGTCGGGAAGTTCGAGCAGCTCCTCCACAGCGGCCGCGAGCTGACCGAGTCGTCCACAGGCGGCGGCGCGACCGCTTCGTGACACGCACCGCGAACCTACGGTGCGGTCATGTCGTCCGCAGCGCCCGCCCTGCCGTGGCTCGGTTCGTCCCCGCCGAGGTCACCGGTCCGTCGCTCCCCTCGTCGGCGCCTGCCCGTGCGCACTCTGCGGCGGGTGGGTGCGGCTGTGCTTGCCGCGGTGGCGGTGTGGATCGCGTTGGGGGTGCTGCGGCCAGGGCCTGCGCCGCACGCGGTGCTCACCACGGCGCGTGATCTGCCCGCCGGCCATGTTCTTGCAGCCGCCGACCTCGCGACCGCGCACGTCGAGGATCAGTTGCTGCCGGCGGAGGCTGCGCGCGATCCGGCGGCGGTGGTGGGTCGCAGACTGGCACGTCCGGTCTCGACTCGCGAGATTCTCACGACGAGGTCGCTCACGGCGACGCACGCCCTCGATGCGACGGAGCGGGCGGTGCATGTGCCGGTCGCGGATCCGGGTCCGCTGCTCGTCCTGCGCCCGGGCGATCGGGTGGATCTCGTCGATGGCGGTAAGGGGACCGTGGTGGCGAGGAATGTGCTGGTGCTGGGCGTGGATGATCCGGGGGCGGAGAAGGGTGGCCACGGGTTGCTCGTGGCAGTGCGGGAATCGGGGCTCGGGGCGTTGGTTCCGGCGATGTCGGCGAACGGGGCGGGGGTGACGCCGGCATTGCGCAAGCAGTGATGTGTCGATCGGGTGAGGCGACCCTTACAGTGGTCCGCAGCCTCACGGTCGCGACTTCGTCGAGAGGCGTTGCCGTTCACTCAGATCTCGAAAGGATCCGCCTCCGTGCTCGAGGGTTTCAAGGACTTCATCCTCCGTGGCAATGTCATCGAGCTGGCCGTCGCGGTCGTCATCGGCTCGGCCTTCCAGAAGGTCGTCGACACCGTGGTGACGAACCTCGTCACTCCGGTCGTCAACGCTGCCGGTAACCCGCAGACGTCGGGTCTGGGAATCCCGCTGCGTCCGGACATGCCGAAGGCGACGTTCCTGGATTTCTCGGCGATCATCAACGCGCTGATCGTGTTCGTGCTGACGGCGGCCGTCGTGTACTTCGTGTTCGTGCTGCCGATGAACAAGCTCGCCGAGCGCCGCAAGGAGGGCGTGGAGCCGGAGCCGGAGAAGCCGTCGGAGGAGATCCTCCTTCTGCAGGAGATCCGCGACCTGCTGCGCACGGAGCGCGGCAACCGCCTCTGATCCCAGCGCAGAGCGCGTAAGAACGACAGACGCGACGTGGACACCGACAGGGTGTCTGCGTCGCGTTCGTCGTTTAGGGGGTGCGTCCGATCGCGGGTTTAGGTGACCGAGATTCGACACATCGTGCCGTCTCTGCGCCGTGTTGTCGGCGTGGAACGAATCCGGGTGAGCTCAAAATGCCCGGTCCAGCATCCGCGGCACCGTCCAGAACGTGTCTTCGACCGGGGCGAAGGAGCAACGCGGCGACGCAAAACGCCTGTCCGAGCACGTGGGCGGACGGAGGACGGGCACGAACGTACTGTCCAAGCACCCGAGAGGGCGGCACGCCGGGCGCGAACGTACTGCCCGAGCACGCGAGAGCACGCACGACGGGTACGGAAGGTCCTGTCCGAGCACACGACAGCACACGACGGGTGCGAACTTACTGTTCGAGCGCGTGAGAGGACGCAGGACGGGCACAAACGTACTGTCCGAGCACGTGGGCGGACGCAGGACGGGCGCGAAGGTACTGTCCGAGCACCCGAGAGGGCGGCACGCTGGGCGCGAACTTACTGTCCGAGCATGCGAGAGGCCCGAATCGTCGGAACAGGAACACGCCGCCGTAGGCGCGTCCGTCCGGGACGCCCAGCATCCCGGGTCGCGAAGCGACAGCGGTCGCGCAGCGACTAGTAGTGAGGCGGTCTCTGTTCTTCGAGCCAGCGGTCGCGGTCTTCGTCGTCGCGCCAGTCGTTCCAGCCTTCGTCGGTGTCGTCGCGGGTCTGGTCGTCGCGGGGATCGTCCGTTTGGCTCATGGGGCTGCTCACGGGCGGGGTGTGGGTGGGGTGTGTCGGCGGCCGATGGCGAGGGCGGCGGCGAGCGCTCGGTCTCCGCCCTCGGCGTCGAGGCGGCCGAAGCGGCGGGGCATGCCGCCGTCGGGTTGTGGCCGGTAGCCGAGGGCGAGGATGACGGCGTCGCGGTGGTCGCCGATGACGCGGTCGACGTGGACGATGCGGTCGGATTCGGATCCGGTGGTGGTGAGCCACGCTCGGAGGTCGGTGTCGAGTTCGGCCGCGGTCTGGATGGCGGCGCGGATCTCTTCGGCGCGGATGCTGCTCAACGTGACGACGAGCAGTGACTCTTCGGGCCGGTGGTGGAGGTGTTCGCGGACGAGGTTGATGATCGTGGCGGCCTCGGCGTCCTCCAGGGCGGGGGCGTCGAGCATGACGTCGCCCTGGCGGCCGGGCACGGTGAGTGTTCCCGAGCCGCTGTCCGCCGCTCCCGGAGTCGCTTCGCCGCGTCCGGCGAGGACGAGTCGCAGGGGGTTCTCGGCCTGGGTGCCGGGGGTGGTCACGAGTTCGCCGGAGTATGCGGTGTGGTTGGCGAACGAGAGCAGGGATTCGTCGACGTCGGCGTGAACGGTGCGCAGGCGGCGCGTGGGCAGGACGTCGACGGCGGCGTCGAGCAGGGTGGGCGCGGCCGCGAAAGGCACGGTGTCGTCGGGGTCGCCCTGTTCGGCGGCGTCGAGCGACGCGGTCGAGTACGGCATGGGGGCCGGCTGTCGGTCGTCGCCCACGACGACCACGTGGCGTCCTCGCGAGATCGCCGAGACCGCGTGCGAGACAAGCATCTGCCCCGCGCTGTCGACGACGACGACGTCGAACCACTGGCCCACCGGGATGAGTGAGGCGACGACCTGCGGGCTCATGGCCCAGCACGGCTTGACGTCGAGCAGCAGGTCGGAGGCCTGGGCGAACAGTTCGCGGGCGGGGACTCCGGCGCCCGTGCCCGACGCGGCGTAGCGAACGATCTGTTGAGCCCGACCGTGCGCGCCGGCAGCCTCGTGCAGACGCCGGGCGATGGCGACACGCACCTCGTCTCGGGAGGCGCGCAGGTGGTCGTGGTCGAGCCGGACGTACTCCTCGACGAGGTCGCGCAGCCGCGCGGCATCGTGGTCGCCGACGCGCGAATCCTCCGCGGCGACGACCGCGAGCAGCGAACGCCACCAGATGCGGTCGACCTCCGCCGGGATCTGCGACGCAGGCACGTGTCGGGTGGCGAGATCGCGGATGACATCGTCGAACCCCGCGGCCAGCGCGCGGTCGAGGGCTGCGGAGACACGCGGGAGCACCGCGATGCGGTCGCTGTGACGCGCCAGGTCGTCGATGCGTGCGACGAGTTCGTCGACGGTGACGCCGAACAGATCGCCGCCGGCCGCGGTGGTGTCGAGACGCTCGGAGAGCCACCGCAGGTCGGCCTCGAGGTCGTCCCACAACTGCCGGGAGGCGTCGAGCGAGGCGGGCACGCGCGGTGGCTCCTCGCTGCCGGTCCACGCCGTCCATGCGGTGCGCTGCTCGTGCGCCGCGGTGAGCACGTCGTGCAGCTGATCGAGCGACACCTCGGGATTGAGCAACGACTCCGCGCGACGACGCAGGTCGCGGCGGGTGCGCCAGCCGATGAACAACCCGCGGTCCTGCCGGTACTGGCGATCGGCCGTGGCGCCGAGAAGGTAGTCGAGCGGCTGGAGGAAGACGTCCTCGGGTAGCACCTCGAGGGTCTTGCGCACCCCCAGCATG
This sequence comes from Mobilicoccus massiliensis, assembly GCF_000826525.2. Taxonomy (GTDB): domain Bacteria; phylum Actinomycetota; class Actinomycetes; order Actinomycetales; family Dermatophilaceae; genus Mobilicoccus; species Mobilicoccus massiliensis. The sequence continues at coordinate 406,507 of NZ_LN651330.1, read as the reverse complement.
AGATCGAGCGCGCCGTCCCAATGGTCGGGAGTCTCGGCGGCCGGAAGACCCGCCTCGACGAGCGTCGCGTCGAGCGCGGCGCGGGCCTGGGCCAGGCGGCCGCCCGCGAGCTCCTCGACGATGCGCCGCGCCTTGTCGGCCTCCTCGGGCGAGACCACCCAGGCGCGGTACCACGGGTCGGCCGGCCAGTCGCTGCTCCACCCGCCCTCGGTGGCGATCTGGGCGAGCAGGCCGCCGACGACGCGCACCTCGTCGAGGTCGAGCGAGGTGAGGACGGTCTCGGGCAGAAGGACGTCGGAGGTGGGCTTCGGGTCGAGTTCGCTCTGAGCGGCGAGGGCCTCGCGGATCTCGAACACGCTCGTGCCCCACGGCCGACGGGGCTCGTGCACCGCCGCGAGGCTGCTCTCGAGCTCGGCGCTGACGTCGCGCAGCTGTTCGCGCAGACCGCGCACGTCGGGCTCGCGGGCGGGGCGCCGCCGGTCGAGGGTGGTGACGACCTCGCGAGCGATCGTCTGTGCGTCGGGCAGTGCCCCGTGAGCGTCGAGGACGAGGCCCGGCAGACCCGCCTCGTCGAGCTGGGAGGTGAGCGCATCGAGGTCGCGTCGCGCCGACGACACGTAGAGCACACTGCGCCCCTCGGCCGCGAGCGCGGCGACGATGTCGGCGACCGTGCGCGTCTTACCCGTGCCGGGCCCACCGACGAGCGCGAGGTCGTGACCGCCGCGCACGTCGAGCACCGCGCGCGACTGCTCGCTGTCGGCGTCGAGCGCGAGGAGCTCACGTTCCGGGTCGAGCGGAGCGTCCTCGTCCGCCGTGCGCAGGGACCTGGCCCCCGGCACGGCGGCCAACGCCGCGAGCACCGGGTGATCGCCGAGCTCCATACCCTGCTGGGTGAGGTCGGAGACCATCGGCAGCTTGGTGTAGGAGAACGTCGAGACCACGCGCCGGTCGGCGACGGTGAAGCCCGGGATGAACGAGCAGACCCGCGACAGCTCACGGAAAACCCGCATCGGGTCGAACCGGGTGGAGACCGCCGCGAGGGCGGCGAGCGCCGCCGGGTCGAGGTCGATGCCCTGCTCGTGGCTCAGGTAGTTGAGCAGGACGGGGTTGACCTCGACGTCGGTTCCGAGGTCGAGGTCGAAGTCGGAGCCGGCCGCGTCGACGGGGTGGATCTCGCAGCGACGCAACAGGACCGGTGATTGAGGGGCGCGCGGACCGGGCACGTGCCAGGAGGCCATGCCCAGCGCCATGAAACACGTGACGAGGCCGCGTTCGTCGCGCAGCTCGAGACTCTTCTCGCGGATGGCGTGGGCGCGGCGACGCGCCTCGACGAACGCGCTGCGCTCGCGCACGAGATGGCTGAGCCGGGTGGAGCCGCCGGCCATGAGCATCGAGACGCCGCCGGGGTGGACGGTGGTGAGATCGAGGGTGCCGGCCGGCAGGTCGCGGTACCAGAGCAGGGTGTTGGGGCCGCCGAGGTCGGCGAGTTCGTGCCGCCACCCCTTGACGACGTCGGCGACGATCTCGTCGCGGAACGCCGGCGTGGACGACTCCCCCGCCGCACCCGGGCGCGCGCCGGAAGCACCCGAGGCGGGCGCGCCGGCGCTCTCGGGCTGATTCGACGACGAGGGACCCCCGGGGGTCGACTCGGGCAGGGAGGGGCTACGACTCACGCCTGCGATGGTACCGGCGAGTTCTGACAACCCTCACCCCTCCAGAGTCAACGGAGGGTAAGGACCTGGTGGGGGAACTCCCTGGTGGCACAGCGTCGCTGCTGGTCAGGGCATGAAGACGACGGCGTCCCCGACGGAGCGCTCTCGCCCGCCCGCGGGAGTGTTGATCACGCGGCCGCGCACGGCCATGGCCGTGGATCCGCCGCCGTCGAGGTTGACCGCGTCGACGAGCCCCAGGGACTTCGCGACCCGCGCCGTCTCCTGCATGGTCGCGCCCACGCTCGCCGTGGAGCGTCCGTCGATCGTCACGAGCTTGATCGAGCCGCCGGCGGTGCGTCCGATGATCGTGCGTGGCTGACGCTGGAAGAACGACGTCTTGTAGGTGGGCGCGACGATGCGGCCGTCGCGGACGAGCCGGTACCGCCCGACGACCCCGAACGTCGTCTTCGACAGCGTCACCGGCTCACGGTCGGCGCCGAAGAGCTTCTCGCGGTACGCGGGGCAGCCCGAGCCGGCGACGCGCAGCAGTTCGGTGGCCGAGGCACCCGTGGCCTGAACCGTGGTCTGGGCGGGAGTGATGCGGGTCCCGCGCGTGCGCTTCGCGCTGACGACGCACCCCGACCGGTCGAAGACGACCTCCGCTCCCGGGCCGGTCGAGGTCTGCAACGAGTAGTGGGGGGTGTGGCGCACGACCTGTCCCTTGGCCGGGCATCGGGTGAAATCGGTGAGCTTCTCGCACCCGGGCGGCGCGACCAGAGGGGTGTTCACCGCGTCGAGGAAGAGTTCCCCGGCCTCGCTCGTCAGCGTCGCCTTCCACGTGTAGTCGTCCATGCGCAGGCGCTTGGTGCGGGAGTCCATGAGAACCCCCATGTGGCCTGCGACCCGCTGCGGCTGGCTGATGATCGTGCCGGCGTTGACCGCGAGGCCGACCATGTCACCCGGCGCACTGCGGCGTCCCTGCGAGAAGAAGCTGCCGTTGACCGCGACGTACGACCGGCTCCAGCGCGCGAGCGTCGAGACGCCCTCGGTGCGAGCGATGTCGGTGCCGATGGCCGTGCGCAACTGGCCCTTGGCGTTCTTGTCGATCGTCGCCACGCGGACCCGCCACGGGCCGAGTGGCGTCGTGCCGCGGGTGGCGTTCGTCGCGGCCTTCTGCCCGCGCACGATCGTCGTGACCGAGACGCCGGTGGTCACGCGCTGCACCGACCGGGTCTCACGCAGGCCGGCCCGCCCGATGTCGAGGCCGGCGTCGGCCGGTCTGGCGGAGGCGCGGGGAGCCGGGGGGACGACGCCCATGAGCGGGGCCCCGACGGCGAGGGCCGCGATCAGCGGGATGCACCTACGACCTCGCAGAGACACGCGGGCACGGGTGACGGACGAGATCATGGGTACTTCCCCCTGGGCGGTGACGTCGACGCCCCGCCGATCAACCCCGTCGGCCGGGCCTCCCACACCGTACGCGTCGGAACGCCGACCGTCAGGGCCTTGCAGGCTCAACGTTCGGTTAATCCTCGGTCAACTCGGCAGCTCGGCGCGGGTGGGCGGGTTGGCGCCGGCCCGCGAGACGGTGACGGCTGCGCAGACGTTCGCCCTGGTCACAGCGGGCATGATCGCGTCGAGGTCGGCGGCGGCGAGCGCAGCGCGGGCGTCGGCGCTGCCGAGCAGACCGGCGTCGAGGAGTCCGGAGATCAGTCCCGCCATGAAGGAGTCCCCGGCGCCCACCGTGTCCATGACGATGACGTTCTCGACGGGCGGCACGTCGGCCCACTCCCCCGTGCCGGCTACGTAGACACGGCAACCGGCGTCACCCCGCGTGATGACGACGAGCGAGGCGCCCAGTTCGGCGAACCGGCGCATCGCGTCGTCCACCTCGATCGTGCCGGTCGCGTCGGTGGTGGCGCCGTAGAACCAGGCGATGTCCTCGTCGCTCGCCTTGACGACGTCGGCGTTCGCGGCCACCGCCTCGACCCGTTCGAGGGCCGTCGCCGGATCGCCCATGAGCGTCGGTCGCGCGTTGGGGTCGTAGGAGACGGTGCCCGTCTCGTGACCGCGTCGCGCGACCTCGAGGACGGCGTCGGCACCGGGGGCGAGCGTCGCGGCGATCGAACCGGTGTGCACGTGCCCGGTGGGCTCTCCGTCGAGGGCGTTCGCGACGTCCCACGTGAGGTCGAACTCGTAGGTGGCGGCGCCTCGTTCGTCCAGCGTTGCGGTGGCCGTGGACGTCGAGGGTGCGGACGCGGTGCCGCGGGTGAGGGTGATGTTCGGCTCGCGTTCGAGGTGCGCACGAATCGTGTGCCCACGCAGGTCGTCGCCGAACCGCGCCGCGTAGTGGACATGGTGGCCGAGGCGCGCCAGGCCGATCGCGACGTTGAGTGGGCTGCCGCCGGGGTGCTCCTCCACGGTGCCGTCGGTGCGGTGGACGATGTCGACGAGGGCTTCACCGACGACGAGTGTGCGGTCGTTCATCCGTGCTCCTTGGACGATCGGCGGTGGAGGTCCGGTTCGTGGCAGCCTACGGCCCCGGCCGGGTCGCCGGGCTCGTTGGAGGAGTCGGCGCTCCGGCGCAGGTGGGGGCACGGGTCGGTCGAGGCGTCGAGTGGGCCCTTCGACTGTTCGACTTGCCCGCCGGCTTGCCATGGCTCGTCGGGACTCTCGACGTCCCCACCCGACCCCCATATCGGAGGACTCCTGCGGGAATCGAGGGGTCGGGCTGTCGACATGGGGTGCGTTCGAGCGCACGAGGAGTGGCGTGCTGAGCCCGTGACGAGACCTGCGCCGGTCGTACACGCGTGAAATCCAGCCGGATGCTGTCTGCGCGGGACACGACGGGCGGTTCCGTGAGCCCGTGAGCCGCCGAGGCGACGCCGAAGAGGGCAGGCTGGAGCCGTGAGCGACGACCCCCTTCTCGTCCACGAGGACGACCCGTACAACGCCGAGACCCGCACCTCCGCGCTGGTGGGCCGGGAGATCACGCCGAACGAGGCGTTCTACGTGCGCAACCACGGGCCGATGCCGCGTCTCTCGAGCGAGGCGCGGATCCGCGTGGACGGTCTCGTCGAGCGTGTGACGGAGTTCGCGGCGGGTGAACTCGCCGACAGGTTCGAGAGTCACGAGGTCACCGCGACGCTGCAGTGCGCGGGGAATCGGCGCACGGGGTTCCTCGACGTACGTGACATTCCGGGCGAGACGCCGTGGGGGCCGGGAGCGACCGGGACGGCGCGATGGCGTGGGGTGCGACTTCGGGACGTCCTGGCGGCGGTCGGCGTGCGGGAGGGCGCGACCCACGTGGGGTTCACGGGCGCCGACCTCAGTGATGCCGCCGACCCACCGAGTGAGTTCGGGGCGTCGATTCCGCTCGCGAAGGCGATGAGCGACGAGGTCCTGCTCGCGGTCGAGATGAACGGCGAGGCGCTGCCGCTCGAGCATGGTGCTCCGGTGCGCGTCGTCGTTCCCGGTTGGATCGGGGCGCGCAGCGTCAAGTGGCTCACCCGCGTCGAGGTGCGTGACGCGCCCTCGGACAACTTCTTCCAAGCGGTCTCGTACCGACTGCTGCCGGCAGAGACCGACCCGGCCGACGCAGGCCCGGGCGACGGGATCTCCCTCGGACCGGTCGCGCTCAACTGCGACATTCTCGATCCGGCGACTGGCACCGAGGTCCACGCCGGCGGGGTGACCGTACGGGGATACGCCTACGCCGGCGGTGAGCGGATCGTCACCCGGGTCGACGTGTCGATCGACGGCGGCGAGTCCTGGTGTCAGGCTGAGCTGCTCGGCGAGGCCGACCCGTGGACGTGGCGCCTGTGGACCTGCGACGTGACGCTGGAGCCGGGCACGACGACGATCCTCGCCCGCGCCTGGGACGACACCGCCGCCGCTCAACCCGAACACGCGGCCTCGCTGTGGAACCCCAAGGGCTACGCCAACAACTCGTGGGCTCGGGTACCGGTGCGCGTGCGTCCGGCCTGATCCGGCGGCACCGTCACCCAGACGCGCATGCGGGAGGGGGTTCGCGGCCATGAGAGGATGTCAGCCGCGCACCACGCGCACGCCCTCGTAGCTCAGGGGATAGAGCACCGCTCTCCTAAAGCGGGTGTCGCAGGTTCGAATCCTGCCGGGGGCACTCTCTGACCAGCACGTTTATTCCGGACAAACCCCTGGGGGTAGAGGCCAGGCCGAGTCTAGGCCGAACGTTGTCGAGCAACGGGCTGGCGGGAGGGGGTCAGGATGAGGCCGGGAGCATGGATCCGCAACGCGCCAGCCGACGAGGTCGATGCGGCGTTCGTCGACGGCCTGTCGGCGCGAGGTCACGGTGTGCCGGTCGAGGCGGGCCCGTGGCCGGCATCCTCGCTGTCCTGAGGGTGGCACTGTGATGGGATGCCGACGGCAATGATGGGGCGCCTGCACACGGCGAAGGTGGCGCGGTCGGCTGTGGTGGTGCTGCCTCGGCAGTCGGCGGCGCGAGTGCGGCTACGGCGGTCGTTCGCCGTGCGGTGGCGCGGCTGACATGGGTGTGTCGGCGGGTGGCTCACTTGCGCGGACGGACTGACTCGAGGATCGGCCTGCCTTCGAGGGGGTTGTCTCGGTCCCATAGCACGACCGCGCTGGCGGGGAGGGGTGTGGCTCCGTCCTGGTCGAGACGACGCGGCAAGTTCTCCTCGACGCGCTCCCAACGCTCCCCCGAACGCTCCTGCCACCTCGCCACCGTGACCACCTTGCCGAACGCGTCCCGCCAATTCGGTTGTGTCGCCGGCCGATCCCCGGCAAAGACGGCATTCAGCGGCCCCGTGGAGCCGTCAGACATGTCGGTGCTTACTGTCTGCATCGGTTCGAGCAGACGTTCGCGGACGCGGGGCTGCGGGAACTCGCCGAAGGCCAACGCATAGGGTTCGTCCCATGTGGGCGGTTCGAGGCACCACACGGCCTGGACGGTGACGTCGAGCACGGCGTGCTCTCCGAGGTTCTGTACCTCGACCATGATGTGTCCGACCTCGTCACCTTCACCGCCGTACGAAGTTGTGCGCACGACAACAACGGCGGCGCGGTGAGCCTGGGCGATCTTGTCGCGCTCCTGCTGGGCGACCTCGGCACGGTCTCGGCGTTGTGAGTCGCTGACGGCAATCCAGAGGGCCACCATTGCGGCGGCCACCGTGCCGGCTGCACTGACCGCGCCGAGCACCTCTGCTGGTTGTCGCCACCCTGCGAGGTGGGTGCCGAGGCCGGCGGCGGCCGATCCGGCGAGGGGGACGGCGACGATTCCGAGACGTCGCAGGTGCCACCACGGCGAACTCGCCTGCTGTGGCGCGTCTTTGGTCACCCGGTGACCATACATCCGCCCAGCTACGGGCGGCGGCGTCGGTGCTCGTCGAGGTCGGGGGTCATGGCGTCAACGGTCGCGGCTGGCGGCGGTGGTGTGGGTGCGGCGTAGACGGCGCCCTGTGGGCAGTGGATCGCGGCTGCCGCCGATTCAGCGTCGACGGAAGACGGGCCAACCGAAATGCTCGCCCACGGCCCATTTTTCGAGCTGCCACCCCTCACTCTCTATTGCCTCAATGGTGCGCGCCCATAGATCAGCGGCGTCCGTCCTCACCCCACCGACCAGACGACCAACGAACACGTTCCGACCCTCGGCCCGAGCGATTCGGGCGGCCTCGACGAGGTCAGTGAGCGGCCCGGCGGCCTCGGCTCCCTTGAACATTCCCATGCGGGCAACCTACCGACACCGGCGACACGGGTGAGGCCTGCGGGCCGCGTTCCACTCGCGGGTCGCCGGCCCCATGGCGCTCTCCCCGCGTCCGGGGTCGGATGGATGACCAACAGCTGGGCCGCCGGTCTGGTCGTCGAGGGCGGAGGGGGTGGGCGAGCTCGCCGCCCTCGACAGGATCGAGGGCGAGTCGAGCCGGGTGGCCTGCCCTCGGACGACGTATCGGTTGAGCTCGGCGCCCCTGCGGCGGAGGACATTTCCGGGTCCGCCCTAGCGGCCGGTGGCGTCCTCGAGGTGAACGGTGTCGAGACGCACGGTGACAAGGGCGTCGGGCATCTTGTCGGATTGCGATAACAGGCTGCAACACTCGCCGCGGGACGAGAGGGCGCGCCGGGCGTGGGCGACGAGGTCCTCGTTGCGTTCCGTCGCCTCGCCCGCGCTCGGGACCTGCTGGCCGCAGTCGCGGGGCTCGTCGCCACGTTCGGCGCCCTCGGGCTCCGCGCTCGCGAGCATCCGTCGACGGCGTGCGACGTCGTCGACGGCAGCTGTAGCGCATCGCCGTCGAGGACGGACCGCGCGCGTCGATGTCAGGCCAGCCGAGCCCTTCCTCTCGGAGATCAACGAGCCGTCTTGACGGCGCGAACCAGATCACCGACCGCAGCCCTGGCAGGTAGCCCCGTCGCTTCCGGATCGACGCGGTAGGCCATGTCGGCCTCCACGCGATAGAAGCCCGAGTACTGTCCGGTGATCACCCACTGCCCCGTCGCCCTCCCCCGCGTGAACTCGAACGGCGAGAGGAAGAGCACCGCCTTCTGTCCGGGCACGAGGGAGGTCTCGAGGCGGCCGTCACCGAACTCGCGCACGGTCACCCGCGAGACTCTCGGGCCCTTGACCTGGGACTCGACCACGACGTCCCGAACGGTGAACGGAACGCCGTGCACCATCTCGGTTCGAGACTCGCTCACGGGAGTACCGATCACGACGAGGTGGCTCTTCTCGGTCATCTCGGTCACCGAGCTCGGCACGAACACCCGACTCGGCCCCGCTCCGTCGGCCACGGCCTGACGAGCCGGCTCGGTCTGCCGCACAGGCTCGGCCTGCGCCGGCACGGCGGCATCCGCGGCCGGGCCGCCTCCGCCAGACCCGCCGAGGGAGCACACGAGGACGCTCGCCCCTACCACGGAGCAGAGCCCCCGAGCCCGCCTCTTCTTGCCGTCGAAGGGCCGGCCGCCAACCGGTATCCGCTTGACTCCGAACATCATTCCCGCCTTTCCGAGTCGTTGATGTTCGGCAGAGGGACGCGAACGCCTGCAGTGCAGATTCACGGTGAATCCGCCATGCCGAACGTGTCGTCGGCGGACGGAAGAGGCGGGGTCTGTCAATGTGATTCCGCTGCCGAACACGGGAGAGCGATCCCACCGAACACCACGGTGCGAGTTCTCGTGCCTCCAGGGTGATCGCGTCGCACCCGGCCGTCAAGGTCCGAAAGGTGTCCGCGGTATGCCAGCCGTGGCCGACGTGGCAGGTGAGAGCGCACACGACGCGATTCATTTCTCGCCGACCGAGCTCGTCGCACCGGCGAAAGGGTGCGGGTGAGTCAGCTCCGGGGAGAGCCGTCGTCGGGCGGCGGGGGAAGGGTGGGATCGTGATCCTCGATCACCTCGGTCTGTTTCTCGACGTCGGTCTCGAGGAAGCTGCTCTCGAGCAGGGTGCCGTCGATGTTGCGCCGCACCACGAACCAGCCGGCCACCATGATGAGGGCGACGACGCAGAACAGGCCGATCGTGGGAGGGCCGATCTCGTCGGCGAACCACATCATGATGATGATGCCGACGAGGAAGAAGATCGTGAGCGCGTTCGTGAACGGCGCCCAGAACAGGCGGTACCGCGGGCGGGTGTAGAGCCCCTGCTTCGCTCGACGCACGAAGATCCAGTGGCTCACCATGATGGAGATCCACGTGCCGGCGATACCGATACCGGCGAGGTTCATCACGATGTCGAACGCCTGCGTCGGATAGACGTAGTTGATGAGGACGCCGATGAGTCCGAGGGCGGAGGTGATGACGATTCCGCCGTAGGGCACGTGGTTCTTGTTCAGGCGTGCCGCGAACATCGGAGCAGACCCTGCCACCGCCAGCGACCGCAGCGTGCGACCGGTCGCGTACAGCCCGGCGTTGAGGCTGGACAGCGCGGCCGTGAGCACGACGAGGTTCATGATCGTGCCCGCGTTCGGCACGCCGATGGCGCTGAAGAACGTGACGAACGGCGACTCCGCCTTGGAGTAGGCCGTCCACGGCATCAACATCGTGAACAGCACGACCGAGCCCACGTAGAACAGGGCGATGCGCCACATCATCGAGTTGACCGCGCTCGGCATGATCTTCTCCGCGTCCTCCGCCTCACCGGCGGCGACACCGATCATCTCCGTGCCACCGAACGCGAACACGACGCCGAGAGCGAGCGTCACCATCGGGGCGAGGCCCTTGGGGAACATGCCGCCGTGCTCCGTGATCATCGAGACGCCGGGAGTGTTTCCCGCCACCTGCTGACCGGTCGCGATGAAGAAGACGGCGATGAGCATGAAGCCGACGATCGCCGCCACCTTGATCATCGCGAACCAGAACTCGAACTCACCGAAGAACTTGACGCTCAGCATGTTCATCGTGAACACGATGGCCAGAGCGATCAGCGCGATGATCCACTGCGGAATCGGCGAGAAGATCGACCAGAAGTGCATGTAGAGGGCGACAGCGGTGATATCGGCCATCACCGTCGTGCACCAGTCGAGGAAGAACAGCCAACCCGTGACGTAGGCCCCCTTCTCCCCCATGAACTCCCGCGCATACGACACGAACGCGCCGGACGAAGGACGGTGGATCGTCAACTCGCCGAGTGCTCGCACCATGAAGAACGCGAACAGCCCGCACAATGCGTAGACGATGGCCAACGACGGACCACCCGCAGCCAGCCGGCCACCCGCGCCGAGAAAGAGACCCGTGCCGATCGAGCCGCCGATGGCGATCATCCGGATATGGCGCGGTTTGAGTTGCTTCGCGTAACCCTGATCGGCCTTGTCGACGGAGACCCGCGATGACGCCTGGGGCATTTCAGAAGCCATGATCCACACCTCGACGCATGTCATGCAGGAGTGGCCGGCTGCTACTCCGAAGCGCGTATGAGCACAAGCGTGCGCCGATCGACGAGCGTGCGTGAAGGGATTCGACGACAGTCGATATGGCGTCCGTCACGTTCATCTCGGCGTCACGGAACACTCCGCCCGAAGCGGGCGATACGCGGTGCCGCCTGCGCGCCCTGGACAGAGCCCGATCCGAGCACGAACACCCTGACCCGGCGCCTCCCGCGCTTGCGCGCCGTCAGTCCTCGTCGCCACCCGGTTCGTCGCCGACCTTGACGACGCCCGGGATGTCGGCGAGGTGACCAGCGAGGCGAGACACGTTGGCGTTTCCGCGCAGCACCATCACCGCGGTGACGACCGCCTCGCCTCCCCGAGAGTCGTCCCTCTCAGGGCGGCGATCGGTGCGCAGTTCGGTGATCTGGTACCCGGATTCGGTGACCGTCGTCATGATCGTGCGCAGCAACCCCCGGCCGTCGAGATACTCGAGGGTGAGGGTGGGCGGCCCGCCGAGAACGCCGCGGGACAGGCTGCGCGCGAGCGGCGAGAGCACAAGCACCGACAGGAAGTAGGCCGCGGTCGTCGAGGCCGCCATGACGATAAGTCCGGCGCCCGCGGCGGCCGCGATGGCCGCCGTCATCCAGATGCTCGCGGCCGTCGTCAGACCCCGCACCGACTCGCGGCGCGTGAAGATGATGCCGGCGCCGATGAACCCGAGTCCCGAGACGATCTGCGCCGCCACACGAGAGGGGTCCACCTCCACTCGACCCGGCGACACGACGTCCATGAAGCCGAACTTGCTGACGATCATGAACAGCGCCGAGCCCAGACCGACGACCGTGTACGTGCGGATCCCCGCCGACTTCTGCCGCACCTGCCGCTCGATGCCGATGAGGGCCGACAACCCGAACGCGACCGCGAGCTCGTACACCTGCTGCCAGGTCTGACCCATCTCCTGGCCTAACGGCGACAGTGACAGCATGCGTGGGGCTCCTCGGTCGGGGCAGCTCGGCGCACGCCGGTCGGACCGGCGCCGCTGCCAGGGTGCCAGCCGGAGCCGCCCGTGTCATGCCGAGCGTCGCGCGGGCGCGAGGCGGCGATCGCGCCGAGAGGCCGGCGCTCGCCCAGGCCACTACCCTCGGGGCCATGGCGAACCCTTCTCTGACCCTGTCCCGGCAGATCGACGCGGAGCCCACGCGAGTGTGGGCGGTGCTCACCGACCTCGAGCACTCCGCCGAGACGCTCAGCGGGGTGTCGAAGGTCGAGGTGCTCACCGACGGGCCCTACCGCGTCGGCACCCGGTGGCGTGAGACGCGCACGATGATGGGCCGCGAGGAGACCCAGGAGATGACGGTCACCGAGGTCGAGGCCCTCGGCCTCACCCGCATCGAGGCCGACGCCGGCTCCGCCCACTACGTCACGACGTTCAAGCTCGAAGCCACCCACCCCGGCACACGCCTCACGATGCACTTCGAAGGACTCCCCGAGGAGCACTCCGGCCTGCTCGGCAAGGTCGCGATGAAGGTCATGGCGCCCGTCGGGCTGCGGGTGACGAAGAAGATCATGCAGGCCGACCTCGACGACATCGCCGAGGCCGCCGAATCCGGCCGCTGAACGTTCCGGGAACCCCCGGTATCCGCACGCGGCACCTCATCGCCGCAGGCGAAACCCCTCACCTGCCCGCGTGACTCCGCGCGTGTGCGGGGGTAACCGCGGCACGTGGGGAGCGAAGCCGGCCGACATGGACCCGGGGCGGCGGAGGCACGACCGCCACGCCGCAGTGACGCCCGCCGAAGGACGCACGAGGTCGAGCACGAAAGGGCACCTATGAGCGAGAGACGAACCCCCCGGGCACTGCCCCTGGTCATGTGGGGCGTACTCGGCATCGCCGTCCTGCTGCGGGCGCCGGTCACGTCGATGGCTCCGGCCCTGCCGCGCATCCAGGCCGACCTCGACCTGTCCGCCGCGGAGGCGGGGGCCACGACGTCGCTGCCTCTGCTCTGCTTCGGCATCTTCGCGTTCGCCACCCCGTTCCTCGTCGCCCGGTGGGGGTTGGAACGGACGACGCTCGCCGTGCTCATCCCCCTGACGCTGGGGCTCGTCGTGCGCAGCGCGGGCTCGGCTCCCGCGTTCTTCGCCGGCGTGCTGCTCATCGGTGTCGGCATCGCGATCGGCAACGTGCTCGTCCCCGCGATCATCCGCGCCCGGTTCCCGCTCGTGACGACCTTGTACATGGGCTTGTACACCGGTGCCCTGCAACTGAGTTCGGCGGTCGGCACCGCCCTGACCGCGCCGCTGGAGGTGGGTCTCGGTCTGGGTTGGGCGCCGGCCCTGGCCGTCTGGACGGTCCCCGCGGCCGCTGCTCTCGCCTTCTGGGTCTTCCTCTGCCTCGGCCCGGATGCGAGCCGGCACGCGCTCGGCACCGCGCCCGCCGGCATGAGCACCGTGGTGCGGCGCCCGCGCACATGGGCGATCACCGTCTTCATGGGCGTGCAGTCGGCGGTGTTCTACTCGCTGATGACATGGCTGCCCGCCCAGCTCGTCTCGGTGGGACTCACGCCCGCAGGGGCGGGACTCGCGGTCGGCGCGTTCTCCCTCGTCGGCCTGCCCACCGCCCTCCTCGCACCGCGGGTCGCGACCTCCCGGCACGCGGCGCTCGTCGTCACGACGGCCGTACTCCTCATGATCGTCGGCCTCGGGTCGCTTTCGCTCGGCCCGACCGCCGCCGTCATCGGAACACTCCTCACGGGCTTCGCCCAGGGCGGCATGTTCAGCATCGCGCTCACCTACATCGCCGACCAGTCCGACCCCGCAGACGTTCCCGCGATCTCGGCGATGGCCCAGGGAGTCGGCTACATCGTGGCCGGCCTGGGCCCCATCGCCGTCGGCGCCCTGGCCGAGGAGACCGGCGGCTGGGCGATGTCCAACCTGGTCCTCTCGGTCGTCCTCGTGTTCCTCGCCGTGCTTGGTTCGGGGGTCGGCCGCAGTCTCCACGCCTCCCATCGGGTGCGCCGGGTCTGATCGCGTCGCGGGAGGCCGCGTCAGTCCCGCACTCGCCTCTCGTAGCGCTCACGGATGCCCGCCAGTGCACGACGCACGGCGGCTTCGAGTGCGTCGGCGGGCCAGTGCTCCGGGTACGTCACGGCCTGCACCGAGAGCCCGTCGATGCACACCTGCAATTCGGCGGCCTCCAGCTCGAGCGCGTCGTCGGTGAAGTGCTGATCGATCTCCCGGGGCAGCCGCAGGGAGAGCGTGTCGGCGATGGCGAGGCGACACAGGTACCGCTCGCCCTCCCAGCCGTTGCGACGCGCCTCGTCGTAGCCGCCGGAGACACGCGCCCGGGTCATGAACGACATCCACACGAGCACCTCGCCGTGCCGTTCCTCATCGAGCGGAAGCAGCTCGCACAGCGTGCGCACCGCCCGCTCGAAGCCCTCCGCCTGACCGTCCGAGACGCCCGCGTAGTAGCCCCGCACCCGGTCGAAGATCCGCTGCCCCATCCGGTCGATCGCGAACTCCAGCAGGCCGTCCTGGGTCGAGAAGTAGTACCGCAACGCCCCCATCGACCAGCCGGCCTCGGCGGCGACGGCCCGCACGGAGGCGCCCTCGACCCCCACGCGGAGGACGACGCGCCACACCGCCTCGGCGAGCTCGGCACGGCGCTGGTCGTGGTCGACGATCTTGGGCACATATCTTTCTAGCACAACTGCACTTTTTCTGTTTTGATACACCTGTGCTTCTTCAACGACACGTCCACACCCGGCTCCTCGCCAGACCCGCGACTCGACGCCAGGGGAACCTGCGATGACACCGACGACCCTCGCCGCCCTCGGCGGCCTCGCCCTCGTCGACAGCACGAGCTTCGGCACGCTCGGCATTCCGCTGTGGCTCATGCTCCGACCCCGCGTGCGAGTGCGAACGCTCCTGCTCTTCCTCGCGACGATCTGCACGTTCTACTGGGCCCTTGGTCTCGCGCTCACCGGCGGCGCGACCGTGATCAGCGATCTCGGCGCCGGACTGACGAGCATCCCCCACCTCCCCCAGGCCCAACTCGCGCTCGGCGTCGGCCTCTTCGCGCTGAGCTTCACCCTCGACGAGAAGCACACCGCACAGCGCCGCGCCCGTCGCGAGGCCGCGAGAGCCGACGGATCGCCTCTGCCTCCGAGCCGCAGAGATCGCTGGAAGGCCAGGCTCGCCGAGGGGGACATCCCGGCCGGCGCGGTCGTCACCGTCGCCCTCGGCGCCGGACTCGTCGAGGCCGCCTCGATGCTGCCCTACCTCGGCGCGGTCGGCCTCATCACCCAGGCCGACCCCGGAGCACCGGCCACCGCGGGCATCCTCGCGGGATACGTGCTGGTCATGGCCCTTCCCGCCGTGTCGCTCCTCGGCCTGCGACTCGTGGCTCGCAGGAGCGTCGAGCCGCTGCTCGGGCGGATCAACGCGTGGTTCGAACGCAACTCAGCCGAGATGTTGAGCTGGGTCGTCGGCAGCGTCGGACTTCTGCTCGCCCTGGATGCGGTCGGGTGGCTGCAGCGCGGCGGGGTCGGGTGAGCGGCATGACCAGCCACCCGCAGACGCCCACATCGATGGCTCGACGCGCCGTCATCCTGACCGGTCTCGCGACGCAGCCCCTGACGATCCTCGCCGAGATCGTCGCGGCCTTCGTCGTGCGAGCGCCCTACAGCTTCGCGCACAACACGATCAGCGACCTCGGTGCGACGACGTGCACCGACATCGCCTATCCGTACGGTCCGGTGCCGGTGTGCTCCCCGTTGCACACGCTGGTCAACGGCAGCTTCATCCTCTTCGGAGCACTGCTCGCCGTCGGCGCGATCGCCGTGTTCCCCCTTCTGCCCAAGGGCTTCGGACGCGTCGCGGGCGTGGCACTCCTCGTCGTCGCGGGGCTGAGCTCGCTCGCCTCGGGCCTCATCCCGCTCGACATCGACATCGTCGGACACTCGCTCGTCTCGCTGCCGGTGTTCCTGGCGCAGCCCCTGGCGCTCGTCGTGTTGGGCGTCGTCCTGCGCCGGAGCGCCCTCACCGGCGCGAGGGTGCTCTCCCAGGCGGGGATCGTCGCCGGGGCGATCGGCCTGATCGCAGGCACGGTGTTCCTCGGCTGGATCGACCTACCTGCCCACGGTGGCACCCTCGAGCGTCTCGCGCTGTGGCCCGGCTCCCTGTGGTTCGCCGCGCTGGCCGCGGCCCTCACCCGCAAGGAGGGCAAGCGCCGGGCCACCCTCACGCCCTAGGCCTGCCCTCACCCTCGCCGCGGCTCCGGCCGGGATCCGCGGCGAGGGCGTCCCCCAGCCTCCGATTGCCGGCCCAGGTCACGGCGGCAGTGAGCAGCAGCGGAACGACGAGGGTGACCGCCGCCGCGAGTCCGGCGTACGGCGCGAGCCAGATCGACGAGACCAGGCCCATCGCCCCCACCCACGAGAAGAGCCCGGCGAACAGCGCCACGTCACCGACCGTGCGGGCCGGCCGTCGCAGGAAGACCTGCAGCAGCGCCCAGCACGTGGCCCCCACGCAGAACGCGAGGAACGATCCGACGGCCCAGGCCCGGGGCATCGACGCGTCGGCACCACCGGCGCCCCAGTGCGTCACCATCGTCTCGGGGAGCCGCGGCCACATCGCGAGGGCCGTCACACCTGCCACGAGCAGACCGGTGAGCGGATAGAGCGGGAGCCATCGAGCGACGCGGCGCCGGCGCGACTCTCGCGCCTCGTGATCACGTTCGGTGTCGGCCTGAGCCGGTGGGAGGGGTGGGGTCATGGCGGCCTCCTTCTCGACACCGGTGTCGAGGCAGCCCAGCGTAGAGCGCGCCGGGACGCCGGGGGCCGGATCGGGCACCTGCTTTCGGCGACGACCCCCGCAACGCAGAGGGCGCAGACCCGGCTCCCCCATGGCCCGCCGGGACCTTCCGCAACACGCCGCCGGCCCGGGAGGTGTGCATTAGGGTAGGCATACCTAACTTCACCGTCGAAAGGCCTCCGTTGTCCCCTCGCCGCCTCACCCTCGTCGCCGCCACCATCATCGCCTCGCTCGGGCCGGCCGCGTGCGGCTCCGACTCGACCTCCGGCGCCACCGCGCCCACGACGGGGGCCGCCGCCGCAAACGGGTCCGATCAGGCCTTTCCGGTGACCCTCACCCACGCCTTCGGCCAGACGACGATCGAGAAGAAGCCCGAGCGTGTGGCGAGTGTCGCCTGGGGCAATCACGAGGTTCCTCTCGCGCTCGGCATCGTCCCGGTCGGCATGAGCAAGGCCACCTGGGGCGACGACGACAAGAACGGCATGCACCCGTGGGTCGAGGCCAAGCTCTCCGAGCTCGGGGGCGCGACCCCGGCACTGTTCGACGACACCGACAGCATCGACTACGAGGCCGTCTCGGCGACCAAGCCCGACGTCATCCTCGCCGCCTACTCCGGGCTCACCAAGGAGCAGTACGACACGCTGAGCAAGATCGCACCGGTCGTCGCCTACCCCGAGCAGCCGTGGGGCACGTCGATGAACGAGATGATCCGCACCAACGCCACGGCCATCGGCAAGGCCGCCGAAGGCGAACGGCTCGCCAAGGACCTCGACGCGCAGATCGCACAGGCCGCGAAGAAGCACCCCGACCTCGCGGGCAAGGGCGCGCTCTTCTCGTTCATCGATCCGAGCGATCTGGGCAAGATCGGGTTCTACAACGAGAACGATCCGCGCGTGGAGCTCTGGACCAAGCTCGGCATGAAAGTCCCGGCGCAGGTGGCGAAGACGAAATCCTCGCCCGAGTTCTGGAACACGGTGAGCGCGGAGTCCTCCGACACGTTCTCCGACGTCGACCTGCTCGTGACGTACGGCAAAGACCCGGCGACGACGACCGCGACGGTCCAGAAGGACCCGCTGTGGTCGAAGATCCCCGCAGTGAAGAACGGGGCGGTCGCGGTGCTGCCCGACGACACCCCGCTCGCGGCCTCGGCCAACCCCTCCCCCCTCAACGTTCCCTGGGGCCTGGAGAAGTACCTCGCGGTGCTCGACCAGGCCGCGGCGAAGGCGAAGTGAGCGCGGGCTCGTGAGCACGACGATCGAGCGGGCTGCGACGGCGGGCGTCGACACTCGCCCTCGCCGATCCCGGCTCGCGCGTCGTGGCCTCGGCCTCGCCGTGCTCCTCCTCGTGCTCGCCCTCGTCGCGGCGGCCTCCGTGACCTTCGGAGCCCGGCACGTCGGCCTCACCGACCTGCTCGCCGCGCTGACGGGCGGGGACGCGAACATCGCCCAGGCCGCGGTCGCCAAGCGAATCCCCCGAACGCTGCTCGCGGCCGTCGTGGGTGCCGCCCTCGGCGTCGCCGGAGCCGTCATGCAGGGCCTCACGCGCAATCCGCTCGCAGACCCCGGCATCCTCGGCGTCACCTCCGGCGCGTCGCTCGCCGTGGTGTCGGGCATCGCGTTCTTCGGGCTGTCCTCGCCGGTCGGGTACGCGTGGGTCGCGGTGCTGGGGTCGGCGTGCGCGGCGGTCCTCGTCTACGTCGTGGGGTCCCTCGGCCGGGGTGGGGCGACCCCGCTCAAGCTCACCCTCGCCGGGGCCGCGACGTCGGCGGCGTTCTCCTCGCTCATCAGCGCGGTCCTGCTGCCGCGCGTCGAGGTGATGGACTCCTTCAGGTTCTGGCAGATCGGTGGGGTCGGTGGCGCCGACGTGGGCACAATGTCGCTGCTCTCGCCGTTCCTGCTCGTCGGGCTCGCGCTGTGTCTCGTCACGGCCGGCGGGCTCGACGCGCTCGCACTCGGTGACGACGTCGCCGCCGGGCTCGGCGAGAACGTCGTGCGCACCCGACTCGTCGCCGCGCTCGGCGCGGTGCTGCTCTGCGGCGCGGCGACCGCGCTGGCCGGGCCCATCGGGTTCGTCGGACTCGTCGTCCCGCACGCCTGTCGGCTCGTGGCCGGGTCGGCGCATCGCCGCCTCCTGCCCTGCTCGGCGCTGACCGGCGCCACGTTGCTCATCGCGGCCGATGTCGTCGGCCGTGTCGTCGCCCGCCCCGACGAGATCGACGTCGGCGTCGTCACGGCACTGATCGGAGCCCCCGTGTTCATCGCGATCGTGCGGCGGCAGAAGGCGAGGGCGTTGTGAGCTCTGCGGTTCAAGAGGATTCGCCGGCGATCTCCACGGCGGAGACCTTCGCTGCCGGCCGCCGACGGCGAGCGCGTGCCCGCGTCGCGGCCACGGTGGCTCTCGGGGCGCTCGTCCTCGCCCTCGTCGCCGTCGCACTCATGGCCGGCCACACCTTCTACACGCCCGTCGAGGTCGCTCGCCTCGTCCTCGGCGAGACGGTGCCGGGGGCGAGCTTCGCGGTGGGTGAACTGCGGCTCCCCCGCGCGGCCCTCGCCCTCCTCGCGGGCACGTGCTTCGGTCTCGCGGGCGTGACGTTCCAGACGATGCTGCGCAACGCCCTGGCCTCCCCCGACATCATCGGGATCAGTTCGGGCGCGGGCGCGGCGGCGGTGTTCGGCATCGTCGTTCTCGGGCTCGGCCCGACGCAGGTCTCGGTGCTGGCGGTCGCCGCCGGGCTGGCGACCGCGCTGCTCGTCTACGTGCTCGCGTTCAAGGACGGCATGGCCGGAACCCGGTTGATCCTCATCGGAATCGGTCTCTCCGCGATGCTCGACTCCCTCGTCGCCTACCTGTTGTCGAAGGCCGCCAAATGGGATCTGCAGACGGCGATGCGCTGGCTCACCGGCAGCGTCAACGACGCCACGTGGGACGCCGTGCTGCCCCTCGCCGTCGCCGTCGCGGTCGGCGTGCCGGTACTGCTCTCGCAGGCGGCCCACCTGCGCCTGCTCCACCTCGGTGACGACGCGGCCTCGGCCCTGGGGGTCCGCGTCGAGCGCACACGGGTCGTCGCGATCGTCATCGCGGTCGGGCTCATCGCGTTCGCGACGGCCGCGGCCGGGCCGATCGCGTTCGTCGCGTTCCTCTCCGGCCCCATCGCTGCACGCCTCGTCCGGCCGGGCGGATCGCTCATGATCCCCGCCGCCCTCGTCGGCGCCGCGCTCGTGCTCGCCGCCGACCTCGTCGGGCAGTTCGCCTTCGACGCCCGCTACCCCGTGGGCGTCGTCACCGGAGCGCTCGGCGCGCCCTACCTCGTGTACCTGCTCGTTCGCACCAACCGATCCGGAGGCTCCCTGTGACCGCCGACCACACGCTCCACGCCCAGCAGGTCAGGCTGGGTTACGGCGATCGCACCGTCGTCCACGACCTCGACCTCGCCCTCGAGCCGGGCGCCATCACCGTCGTCGTCGGAGCCAACGCGTGCGGCAAGTCGACCCTGCTCCGCTCGCTCGCCCGGCTCCTCACCCCGGAATCCGGACGAATCCTGCTCGACGGCAAGGACATTCACCGCCGGCCGACGAAAGAGGTCGCTCGCACCCTCGGGCTGTTGCCGCAATCACCCACCGCGCCCGAGGGCATCGCCGTCGGCGACCTCGTCGCCCGCGGACGCAGCCCGCATCTCGGCATGCTGACGCGCTGGTCACGAGAGGACGACACCGCGGTAGCCGAGGCGCTCGACCTCACCGGCACCGCGGAACTCGTCGACCGTGCCGTCGACGAACTCTCGGGCGGCCAGCGGCAACGCGTGTGGATCGCGATGGCCCTCGCCCAGCGCACCGACGTGCTCCTGCTGGACGAGCCGACGACGTTCCTCGACATCGCCCACCAGATCGAGGTCCTCGACCTGCTCACCGACCTCAACGCCGCGCGCGGCACGACGATCGCGATGGTGCTGCACGACCTCAACCTCGCCGCGCGCTACGCCGACCGACTCGTCGCACTGTGTCGCGGCCGCCTCGTCGCCGACGGCACACCCGCGGACGTGCTCACCCCCGCCCTCGTCGAGGAGGTCTACGGGATGCCCAGCCGGGTCGTGCCCGACCCCGTCTCGGGCAAGCCTCTCGTCCTGCCGATCGGCCGTCATCACGCGGCGCGTCGCATCGAATCGTCGCCGTCATGGACGCCGGTCTCGGCCTGAGGCGGGCCGGGCCGGGCCGTTCGGCGGCGGTGAGCGCGATGGGCGCGATCGGTCGTAGGGGCGTCGCCACGCACGCGTATGCACGACCACCCATCGCTCACCGTGCGGAGCGAGGCGATGCGGTGTTGACTCGCAGACGATGACACCACGCTTGACCACCTCGGCACCGCGATCGGCGAACACGCGGTCGAGCAACACGCTCGCACAGGGACGCGCCATCTGCCGAGACATCACGCGCCTGCATGGCACGACGTACTTCTGGGGCACCCAGTTTCTCCCCCGGGAGGCGCGCGAGGACGTCTACGCGATCTACGCGTTGTGCCGGCTGGCCGACGACATCGTCGACGAGCCCGACGCCGTGACCAGCCTCGACCTCGGCCGCGACCTCGGAGTGCCGGAGGGCGCCGAGCCCGAGGTGCGGCTGGAGGCGTTCGCCCGCCGCTTCGAGCTGGCCCGCGAGCGCGGCGGCGACACCCACCCCGTTCTCGACGCCATCGCCGCGAGCGTGCGCCGTCTGGACGTGCCCGCCGAGTGCTTCGATCGGTTCTTCCACGCGATGCGCCTGGACCTCCACCGCACGTCGTGGGCCACCTGGCCCGACCTGCGCGACGGCTACATGGAGGGCTCGGCGGCGGTCATCGGCGAGATGATGCTGCCGGTGCTGCGACCCACCACCCCGCAGGCGCGGCACCCCGCGCGACAACTCGGGCTGGCGTTCCAGCTCACGAACTTCATCCGCGACGTCTCCGAGGATCTCGATCGCGGACGCATCTACCTCCCGGCCGACGATCTCGACCGGCACGGTGCCGACCCACGGCTGCGCCGGGTCACCCCGCAGTGGCGGACGTTCCTCGCCGAGCAGATCGAGCGCAACCGCGAGCTCTATCGCGAGGCCGAGCCCGGGCTGGCGATGCTTCCGCCCTCCTCCGCCCGGTGCGTCGGCGCGGCACTGACCATGTACTCCACCATCCTCACCCGCATCGAAGAGGCCGATTACGACGTGTTCTCCACCCGCCGCCGCGTCTCCCCCGCCGACAAGATCGGCATGGCCGCCCGTGCTCTCCTGACCGGCCGGGGTACGACCGCGCCGCCGGCCCCCCACGTCCAGGAGTCGCAGCCGACGACCCATCCCACCGGCGCCCCTGCTTCGTGCACCGTCCCGCCCGGTGCGGTGCCGCCCGGCTCGCCACGTGACCGGATTCCCGTTCGACGCGTCCCCCGGCCGCCGGCCGAGGCTCTGTGCAGCACGTGGAAGCAGGCGTCGGTGCCGCGTATCGAACGCGCGCTGGCCGTCGCGCAGAGCCGTGATCCCGGTGGCTGGTACGTCATCGGCGCCTCCGGTGATGTCGGCGCGGAGTCGATCGTGCGGACGATCGCCGGCCGGGAGATCGCCGTCTGGCGTACCGAGGACGGCTCGCTTCGAGCAGGTCCGGGCGCCTGCCCGCATATGGGGGCGAGGCTCGACCGCTGCGAGGTCGCCGGCACCGACCTCATGTGCCGCTGGCACGGGCTGCGGCTGCCGTCGGAGTGGGGCAGGTCGTGGGAGACGCTCCCCGCGTACGACGACGGCGTGCTGCTCTGGGTGCAACTGCCCGCCGAGGGCGAGACACCGCGCGAGCGTCCGACGTTGCCGGCCCGTCCCTCCCTCGACACGGCGCTGACCGCCGTCTACTCACGAGCCGCCCAGTGCGAGCCGCAGGACGTCGTCGCCAACCGGCTGGACCCGTGGCACGGGGCCTGGCTGCACCCCTACGCGTTCAGTCACCTCGTCGTCGACGACGACGCGAGCACCGACGACCGGCTCGTCACCGATGTCACGTTCCGCCTCACGCCCACCTGGGGAGTGCCGGTGCGGGCGGAGTTCACGTGCCCGGACGCCCGCACCATCGTCATGCACATCACCGGGGGCGAGGGCGCCGGGAGCGTCGTCGAGACCCACGCCACCCCCATCGGCACCGACGCCTCCGGGCGGCCGGTCACGGTGATGACCGAGGCGACGATCGCCTCCTCCGGCCGCGTCGGGTTCCGCCTCGCCCGCAGATTGCAGCCCGCGATCCGCCCGTTCGTCCGGCGCACTCAGGCCCGCTTGTGGGTCGACGACCTCGAGTACACCGAGCGCCGACACCTCGTGCGCAGCGGGGGGATCCAGCCGTGACGGCGGCGTGGGACGCCGGCTGGAACCCGGCCTGGGACCCCTACCAGTACCTGCTGCTCATGGGCGCGTGTCTGCTCATCACCCTGCCGCTCGAGCTGTTCCTCGCTGCGGGGGTCTACCGTCGTCCGCGGCGACTGATCGCCGCACTGCTGCCGGTCGTCGTGCTGTTCTCGGCGTGGGACGTGCTCGGGATCGTGCGCGGACACTGGTGGTACTCACCGCGATTCACCACCGGGTGGCTGATCCCGATCATCGACATGCCGATCGAGGAGCTCGTGTTCTTCGTCGTCGTCCCGCTCTGCGGGCTGCTCACCTACGGGGCCGTCGGCACGGTCCTGCGGCTCGGGTCACGCCTGCGACGCCGCGAGGTCGACGCCGATGCCTGAGTACACCGTTCTCGCCGTCGCCTCGGTCGTCGCCGTCGTCGTCATCGAGACGCGCGTCTGGCGGACGGGCCTGTTCCGGACCGGCCGGTACTGGATCAGCATGGCGATCGTCGGGTTCTTCCAGGTCCTCGTCGACGGGTGGCTGACCAAGCTCGACGCCCCGATCGTCCTCTACGCCCCCGAGCATCACCTCGGTGTGCGAGCGCCGTGGGACATCCCCGTCGAGGACTTCCTCTTCGGGTTCTCGATGGTGACCCTCACCCTGATGTTGTGGGTGCGCGCCGGCCGCCGCGACGCCGAGACCCGCCGCCCCGACAAGGAGCACGCATGACGTCACGGCCCATCTCGGCCCGCGAGGCCACGGTCACCTCGGCCTTCGACGAGGTCGGCGCGCACTACGACCGGCTCACCGGCATGTCGCCGGGCTACGCGGACCAACTGCTCTTCTCGGCACGGCTGCTGGTCGACCGGCTCCGGCGCCGACCCGGGCCGGAGGACGCGCCGCTGCGCATCGCCGACCTCGGCTGTGGCTCGGGCGCCTCGACGCAGGCCCTGCTCATCGCGCTCGTGGAGAGCGGCTGCCCGTTCCGCATCGAGGGCATCGACGGCTCCGCGGGAATGCTCGCGCAGGCGAGGGCGAAGCGGTGGCCGGAGTCGGTGACGTTCCGGCACGCCCAGGCCGAGGAACTGGGTGTCGAGGAGCACCCGCCCGGTGACACCTCGGACCTCGCCGCCGGCGCGGCCGGCGACGGCGGCGGATACGACGGAGTGTTCGCCGCCTACCTCGTGCGCAACGTGCCCGACGCCGACGCGTTCTGCGGGCATGTGCACCGGATGCTGCGCCCCGGCGGGGTGTTCGTCGTCCACGACTACGGAGTCGCGGGGCGGCCCCTCGACGTCGCGGCCTGGACGGCGTTGTGCTGGGGAGTCATCATCCCGTCGTCGCTGGTCGTCGCCCGCAAGCCCGGGCTGTTCCGGTACCTGTGGCGCAGCGTGCTCGACTTCGACAGCGACGAGCGGCTGCGACGACGCCTCCTCGACGCGGGATTCACGGACGTGGGTCAGCGCCCGGTTCCGGGTTGGCAGCGCGGCATGGTGCGCGCGACGTGGGGGCGGCGCCCGTGAGTCTGCTCCTGCCCTCGCGCTTCGCACGTCCGCGTCGGTGGACCCCGGGGCAGGACGTGCGTGCCGAACGCGTTGCCGCGACGCCTCCGACGGGGGTGTCTTCGGCGCAGGATCGGCACGTGGTCGTCGTCGGGGGCGGCATCGCCGGCATCAGCGCGGCCGTCGCCCTCGCCGAGCGCGGGGTGCGGGTGACGCTGCTCGAGGCCGGCCCGCGGCTCGGTGGCCGGGTGGCTGCCTGGCCGGTCGAGGTGCCCGGGGGCGAACCCCCGACCCAGGGAGCCCCGCACGACACGATGAGCCGCGGATTCCACGCGTTCTTTCGGCAGTACTACAACCTGCGGGCCCTCCTGCGGCGGGTGGATCCCGACCTCTCGGGCCTGCGCGCGATCGACGACTACCCACTGCTCCACGGAGACGGCTCCCGAGACTCGTTCGCCTCGATCCCGCGACAGCCACCGCTGAACATCCTCGGGTTCGTCGCGAAGAGCCCGAGCTTCGGCCTCACCGACCTCGCGCGGGTCGATCTCGATCGCGCTCTCGGGCTGCTCGACGTCGACTTCCCCCGCACGTTCGTCGAGTACGACGGGGTCAGCGCGCAGGACCTCCTCGACGCCGTCCGTTTTCCGCCCGGGATGCGTCACCTGGCGCTCGAGGTGTTCGCACGCAGCTTCTTCGCCGACCCGCGCGAGTTCTCGGCCGGTGAGCTCGTCGGGATGTTCCACACGTACTTCCTGGGCTCGGCGGAGGGTCTGCTCTTCGACGTCTCGGCCGACGACTTCGACAGCCGTTGGTGGGCTCCCCTGGGCGCCTACCTGTACCGGCTCGGGGCGCGCATGCACGTCGGGATGCGGGTGCGTGGGATCGACCGGGTCGAAGGGCGCCTCCGCGTCTCGACCGACGGGGCCGACCTCGCCGCGGAGCTGCAGGACGTCGACGCCGTCGTGCTCGCCCCCGACCGCGCGGGGTTGCAGAAGATCGTCGCCGCCAGTCCCGACCTCGGAGACGAGGCGTGGCGGGCCGCCGTCGAATCCCAGCGCATCGCACCGCGGTTCATCGTCCAGCGCCTGTGGTTCGACACCCCCACCCGCCCCGGGACGCCGCCGTTCCTCGGCACCGCCGCCCTCGGGTACCTCGACAACGTCAGCGCTGTGCACCTGTTCGAGGACGGTGCCGCGCAGTGGGCGGTACGCAACGGCGGCAGCGTCGTCGAACTCCACGCGTACGCCGTCCCCGACGACGTGGACGATGCCACCGTCACCCGCGACATGCGCGGGCATCTCGACCGGCTGCATCCCGAACTCGTCGACGCCGGCGTCGTTCACGAGGAGGTCATCGTCGCCCGCGACTGCCCCCTCGTCGGCACCGACCCGTGGGCGGCGCGCCCGGGCGTCGTGACCCCCGATCCCGACGTCGTCCTCGCCGGGGACGGCATCCGCTGCGAACTGCCCGTCGCGCTCATGGAACGCGCGGCCACCACCGGATTTCAGGCCGCGAACCACCTGCTGGCCGGGTGGGGCGCGGCCGGGCATGACCTGTGGAGCGCCCCGACCCACACTCGTTTCCCGCGCGCGACATCGGCGCTGAGGGCCGCGGTTCGCACGCTGCCGACCCGCGGGCGCACCGGAGCGCGCACCGGAGAGGGGGCGTCGTCATGAGCCACGTCGTCGTCATCGGGGCCGGCCTGGCCGGCCTCTCCGCGGCGTGCCGGCTTCGCGGTCTCGGGCACGAGGTGACCGTCGTCGAACGACAAGCCGGGCCCGGCGGGCGCGGAATCCGTCTCGAGAAGGACGGATTCACGTTCGACACGGGGCCGACGGTGCTGACGATGATCGACCTCGTCGACGACGCCCTGCGCGCCGTGGGGGCTCGTGCGAGCGACGTCCTCGACCTCACGCTGCTCGATCCCGCCTATCGGGCCCGGTTCGCCGACGGGTCGACGATCTTCGTCCGTCACGGTCACGAGGCGATGCGCGACGAGATCGCCCGGGAATGCGGGGCGTCCGACGCCGCAGCGTTCGACGAGTTCGTGGCCTGGCTGCGCGAGCTCTACCGCGTCGAGATGCCGCACTTCATCGACGCGAACTACGACAGTCCCCTCGATCTGCTGCGCTCACCGGGGGCGGCGGCGCGACTCGTGCGACTCGGCGGGTTCGGCAAGCTGGGCCCGGCGATCCGCGGACGCTTTCGCGACCCCCGCCTGCACCGGATCTTCTCGTTCCAGGCGATGTACGCGGGCCTCGCGCCCGAGCAGGCACTCGCGATCTACGCCGTCATCACGTACATGGATTCCATCGAGGGCGTGTGGTTTCCGCACGGAGGGATGCGGGAGGTGCCCGAGGCGATGGCTCGCGCCGCCGCCGCTGCCGGCGTGGAGTTCCGCTACGAGAACGACGTGCGGCGGGTACTCACGCGTCGCGACGGGGTCGTGGCCGGAGTCGAGGTCGGGTCGTCGCCGGAGGTCGATGCCCGATCGTCGTCGGGTTCGGCTGCCACCGAACGGATCTCGGCCGACGCGGTCGTCTGCACGATCGATCTGCCGACGGCCTACGAGCGACTGCTTCCCGACCTCACCCCGCCACGTGTCCTACGCCGACCGCGCTACTCGCCGTCGGCCGTCGTCTGGCACGTCGGGGTGCGAGGTGAACCGCGCGACGTCGCCCACCACAACATCCACTTCGGTCGCGCCTGGGACGAGGCGTTCGACGACCTGCTCGACCGAGGGCGCCGGATGCGGGATCCCTCGCGCCTCGTCACCGTGCCGTCGCTCGACGACCCTGCCGCCGCCCCGGAGGGTTGCTCCACGCTCTACGTCCTCGAGCCGGTGCCGAACCTCGCCGTCGGCCAGGTCGAGTGGGCGAGCGAGGGTCCGCGGATGCGCGAGGAGCTCCTGGGGTTCCTCGGCGACGCGGGGTATCCGACGGACGTCGTCACCGAGGAGTTCGTCGACCCGACCGACTGGGCACGGGCCGGGATGGCGGGTGGGACCCCGTTCGCGCTCGCGCACACGTTCGGCCAGACCGGGCCGTTCCGGCCTCCGAACGTCGAACGCCGCAGGCCGGGGCTGTTCTTCGCCGGGTCGGGCACCGTGCCCGGTGTCGGTGTGCCGATGGTGCTGATCTCGGGCAAGCTCGCGGCCTCGCGGGTGGCGGGGTACCTGCCGTCGCCGCGCTGACCCGCTCCTGTTGGCAACGGTCGCGCCCGTGTGCGACGACGACTGCGCCAGGAGAGGATGATCCGACGCGACCGGCAGGAGGAGCCATGCGCATCGAGATCGCTCAGGGCGACATCACGACGTTCGAGGTCGACGCGATCGTCAACGCGGCCAACCACTCGATGCTCGGAGGCGGCGGCGTCGACGGGGCCATCCATCGGGCGGGTGGCAAGCAGATCCTCGCCGAGTGCCGGCGTCTGCGTGAGGACACGTATCCCACCGGGTTGCCCACGGGCGAGTCCGCGGCGACCACCGGCGGCGACCTCCCGGCTGCTCACGTCATCCACACCGTCGGCCCGGTCTGGGCGAAGACGAAGGACAAGAGCGACGAGCTGCGCTCCTGCTACCGCACGGCACTCGCCGTCGCCGACGAGATCGGGGCCCGCAGGCTCGCGTTCCCACTCATCTCCGCGGGGCTCTACAAGTGGCCGAAGGACGACGCGATCCGCGTGGCGCTCACGACGCTGCGTGACACGCCGACTCAGGTCGAGCAGGCGACGCTCGTCCTCTTCGACGGCGCGACGTACGACCTGGCGAGGCAGGTGGCCGCCGACCTCGGCCTCTGAGGGCGGCTCAGCGTTCGGCGGCGTCCCGCGACGCCGAGATCTCCCCGACCGCGTCGATGACCATGTTCCAGAACCGCTCGACGTCGAGGTCGAACGCCGCCTGGGTCGGACAGTCCTCGGGAGCCTCGCGGCGCAGGTCGGCGACGGTCATCCCCAGCGTGTGGGTTCCGGTGAGCTCGACGCTGATCGGCGCCTTACGGGTCGTCATCACCGACGGGTCGATGACATACGCGACCGCGCACGGGTCGTGCACGGGCGGGAACTCGAAGCCCTGTGCGTCCTGGTAGGCCTTTCGGAAGAACGCGAAGAGGCCGAGCACGAACTCGGCGACCGGGCCGCCGACGGCCTCGATGCGAGCCGCGACCTCGTCCGTGGCCAGGGCCTGGTGCGTGAGGTCGAGCCCGACCATGGTCACCGGCCACCCGGCATCGAAGACGATGTGCGCGGCCTCGGGGTCGACCTTGATGTTGAACTCGGCCACCGGCGACCAGTTGCCCTCGTGGACGCCGCCGCCCATGAGCACGACCTCGGCCACACGATCCACGATCCGCGGTTCCTTGCGTGCGGCCATCGCGACGTTCGTCAGCGGTCCGGTCGGAACCAGCGTGACCGTGCCCGGCTCGTTGTTCATCACCGTGTCGATGATGAGGTCGACGGCGTGCCGGGGGTCGAGGTCGAACGTCGGCTCGGGCAACTCGACCCCGTCGAGGCCGGAGTCGCCGTGGATGTCGGGAGCGACCTCGACCGGGCGAACCAGCGGGCGATCGCAGCCGGCTGCGAAGGGCACCCCGTCGATGCCCGCGACGGCGGCCACGGCCAGCGCGTTCTGGGTGACCTTGGTCAGCGTCTGGTTACCGCCGACCGTGGTCACCGCGACCAGGTCGATCTCGGGATTCGCGTGAGCGAGCAGCATGGC
Source organism: Mobilicoccus massiliensis (assembly GCF_000826525.2). Lineage (GTDB taxonomy): Bacteria > Actinomycetota > Actinomycetes > Actinomycetales > Dermatophilaceae > Mobilicoccus > Mobilicoccus massiliensis. The sequence goes on along the minus strand of NZ_LN651330.1, from coordinate 377,638 downwards.
GACGGCGTCGTCGTGCCCCGGGTCGCAGTCGAGAATGATCTTGCGCGGCATGCGGTCCTCCTCGGTCTCGAAATCCCCACCCTAGGTGCGCGCTCCGACGGCGGCACAGCCCCTCGTCGAGCGACGACCGCTTCTCGGGGCCGCCGAACCGGAGAACACACCGTCCCCCGTGAGATCCTTCTCGCCCCGCTAGGCGCGTCGGCCATCCTCGGTCGGAGGGCCGTCGACGCCCTCGTCCCACGACTCGCCACGTCGCTGTGCCCGCGCCACGGTCAAGGCCGCGAGCGACGACACGGCAGCGAACCCGACGATGACCCAACCGCCACCGCCCTGGCCTCCGAGAAGGACCATGACCGCGCCCACGAGGGCGACGACCGCGAGGGCGATGCCGATCACGAGGGCCCACCGCTGCGGAGTCAGCATCGAGGGCCGCCTTCGAGTCGGGACAAGGGACGCGACGATCCTATGCGGCACCCGCAGCGGGACCGACCCCCGCGGTCCAGGATGGGCCGCCCCCGGTCGCTCGGACAGGCGTTTCGACCCGGCTGCGCGCGGTCGAAACGCCTGTCCGAGCGGTGGTTCGAGGAAGCGTGTGCGCGCGGCAGCCCCGTCGCACCTCCGCTCGTCTCGTGCGCGACCCTCACTCAGATTCTGATGACGTGGGCGTCGGGGATGGCCGCGTAGCGCCCGGGGGTGCAGGTGAGGAGGATGACCTGGGCCGAGCCTCCGACCAGCGAGAATGCCGAGCACACGCGCTGCAGGCGGGTGGGGTCGGAGTAACCGAGCGCATCGTCGAGGATGACCGGCGCACCCTGCCGGGGGTCGACGAGACTCGCGCAGGCCAGCCGGGTGAGGATCGACATCTGTTCCTTCGCACCGGAGGACAACGACTCGTACGGAATGCGTTCGTCACCGAGGATTCGCGCGTCGATGGTGAGCGACGGCCCGATCTCGACGTCGAAGTCGGGGCCGTACACGACCCGGCCCAGCCGGGAGACCGCCCGACCGAACGGCTCGACGTACGTACTGCGCACGTGGTCACGGTGCCGCGTGAGCGTCTCGTACAGCAGGCGGGCCGCTGCGGCCCGGCGCCGCAGGGCGGCGTGGGCGCGCTCTGCCCTGGCCAGGGCGGATTCGGCCTCGCTGAGCCGCTCGGCGCGTCCTTGCTCGCCCGCGTGCCGTAGCCGCGCCTCGACGGCCAGGCGTTCGTCACGCACCTCACCGAACCGCCCCCGAAGCGAAGTGCACGCGGAGACTGCGCCCTCGAGACGCACCCGAAGGCTGTCGGGATCGTGTCGGGCGACCTCCGCCACGACGGCTTCTTCACGAGCCGCGGCCTGCGACGACGCCGCCTCGGCATCGCCGACGGCCGCATCGAGTGAGTCGTCGCCGTGGCGTTCACGAGCGATCGCCAACCGCGAGAGCGACTCGTCCAGGGAGGCACGGGCCGACGCCGACGATGCCTCCGCTCGAGCGACGGTGAGTCTGCGCGACTCGACCACGGCCCGGGCGGCGGTGACCTCCGCCTCCCACCGTGCGATCTCGTCCTCGGCACGCAGCTCGCGCTCGCGGGCCCGGGACGCGGCCAGTCTCAACGCACCTCGCGCCTCGGCGGCCCCTGGACCCGACGCCGGTGGCGATGTCACCGAGCGTGCTGCCGTGTCCGACGACGTGTCGGGTGAGGTGTTCGGTGACACCCCGGACGTCTCGTCGAGCCACGTGACGATCTCACCGACGACTCCGGCGTCGAGACCCTCGAGGCACTCCGAATCCGCACCGAGCAACCGATCCACCGCCTGACCAGGGGCCGAGCCGCCCCGTCGTGGGCCGCCGGTCGACCCCTCGGTGTCGTGGGCCGCGTCGTCGGACTCGTCGCGTATCTCGTCCCGGCGGCGGGTGAGCAGCTCGACGACGTGCCGCCGGAGCTCGTCGGCGCGATCGCGCAGGGCGTCGGTCGAGGCCCCTGCCAGCACGGCGTCCACGGCAGCCTCGGCGGCCGTCAACCGCCGCCGCGCTTCGTCTGAGGCCTCGGCGGCGAGGCGGGCAGCGGCGAGGTCCGGTGCTCCGGCGGCGGCGAGCAGATCCGACAGCCGCTCCTCGGCGCGCGCGACGACGTCGGCGCGCCGAGCAGCGCCACTGGACGGTTCGAGCCGCAACCGTGCGACACCGGGCAGCACGATCTCGAGCGGCTCGCCGATGACACCCGTCACCTCGCCCTCGAGCACCGACGACTCGCCGTCGATGCACACGTCGAGAGCGGGCGACTCCGGCACGAGGCGCCAGGACGGGCTGCCGGCGCGCCATTCGGCCCGGGCGAGGTCGAGCGCGTGGGCAGCCTGCTCGAGGTCGTCGATCGATCCCTCGAATCGGCAGGCGCGCTCGTCGTCCCGGGCCTGCCGACGTCGCTGCACGGCGACGTCGAGCCGACGGAGCCGGTCCGCGAGATCGGCCAGGTCACGAAGGTCACCGACGAGCGCCACGTCGGACTCCGCGCGGGAGGCGGCGCGGCGCGCGGCCCGCTGTTCGGCGCGGGCGTCGGATTCACCTTCGATCGCCCGATCGAGAGCGGCTTCGGCGGGCCCGAGCTGCTCGCTCGCGTGCGCCAGCGCGGATTCCTGCTCCGCGACCACCGCCCGTAGCGACGCGACCTCGCCGATCTGCGCGGCGCGCGACGACGCTCGCTCGCGCGCCGTCTCGAGAGCGTGCCTCGCGGCCGCGCTGTTCACCGCGAGGTGCTCTGCCTCGCGGACGATCTCCTGCACCGACTCCCACTGGGCCTGCAGTTCCTCCGCCTGGGCCTCCCCGGCAGCCAGTTGGGACTCCAGGCGGGCGAGTTCGCGCACGAGGTCGGCGTGACGAGTGACGTCGGTCGCGACCTCCGCCACGGCCGCGGCCGCCTCGTCACGATGGCGCCGGGCCTCGTCGAGGCGCAGCTCGGAGTCGCGGTACTCCCCCGTGGCCCGGCCTGTGGCCGTGAAGAACTCGCGATAGGCCTCCTCGGCCGCCTCGAGCAGGGTGTCCCCCTCGGAGCCGGCCGACTCGACCTGCCCGGCCGCCTCGTCCAGTGCGTCGGACAGTGCCGTGCTCCCCGACAGATCGGTGGGCGACAACGGGGTGGCCTGCATGAGCCGCAACGCTCGCCACAGATCGAGGTCGGTGGTCTCGGCGAGGATCTCCTTGGCCCGGTCGTGCGCCGCGGAACCGGTGAGGTTCTCACGCCTGGGAGCGTGCACGGTGAGCACCGTGGAAGGGCGTCGGAACCACTGCTTGCGGTAGGTGAAGCGGTACGGGCCACTCGTGACCTCGGCCTCGACCGCGCTGGCGACGTCGAGGCCCACCGGCCGCGCGGCGAGCACGTGTCGTTTGCGGGAGGAATCCTTCTCCTCGAACAGCAGGTCGAGGGCCTCGATCATCGTCGTCTTGCCGGCCTCGTTCGCTCCTTCGACGACGACGATGCCCTCGTCGGGAAAGACGACCTCACGCTCCGTGACCCCCTTGACGTGGGAGAGCACGAGCCGGTGGATTCTCATCGCGCCACCCCCAACCGGTAGAGGAGGGCCAGGGCATCGCGTGCCTCGGTCTCACCGTCACCCGCGCGGCCTGCGAGCTCGTCGACGGTGGCGGCCACGAAGCCGCCCGCCTCGAGATCGGCGAGCTCGTCGTGATCGACGACGACGGCGAGGTCGTCGGCGCCCTCCCACGTGACGTGGGCGGCCAGGCTCTCGCCCCAGCGCTCGAGCAGCTCGTCCAGCCGCGCCTTGTCGCCCAGGGTGAGGGTGCCGACGAGGGCGGTGCGCACGACCGTGCGGTCCTTGGGGTCGATGGCCGCGAACTCCGCGTCGAGATCGGCGAGATCGTCTCCCCCGTCGACGTGCCGGCGCATGGACGTGAACGTCCACGTGCCCACGCGGTGGGCACGCACCTGGTACACCTGCTCACGGGCGTCGACGTCGACGACGAGCACGTCTCCGGGCGCTTCGTCGCGAAACGCCGTGACCTCGGGCGAACCCGAGTAGTGGACGCGCCCCGTGCGGCCCATCTCGAGCCGGGAGTGCCGGTCACCCAGGGCGACGTGGTGGACGAGCCCCGCCTCGAGAGCCTCTTCGAGACCGGGGAGAGCGATGCGGGCCGGGTCGTCCTCGTCGGGGCTGAGCACGTCGAGCGGACCGTGCGCGAGCAGAATGCGCGTCGTCCCCGCGGAGGGAGGGCCGGCCGCCTGAAGCGCCTCGCCGGCGAGGTCACCGAGCGCCGGCTTGGCGAACCACGGTGCGGCGAGGATCTCGACCCCCGCACCCACCTGATGCACCCCGCAGCTGTCGAGGACGACGACATTCGGCGGGCACGCGCGCCGGAACGCCGCCGAGGTGAACACCGAGGAGGCGTCCAGTGGGTCGTGGTTACCGGGTAGCAGGTACACGGGGCATCCGATGCTGCCCATGGCCTCCAGCGACCGCGCGATCGTGCGCGTGGACACGAGATTGGACTCGAACACGTCACCGGCGACGACGACGAAGTCGCACCGTTCGCGCCGCGCGAGCTCACCGATGACGCGCACGGCGTCGATGCGGGCCGCGGTGTAGCGCGACTGCGCCTCCCCCTCGAGGAAGTGCCGGGTCATGCCGAGCTGCCAGTCGCTGGTCTGCACGAACCGCACCATGCCCGCTCACCTCCGCACCCGCCGTGACGTCACCTCTCGATGACCTTCACCCCCAGGCTAGTGCTCGCCACCGACAACCCCCGTGACCTGCGGCATCGAGGATGCGTGGCGTCGCCCCGGAGGGCACACGGGAGCGCGTGCCGAACGAGTGCACCCGCTCAGGGGCGCCCGTAGGTGACGCGCGAGGACCAGATCTTGTGCAGTCCCGTGGTGCGGCCGGTGCGCGGCGAGTCGTACATCCTGCCGCTGCCCGCGTAGATGCCCACGTGGTGGGCCGGTGAACCGAAGAAGACGAGGTCGCCGGGCTTCGGATCCCGGACTCGTCGTACCGCCCGCTGCTGCGCGGCCGCGGTCCGGGGCAGCGACACGCCCGCCTTGCGAAAGACGTGACGGGTGAAGCCGGAGCAGTCGAACCCTCGTGTGCTCGTGCCACCCCAGCGGTAGGGGATCCCGGAGAGACCGGCCGCGATTCCGACGACTTCGCTCTTCGCGCCCTTGACGGCCTTGGGGGCCGGAGCCACACGGGCAGCACGCTTCTTCGCGGGGGCGGCCGGCTTCTTGGGCGCGGGCGCGGTACGACGGGGCTTGGGAGCGCGAGGAGGTTCGGCCCGCCGCGGCGGGGCGGGAGTGACTTGACGGCCTTGGGGGCCGGAGCCACGCGGGCAGCACGCTTCTTCGCGGGGGCGGCCGGCTTCTTGGGCGCGGGCGCGGTACGACGGGGCTTGGGAGCGCGAGGAGGTTCGGCCCGCCGCGGCGGGGCGGGAGTGACGGGCGCGGACTCCGGGGAGGACGGCGACGGCGTGGAGGGCAGGGGCGTCGAGGTGGGCCGGGAAGTCGGCGGTGTCTCCTGCGGCTCGGACGCCGGCGTCTGCGACGGCCCCGCCTCGGAGCCCTCGTGTGAGGCGTCGTCGTCGGCGGCGTCGGAGGGGTCTTCCAATGGTCGAGGATCGGTGAACCTCGGCTCCCAGGAAGGGTCCTCACTGGTCGAACCAGAAGGCGACGGGTCTGCCGAGGCCACGTCGACGACCGCGCCGAGCAGGCCTCCGCTGAGGACGATCACCGCCCCCGCCTGCGCCACCCGCTTGCCTTTCCCGTGCGCGACGAGCACGCGCGTCGTCCGGTGCCGACCGACGTACCGCTTCGACATCTCTGCCTCTCGCGCCCATCAACGCTCGGCGCGGGCGAGCGGCATCGCGAGGCGCCGTGCGCGTTCACGAGGAGACCGAAGGCCGGGGTCCGAGCGGCCCGATGAGTGGCATGGCGCCCACTTCTGCCAAGGCTTGACGCAGGGGTCCGTCGACGGCGGCAGCATCGGGCGGGTCGTGACGGAGTCGTCGGAGGGGAAGGTGACGACGCGGGAAAGCTATCCGGGATCCGACGCCTTCCGCAGCCGTCATCCACAGACCGCGAGCCCCCTCCTGCCCCGAAGGCCGCGAACGACCGACCACCGGCGCCGGAAACCCAAGAACGTCAGGCGGACTCGCTCGGCCAGTGATTTACGTCACAAACGCGTGGGATCAGGACGGGCGTCCGAACAGGTGACCGACCTGCTCTCGGTCGAGGACGACCGAGCCGTCCGGCCCTTCGAGTCGCACGCCCGAGCCGTCGGCCGAGACGGTCACGGTCGCACCCGGAACGACCCCCGCCTCGGCCATGCGGGCCAGAAGCTCGTGATCGAGCTGCAGCGGTTCCCCCAGCCGTTCGACGACGAACGAGGGCCCGTCGAGGTGGTCGACGAGGGAGTCGAGATCCCCGAGGGCCCGGGACGCGCCCAGACCCAACTCCTCCAGGCCCGGGACGGGGTTGCCGTACGGACTCACCTCGACCTCGTCGAGCAGCCCGACGATCTTGCGCTCGACACGTTCGCTCATGACGTGCTCCCAACGGCACGCCTCGTCGTGGACGTAGGGGTACTCCAGCCCGATGACGTCGCGCAGCAGCCGCTCGGCGAGCCGGTGCTTGCGCATCACGCGGGTGGCGAGCAGCCGGCCCGCGGGCGAGAGCTCGATGCTCCGGTCGGGGCGCACCGTGAGCAGCCCGTCGCGCTCCATGCGGGCGACGGTCTGCGAGACGGTCGGGCCGGAGTGGCCGAGGCGGTCGACGATCCGCGCCCGCAGCACCGGCACACCCTCTTCCTCGAGTTCGAAGACGGTGCGCAGATACATCTCGGTGGTGTCGATCAGGTCGGTCACGCCACCAGCATGGCATCCCCTGCGCCTCCGGGGCGCCTTCGCAGGCCGCCCGGCAAATCGCGCGCGTCACGTGGGACTTCACGCGGACGAACGCCGCCGGCGTTCCTGGCGCGCACCCGGCCATGATCGCGACCGGGCGGGTGAGGGCGGACTGGAATCGCGCACGAACCGGGGCGGCCTTGAGCCCCGCCGGGACTCGGCCGTGATCCCCGTCTCGCGACTCTTGTCGAACACACAGATTCGTCCTAACATTTCTCGTGGCGGAGCCGCCGGTGCGGAACCCCCGACCGCATCGACATCTGGACTCCACCGGCATGACACCGGCGCTCTCCTGGCCGGGTCCCGCGTCGGCTTCCCCCGGGCCACGCAGATGACGGCGAGGTCGTTCCCCGACGACCTCGCCGTTCGCCGTTTCGGGCGCCCGCCACGCGAATTCGCGACACGCGCATCTCCTCGCCCCGCGGCCCGGGTCGTCCGTCCTGGCACCGCGTCATTAGGCTGATCGGCGACCTGCTCCACGCTCCAGGAGGATCTGCCGCATGTCGCCGAGCCAGGGTTCGATCCGAAAGCTCGTCTCGTTGGGGGTCAAGTACGCCCCGTTGGCCTACGAGGGCTTCAAGCGCGGCCGGGGACCCGCTCAGCAGTTCGCCGAACGGCAGGTGAGCCGGCGCAGTGCTCGCACCATCGCGATGGAACACGCCGCGCACCTGGTGCAGGGGTCGGTTCTGCCGGTGTACGACGGCGACCAGCGGGTCTGGGTCGTCTTCAGCGGCGACGTGCCGGTGGGTACGCACCCGGTCGTCGCCACGCCGATGAACGAGCTGCTCGTGCACTACGACCTGGGCAAACGCCTGACTCCTCCGAAACCGAACGACCGCGGCCTACGTCGACGCCGCAAGCCCGGTGACTCCCCTGCCGACGACGGGCGCCCGGGTCAGGACGCCGGCCCGCCGAGCCCGCCGACTGCGGACGACCGCCCCTCGTCGTGACCGCCGTCACAGACTTGGCACACTCGAGGTCATGAGCGGAGTGGGTGAGGACTTCCGCGGCTACGCCCCGGCGTCGACCGCCATCGCCGAGGCCGTGCCCGAGGGGGGTGTCTTGCGCTATCGCGGAGTCGATGTGCGCGAGCTCGTCGGTCGCGTGCCCTTCGATCGGGTCTGGGGACTCCTCGTCGCCGACGACCTGCACCGCCTCCTTCCGCCGGCGGAGGTCTTCCCCCTGCCGGCCCGCACCGGCGACATGAGCGCCGACGTCATGAGCGCTCTCGCCTCGGTCGCCCCCGTGTGGGGCTTTCGGCCGTTGCACGACATCGACGACGAGACCGCCCTCGACCACCTCGCGCGGGCGACGGTGCTCATGCTCTCGTTCGTCGCCCAATCGGCTCGCGGACCCGACCTCCCGGTCGTCCCCCAACGGGTCGTCGACACCGCCGGCTCCGTCGCCGAACGATTCCTCGTCCGGTGGCGGGAGGAGGCGGACCCGCGGCACGTCGAGGCGCTCGACGCGTACCTCGTCTCTGCCGCCGAGCACGGGTTCAACGCCTCGACCTACACGACCCGCATCGTCGCCTCGACCGGGGCCGACGTCGCCACGTGCCTCGCCGCAGGAGTGGGCGCCATCAGCGGGCCACTGCACGGGGGCGCCCCGGCTCGCGTCCTGCGCATGCTCCGCGCCGTGGAGGGTCTGGACGATCCACGCCCCTTCCTCGAGGCCCGGCTCGACTCCGGCCGGCGGATCATGGGGTTCGGTCACAGCATCTACCAGGGCCGCGATCCGCGCGTCGACACCCTCCGGGAGGTCTGCCGGCGCCTCGGCGCCCCGCTCTTCGAGGTCGCCGAGGCCGTGGACGCCACCGCGACCGCGCTCTTCGCTGAGCGGCATCCCGACCGCCCCACGCACACCAACGTCGAGTTGTGGGTCGCGGTGCTCGGCACCTCTCACCGCCAGGAGCCGGTGCGTCGCCTCATCGGTGAGGTGCGTCGCGGCCTCGCAGAGCTGTTCTCGCTCCCAACGGGCTACGAGGTCGTCCTCGGCAACGGCGGCTCCACGGCGTTCTGGGACGTCGCCACGTTCTGTCTCGTGCGCGAACGGGCTCAGCACCTCGTGTTCGGGGAGTTCTCGAGCAAGTTCGCCCAGGCCACGACGGCCGCACCGTTCCTGGCCGACCCCAGCGTCCGACGCGCCGAACCCGGCCGGCTCGCCACGCCCCGGGCCGAGGACGTCGACGTCTACGCGTGGCCGCACAACGAGACCTCCACCGGGGTCATGGCCCCGGTCACCCGAGTCGCCGGCGCCGCGGACGACGCCCTCGTGCTCATCGACGCGACCTCCGGCGCCGGCGGTCTTGGCGTCGACGTCGCCCAGAGCGACGTCTACTACTTCGCCCCCCAGAAGAGTTTCGCCTCCGACGGGGGCCTGTGGTTCGCCCTCATGTCTCCCGCGGCGCTGGACCGCGTCGAGCAGATCGCCGCCTCCGGGCGTTACGTGCCCGCGTTCCTCGACCTCGCGACGGCGATCGCGAACTCGCGCAAGGACCAGACCTACAACACCCCCGCCATCGCGACCCTCGCCCTCATGGCCGAGCAGGTGCGGTGGATGAACGCGAACGGCGGGCTGGCCTGGACCAGCGCGCGGACGGCCGACAGCGCCGCGCGCCTGTACTCGTGGGCGGATCACTCGGCGTACGCGACGCCGTTCGTCACCGATCCCGCCGCCCGCTCGCACGTCGTCGGCACCATCGACCTCGACGAGAGCGTCGACGCCGCCGCCGTCATCGCCGCCTTGCGCGCCAACGGCATCGTCGACGTCGACCCCTATCGCAGCCTGGGCCGCAACCAGATTCGGGTCGCGATGTTCCCGGCGATCGACCCCGACGACGTCGAGGCGTTGACGGCGTGCGTCGACCACGTCGTCGCCAGGCTCTCCTGACGCGTCACTCCCTGCCGACGAACGACCGCCGCGCCCACAGCGGCGCGCCGGCATGTGGCGATGTGGTTGACGTGCCGAACTCAGAGGAGCGGGCCGACGGCGACCACGGCCAGCATGGCCACGAGAGCGACGAGGACGACGATGCGACGGACGCGTGGGGTCATGGGTGCAAGCCTGTCATCGAGGGGTCGGTCGGCGGTCAGTGGACTCCGAGGAGGTCCTTGATCGGGTCGATGGCGAAGTAGAGCACGAACAGCACCGAGATCAGCCACAGCAGCGGGTGCAGCTCGCGGGCCCGCCCACGCGCGATCTTGATGACGACGAAGGTGACGAACCCGGCCCCGATACCGGCGGTGATCGAGTACGTGAACGGCATGAGGACGATGGTGAGGAACGCCGGGATGGCGATGTCGAGATCGTGCCAGTCGATGCCCGTGACCTGCTGCATCATGAGGAACCCGACGACGACCAGGGCCGGAGTGGCCGCCTCGTAGGGCACGATCGCGACGAGCGGGGAGAGGAACATCGACGCGAGGAACAGCACACCGGTGACCACGCTCGCGAGCCCGGTGCGCGCGCCCTCACCGACGCCGGAGGCCGACTCGATGTAGGCGGTGTTGCTGCTCACGCTGCCCATGCCGCCCGCGACGGCGGCGAGGGAGTCGACGACGAGGATGCGCTGGCTGTGGGGCGGGTTGCCGTCCTCGTCGAGCAGCCCGGCCTCGGCGCCGATGGCCACCATCGTGCCCATCGTGTCGAAGAAGTCGGCGAGCATCAGCGTGAAGATGAGCAGGACCGCCGCGATGATGCCCATGTTGGTGAACGAGCCCAGCAGGTTGAAGTGGCCGAGGAGGCCGAGCTCGGGCATGGCGAAGGGGTGACCGGGCAGCGTGGGCACGTTGAGCCCCCAGCCCGTGGGGTTGACGACCTTGCCGGCCTCCATCTGCGGCCCGATGTGCAACCCTGCCTCCAGGGCGATCGCGAGCAGGGTGCCGCCGACGATGCCGTAGAGGATCGAGCCGGAGACGCCGCGCACCATCATGACGACGATGGCCAGCAGCACGATGATGAACACGACCGTGGGCCACCCGGCGAGGAAGCCGCCGACGCCGAGTTCCAGGGGCGTGGCCGGAGCCTTGCGCACGACACCGGCGTCGAAGAGCCCGATGAGGGTGATGAACAAGCCGATCCCCACGCTGATCGCCGTCTTGAGCTGCGCCGGGATCGCGTGGAACACCGCCCGCCTGAAGCCGGTGAGCACGAGCAGGAGGATGACGATGCCCTCCATGACGACGAGCCCCATCGCATCGGCCCACGTCATCGACGGGAGCTTGGCGATGCCGAACGCGACGAAGGCGTTGAGGCCGAGGCCGGCCGCGAGCGCGAGCGGGTAGTTGGCGTACACGCCCATGACGATCGTCATGACGCCTGCGACGAACGCGGTGCCTGCCGCGACCATCGCGAGGTTGGGCTCGGCGCCGCCGCCGAGGTACTGCCCGGAGCCGTCGGTGACGGTACCGATGATGAGGGGGTTGAGGACGACGATGTACGCCATCGTGAAGAACGTGGCGAAGCCGCCGCGGATCTCCCGCGCGACGGTGGACCCGCGCTGGGTGATCTTGAAGTACCGATCGAGACCGCTCGACGTCGCGGTCGACTCCGTGGTGCTGGACATGGCGCCCAGAATATTCGCAGACGCCGACAGGCCCGATTCCGACCCAAGCGGTGGGCCGGTGACCCTCCGAGATCGGCTCCTGCGCCGCTCGGTTCGCGCCGGGCGCTTCGTTACGCTGGCGGGATGATCAGGGAGCAGCCCCGCGATCGGCAGGGGCGACGCGTCTTCCGACCCGAGCCGGCGCCGGTTCGGGTGTCGACGACGCGCATCCTGCTGGCGGGCACACTGCTCTGGGCCGTGGCGCTCGTCCTCACGGTCGGCACCGGAGGCGACACCCCGGAGTCGGCCGTCGTCGCACGCACCTGCGTCATGGGCGTCGTCATCGGCCTCGCCGGCCTCGCGTGGGCGCGCACCAGACGCGCCGACCCCTCACGCTGAGGCCCCGACGCGACAGCGCGTGGCTCGACCCGGCCCGTGACGAAGGGGTCAGCCGACGACCTCGACCGCCAGGTCGTCGACCAACGGGTCGGGAGCGGCGGCTCGGGGGGTCTGGCGGACGTCGGACTCGCTGTGCGCACCGCAGCCGTGATCGCGACTGACGACCGACCCGTCGGAGGGCGACCACGCGTTCGCGCACACCCCGAACATCGACCGCAGCGCGCCGGCCAGCGGCACGTAGTATCCGCAGGTCAGACACATCTCACGAGACTTCTCGGCAACCTCGGAGAAGGGGCCGTTCGGACCCTCGTACCACCGCTGCGCCGCCGCCTCGCGGCCCTCCGCCGACAGCACCCGGGCCCGGCCGAGGCCGAGCTCCCACAGCGCCATCTCGTCGACGTCCTCGTCCCCCGTCGCCTGGAAACCGGGCTCGAGGTTGGGGTCGTCGTCCTGGTAGGGCAGCACGTCGCCCGGCCCCACGTCGCCCGGCTGGAGACGCTGCACGTACGGCACCCACTCCGGGGCGAGAAGCGCGTCCTCACCCGGCAGGAGGTTGGTCTCGCAGATCGTCACCTTGCGGCTGCGCGGGATGCGGGTGACGACGACGGCCCAGCGCCAGCCACGGTAGGCGGGCGTCGTGCAGACGAACGAGTGCGTCGCGAGCCGCTCGCCCTCCATCGTCATGCCGATGTGGTCGCCGACCGCACCCGGCTCGGCGATGCTCTCGGCGGCCTCGCGGGCGAGATCCACCGCGTCGGCGAGAGTCGTGTCCTTCTTGATCACCATGTCAGGCCCCGTCGAACTGGTCGGCGACCGCGCGCAGCACCGAGGCGACCTTCTCGGCCTCGCGCTTGTCGGGGTAACGGCCGCGGCGAAAATCGTTGGAGGACTTGTCGAGCAGCTTGATGAGGTCCTCGACGACGACGGCCATGCGGTCGGCGGGCATGCGGTGCTTGGCGTGCTGCGCCTCGGCGACCGAGGGCGTGCGTTCGAGCACCTGGACGTGCATCGCCTGCGCTCCGCGGCGACCCGCGGCGATGCTGTACTCCAGACGGGTCCCCGGCTTCAACGTGGTCGTGCCCGCGGGCAGGGCGGCAGCAGGCAGGAAGACGTCCTCCCCGTCGTCACCGGAGACGAAGCCGAACCCCTTGCCGGCGTCGTAGAACTTGACCTTGCCAGTCGGCACCGCTCACCTCTCGTGTCGAGCCCGCGCGTTCCACCGATCGTGTGGAGGCAGGCACGTACCAGGCTAGCGTGCCGAGCAGAACGCGGCCCGGTCGCGCCCGCCTTGGGGTTGCGGGCGCGACCGACCGGACTCACCGCTGCAGGCCCAGCAGGCGCACGGCCTCCTCACGCATGTCGATCTTGCGGATCTTGCCGGTGACGGTCATCGGGAACGCCTCGACGCAGTGCACGTACCGGGGCACCTTGTAGTGTGCCAGCTTGCCGGCCGAGAACTCCTGGACGTCCTCGATCGTGATGGGGCCGTGCCCGGGCCGGGTGATGATCCAGGCCATGAGCTCCTCGCCGTACTTCTCGTCGGGAACACCGACGACCGAGACGTCGGCGACGCCCGGGTGGCCGTAGAGGAACTCCTCGATCTCGCGCGGGTAGATGTTCTCGCCGCCGCGGATCACCATGTCCTTGATGCGGCCGACGATCGCGCAGTAACCGTCCTCGTCCATCGTCGCGAGGTCACCGGTGTGCATCCAGCCGTCGGCGTCGATGGCCTCGGCGGTCTTGGCCGGCTCGTCCCAGTACCCCTTCATCACCGAGTAGCCGCGGGTGCAGAACTCGCCCGGCTCGCCCCGCTTCACCGTCTCGCCCGTGATGGGGTCGACGATCTTGATCTCGAGGTGCGGCATGACCCGGCCGACCGTCTCGGTGCGGCGGCGCAGGTCGTCGTCGGTGCGCGTCGAGGTCGACACCGGAGACGTCTCGGTCATGCCGTAGTTGATCGCGACCTCGGCCATGTTCATGCGGTCGATGACCTGCTTCATCACCTCCACCGGGCAGGGCGAGCCCGCCATGATGCCGGTGCGCAGCGTCGACAGGTCGTAGTCGGCGAAGTTCTCCAGGCCGAGCTCGGCGATGAACATCGTGGGCACGCCGTAGAGCGAGGTGCACTTCTCCTGCGACACGGCGGTGAGTGCCTCGGCGGGCGTGAACGTCGGCGCGGGGATGACCATGCAGGCGCCGTGGCTCGTGCACGCGAGGTTGCCCATCACCATGCCGAAGCAGTGGTAGAAGGGCACCGGGATGCAGACCCGGTCGGCCTCGGTGTAGTGGATCATCTCGCCCACGAAGAACCCGTTGTTGAGGATGTTGCGGTGCGAGAGCGTGGCGCCCTTGGGGAATCCCGTGGTGCCGGAGGTGTACTGGATGTTGATGGGGTCGGTGTTCGAGAGCCCGGCGAGGCGCTCGGCGAGTTCGGTGTCGGAGACCTTCTCACCCTCGGCGAGCAGCTCCTCCCACGTGGGGTCGTCGATGTAGACGGCGCGCTCGAGGCTGGGGCGCTTGGTGAGCTCGGCCTCGACCATCTGCCGGTACTGCGAGCTCTTGTACTGGATCGCGCTGACGATCATCCGCATCCCGGACTGTTCGACGACGTAGTCGAGCTCATGGCTGCGGTAGGCCGGGTTGACGTTGACGAGGACGATGCCCGCCTTGGCCGTCGCGTACTGCATGAGGGTCCATTCCGGGCAGTTGGGCGACCAGATGCCCACCCGGTCGCCGACCTCGAGGCCGATCGCCATGAGGCCTTTGGCCAGACGGTTGACCTCGGCGTCGAACTCGGCGTACGTCCAACGGCGCCCGCTCGGCACGTCGACCAGCGCCTCGCGCTCGCCGAAGGCCGCGACCGTGCGCTCGAGGTTGACGCCGATCGTCTCCTCCAACAACGGGGTATCGGAAGCACCCTGGGCGTAGGACAGGTGGGCGTCGGACATGTGCGACCTCCGGGAACACGTCGGTGTGCGGACTCTGCGGCCCATCCTCACCCCGAATCGCTCCCGGCTCAACGATCCGGCCACGACGACCGGCGAGCGGTACCCGTCGGCGCCGAGCGGTAGCCCACCGGCGACGCCGAGACAGCCGGCGTCTCCTGACACGGGGTCTTCGCTCCCCGGGGATGAGGGTCGGAAGCGCCGGCTGTCTCAGCGCGGGGCCGGCCGCTCGCGGCTCCCGTACCGTGAGCAGGTGACCGGAGACGCGACGACCACCGGCGAGGCACATCCGCCGCGAAGTCTCACCGACGACCTGCGCTCGCGCTCCGACACCCAACTCGTCGAACTCCTCGGTGCCCGACCTGATCTCGCCACGCCCGCGCCGACCGATCTCGCGACACTGGCCGCGCGCGCGACCACGCCCGCGAGCGTGCGCCGGGCGCTCGACGTGCTCGACACGGCGCGCCTGAGCGCGCTCGAGGCTGTGGTCGTCGCGGGCGGCCCGGCAACGGGGGCGCAGGTCGGGGCCTCGCTCGGGTGCACCGAGACCGAGGCCGAGGCGCTGCTCACCGACGTTCACGACCTCGCTCTCGTGTGGCGGGCCGGCGACGGCTACCGGGTGCCCGGAACCGTCCGCGACGCGCTCGAACCGGTGGCGGGCCTCGCGCCGCCGCATCCTCGTGACCGTGACGTGCGAGCACCCGACCAGGACGACGACGCACTCACGCGAGTGACGACGGGGGCGCCGCCCGGCGCGCGGGAGGTCCTGACGCGGCTGACCTGGGGCCCGCCCTCGGGAACGCTCGATCCGGACGGGCCGGTGGGCCCGGCGGTCGCCTGGCTCGTCGATCGGGGGCTGCTCCGCGAGGAGGACTCCGCGACCGGCACGGTCACGCTGCCCCGGCCCGTCGCGCTCGCGTTGCGCGGCGGCCGACTGCATCGTCACTTCTCCCTGGAACCACCGGCCACCGAGCCAGGGGTGCACGACCTGGTTCGGGTCGACGCGGGGGCGGGCGCGCAGGCCGGGGAGGTGCTCTCCCTCGTCGAGGAGATCGCGGCCGCGTGGGGTGCCGACCCGCCGCGAGTGCTGCGCTCGGGTGGGCTGGCCGTGCGCGACCTCGCCTCGACGTGCGAGCTCACCGGCCTGGACACCCACGAGGCGGGGACGTTGATCGAGACGCTCGGGGCCGCCGGGCTCATCGCGGAGCAGACGTCACTCGAGCCCGGCTGGACGCCGACGTCGGCCTACGACTCCTGGCTGGAGCAGGACGACGCGACACGATGGGCCGAGCTCGGTCTGGCCTGGCTGCGGATGAACCGGGCGTCGTGCCGCATCGGCAGTCGCAGGGAGGGCGCGACGGTCAACGCGTTGAGCGACGTGGTGGGGTCTCCGGTGGCTCCGGTGCGGCGGCGCACACTGCGGGTTCTCGCCGACGTCCCGGCCGGTACCTCCCTCCTCGCCGACGACGTCGTCGGCCGGCTGCGCTGGCAACTGCCTCGGGTCGACGCCGCGTTCCTCGAGGAGACCGCGCGGGCCACGCTGGCCGAGGCCGAGTGGCTCGGAGTCACCTCGGCCGGTGCCCTCTCGAGCGCGGGCCGCGCACTGCTCGCGCCCGATGCCGACGCCGGATCGGTCGCCGAGCAGGTGGTGATCCCCGAGCCCGTGGACCGGATCATGCTCCAGGCCGACCTCACTGCCGTCGTGCCCGGGCGTCCGGATTCGCGCACGGGCGCGTTCCTGCGCCTGGCCGCCGACGTCGAATCGCGTGGCGGTGCAAGCACGTTCCGATTCTCGCGCGAGAGCGTGCAGCGCCTGTTCGACGCGGGGTGGAACCCCGACGACGTCCTCGGCGAGCTGGACCAGCTCAGCCTGACGGGCGTTCCGCAGCCCCTGGAGTACCTCGTGACCGATGCGGCTCGGGGGCATGGAAACGCACGGATCGGCGCCGCGACCTCCTACGTCCGCAGCGATGACGTCGGCGCACTCGACACGCTGCTGGTGCGGCCCGAGGTGGCGAGCGCGGGACTGCGCCGGCTCGCCCCGACCGTGCTCGTCTCGCCGCTCTCACCCACCCGGTTGCTCGATCTGCTGCGCCGGGTGGGCGTGCATGCGCTCGTCGAGGGCGCGGACGGCACGGTTGCCCCGACCGCCACCGCACCGGCTCGATCTCCGATGCCTCGGCGGCTGCGCCGGACCCCGCCGGCGGCCCCGGACCTCGACGCGGTCGTGGCCGGACTCCGAGCCGCGGAGTCTCGGCGTGCGGCCGCCGTCGCTCCCGGCGAGGCCCCGGTGACGGATCCGGCCGTGACCCTGGCCGTGCTGCGTCAGGCGGCCTCCGAGGGAAACGACGTCCGGGTCGGCGTGGTCGCCGCCGACGGCGGCATCGAGCGGCGGCACGTGCGCCCGACCCGGGTCATCGGCGGGCTCGTACACGGCGTCGACCTCGTGACCGGACGTCTCCAGGCGTGGTCGATCTCGCGAATCACGGGCGCATCACCGGCCTGAACCGATCCCTGACGAGACGGGTCCTCCGATGCACAACCCCGCCACCCCTGACTTGGGGCGGCGGATGACGCGGCGGCTGGGCCAAGGCCTCTCCGGGATCGGGTCACGAGGCGGCAGTCGGTGGCATCTCTGAGACGGCCGCGACGGTGTTCGAGCCGGTCCCCGACTCGCTCAGACAGGCGTTTCCACCGGCGTGAACCAGGTGGAAACGCCTGTCTGAGCGGGAACTGTCAGGAGCCCGCGGGCGGGGCCGGCGACCTGTTCACGTCACCAGATGCGCACGCGCTGCGACGGCTCGAGCCACATGCCGTCACCGGGCTGCACGTCGTAGGCGTCGACGAACTCGCTCAGGTTGCGCACGATGTTCGCGCGGAACTCCCCCGGTGAGTGCGGGTCGATGGCGAGCAGTCGGCGGGCCTCCTCGGTGCGGGCCTTGAGTCGCCAGATCTGCGCCCAGCCGGCGAAGAGCCGCTGATCGCCGGTGAGACCGTCGATGACCGGGGCCGAGTCGAGGCCGCCCTCGCCCAGGCTCAGGCGGTAGGCGAGGTGGGCGATCGTGACACCGCCGAGGTCGCCGATGTTCTCGCCGACCGTGAGCGCCCCGTTGACGTGCTCGCCCGGCAGATCGCGTGGTTCGAGGGCGTCGTACTGGGCGATGAGGGCCGTGGTGAGCTCGTCGAACGCCTCCCGGTCCTGCTCGGTCCACCAGTCGTCGAGGTTGCCGAGCCCGTCGTACTTCGAGCCCTGGTCGTCGAAGCCGTGACCGATCTCGTGCCCGATCACCGAGCCGATCGCGCCGTAGTTGACGGCGTCGTCGGCGTCGGCGTCGAAGAACGGCGGCTGCAGGATCGCCGCGGGGAACACGATCTCGTTCATGCCGGGGTTGTAGTAGGCGTTGACGGTCTGCGGAGGCATGAACCACTCCCCGCGGTCGACCGGCGAACCGAGCTTGCGCCAGTCGCGGTCGGTCTCGAACGCGTGCGCGCGGCGCACGTTGCCGACGAGGTCGGCCGGGTCGACCTCGAGCCCGGAGTAGTCGCGCCACTCGTCGGGGTAGCCGATCTTGGGCACGAAGGTCGCGAGCTTCTCGAGCGCCTTGGCCTTGGTCTGCTCGCTCATCCACGACAGGTCGGAGATGTCGATGCGGTAGGCCTCGATGAGGTTGTCGACCAGTTCGACCATGCGCTCCTTGGCCCGCGGAGGGAAGTGTCGCTCGACGTAGAGCCGGCCGACCGCCTCACCCATGAGGGTGTTGACGAGGTCGACGCCGCGCTTCCACCGCTCCCGCTGCTGCGGCGTGCCCGAGAGGGTGCGGCCGTAGAAGTCGAAGTTCTCGTCGCTCACGGCCGGCGAGAGGAACGGCGCGATCGAGCCGAGCAGACGGCGCCCGAGCCAGGCCTTCCACTGATCCAACGGCAGTTCGACGCACGCCGCCGACAACGCCTCGAGGTAGCTCGGCTGTCGGACCACGACGTGCGTGAGCTGCTCCATCGGAGCGCCCAGCGCCTCGAACCACACCCGCCACGGCACGCCGGGCGCGTGCTGCTCGAGCTCCTCGATCGACATCTTGGTGTACGTCGCCACGGCGTCTCGAGACCGCACGCGATCCCAGTGCCCCGCCGCGAGGGTCGTCTCGAGACCGAGAGCGGCCGGCGCATCGAACCCCGTGTACGCCACGTCGGCGTCGGGCTCGGCGAGCAACCCGCTCATCCTGTTCAGATGCTCGCCGTACGCGGCACGCAGGTCGCTGTACTTGTCGTCGCGGTAGTACGACTCGTCGGGCAGCCCGATGCCCGCCTGTTCGAGGTGGGCGATGTAGCTCTGCGAATCCCGAGCGTCGGTGTCGACGAAGACCGCCACGGCACCACCCACGCCCTCGCGCTGCAACCGGCCCATCTGACGCCAGAGTTCGGTGAGGTCACCCGCCGCGTCGATCGCGGCGAGATCGTCGGCGATGGGAGAGGTGCCCAGCCGTTCGGCGCGCGCCTCGTCGAGGAACGAGCGGTACAGCGCCCCGACCTTGGCCCGCACCGCACCAGCACCCACACCGGCGTTCGCACCGGCATCCGACGCCTCGGCGGACGCTTCGCCGGCCTCCTGCCCGACTTCGTCGAGCAGGGCACGCACGTCCTCGCGGGCCTTCTCGGCGAGGATGTCGAACTCGCCGTAACGGCCCTTGTCGGCCGGAATCGCGGTGCGCGCGAGCCACGTGCCGTTGACGTGGCCGAACAGGTCGTCCTGCGGCCGCACCGCCGCGTCTATCGCGCTGAGGTCGAGGCCCGATCGCAGACCGGGGGCGTGCTCGCTCATGTCGTTCTCCTCATCGGCTGATCTTGTTCGTCACCGTATCGGCCCCCACCGACACGCTCGAACAGGCGCTTCCACCACAGTCCTGGCTCCTCCAGGACGACGGAACCGCCTGTTCGAGCGTGCGAGCCCACGAGAGCATGAGACCGCGGTCACCTCACGGCGGCGAGTCGGGCGGCGAGCTCTCCGAGATCGGCCACCTGCAGGTCGCCGGCGTCCGTGCGCAGCATCGCGACCGGGGCACCCGCAGCACGGCCGGCCGCGAGCCCCGCAGCGCTGTCCTCCACGACGAGACACTTCGCGGTCGGCAGACCCAACCGCTGTGCTCCCAGGAGATACCCGGCGGGGTCCGGCTTGCCCGCAGACACGTCCTCGACCGCGACGAGGTCGGGCGGGGTGATGCCCGCCGCACCGAGCCGGGCTCGAGCGAGGGTGGTGTCGGCGTTCGTGACGACCAGCCAGGGCAGCTCCAGGCGCGCGAGGGTGTCGACGAACTCCCGTGCCCCCGCGGCGGCGACGACGCCCTCGACGTCGCGGCTCTCGCGTTCGAGGTGGGCGGCGTTCTCTGCCGCGATGGTCTCCTCGTCGAGGTCGGGCCGGAACCTGCGCATCGTCTCGTCCCCGGTGGCGCCGTGACAGACGGCGATGAGCGCCTCCTCGTCGACGTCGTAGCGGCGCGCCCAGTCGCGCCAGACCCGCTCCACCGCCGCGTGCGAGTCGACGAGCGTGCCGTCCATGTCGACGAGCAGGCCACGGACACCGGCGAGGATCGAGTCGGTCATGGCTTCAGCCTAGGGACGGTGCGAGAGCGAACTCCCCCGCCTCGCCTCTGGCCACCATGAAGGCCCGTACCTCGTGACCAGAAGTCCGATCCCGCGCGAGTCTGATCCCGCGCGGTGAAAGCTCCTGTCCGACTACGGACGGGGGGCTCGGTGTGCCGATGACGCGACGTCGAGTGCGCGACGACCGACTCCGATCACCGCAGGTTCTTGGTGAACCCCAGGTGCGTGTGGTCGAAGCCGAGGTGGGCGTAGTAGCGGTGTTCGTTGACGCGGTCGCGCCCCGCAGCGACGTGGACGACGGCGGCCCCGCGGCGGCCCGCCTCGGCGACGGCCCAGGCGAACAGCTCGTCTCCGATCCCGCGGCCGCGAAGGCTGGAGAGCGTGTGAACGCCCTCGATCTGCGCGCGGACGAGACCGCGACCGGCGAGGCCGGGCACGATCGAGAGCTGCAGCATGCCGACGACCTGGCCACCGAGCTCGGCGACGGCCTGCACCTGCCCGCGGTCGGCCGTGACCTTGGCGAACGCGGCCGCGTAGGGAGCGAGATCTCCGCCCTCCCGGCCACCCGAGCCCTCGGCGAGCAGGTCGACGAGCGCCTCGAGATCTTCGATCCGTGCCTCCCGCACGATGACCTCGGCCGCCTCGGGGGTGTGTGGCGCCCCCGAACCGGCGCGCTCGGATGCACCGGCGCGAGCATCGAGACCGGGCTGGTCGGGCGCGCTCACGAGGCGGTGCCGAGGGCCCGCACGACCGAGGAGGCCGAGGGGCGACCGAGCTGCTCCGACATCCACATGCTCGTCTCGACCATCGCGGGCAGGTCGATGCCGGTCTCGATGCCGAGGCCGTGGAGCATCCACAGCAGGTCCTCGGTGGCGAGGTTGCCGGTGGCGCTCTTGGCGTAGGGGCAGCCGCCGAGGCCGCCGGCGGAGGAGTCGACGATGGTCACGCCCTTGCGGAGCGCGGTGAGGGTGTTGGAGAGCGCCTGCCCGTAGGTGTCGTGGAAGTGCACGGCGATGCGGTCGAGATCGATGCCCGCCTCGACGAGCCCGTCGATGACCTCTTCGACCTGACCGGGGGTGGCCACGCCGATCGTGTCGCCGATCGACAACTCGTCGCAGCCCAGATCCATGAGCCGCTTGGCCACCTCGACGACCTGCGACGGAGCGACATCACCCTCCCACGGGTCGCCGAAGCACATCGAGACGTAGCAGCGCACCCACAGCCCTTCGGCCTTGGCCTTCTCGACGACCGGCGCGAACATGTCGAACTGCGATTCGAGGGTCGAGTTGAGGTTCTTCTGCGCGAACGTCTCGGTGGCGCTGCCGAAGATCGCGATCGACGTGACGCCGCGTTCGAGCGCGCGCTCGAGCCCCTTCATGTTGGGCACGAGCACGGGCCGGTGCGGCGAACGCCCGGATTCCCCGAGGCGGTCGAGGAGGTCGCCCGCGTCGGCGAGCTGGGGCACCCACTTGGGAGACACGAACGACGTGGTCTCGATGACCTCGATGCCCGCCTGCTCGAGCCGGCGCACGAACTCCGCCTTGACCTCGACGGGCACGAGGTTCTTCTCGTTCTGCAGCCCGTCACGGACCCCCACCTCGTAGATCCTCACCCGCTCGGGCAACCCGGTGCCGCGGTCGACCTGTGGTGTGCGCATCGTGCTCCTCCTCGTGCCTCGACTCATCGACTCCTCGACATCATGTCGCACCCCACGGACAACCCTTCTCGTGGTGCGAGGACGAATGTCGTCGGCCGCCGAACGACCGCCTCGCGGAACAACGCCCGATCGCCGGGCGTTGTGACCTCTCGTGCCCGGAGCCCTCATCGTCCAGAGCGACAAGACGCTGCTGCTCGAGGTGGATCACGACGACGCCACCGCCGCGCGGCGGGCCATCGCGCCGTTCGCCGAGTTGGAACGCGCTCCTGAGCACGTGCACACCTACCGGGTGACGTCGCTGGGCCTGTGGAACGCGCGGGCCGCCGGGTTCGACGCCGAGCAGGTGGTCGACGCCCTCGTCACCCACAGCCGGTATCCGGTGCCGCATTCGCTGCTCGTCGACGTCGCCGACACCATGGACCGCTACGGGCGTCTCACGCTCGAGCAGGAGAACGCCGCGCCCGACGAGAGTGGGCTCGGCACCCGCCTCGCCGGCGCCGCCGCCGGCCGGCTCGTCCTGCGCACGACCGACCGGCCGGTGCTCGAAGAGGTGCTCAAGCACAAGCGGATCCGACCCCTCGTCGGGGATCGTCTCGACGATCTCACCGTCGTCGTCCACCCGAGCGAACGCGGCCGGCTCAAGCAGGAGCTGCTCAAGCTCGGCTGGCCGGCCGAGGACCGCGCGGGACACGTCGACGGCGAGGCCCACCCGATCGACCTGCGCACCGACGACTGGGCCCTGCGCCCCTACCAGGAGCAGGCGATCGACGGGTTCTGGCACGGCGGCTCCGGCGTCGTCGTCCTCCCCTGCGGGGCCGGCAAGACGCTGGTCGGCGCGGGCGCCATGGCACGCGCCCAGGCGACGACCCTCGTGCTCGTGACCAACACCGTCTCGGCACGGCAGTGGCGGGACGAACTGCTGCGCCGAACGACCCTCACCGAGAACGAGATCGGCGAGTACTCCGGCGCCAAGAAGGAGATCCGTCCGGTCACCATCGCGACCTACCAGGTGCTGACGACGAGGCGGAAGGGCGCGTACCCCCACCTCGACCTGCTCGACGCCCGCGACTGGGGGCTCGTCGTCTACGACGAGGTGCACCTGCTGCCCGCGCCGATCTTCCGGATGACGGCCGACCTCCAGGCCCGGCGGCGGCTCGGGCTCACCGCGACCCTCGTGCGTGAGGACGGCCGTGAGCAGGACGTGTTCTCCCTCATCGGCCCCAAGCGTTTCGACGCGCCGTGGAAGGAGATCGAGGCCCAGGGCTACATCGCTCCCGCCGACTGCGTCGAGGTGCGCGTCGCCCTCACCGAGGGCGAGCGGATGGCCTACGCGACCGCCGACCCCGAGGACCGCTACCGGCTCGCGTCGTGCACCCCGGCCAAGGAGCGCATCGCCGAGAGCCTCCTCACGCGTCACCCCGGCGAGCCGACCATCGTCATCGGCCAGTACCTCGACCAGCTCGAGGCGATCGCGGCCCGCCTCGACGCGCCGATCATCACCGGACAGACCACCGTGAAACAGCGCACGCAGCTCTTCGAGGCGTTCCGCACGGGCGAGATCGACCGCCTCGTCGTGAGCAAGGTCGCGAACTTCTCGGTGGACCTGCCCGAGGCGTCCGTCGCGATCCAGGTGAGCGGCACGTTCGGCTCACGCCAGGAGGAGGCCCAACGCCTCGGCCGGGTGCTGCGCCCCAAGGGCGACGGCCGCGCCGCGCACTTCTACACGATCGTCACGCGCGACACCGTCGACGCCGACTTCGCCGCGCACCGCCAGCGATTCCTCGCCGAGCAGGGGTACGCGTACCGCATCATCGACGCCGACGACCTGCACGCGCCGCGCTGAGACGGGCCGGCGCAGACCGCCTCGGCAGCGCCCGGTCAGTCCTCGCGGTCACCGGCGACGTCGTGGAGATGCTCGAGCAACTCGTGAGCGGCGCGTTCGATCTCCGCGTGATCGTTCTGGCCGGCGCGCTCGGCGGCCGCGGCCAGCCCGGCCCGATCCACCTTCTCGAAGTCCCCGTACGGGAACCCGTACCGCTTCTTCGTCTCGTCGTTCGCGCCGTCGACGAGGCCGAGATGCCAGAGGCCGTAGTCGTGCCAGCCGTGCTTGTCGATGTAGTCGTCGCCCTGTTTCGCGCTCGGGTTCTCCTTGGACCAGGAGCCCCCCAGTTCGTATTTGCCCGCGTCGATGAGCTCGCGACAGTGACGGACGGCGTCCTTGTTCAGCGTGTAATCGACCATGCCCCGAGCATGGCCCGACCTCGGCCCGGTCACAACGCGAGCGCATGCACCCCGTGCTGGTCTCCCGTGCCGGATCAGTCCGTCCGCTTCGAGGCCGGGCCGATCGAGCGGCGCGCTCCGCCGGTCGCAGGGTCTCCGGCACGCGAGGATGAGACACGCGAGGATGAGCACGACGCGACGACGACCATGACCACAACGCGACCATGACCACGACGCAAGGACCGCCATGACGTACCTGCCCGTCCCCCCGTTGGCGCAGACTCTGGCGCGCTTCGAGGAGTACGTGCGTCCGCTGCTCACGGCGGAGGAGGTGGCGCGCACCGCTCAGGTCGTCGAGCGGTTCGCCGAGCACGACGGCCCGGCCGCTCAGGAGGTGCTCGAGCGGCAGGCCGCGGAGCAGAACGAGACCGGCGCGAGCTGGCTCACCGAGCTGTGGTTCGCCGCCTACCTCGGGGGCCGCACCCCCCTCACGCTGACGAGCAACGTCGGGTTCGAACTCACCTGGCCCGAGCGGGATTCCGGTGTCGAGCGCGCCGCGGGTCTCGCCCACCGGCTCGCGCGCGTCCACCTCGACCACCTCCGCGGAGAGATCGAGCCGCTCGTCTCCCCACGCGGCGAGTCGCTCTGCATGCAGCAGTGGAGCTACCTGGCCGGGGGAATCCGTCGGCCCCGCGCCGGTCAGGACGAGATCGTCGCCGGCAGTGCCGATCCGGCCCGGCGGGAGATCCTCGTCATGCACGCCGGACGCGCCTACGCCGTCCCGATCAGCGACGACACCGGGCGGGCGGTTCCACTCGCGACGCTGCGGGACGCACTCGAGGCGGTCCTCACCGACACCGATGATGCGCCGGCCGACGCCCAGGCATCGAGACTGCCGTTCTCCGCCTGGTCCTACCTCGGCAGCGATCGCGCGGCGGCGTACGAGGCCGAGATCCTCACCGACCCCCACAACGCGGAGGTGTACGACCGGCTCGTCCACGCGTTGTTCGTGCTCGCGCTCGTCGACGAGTCCGAGGCCCCTGAGGACCACCTCCGGGACACGGCCTTCGCGTACGGCCTGACGTGGCCGTACAAACCCGTCACGTACGTACCGTGTCTCGTCGACGACTTCGTCGGCATGCACATCGAGCACACCGTCGCCGACGGCGGCACCCTGCAGAGCGTCATCGCGATGGCCCAGGGCCTCGACGATCTCCCGGAGGACTCATCAGGCGACGACTCATCAGGCGACACCTCCCGGCCGGCAGACGGCGGCCCGAGCTCCGTCGCACCCGAACGCCTCACGTGGCGTCTCACCGACGACGTCCGCGAGCGCATCGCCGCGGATGTCGCGGAGTACGTCGCGGCCGCCGAACGATGTCGCGTGCGTGTCGTCCGCGTTCCGGCGATCACGTCCGACACCCTGCGACTGTCCACCGACGCGATGCAGCAGTTCGTCATCCTCTACGCCCAGCTGCGCGCGTACGGCCGGGTGCGCAGCACGTACGAGTCCGTCGACATGCGCGAGTACCAGGCGGGACGCACCGAGACGATGCGACCGGTCACCCCGCAGGCCGTCGCGCTCGCACGAGCCCTCATCGACGGCGACGCCACCCCGGCCCACCTCCACGACGCGCTCGCCGCGCACAAACGCCGCATCGTCGAGTGCAAGAAGGGCGACGGCATCGACCGGCACCTGCTCGGCCTGCGGATCGAGTCGGCCGAGCTGGGCGCGTCGCCAGAGCTCTTCGAGGACACGGGCTACCGGCGCCTCACCACCGACTTCCTCTCGACGACCTCGCTGGGGGCCGACGGGCAGATCGCCCGGTACGCCTTCGCCCCGACATCCGAAGGCGGCATCGGCATCGGTTACAGCCGCCGCGAGAACGGCGCGGAGTTCGAGTTCGTCCTCAATCACGGGGCCGCGCGGGAGGGGGACATCGAGGACTTCGCACGAGCGATCGGCGAGGGCGCCTCCCGACTCGCCGCACTCGTGGCCGACGCGAGCTGACGGCCCCTCGCCGCCGTCGTCGGAGCCCGTCGTGAAGGCCGGCGGTCGAACGGCCTGACCCCGCTCAACCCCGACGGGTCGGACGAATGCGGCGCAGCAGCCGCCCGATCACGGAGTCCGAGCCCGAGGACACCCCGCGCGCGCCGGCCGCCCGAGTCGTCGACGCACCTGCCGCGTCCCGGTCCCGCCCGGCCTCGACGTCGTCGGCCAGCGTGGGGGTGTTGGCGAGCAGGGCCTGGGTGTACTCCTCCCGCGGATGATCGAGAACCTGTGCGGTGAGCCCGGATTCGACGACGCGGCCGTCGCGCAGGACGAGCACGCGATCGGCGATCGTGCGCACGAGCGGCAGGTCGTGGGTGACGAAGAGCATCGCGAGGCCGCGTTCGTTCTTGATGCGGGTGAGGAGGTCGACGATCGACGCCTGGATCGACACGTCGAGCGCCGAGGTGATCTCGTCGCACACGAGCACTTCGGGTTGTGCGGCGAGCGCCCGCGCGATCGCGACCCGTTGACGCTCGCCGCCGGACAGGCCGCCGGCGCGCAGCCGCATGGTCGACTCACGCAGTTGCACGGCGTCGAGCAGTTCTGCGACCCGTTCCCGCGCGTCGCGACCGTGGGCGATGCCGAAGATCTCGAGCGGGCGGGTGAGGATCTGCTCGACGGTGCGCCGTGGGTTGAGCGAGCCGTACGGATTCTGGAACACGTACTGCACGCACCGTCGCTGCTCGCGCGTCCGCCGACGAACCCCGGTGACGAGCCGCTGCCCCCGGTAGGCGATCTCGCCGTCCCACTGGTCGTGCAGCCCGGCGACGCATCGCGAGATCGTCGTCTTGCCCGAACCGGACTCGCCGACGAGGGCGACGACCTCGCGCACCGCGACGTCGAATGCGACGTCGTGCACGACGTGCGTGCTGCCGTAGTGCACGTCGAGGTCGCGCACCGCGAGCACGATGTCGCGCTTCGCCGTCGGGTCGGTGTCGTACGCGATGCGGTCGCGCGGATCCCACGTCGGCAGGGCGTCGGTGCGCAGGCACGCCGACTCGTGGTCGGGGCCGACGACGACGGGCGGTGGATCGACCCGGGCGCACTCGTCGATCGCGAACTCGCACCGGTCGTGGAACCGGCACCCCGACGGCCGCGAGCCCGGTGGCGGCGTGCGACCCGCGATGCCCTCGAGCCGTACGGGGGCGTGGAGCCGCGGGATCGCCCGCAGCAACGCTCGCGTGTACGGGTGCGAAGGCGCCTCGAAGATCGCTCGGGCGGGCCCCCGTTCGACGATGCGCCCGGCGTACATCACCGCGACCCGGTCGGCGATCGAGGAGACGACCGCGAGGTCGTGGGTGACGTAGAGCGCGGCCACCTCGTAGCGGTGGCAGAGGTCGGCGAGGGTGGCGAGCACCATCCCCTGCGTCGTCACGTCGAGGCCGGTCGTCGGCTCGTCGAGCACGAGCACCTTGGGCCGAGGCAGGAACACCATCGCCAACGCGACGCGTTGCACCTGCCCGCCGGAGAGTTGGTGGGGGTAGCGGCGCAGGAACTCATCGTCGTTCGGCAGACCGACCTCGGGGAGGATCGCGCGGATCGCGGCCTCGCGCTCGGCGGCGGTGCCGAGGTCGTTCAGGTCGAGCAGCTCGCGCAGTTGCGCCCCGATGCGGTGGGCCGGGTTGAGGGCCGAGCTCGGGTCCTGCGGGACGTAACCGATGTCGACCCCACGGATCCTGCGCACGGCCGCGGCGTCGAGCTCTCGCACGTCGTGGCCCGCGATGTCGATGTCGCCGCCGGTGATCTGCGCGCCGGGGCGGGCGTACCCGAGCAACGCCGTGCCGGAGGTCGTCTTGCCCGAACCGGATTCGCCGACGAGCCCGACGATCTCACCCGGGACGAGCGTGAGATCGAACCCGTCGACGACGTCGGCGCCGCTGCCGGTGAGTCCGATCGCGAGTCCGGAGACGACGCAGACGGGCTCGATGCCCTGGGGGCGGGTCGATGTGTCGATCGGCGTGCCGGTCATGACGTCCCCTTGGCGGCGCGTTCGCCGATGCCGTCGGCGATGAGGTTCGTACCGATCGTGAACACCGCGATGACGATGACCGGCGCGAGGATCCCCCAGGGTTGGACGAGCAGCGCGAGGCGGTTCTCGTTGGTCATCTGCCCCCAGTCCGCCGCGCCCGGGTCGGTGGCGAATCCGAGGAACCCGATGCCGGCGACCATGCCGATCGAGTACGTGAGCCGCAGCCCGGCCTCGGCGAGCAACGGCACGACGAGGTTGGGACCGAGCTCGAAGATCGCGATGCGCAGGCGTGACTCCCCCATCGCCTCGGCGGCGGCGACGAAGTCGCGGCCGACGTAGGTGAGCGCGACGCCGCGGGTCACCCGGGCCACCCGGGGAACGTGCGCGAGGGCGACGAGGACGACGATCATCCACCACGTCGGCTGCGACACCGCCGAGA
The DNA here is from genome assembly GCF_000826525.2 of Mobilicoccus massiliensis. Lineage (GTDB taxonomy): Bacteria > Actinomycetota > Actinomycetes > Actinomycetales > Dermatophilaceae > Mobilicoccus > Mobilicoccus massiliensis. The sequence continues at coordinate 348,927 of NZ_LN651330.1, read as the reverse complement.
GCACGACGAGGGCCAGCAGGATCTGGGGGAACGCGAGGAGCACGTCGCCGAGACGCATGACGACCTCGTCGATCCACCCGCCCGCGTACGCCGCGACGACCCCGGCGATCATGCCGCCGACCACGCCGAGCACGGTGGCGAGCACCGAGATGAGCAGGACCGACCGACCGCCGTACAACAGCCGGCTCCACACGTCCTGCCCGAGGTAGTCGGTGCCGAGGAACGAGCCCGACATCGTGAACGGCCGACCGACGATCTGCTGCTCGCCGTACGGCGCGATCCACGGCCCGACCAGCGCGAGGAGCACGACGAGCAGCGTGAGCACGCCGCCGATGAGGATCCTGGGGTCGCGCAGCACCCCCGCCGCCCGGCTCATGCCGTCATCCCCGTTCGCGCCCGCGGCAGCAGCAAGATCGAGAGCACGTCGGCGGCGAGGTTCACGAGCACGTACGCGGCGGCGATGATCATCGTCAGTGCCTGCACCATCGGGAAGTCGGAGTTGCGCACCGAGTCCACGAGCATCGCCCCGATGCCCGGGTAGTTGAAGAGGTACTCGATGAGCACGATGCCGCCGACGAGCCATCCGAGCTGGAGGGCCGTGACCTGCACCGTCGGCACGACGGTGTTGGGGAGCACGTGGTGGCGCAGCACCCGGCCCTCGGGCACCCCCTTGAGCCGGGCGAGCTCGGCGTAGTCGGAGTCGAGCGCCTCGAGCATCGTCGAGCGCAGGATGCGCACGAGGTAGGGGGTGATCGCGAGCACGAGCGTCGCGACCGGCAGCACGAGCGACATCGGGCTCTGCCACGGCATCACTCCGACCGGAAGGACGGTCACGGCCGGGAACAGGTGGAACACCGTCGTGGAGAACACCGCGACGAGCAGGATGCCGGTGACGAACTCCGGGACGCCCGCGAGGGCGAGGGCGATCACCTGGACGACGGAGTCGGCCGCCCGCCCGCGCCGGCTCGCGCAGAACAGCGCTCCGAGCAGCGACAGCGGGATCATGGCGATCGCGACGAGCAGCACGAGGAACGCACTGTTGAGCACGCGTGTGCCGATGAGCTCGCTCACCGGCAGGTTGCTCGCGACCGACGTGCCGAGATCGCCGCGCAGCAGCCCACCGAGCCAGATGAGGTAGCGCTGCCACAGGGGTTGATCGAGATGCAGGGTGGCGCTGATCGCCGCGACCCGCTCCGGGCTCACCGCGTAGTCCTTGCCGAGGATCGCGCGCACCGGGTCTCCGAGCGCCGAGGTGGCGAAGAAGACGATGAGCGAGACGACGAACAGCGTGAGCACCGCGAGCCCCACGCGTCGCAGGAGCCACGACGTCCAGGCCCTGCCCGCCGTCCGGGCACGCGTGCGGCGCGCGGGACGATCCCCCGCCTCGGCGGGAGCGAGCTCGACACCGAGGGCGTCTGCGGCCCGGCTCGTCGTGGGTGGTCGCGCGCCGGTGTCGCTCATCGTCTCTCCACGGGACGGAAGGTGTTGAAGCGGAACGCCGAGACGGGCTGCTCGCGCGCGGGCTCGACCCCGGTGATGAACGGCCCGTACGCGTCGACCTGGTTCTGAAAGGCCCAGATGAGGTAGCCACCACTCTCGTACTCGATGCGCTGCGCGTCCTGCACCAGGGTGTTGCGGCGCTCCTCGTCCATCTCACGGAACGCGGCCCGGACGAGCCCGATGTACTTCTCGTCGGCGAAGTGCGTCTCGTTGTACGGCGACTTGGGCATCGCGCAGCTCGCCGCCTGCGGCAGGTAGAGCCGGGTGTTCCAGAAGTCCTGCGCGAACACCCACGAGAGGTACTGGTCGCCGTAGAAGACGCTCGGGTCGACCTTCTTGACCCGTACCTGCACCCCCGCCTTGCGGGCGTGCTGGGCGAAGAGGTTGGCGGCCTCGACGCTGCCGGTGCCCACGCCGGTGGAGGTGACGAGCTCGATCTGCAGGTCCTCGGCGCCGGCGGCCTTGAGCAGCGACTTCGCCTGATCGATGTCCTGTTCGCGCTGCGGCACGTCGCCGCCGATGTAGGCGGGGTCGAAGGGCGCGTACAGGTCGTTGGCGAGCCGCCCGTAACCGCCGAGGGCCTGGTCGATCATCTGCGCGCGGTCGGCGATGAGCCGCAGTGCGTTGCGCACGCGCACGTCGGTGAACGGTTTGACGTCGACGCGGATCGTGAACGGCACCCATCCCCCGGTCTCGGAGACCAGGGTGTGGCTGCCCTGCTGCTCGATCGCCCCCGCGAGGTAGGTGGGCAGGTTGTCGATCGTCTGCACCTGGCCCGCGAGCAGCGCGTTGACCTTGGCCGCGTCGTCACTGAAGTCGAGGATGACGAGTTCGTCGAACGCGGCCTGCTGGTCCCAGTAATCGTCGTTGCGCAGGAACCGGCTGCGCTGCCCCGGCACGAACATGTCGAACCTGAAGGGGCCGGTACCGATCGGGTGGGCGAGGTCGAAGTCCGCCGGCACGATGCCCACCGAGTAGTTCGCGAGCATCTGGTCGAGGATCGCGTACGGCTCCTCGAGCGCCAGGCGGAACGTACGCGCGTCCATCACCCGGCTCGACTGCAGATCGGCGAGCGGGGCGAGTTCGGAGAGGAACGGGGCGGGGTTCTTCGGGTCGAGCATCCGGGCGAGGCTGGCCCGCACGTCCTCGGCGTGCACGGTGCGGCCGTCGTGGAAGCGCACGCCGTCGCGCAGCCGGATCGTCCAGCTGCTGCCGTCGGCGTCGGGCGTGATCTCCTCGGCCAATGCCGGCTCGATCGTGTAGCCGGGGGTGAAGCGGTAGAGCGATTCGTACAGCTGACGCACCCGGGCGATGTCGGGGATCGTCACCGGAAAATGCGGGTCGAGCGAGTCCTTGAGTCCGCCACCGGTGGCGCCGTGGACGAGTTGAGAGTTGACGGCGTCGGAGGAGGGAGCCGAGCAGGCGGCCACCCCGGGCAGTGCCATGCCCGCGAGAGCACCGAGGCCGAGTTGTGCGAATCGGCGTCGGGTGAGGGTGGGCGGATGCGGGCTGGGCACGGTCACAAAGTGACCCCTTTGTTCGTCGGTGAGTCGGACTCTAGTCCAGTGACCAGCGTCATGGTCGTTTGTCACCCAGTGGATGTCGTCGCCGGACGTTCACCCGCAACCGGCCCACCGGAGCGGCGACGACGGGTTACCGTCTGGCGACCAACACCCGCGGCGCTCCCGGCGTCGCCCGAGATCGGGGGATCCCCATGTTCCGCAAGGCCGGACTCGCCCTGGGCGTCGCGCTCGTCGCGCCGCTCGCCATCGCTCCCGCGGCCGAGGCGGCCGGCGCGCCGCCCGTCGACCCGCGTCCGGCACCGGGCATGCCCACGGACACCAACCTCTACCTGCGCGGCCTGCAGGCCACGAACGACCGCGGCCCGGCCCAGCGCACCCGGTCGATGACCATGACGCAGTACCGCGCCCAGAAGCTGCGGTGGAGCACGAAGAACTGCACCAAGGCCACCAAGGCCCTCGCCTCCCGGGTCGCGGGCCGAGCCACCGTGGAGTGCGCGAACCTCAGGACGCCGCTGTCGTGGTCCGACCTCTCCAAGGGCTCGATCAACCTCCACGTCAGCCGCGTCAAGGCCACCGGCCGCAAGGCCCGCACCCTCTTCGTCAACCCCGGCGGCCCCGGTGGCGCCGCCGGCACCATGACGCTCGCCGTCGCCCTCACCAAACCGACCCTGCACAAGACCCACACGATTATCGGTGTCGACCCGCGCGGGACGGGCGGCAGCACCCCGCTCGCCTGCGACGCCGACACGCTCGGCGTGGCCGACTCCCGGGACACGACCGCGGCCGTGCGCCGGGCGGCCCAGGCCGGGCAGAAGAAGTTCGTCCAGGCGTGCGTCAAGCGGCACGGCAGCCTCCTGCAGCACATCACGACGAGGAACACCGTCGCCGACCACGACCTCGTCCGTCAGCTCACGGCGGGCCCCAAGACCACCGTCGACTGGTTCGGCGTCTCCGGCGGCACGTGGATGGGTGCCTGGTACGCGCAGCTCCACCCCAAGAGCCTCGGCCGGGTCGTCCTGGACGCGAACACCGAGTTCACCAGGGATTGGCGCACGAGCTTCGCCGCCTACCCGATGGGCTTCCAGCGCCGCTTCGAGGGCCAGTTCCTGCCGTGGATGGCCCGCCGCCACGCCACGTTCAAGGCGGGCTCGACGACGGCCGCGACCAAGGCCGCCTACGAGCGGGTGCGGGCCGCGGCCGGCAGGGGCAAGGTCACCGGCCTGACGCCCGATGCGGTCGACTCGATCCTCACCCTCACCATGTACGACGACTCGTTGTTCCCCATCGCCGCGCAGTTCGTCGCGGGCACCGACGCGCGGCTTCGCAAGGCCGGCAAGACCGACCCCGTGCTGCCCGAGGACCTCATGGAGTCCCTCGCCGACTTCGACCCCTCGGAGCTCACGGTGCGCACCGCGATCATCTGCAACGACACGCCGTACACCCGCACCCCGGCCTCCTACGAGCGGGAGTTCGCGAAGAACATCAAGGCCTACCCGCTCACGGCCGGTGCTCTCCAGATGATCATGGGCTCCTGCGCCTACTGGCCGTACAAGGCGCAGCCCGCGCCGCGCATCGACGGCCGCGTCGGCCCGATGAAGCTCATGGTGCAGACGCAGTTCGACCCGGCCACACCCGTCGAGGGCGCGCGCCGCGCCCACGCCGCCAACGCGCGCACGCGGCTGCTCACGGTCGCCGGCCAGGGCACCCACGGTGGTTACCTCACGTCCAACCGGTGCGTCGACACGGTGGTCACGCGTTACCTCACCGCCGGGGCCATGCCGGCCAAGGACACGACCTGCGCCGGCACTCCCCTGCCCGGTGACGGCAAGGTCCACCCCGTCACCTGGAAGCGCTGACCCGGCGAGCTCGACCTCTGGTGCGTGCCGCCGCCGCGACCCGTCGCGGTGGCGGCACGCACGTACAGCAAACATTCAGACATCGCGTCCATTCTGGTGGACGTGAGCACCGCATCGACCCCCGAAGCCCGGCTCCTCGTCGTCGAGGACGAGCCCAACATCCGTGAGCTGCTGGCCACCTCGCTCCGCTTCGCCGGGTTCGAGGTCTTCACCGCTGCCGACGGCGCGACGGCCATCAGCGTCGCCGGTGCCGAGCAGCCCGATCTCATCGTGCTCGACGTCATGCTCCCCGACATGGACGGGTTCGCCGTCACGCGCCGTCTGCGCGAGAACGGCCGCCACATGCCGGTCGTCTTCGTCACGGCGCGCGACTCCGTCGACGACAAGGTCACCGGGCTCACCGTCGGCGGCGACGACTACGTCACCAAGCCGTTCAGCCTCGAGGAGGTCATCGCCCGCATCCGGGCCGTGCTGCGGCGCACGCGTGGCGACGAGACCCAGGACGCGATCCTGCGCTTCCACGATCTCGAGCTCAACGAGGACTCCCACGAGGTGCGGCGCGGCACCCGGGTCATCGACGTCTCCCCCACCGAGTTCAAGCTCCTGCGCTACCTACTGCTCAACCCCAATCGGGTCCTGAGCAAGGCGCAGATCCTCGACCACGTGTGGGACTACGACTTTCGCGGCGAGGCCGGCATCGTCGAGTCCTACATCTCCTACCTCCGTCGCAAGATCGACCAGCCCGACGCCCCGGCGCTCATCCACACCCGCCGCGGCGTGGGTTACGTCCTGCGGCTACCGCCCGAGACCACATGAGCCCGACCGCCCTCGGGCAGCGAGCCGTCAGCGCGACCGGGGCCGTCGCGGACACCGCGCACCGGCGCGTCACCGACGTCTTTCGACGGTGGTCGCTCACGTGGCGTCTCATCGCCGTGCTCGTCGTCCTGCTCGTGCTCGCACTGCTGTTGTCCAGCACCGTGACCGCGATGCTCATGCGCAGCTACCTGCTCGACCGCACCGACGCCGAGTTGCGGATCGCCGCCGTGCCCGTGGCCACCAAGGTGCTCGAGCAGTACCGCTACCAGTCGCGGATCGACATCCCGCGGTCGTACGCCATGGTCGTCATGCGGGCCGACGGATCCCCGGAGGCCACGTTCTGGCCCGCCGACGGTGACCGCCCGGCCGTGCCACCGCTGGCGCGTGACGATCCGCGCATCCGCGACGGCAGCATCTTCACCGTCGGCTCGGTCGACGGCACCGGCGACTGGCGGGTCATCGCCGGCCCCCTGGCCAACGGCACCGGCACCTACGCCGTCGCCGCCTCCCTCCAAGGGGTCCGGCAGACCCTCTCGCGGATGCTCGTCGTGAGCACCGTGATCGGCCTCGTCGTCGTCGCCGCGTGCGTCATCATCGGCTGGCTCGGGTTCCGGCGCGCGTTCCGCCCCCTGCGCAACATCGAGGACACGGCGGCCGCGATCGCCGCCGGCGACCTCACCTCGCGCGTGCCCGAGCATGCGGCCCACGACGAGGTCGGCAGCCTGTCGCGCTCGATCAACGTCATGCTCGGCCAGATCGAGACGTCGTTCGCGGCTCGCGAGGCCTCCGAGACCCGCATGCGCCGGTTCGTCACCGACGCCAGCCACGAGCTGCGCACGCCGCTCGCGACGATCCGCGGGTACGCCGAGCTCTACCGGCAGGGGGCGACGAACTCTCCGGAGGCCGTGGCGAGTTCGATGCAGCGCATCGAGGGAGAGGCGACCCGCATGAGCGGGCTCGTCGAGGATCTGCTCACCCTCGCTCGGCTCGACAACCGGCGTCCGATGCAGATCGAACCCGTCGACCTCACCGTCGTCGCGAGCGACGTGGTGCAGGACGCCCGTGCCCGCGGGGTCTCGCACAGCCTGCGTCTCACCGGCCTGAGCGGCAGGCCCCTCGGCCCCGCCGTCGTCGACGGCGACGACGCCCGCCTGCGGCAGGTCGTCACCAACCTCGTCGGCAACGCCCTCCAGCACACGCCACCGGGCACGAACATCACGGTCGGTGTCGGCGCCGAGGACGGTCGCTGCCGTGTCGAGATCGCCGACGACGGCCCCGGCGTCTCCCCCGAGGCCATGCCCCACCTCTTCGAACGCTTCTACCGCACCGACCCCGCCCGCGGTCGTCGCCCCTCCGGCGGCCACGGGCTCGGTCTCGCCATCGTCGCGGCGATCGTGCAGGCCCACGGCGGCCGCACGGGCGTCGCCGCGACCCCCGGAGGAGGCGCGACGTTCCTCGTCGACCTCCCCGCCGCCATGAGCACCACCCCGCCCGGCTCGCCCCACGGGCCCACGCCCGAGCCCACCTGGCACGACGACGGCCCGGGAGCGCCTTCCCGCCCCGGCGACGGCCCGTGGGCCCCGCCGCGGGAGGCGCGGCCCCGCCGACGAGGACCCGGAGCCTGGGTCGTCCTCGCCGCGGTCGCCCTGCTCCTCGTCGCCCTCGGCGCGATCGCCATGACCGCCCTGCAGAACGACAACCGGACCTCGGCCTCCTTCTCGCGCAACAGCGGACTCCCGCCGGGCAACCAGGCACCCCAGGCACCGGTCGTCCAGGCCAACGCCTCCGCCCCCGACTGGTCGGCCACCGCTGCCGCCGTCTCCCCGAGCGTCGTCTCGATCACCGTCGAGTCCGGCAACTCCGGCGGCGAGGGCTCCGGGGTCGTCTACGACGCCAAGGGCCATATCCTCACCAACGCCCACGTCGTCTCGGCGGGCGGCCAGAACGCGTCGATCATGGTCACCCTCGCCGACGACCGGGTGTTCCAGGCCAAGATCGTCGGCAGCGACCCCACCACCGACCTCGCCGTGCTCGCGCTCCAGGGCGCCCCGGACGACCTGCGGCCCATCACCCCCGGTGACGACCGCCAGCTCAAGGTCGGCCAGCCCGTCATGGCCATCGGCAACCCGCTCGGCCTCTCGGGCACGGTGACCACCGGCATCGTCAGCGCGCTCAACCGCCCGGTCGTGACCACCCAGGAGTCCCGGGGCGACCAGAACAGCCCCTTCGGGGGCGGCCAGGTCAGCCCCTCCGACGACGTGGTGACCAACGCCATCCAGACGAGTGCGGCCATCAACCCCGGCAACTCCGGTGGTGCGCTCGTCGATGCCTCCGGCAAGCTCGTGGGCATCAACTCCGCGATCGCATCGATGGGCAACGGACCCGGCCAGCAGTCCGGCAACATCGGCATCGGCTTCGCCATCCCGGCGACCGAGGCGCGGGCGGTCGCCGACCAGCTCATCTCCACCGGCAAGGTCGCCCACTCCTTCCTCGGCGTGCGGCTGCGCGACGCCATCGCCACCGAGGGCTCGACCAAGCGCCGCGCGGCGGGCATCGCCTCCGTCGACGCCGGCACCCCGGCCGCCGAGGCCGGCCTCAAGCCGGGCGACGCGGTCATCGCCATCGACGGTGAGCCGGTCGACTCCGCGCTCTCCCTCACCGCACAGGTGCGAGCCCGCGCGGTCGGCGAGGCCACCACGCTGACGATCGTGCGCGACGGGTCCCGACAGGACGTCAAGGTCACCCTCGCCCGACGCAACTGACGCCTCGCGTCGATGTCCGGCCTCGGTCGCGAACACGGCGACCGGGGCCGGTTGCGCGGTGGCGCGCACCGTACGAGACAGCAAGCAGGAGATGAAGTTTGCACCTCCCGTAGATGAACGGGCTACCATCGGCGCAGGTGGCAGGTGAACTCCGGGTGATGGCCCACCACTGGGTCGGGACGAGCGTCCTACGGGGACCATGATGTTCTCCGTGGACGTTCAAATCCTGCTTCTGTGTCTGGTCGTCGGCACAGCCCTCGCCTTCGACTTCACCAACGGTTTCCATGACACCGCGAACGCGATGGCGACCTCCATCGCCACGGGCGCGCTCAAGCCCAAGACCGCGGTTCTGCTCTCCGCAATCCTCAACCTCATCGGCGCGTTCCTCTCCGTGGAGGTCGCGCTCACCGTCACGAACGCCGTCATCAAGATCCAGGACAAGAGCGGGGCACCCAGACCCGAGTTCCTTTCCAACGACGGGCACCTGCTGTTGCTCATCGTCTTCGCCGGGCTCATCGGCGGCATCGTGTGGAACCTCCTCACGTGGCTGCTCGGACTCCCGTCGAGCTCGTCGCACGCCCTCTTCGGCGGGCTCATCGGCTCGGCCATCGCCGCCCAGGGTTTCGGCGGCGTCAACTGGATGGGCGACGGCAGCAAGCTCGACGGCGTCGTGGGCAAGGTGATCCTTCCCGCCCTCGTGTCCCCGGTCATCGCCGGCGTGATCGCCGCGGCGGGCACCTGGATCGTCTACCGCATCACCGAGAAGGTGGCCGACCGCTACAAGGAGGCGGGCTTCCGCTGGGGCCAGATCGGTTCTGCCTCGCTCGTCTCGCTCGCCCACGGCACGAACGACGCCCAGAAGACGATGGGCGTCATCACGCTCGCGCTGCTCGCCGCGAACATGTGGCACGACACTCACGCCATCCCGATCTGGGTGAAGATCGCCTGCGCGCTCGCTATCGCGCTCGGCACCTACAGCGGCGGTTGGCGCATCATCCGCACCCTGGGCAAGGGCCTGGTCGAGATCTCCTCGCCGCAGGGCATGGCGGCCGAATCCTCCTCGGCGGCAGTCATCCTCACCTCGAGCCACCTCGGGTTCCCGCTGTCGACGACCCATGTCGCCACCGGTTCCATCCTCGGCACCGGGGTCGGGCGCCGGGGTGCCGAGGTGCGCTGGGGTGTCGCGGGACGCATGGCGCTCGCCTGGTGCATCACGCTGCCGGCCGCGGCGATCGTCGGAGGACTGATGTTCCTCCTCGGCCACGCGCTCGGCGAACTGCCCGGCACCCTCGTCATCTTCGGGCTGCTGCTGGCGCTGTCGGGCTACATGATCATGCACTCGCGGCGCAAGCCCATCCACGCCGACAACGTCAACGAGGACTGGGACGGCATGCCGACCGGTTCCACCGGTTCCACCGGCGCGACCGTCGCCGACTCGACCGCCTCGACCACGACCACCCGCTGAGGAAGGGGCACGACATGGCAAAGCTCTTCTTCGACGCGATCTGGCAGGTCCTCGTCATCGGCCTGCTCGTCGGCGCGGGACTGCCCGCGATCTTCGCCTTCGGCATCAAGTTCCTCGCCCTGGGTGCGGGTGGCAGTGCGGAGGTCGACACGACCGCCAAACCCAACCCGGCCGCAAGGGCGCTCGGAATCCTCTGCATGGCCGTGGTGCTCTCCGCGATCGCGCTCGGCATCGCGATCATCGTCTCGGCGGGCTTCGGGTACACGGTCACGTTCGAGCACATCATCCCGACGTTCGTCGAGAAGTGAGGTAGCTCATGACCGAGAACATCATCGAACGCGTCATCGGTTGGCTGCGCGCCGGCTACCCGCAGGGCGTGCCGCACGGCGACTACGTCGCCCTCTTCGGTGTGCTGCACCGTGCTCTGACCGACACCGAGGTGCGCGTCATCGCCGACCGGCTCGCGGCGAGCGACCTCGACGAGATCACCCACGACGACATCGCGGACCTCATCCGCGAGACCGTGCACCAGAACGCCTCGACCGGCGACGTGCGGCGCGTCGCCGGTCGGCTGGCCGCCGGCGGGTGGCCGCTCGCCTCCTTCGCCGACGTTCCCGACGAGGACTCGGGAGTCGCGTCGGCCGTCGCCGGCACGCGCCGGGGCGACACGACGCAGCAGGCCGGGTGAGCACAGGCGTCACCGCGACACCCGCCGTATCCTGAAGCCGCCGAATGCCCCGATTCCTCCGGGCATTCGGCGGCGCGTCGCAACGGCGCGGCTCCCCGACGAGGAGAATCATGCTCAGCCACCTCCAACGCGTCATCGCCTGGTTGCGAGCCGGATACCCCCAGGGGATCCCCGACCAGGACTACATCCCGCTCTTCGCCCTACTGCGTCGCCGACTCTCCGACGAGGAGGCCCGGCAACTCGCCGACGAGCTCGTCGAGAAGGGCCTGATCCCGCCCGACCGGATCGACATCGCGGTCGGCTACCTCAAGCTCACCGACGAGCTGCCGTCGGAGGCAGAGCTCGTCCGCGTCACCGAGAAACTCCGCGCTGCCGGCTGGACCGTCGTCGACGAGGACATCTCGGGCGAAGGATGACCTCCGACGGCGAGACGCTCGAGGCACGCGCGGCCGCGGACCTGGGCGGCGCCGCCGAGGGGCTGCTCGTCCGCTACGACGAACCGTGGCGCGCCTACCACACCCGTGAACACCTGCGAGAGATGCTGGTGGCCCTCGACGCGCTCCTCGCCGAATTCCGGCTCGAACTCGGGCTCGGCACCGACGAATCGCGCACCGCCCGCCTGGCGTTGTGGTTCCACGACGCGGTGTACGACCCCCGTCGCCCCGACAACGAGGACCGCAGCGCCGACCTCGCGCGATCCACTCTCGGCGCCCTCGGAGAACCGGCCGCGCTCGTCGACCGCGTCGCAGATCTCGTGCGAGCCACCGCCGCTCACCGCGTCGACGAGGCCGATCTCGCGGGCATGGCGCTCATGGACGCAGATCTGTGGATCCTCGCCGCTCCCCCGATTCGGTACGCGGAGTACGTGCGTCAGGTCCGGCGGGAGTACGCCCACGTGGGCGACGGGGACTTCGCTGTCGGCCGAAGAACCGTCCTCACCGATCTCGCCGGCCGTGAACGGCTCTATCGCACCCCGCTCGCCCACGCCGAGTGGGAGCCGCGCGCCCGGCGGAACATCGAGGCGGAACTGGAGCACATGGCGTCCTGAGGCGAGGCGAGGCGACGAGAGCGTGACGACTGCGGGCGCTCGGCGTGCCGGCCTCGTGGTCGTGGTGAGGGCGGCACTCGACGCACGAGGCTCGAGTCACCCGTCGAGAACGCGTTCGAGCAGCGGCCACCAGGGCGCGGCGTCGCATCGTCGTCGCGCCTCGGCGGTATCGGCCCAGACGACCGGCCGGCCCTCGGGTCCCATCCCGTCGGCGCCGGGGGCGTCGACCCTGCCGGCGAGGACGGCGACGTGACACGTCGGGTGCAGCCGGGGGTCTGCCGGTGGAACCTGGAAGCGGATGCGTTCGTATCCCACCGGGGTCATGGCGTCCGCGTCGAGCACGACCCCGGTCTCCTCACGAAGCTCGCGAACCGCCGTGTCCGCCGCGGTCTCTGCGCGCTCGCGCCACCCGCCGGGCGCCTCCCACCCGCTCCGGGACGGGCTGTGCACGAGCAGGATGTGCCCGCGCACGTCGGTGACGAACGCCACCGCGGCGAACGTCGTCGTCTCGGGCGGGAGCCACGGCGAGGCGAGGAGCTCGAACCGGTGCGGATCGGGGCCGAGGAACGGCAGGGCGTCGGGCAGGCTCGCGAGGGGCCGCTCCCCCCGGCGTTTGCGGAACCGCAGCCCCGCCGCCGAGACCGCGGCGAGCAGCTCGCGGTTCGTCACCTCCCGGGCCCCGGCGGCGACGACCTCGGCGTAACGGGTGTCCGGCACGTCGTAGTGATCCCCGTCGTACGAGCGCGGATGCAACCCCACCCGGGCGGCGAACTCGTGCAGCTCGTCGATGGAGGAGTCGCTCGCCAGGTGGCTGAACAGTCGGCCACGAAAGGGCCACACGGGAGGGTCGATGAGGATCGGCATGACCGGGTCAGCCTAGGTCCTCACACGCCGCACGCAGCGACGCGGAACCGCCATCGCCTGCCACACCTCCGCCAACCATCGTGGCACTCAACCGAACTGGTGGACGAGTCGCGCGGCGCCGTCCGCCACCTGAAAAGCAGCTGACAGACACCCAGGTTTTGCCTCGAACCGGGATGAACTTCACGCGATGAGAGGAATGTCCGGGTCATGCGCACCAGCAACGCCCTTCTCGTGGGCTCTCTCGCCATCGCCCTGTCCGGCACGACCGCGCTCGCCGCCGCGGCCTCCGAACCTGCCCGTACCGCCACCGAAGCCGACAGCAGTCCCGCCGCCGTCAAGTCGCCTTCCCCCAAGCCGAAGCCCCCGAAGACCGCGGGCCCGGACAGCAAGGTCAACTCGATCGGTCAGCACCTGACCCCCGCCGGTCGTCAGACCACGCTGGGCAACCTGCCGCTCAACTCGGCCCTGCACCCCGACGGTCGCACCCTCCTCATCACGAACGACGGTCAGGGCGTCCAGTCCCTGCAGCTCGTCGACCTCGTGACCGGCACCATCCGTCAGACGCTCGAGTACGCCTCCCCCGAGTCGCTCTACATCGGCGTCACGTGGAACGCCGACGGCACGAAGGCGTACGCGAGCGCGGCCGCGAACAACAAGGTGCGCGTGCTCGACTACAAGGACGGCAAGCTCACCGAGGGCAAGGCCATCGAGATGCCCTCCAAGGACCCCGAGGGCAAGAACGTCAACCTCTACCCGGCCGGTCTGGCCCTCACCCCTGACGGCAAGAAGCTCGTCGTCGCCGGTCAGCTCGCCAACGCGATCTCCGTCGTCGACCTCGCGAGCGGCAAGATCCAGACCACGCGATCCGGCCACCGCCCGATGTTCGTCGTCATGGCCAAGGACGGTTCCAAGGCCTACGTCACCGACCAGGGCGCGGACACCGTCGACGTTCTCGACCTCAAGGCGGCCGAGCCCGTCGTCACGGGCACGATCAAGGTCGGCCTGCACCCCAACAAGGCCGCGCTGTCGGCCGACGGTTCCCGCCTCTACGTCTCCAACGGTGACGGCGACTCGGTGAGTATCGTCAACACCAAGGCCGACCGGACGATCCGCACCGTGCGCGTCGCCCCGGCCTCGGGCAAGGGCCTCGTCGGCTCCAACCCGACCGGTATCGCCCTCGACGAGAAGGCCGGCCGCGCCTACGTCACCCTCTCTGGCAACAACGCCGTCGCGGTGCTCGACCTGCGCACGCGCAAGGTGCTCGGACGCGTCCCCACGGCCTGGTACCCGACGCAGGCCGTCGTCACCGCCGACGGGAGCGTCCACGTCACCAACGCGAAGGGCCTGGGCGCCGGCCCGAACTTCGGCCCCGGCCAGCCCGACCCGACCGCACCGCAGGGCACCAAGGCCGACCCGCAGAAGTACACGGGTTCGATGCAGGAGGGGACCCTGTCGTCCTTCCGTCGCCCGGGTGAGGCGGAGCTCGCCCGATACACCAAGCGGGTCGCGAAGAACAACGCGCCGGTCGAGGCCGACAAGGCCGCCGTCGTCCCCTCCCGCGCGGGGCAGAAGTCGCCGATCAAGCACGTCATCTACATCGTCAAGGAGAACCGCACCTACGACCAGGTGATGGGATCGCTCGGCAAGGGCAACGGCGAGCCGAGCATCAACCTCTTCGGTGACGAGTCCGCTCCGAACATGCGGCAGCTCGCCCGCCAGTTCGTGACGCTGGACAACTTCTACGCCGACGCCGAGGTCTCGGCCAACGGGTGGAACTGGGTCGCCCAGGCCAACTCCAACCCCTTCGCCGAGCAGCTGTGGCCCGCGAACTACTCCGGCCGCGGCGGCTACTACACCTCCGAGAACGCCAAGCCCGAGCTCGCCGCCCAGGACCCGAACAACTCCTACCTGTGGCAGCGTTTCGACAAGGCCGGCGTGAGCTTCAAGAACTTCGGCTTCTACGTCGAGGGCCGCAAGACCCCCGACGGCCTGCGCTTCCACGCCGAGGACCCGGTGCTCAACGCCAAGACCGACCACCGCTTCATGGGCTACAACCTCGCCTGCCCCGACTCGGCCGGCACGTTCACCCCGCTGAGCAAGGACTGCCTCGCGCCGCGCGTCGACCGGTGGTTGGAGACCTTCCGCAAGTACGAGAAGGCGGGCTCCATGCCCACCGTGCAGTTCGTGCGCTTCGGCAACGACCACACCTCCGGCACCAAGCCCGGCACGCCCACGCCGCGGGCCATGGTCGCCGACAACGACTACGCGTTCGGCCGCCTCGTCGAGGCCGTGTCGCACTCGAAGTTCTGGAAGGACACCGTCATCCTCGCGACCGAGGACGACGCCCAGAACGGCCCCGACCACGTCGATGCGCACCGCACGCTGGCGTGGGCGATCAGCCCCTACACCCAGACCGGCAAGGTCGACTCGACCTTCTACAGCACGGCCTCGATGGTGCGCACGGTCGGACTGTTCGCCGGCATCGGGCCGCTCACCCAGTTCGACGACTACTCGACGCCGATGGGCAACGCGTTCTCGCCCAAGCCGACGATGACGCCGTACAAGGCCATCAAGCCGACGTACGACATGAAGGCCATCAACGGCAAGGACGCCCCGATGGCGGCGATCTCGGCGAAGCAGAGCCTCGCCAAGGAGGACCAGATCGACGAGAAGACGTTCAACGAGGCGATCTGGAAGTCGATCAAGGGCGCCAACTCCACGATGCCGGCCCCGAAGCACGACCTCCTCGGTGACAGCGCCGCGGCGGAGAAGCGTGCCGAGCAGGCCGCGGAGGAGAACGCGAAGATCGGCGGCAAGAAGACCGCCGACAAGGACGACTGATCTCTCGCTGACAGACGAACGACGAAGGGCCGGGACGCGTGCTGCGTCCCGGCCCTTCGTGCGTGGATTCAGGCAGGTGGGATCAGAAGCCCATGCCGCCCATGCCACCCATGTCGTCGCCACCCGGCATCGCGGGAGCAGCCTTCTCGGGCTTGTCCGCGATGACCGCCTCGGTGGTGAGGAACAGGGCCGCGATGGAGGCCGCGTTCTGCAGCGCCGAACGCGTCACCTTGGCCGGGTCGATGATGCCGGCCTTGATGAGGTCGACGTACTGCCCGGTGGCCGCGTTGAGGCCCTCGCCGTCGGGAAGACCGCGCACCTTCTCCGCGACGACGCCACCCTCGAGACCGGCGTTGACCGCGATCTGCTTGAGCGGGGCCTCGATGGCGACCTTGACGATGTTCGCACCGGTCGCCTCGTCGCCGTCGAGCTGGAGCCCGTCGAACGCCTTCTTGCCGGCCTGGATGAGCGCGACGCCACCACCGGCGACGATGCCCTCCTCGACGGCCGCCTTCGCGTTGCGAACGGCGTCCTCGATGCGGTGCTTGCGCTCCTTGAGCTCGACCTCGGTGGCCGCGCCCGCCTTGATGACGGCGACACCGCCGGCGAGCTTGGCGAGACGCTCCTGCAGCTTCTCGCGGTCGTAGTCGGAGTCGCTCTTGTCGATCTCGGCGCGGATCTGGTTGACGCGACCCTGGATCTGGTCGGCGTCGCCGCCGCCCTCGACGATCGTCGTCTCGTCCTTGGTCACGACGACCTTGCGGGCGGTGCCGAGCATGTCGATGTCGGTGTTCTCGAGCTTGAGGCCGACCTCCTCGGAGATGACCTGGCCACCGGTGAGGATGGCGATGTCACCGAGCATGGCCTTGCGGCGGTCGCCGAAGCCGGGGGCCTTGACCGCGCACACGTTGATGATGCGGCGGATCTGGTTGAGCACCAGGGTCGCGAGGGCCTCGCCCTCGACGTCCTCGGCGATGATGAGCAGCGGCTTGCCGGCCTGCTTGGTCTTGTCGAGAACCGGGATCAGGTCCTTGATGGAGCCGATCTTGCTGTTCGCGATGAGGATGTACGGGTCCTCGAGCACGGCCTCCATGCGCTCGGGGTCGGTGACGAAGTAGGCCGAGATGTAGCCCTTGTCGAACCGCATGCCCTCGGTGAGCTCGAGGTCCAGCCCGAAGGTGTTGGACTCCTCGACGGTGATGACGCCTTCCTTGCCGACCTTGTCCATGGCCTCGGCGATCATGTCGCCGATCTGCGGGTCGGCGGCGGAGATCGACGCTGTCGCGGCGATCTGCTCCTTGGTCTCGACGTCCTTGGCCATCGAGAGCAGCTCGTCGGAGACGGCCTTGGTGGCCTTCTCGATGCCGCGCTTGAGACCCATCGGGTTGGCACCCGCGGCGACGTTGCGCAAGCCCTCCTTGACGAGCGCCTGGGCGAGGACGGTGGCCGTCGTCGTGCCGTCACCGGCGACGTCGTCGGTCTTCTTCGCGACCTCCTTGACGAGCTCGGCGCCGATCTTCTCGTACGGCTCCTCGAGCTCGATCTCCTTGGCGATCGAGACACCGTCGTTGGTGATCGTGGGGGCGCCCCACTTCTTCTCCAGGACGACGTTGCGGCCCTTGGGGCCCAGCGTGACCTTGACGGCGTCGGCGAGCGTGTTCATGCCACGCTCGAGGCCGCGACGGGCCTCTTCGTCGAAAGCGATGATCTTGGCCATGTGCGGTGGTTCCTCCCACACTTGCGGATTGCGAAGACCGGGCGATGCCCGCGACGGACGAGCCCCACCCCCAGACGCGCCGTTTCGCGGCTGTGGGAGGACCCTCATCGGATCCGGTCGGTTGCGTTCACCTCTCGGCGCCGGGTGGCCCCGCGCACGTGCGCGCGGTTGTCACTCGACAGTCGAGAGTGCTAACTCCATGATTAGCACTCGACCATGGTGAGTGCAACTGACTCAAGACGCACGGGTCGGGGCCGGCGGACGGTCGAGACTCTGCGGCGCGGCGACACCCGGTGACCGGTGCCGTCGCTCGGAGCTCCGCAGGCGCGCGGTTTCGCTCGAACAGGCGGTTCGCCCCGGTTTGACGGGGGCGAACCGCCTGTTCGAGCGTTCGGATTCGGATGCAGTGGCGCGTCGGGCCTCAGGCGTCCATGCCGAGACGGCGCGCGGAGCGGGCCTTCTGACGGGAACTGCGCATGCGGCGAAGGCGCTTGACGAGCATCGGGTCGTGCGCGAGGGCGGCCGGCTCGTCGATGAGGCCGTTGAGCACCTGGTAGTAGCGCGTCGACGTCATGTCGAAGAGCTCCTTGATGCTCTGCTCCTTGGCCCCGGGGTACTTCCACCACTGCCGCTCGAAGGCGAGGATCTCGCGTTCCAGCTCGCTGAGCTCGCCGTGCGCGCCCTGGCCGGGCTGCATCGACGCTGCGGTCGCGTGTTCCTGCATGGTCGGCCTCCTTCGTCTCCCAGCGGGCGATTCCCCCCGTGCCTGCGCTCATCGCGCCACGCGCCATGGTGCCAGCAAACGACACCCGTGTCATTCACCGGGGGAAGGGTGAGTCGGAACACGCCGACCGGCACCCATGCCCGTTCTCCGCGCTCCGTGCACGCGGCGGACGACCTGTCATCCGCACCCAGGACGTGCGTAGATCGCGCGAGGACGGCGCATCGGAGCCTCGTCGCCCCCTCGCCCGGCGCCCCCGCGCCCCCGTGGCGATAGGTTGAACCCATGCCTGCGCCGCTCTCTGAACTCGTGCATCCGACGTGGGCGACGGCCCTCGCGCCGGTCGAGGACGACATCGCGAGACTCGGGGCGTTCCTGCGAGAAGAACTCGCGGCGGGGCGGCCGTATCTGCCGGCCGGCAAGCACGTGTTGCGTGCGTTCGAACGGCCGCTCGACGCGGTGCGTGTGCTCATCGTCGGGCAGGACCCGTATCCGACACCCGGTCACGCCGTCGGCCTGTCGTTCTCGGTGGCGCCCGAGGTCAGTCCCGTCCCTCGCAGCCTCGTGAACATCTACAAGGAGATGCAGACCGACCTCGGGGTGCCGACGCCGAGCAACGGTGACCTCTCGCCGTGGGCCGAGCGGGGCGTCATGCTGCTCAACCGCGTTCTCACCGTGCGTCCCGGTGCCTCGGCCAGCCACCGCGGCAAGGGGTGGGAGGCCGTGACCTCCTGCGCGATCGATGCGCTCGCCCGCGCCCACGCCGACGGTCAGCCGCTGGTCGCCATCCTCTGGGGGCGCGACGCCCGCTCACTCGGCTCCGCGCTGGGCGCGATGCCGCGCGTCGAGAGCGCCCATCCGTCACCCCTGTCGGCGAGCAGCGGGTTCTTCGGATCCCGCCCGTTCAGCCGCAGCAACGACCTCCTGCAGCAGCAGGGCGCCGAACCGATCGACTGGAGACTCCCCTGATGCAGTTCCTCACCCCGCCCGAGCAGGGCTGGCGCCGGTACGTCGCGATCGGGGACTCGTTCACCGAGGGCATGAACGACGAGGACCCGCAGCGACCGGGCGAGTTCGTCGGCTGGGCCGACCGTCTGGCGGCGATGCTCCACCAGGAGTCCCGGCAGAGCGGCAACGGGCTCGAGTACGCCAACCTCGCGATTCGCGGGCGCAAGCTCGCCGATGTCGTCGAGCGGCAGCTCCCCGACGCGCTCTCGTTGCAGCCGGATCTCGTGAGCATGGTCGGCGGCGGCAACGACATCCTCCGCCCACGAGCCGACATCGAGGCGCTCGCCGAGCGGCTCGAGAAGGCGGTGATCCGTATTCGAGCGACCGGCGCCGACGTGCTGCTCGCCACCCCGACCGACCCCCGCGATGCTCCGCTCCTGCGGGCCGTCCGCGGCCGGCACGCCACGTACACCGCGTGCCTGTGGTCGATCGCCCGCAGGCACGGCTGCGCTCTGGTCGATCAGTGGGGGATGCGCGTCCTCGGCGACTGGCGGGTGTGGAGCGAGGACCGGATCCACATGAACTCCGAGGGGCACCGCCGCGTCGCCCTCGCCGCGTTCACCGCGCTGGGGTACTCCCCCGAGGACGCCGCGTGGGACGACCCGCTGCCTCCGGCTCCGCCGCTCGCCCGCGCCGAACGCCTGCGTGGCGACCGCGCCTGGGCCAAGACGTTCGTCGTGCCCTGGGTCGGGCGCCGCCTCACGGGACGTTCCTCCGGAGACGGCCGCTCCGCCAAGCGACCAGGGCTGTTGCCGCTGCCCTAGCGACTCTGGCCTCGCACGCGGCCGGGCATCTCCGGGCGGCGCGGATGACCTCGCGCAACAAAGACCGGTCACGCTCGAGACCTCGATCCACCACCCAGCCTCTGAGCAGCGACGATGCCGATTCCTGCTCGGTGAAGCCCTGGACTGACCGGTCTTTGTTGCGCGAGATCTCGTGAGCCGTCCGGGTAGGCGCCCTCGAGCACCCCCTCGTCATCTCCGCTGCGGCCCGACGTCGGCTGCGCCGACAGTCCGACCTCCTCGCCCCCGACCGCGAACTTTCGATGAACGTTCGGATGCCTCGATCGTTCACGCGCCACCGGCGCGGCCGACCGTGTCACGCTGCCCGTTCACCATCGACACCCTCGGGGGAGCCACATGGATTTCACGACGACGATCGAGATCGCTTCGGACGCACGCACGATCTGGGAGGCGGTGAGCAACCCGCAGAACTGGGCGAACTGGATGCCCGAGGTCAAGGACGTCGAGCCGACGAAGCCGGGCACGACCCCGGGTTACGGCGCCGAGTACACGGTCAAACAACCGTGGTGGAAGCTCGACACGCAACAGATCCAGATCCGCGACTTCGAGCCGGAGCGGCGCCTGGCGTACGCGGCGTCGACGAGCTCGGGTGAGATCGCGTTCGAGTACGCGATGCGCGAGCTGGCCGATCGCCGGTTCGCGGTGGACTTCACGATGCGTTCGGTCGGTGGCTACGCCAAGCTCACCGCCGCCCTCTCGGGCGGTGCGATGGAACGCCGGCTCGTCAAGGAGGCCGAAGAGCTTCGCGACTACTGCGAGGCACGCTCCCCCCAGGACGTCGTGGGGTGAGTCCACGTCGACGGCCCGGGGCGCGATCCGGGCCGTCGACGCCTGCAATCAGTCTTCGCGGAGGGCGTCGGTCGATGCCTCCTCGATGCCGTCTACGGCGGGACCGTCGTCGCCGCGGCCGTCGCCGGTCCCCGCATCGGTGTGTTTGCGGATCTGCGAGGACGCGCCGATGAGCGCCAGCCCGGTGAGCACGAAGAGCACGGCCCGCAGCACGCCGTCGACGGTGTGCAGATCGGCGAGGAACAACTTGGCGATCGCGGCGATGAGCAGGGCGTAACCGGCCCGCGTCACCGGGGACGCGGGGCGCAGGATCATGCCGACCGCGACCGCGACCCACACGATCGTCGTCACGACGTTCGCCGCCATCGCCTGCACCTCGGAGGCTCCGGGCAACAGGCCGACGGCCACGATCGCGGAACTCGCGCCGTACAGCCCGACCGCGAGGCCGGCGAGAACGCGCGCAGCGGGGTCGATTCTCGGAACTCGGATGTCGCGCACGCTCAGCACGTGCGCAGCACCGACACCGGCGAGCAACAGCCCCACCACCACCGCCTCCCAGCGGGTGGCATGGGCGACGGCCGAGGTCGAGAAGACGGCCGGCACCGGCACGAGGACGATCAGTCCCGCGATCGCCGCGAGGGTGAAGGCGATCGACGCGCCCCACATCGGCAGCGAGGCCCGCTGCCGGGCCGCGACGACGAGGACGAGGGCCTCGAAGGCGAGGAGCACGGCCACGACGTGGTCGGAGACGGGGAGGGCGAGCGTGGCGACCAGCAGGTGCGTGACAGCGCCGATCGTCAGCATCGTCCTGATCGCGCCCCGGTAGCGAACCGCCGCGATCGCCGTCGCCAGCGCGACCGCCCCGGCCACGGGAGCGGTGAGCTCGAGGCCGAGGAGCGCGGTCTCGTCCCGCAGCCACAGGATGGCGATCGCGCTCAGCCCGAGAGCGGTTCCGAGGACGGCCACCTCGGTGAGAGCGGTCGCGCAGGCGGCGATGAGAAGGAACACGACGATCGAGGTGAGCACACGAACCGTGCCACCGGCCGACCCCGCGGTGCCGCCGATCAGACCGATGAAGGCGACCGCGCCCAGGCCGAGGGACGCCACGCGGAACAGCGGCAGCCAGCGGTGTTCGACGACGGCGACGACGACGGGCACGTAGGCGATGGCCGCGAAGACGCTGAACTCCACGAAGGCGATGTCGGTCGCCGGCTGCAGGATCATGGGCAGGACGAGGATCATCTGGACGTACTCGAGCCCGGCGAGCACCTGGCTGCGCCACCGGTGGGCGACGAACACCCCCGCTCCGGCGAGCAGCAGAGCGAGAACGAGGCCGGCGAACGCCGGAAGCCACGCGTAGATCGCGGTCGTGGCGACGACGGCGGCGAAGGCGGCGGCGGAACTCGTCGCGGCCAGTGCGACAGCCGCGTCGCTGCTACGGCGGGCGTGCATCCGGCCGGCGACGAGGCCGAGGATCACGCTGAGCACCGCGAGCGCGACGACCCGGGGCACGGGTCCGAAAAGACCTGCGGCGATCGCCACGGCGAGCAGGAATCCCACGCCGAGGATCGTGACGACGGCGCCTCCGATGGCGAGCATGCGTTCTGGTGTGAGACGCCGCCGGCGCACACGTGGCGCGGCGGGCGCCCCGGCCGGCGACGGCGGCGCGGCCGGCGACGACGGCACGGCGGGGTGAACCGCGCCCTCGGCGTGGCTCCGGTCGTCGGCATGAGCACGCGCCTGCGACCCTGCCCGTGACGACGCTCGCTCCGGTCGAGATCCGGAGCCGGCACCTGCCGTGCCTCCCGGCGGAGCCCACAGACTCCCGCCGGCGACCGGTTGCGGCGTTTCCACAGCAGAGGGCTCGGCCGCGGACTCTCGGTCGATCGGCACACCGGACGTCGTCCTCGCCGCCGGCCATGCGCGCATGTCCTCTCCCGCCGACCTGGGAGCGGCCTCCGCGCCGGCATCGCCGGTCTGCGCCGTGGGGCGCGGTGGGGCCGAGGCCGCCGGCAACCCGGCCGGCTCACCGAGGCGACGCCCGATGGATTCGAGCTCGCGCCGGATGCCCACGACCTCCTCGAGCAGGGCCTCGACGACGGAATCGGGACTGGCGGTGCGGCCTGACATGGCGGTGCCTTCCGGGGTCGGACGGGTCGGTCGTCCCCATCGGACCAGCGCGTCGCCCTCGGCACCTGAGCCCCGATACCCACCCGCGAGCGACGCGGTACCTAGGCGACGCAGTACCCGAGCGGCACCGCGCTGGAACCATCCCGTGCCGGAGCGACGCAATACCCGGGGTCGTGCCGACGCCTGGCTCGCCCTTCGCGCCCCTCCCCGACTCTTCCTGCCCCTTCCTCCGCCCCCCGAACGCCGGAACGTCCGACCGCATCCGCCCGCCGTCACACGCGACGACCGCCGAGCCCGGCTCGGTTCCGGTCTCGGCGGTCGTGGTGTGGTCGGTGGGTGGCCGCGAGTTCAGCCGCGGCCCATCTCCTCGCGCAGCGCGGCGGCGAAGCCCTCGATGTCGGCCTCGGTGGTGTCGAAGCCGCACATCCAGCGGACCTCACCGGTGGCCTCGTCCCACACGTAGAACGGGTATTGACGCTGCAACCGCTCGGTGACCGTCGGGGGCACGACCGCGAAGACCGCGTTGGCCTGGGGCTCCTGGGTGACCTCGACCGTGTCGCGCACGGCGTCGACGAGCCGGCGCGCCATGGCGTTGGCGTGGGTGGCTCCACGCTTCCACAGGTCGTCGCCGAGGATGGCGAGCAGTTGCGCCGAGACGAACCTCATCTTGCTGGAGAGCTGGGCGTCGAGCTTGCGCACGAACTCTCCGTGCTTCGGGCCGGCGAGAACATCGGGGTCGAGCACGACGACCGCCTCGGCGCCCATGAGCCCGTGCTTGGTCCCGCCGAGCGAGAGCACGTCGACGCCGACCGCGGTCGTCACCTCGGCCAGCGAGCACCCGAGCGCCGCCGCGCCGTTGAACAGGCGGGCGCCGTCGAGGTGCACCCGCATCCCGAGCTTGTGGGCGTGCTCGGAGAGCGCGGCGAGCTCGTCGAGGGTGTACACCGTGCCGAGCTCGGTGCTCTGGGTGATCGAGAGCACCGCAGGTTGGGCGTGGTGCTCGTCGCCGAATCCCCACGCCACCGTGTCGACGAGCTCGGGGGTGAGCTTGCCGTCGGGGGTGTCGACGGGCAGGAGTTTGACCCCGGAGATCTTCTCCGGCGCGCCGCACTCGTCGACGTTGATGTGCGCCGAGCGGGCACAGACGACGGCACCCCATCGCGGAGTCAGCAGGTCGAGGGAGACGACGTTCGCGCCGGTGCCGTTGAACACCGGATAGATGCGCGCCCCCTCGCCGAAGACCTGGCGGACCCGCTCGCCGAGGGCCACTGTGTAGACGTCCTCGCCGTACGCCTTCTGGTGCCCGCCGTTGGCCGTCGCGATCGCCTCGAGCACCTCGGGCAGCACTCCGGAGTAGTTGTCGCTGGCGAAGCCCCGAAAGTTCGGGTCGTGGAGTCGCTCGATCATGCCGTCAGGCTACGGCGGGTGCCGTTGAGCTCGGTCGCGGGCACGTCGAAGAGCGTGACGAGTTCGCGCGCGAGGTCGTCGACGTGGGTGTAGCCCGGGAACTTGCGATCGGGCCGTTCCTCACGCATGCGATCGGTGAGCAGCGCCTTGATCTGCACGACGGTCGCCGCCGCACCACTCGCGTCGCTTCCGTCGTTCCCGGCCTCCTCTGCCTCCTCTGCCTTCTCTGCCCCGGCCTTCGCCGCCTTGGCGAAGGAGTCGGCGACCGCGAGCGTCCAGGCCTCGGCCGCGGCCTTCGCGGCCGCGTACGAGGCGTTGTTCGCGTTCGGGGTCTGTGCCTGGGTGGTGGAGACGATGGCGAGCCGCCCGCCGGAGTCGACGAGCGCGTCGTGCGCCGCCCGCGACGTGTGCTGCAGGGTGCGAATCAGCAGGTCGTGCAACAGGGCCCAGTCGGCGAGGTCGGACTCGACGATGCCCTTGCCGCCACGCCAACCGCCGACGAGGTGAAAGAGACCGTCGATGCGGCCGTGCTCGGCCGGCACGCGACCGATCGCCTCCCGCGTCGCGCTCTCGTCGAGCAGGTCGACGACGAGGGGCTCGACCGATCCGCCCCCGGCGGCCTGAGCGCGGGCCGCCTCGACGACGGGCTCGAGGCGGTCCGCTGCGTTGTCGATCGCGACGACCGTCGCGCCGCGTGAGGCGAGCGCGGCCACCGTGGGCGGCCCGGCGGCCCCCGCCGCGCCGGCGACGAGGACGACCTTGCCCGCGAGCGGGTTCACCTCCGCCCGGGAGTCCGTCGACACCTGGCTCACACCGTCACCTCGTTCGTCGTCTCGGCCGGCGCGACCTGCACGTCGGCGGCCGTGATGCCCTTCGTCGAGGCGATGACCGGGCCGAGCTTGCGGTCGAGCGCCTCGAAGAACATGTTGAGCGGGAACTCGTCGGGCAGGACGAGGTCGACGAGCTCCTTGGGCTTGCCCTCCAGCGGCAGCGCCTCGGCGCCCTTGGCCCACGTCGAGCGCGGGTGGGGAACGACGTACTGCGACACGAAGTCGTACGAGGCGATCCACTGCGCGACCTTGCTGCGGTCGATGCCGTCCCGGTAGAGCGCGTTGACGGCGTCGGCGAGTGCGCACACCTGCTCGGGCACCTGCTGCCAGTCGAAGCTCAACCGGTTGTCGGTCCAGCGCAGCGCGTCGTGCTTGTGCAGCCACGCGAAGAGCAGCTGACCTCCGAGCCCGTCGTAGTTGCGCACCCGGCCGCCGGTGATCGAGAACCGGAAGATGCGGTCGAAGATCACGCCGTACTGCACGCCCTTGGCGAACGGCTGTCCCTCCTTCTCGAGCTTGACGGCCTGCACGAACGTGTTGAGGTCGCAGCGCAGCTCCTCGAGGGAGTACATCCAGTACGGCATGCGCTGCTTGATCATGAACGGGTCGAACGGCAGGTCACCGCGCATGTGGGTGCGGTCGTGGATCATGTCCCACATCGCGAACATGCCCTGGCAGTACTCCTGGCTGACGAGCAGGCGCTCGGCGTCCGGCGGCAGGTCCAGCGAGAGCAGGTCGGCGGCGGCGCTCGTCACGCGGCGGAAGCGCGCGGCCTCGCGGTCGGAGAAGATCGCGCCCCACGTGAACTTCGCGACCTCGCGGGTGGCGACGGTCTCGGGAAAGAGCACCGCGGAGTCGGTGTCGTAGCCCGGCGTGAAGTCGATGAAGTCGATCGAGAGGAACGCCGGGTTGGTGTAGGTCTGCTCGACCTCGGCCAGCCACTCGGGCCAGTAGACCCTGATGAGCACCGCCTCGACGTTGCGGTCGAGGTTGCCGTTCTGCGTGTACATCGGGAAGACGACGAGGTGTGCCAGGCCGTCCTCGCGGTCGCGGTCGGGGTGGAACAGCTCGAGGGAGTCGAAGAAGTCCGGAACCCCGAAGCCCTCGCTCTGCCAGCGCCGGAAGTCGGCGACGCACTGCGTGAGGTAGTCCGCGTCGTGCGGGAACTCCGGAGCCAGGGCCTCGATGCCGGCGCAGATGCGGTCGACGAGCGCGCCCGCCGCCGCCAGGTCGTGCGTCTCGCCGTCGATCGAGCCGTCCTTGCTCTGCATCGGACGAATCTCCTCGACCGCGGCCTTGAGCTCGAGCCAGCGGGGGTCGACGGCGAGCCACGCGGCGGCGAGGTCGGCCTCGCTGTGCCCACGACCGGCCCCGGCCGCCCACGTCACGAGGTTGACCCACCAGGCGCGGTGGTCGAGGTCGTCGATGGAGTCGTCACCGAAGAGATCGGAGTCACCGAGCAGCACGAGGCGGCCGGCACCCGGACGTGCGGTGAGGGCGAGGGGCTCACCGGCCGGATCGGCGACCTCGCTGGTGCGCGCGAGGATGCGCACGTCGCCCGCCTTGGCGGGGTCCTCGACCGCGAGCGTGCCCGCGCGGTAGAAGCACACCTCGTCGATGCCCGCGAGCACGCCCCCGCGGCGACGCCCCTCCTGCTCGGTCTCGAGCTCGCCCCGCACCCAGGCGGAGACACCGTTGAAGCGGTGCGTGCCGTCGTGCGCCGTGTTGTTGCGGATCGTGAGGCCGAAGCGGGCGAGCAGCTCGAGCAGGTTGGATCCGTACGACCCCTGCTGGCACTCCCCGAGGACGACGAGACCGCCACCGCCGCGGACGTACGCCTCGATCGCGTCGAGTTCGTCGGGCGAGAACGTCGGGGAACCGGAGCCGCTCGTGCGCTCCGACGCCGCGTCGGCGGGGTGGGCGACGACGAGGACGTCGGCCTCGTCGAGCACCGCCCCGTCGAGCTCGCCTGCCGTGTGGGCGGTGACCTCGAAACCGCGGTGACGAAGCGCCTCCGCGGCCTCCGCGTAGCTCGCGTCGGCCGGCTGGGCGGGGTTGATGCGGGCAGCGGTCTGCGGGTCCAGCGACCATGCCTCGTTGTGCGCCTCATCGACGACGACACGGGGGAACACGCTCATCGGTCGACTCCTTCTCTTCGTTCTTCGTTCTGCGGCTGGGACTCGGTGCGCGTCAGGTGCGCGTGTCGACGGAGGATCCACCAAGGTGAACCGTCCGGACGGTCTAGTACAGACTGTGACACGGGCACCCACGATGTCCACACCCCGCCGAGAATCCGCAGTCGGCGAGCCTGCGCCGCCGCAGGAGCCCGGGCCGCGCCCGCTGCGCGCTCCGCTCCGGCGGGCGATCCTGCGCACGAAGGCCCCTCGAACCCGATGCCGGTGCCTTCCGGTGGGCCGTTGTCGGCCCCCGCCGCTAGAGTGTGAATCACTCCATGAGACGAGGTGAGCGGCATGTCGATCGCCAAGACCTTCCTCGAGTGGCCGGTCCTCCGGCAGCTTCGAGAAGGCGACTTCCTCGGTCGCGGCCCAGCGGTCGCTTCCGAACGCACGAAGTCCCTGACACCGCGCACGGTCGAGGCCGACCGTGTCGCGAAGAGCGTCTGCCCCTACTGCGCGGTCGGGTGCGGCCAGAAGATCTTCGTCAAGGACGAGAAGATCGTGCAGATCGAGGGCGACCCCGACTCACCGATCTCTCGTGGGCGGCTGTGCCCCAAGGGCAGCGCCAGCGAGCAGCTCGTCAACAACCCCACGCGGCAGACCAAGGTGCTCTACCGGGCGCCGCACGCCACCGAGTGGACCCGCCTGTCCATGGCCGAGGCCACCGAGATGATCGCCGATCGCATCATCGAGACTCGGGCCCGCACCTGGCAGGGCACCGATGACGAGGGCCGCCGGCTCAACCGCACGATGGGCATCGCCTCTCTGGGTGGCGCGACGCTCGACAACGAAGAGAACTACCTCATCAAGAAGCTCTTCACGGGCCTCGGCGCGATCCAGATCGAGAACCAGGCGCGTATTTGACACTCCGCCACCGTCCCCAGTCTGGGGGCCTCGTTCGGGCGCGGCGGCGCCACGCAGTTCGTGCAGGACATGGCGAATGCCGATTGCATCGTCATCCAGGGTTCCAACATGGCCGAGAACCACCCGGTGGCCTATCAGTGGGTCACCGAGGCCAAGATGCGCGGAGCCAAGGTCATCCACGTCGACCCGCGGTTCACCCGCACCTCCGCCGTGGCCGACAAGCACGTGCCCATCCGGGCCGGCAGCGACATCGTGTTCCTCGGCGCGCTCATCAACCACGTCATCACCAACGAGCTCTACTTCGACGAGTACGTCAAGGCGTACACCAACGCGGCGACCCTCGTCAGCGAGGAGTTCCAGGACGTCGACGAGCTCGACGGCATCTTCTCGGGTTACGACCCCGAGCTCGGCACCTACGACATGGCCTCGTGGAGCTACGCCTCCTACGACGGCGACGGGGAGGTCGGCACGCCGGGCGGTCCGGAGCACGAGCACGGCCACCTCAAGCGTGAGCGCTCCGCCGGTGACGAGCACGGCTCCGGTGGCCCGCCGCTCGAGAACGCGCACGTGATCCGTGACGAGACGCTGCAGCACCCCCGCACGGTGTTCCAGGTGCTCAAGCGGCACTTCGCCCGTTACACCCCCGAACTCGTCGAGCAGTTGTGCGGCGTGAGCCAGGCCGACTTCCTCGAGGTCGCCGAGGCGGTCACGAGCAACAGTGGCCGCGAGCGCACCACGTGTTTCGCGTACGCCGTGGGCTGGACGCAGCACACGATGGGCGCGCAGTTCATCCGTACCGCGGGCATCCTGCAACTCCTGCTCGGCAACGTCGGCCGGCCCGGCGGCGGCATCATGGCGCTGCGCGGGCACGCGAGCATCCAGGGCAGTACCGACATCCCGACGCTGTTCAACCTGCTGCCGGGTTACCTGCCCATGCCGATGGTCGGTGTCCACGACTCCTTCGACGAGTACGTCACCGCCATCGCCTCGCCGGATCAGAAGGGGTACTGGAGCGAGGCCAGGTCGTACGCGACGAGCCTGCTCAAGGCCTGGTACGGCGATGCGGCCACGGCCGAGAACGGCTGGTGCTTCGACGTGTTGCCGCGCCTCACCGGCAACCACAACACGTACGCGAGCGCGATGGGCATGATCGAGGGCACGGTCGAGGGGTACTTCCTCCTCGGCCAGAACCCGGCGGTGG
Organism: Mobilicoccus massiliensis; assembly: GCF_000826525.2. Classification (GTDB taxonomy): domain Bacteria; phylum Actinomycetota; class Actinomycetes; order Actinomycetales; family Dermatophilaceae; genus Mobilicoccus; species Mobilicoccus massiliensis. The sequence goes on along the minus strand of NZ_LN651330.1, from coordinate 319,917 downwards.
GCTCGTCGCACGGCCGGCTCCAACGGCACGCGATGAGCAACCTCAAGTGGCTCGTCGTGCGCGACATGAACCTCATCGAGTCGGCGACGTTCTGGAAGTCCGGCCCCGAGATCGCCACGGGTGAGATGAAGACCGAGGAGATCGGTACCGAGGTCTTCTTCCTGCCCGCCGCGGCCTACGCGGAGAAGTCGGGCACGTTCACCCAGACCCAGCGACTGCTGCAGTGGCGTGAGGCCGCGGTCGCGCCTCCGGGCGAGGCCAACTCCGACCTCGAGTTCTTCTACGAGCTCGGCAACGTCATCCGCCGCAAGCTGGCGGGCAGCACCGAGCCTCGCGACCGGGCGATCCTCGACCTCACGTGGGACTACCGCCGCGACGAGAACGGTGAGATCGACGCCGAGGCCGTTCTCGCAGAGATCAACGGCCGTTACCTCACGGGCGAGAAGGCCGGTCAGCTGCTGCCGTCGTACACCGAGATGAAGGACGACGGCTCCACCGACGGTGGGTGCTGGATCTACACCGGCGTCTTCAAGGACGGCATCAACCAGGCGCACCGTCGCAAGCCCGACGCGGAGCAGAACTGGGTCGCCCCCGAGTGGGGCTGGGCCTGGCCGGCCAACCGGCGCATCCTGTACAACCGCGCCTCGGCCGACCGTGACGGCAAGCCGTGGAGCGAGCGCAAGGCCTACGTGTGGTGGGACGAGGAGAAGGGGCAGTGGACCGGCCACGACGTGCCGGACTTCCCGCTCAAGACTCGGCCCGACTACCGGCCCGGTCAGGGCGTCGGTGGGCCGGAGGGTCTCGCCGGCGACGATCCCTTCATCATGCAGGCCGACGGCAAGGGTTGGCTGTACGCACCCAAGGGCATGGTCGACGGCCCGATGCCGAGCCACTACGAGGCGCAGGAGTCGCCGGTCGAGAACCCGTTGTACGACCAGCAGCGCAGTCCTTCGCGCATGATCTTCCCGCGCAAGGACAACCTTACCGCGCCCTCGGCAGGCGAACACGGCTGGCGGGTCTACCCGTTCGTGTTCACCACCTACCGGCTCACCGAGCACCACACGGCCGGCGGCATGAGCCGGTGGCTGCCCTACCTCGCCGAGCTCCAGCCGGAGTTCTTCTGCGAGGTCTCGCCCGAGCTCGCAGCGGAGCGCGGCCTGGAGAACGGCGGCTGGGCGACGATCATCTCGCCGCGCTCGGCCATCGAGGCGCGCGTGCTCGTCACCGAGCGCGTACGTCCGTTGCGCATCAACGGTCACACCGTGCACCAGATCGGCCTGCCCTATCACTGGGGCCAGGGCGGCGACGGTGCGGTGGTCACCGGTGACGGCGCCAACGACCTCCTCGGCGTGACGCTCGACCCGAACGTCGCGATCCAGGAGTCCAAGGTCGCGAGTTGCGACATCCGGCCCGGGCGACGCCCCACCGGCGAGGCCCTCGTGCGTCTCGTCGAGGAGTACCGCTCGCTCGCCGGTGTGACGACCGCGACCGGTAACACCCGTCGTGCTCCCGATGCCGTGCCGCAGGGCTCGCCGACGGAGCCGCGCGACGACTTCAACGACAACGATTCGTCAGCGGGTTCGTACCCGATCAGCAAGGAGGACTGAGGCGATGGGATTCTGGCGCACCCAGCTCTCCGGCCCGACCGATCCCGCCCGTGACGCGGGGTGGGAGGATCCGCCGCCCCGCAAGGGCTTCTTCACCGACACCTCGATCTGCATCGGCTGCAAGGCCTGTGAGGTCGCGTGCAAGGAGTGGAACGGCATCCCCATGGACCGGTTGGGGATGACGGGCGACTCCTACGACAACACGGTCTCGCTCGGGGCGAGCACGTGGCGGCACGTCGCGTTCATCGAGCAGACGACCGAGGGCGTCGAGAAGGCACGAGAATCCGGCAAGCGGCTCGTCGACCTCGGCATGCCCTCGATCCGGCCCTCGGAGCGCCTCGGCACCGAGCCCCTCGTGGGAGCGACCGCGATGCGGACGCAGGACGCCGTGCCGGCGGGGCTTCCGCTGGGCGGTCCGGGGACGGCTGCCTCGCTCGAGGCCGGGCCCGAGACCGACCTCAGCGACGTCGACGCGGCGCAGCGGGCGGCCGAGGAGGCCCTGGCCACGGGCACGCTGCCCAACTTCCGCTGGCTCATCGCCTCGGACGTCTGCAAGCACTGCACCCACGCGGCGTGCCTCGACGTGTGCCCCACGGGGTCGCTGTTCCGTACGGAGTTCGGCACGGTCGTCGTCCAGGACGAGGTCTGCAACGGCTGCGGTTACTGCGTGGCGGCCTGCCCGTTCGGCGTCATCGAACGGCGTGATCGGCCCGAGGGCGAGAAGAAGGCGGTCAAGAACGAGGGCATCGCGCAGAAGTGCACCCTGTGTTACGACCGCCTCGGCGTCGACCAGAAGCCGGCGTGCGCGCAGGCCTGCCCGACGACCTCGATCCAGTTCGGCGACCTCGACGAGATGCGCCGGCGGGCCTCCGAGCGCGCCAAGACGCTGCACGCCAAGGGGTACACCGAGGCGCGGGTCTACGGCGCCGACCAGAACGACGGCGTCGGTGGCACCGGATCGGTGTTCCTGCTGCTCGACGAGCCCGAGGTGTACGGTCTCCCGCCGGACCCGGTGGTCACCACGGCCGACCTGCCCGACATCTTCCGCAAGGCCGGCTTCGCAGGGCTCACCATGCTCGCGGGTGCGGCCGCCTGTTTCATCGGACGGAGACCATGAGCACCCCCTTCGGCCCCAGCAGCGGACCCCACTTCGACGAGCCCGCCCGGGTCGCGCCCACGACCCCGAACGACGAGGCGCCGCCGCAGCCGGGGGTCATCACCCCCGAACTCGGCACGGTCGAAGGCAGCGCCGCGCACGGACTCGCGAATCGGCATGATGACCGCGCGAGCCGGCGTGACGACGGACGCGGTGGTCGGCGCGGTGGCGGGCGCGGCGGCCGACGCAGGCAGCGTGACGACGTCATGGTGCCGCCGATGGAGTTCACCTCGTACTACGGCCACAACATCGTCAAGCCCGCGCCGTGGAAGAGCGAGATCCCGGCGTACCTGTACATGGGCGGGCTCGCGGCCGGCTCGGCTCTCGTCGCCGCCGGCGGTGAGATGACGGGTCGCCACGAGTTGCAGCGCAACAGCCGGCTCATCGCGCTCGCGGCGCTGATGGGCTCGACGGGTGCGCTCATCGCCGACCTCGGCAAGCCGAGCCGCTTCTACAACATGATGCGCACGATCAAGCTCACCTCCCCGATGTCGGTCGGCTCGTGGATCCTCGCCGGCTTCGGCGCGTTCACCGGCGTCGCGGCCGTCTCGGAGGTCATGCGGTTCATCGTGCCCAAGAGCGTTCCGGGCCAGCAGTTCTGGCCGATCGGGGACCGGCTCGCGAGCCTCGGTGCGGGCGCGTTCTCGGCTCCGCTGGCCGCCTACACGGCGGTGCTGCTCTCCGACACCGCCACACCCACCTGGCACGCCTCGTACAAGCAGTTGCCGTTCGTCTTCGTCGGCTCCGCCCTCGCCGCTGCCGGTGGTGCGGCGATGACGGTCACCGACCCCGCCGAGTGCGGCCCTGCGCGCCGCATGGCCGTCGGTGGGGCCCTGCTCGACGTCGCCGTCTTCCAGGTCATGGAGGACAAGCTCGGCATGCTCGCCGAGCCGATGCGCGAGGGCAAGGCCGGCAAGCTCCTCACTGCGGCCAAGGTGCTGACCCTGACGGGCGCCGCCCTCTCGCTGTTCGGTGGCCGCAGCCGACTGGCCGCCGTCGCCGCCGGCGTGGCCCTCAACGCCGGGTCGGCCTGCACCCGGTTCGGGGTCTTCGAGGCCGGTCTCACCTCGGCCCGTGACCCCAAGTACACGGTCGTCCCGCAGCGGGAACGCCTCGAGCGCAAGCTCGCACAGACCCCGCAGCAACGTGCAGACGCCGCGCAGGATCAGCGCGTCGCTCATCACACCGGCACCGCCGTCAACCCATACTGAGGCGCGCCGCTCGACCCATCCTCAGGCAGCGTTGCCGATCCATCCTGAATGACATCGTCGGATGCCCCGGTGGAGACGCCGGGGCATCCGCGCCGTTCTGAACACCTTTGTCGAACAATCATCCTCGACCCCACACGCGGAGGGCTCCATGACGAGCGACACCACCGCGGCCACGCGCGGCCGCACCCCCAATCGTTGGCTGATCCTCGCCGGAGGCGTCCTGGTCCAGCTCGCCATCGGCGCGGTCTACGCGTGGAGCGTGTTCGGCGCGGCGTTCCAGGCACCCGAATCCGTTCTGCACCTCTCGAAGGTGCAGGCCGCGGTGCCGTTCGAGGTCGCCATCGGCATGATCTTCGTCGGCACCTTCATCGGAGGCCGCATCCAGGACCGTCAGGGCCCCCGCACCGTGGCCCTCGTCGGCGTCGTCATCTACGCCATCGGCATCATCGTCAGTTCGTTCGCGCGCGGCGCCGGCGACTTCTGGATCCTCGTGCTCGGCTACGGCGTGCTCTCCGGCTTCGGCCTCGGCCTGGCGTACATCGTGCCGATCGCCATGCTGCAGAAGTGGTTCCCCGACAAGGCCGGGCTCGTCACCGGGCTGGCCGTCGGCGGCTTCGGCTTCGGCGCGGTCATCACCGCCCCCGTGGCCAACCGGCTGCTCGCCGCCAACCCCGCCGAGCCCGCCGCGGCGTTCCTCCCGCTCGGCATCGCCTACCTCGTCTTCGGCCTCATTGGCGCCATGACCTTCGCCAACCCGCCCAAGCGTGTCGACCCGAGCAAGCCCGTCGAGCAGACGCGCGCCGCCGACGCCACGGTCGGCGCCGGGCGGGACTTCACGCAGGCCGAAGCGCTGCGCACCCCGCAGTGGTTCCTGCTCATGATGATCCTCGCGCTGGCCGTCACCGCGGGAATCTCCCTGATCTCGGTCGCCAAGGCGACCGCCGTCGACGTCGCCGGGTTCTCCGGCGCGGCGGCCGCCAGCCTCGTCGGCATCCTCGGCCTCTTCAACGGCGGCGGCCGCATCCTGTGGGCGGCGGTCTCGGACCGCATCGGCAAGATGCCGTCGTTCGTGGGGATCCTCGCCATCCAGGGCATCTGCCTCATCGCCATGCCCCACGCCCACAGCGTGTGGCTCTTCACCCTGCTCGCCGCGCTCATCTACACCTGCTACGGCGGCGGGTTCGGCACGATGCCCTCCACCGCGGGCCAGTTCTTCGGAGTGACGAACGCGGGCGGCATCTACGGCCTCATGCTCATCGCCTGGAGCATCGGCGGCGTCGCCGGCCCGCTGCTCACGACGTGGCTCCTCGGCGCCGACAAGAACTACACGCTGGCGTTCACGACGATCGGTGTCATCGCGCTCGTCAGCGCGGTCATCCCGCTCATCACCAAGAAGCCGGCCCGTCCGACGGGTGCCGTCACGGCCTGACCGCCCGCCCGCCCACGCGCCGACACAGCCGGCGATTCCGCCCCACAGCATGACGTGGTTCGACCACGTCACTGCCGCGGGTCGGGATCGCCGGCTGTTTCCGTGATGCGTCCACACTGCGGGACGTCCGGTCGAGAGGGTGGACGCGAGAGACGTCTCCGTCGTTTCATCTTGTTATGTCTTTCATAAGTCGAGCCGAGGTGTAGGCGGGCTGCCGAATGTGTCGGCACCTCTGTCGTCGCTGACGACCCCGCCCCATTCACCCGACTCCGAAAGACACCGGCATGACCATCGGCACTACCGAGCCCACCCGTGTGACCTCCCGCCGCAGCGCACACGACGCCACCGTCACCGCGCTCCTCACCTCGCTCTTCGCCGGCCCGCGCACCACGCCTGCGGACGTGACGAGCCCGCGCGCCGCGTACCAGGACGCGTTGTACGGCCGAGCCGTTCTCGTCGACCTGCGCCCGTGCGCCGCTCGACGCGCGGGTGGGGGTCTCGGCCTCGGCGCCGTCGCGCTCGACTCCGATCACGGCGACGCCCTGATCCGGGTTCAGCGACTCGCGGAGACCTCGCCGGTGGTCCTCGTCTCCACCGACGGCACGCTCGCTGCCCGCATCGCGGCTCACCTGCGCAGTCTCGGACTCGCGTGGGTCGACGCCGTCGACGGCGGATTCGTCGCCTGGCAGCACGCCGGCCTGCCTGTGGTGGCGGCCTCGGCAGCTCCCGCGGCCTGAGCGTCACCGCTCACCTCATCGCAGGGCTCACCTCATCGCGCGACGATGGTGGCGCCGTCCTCCCGAGCCGCGACGGTCTCGCCGATGACCGGCGCCCCGGGAATCTCGCCGATCACGAGCAGACCACCGGAGGTCTGCGCGTCTGCGAGCAGCACGAGGTCGTCCTCGTCGACGTTCGGCCCGTCGACGCGGAGGTGCGGACGAACCCAGTCGAGGTTGCGCCTGCTCCCACCGGGAACGAAGCCGTCGCGCAGGCCTTCGCGGGCTCCGGCGACGATCGGCACCGCGTCGTGGTCGAGCACCGCGGTGATTGCCGAGGCACGGGCCATCTTGTGCAGGTGGCCGAGCAGACCGAAGCCCGTGACGTCGGTCGCCGCTCGCACTCCGGCCGCGAGGGCCGCTTCACTCGCGGCCGCGTTGAGCGTCGTCATCGCCGCCACGGCCTCCTCGAAGCGCTCACCAGTGGCCTTGTGCCGGTTGTTGAGGATGCCGACGCCGATGGGCTTGGTGAGGCTGATGGGCAGCCCCGGTTCGGCGGCGTCGTTGCGCAGCAACCGGCCCGGATCGGCGACGCCGGTGACCGCCATGCCGTAGATCGGTTCGGGTGAGGTGATCGAGTGGCCGCCGGCGACCGGGCAGCCCGCCTCGCGGCCGATGTCGAGCCCTCCACGCAGCACCTCGGTGAGCACCTCGTTCGGCAGCTTGTCTACCGGCCAGCCGACGAGGTTGATCGCGAGCACCGGGCGTCCGCCCATCGCGTAGACGTCGGAGAGTGCGTTGGCGGCGGCGATGCGGCCCCAGTCGTAGGCGGAGTCGATCATCGGGGTGAAGAAGTCGGCGGTCGAAATGACGGCCGTGCCGTGCCCGTTCGCCCCACCCTCGATCCGCACGGCGCACGCGTCGTCCCCGGCGTCGAGACCGACGAGCAGGTCGGGGTGGCTCTGGCCGACGAGCCCGGCGACGACCTCCTCGAGCTGGCCGGCGGGCAGCTTGCACGCGCAGCCGCCACCGGCGGCGAACTGGGTGAGTCGGATCTCGGCCACGGGAGGCTCCTTCGGCGGCGAGCGAGACGAGCGGCGAACGTGTCGACCACGGTGTCGCCACGACTCTAACCCCCACCGCCGACGACCCTCCCTCGGGCAAGTCCGCGAGCTCGACCGGCCAGGCGCCCGAGCGATCCGATGCCCCTACAGTGGGTCGCGGAGGCGTCTGGGTTCCTGGTGGGCCCCCCGGTCTTCAAAACCGGCGAGGTCGAGTATCTCGGTCTGGCGGGTTCGATTCCCGTCCGCCTCCGCTACGGCGGCCGGGGTCGTCCGACGCGAGTCGACGGCCCCGGCTGCACCCTTCTCTGGTCATGCGCAGCATGCGATCGGTCTGCGTCTCGCCCACGTCGCGGACCCGAGGCGCGCGTACCCGCGGCCCTTGGCAGGATCGAGTGATCGAGAACGAGACGGGCGGAGGGCGACGCGATGGGCATGGCCGAGGCGGCTTGGACACCCGAGGAAGGGCTCGACGCGGCGCGTGCCGCGTTCCGTGCGGCCTTCTCCACCGAGCCCGATGAGGTGTGGGCGTCGCCGGGGCGCGTCAACCTCATCGGTGAACACACCGACTACAACGGCGGGCTCTGTCTGCCGATCGCCCTCCCCCACCGCACCTACGTGGCCGCGTCGCGACGCGACGACGACCAGGTGCGCATGACGACGACCCTCGCCGACGCAGACAGCCGGCCGGAGCAGTGGACCGGCACGCTCTCCGACATCCGCCCCGGTGGGGTCGAGGGCTGGGCCGCCTACGCCGCGGGCCCCGCGTGGTCGCTTCGCAACGCGGGCATCGCGGTGCCCGGCACCGACCTCGCGATCGCCTCGTGCGTGCCGCTCGGCGCGGGCCTGTCGTCCTCTGCTGCGCTCGAATGCGCGACCGGCCTCGCGTTCTCCTCGCTCGCCGGCACTCCGCTCGACGGTGACGACGCTCAGCGCGCCCAGCTCGCCGAGCTGTGCGTCGAGGCCGAGAACGAGGTGGCCGGTGCGCCGACCGGAGGCATGGACCAGGCGGCATCGCTGCGCACTCGCGCCGGCCACGCGCTGCTGCTCGACTGTCTCGACGGCTCGATCCGGCAGGTGCCGCTCGATCTCGAGCACGCCGGCCTGCGTCTTCTCGTCATCGACACCCGCGCGTCACACTCCCTCACCGACGGTCAGTACGGCGAGCGGCGGTCGGCGTGCGAGGCGGCGGCGGCCCAGCTCGGGGTCGTGACCCTGCGCGAGGTGAACGATCTCGATTCGGCGCTCGCCCGGCTCGACGACGAGGTCGCCCGGCGGCGAGTGCGACACGTCGTCACCGAGATCCAGCGCGTGCTCGACGTCGTCGCCGGGGCGGAGGCCGACGACTGGCCCACCGTGGGCGGGTTGATGAACGCCTCCCACGTCTCCCTCCGCGACGACTACGAGGTGAGTTGCATCGAGCTCGACGTCGCGGTCGAGGCGGCCGTCGGTGCGGGCGCCCTCGGGGCACGAATGACCGGAGGCGGGTTCGGCGGCAGCGCCATCGCGCTCGTGCGAACCGACGACGTCGACCGGGTGGCCGACGCGGTTCTCTCTGCGGCCACGTCACACGATCTCGTCGAACCCGAAGTCCACGTCGTCGCACCGGCCGGCCCGGGGCAGCGCTTCGCCTGAGTCGGCACCCGGCGCGATCGCCTCAGACCACGCGATAGTCGTCGCCGAGTTCGGAGGACATGAGCCACCGCAGCTCCTCGGCCTCGACGTCGTCCACGCCACCGGCATCGGACCACTCGAGCAACCGCGCGTTGACCTCGGAGGTGAAGCAGCCGACGGTGCCGTTCATCGTCACGACGTCACCGCGGATCGGCAGGTCTCCGGGCGCGTCGAGGTCGAGTTCGACGACGGCGGGCTCGCGGTGTTCGGCGGCGGGGATCTCGGTGAGGCTCGACCGGCCGAGGTGGGCGAGTTGCAGCGTGACCGCGAGTCCGCCGACCTCGTCCTTGACCCGGCGGCCCAGCCATCGACCGAGCGCCTCGTAGTCGCCGATGCCGGCGCGCGGCAGCCAACCGCGGTCGGGATCGAAGTCGCGGTTCCACCGATCGGCCCAGTCGCGCAGGTGGTCGGCGAGTTCGCCCGGCAGGTCGACCTCTTCGGGCTCGACGGGGCGCCCGTCGAACCACAGCGGCGACTCCCACCCGGTGGCCGTGGTGAGCAGCAGCCCGGTGATCTCGGCCGGGTCGACCGGAGTGGTGTCGATGTCGTCGGCGTCGACGAAGTCGGCCGCCACGTCGTGCCCGGCGAGCCGAGACGAGTGCGACGCCGGGTAGTCGGCCTCGGCGTACATCGGCGAACCGGAGGCGACGTCGACCTCGTAGTCCACCTCGACCGCGGGCTCGTCGTCCTCCTCGACGACCGCGATGAGCGGATCCTCGCGACGCTCGTCGGCCCAGACCGCGAGCAGATCCTCCTCCTCGTCCGCGGGCGCGGGCCGTGGGGCCGGGCCGGCGGGTGCGTCGCTCGCCGGGGCTGTCACCACGGTCAGCGGCTCGGTGATCGGGTCGACCGAGGACTGTGGCCCGTCGGATGCCCCGGACGCTCCGGGCGTCTCGGACGTCGGGTCTCGATCGACGACCGCCCGGCCACGATCGTCGCTCGTCACCCGGTCGCGGCACACCGCGAGCCAGTGTTCGGCCACCTGCTCGAACGGTTCGTCGTGGCCGGCCAGTCGTTCGTAGAGCCACGCCGCCGCCGCGCGTGCCCCCTCGACCAGCTCGGGCGGGTAGCCGAACTCGACACGGTGCTCCTCGAACTCGTCCTCGTCGTCGACGAGCAGCTCGCCGGAGAACCGCCGGATGACGTCGAGATCGAGGTCGATGGCGGTCACGCTGAGCACGCCGTCCGGCCGGTGCCACCACGTGGCCTGCGTGGTCACGTCGACGTAGACGCGCGAGGAGAACGTGCCCGCGTCGTCGTTGATGGTGGCGACCCACATGCCGTCGTGCGGATAGAGCGTCACCCAGTACGCGTCGGAGGTGAACTCGAGCCCGGGGCGCGCGATATGGGCTCCGGGCGCTCCACCCACCCACACGCCGTGGTCGTCGACGCCGAGGACGACGAGGTCGTACTCCCAGTGCGGGCGGCCGTCGTACTTGGTGAAGACGGCTCGCACCCGGGCTCCGAAGGGCAGCTCGGCGGGTGTCGGGGGCACCGCGTCCATGGGCTCTCCTCTCGTCTCCCCCATCATGACCGGCACGAACGTCCCGCCGCTCCCGAGACGCGCGGCTTCACCCGATAGTCTCGCGGGAGCCGCCGCCCGATCGGGTCTCGCCCGCACCTTCGACGAGGAGCCTGCCGATGACGCAGCACGATCCACGCCGTCGGATTCCCCGTACCGACGCCGTGCTCGCGGCACTCGACGACCTCGTCGACCGTCTCGGCTCCGAACGGGTCAAGGCCGCCGTGCTCGACGCCCAAGGGCGGGCGCGCAGTGGGGAGATCGCACCCGAGGAGGTCGAGACGGCCGCGCGGCAGGTCCTCTCGGAGCGCCCCGTGACGTCGATGCGTCCGCTGGTCAACGCCACCGGTGTCGTGCTGCACACGAACATCGGTCGTGCTGCGTTGTCGGATGACGCGATCGCGGCCCTCGCCGTGGCGGCGGGCCCGGTCGACGTCGAGTTCGACACCGAGACCGGAGTGCGCGCCCGCCGGGGTCGTGGCGCGCTCGCTGCGCTGGCCGCCGCCGTGCCAGACGCGGGTGGGGTGCTCGCGGTGAACAACGGCGCTGCCGCCCTCGTTCTTGCGACGACGGCGCTGGCGGTCGCACAGGGCCGTCCGGAGATCGTCATGAGTCGCGGCGAGATCGTCGAGATCGGCGACAACTTTCGGCTGCACGAGCTCATCGAGTCCACCGGCGCGACCATCGTCGAGGTCGGAACGACGAATCGCACGTGGGCGCAGGACTATTCAGCGGCGATCACGGAGCGCACAGGTCTCGTGCTCAAGGTGCATCCGAGCAACTTCGTCGTCGAGGGCTTCACCCACGGCGTCGACGTCGGCGAGCTCGCCGCACTGCTCACGCAGGCGCATCACGAGCGCGGTCTCGACGTCCCGCTCGTCGTCGACATCGGCAGCGGCCTGTTGACTCCCGACCCACTGTTGCCCGACGAGCCCGACGCGACGAGCACCCTCGCCGCGGGCGCCGATCTCGTGACCTCCAGCGGCGACAAGCTGCTCGGCGGCCCGCAGGCGGGCATCGTCCTCGGACGGGCCGAGCTCGTCGAACGGATGCGTCGTTCTCCCCTCGCGCGGGCCGTGCGGGTCGACAAGCTCACCCTCGCCGCGCTCGAGGCCACCCTCACCGGCGGCGTCACACCCACCCACGCGGCGCTGCACGCCGATCTCGCCACGCTGCGGCGCCGCAGCGAACGTCTCGCCGAACGGTTGCAGGAGAACGGAATCGCGGTCGAGGTCGTCGACAGCGACGGCGCCGTCGGAGGCGGCGGTGCCCCCGGCGTCGTCCTGCCCGGAGTCGCCGTCGCGATCGACGACGCACTCGCCGTGCCGTTGCGGCGCGCCGGTGTCGTGACCCGCACCCGCGGCGGGCGATGCCTGCTCGACCTGCGCGCCGTCCCGGCCGCCGACGAAGAGCGGTTGGTGGCGGCCGCTCTCGAGGTGACGCGGCCGGGCGAGACCCACGCACGGCCGGGAGAACCCACGCCGCCGCACCGGGCAGCGGCACCTGCCTCGACACCTGCCCCGACCACGGACGATTCCCCACAGAAGGCCACCGGCGTATGAGCACGATGACCGTCATCGCCACCGCCGGCCACGTCGACCACGGCAAGTCGACGCTCGTGCGGGCGCTCACCGGCATCGAACCCGACCGGTGGGAGGAGGAGCGCCGTCGCGCGCTGACGATCGACCTCGGATACGCCTGGACGACACTGGATTCCGGTCAGACCGTCGCCTTCGTCGACGTTCCCGGGCACCGCCGGTTCATCGGCAACATGCTCGCCGGGCTGGGCCCGGTGCCCGCCGTGATGTTCGTCGTCGCCGCCGACGAGTCGTGGATGCCGCAGAGCGCCGAGCACCTCGCGGCGGCAGCGGCGCTCGGCGTCGAGCACGTGCTGCTCGTCGTCACCCGGGCCGACCTCGCCGACCCCGCTCCCGCACTCGAGCGAGCCACGGCAGAACTCGCTGCCGCAGGCCTCACCCCCCGCGGCGCGGTCGCCGTCTCTGCTCGCACGGGCGCGGGGATGGACGAACTCCGGGCCGCGCTCGCCGCCCTCGTCGAGACGATGCCCGTGCCCGACCCCGAGGCGCGAGTACGTCTCTGGGTCGACCGGGCGTTCACGATCACCGGCGCGGGCACGGTCGTCACCGGGACCCTCGGCGGTGGGCGCATCCGCGTGGGCGACTCGCTCGACCTCGCCGGCAGCAGCGGCGAACACCGGTCGGCGCGTGTCACCGTACGCGGGCTGCACTCCCTCGAACAGTCGCGAGAGACCGTCGAGGCACCGGCCCGAGTGGCGGTCAACCTGCGCGGCGTCTCGGCCGACGAGATCCACCGCGGCGATGCCCTGCTCACCCCCGGCGCGTGGCCCTCGACCCGCGTCGTCGACGCCCGCCTCGTCACCCCGCCGCGGGCCGCCACCGGGACGCCCTACGGCTTCGAGACGGATCTGCCCGAACACCTCATGCTTCACCTCGGCACGACCGCGCGCGAGGTGCGGGTGCGGCCGCTCGGTTCGGGGACGACGAGCGAGCCGAGGCGCGACGGCCACGTGACGAGCGGGCGCGAGGGCGTTCGAGCATCCGCCGACGACCACTCCCCGTCGGCGGCCTCGGCCGTGCGCCTCACGCTCGCCGAACCGTTGCCTCTCGCCGCGGGCGATCGCGCCATCCTGCGGGATCCGGGCACGGGGCGTGTCGTCGGCATCGACATCCTCGACGTCGACCCTCCCGAACTGCGTCGTCGGGGCGCGGGCGCGCGCCGCGCCGAGGCACTCGCCGGCCGTGCGTCGGGGATCGACCTGCAGACCGAGGTCGCGGCCCGCGGGTTCCTCACGGTCGACGACGCACGACGGCTCGGTGTGACCGACGACGTCCTCGCCGACCCGCCGCCGGAGATCACCCGCCACGGTGACCTGCTCGTCGACCACGAGGTGTGGCTCGGATGGGTCGAGACGCTACGCGTGGTCACCGGCGAGTACGCCCGCACGCATCCGCTCGAGCCGTGGATGCCGGCCGAGGCCGCGCGCACGGCGGCCAGGATTCCCCGGCTCGACCTCATCGCACCCCTCGCCGAGGCCGCCGGACTCACGCACGCCCGCGGTCGGGTGCACGAGCCTGGCCTGCGCGCGAGCCTCGGAGCTGCGGAGGCAGGCCTCGCGGCCATCGAGGCCCGGCTCGCCGGCTCACCGTTCGCCGCGCCCGAGCGTCCCGAGCTCGACGCCGCCGGGCTCGGACCGCGCCAGATCGCCGCCGCCATCGAGGCCGGCCGCCTCATCCGTCTCGACGACGATGTACTGCTACAACCGATCGCCCCGGCCAAGGCGATGCGCGTCCTCACCGGCCTCCCCCAGCCCTTCACGACGAGCCAGGCACGCCAGGCCCTCGACACGACGCGTCGCGTCGCGATTCCCCTGCTCGAACACCTCGACGCCAAGGGCTGGACCCGCCGCATCGACGCCGGTCACCGCGAGATCGTCCGCTGACCTGCTCGAACAGGCACTTCCACCCCCAAACCCCGCTCGAACAGGCACTTCCGTCCACGACCCCCGCTCGGACAGGCACTTCCACCCACGGCCCCCGCTCGAACAGGCACTTTCACCCACCAAGCCCGCTCGGACAGGCGTTTTCGTCCGCGCCGTACGGACTCCGCGCAGGACCACACCACCCACCCGCCGCTCGAACAGGCGTTTTCGTCCACGCCGTACGGATTCCGCGCGAGAGGGCGTCACCCGGCGTGGACGAAAACGCCTGTCCGAGCGGGTACCGCCCGCGGCCCGGCACGCGGTCTCAGCCCGTCGGGTAGAGCGTCACCGCCTGGGCCTTCACCGAGGCGACGACGGGTGTGCCGGGTGCGAGCGCGAGGTCGTGGACGGCGGCGGGGCTGAGGTCGGCCGACATGCGCATGAGCGCGCCGTCGGGATGCGCCGACCTCACGGCCAGCGACACCCGCACGATCCCGCCACGATCCACGAGGTCGACGACGTCGCACGGCCACACGTTGCGGGGACTGCCCTCCGGAGCGACGGGGTAGAGAGCGACGGACGACGGTGGCCACACCGCCACGGCCCTCGCACCGACCGGGAGGTCACCGTCGAAGACGCCGTGAACGCCGAGGCCGCCGTCGACCCGAGCGACGACACCCGGCTGCGCGACCCGGCCGATCAGGTGGTTGACACCGGCGAGGCTGGCCGCGAACGCGCTGGTGGGAGCACGAAGCACGTCGGAGGTGGGGCCACATTCGACGATGTGCCCGTTCTCGATCACCGCGAGGTCGTCGGCGAGGGCGAGCACGTCGAGCAGGTCGTGGGTGACGAGGATGGTCGGCACGTGATGACGCCGAAGTTCGGTGCCGAGCACCCGGCGCATCTGCGGGGCGACGTCGACGTCGAGCGCGGCGAAGGGTTCGTCGAGCAGCACGGCGCGTGGCGTGATCGCGAGCGCCCGCGCGAGCGCGACCCGTGCCGCCTGGCCGCCGGACAGCTCATCCGGGTAGCGCCGAGCGAACCGGGCCGCGTCGACGTCTCGCAGGAGTGAGCGCGCGCGTTCCCGGGCCTCGACACGCGCGACACCCTGCGCCCGGAGGCCGAACTCGACGTTCGCCTGGACCCGCAGATGCGGAAACAACAGCGGGTCCTGCCCGAGCGCGGCGATCCGTCGACGATGTGTCGGTACATGGAGGCCACGCTCGG
This sequence comes from Mobilicoccus massiliensis, assembly GCF_000826525.2. Classification (GTDB taxonomy): domain Bacteria; phylum Actinomycetota; class Actinomycetes; order Actinomycetales; family Dermatophilaceae; genus Mobilicoccus; species Mobilicoccus massiliensis. Next base: position 304,854 of record NZ_LN651330.1, on the reverse strand, counting down.
TGTCGACGAGAGTGTCGTCCCCGATCGCCAGTCGTGCCGTCGGTGCACGCAGCACTCCCGCGACGAGATCCAGAGTCGTGCTCTTGCCCGCACCGTTTGGACCGACGAGCGCGAGCGTGCGCCCGGCCTCGACTCGCAGGGCGGCGTCGTAACCCCGCTCGGGAAGACGCCCCGACCATACGAGGGTGCCCGGCACGTTCACACCGCCGTCGGCCGGCGTCGCGCCCCTGGTTCCGACCTCGGCGCTCACGCCGTCACCGCAGCCGTCTCGTCGTGTTCGATCCGGCCGCGGCCGGTGCGACGGCGTCCCTGCCGACCATGGTCGTAGGACACGGCGACGATGGCCATCGCCACGACGACGAGCAACAGCGAGAGCGCCATCGCGGCGTCGGGGTCGACCTCCCGCTGCAGGTAGATCTCGAGCGGCAACGTGCGGGTCACACCTTGCAGCGATCCGGCGAACGTGAGGGTCGCTCCGAACTCGCCCAGTGATCGGGCGAACGTCAGCGTCGCCGCCGACCGCAGCCCCGGCCAGACGAGCGGCAGTGTCACCCGGGTCAACGTGCGGGTCGGGGACGCACCGAGACTCGCCGCCGCTCGGTCGTAGCGCGTGCCGGCGGTGCGCAAGGCGCCCTCCAACCCGACGACGAGGAACGGCATCGCGACGAACACCTGCGCGAGCACGACCGCGAGCGTCGTGAACGCGATGCGGATGCCGGCTGCTTCGAGGTACTGGCCGAGAAGGCCCATGCGCCCGAAGGTGGCGAGCAGTGCGAGACCACCGACCACGGGCGGCAGGACGAGCGGCAGCAACACGATGCCGCGCACCCAACGCAGCCGCCTCGCCCACCGGTGACGGGCGAGCACCAGCGCCAGCGGCACCCCGAGCACCGCACACACGAGCGTGCTCGCCACCGACGTCTCGAGGCTGAGCCACAGCGCCGCCCGCGCCGATTCACTCGTCAGCAGCGCCGGCAGCTCGACCCACTCGACGCGCGAGAGCAGGCCGACGAGAGGCCCCACGACCACGATCATCGCGAGCGCGGCGGGCAGCCAGACCCACCGGGGAAGGGTGGGCATCAGCTCTGAGCGGCGGCCGGCGCACCGAAACCGGCCTTCCGGAGGGTGTTCCGGCCCTTCTCGCCGAGGACGGCGTGGACGAAGGCGTCGGCGGTGGCCTTGCGCCCCGGGTCCTCGCTGCCGTGCGTGGTCACCGCGATGGGATAGCGGTTGAGGATCGACCGGGCCTCGGGCGTGCCGATGGCCTTGACCGCGTCACCGGCCCCGGTGGCGTCGGTGACGTAGACCAGCCCTGCGTCGGCCTGGCCGGAGCTGACCTTGCCCAACACGTCGGTCACCTTGGATTCCTCGCTCACCGGCCTGACCATGATCCCCGTCTTGTCGAACAGCTCCTTGGTCGCTCTTCCGCACGGCACCTGAGGGGCGCACACGACGGTCGAGACGCCGGGCTTCGACAGATCGGAGAGTGTGGTGACACCGCCGGGGTTCGTGGGCGGAACGATCACCGTGAGCGTGTTCGTGGCGAACGGCTTCTGCGTGCCGCCGCTGACCGACCCGTTGTCGACGGCCGCCGTCATCTGCTTCTCGTCGGCCGAGGCGAAGACGTCTCCGGGCGCACCGGCACCGAGCTGGGTCGCGAGGTCGGAGGAGCCCGCGTACTGGAACTGGATGTCGGCACCGGTCTGCCGCTCGACCTCGGCCCCGATCTCGTCGAACACCTTGGTGAGTGAGGCGGCCGCGTACACGGTGATCGGCGCGTAGGCGCTGCCCGAGGCGCCACCGACGGCCGCACCGGGGGACGGCGCGGAATCGCTGCCGGTACAACCGGAGATGAGCAAGGCACCGCAGGCCGCGAGTGCGATGGCGGCGGCGTTCGTGCGGGGGTACGAACGGCTCACGCGAGTTCCCCCAGCGACTCGACGACGACCGTGGTCGCCTTGACGACGGCGGCCGCGAGGCATCCAGGACGCAGACCGAGGTCGTGCACGGCGTCGCTGCTCATGAGCGAGGTGATGACGAACGGGCCGCACCGGAGTTGCACCTGCGCCATGACCGCGTCGGTGCGCACGTCGGTGACGATGCCGACGAGCCGGTTGCGGGCCGAGGTCGGCGCGCCTCCTCCGGGAGCTTCGGCCGAGCGTCCCGCCGCGTAGGTGACGAGGTCGAGCCCGGCGATGCGCGTGCGGCCGTTCTCGTCCTTGCCGGCGGCGAGCTCGCCGCGAGCGACGGCACGACGCAGCGTGTCGTCGCTGACGCCGAGCAGGATCGCGGCCGAGCGCACGTCGAAGACGTCCTTGGGTGCAGATGCGTCCCTCATACTGAGACTGTACCCGCATTCGCGCGCGTTTCAGCCCTCGCGAGACGCATCCTCACCCTCCTACGGCCGCTCGCCCGCAGCGGGTCGACGAGCCGGGAGGGGCCGGCACCATGCCCCGCGCGAGCCTCGCTCCCGCCCGCCTCTTCTGCCTGCCGAGTCGATCCACCTCGACCGCCCTCCCCGCCGGGGGGGGTCACCTACGCTGGCGCCATGACTGCTACGCGACTCCTGCCCAGTTCGGAGGCCGAGGACCTCATCGCCATGACCCGAGAGGTCTGCGACGACCGCCTTCGTCCGATCGTCGACGAGATGGAGGCCCGGGCGGAGTTCCCGCGCGAGATCTTCCGGTTCCTCGGCGACCAGGGGCTGCTGACCCTCCCCTACCCGGAAGAGGTCGGCGGCGGCGGGCAGCCGTACGAGGTCTACCTGCAGGCGCTCGAAGAGATCGCCTCGGCATGGATGAGCGTGGCGGTCGGGGTGTCGGTGCACTCGCTGACGTGCAATCCGATCTTCGCGTTCGGCAGTGACGAACAGAAGTCCCGGTTCCTCGAATCCATGCTCGACGGCAGCCAACTCGGCGCGTACTGCCTCTCGGAGCCGGACGCCGGATCCGACGTCGCGGCCATCTCGACGCGTGCCCGCCGCGAGGGCGACGAGTACGTGCTCAACGGCGTCAAGGCGTGGATCTCGCACGCCGGCCACGCCGACTTCTACACGACCTTCGCGCGCACGAGCGACGACGGGCCCCGTGGCCTGTCGTGCTTCCACGTCCCCTCCGGCACCGCTGGCCTGGAGTTCGCGCCACCGGAGCGCAAGATGGGCCTCGACTGCGACACCGTCGGGCAGGTCATCTTCAACGACGTGCGCCTCCCGGCCGACCACCTCGTCGGCGCGGAGGGCCAAGGGATGACGATCGCGCTGTCGGCGCTCGACGCGGGTCGCCTCGGCATCGCGGCCGCTGCGACGGGACTCGCCCAGGCCGCCCTCGACCAGGCCGTGGCCTACGCGAAGGAGCGCAAGGCGTTCGGCCGGCCGATCGCGGAGTTCCAGGGTCTCGCGTTCCTCCTCGCCGAGATGGAGGCCGCCGTCACCAGCGCTCGCGCGAGCTACCTGCACGCCGCCCGGCTCAAGGACGCCGGCAAGGCGATGAGCAAGGAGGCCTCGGTCGCCAAGATGATCTGCACCGACGCCGCGATGCGGGTGACGACCGACGCCGTGCAGGTCTTCGGCGGTTACGGCTACACGAAGGACTACCCGGTCGAGCGCTACATGCGCGAGGCCAAGGTCACCCAGATCTTCGAGGGCACCAACCAGATCCAGCGCCTCGTCATCTCCCGCCACCTGCTCAAGTGACCTGCTCGGACAGGCGTCTTCACCCCATGAAGCCGGGTGGACACGCCTGTCCGGGCGCTTTCACGGGCCTGCGCGGGGCGTGTTCTCGCCGGGTCAGGGCTTGGCCGCGACCTGGGCCAGCTTGGCGGCGAGCTCGGCGTCGGTGAGCAGCCCCTTGGCGTGCAGGTCGGCGAGTACACCCATGAGCACGCCCTTGTCGGCGTCGGCCTGAGCCGCCACGGGTGCGGGAACGGGTCCGGGAGCTGCGGCGATCGTGGCGGCGTCGGCCGCGTCGGCCTGAGCGGCGGCGGCCGCGGGGACGTCGACACCGGGGGTCGCGGGGGCTTCGGCCGGCGCGGCGGCCGGTCGTGGCGCACGCAGCGCCTCCCTGCGGATGGGCACCCGGCCGCGGGTGCCGGGCCGGGTGACCTCGAGCACGAGACCGGGCACGAGTTCGCGCAGTCGCGCGACGAGCCGACCGGAGTCCTCGACGTGCATCTTGCGCACGACCAGTCGGCCCGAGGCAGTGGTGAGGGCGAAGCCGTCGTGCACGACGGGGTCGTAGTCGAGCTTCTGCACGCCGGCCAGGTCGTGGTCGCGGTAGTGGTACTTGGAGTAGTCGTCCCGCAGGCCCATGACGCGCTTGTCGGTGAGGATGAGCAGCCCGTCACCACCGGCGTAGAGGCACGCGGCCAACTCCTGCACCGTCTCCTCGGGATCGATGATCTCGTGCAGGTTCTTGATGGCGGTGCGCGTCCCGAACGTCACGCGCATACGGGCCTCGGCCTCGGCGATGTCACGGCGTGGCGAGCTCATGATTTCACCTACGGCAGTTGCGAGGTCGACCTGAGCAACGCCGGGGGTGACCCGCCACGCATACCTCACGGCGACGCTTCAGGAGCGCCGCGTCGTTCTGCGCCCGTGAGGTGCCGACCGGGGCAACGCCGCGGGCGCCGGCCGAGAGGACACGACCGGCGCCACACGACGCTCAGCCGGCGAGCGCCTTCTTGACCGCTGCGGCAACCCGCCCACCTTCGGCGCGCCCGGCGACCTGGGCCTGGGCGGCCTTCATGACCTGCCCCATCTGCGCCATGCCGGTCGCACCCGTCGAGGCGACGGCGTCGGCGGCGATGCGGTCGAGTTCGGCGTCGTCGAGTTGGGCGGGCAGGTAGGTCTCGAGCACGGCGAGCTCGGCACGCTCCCGCTCGGCGAGTTCGGGACGACCGGCGTCGTCGTAGGCGGTCGCGGACTCCTTGCGCTTCTTGGCCTCCTTGCCGAGCACGGCGAGGACGTCGTCGTCGGTGAGCTCGCGGTGTTCCTTGCCGCCGACCTCCGCGTTCGTGATGGCGGTGAGGGCCAGCCGAAGGGTGGCGGAGCGGACCTGGTCGCGTTCGCGAATCGCGGTGTGCAGGTCGCCCTGGATCGATTCCTTGAGGCTCATGCGCCCATTCTCGCCGACGTCGCTACGCGGTGTCGCCGGGGATGACCGCCCGCGAGAACACCGAGGACTCGTTCCAACTCCCACGCCCGGTGAGGACCGGCACGAGGGCGGGGCCGTGCCCCAGCGCGACACCGATGCGAGCGGCCAAGGCCACCGTCTCGGCGACGACCTCGGGGTGCGGGGCGAACTCGATGTCGGCGGCGCGGGCGATGTCGTAGCCGTGGACGATGAGTTCGAACGTGCGCGTGGGCAGGTAGTGGGAGAGCAGCATGCCGCCGGCGAGCGTGGAGACGACGGGGTCGACGTTCATGGGGATCTTGTCGAGCACTCCCCGCACCTGACGCGCGAGCCCGGCGAACGCGCCCGGGATGTCGTCACCGAGGGCCGTGCCCGCCTCCACGCCGCGTTGGGCGATCTTGTCGTCCTGGTTCTCGGAGTCGGCGATCCACACGTAGTAAGCGCGCGGGTCGGGGCAGGTCACGGTGGTCGCCGGCATCTTGAGATAGGTGATCACCGTCGACATCGCACGGCTCGTGTGGCCGATGAGGCCGCGCATGTCCCAGGCACCGAGCCCCGGGCCGGCGAGAACGTCGGGCCGTACCCGCGAGACGAGCTCAGCGACGGCGTCGGTGGTGTCGAGAAAACTGCGACGGGGCTCCATGAACGAAGGATGGTCGCGACGGACGCGGACGACAAGACCCCTGCCCACCTGACGAACATCGAAGACCGCCAGGTCGACTGGGCGTCGAATCAGTGCGTGGAGTAGCGCTACCCGCGGGCCGTGAGGATGCGCGGGGGCGCCACGGACCGTTCGCCAGAGGGGTCTCAGGTCCGGCGTCAGGCGTATCGACGCATCGTCGACAGAGCCGATACGCCGTATCCGCCGCCGAAGAGGACGGCGTGCACGAGCAGCGGCACGAGTTGGTACCACTCGATCCGCTCGCGCCAACCCTCTCCGAGGGGATGGTGTTCGTCGTACGCCGCGAAGGCCTCGGGGCCGAATCCGCCGAACAGGTGCATCATCGCGAGGTCGATCTCGCGGTGGGCGTAGTGACAGGCCGGGTCGATGAGCCAGTTGCGACCCGCGGCATCGACCACTCTGTTGCCGGCCCACAGATCGCCGTGGACGAGAGCGGGAGGCTCGGTCGGGCCGCACAGGTCGGCGACCCGGGGTTCGAGCCGGTCGAGCACCTGGCGCGCGTCGGGGTCGAGACTGCCCGCCTGCACCGCCGCCTCGACCAGGGGCCGCAAGCGCCGGGTCAGGTAGAACTCCGGCCAGTCCGTCGTCGGGGTGAGGTCGACGGGCATCGAACCGATGTACCCGGCCTTCTCCGTGCCGAGGCCACCGAAGGTCGCGTTCGTCGTGCGGTGCAGGTGCGCCAGGCCGCGGCCGAGCGTGGCCTCGGTCTCGGAGCTGCGTCGACCTCCCAGCTCGATCCACTCGAGGACCAGGCCCGAGTCGCTCTCGCGCACGACCTCCGGGACCCCGATCCAGTCGGGCGCGTGCTCCCGTAGTTCGCGCAGCCCGTCGGCCTCACGGGCGAACATCGCCGGGGTGGGGTGCCGGGACGTCTTGCAGAACAGAGGGCCGTCCGGGGTCTCGATCCGGTAGGCATCGGCGATGTCTCCACCGGACACCGGTGTGGCGTCGCGGATCTCGAGTCCGTCGACGAGCTCGTCGGGCAGGCGCGGTCGCATCCCCCATCCCTATCGCATCGGGGCCGCGTCGACTCCTCCGGCGGCGATCCCCACAGGGAAACCCTGTGCAACAACGGGACGAGGTCCGCCTGCGTGGCCAAGGATGACGACAAGCGAGAGACGAAGGAGAGCCATGAGTGACCACGACGCGCACCCCTGGATGAACGAGGACCTCACGCCCCGTGAGCGGGCCCTCGCCCTCGTGCAGGCCATGACGCTCGAGCAGAAGATCTCCCAACTGCACGGCGCGATGGAGACCATCGACATCTACGGCATGTCGAACGCCATCGACCCCGAGGACGAGGAGGGCATGGCCCAACTCACCGCGCAGATCCGCATCGAACGTCACGTCGCCGCCATCGACGAACTCGGCATCCCGCGCTTTCGCATCACGAACGGCCCGGTCGGCGTCGGCATGGGCGACGGCACCCCGTCCCCGCCCGCGACGGCGTTGCCCATGACCATCGGCGTCGCGGCCTCCTTCGACCCCCGGCTCGCCCACGAGTACGGCGACATCATCGGTGACGAGGCAGCCGCCCTCGGACAGCACGTCCTCGAAGGTCCCGGAGTCTGCCTGCACCGCACCGCCACCGCCGGCCGCAACTTCGAGTACTTCTCCGAGGACCCGTACCTGACCGGCGTCATGGGCGTAGAGGTCACCAAGGCCATCCAGAGCCACGGAATCATCGCCATGGCCAAGCACTACGTGGTCAACGACCAGGAACACGAACGGTTTCGCACCAACGTCGAGGTCGACGAGTACGTGCTGCGAGAGATGTACCTCCTGCCGTTCGAGATGTGCGTCAAGGACGGGCAGGTCGCGGCCATCATGAGCGCCTACAACCGGGTCCGCGGCACCTACGCCACCGAGCACCGCTACCTGCTCAACGACGTCCTGCGCCGGGACTGGGGTTTCGAGGGTTACGTCCAGTCCGACTTCTGGTCGACCCGCTCGGCCGCGGCGTCACTCAACGCCGGGCTCGACCACGAGATGCCCGACGCCAAGTGGCTGAACCAGGAGAACATCAAGAACGCGCTCGATGACACGAGCCTCGAGATCGAACTCGTCGACCGGGCGCTCGTACGCCGGTACACGCAGATGTTCCGGTTCGGCCAGTTCGGCCGGCCGTACGCCCCCGTCGAGATCGACGCGCAGCGGAACGGCGCGATCGCGCGTCGCATCGGCGCCGACATGGCCGTGCTCCTCAAGAACGACGACGCCCACGGCGAGCGCCTCCTGCCCCTCGACAAGGACGCGGGTTCGATCCTCATCGTCGGCCAGGCCCGATACGCGGCCACCGCGACGCAGGGTGGCGGCGGTTCGTCCAAGGTGGACCCGCTGTACACCGTGGACCCGGAGCCGGGATTCATCGACGTCGTCGCGGAGCTCGGCGGGTCGGCCACGGTGAGCAGCTTCATCGTCGAGGAGGACCTGTCCAACCTCGACGCCGCGGTCAAGGCGGCGAAGGGCGCCGACGTCGTGGTCGTCATGGCCGGGTTGATCGCCACCGAGGGGGCCGACATGCCGAGCATGGACATGCCGCGCCGCCAGTCCGACATGATCACGCGCCTCCTGGGTGCCAACGAGCGCACGGTCGTCGTCCTCAAGAACTCGGCCCCCGTGCTGCTGCCGTGGATCGACGCCGCCAGGGCCGTCATCGAGGTGTGGAACCAGGGCGCGGAGGACGGTCACGTCGTCGCCGACCTGCTGCTCGGCAAGGTGAACCCGAGCGGCAAGGTGCCAACCACGTACCCCCGCTGGGGCGAGGACACCCTGGTCCACGGCCACGAGGAGCGTTACCCCGGCGTGAACCTGGGCGAGGGCTACGACACGATCACGTACAGCGAGGGCCTGCAGATGGGGTACCGCTGGCATCAGGCGAACGACGTGCGCCCGCTGTTCGCGTTCGGGCACGGCCTGTCGTACACGTCGTTCGAGGTGTCGGGGGTCTCGGTGGACGCCGGCGCGACGCCGGGATCGGTGCCCGTCATCGTGCGGGCGACGGTGACCAACACCGGCGATGTCGACGGCGCCGAGGTCGTCCAGGTGTACCTCGGCGTGCCCGGCGGCACGGGTCAGCCGCCCAAGCGTCTCGTGGCCTTCGAGAAGGTTCGGGTCGCCGCGGGTGCCTCCCAGAGCGTCGAGATCGTCGTCGATCCGCAGGCCACCCACCACCCGCTGTCGGTGTGGAGTTGCGCGGAGCACGGATTCGTCGTGCCCTCCGGGGAGTTCACGGTCTACGTGGGCACCTCCAGCGAGGACGACTCCCACGTGAGCACCTTCACCGTCGCCTGATCCCCGTTCGCGCGTCAGTGGGGAGTGTCGCCGTGGCGCAGGCGTTCGTCGTCGTCGAGACCTGCCATGCCCCAGCGGACGGCGGCGACACCGAAGCGCCCGGCCCCACGCGCCACCGGCCGCGCGAACGCGGGCATCCGGATGTCGAGTTCGCCTCGGGCCCAATCGGGCAGGAGCGCGATACCACCCGCGGCGAGCAGCGCGTACCCGGGCTTCGCGGCGAGCGGCAGAGGGGGTTCCTTCAGCAGGAACTCGGCCGCCTCCTTGGCGGCGGGTGACGCGACGAGCTCGGGGCGGAACGCCTCGAGCTGGGCGTCCAGCTCGGCGACGGTGCGCGGTAGACCGGTTCCACCGAGCATCTCACCGCTCTTGCGAGCCTGGTCGACGAACAGATCCGCCTGGTCCGGGGTCAGGGGCCGGTCGGAGTACGCCTGGTGGGCGGCGAGGAAGCACCATGTCTCGGCGACGTGGACCCAGCGCAGCAGATGGGGGTCGCTCGCGCGGTAGGGCCGCCCGAGGTGGTCCTTGCCGCGGACGCGTTCGTGGATGCCGCGGACGTGGTCGATGGCCTCGGTCGCGTGCTCGATGGTCCCGAACGTCACGGTCGCGAGGTAGTGGCTGGTCCGTTGGAGGCGCCCCCACGGGTCGCCCTTGTAACCGGAGTGACCGGCCACGCCCGCCATGGCCTGCGGGTGCAACGACTGGAGCAGCAACGAGGCGATGCCGCCGGGGAACATGGCGGCGTCCTGGTTGACGATCCAGATCGGGTCGTCCTCGGCGAACCACCGCGGGCCGGGTGTCTGCCAGATGCGCTTGGCGGCCTCGGGCGCGTCCTGACCCGCGACGCGGTCGCGCAGCGCCTTCCCCAGGCGATTCTGTGCGCGACGCATCGCGGTGGCCGCAGCGCCGACGACGAGCTCGACAGCGCGTCGAGCGGGTGGCATGGTCACCCGTCGAGCGTACGGACCTCCTGAAGCCGCCGCACCCGCGGCCGGTCCCCGTTCAGGCGTGAGTTCGAGAGGGCGGGCGTCCGGCAGCGCCGCAGGGAGGGCGTCGTGACGGGCCCGGTCGCTCGGGACGATGATCGCCACCCCGGGGCAGACGGCCCGTGACCCCATGGTTCGCCCACGCGAGCGATCGAGCGCACCCCCGCCAGGCGCGTCTGCGCCATACCGGCGATGCTGGGCAGTACCGCTGTCCACCACCCCGACGAGGAGAGACATGACCGACATCCAGAACCTCATCGAGAAGCTGCCCACCGGCCTCTTCATCGGCGGCGAGTGGCGCGAGGCCACCGGGGGCGCCACGTTCGAGGTGCGCAACCCGGCGAACGGCGAGGTCATCACCTCGGTCGCCGACGCCACTCCGGACGACGGCAAGGCCGCGCTCGCCGCCGCCGCGGACGCTCAGGCCGAGTGGGCGGCGACCCCACCGCGGGACCGTTCGGAGCTCCTGCGTGCCGCATTCGACCTGCTCGTCGAGCGCAGCGAGGATTTCGCGACGCTCATGACGCTCGAGATGGGCAAGCCACTGGCCGAGGCGCGGGGTGAGGTGACGTACGGCGCGGAGTTCTTCCGCTGGTTCGCCGAGGAGGCCGTGCGCATCCACGGCTCGTACATGCCCGCACCCAACGGTGCCTCGCGCCTGATGACGATGAAGCAGCCGGTCGGCCCGTGTCTGATGATCACGCCGTGGAACTTTCCGCTGGCCATGGGCACCCGCAAGATCGGGCCGGCGCTCGCGGCGGGGTGCACGATGGTCGTCAAGCCGGCCTCGGAGACGCCGCTGACGATGCTCGCGCTCGTCGCCCTCCTCGAGGAGGTCGGGGTGCCGAAGGGGGTCGTCAACGTCATCACGACGAGCTCGTCGAACGAGGTCATGGAGCCGCTGATCCGGGACCCGCGGGCCCGCAAGCTCACGTTCACGGGCTCCACGGGGGTCGGTCGCAAGCTCGTCGAGCAGTCGGCCGAGCAGTTGTTGCGGCTGTCGATGGAGCTCGGCGGCAACGCACCGTTCATCGTGTTCGAGGACGCCGATCTCGACGCCGCGGTCGAGGGCGCGATGGCGGCCAAGATGCGCAACATCGGCGAGGCGTGCACGGCGGCCAACCGCTTCTACGTGCACGAGTCGGTGGCGGCGCAGTTCAGTGAGAAGTTCGCCGAGAAGATGCGGGCGTTGAAGGTCGGCGACGGCCTGACAGAGGGTGTCACGGTCGGCCCGCTCATCACCGAGAAGGCGGTCAAGGGCGTGCAGGAACTCGTCGACGACGCGGTCTCGGCGGGCGCGAGAAAGGTGTGCGGAGACGAGTCCGTACCCAGCGAGGGGCATTTCTTCCCCCCGACCGTGCTCCTCGACGTCCCGGCCTCCGCCGATATCGCGCGCCAGGAGATCTTCGGCCCCGTCGCGGCGCTGCAGACGTTCACCGACGAGGACGACGTCGTCGCCCGCGCCAACGACACGGAGTACGGACTCGCGTCGTACTTCTACACGCGCGACCACGCCCGGGCGATGCGCGTCGCCGAGTGCCTCGCCTACGGGCTGGTCGGCGTCAACGCCGGCGTCATCTCCAACGCCGCCGCCCCGTTCGGCGGCATCAAGGCCTCCGGCTTCGGACGCGAAGGCGGGTTCGAGGGCATCGACGAGTACCTCGAGGTGAAGTACGTCGGCATGGCCTTGTGAGGCGAAGGCCGAGCACCCCTGCCGCCCGGAAACGGCGGCTGTCTCGGCGAGAGGGTCGTGAGACTCGCCGCACGTCGACTCGGATCGGGTCGGCGTGCGGCGCGGTCTTTGTGGGCCGGCCCAGGCTGTGGTCGTGAGAATGGCCCGGCCGCCCGCGTAGCCGCATCGTCTCCCCGTAACCGACCAACAGCGCCGCGCTTGTACCACTACGACCAGGGGGACCTCGCGGGGGCGTTTGACTAGCGCCATCGGTCAGGACCCCGATGACCGCGTGTTCTAGTCACCGCAGACCGAGAAAGACCGCGTGATTCAACGGACTGCTTTCGCCGCGTGCATCCACAGGATGACGTCGAGATGCCGGAGGCGAAGGCCCGGGTCGTCGAGGTGTGCGCCTCGATCGATTGCCTCAGCGATGACTTCGTCGAGACGCGCTGCGATGTTGCTGTCGCGCAGGATGCCGGCGAACACGGCCCAATTGCGTGCATAGTCCGGCGTGAGCTCGAGAAGCTTCAGAACGAGACGGTCCCGCACCGGGAACAGGTGCGGCCTCTTGCGGGCACACAGCTTCGATGCCGTGACCCACGGATTCCTGCCCAGCAACGATTTCGTCGTCTCCTGCAGCGCCGCCATCGCCGGCATATGTCTGGCTGCATCATCGTCCTCGATCCGCGCGTCTGTAGGCAGCGCTGATAGCAGTTCACGCAGCTGCTCGGTTCCCGCAGGCGATGTGATCCGTCGGATCGACCGAGGCATGATCTTGATGGACAGGGTGGTAACGGCCAACAGGTCGGTCGGTGTGACACGCAGCGGGTCGTTAGGGAGCAGACCTGTGAACAGCGCCCCCGCATATCACCACTTGGAGAGTAGTAGCGGGTCAATGCCTCGATGGGAGCCTGCCCCTGCAACGTCCCCGCAGCGATCTCGATGGCGCGCAGCGCGGTGTCGTCCACGAACCAGGCCATACTCTCGACACTCATTGCGAGCCTCTCCGGGCATAACGCGCCAGGTCGGCTCGGGCAGCTTTGAGCTCCCGCCGAGGAGTCGGCACGTGAGTGAGGTTCAATGGGGGATCCAGCTCGATCAGCAGGTGCCGCTCGACGCGACTGAGCGGCACACAACCGGCGGGCTTGGGCCAAATTGCGAGAGTGAGGTTCTCGCTCATCCACTCGGTCAAGGCATTATCTCCCTTCGACTCCAGCGCGTAGTGGGTCAACGCGTTCCTGCCCGTTCCGCGACTCACGGGCACCAACCCGAGTTCGCGAGCCAGCAGCGCCGCCAGGCTGCGGCGCAGCGTCGATTGACCCGTCCGGCCCGTGGCGAAGTGCGACTTCACGTCCCGCGACCGCAGGCTCGACTCGGCTTTGCCGAGGTACAGCAACGAGTCGGCGCTCTTGACCTTGAGCTGACGACGGGCGCCCGGCCCAGCGTGCACGGCGTACAGCCCTGGTCGCTCGACCGCGACCGAATCGTGGCATTCCAACGGCTTACCCCGCGCCAGCGCTTCACGCGCCAGCCCGGCATACTCCACGAGCGACTTGGACCCCGTCTCGGACACCACGACCCCCTCGCTGTTCCGCCGCTGCCGCGGTCGGCTGGTCGATCGGAACGCATGTAGCGGTCCACCTATCTGGGTAGGCGGTGGAAGTCGCCCCACCCGCAATCGGCGCACGCACACGCGGCTGCGACTCGCCCACTCGCCGGGCACAGTAGCGACGCGCGGGCGCCCGCGTCAGCAGCGACTCCATTGGCCTCAGCCCGAAACAGACGCACCTCTTACCTGATCGGCTTCTGGACATCGCTTTGAGATCAGTTTGCCGCCGTAAGATGCAGTTGCGAACGGACGACTCCCTGACGTGCAACGATCTGGAGTGCTTGGACTGCGAGGACCACTCTGCCTCGAGGTGGTCGAACCAGTGCTGCGCCGGATTCGAAGGCCCCTTCACAGGGGCGGCGGATGACGAGCCTACCTACAGAGCTGGAGATGGGACTCGAACCCACAACCACCTGTTTCCTCACGTCGATGTCGGACGTAGACGAATGCGCACGGAACAGCCCTCTGGCCTGCACACTCACTGTTCCACGTTCACTGTAAGACCCGGTTACTCACGGCCATGACCCGCTAGTAAACGGGCAGTAAGTGGGCAGTCCGCAGGTAAGCGGCCCCGGCCGGCAACGCACGCCGACCAGGGCCTCGACGAGAGGCGGTCTCGCCGTGACCACATTGTCAACCATCCCGATGACGACCACGGTCGTCGTCCCTTCCACCACGAGCGTGCGTGACGTGCTGCGCGAGCACGTCGTCGCGTTCGCTGACCGCGTCCACCGCGACTCTGACCGGGCCGCGCAGCGCGCTGGCCTCACCGTGCACCGCGCCGGCCTCACCGGCCGGTCCTACCGCTCGCCCATGTTCGACACCCTCGGGGGTGCCCGATGACGATGGACCGTTGGGACAGCACCGGCCGTGAGGTCGACGAGATCGTGTTCGCCGAACCGGTCGAGGTCGTCCGCAAGCCGATCACGCCCAAGCTGGTGCGCCCGGTCGTGCACGCCACGGTCGTGGGCGCGCGGGAGTCCAGCGTCCGCGCCGGCCACGCTGCGGCGTTCCACGGGGCCCGCGTGCCGGTGTACCTCGCCCGCATCGTGGCCCGCTCCCCGGTCGGGGCGTGGCGGTCCCTGGTGTGGTTCCTGCGCTGGGTGCTCGACGCCGAGGGGCGTCGGGTGCGGGCGTCCATGTCGGGGGCGGAGAACACCGGCACCACAGAGGCAAGCGCCTACTTGCGGGTGCAGCAGGAGCACCGGGAAGCCATGAAGCTGCGGGCCGTCGCCGCGGCCGTCGTCGCCGCGGTCGCCGCGGTGCTCCTCGTGGCTGCGCTCCTCGCGTGGGGCACCACGGCCATGATCGTGGCCGGCGTCGCCGCGGTCCTCGTCCTGGGCGTCATCGGCCGCGGGGAGGAGACCCTGCGGGTCGGGCCCGCCGTGCATGAGGCCGGCCCCCCGCGCCTCACGGCCGACCTGGTCGTCACCGCCCTGGGCACCCTCGGCATCGGCGAGCTGAACAAGGCACTGCGCGAGGACCAGAACGCGGTGAGGTTCACCTCGCCGGTGTGCCGGGACGGCTCCGGGTGGCGGGTGGACCTCGACCTTCCCCCGGGCGTGACTGCTGGGGACGTCATCGAACGACGCTCCCGCCTGGCCTCCGGTCTGCGCCGCGCCGAATCCGCGGTGTGGCCGGCCCCTGGCGACCAGCACGCCGGCCGCCTCACCATCTACGTGTCCGACAGGCCGATGGACGCCCGGAAACCGGTCCGGTGGCCCCTCCTCGAGCGGGGACGGACCTCCTACTTCGAGCCGCTCGTCGTCGGCGCGGACGAGCGCGGTCGCCCGGTGTCCCTCACCCTCGCGGGAGCCTCCTGCATCGCCGGTGGCGTGCCCAGGTCGGGCAAGACCGTGGGGGTGCGTGTCCTGGCCCTCGCCGCGGCCCTCGACCCCCTCGTCGAGCTGCACATCGTGGACGGCAAGGGTGGCGCGGACTGGCTCCCGTTCGAACCCATCGCCACGTTCTTGTGCGTCGAGGACGACGACGAGGGCCTCGAACGAGTCATGACCGATCTTCGGGCGGTCCAGGCGGACATGCGCCGCCGCTACCGGACCCTGCGGACCCTCCCGCGGGAACAGTGCCCGGGCGGCAAGGTGACCGCTGACCTCGCCGCGCAGCGCAAGCTCCGGCTCCACCCTGTCCTGTACGTCATCGACGAGTCGCAGGTCATCCTCACCGGCCCGGCCGGGAAGGAAGCCGCGGGCATCGTCGAGGATTTGATCCGGCGCGGGCCCGCAGCCGGGATCACCCTGGTCCTCGCCACCCAACGGCCCGCGAAGGAGTCGATTCCCACCGGGGCGTCGGCGAACGCCTCGCTCCGGCTCGCGTTCCGCACGATGGACCACACCTCATCCGACATCATCCTCGGCACGGGTGTGGGGACCGCCGGCTACAGAAGCAACACCTTCGCCCGCGGCGACGTCGGACTCTCCTGGGTGCTCGCCGACGGCGACGACCCATCCCTGTGCCGGTGGGCGTACGTCGACGGCGACGACGCCGCAACGGTCATCGCCCGGGCCCGGGCCGACCGGGAGAAGCGCGGCCTGCTCCCGCGGCAGGACGAGGAACCGGCGCCGGACCTCCTCGCCGACATCCTGGCCGTCTGGCCGGCCGGGGACCGGCGACGACTGTGGTTCGACGAGCTCGCGGACCGGTTGACGCTGACCGGGCAGACCGTCACCGCCGAGTCACTGTCGGCCTCGCTCCGGGCCCACGACATCCCGTCCAAACAGGTCTCCCGCAAGGTCGACGGCGTCACCGTGAACCGTCGCGGAGTGGCCCGTGAGGACGTCGTCACCGCACAAGCAGCACGGCAAGCGGCAAGCACCGCCGCTTGCACACCGACAGGCACGTGACCTGCACGAAAGCACGGCAAGCGCTAGACCCGACCCCCACAGAAAGGCCCCATCATGCTCGAAATCCTCATCGGCCACGCCATCCAGATCGCCGCTGTCTGCATCGGCATCCGATGCCTGTGGCGAGCCGCCCTCGGTAAGCCCATGTTCGGCAACAACAACAAGGAGAACTGACATGAACACAACGACGATGCCCGTGACCTGGGCCCAGACGATGACCCGGTGCGACGACCGCGAGGCCGCGGACTGGCCGGCCGGCCCCGGCGAGTACCTGGCCGTCACCACGCACGAGGTGCGCCTCGATATCCACCAGGCCGTGAACGTCGACGCCGCCGGCACCGTGACCCCGATCCCGGGCGATGACGGCGCGGTGCTGATCGACGCCTGCCGCATGGACGACATGACGCCCGCGGAAGCGCGGAGGTACGCCGCCGACCTGCTCGACGCCGCCGACCTCGTCGACCGGATCACTGCCGGTCGCGCCTGACCGCTGCGACGAAGAGGCGGCCCCGGCATCGTGCCGGGGCCGCCTCCTATGTCCTCGGGGACGGACGCCCTATCTCGTCACCCCGGCATGCCAGTCGATGTGCCGTTGCAGAGAATCCGGCTGGTACGGAACCAGCGCCGAGCACGTGATGCACTCATACCCATCGCGATGCACCACCGTGTGGAAGTAGGGCCGCCACGGGTCTGGATCACTCAGCGGCGACCGCGAATAGGCCACTCGATCAGGGTTCGACATGCCGCAATCCTGCCACCGCGACCCGTCTCGAAGCGCGAGAAAGTATCACCACGGCGAAGCACCGGAACCCGTAGCCGGAGAAATTCGCAGACCCCACGGTCTAGGCGGCTCGGGGGGGAGGGGGTGCCCGGGGGGTGTCAGGGCGTGGCGGTGTTGATGCTGATGCGGGCGATGGCTTCGGGGTGGACGAATCCGAATCCGACTCGCGCGACGGCGCGGACGGCGACGCGGTCGCTGGTGAAGAACGCCGAGGTGTCGGTGGTGACGGTGGCGTCCTGCCGGACGATGGTGTAGACGCGGTCCTTCGGGAGGCCGAAGACGGTTCCGACGGGGATGCTGGGGGATGCGACGAGGCGGATTCCGAACAGGGTTCGGGTGTCGGGGCGGGCGTCGCCGACGCCGAGGATGGGCATGTTGGAGCCGGTCGCGGTCTTGATCGTGGACAGGGTGGCGATGTCCTGGGGGTTGGCTGCCCAGGTGTCGATGCGGGCACCGCGGGTCTCGACGAGGGAGATCGCGTCGGTGAATACGTCGAAGCTGTTGAGGGTCGAGGAGACTGCCACGGCGGTGATCTCGGATGCGTTGAAGCTGCCGAGTCCGGCGGGTGCCGGCGCGGGCAGGTTCCCGAAGAACGCGGCGTCGAGCTTGCGTGCGATGTCGCGGACGAGGCCGGCGCCGATGGCCTCGACTGCGGCGGGGCTGCTGTCGGCTGCGAGCTCGGAGGTGACCACGGTCAGGCCGGCGATCTTGGGTGGGGTGACGGTGACCTCGTCGACTTCCAAGTCGCTGACGGGGATCTCCTGGCCCTCGTTCACCCACGCGGCGGAGGGGTCCTTGGTGACGCGGGGCGCGCGCCACGTCGAGGAGCCGATCGGCACGACGGTGGTTGCGACGTCGAGTGCCGCGGATGCGAGGGCGGGCAGGACGACGAGCTGGTGTACCTGTTCGGGGGTGAGGATGCTCGTGGTGTTGGCGCGGGTGTTGGTCATGGCTGTGCCTCCGAGGTGTGTGTGGCGGGTGCTGCTCTCCTCACCGCGGAGCTGCTGCTCGACGCGGGAGTGGCCCTCGGGGCCGGCCGCGCGTTCGCCCGCCTGCCCTCCGCGATAGGCGGGCGAACGCATTTCCGATTGTACGCGTGTCTGGCTATCTCCTACCCGCGTCGCATGACGTCGGCCCACGTTGGTGCGCTGGTCGTGGCGCCGCGGCGTCCGGCGCCCATGTCGGGATATCTCGGTGGCGGGGTGGCGAGGCCGGGTCGGGTTTCGATGAGGGCGGCGACAGCGGTCTCGACGAGGGCCGGGTCGACGTCGCCGTTGTCGTCGAGGACGTCGTCGAGGTCGACGTCGCCGACGTCCCACAAGTCCTTGCCGATGGCGAGCCGGCTGCTTGCGATCCGCTCGGCCTCAGCGCGCTGCATGTGCTCGAGGCGGGCGGCGAGGCGGTCGCGTTCGGCGGTGACCGCGGCGTTCTGTTCCTCGGCCGCCCGGAGCTGTCGGCGACGTGTGGCGGCCTCGCTGTCAGGGTCGCGGCGGCGGTGGCGCCGGGCGTTGTCGTCGGTCTCGTCGTTGTCGGTAGCGTCGGTGACCTCGTCGTGGGCGAGGTCGTCCTCTGGTTCGGTCGTGGCTGCCTGGTCAGTCATCGGTCTCGGTCTCCTCGGGGTCGGTGGGGCAGCGGAGCATGTCGGCGCGGAACCCGGCGATCCAGTCGCGGCCACCGTCCTGGCCCAGCAAATTCGCCAAGATGACGACTGCCGCGTTGGCCTGGGCGAGGCCCTCGGCGAGGGTTTCGGGTCGGAGGGTTTCGACGGCGGACGCGTCACCATCGAGGGCGGCCTCGACCGCGCCCAGGAGGCAGAGCGTCGCGGACCGGACGTCCTCCTCGGTGATGGTGTCGGGGCCGGTGAGCCGGACGAACGAGCCCGTCATCGCCTTGATGAGGTCGGGCAGGCACTCGGGGCGGATGACGTCGAGGAACAGGTCGGTTGCTGTGTCACCGTTGGCGCGGGTCGCGCGGATGAGGTCGCGGGCGAGGGTCGCCACGGCCGTGGGATTCGTGGTCATGCTGTCTCCGATCGGTTGATCTTGCGGTGGTGCTGACGCCGCGCGGCGCGGCGGGTTCGGGAGTCGCTGAAGTCGACGCCGCCCCGTACTCCCCATGAGCACTGCTCCTCGATGGCCGCGGCCCGGCACAGGTCGAGGACGGGGCATCCGGCGCATAGTCCGCGGGCGGACTCCCGTTCGTCGCGGTCCTCCGAGATGAAGCGTTCGTCGCCTTGACGGAGGACGTACTGGCAGGGGGTCTTCCGGCCGGCGGCGGCGAGGCGGTCGAGGTCGCTGGCGAGTAGTTGGGTGGCTGACACAAATGACGGGACTGACGAAAGGCGCGATTTTGTCGGTTCTGTCATTTCCGTCAGGCCTCCCATGTGGCCGGGTGGACGCGGTACGAGGGCGATGGTGGGCGACCTCGGGTGCCCGGCTCCCTGGTGATCTCCACGGGGATCAACCACCCGGCATCGACCAAGCGGTTAAGGGCCGGCGCCATGTCGGCTTTCGTGCGGAACTTCTGCGCGACCCGCATTAGGTCTCGTTCAGTGACCTCCTCTGCGCCAAGACCACGGGTCCGGTCCAGGAGGTAGACCGCGTTCAGGGTGTCCTCGTCGGCACCCATCTCACGGAACACGGCCCGCGCCTGGTCGAGGTAGTAGCGGCCGATGGCGGTGGCGCGGTCGAACGTGTCACCCGAGACAGGCACTCGGATGGCGTCCTCGGCGTCGTGGGTCGCGAGGTGGAGGAGGCCGGCGATCCGGGTCACCGCACCGACGAACTTGGAGCCCCAATCCGTCATGTGTCCGAGCGAGCCGGTGCGGGGGTCGAGCTGGGGCTCGATCTCCTCCATGAGGCGCACCAGGGCCTCACGCGCCTCGGTCGACATGGTCAGGACGGCCGGGTCTCCCGCCCACTGGTGCAGGTCCATTGCCATCTCGCGGATCCTGTCGTTGTAGGCCTCGAGGACGGTCGCGGGGACAGGCGCGGCATCTGCACGGCGGTGGCCGACCCGGGAGACCGGCCGGGCGTACAAGAACCGTGCCGTGAGGCCTCGACCGCGGAAGGTGCGGTTCTGTCCGATGGCCCGGATGACGTCCGGTTGCACCATCAACCCCATGCTCAGCGCGGGTCGGCGGATGAACTCGGGGGCGCGTCCGCGTCGGTCCACCTTGAGCGTGTCACCCGCGTGACCTTTGAGAAAAACGTCAAGGTTGGGCACGTTGGAGTAGCGGCCGGCGATGGTGTCGAACACGCCGCCCTCGGCGGACACGATGGCCAGTCGGCCACGCTGCTCGGCGAGGAGGCCGGCGACGGCCTCGGGGGTGACGTCGTCGGCGAGGAGGCGTGGCAGGGGTGGCACGTCGATGGATTCCGCCGCCATCGTCGCCGAGATGGCCTCGGCCAGTGCCTTGTCGCGTTCGGCACCGCTGGCCTTGCCTGCCGTGCTCCGAGCGTTCTCGGCGGCCCTGATGGCGATGTCGCGGGTCGTGGTCGCCTCCTGCCGGGCGATCTCCCCGTCCGAGACAAGAACCTCCTCGGCGTCCAGCAAGGGCGCGGTCATCATGGCCTGCACGGCGGATTTCCGCTCGCCGGGCTCGGCAATGGTGGCGGTGAACAAGCACAGAGGTTCACGCCACCCGGTGCGGGGTTCGATCTCGGCCTGCCCGCCGGCCATGGCGGCGAGGACAGACAGCGCCGACGTTCCGGTCATCGCGACGTCGGTCTGGGTAGCCTCGGCGACGGCGTCGACCATCTCGGCCAGGAACGTGGGCAGAGCTGACGTCGGGAACGTCGCGGTGGGCTTGGCGTGCATGAGCGGTGTCGGGTCGTCGAGCATGAGCGTGGTCACGATGCCCTCCCCACGCGGGCCCGGGCGATCCCGGCTCGCTCGCGCTCGGCAGCTCGGGCCCTGAGCTCGGCGTCCGAGCCGTTCATGCTCGTGATCTCGGGACCGTCCGCGATGCTTCGCAGGTCGGTGGCGAGGGCGCGGTGCGCGGCGTCAGCGGCCCGGTCGGCGCGGCCGTCGTGGTACCCGGTCGCGTAGCCGGCCGACCATGCGTCGGCCGTTCGGGCGAGCACCTCGTCGAGGTCGGCCTGGTATCCGGGGCCGCGGTCGGCGGGGACACGCTGCACCAAGTCACCGGTAAACTGGTGACGCGAGATGTGGTGCGTATGGGGCATGTTGGTCTCCTCGCGCGGCCCGGGTCGAGGGGACCCGGGCCGCGTTGCGTCCGGGGTCAGTGGGAGTCCTGCGCGAACGTCTCGTCGATCCATGCGTCGACGTCTGCGGCGCGCCACCAGCGCCGCTTTCCGAGGCGGACCGACGGCGGGCCGGTCCCATTCGTCGTGAGGACGCGGATCTGCCGCACCGGAATCCCGGTGCGCGCCTCTACGCCTTCGATCGTCAGAAGTGCGGGCTGCTGCTCGGCCATGCGTCCACTCCGTCCCTATTTGAGTCAACATTGTGGTGACTCTTGTTGCCTGATGCAGACTGTAGACGCTCCAACTCGAATGTGCAAACCGTGCGCTATCGTTCACTCATGCAGCAATCAGAATGGCCCCGATCCTGGACACGACGGATCGGCGCAGAGATCGCCCGCCTCAGGAAGGAGGAGGGGCTGAGCCAAACCGACCTCTGCGAGAGGTGTGCTGGCTTTGGATTCCCGATCGTCCGGAACACGGTCGTCGGACTGGAGACGGGCCGCAGAGAGGGGATCACGGTTCACGAGCTGGTCGTCATCGCACGCGCGCTCTCGGTATCCCCTGCGGAACTGCTGTTCCCCGGGGCGAAGGACGGACCGCAAGATCGAACGGACCCCGAAGACGGCGAGGCTCAGATCGAGTACATGCCAGGCGTCACCATGCCGGCGTCGGCCGCATGGAAGAACTTCCACGGCCGCAGCTCTCCGGCGTCGGTACGACTCGTCCAGGCGAACATCCAAGTGAGACGCGCAGCGGAACTGCTCGACGGCCTGGTCCAAGAGCAACGAGAGAGCGACAAGGCCAGTGGCTAGACCCCCGTTGCCGATCGGTGAGGCCGGCGCCGTCAACGTTCAGGAGACGTCGCCGGGCCGGTTCCGTGCCCGGTGCCGCGTACGCGACCAGGACGGCAAGGTCCGGCAGGTCGCGAAGTTCGGGGCGACGGAGAAGGAAGCACGTAAGGAACTGGACGCCGCACTCAAGACGCGCCGGCCGCCCACGGGCACGATCCGCGACAACACGCGCGTGAGCGAGCTCGCCTCGCAGTGGCTTGCGCGGGTGCGGCTGGACGGTCAGCGGGCGCCGTCGACCGTCGCACGGTACGAGTGGATCGTGGAACGCATCATCACGCCGCGGGTCGGTGAGGTGCGCGTCGGGGAATGCACGCCGGCACGCCTGGACGACTTTGTTGACGCCGTACGGGACGGGCATGGTGTGGCGACGGCCCGGACGACGCGGGCGTGTCTGTCGATGATGCTGGGCCTGGCCGTGCGGCACGGCGCCCTGGACACGAATCCCGTGCGCGAGCTGTCGTCGCTCCCCAAGAAGACGGACCCGGCGCGTGCCCTGACCGACGTCGAGGCAGCAGCGCTGCTGGCAGGGCTACGCAAGGACACGATCACCCGCGAGCACGACCTCGTCGACCTCGTCGTCTTCATGCTGGGCTCAGGAGTGCGCCTCGGGGAGGCGTGCGCGCTGCTCGAGGAGGACGTCGACCTCGACGACGGCACGGCGACGATCCGCGCGACCCAGACGCACAAGGGTCGGCAGGAGCGGACGAAGTCGAGGGCCGGCACGCGGACCATCGCGCTGCCCGATGCCGTGGTGCTGATGCTCAGGGATCGAATCGCGGACCCCCGCATCCGAACCGACGTCGCACTGTTCCCGTCGCCGCTGGGTCGGCCACGCGACCCGAGCAACACGTCGTCTCACCTGCGTCGCGCGTTCGACCGGGCCGGGTTTCCGTGGGTCCACAGTCACACCCTGCGGAAGACCGCGGCGACCAGGATGGACGCGGCCGGGATGACCGCGCGGGACATCGCGGACCACTTGGGTCACTCGATGCCGTCGATGACGATGGACGTGTACCTGGGTCGTGGTGTGGCGAGTCGAAAGGCTGCAAAAGCCCTTGCGATGCCGCTAGAGTGATTCCGGGCAGTAAACGTGTAGCGACACCCTTAAACACCTGGCCCGGGTGGGGGTGTCTGACCAGGTCAGAGAGCTGGAGATGGGACTCGAACCCACAACCACCTGTTTACAAGACAGGTGCGCTACCGATTGCGCCACTCCAGCGTGCGAGCCCGAACCTCGGCGCGGGCAGCGCTTGATCATTCTACCGGTTTCTCGACGTCCGTTCACACGTCCGATCCCACACGCCCTCAAGGGGATTCAGCAGCCGACGGGCCCGCGACCAGCGGCTTTGGCGCGCAGAGTCCGAATCGTTGCGTTTCAGGATGCATCCGAGCGGGTATTGCGAGGCATGCTGTAGACGAGTCGGCAACCGTCGACCCGGCCGCTCCCTTGGGAGCGCACCCCCTGAAAGGAGACCATCATGGTTGGCCTCGGAATTGTTCTGGTGATCGTGGGCTGGTTGGTGAAGATGAACATCCTCACCTCCATCGGGGTGCTGCTGATCATCGTCGGCTTGATCCTCAACTTCGTCCCGATCGGCGGCGCCCGCCGCAGGGTCTGGTAGACCTCGGGCAGCGATATCGCAGCGCTCGCCCGGTGATCGGCGCCCACGCCGATCCCGGGCGGGACACGACGAAGGCCCGGTTCCTCTGTGGAGGAACCGGGCCTTCGTCGAATGCGGTACGACTCAGCCGCGCACGATCTTCCAGGCACCCTTGAGAGTGGCGCCCGAGAGGTAGCTCGCGCCGGTCTGGCGCTGGCCGAGGTGACGCTGGGTCTTGCGCACGGTCTCCGGGCCGACGATGCCGTCGACGCGGGCACCGACCGCGCGCTGGAGCTTGCGCACCTGGTTGCGCGTGGGCATCGGCGCGTTGGACGCACGCTGCACGCTGCGCGAGGCCGCCTTGGTCGCGACACCGCCGCCGGCCGCGAGGCCGTTGGAGCGGTTCAGGCCCGCGCGCTTGCTGCAGACCGGCCACGCGCCCGGACCCTGCATGCGCAGCAGGTTCTTGGCGGTCGCGATCTGCTCGGCCTTGCTGGCGTGGTGCGGCAGGGCCGCGTGACGGTGGCCGCCGGCGGCGCGCCAGCTGCCCTTCGAGAACTGCAGACCGCCGTAGTAGCCGTTGCCGGTGGCGATCTTCCAGTTGCCACCGCTCTCGCACGCGGCGACGCGGTCCCAGACGTTGCCGCCAGCGGCCTGAGCGGAGGGCGCGCCGGCGAACATGCCGCCGACGATGGTGGCGCCACCCAGAAGAGCCGTCGCGAACGTGCGGCGGGCCTTCGAGGCAGGACGGGCAGCGCGGTGCTTGGCGTTGTAATGCATGTGGATGGTCGAATCCTCTCCTGACGGCGCCTGTGGGGTTAGCTGTCGGGTTCGGGCGTCAGGTTGCCCGGCCGAAGTTCTCGGCTTCACCCCAAGGCCGTCTCTCGACGGCCGGGCCGGATCACGGCCACTGGGTCCCCCACCTTCGTCTGCCCGGCGTGAACCGGCGGTGACGCCCTCTGACGAAGCTCGGCGCGAGGGCGCGCAGATGTATGGATGAAATGTGCAGTTGGTGTCGGGCCCCCGAGGACAGGACCATGAACCTGTCGGCCAAACGTTGGCGACTCTAGGCCAGAGATGACACCTGAGCAATGCCTGAGTCACGGTTGGGCAACGAATCGATCACGGCATCATCGCCGCCTCCGCGCGTCGTCGCACGTCACGAACACCGAGAACCATCCTGAACCGTGATCAATACGTGACCAAGGCAACATGGACGCATGATCGGGACGGTCCTCCGCCGCACCGGATCACAGGCCCAGGCCGCGCACCGCGGCCGGGATGAGCCGCCGCAGGCCGTCCAGGGGCCACCACGACAACTCCCAGCCGCTCGACTGCGTGAGCAGGCCGAGGATCACGGCGGTCGCGAGAAGGCCGGCGACGGCGATCATCGCCCCCGGGCGACCCGGAGCGACTCCACGCACGAGGGTCCGCGAACCCCGCCGCATGGTCGTGCTCCCCGGCCCCCACCACGCGACGACCAACGCCGCGGCGGCCCCGAGCATGATCGTCGTCGGCAACCCCACCGGAAGCCCCCCGACGTCACCGGCGACAGCACGCAGACCCACGATGATCCCCGCGCCCACGAGCAGCGGCAGGATGCCCGCCACCAGCGCCGATACCGCCGACCCGAGCAGATGCCAGGGGCTACCGAGAGCGGCGAGCGGCAGGTCGGTGTCGCGCCGCCCGCGCTCGGCACGCCGGAGGGCGACCGACGTGATGAGGCGATCGACGAAGCGCGCGAGCCACGACCACCCGAGCGCGACGATCAGCCCGAGACCCGGCAGATACGCCGTGAGCGCGACGAGCACCGATCCGAGGGCGATGAGCGTGCCGGTGCGGGCCGGCCGGGGGCGCGGAACCGCGACGGCCCCGTGTCCCGGTTGCGCCATCGCGCCCGGGCCTCCGGGGGCGGGCGCGGGCCAGTTTCCGGGCGAGCGAGGAGCACCGCCGGGGCCGGACCAGCCGTCCGCTCGCTGCGGCGGCGTTCCTCCCCGCGGCGCGAACCACCCGCTCGACGGCGGCCGACCACCCCCCGACCACTCGCGATCCGCAGGCGCGGTGGGTGCCGGTGGTGCGGCGCTGAACCCGGCGTACGGCTGCTGCACCGGCGGAGTCGCCGGTGCCGGGACGGCCGGCATGACCCGTGTCGAGACCACCGGATGCACGGCCGTGGCCGCATCGTCGGGTCGAGGCGCGTGCCGCTCATCGAGACCCGGCGACGCACCTCGAGCCGGCCGCTGCCACCAGGCCGTCGGTGCGGGCCGCGCGTCCGAACTCCGGTCACCGACGGGCGCGGTGACCGCCTGCGTGGGCGGCGCGAGCGACGCGGCATCGGATGCACGGCCGGATTCCTCCGCGATCGCCTCCGTCGGCGCAGCGGGGGGAGGCGAGGCGGGCGGGTCGGTGAGGAACCGGCGCATCTCGTCCAGCCGCGGCCGGCGGGCGGGGTCGGGGTCGAGCGCAGCCCGCAGCATGTGGGCGAGGCCCGGCTCCACTCCCTGCAGGTCAGCGGCGCCGCGGCGCACCCGGTCGAGCACGGCCTCGGTGCGTCCCGTTCCGTAGGGAGGTCGCCCGGTCGCGGCGAACGCGAGTGTGGCCGCGTACCCCCACAGGTCAGTGGCGACCGAGACGTCCTGGCCGTCGAGCAACTCGGGCGCGAGATAGCCCGGGGTGCCCATGACGAGCCCGGTCGAGGTCAGCCGCGACTCGTCGGTGACGTGCGCGATGCCGAAGTCGATGACCACGGGCGAGCCGTCGGGCATGAGGACGTTGCCGGGCTTGAGGTCGCGGTGGATGACACCCGCCTCGTGGATGGCGGTGAGCGCGTCGACGAGCGTGATGCCGAACTCGCGCAGCGCGGAGCCCGTCAACGGCCCGTGCTCGTGCACCCACACGTCGAGCGCCTCACCGGGCACGTACCGGGTGACGATGTACGGACGCGGGCCTTCGACGTCGGCACCGAGGAACGGGGCGACCGACGGATGATCGACCCGCCGCAGCGTGGCGACCTCCCGCGCGAGCCGTGCGCGGGCCACCCGGTCGTGAGCGACGTGATCGCGCAGCACCTTGACGGCCACGGCGCGCCCCGAGGGATCGACACCGAGGTGGACGATCCCCATGCCGCCCTCGCCGAGCAGGCCGTGGAGTCGGTAGCTCCCGAGGCGTCGGGGCGCGTCCGACTGATCGACCGGCTGTGTGGACACGACACCTCCCGAATGCGTCTCTCGGCGACGCACCTCGTCCTCGCCCGCGTGGCGGGCCTGCTCACCGGGGTCCGAACGGACCCGACATCGGCCCTCCCACTCTACGGACGGGCCGGGTGAACGCCCTGGTGTCGACCTGGCAACAGCCTGTGAGCAGCCCGGACACCGGATTCCCGGGCAGCGGCGTCGTAGCGGATGCGCGGCTGCGGTGCGCCGGCGCGGAGGACCCGCGTGGTTCGCGAACCGCCGAGCGTCGGCGGCTCCGAGCAGGCCGAACGGACCCGTCCGACGTGCCGGCCCGATCTGCCCGAATAGGATGACGACGGACCACTTCGCGACCGCGTAGGAGTTGACCAACGATGAGCGACGATCGCCCCACCTACGACTTCGTCATCGCGGCGAACCGGCTTCCGGTCGACCGCGCCGAGGGCGAGAACGGCACCGAGTGGAAGCGCAGCCCGGGCGGACTCGTGACCGCGATGGACTCCGTCATGCGTGGCCGCGACGGCGCCTGGGTGGGCTGGTCGGGCGAGCCGGGCGAGGCTCCCGAGCCCTTCGACGACTCGGGCATGCACCTGCACCCGGTACCGCTGTCGGCGCAAGAGGTGCGCGACTACTACGAGGGCTTCTCCAACGACACCCTGTGGCCGATCTACCACGACGTCATCGTGCCGGCGACGTTCCATCGCCGCTGGTGGGCCGCGTATCGCACGGTCAACCAGCGGTTCGCCGACGAACTCGCCAAGGTCGCCGCCGAGGGCGCCACCGTGTGGGTCCACGACTACCAGTTGCAACTCGTCCCGGCGATGCTGCGCAAGCTGCGCCCCGACGTGCGGATCGGCTGGTTCAACCACATCCCGTTCCCGCCGGTCGAGCTCTTCGCGCAGCTCCCGTGGCGCGGCCACATCATCGACGGCCTGCTCGGCGCCGACTTCCTTGGCTTCCAGCGCGAGGACGACGCCTGGAACTTCCAGCGCGCCTGCCGCCAGCTCGAGGGGTACGAGACCGACGGTGACACGATTCGCGTGGACGGCCGCACCGTGCGCGCGGCGGGGCTGCCGATCTCCATCGACTTCGACGGCCTCGACGAGCTCGCCCGCCGCGAGGACGTGCAGCAGCGAGCACGGGAGATCCGCGAGTCGTTCGGCAACCCCGAGGTGCTCCTGCTCGGCGTCGACCGCCTCGACTACACCAAGGGCATCCGCCACCGCCTCAAGGCGTACCACGAGCTCCTGCTCGACGGGGAGCTCACTCCGCCCGACGTCGCCCTCATCCAGGTCGCCGTGCCGAGCCGCGAGCGCGTCGCCGCCTACCAGAACCTCAAGGACGAGATCGAGCTCACGGTCGGCGGCATCAACGGCGACTTCTCCACCGTCGAGGCCACCGCCGTGCAGTACCTGCACCAGTCGTTCGACCGGGCCGAGATGGCGGCGATGTTCCAGGCCGCCGACATCATGCTCGTCACCCCGCTGCGCGACGGCATGAACCTCGTCGCCAAGGAGTACGTCACCTGCCGGCACAACGACGACGGCGCGCTCGTGCTCTCGGAGTTCACGGGCGCGGCCAAGGAGCTCGACGCCGCCTACATCCACAACCCCCACGACATCCGCGGTCTGAAGAACCGCATCGTGCAGGCCATCAAGGACTCCCCCGAGGAGCGCACCCGCCGCATGAAGGCGCTGCGCCAGGCGGTGCGCAACCACGACGTGCAGAAGTGGGCCGGGGAGTTCCTCGACGCCCTGAAGTCTGTGCCGCGCGACGAGGCCCAGATCGAGGCGGGGGCGTGAGCGAGCCGGCGGCCTCGAGGCTCCCGGCGGATCTCGCCGCGCGGCTCGCCGAGGTCGCGACCCTGCCGAGGGTCGTGCTGGCCACCGACTTCGACGGCACCCTCGCGCCGTTCGTCGAGAACCCCCTCGACGCCGCCCCCGTCGACGGCGCGATGGACGTGCTGCGCGCCGCGGCCGCTCTCGACGGAGTCACGGTGGCCCTCGTCTCGGGGCGTGACGTGGACACCCTGCGCACCCTCTCGGGGGCATCCGACGACGTCATCGGCCTCATCGGCTCCCACGGCGCCCAGAGCTCCCGCGACGATCTCGGGGTCGGCGCGATGCTCGACGACGCGGCGCGAACACGTCTTGCCGACCTCGACGAGGCGCTCACACAGCTCTTGACGCGCCATCCGCAGGCCCGCATCGAGCGCAAACCCGCCGCCGTCGTGCTGCACACCCGTGGGCTGCCCGAGGACGCGGCCCGGGCGGCCCTGGCCGACGCCGCCCCACTCGGGGAACGCCAAGGGGTCCACGCGCTCGCCGGCAAGAGCGTCCTCGAACTCGGCGTCGTCGACACGAGCAAGGGGCTTGCCCTGCGGGCCCTGCAGGCCGTCGTGGACGCCGACGCCGTCGTCTACCTCGGTGACGACGTCACCGACGAGAAGGCCTTCGCTCTGCTGCCGGCTGACGAAGGACACGTGACGATCAAGGTCGGCGCCGGGGAGACCGGGGCCACGTACCGCGTCGAATCGATCCCCGACGTCGTCGCGGTGCTCGACGCGTTCGTCGGTCACCGTCGTTCCCACTGAACACGCCATCCCTCCGCCGAGACAGGCGTTTCCACCCCGGCGCCCCCGTCGGGACGGTGCGGCCTCGCGTCACCCGGGCATAGCGACGCCCGCGGTGGGCCCGTACGTCTCACATGCGAGAACCGGTCCTTCACCTGCGCGTCCACATGCCTCGACCGGATGCGATGATGTGCTGGGCGCGCCCCTCCGCGCGCCGACGGTGCACCGCCGCGCCGACTTCACAACGGATCGTCCGGCACGTTCCTGCCGGTGAAGGAAAGGACAACGACGTCATGGCCACGGTCAGGTTCGACAAAGCCACCCGCCAGTACCCGGGTAACGACAAGCCCTCGGTCGACCAGCTCGATCTCGACATCGCCGACGGGGAGTTCCTCGTTCTCGTCGGACCCTCCGGCTGTGGCAAGTCCACGAGCCTGCGCATGCTCGCCGGCCTCGAAGAGGTCAACAGCGGGCGCATCTTCATCGACGACACCGATGTCACCGACCTGTCGCCCAAGGACCGTGACGTGGCCATGGTCTTCCAGAACTACGCGCTCTACCCACACATGACGGTCGCCGACAACATGGGCTTCGCCCTCAAGATCGCGGGCGTCGACAAGGCCGAGATCCGCCGGCGCGTCGAGGAGGCCGCCAAGATCCTCGACCTCACCGAGTACCTCGAGCGCAAACCCAAGGCTCTCTCGGGTGGCCAGCGGCAGCGTGTCGCGATGGGACGCGCGATCGTCCGCGAGCCCAAGGTCTTCCTCATGGACGAGCCGCTGTCGAACCTCGACGCCAAGCTGCGCGTGCAGACCCGCACGCAGATCGCGTCCCTGCAGCGCCGTCTCGGCATCACCACCGTCTACGTCACCCACGACCAGGTCGAGGCCATGACGATGGGCGACCGGGTCGCCGTGCTCAAGGACGGCATCCTGCAGCAGTGCGACACCCCGCGGCGCATGTACGACCACCCCGACAACGTCTTCGTCGCCGGGTTCATCGGCTCCCCGGCCATGAACCTCTTCGACGCCAAGGTCGTCGACGGCGGTGTGCAGTTCGGCTCGGCCGTGTACCCGGTGGACCGGTCCGTGCTCGAGGGCGCGGGCGAGGTCGTCACCCTCGGCGTGCGTCCCGAGGACATGGAGATCTCGTCGGGCCAAGGTCTGCCCGTCGAGATCGACGTCGTCGAGGAACTCGGCGCCGACGCCTACGTCTACGGCCACGTGCAGGGCACCCAGCCGACGGAGAAGCCGATCATCGCGCGCGTCGACGGCCGCACCCCGCCGCAGAAGGGCGAGGTCGTGACCTTCGTCCCCAAGGGCGACCACGTGCACCTCTTCAGCCTCGAGACCGGCGGCCGGCTCGGCGACTGACGCACCGCCCGCTCGAACAGGCGCCTCCACCCCCGCACACCCGCCCCACCGCTCCCCCTCACCCGCTCACACAGGTGCCTCCACCCCGCACGCCGCCTACCGCCCGCTCGAACAGGCGGTTTCACCTCCAGAACCCGCGATCCACACGGGCGAGCGTGGGTGAAAGCGCCTGTTCGAGCGAAACCACCGACCACCTGAGCTCACGCCGGCGCACCCACCCACCGCTCGAACAGGCGGTTTCACCCCCAGGACCCGCGATCCACGCGGGCGAGACCGGGTGAAAACGCCTGTTCGAGCGCACGACGCGGGTTCACACGGTTGCGTCACTCGGCCAGGCATCAGCTCGCCAGGCGATCTGGAGACCACGCCGTGCTCCACGTGAGCACTCCTCGGAGAGGATCCCGGCCGCGTCTGCGACGATGAGGTGATGGCCCTTCAGTTCATGACCTCGCGGGCCGACCCGGCGTTGTTCGATCTGCCGTGGTCGACGCCCTTGGAGGAGTGGGACACCTCCCACCTCGCGGCGCTGCCCCGAGGCATCTCCCGGCACATCGTGCGATTCGTGCGCGTGGGGCGACGCATCATCGCCGCCAAGGAGATCCGCGACGACATCGCAGCCCGGGAGTACGAGATGCTGCGCAACCTGCAGCGACTGGGGCTGCCGACCGTCGTCCCCTTCGGCGTCGTGAGTGGCCGCGCGACGCTGCGCGGTGAGCCGCTCGACGCGATCCTGCTCACCGAGCACCTGCAGTTCTCCCTGCCCTACCGCGCGCTGTTCAGTCAGCGCCTGCAGCCCGACACGGTCATCCGACTGCTCGACGCGCTCGCGGTGCTCCTCGCCCGCCTGCACCTCGCCGGGTTCTGGTGGGGCGACGTGAGCCTGTCGAACACCCTGTTCCGCCGAGACGCTGGCTCGTTCGCCGCGTATCTCGTCGACGCCGAGACCGGTCAGCTCTTCCCCGCCCTCTCCGACGGTCAGCGCGCCCACGACCTCGACATCGCGCGGGTGAACATCGCGGGCGAACTCATGGATCTCGCCGCGGGCGGCGTCATTCCCGAGGACGCCGACCCCATCGACATCTCCGACCGCATCGTCCAGCGCTACACCCAGCTCTGGAACGAGCTCACGGCCCTCGAGCACTTCGAACGCGGAGACCGGTGGCGCGTCGAGGAGCGGGTGCGGCGGCTCAACCAGTTGGGTTTCGACGTCGACGAGTTCGAGATCTCGACGGACCTCGACGGCGCATCGATCCAGATCAAGCCCAAGGTCGTCGACGCCGGCCACCACCGCCGCCGCCTGCTGCGGCTGACGGGGCTCGACGTGCACGAGAACCAGGCCCGGCGGCTCCTCAACGACCTCGATGCCTTCCGCGCCGGCGAGGGACTCGACGACGACGCCGAGGAACTCGCCGCCCACGAGTGGATGCTGCGGGTCTACGAGCCGGTCGTGCGCAACATCCCCGGGGAACTCTCGGCCAAGCTCGAGGACGCGCAGATCTTTCACGAGGTGCTCGAGCACCGCTGGTATCTCTCCGAACGCAGCGGCCGTGACGTGACCACCCAGTGGGCCTTCGCCGACTACCTCGCGCACGTGCTGCCTGAGAAACCCGACGAGAGGTCGGTCGTCGGTGTCGACACCGTGGAGATGCCGGTGATCGCGATGTTCCCGCCGAACGAGAGCTGACTCCCGGCACGCAGACTCGACGCGTCGGGCGTCAGCCCCGCTGCTGCTCCGCGCGGCGCCGGGCGACCTCGTAGAGCGCGACGCCCGTGGCGACCCCGGCGTTGAGCGACTCGACCGCGGCGGCCATGGGAATCGAGGCGATCTGGTCGCAGGTCTCGCGCACGAGCCGTGACAGGCCCTTGCCCTCGGAGCCGACGACGATGACGAGAGGTTCGGTCGCGAGGTCGAGACCCGGGAGCTCGACGTCGCCGTCCATGTCGAGGCCGACGACGAAGTATCCCTGCTTGCGGTAGCTCTCGAGCGCCCGCACGAGGTTCGAGGCCTGAGCGACGGGCACGCGGGCCGCCGCGCCGGCACTGGTCTTCCACGCCGACGCCGTCATCCCGACCGAGCGACGCTCGGGCACGACGACGCCATGACCGCCGAAGGCCGCGACCGAGCGCACGATCGCCCCGAGGTTGCGCGGGTCGGTGATGCCGTCGAGTGCGACGACGAGCGGCACCCCGGGAGTCTGGGGGTCGACGAGCTCGGCCGGATCGGCGTACTCGTAGGCCGGCATCTGCAGGGCGAGGCCCTGGTGGACCGCGCCGTCGGTGAGCCGGTCGAGCTCCCCGCGGGGGGTCTCGAGCATGGGAATGCCGCGCTCCCCCGCCACGCGGATGGCCTCGCGCACCCGGTCGTCGGAGTCGATGCGGCTCGCGACGTAGAGGGTCGTGGCCGGGACCTCGGCCCGCAACGCCTCGACGACCGAGTTGCGGCCCGCGACCATCTCGCTCGTGCGGGCGCCACTCCGTCTTGCTCCCGCCCTGGCCGCCGCACCACCACGACCGGCTCCGTGCGTACCACCCTGTTTGGCCGCCTTGGCCTGCGCGGCGCGCTTGGCCTTGTGCGCCTTGTGGTAGACCCGGTCCTCGGCCTTGGGCGTGGGGCCGCGCCCCTCGAGCCCGCGACGGCGCTGCCCGCCGCTGCCGACGACGGCGCCCTTGCGGGAGGAGCTCTTGCGCGTCGCGCCTCGGCGCTGTGAGTTGCCGGCCATGTCAGTCCCTCGTGGATGTCGTGGGTGTGGACTGCCGAGCGAGCGACCAGCGCGCGCCCTGCGGGGTGTCCTCGACGGCGACGCCCGCCGCGGTGAGTGAGTCGCGGATGGCGTCCGCGGTCGCGAAGTCTCGGTCCTTGCGGGCCGCGGCGCGGGCCTCGATGCGCTCGCGCACGAGGGCGTCGAGCGCCGCCTCGAGACCGGAGTCGCTGCTCGTGCCCCCGCTCCACACGTCGTCGTAGGGGTTGACGCCGAGGACCGATGTCATCGCGAGCACCTGCCGGGCCGCGTTACGGGCGGTCGCAGCGTCGTCGGCATCGAGCGCGGAGTTGCCCGCGCGCACCGTGTCGTGGACGACCGCGAGCGCTCCGGCGACGCCGAGGTCGTCGTCCATCGACTGCGTGAATCCTCGCGGCAGGTCTGCGACGGGCAGCAGCGGCTCGTCGAGCAGGTCGCGGCCGCCGGCGCGTTCGAGGAAACTCTCGATACGGGCGATGGCGGTCTCGGCCTCACTGAGCGAGGAGGGCTGGTACTCCAGCGTCGAACGGTAGTGAGCGCTGCCGATGTAGTAGCGCACGGCGAGCGGACGGGCGACCTTGGTGATCTCCTCGACCGTCATGCCGTTGCCGAGCGACTTGCTCATCTTCTCGCCGGCCGCCGTGAGCCACGCGTTGTGCATCCAGTACCGCGCGAACCCCAGCCCGGCCGCCCGCGATTGGGCCTGCTCGTTCTCGTGGTGCGGAAAGCGCAGGTCGACGCCGCCGCCGTGGATGTCGAAGGTGTCACCGAGGTACTTGCGGGCCATCGCCGAGCACTCCAGGTGCCAACCCGGCCGGCCGCGTCCGTACGGGGTCGGCCAGCTCGCGGTCTCGGGCTCGTCGGCCTTGTGCCCCTTCCACAGTGCGAAGTCGCGCGGGTCGCGCTTGCCGCGGGGATCGGCGTCGGCCGCGGCCTCCATGTCGTCGATCGACTGGTGCGTCAGCGCCCCGTACTCGGGAAAAGACCGCACGTCGAAGTACACGTCACCGCTGCCGTCGGGCGCCGGGTAGGCGTGGCCGCGTGCGATGAGGGCATCGATGAGCTCGACCATCTCGGGGATGTGGCCGGTGGCCCGGGGCTCGTACGTCGGAGGACGGATGCCGAGGGTCTCCATCGCCTGAGTGGTCTCCCGCTCGTGGGCGTAACTCCACGCCCACCACGGCGCGTCGTTCTCGGCCGACTTGCGGAGGATCTTGTCGTCGATGTCGGTGACGTTGCGCACGAGGGTCACGTCGTAGCCGTGGCCGTATTCGAGCCAGCGCCGCAGGATGTCGAAGGCCACCGCGAAGCGCAGGTGCCCGATGTGGGGAGTGCCCTGGGTGGTGAGGCCACAGATGTACATGCCGACCTTGCCCTGCTCGAGGGGGACGAACTCGCGGAGCTCGCGGGCGGCGGTGTCGTACAGGTAGAGACTCACCCGGTCAGCCTACTAGGCGGGCCGTGAGCCGATCGACCGTCGCCGGCCTCCTCGGGCCGTTCGGGCACCGCCGTGGCAGGTGGGTCGAACGGGTGGCACGAGGACGTGCCGGCCGCACTCAGTCGCGGCGCACGACGAGCGCGACCGCGACCGCAGCGACACCCTCGTCACGGCCGGTGAGACCGAGCCCGTCGGTGGTGGTGCCGCTCACCGAGACCGGCGCTCCGCAGGCCTCGCCGAGCACCTGCTGGGCCTCGGCCCGGCGGGTGCCGATCTTGGGCCGGTTGCCGATGACCTGCACCGACACGTTGCCGATCTCGAAACCTGCGTCTCGCACGAGCCGCGCCGCCTCGGCGAGAAGCGCGCAGCCCGACGCGCCGGACCATTCGGGGCGAGACGTGCCGAAGTGGGCGCCGAGATCGCCGATGCCGGCTGCGGTGAACAATGCGTCGCAGGCCGCGTGGGCGGCGACGTCGGCGTCGGAATGCCCCTCGAGTCCCTGCTCACCGGGCCATTCGAGGCCCGCGACCCACATCGGTCGTGGTGAGCTCGCGAACGCGTGCACGTCGGTGCCCACGCCGATGAGAGGCAGGGGCGTGGAACTCGCCCTCTGCCGCCCGGGGTCGGCGTCGCGTTCGGTCGGCATGCCCTCGGCTGCGTCAGGGCTGGGTGAGACGTCGTTCATGCTCGCTCCTGCACCTCGGCGAGGCGGCGTTCGGCCAGCTCGAGGTCGTGGGGGGTAGTGATCTTGGCCGCCCATTCCTCGCCGTCGACGACGTGGATGGGGGCGCCGGTCAGCTCGACGAGCCCGGCGTCGTCGGTGACGGTGACGCCCGGGTTCTCGGCGTGCGCGTGCACGAGGACGTCGCGGACAAAGCCTTGAGGGGTCTGGATCGCGCGCAACTCCGCCCGGTCGAGGGTGGCGGTGACGGCCCCGGAGGCGTCGACCCTCTTGATCGTGTCGACCACCGGCAGTCCGGGGATCACCGCACCGTGCCCGTGGCGCAGGGCCTCGACGACTCGGGCGTACAGCGCCGGAGGGGCGAAGGCGCGAGCCGCGTCGTGCACGAGAACGAGCCCGTCGTCCGGGCCGAGCACCGCAAGGCCCGCAGCCACCGATTCGCGGCGTTCCGAACCTCCGACGACGACATCGACACGCATCGCGCGAGCACCGGATTGCGGACCGCGACCAGCCTGGGCGGCCGCGTCCTCGGCCGTCTCGCGCGCAGCGAGCAGCCAGGCCGCCGGAGCCACGACGACGACGTGGGCCACCTCGTCACAGGCCAGCGCCTGATCCAGAGACCACCGCAGCAGGGTGCGGCCACCCACCTCGACGAACGCCTTGGGTACGGATGCGCCGAGCCGCTGACCGCTGCCCGCGGCGACGATGACGGCCGCGACGCTCAGGAGGCGAGCACCTCGTCGAGCATGTCGGAGGCCTTGTCCTCGTCGGTCTTCTCGGCGAGCGCGAGCTCGGAGACGAGGATCTGACGGGCCTTGGCCAGCATGCGCTTCTCGCCGGCCGAGAGGCCACGGTCACGCTCACGGCGCCACAGGTCGCGCACGACCTCGGCGACCTTGATGACGTCGCCGGAGGCGAGCTTCTCGAGGTTGGCCTTGAACCGACGGGACCAGTTGGTGGGCTCCTCGGCGTGCGGCGCGCGTAGCACCTGGAACACCCGGTCGAGACCGTCCTGCCCGACGACGTCGCGGACACCGACGAGATCGCAGTTGTCAGCGGGGACCTCGATGGTCAGGTCTCCTTGGGCGACTTTCAGGACGAGGTAGAGCTTCTCCTCACCCTTGATGGTTCGAGTCTTGATCTGCTCGATGAGTGCCGCACCGTGATGCGGGTACACGACCGTCTCTCCGACATTGAAGACCATATGCTCGTATTCCCCTTTCGCGACCTCCAGAATACCACGGCGCGGCCTCGATCGGAAGTCCGCAGGCGACATCGGTGCTGGTCAGCGACGTGCACTCGTAAAATGCGCCATGGATTCGCCCTTGACAATCAGACGTTCGTTTCGTACGCGCGTGTTGTTCCCGCGTTGCCATCGCGTCGCTCGCCGCGGGTCGTCATGATCGGTCCCCGGTCATCGCTCGAAAGCCGCCCGCACCCGCTTCCCCCGACCGTGTTCCGCCCGGGCCGACCGGACGACCTCGGCAGTCGTGGGGTCACGAAACCGCCGACGCGCTGCTGATTAGGTACTCTGACCGCGTGACTCGACGCTTCTCCGCCGCTCCCACCGCTCGCCGACGTCGCATCGTGCGCGTCGCGGCTCTCGCGCCCGTGGTGGCCTTCGCTCTCGCCGGCTGCCAGTGGACCTCGCCGATCCAGACCGCGAAGCAGTACGAGCCGGGCGACGGCGTCTCCGCCCAGCTCGGCGGGGTCGCGGTCAACAACCTGCTCGTCGTGGCCGACAAGAAGGGCGGCTCCGGCACCCTCGTGGGCCGAGGCACCAACGAGACCAGTCAGCCGGTGCAGGTGTCGTTCCAGGTGGACGGCGTCCAGAAGACGCTGAACCTCGACATCGAGCCGTGGAGCAGCGCGCGCCTGAGCGACCCGCAGAAGAGCGGTTCGATGGCCGAGATCCCGAACGTCCCCCAGCCGCCCGGCGCTCTCGTCGACGTCACGGTCATGACGACCGGCGCCGGCAGCGAGACCCTGCAGGTCCCGGTGCTCGCGCCCTACCCGCCGTACGGCGATTACCACGAGAGCGGTCCGACGGCGCCGCCCACGGGCTCCCCGACGACGGCCGCGGCCCACTGAGCCGCGCCGGGTCGCCCTGAGTCCGGCTCGCCGCCCGGCACACGACGAGGCCCGCACCCCCTCACCGAGGGAGTGCGGGCCTCGTCGTGCGTGCGTCGAAGCCGCCGGTCACGGACTCTCGAACTTGTAGCCCAGGCCGCGCACCGTGACGATGTGCGTCGGGCGCGCCGGGTCGGGCTCGATCTTGGCGCGCAGACGCTTGACGTGGACGTCCAGCGTCTTGGTGTCGCCCACGTAGTCACTGCCCCACACGCGGTCGATGAGCTGCATGCGAGTGAGCACCCGGCCGGAGTTGCGCAGCAGCATCTCGAGCAGCTCGAACTCCTTGAGCGGCAGTGGCGTGTGGTCGCCGTTCACCGTCACGACGTGGCGCTCGACGTCCATGCGCACCGGGCCCGCCTCGAGCGTGTTGGGCAGCAGCTCCTCCGGCTCTTGCCGACGGCGAAGCACGGCCTTGATGCGCGCGAGCAATTCGCGACTGCTGTACGGCTTGGTGATGTAGTCGTCGGCCCCGATCTCGAGCCCCACGACCTTGTCGATCTCGCTGTCCTTGGCCGTGAGCATGATGATCGGCACCGAGGAACGTTGACGCAGCGTGCGGCACACGTCGACACCCGACAGGCCCGGCAGCATGAGGTCGAGGAGCACCAGGTCGGCGCCGTCCCGCTCCATCTCCTCGAGTGCCGCGGGGCCGGTCTCGGCGATCGAGACGTCGTAGCCCTCCTTGCGCAGCAGGTACGAGAGGGGGTCGGAGAACGATTCCTCGTCCTCCACCACCAGGATTCGGGTCATGTGCCTTGCTCCTTCGTGTCTGG
Organism: Mobilicoccus massiliensis; assembly: GCF_000826525.2. Lineage (GTDB taxonomy): Bacteria > Actinomycetota > Actinomycetes > Actinomycetales > Dermatophilaceae > Mobilicoccus > Mobilicoccus massiliensis. The sequence goes on along the minus strand of NZ_LN651330.1, from coordinate 266,277 downwards.
CAGGGGCGTCGGGGGAATCCCGTCGCCGTCGACCTGGGCGCGAGGTAGCCGGATCGTGAACGTGGATCCGCGCCCTTCCTGACTCCACAATGTGATCTCACCACCGTGGTTGGCCGTGATGTGTTTGACGATGGCGAGCCCGAGGCCGGTGCCGCCGGTGGCGCGCGAGCGAGCGGCGTCGACGCGGTAGAACCGCTCGAACACCCGCTGCTGATCCTCCGGCGAGATGCCCCTGCCCTGGTCGGAGACCGAGATCTCGACGACATCGTCCGCGCCACGGGCGACGACCGTGATGCGGCTGTCCTCCGGCGAGTAGCTGATCGCGTTGGTGAGCAGGTTCGACAGCGCCGTGACGAGCATGCCGGGGTCGCCGTAGACGTGGAGGTCGTCGGCCGTGGAGACGCGAAAGCTCATGCGCTTGCCCTCGGCGAGGGTGAGCATGAGGTCGACCGCCTCCTGGACGACGTCGTCGATGTCGACGATCTGCGGGTCCTCGGGGGTCTCGGCCGTCTGCAGTCGCGAGAGGTCGACGATCTCCTGCACGAGCCGCGTGAGCCGGGTGCTCTCGATCTTGATGCGGCGCGCGAAGCGTGCGACGGCCTCTGGGTCGTCGGCGGCGTCGAGCACGGCCTCGGCGAGCAGTGCGATGCCGCCCACGGGGGTCTTGAGCTCGTGGCTGACGTTGGCGACGAAGTCGCGTCGCACGGCCTCGACGCGCTTGGCCTGCGTGCGGTCGTCGAGCAGGAGCAGCAGGTGCCGGGGCCCGAGCGGCGCGGCGCGGGCGGCGATCGCGATCTCGCCGGTGCCGAGCGCACCACGCGGCAGGTCGAGCTCCACCTCCTGGATGGTGCGCTGACGACGGACGGCGCGGGCGATCTCGAGCAGGTCGGGCTGGACGAGTTTGTCGTCGCGCACGAACCCCAGGGCCCGGGCGGTGGGGCTCACCGTGACCGCTCGCTCCTCGTCGTCGAGCACGATGGCGCTGGATCGCAGCACCGCCAGCACGTCGGCGACGGCGGCGTCCTCACGCTCACGAGGCCGTTCCTCGACGGTCTGGGAGGTCGGATGCGCCGCTGCGCGCCCCTGACCCAGGGCCCAACCGGTCACCCCGCCTGCGACGGCGCCCCCGGCGGCGGCGAGCAGAGCGACGGACAAGGGATCCACGTCGCCAGGGTACGCATACCCGGCTCCACCACCGGCCGGTCCCGGCACGGAAGCGCCGTTCACGCACCGGGCACGGTCCAGAGTTCACCGGGGCGGCGCACAACGTTAACTCTGGCCTGCGACGTTGACCCTGCAGCAGTTCGCCTGCGCAGGTTCGGCATGCCCGCCGGGCTTAGGCTCGACCCCGACAACCCGCCCGACCGGGACGCCTGCCGTCCCCACGCGAGAAGGACACCATGCGCGACGCCTTCCACGAGGACCTCGACAAGATCTCCGACCAGCTCGTCGAGATGACCCGCCTTGCCGCCTCCGCCATGAGCCGTGCGACGACGGCCCTCCTCGACGCCGACCTCGAGCTCGCCGAGAGCGTGATCAGCGCCGACCACAAGATCGACAGCATCCGCGCCGAACTCGACGAGCTCGCCGTCGAACTGTTGGCCCGTCAGCAGCCCGTCGCCACCGACCTGCGCATCGTCGTCACGGCACTGCACATGGGTACGAGCCTCGAGCGCATGGGCGACCTCGCCGAGCACGTGGCGAAGGTGGCCCGGCTGCGGTTCCCCGAGAGCGCCGTTCCCGTCGAGATGCGCGAGACGATCGTGGCCATGGGCCAGATCGCCGACCGTCTCGTCCTGCGCGCTGGCGCGATCATCGACTCCAAGGATGTCGAGGGGGCCAGGAACCTCAGCGGCGAGGACGACGAGATGGACGCGTTGCACCGCCGTGTGTTCACGATCCTCGCCTCGGAGGAGTGGAGCCACCCCGCCGACGTCACCGTCGACATCACGCTGCTCTCGCGCTACTACGAGCGGTTCGCCGACCACGCCGTGGCCGTGGCCCGCCAGGTCGTCTACCTCGTCACCGGCGAGTGGCGCGCTCTCGACAACGACGAGATCCAGGCCTGACCGCGCCTGATCGCGCGGGTCGCTGCGCCCGCGGCACACGGCGAAGGGTCCGCCCTCCCCCCTGGGAGAAGCGGACCCTTCGTCGTGTCTGCAGACTCACTTGCCCTGGTTGGCGACCGCCTGAATGGCGTCCTTGGCGGCGTCGGGGTCGAGGTACTCGCCGCCCTTGGTGACGGGCTCGAGGTTCTCGTCGAGCTCGTAGACGAGCGGGATGCCGGTGGGGATGTTGAGGGCCGCGATGTCGTCGTCGCTGATGCCGTCGAGGTGCTTGACGAGCGCCCGCAGGCTGTTGCCGTGGGCCGCGACGAGCACCGTCTTGCCCGACTTCAGCTCGGGGACGATCTCGGACTCCCAGTACGGCACGAGCCGCTCGACGACGTCCTTGAGACATTCGGTCGGCGGGTTCTCTCCGTCGATGTCGGCGTACCGCACGTCGTCGGCCTGGCTGAACTCGTCCTGCGGGTCGATCGGCGGGGGCGGCGTGTCGTACGAGCGGCGCCAGAGCATGAACTGCTCCTCACCGAACTCGTCCTTGGTCTGCTTCTTGTTCTTGCCCTGCAGCGCGCCGTAGTGGCGCTCGTTGAGCCGCCAGGAGCGCTTGACCGGGATCCAGTGACGATCGGCGGCATCGAGCGCGAGGTTGGCGGTGGTGATGGCGCGGCGCAGCACCGAGGTGAAGACGAGATCGGGCAGCACGCCCTTCTCCTTGAGCAGCTCGCCACCGCGAGCCGCCTCCTTGCGCCCCTTGTCGGAGAGGTCGACATCGACCCAACCGGTGAACAAGTTCTTGGCGTTCCACTGGCTCTCGCCGTGGCGCAGCAGCACGAGCGTGTAGGTCATACGGTCACTCTAGTCAGCGGCGCCGCGCGAGGGGGCCCGGCGCTCAGGGCCGGGACGTCGGGCCCTCGGCATCGTCCTCCCCCGCAGGCTCGGAGCGAGGAGACCCGTTGTCGACCGCATCCTCCTCGTCGACCGCCGACTCGTGCGAGAGCGTGTTCGGCCCCTCGTCCTCCTGACGCTGGAGCAACTCGCGGAACGGCTCGAGGTTGGCGAGCGACTCCTCGCGCGAGACCCGCCAGGACCACTCCTTGCGCATCGAGCCGAGGAATCCGAGCACGAGCAGTTCGTTGAACACCTCGTCGGTGCCGGCGAGCACGATGCCGAGCAGCTGGTCGAGGAACTCCTCGTCGACGGTCGAGATCGGCACCTGACCGGTGAGGTAGACGTCGCCGGAGTCGTCCAGGGCGTAGGAGAGCACCGGCATCGACAGGTTGCGCTGCAGGAGGAACCGGTAGACGGCGCTGTGGTTCTCGTCGGGGTTGCGAATGACGAACGCCGAGATCGACAGCATGCGGCCGCCGGCGATGAGCGAGCACGTCGTGCGCAGCTTGTTCTCGCCGGGCAGGGTCAACACGAGCTCTCCCGGGCGCGTGCCCTCCTCGACGGCGACCTCCTGCTCGGCGGCGAAGGTGCGGATGAGATCGAGCGCGTGAAGCGACTCGGGGGAAGTCGGCATGACTCTTCCTCCGGCTGACATCGGGGATCGGCTGACGCGGAGCCGGGTCATCGCAAGCCGTGCCTCGACTCCATGGCCTCACCGTAGACCGAGACGAGGGAGTCCGCAGTACGGCCCCACCCGAACGACTCCGCGTGCGTCCGGGCGAGGCGCGAGAGGCGCGCCCGTTCGGCGTCGTCGTCGAGCAGACGCTCGACGGTACGACTCCACGCGCCGACGTCGTGGGAGTCGACGAGCACCCCACCGCGGACGGCGATGGGCAGGCCGCCGACGTTCGCCGCGACGACCGGGGTGCCACACGCCTGGGCCTCGACGGCGACGAGCCCGAACGACTCGTTGTGCGAGGGCACGGTGACGAGGTCGGCCGCACGGAACCACGTCGCGAGCCCGTCGCGTGTCGTCGGTGGACGAAAGACCACGCGGTCGGCGATGCCCAGTCGTTCGGCGAGATCTTCCAGCCAGCGCGGTCGTTCGAGCCCCGAGCCACTCGGACCGCCGAGGATCGCCACCCGCAGGCGCCGCCCGAGATCGGGGCGGCGGCGCGACAGGTCGGCCGCGGCCTCGACGAGGAGATCGGGGGCCTTGAGCGGCTGCACGCGACCGACGAAGAGCAGGAGCAGGTCGTCCGCAGAGACGCCGATCGCGGCCCGCGCCGCGGCCTGATCTCCGGGAGAGAACGTCGTCAGATCGACACCGGGGTGCACGACACGCACGCGGGCGGGATCGGCGTCGTAGAGCTCGACGAGTTGCGCGGCCTCGAGCTCGGTGTTGGCGATGAGCCGGTCGGCGGCCTCGACCACCTGCGCCTCCCCGATCTCACGGCCCCGAGGCTCGGGCCGGTCTCCCGCCGCGAGCCCGGCGTTCTTGACCCGGGCCATCGTGTGCATCGTGTGCACGAGCGGCACGTGCCAGCGGTCGGCGGCGAGCCACCCGACCTGGCCGGAGAGCCAGTAGTGCGAATGGACGAGGTCGTAGTGGCCCGCCGGATGCGCCGCGACCTCACGCATGACGCCCGCGGCGAACGCGCACAGTTGACCCGGCAGATCCTCCTTGGCGAGGCCGTCGAACGGCCCGGCCACGACATGACGCACGCTGACACCGGGTGCCAGCTCGACCGTGCGGGGCAGGCGCCCCTCGGTCGCGCGGGTGAAGATCTCGACCTCCACCCCTCGCTCGACCAGGTGCCGCGCCGCCTCGACGACGTAGACGTTGAGCCCACCTGCGTCTCCGGTACCCGGCCGCTCCAGCGGGGAGGTGTGCACCGTGATCATCGCGACCCGGCGAGGCGTGCCCGTCATGTCGCCATCCTCGTCCTCGTTCCGTCGTGGCCGACATCCGGGCCCTGCCGGTCCGTGGTGGGTGATGCCTGCACGGGCCGTTGCGAGGCGCGGCGAATGCGCGCATCGCCTCGAAGATGGCCGCTCCGCTGTCGCGGACCTGGGCCTCCTCGTGCCGCCGGGGCGCTCGTGTCGGCCACACCGCCACCGGCGACGATGCAGGTGGAAAGGGTTACCGTGGGCGGGTGGTGGCCGCCGATCGTTCCTCCGCGCGTGCAACGCGGCCCGTCGGGGTCGTCACACGTGGGACGACCGGCCCGAACCGGTTGCGCAGGATGGATCGAGGTCTCGTCCACGTCGGTGAGTCCCTCCTCCGCGGGGCGGCAAGGCCGCCGAGACAGCCGGCGTTTCCGGCTCCCGGGAAGGACCGCGGCCCTCTCGAGTCGAGACGGCCGGGAACACGGGCGGTCCCGGCGCCGCCGCTCGTCGTCGACCTCGGCTACGGCGCGGCGGCCACGACCACGGTCGAACTCCGCCGTCGCCTCGCCGTCGTGCGACCGGACGTCGAGGTCGTCGGGGTCGAGATCGATCCCGAGCGCGTCGCGGCGGCCCAGCCGTACGCCTCACCTCCCGAGCTGACGTTCGTCCGAGGAGGATTCGACCTGACGTGCGTCGATCGCGCCCCCGCGCTCGTTCGCGCCGCGAACGTGCTGCGCCAGTACGACGAGGACGAGGTCGCAGGCGCGTGGCGACTGTTGCAGGATGCGCTCGCTCCCGGTGGTCTGATCCTCGAGGGCACCTGCGACGAGATCGGTCGCCGGAGCACGTGGATCGTCCTCGACGCCGACGGACCCCGCTCGCTGACGATCTCGGTCGCGTTCGGCGCGATCGAGCGGCCCTCCGACGTCGCGGAACGGCTGCCCAAGGCGCTCATCCACCGCAACGTCCCCGGTGAGCGTGTTCACACCTACCTCCGGGCACTCGACGCCGCCTGGGACCGCGCGGCCCCGCTCGCCTCCTACGGACGCCGGCAGCGTTTCGTCGCCGCATGCGCCGACCTGCGCGCCCAGGGCTGGCCCGTCCTCGACGGCCCGCGCCGCTGGCGCCTCGGCGAGATCGGCGTCGCCTGGGAGGCCGTGAGGCCGACTCGGACGCACCCCGACTCCCGCCCCATCTAACGCCCGAACAGGCGGTTCCACCCGGCTTCCGACCCCGACCCCGGCCCCATGGCGTCGCCTGGGAGGCCGTGAGGCCGACTCGGACGCACCCCGACTCCCGCCCCATCTAACGCCCGAACAGGCGGTTCCACCCGGCTTCCGACCCCGACCCCGGCCCCATCCAACGCTCGGACAGGCGGTTCCACCCGGCTCTGCGGGACGAAACTGCCTGTTCGAGCGCATTCCGGGGCCGAAACCGCCTGTCCGAGCGACTCCCGAGCCACCGGGCCAACCGGGCCACCGTGGCCGCAAACCCGCTCGGACAGGCGTTCTCACCCCAGCGAAGCCGGATGGAAAGGCCTGTCCGAGCACATCCCGGGGCCGAAACCGCCTGCCCGAGCGGCTCCCAAGCCACCGGGCCACCGAAACCGTGGCCGCAAACCCGCTCGGACAGGCGTTTTCACCCCAGCGAAGCCGGGTGGAAACGCCTGTCCGAGCGCATCCCAGGGCCAGAACCGCCTGCCCGAGCGCATCCCAGGGCCGAAACCGCCTGTCCGAGCGTGGTCTCGTCGGGGTCGTGCGTCGCTCAGGCGCGGGAGTAGTCGTCCTCGAGGCGCTCGATGTCGTCCTCGTCGAAGTGGCCGAAGCCGACCTCGAGGATGCGCGCCGGCCGTGAGCCGCTGTTGCCCATGCGGTGCACGGCACCCAGGGGGATCCAGATGAGCTCACCCTGCTGGGCCGTCCACTGCCGGTCGTCGACCGTGATGTCGAGCGGCGCCTCGTCGAGCACCTGCCACATCTCGGCGCGCTGGGCGTGCTTCTGCAGCGACAGGCGCGAGCCGGGCTCGACGGTGATGACCTTCACCGTGACGGATTGGTTGGTGGCGAAGTTCTCGAATCGTCCCCACGGGCGTTCCACCGTGAAGACGTCGTTGCGTTTGTCGTCGATCTCGCTCATGTCGCTTCCGTTCTCGTGTGCGCGGCTCCCCTGCCGCGGTGACGTGGGCTCGACTCGGCTGTGGCCTGCCCCCCAGGTCGGTCGTCCGGATTCTATCGGCCGTGAGCCGCGCTCGCTGACGCCTTCCATGCAGCGGCATCACCTCCGGTCATGAACTCCGACACCAGTTCTCGTACGCGTCGCCGGTGGCTCCACAACACCCCGCCGGGAGGGAGGATCTCGAGACGCGCATCGGGGAGGGCTTCGGCGAGCTCGCGCGCGATCCCGGCGGGATGGGCGGCGTCGTCCTCTTGTCCGATGACGAGGGCGGGCGCGGCAACCCGGCCCAGCGAGGCTCGGTCGGTGAGCGGCACGGCGCGGGGCAGGGCACGAAGGGCCCGGGAGACGGGTGTTCCGGAGAGCAACCGGGCCTGCTCGGCCGCCCAGCCACGCACGAGATCGGTGTCGCGGACCTCCTCGGGCTGCTCGTTGACGAAGTGCGCGGCGATGCCCTCGACGTCGCGGTCGTCGACGAGATCCGCCAGGTCGACCAGGCGCTGCAACGCCGCGTCGGTGCGGGGCCGGTCGAGCAGGGCGGGAATGACGAAGACGAGCCGGTCGAAGCGGTCGGGGGTCTGCTCGAGCAACGCGCACATCGCGCCGGCCCCCATGCTCACGCCCAGGCACTGTCGCGCTGCGACGTGGTCGGCCACGGCACGCAACTCCGCCGCCAATGTCGGATACGTCCAGGCGGTCTCGGGAGCCTCCGACGCGCCGTGGCCGCGGAAGTGGAGGAACGTGCGCGTTCCCGGCACGCCGGACGCGAACGGGCGCGTCGTCGTGATCGACCCGCCGAGGCCGTGCGCGAAGACGCTGCTCGGCGTCCCCTGGCCGATCGTCAGGTACTCGATGCCGCCGGTCGGCCCCGCGAGCATCGACGTCGGGCGAGTGAAGGTCACCAGGAGCCGTACGGTCCCGAGCCGCTCGCTCCCCCCTTGCGTCGGCGAGCGAGGTACGGGCTGAGGGCGGGACGCACGTCGGCGAAGTACACACCGACCGCGACGACGGCGATGAGGGAGAACATGTTGAGGATGCTGCGGATCGACACGAAGAAGATCGCGACCGAGAGCCCGAGCGCGATGAGCCAGAACACCTTGCTCTGCTTTCCCTCGCTCGCGTAGGCGCCCTTGTCGTGGCGCATCGCATCGACGAACGCGAACAGACCGAAAGCGAGCGCCCCGACACCGAGGGCGAGCATGACGACGTTCTGTGCGCCGAACAACAGATCCATGACCCCAGCGTACGGGGCGAGGCGAGGGGTGTTCACCCGTCTTCGACGCGGCGGAGAACTCGATCCGGGCATACCGGGCGCGGCCGGGCGGCGCAACCACCCACCTTCGACAGCGAACCAGGCTGCGTGGGACGCGGACCGGCGTGCTCAGACGTCGACGACGACCGTGAACGGCCCGTCGTTGCAGAGTTCGACCTTCATCTCGGCACCGAACCGCCCGGTCGCCACCGTGATCCCGCGGTCGCGCAAGCCCGTGACCACCGCGTCGACGAGAGGCTCGGCCACCGGGCCCGGGGCCGCGTCGCTCCACGACGGGCGCCGCCCCTTGGTCGTGCGCCCGTAGAGGGTGAACTGGCTGACGACGAGCACCCCGGCGCCGGCGTCCTCGACGGATTGCTCACCGCGCAGGATCCGCAGTTCGGCGATCTTGCGGACCATGGTCGCGACCTCGGCCTCGCCGTCGGTGTGCGTCGCCGCGACGAGGGCGAGAAGACCGGGCCCGTCGATACGGCCGACCTCCGCACCCTCGACGACGACGCGTGCCCCGTCGATGCGTTGGAGAACCGCTCGCATCAGCTCTTCGCGTCGTCGTTCGACTCCACGACGGCAGCCACGTCACCGGGAGTGGGAATGTCGACGTGCGCGTGGGGTTCGGCAGCCGGGGCGGCCTTGACCGCCGCGGTCTTCTTCGCGGTCTTCTCGGCCGGGGCATCCGCACCGCTGCGGGCCGGCGCCACCTTGCGCGGAGACTTCGTGGCGGCGGCCTTCTTGGCCGAGGTCTTCTTCGCCGAGGCCTTCTTCGCCGATGCCTGCTTGACCGTGGCACCAGCCGGCTCGGCGGTGTGCGTCCCGGTGGGTCGGCCGGCACCCTCGGCCGCCTTCGCGGCAGCGGCCGCGGCGGCCTTGCGGGCACGCGGGGAGCGACGTGCGGTCGTCGTCGCCGCCGCGGCCTCCACGCCTGCGGCAGAGGTGCGCTCGTGGCGGGTCGTCGTGGCCTCCGCCTCGCCGCCCGCCGGGCTCGTGGCCGTGACCGTGGTGTCGACGACCGCCGCACGACGTCCCGCACCCGGACGACGACCCGCGCGTCCGGTACGGCCGGCGTGCTGCACCGCCTCGACGACCTTGGTGCCCTCGGAGCGCACGGTCTCGAACGTGCGGCCGGCAGCCCGAGTGGCATCCGTGGCCGCATCGGCCGCCATCGCACGACCGCGGTCGACCGTCGCCCCGGCCTGGCGGGCCAGACGGCGGGCCTCGCGGCGAGCACGGGCGTCCTCGGCACGGGCGAGGGCCTCGCCCTCCTTGCTCGCGCGCCGCATCGTCGGCACGGCGTCGGCGACCGCCTGCTGCCCGCGCTGGGCGAGTTCGGCGTAGCGCGAGAAGACCTCCGAGGCCGCGAGCGCCGGCACGCGGGTCGTACCCCGAGCGATGTCCACGACGTCGTGGCGCAGGCGCGCGAGCGTCCTGGCCTCCGGCTCCTCGTCCGTCGTTCGGGGGCCGGTCTTGCTGCCGAGCTCGCGCAGGGCCTCGGCGGTGAGGTTGGTGGCGCCGACGAGGGCGTAGACCGGGTCGAGGATGCTCGAACGGCTCGTCTTCGTGGACGGCGCGGGTGCGGCCGGCTCGGCCGGGGAGTCGTGGGTGGGGCGGGGCTTCTTCGGTGACATCGTCACTCCTTCGTCTCGGTCTTTCCGGGCGTTCGTCGGGTGCGGACGCGCGTCGTGCCGTGGTGGGAGCCGGAGGCGGGCTCCGGGCCCTGCTCGGTCTTCTCTGCCGTCTCGGCCGGACCCGTCATGCCGGCCGCGTCGGTCATACCGGTCACCGGCTTCGCCGTGGGCCGGCGCCGGCGAACGCTGCCCCCTGCCGACATGCCCTCGGCCTCGGCCTCGGAGGCTCCCACGTGAGCGTCGCGGGCCCCCGCCGTCGGCGCGGACGGCACGAACGAGTCGTAGAGGTCGAGCATGATGCGGCGCTGCCGGTCGGTGAGGTGGCGGTCGAGCGAGAGGGCGAGCCGCACGTCGACGGCGCTCGACTCGCGGGTGTCGTCGAGCAGTCCCGCGCGCACGTACAGCGATTCGGCGGAGATCTGCAGCCCCTTGGCGAGCGAGTTGAGGATCTCGGCGCTCGGCCGACGCAGGCCTCGCTCGATCTGCGAGAGGTAGGGATTGCTGATCCCTGCCACCGCCGACAACTGCCGCACCGACAGGTGCGCGTTCTCCCGCTGCTCGCGCACGTACTCCCCCAGCTCCCGCATACCGGGCACGTGAGGCGTGAGTCGAGGCATACCCCCATTGTGCTTGCAGGAGTTAGCGCACTGCAAGCGCGAGTGAGCGCACGCACACGCCCGCGTGCGCCGAGGCAACGCGCGCGTCAGCCGGGGACGCGTCGCCTCACCGAGCACCACCGACAACGCGCGCGGGGCACCGGAGGTATGCCCGCTTCCCGCGGCCGACGCTGCGACCTCACCCGAGGCGCCGTCGGCCTCAGGGCTCGACGACGACCGTCTGCGCGAGGGTGACCGGAGCCTCGTCGCCGACGGGCACAGTCGTGAGTTCGACGTCGACCGGGGTGTTGCGCTTGACCACCGCGAGCGCGATCGGGCCGTCGACGTGATCGCGAGCCACGCTGGTGAGGCGCCCGATCGAGCGGCCTGCGTGCACGATCTCCGAGCCGGGAACGGGCAGGACGTGCCCAGACCCGTCGAGGTGCGCGAAGAGGAGGCGTCGCGGCGGGCGGCCGAGATTGTGGACGCGCGCGATGGTCTCCTGCCCGCGGTAGCAGCCCTTGTGCAGGTGAACGGCGGTGCGCAACCAGTCGAGCTCGTGCGGGATCGTGCGGTGGTCGGTCTCCGCACCGAACCGGGGACGCCAGGCCTGGACCCGTTCGGCCTCGGCCGCCCAGAGCCCCGCGACGGCACGGTCACCGATCGCCGACTCGAGCTCGGCGCGCGGCACGATGAGCTCTCGCCACGCGCGGCCCTGCGCGGGGTGGGCCTCGGCGGGCCCGTAGACGGCGGTGTCACCGACAGGCCCCGGCCACGGATCGACCCAGGCCAGCGGCTCCCCGGGCACGCTCGGCGCGCCGATGGGCTCGCCGAGTACGGCGTACTGTCCGCTCACGTCGGCGACCTCGACGCGCAGCATGAACCGCATCCGGTCGAGGAACTCCACGAGCGCGGGCGCGGCACCCGGCTCGACGGTGATCCACGTGGTCTCGCCGTCGTCGACCACGTGCAATGCGTTCTCGATGTGCCCCTTCGGCGAGAGAAGCAGGGTCTCGGTGCCCACGCGCGGCGCGAGGTCCGTGAGCTGCTGGGTCGTGAGCGAATGCAGCCAGCTCAGCCGGTCAGGCCCGGTCACGGTGACGACGCCGCGGTGCGACAGGTCGACCACGGCGAGCCCCTCGGCGAGCAGCCGTTGCTCTCGCATCGGATCGCCGTAGTGGGCGGCGACGGCAGCGTCCGGTCCGGAGGCCGGTACCGCGCCGGGGCGGGCGAGCAGGGGGGACGTCGAAAGCTGTGCGGTCACGCTCCCAGCGTAGGAGGGCACTGGCCGGGCCGCCCCGTGCGGTGCGGTGGACGGACCCGAGAGGACGCGGTGTGACGGCGCACCGCGTCTCGAATCCCGTTGTCAGCCCACCCGGTTGAGCTGAGCAGAGAGGTGGCTCTGCATGGGGTGACCCTCGGCGGCCATGTCCATGACCCACATGAGCTTGCGGTCGACGAGCCCGTACATGCGGCTGGCGGCGGTGTAGTCGCGAGCCTCGGGGCTGCGCATCACCCCGTCGGTGCGCAGGTTGAGCACGGGGCGTTCCTCCTCGCGCTCACCCGCGTACAGCTCGACGATGCCGGTGGGGTGGGCGAGCAGGAGCTCGATCTCACCGCTGTTCAGCACGCGCAGGTAGCCGGTCTCACGCCCCGACTCCCGGTCCTTGGAGCCGTCCTCGTTGAGCAGGTAGCTGCGGCTCTCGTAGGCGAGGAACGGGCGCCCGTCGTGGGTGATGTCGAGTTCCTGGCCGAAGTTGCGCGACTCCATGTCGGGGTAGCCGACGACGCCGACCCCCTCCCAGCGGCCGACCATCCAGGCCAGGGGTGCGACGACGGGGTTGATCGTGGGGTCGAGCTCGAAGGGCATGGCGTGAGTCCTTTCGGTGGAGAACTGATCAGACGACGGCGCCGCGGGCGACCCAGGCCAGGCCGTAGGCGACGGCGCCGGTGCAGAGAACCGAGCCGGTGGCGGAGGCGAGCTGGGCGCGGCGCCCCCACAGCGAGGGCAGCACGGACTGGATCTGACGCAACGCGTAGCTCGAGCCTCCGGCGATGCCCCCGGCGAGCGCGAGCAGGGGCAGTCGGGCGTCACCGAACGCACCGTGCACGAGCACGGCCGCGCCGGCACCCAGAACAACGGAGGCGATCGCGCAGGTCACGGCGATGACGCCGCGCGGAACACGGCCCAGGCCGACGTCGGCGAGAGTGGCCGCCGCGGCCGCCGCCATCACTGCGACCACGGCGTCGCGTCCCTCGGGTGTTCCGACGAGCGGCACGAGACAGACCGCCGAGCTCAGCAGACCAACGCCGGCGGCGCTCGCCGAGACGGACTCGACGAGCCGCGGACGTGCGTCACGGCGCGCGAGTTGGTGGACGAACGAGGCGATCATCGCGACCGCGACCGCGCCCGGCAGGTGGTGAAGCGTCGCCTGGGGTTGCAGCGTGGCCGGCACGAGGAGGACGACCACCGCGATGAGCTGCACGATGGTCGTGCCCCGAGGGCTGGGGAGGCGCAGCAACGGCACCCATCCGATGGCGAGCAGCACCATGGAGAGCGCGAGTGCCGGCACGATCCAGACGGTGGAACCGAGGTGGGCGACGACCCCGAGCACCAGGGCGACGAGCAGCGCGATGACCGAGACCGTCGGTCGCCACGGGCGGCGCGGTGGGCGTGGCCGGCCCCGCGCCTCCCCGAGAGTGCTCGATCGGATCTCGCTCACCGCGTCATCCTGTCAGCCACCGGCGAACGGGGGCAGGATCTCGACCGTCGCACCGGCGGGGACCTCCACGTCGTCGCGGGCGGGGACGCCGTCGACGATGACGGAGGCGACCTGCCGCACGCGGGCAAGGTCGGGGTGCCGGGTGGTCGCGGCGTCGAGGATCTCACCGACGGTTCCGCAGGAGTGTTCCTCGGAATCCACGCCGGTCGCGGCCGCGGCGGCGGCCCAGTAGCGCAGGGTGACGGTCACCTGCCCACCTTCTCAGCTTCCACCGACACCGTGCCAACCGAGAACGCGACGCGGCGGTCACGCCGTGCGCATCCTCGCGATGCCGGGCGCTCCTGCTGCCTTCGCCTTCGCCGGAGCGACTCGGGCCTGGTCGTATCGTGAACACATGGCTCAGGTGGTCTTGTCGTCGGAGACCGGCCGTCCGGTCGAGACGGTGCTGCCTGCGCTGTCCCTGCTGCCCCACGACGTTCGCGAACTCGCCGACCTCGCCTCGTTCGCCGAGGTCGATCCCGGCGTCGTCGTCCTCGTCGACGCCCTCACCGATCTCGTGGCGGCACGCGCGTGGTGCCGCCGTCTGGCGGCGGTGATGCCAGACCTGCCGCTGATCGCGGTCGTCACCGAGGGCGCCTTGGCGGCGGTCACCGCCGACTGGCGAATCGCCGACGTCGTCCTCACCGGCGCGGGCCCCGCCGAGGTCGAGGCACGGGTGCGTCTCGCCGGCACGCGCTCGGCCGACGCCGCCCACCCCTCGCAAGCGGAGTCCGAGGAGCCCGCGACCTCGCTGCTCGTCATCGACGAGTCGGGGTACTCGGCGCGGCTCAGGGGCGTACCGCTGGACCTGACGTACCGCGAGTTCGAGCTCCTCAAATACCTCGTCTCCTCCCCCGGCCGGGTGTTCACGCGCGACCGCATCCTCGAGGAGGTGTGGGGGTACGACTACTACGGCGGCACCCGTACCGTGGACGTTCACATCCGGCGTCTGCGCGCCAAGCTCGGCCCGGAGCACGAAGGGCTCATCGGCACGGTGCGCGGTGTCGGCTACCGCTACGCCACCTCGTGAGGAGAGCCATGGACCCGGTGATCGCACGCGTCACGACCACGCTGTCGACGGCGGAGGCGACGCGCGTGCGTCGGCTCGCCCGCCAGGCCGCCGAGGCCGACGGAGTCGACGCCCTCTCCGAGCAGACGATCCTTCACCTCGACGCCCCCGCCGGCGAACACCGCCACGTCCTCCTCGAGCGTGGCGATCACGGCGCCTCGGGTGCCGAGGAAGACAACGACGACCCGCTCCTCGGCTACGCCCACCTCGACCACACCGAAGCCGAGGCAGGTACCGAGATCGTCGTCGCCCCGGGGCATCGCCGTCACGGCGTCGGGACGCGGGGCTGGCGCGAGGTGCGGGCGCTCGTTCCCGACGCCCGGGTCTGGGCCCACGGCGACCTGCCGCCCGCGCGAGCCTTCGCCCGGCACCTGGGCCTCGAGGTCGTGCGAGAGCTCATCCGGATGGCGCGCCCCCTCGACGGGCTGCGCGACGCCGAGGTCACGCTGCCCGAGGGCTATTCCGCCCGCACGTTCACCCCCGACGACGTCGACGCCTGGGTGGCGCTCAACGCCCGGGCGTTTGCCGACCATCCCGAACAGGGCCGGGTCAGCGCCGACGACCTGCGGGCCCGCATGCGCGAGCCCTGGTTCGACGCCGACGGGTTCTTCCTCGTCGAGGCACCGGCGGCCCCCGACGACGGGGCCTCCCGCGACCTCGCGGCCTTCCACTGGACCAAGACGGAGGACGGCGAGGGCGAGGTCTACGTCGTCGGCGTCGATCCCGACCGCCAGGGCCTGGGGCTCGGCAAGGCCGCGACGCTGCTCGGTCTTCGCCACCTCGCCGATCGGGGCCTGGCACGCGTCACGCTCTACGTCGACGGCAACAACACGGCCGCCCTCGCCACCTACCGCCGCCTCGGGTTCGAGCAGATCTCACTCGACGTCATGTACGCGTGAACGTGCCGGATGCGCGCGTGCGCGCACCTGGGTGCAGCCCCGCCTTTCCGGGCGGCTCGGGCGCGATTCCGCCGGTGTCTCCCTCGCGCGATCCCACGCACGATTTCGCGCACGGCTCGAGCACGAGCCACGCACCTTCATCGCCCTCCCGGGCCCGGGTGGGAAGGGGACGACGCACCTCGATCCCCGTGACACCATGTGACCCATGACGGCCACGAGTGACAGCGCACCCGCCTCGGATGCGGCCCGTAACGAGCAGGGATCGGTGACCGCGGTCACCGGTGAGACCTCCTCGGCCACGGGCGTTCGCCCCCGAGCCGCCAACGGCCGGTTCCTCCCCGCCGACAAGTCCGGCGACGAGCTGCCGCCCGATCGGTTCCTCGACCGCGAGATCTCGTGGCTCCAGTTCAACGAGCGGGTGCTGCAGCTCGCGGCCGACCCCGACATGTACCTGTTGGAGCGGGCCCGGTTCCTCTCGATCTTCGCGAGCAACCTCGACGAGTTCGTCATGGTGCGCGTGGCCGGCCTCAAGCGGCGCATCGCCACCGGTCTCGCCGTGCGCTCGGCATCCGGCCTCGAACCGCGTGAGCTGCTCGACCGCATCCTCTCGACCGCGCAGAACCTCATGAGCACGCACGCCCGCATCTTCGACGAGCAGGTACGCCCCGCGTTGGCCGAGGAGGACATCCAGATCGTCGGCTGGAGCGACCTCTCCGACGACGAGCGCGCCCGCCTCGACGAGTGGTTCGACGAGCAGGTCTTTCCCGTGCTCACGCCGCTGGCGGTCGACCCGGCGCACCCGTTTCCCTACATCTCGGGGCTCTCCCTCAACCTCGCCGTCGTCCTCGACAACCGCAAGACCGGCTCCGAGCACTTCGCCCGCCTCAAGGTGCCGCCGCTGCTGCCCCGGCTCGTGCGCATCACCGAGCCCGAGGGCGAGGACCTCTACTCGGCACGGTTCGTGCCGGTGGAGGAGATCATCGCGGCCCACCTCGACGCGCTCTTCCCGGGCATGAACGTGCGCGAGCACTTCACGTTCCGCGTCACCCGCAACGAGGATCTCGAGGTCGAGGAGGACGACGCCGAGAACCTGCTGGCCGCCCTGGAGAAGGAGCTCACACGACGCCGGTTCGGCCCTGCCGTTCGCCTTGAGATCGAGGACGGCATGGGCGATCACGTGCTCGAACTGCTCGTCCGCGAGCTGGGAGTCACGCCGCGCGAGGTCTTCCGCTGCCCCACCCCGCTCGACCTGCGTTGCCTCGGCACCATCGCCGATCTCGACCGCACCGAGCTCAAGTACCCGCCGTTCGTGCCCATGACCCACCGCGACCTCAAACGGGTCGAGAGCGCCAAGTCGCCCGACATGTTCTCGGCGATCCGCATCAAGGACGTGCTCGTCCAGCACCCCTACGACTCGTTCTCCACCTCGGTGCAGGCGTTCATCGACCAGGCCGCCGCCGACCCACGCGTCGTCGCCATCAAGCAGACGCTCTACCGCACGAGCGGCGACTCCCCGATCATCGACGCCCTCATCGCGGCGGCCGAGGCCGGCAAGCAGGTGCTCGCGGTGGTCGAGATCAAGGCCCGCTTCGACGAGCAGAACAACATCGAGTGGGCGAGAAAGCTCGAGCAGGCCGGTGTCCACGTGGTCTACGGCGTGGTCGGACTCAAGACCCACTGCAAGCTGTCGCTCGTCATCCGTCAGGAGTCGGTTGGCCTGCGTCGGTACTGCCACGTCGGCACCGGCAATTACCACCCCAAGACCGCGCGACTGTACGAGGACTTCGGCCTCTTCACCTGCGACCCGCGTGTCGGCGAGGACCTCACGAAGCTCTTCAACCAGCTCTCCGGCTGGGCGCCGCGCAGCAAGTTCTCCCGGCTGCTCGTCGCGCCGGCCTCGATGCGGTCGGGCCTCGTCGACCGCATCGAGGAGCAGATCGCCCACGCCGAGAAGGGCGAGGACGCCTACGTCGGCATCAAGGTCAACTCCATCGTCGACGAGCAGATCATCGACAGTCTCTACCGCGCCTCCCGCGCTGGGGTGCAGGTCGACGTCCTCGTCCGCGGCATCTGCGCGCTGCGGCCGGGCGTCGAGGGCCTCTCCGAGAACATCCGGGTCCGGTCGATCCTCGGCCGGTTCCTCGAGCACTCCCGGGTGTTCGTGTTCGGGCCGGACGGTCGCGACGCGGTGTACCTCGGCAGCGCCGACATGATGCACCGCAACCTCGACCGCCGGGTCGAGGCCCTCGTGCGCATCACCGACGCCCGCCACGTCGCGGACCTCGTCGGCATCCTGCAGCGTGGCATGAGCGACGACTACTCGAGCTGGCACCTCGCCGGCGACGGGCGGTGGACTCGGCATCACCGCGCCGAGGACGGCACACCCCTGCTCGACCTCCAGAGTGTCCTCATCGACGAGCATGCGGCCCGCCGCCGCGGACGGCGCGGCTGAGCGACGTGTCCGACGAACGATCGGTCGTGCTCGCCGCGGGCACCCTGCCCTGGCGTCGACGCGCCGGAGAACTCGAGGTCGCCCTCGTCCACCGCCCCCGCCACGACGACTGGGCCTGGCCCAAGGGCAAGCTCGAGCCCGACGAGGAGTGGCCGGTCGCGGCCGTCCGCGAGACTCAGGAAGAGACCGGCCTTCGGGTGCGGCTCGGTCGCCCGCTGCCCACGAGCACCTACCGACTCGAAGGTGACGGACGCCGACACAAGGAGGTGCGGTACTGGGCCGCTCAGGTCATCGGGGGCGCCGGACGCCTCGAGAACGAGATCGACGAGGTGCGCTGGGTCACGGCCGAGGAGGCCCGGCGTCTCGCGACCTACCCTCGCGACCTCGAGCAACTCGACGCTCTCGTCGACGGACCGCTGCCCACCCGCGCCATCGCCGTCGTGCGGCACGCGCACGCGGTCGCCCGCAAGCGGTGGAAGGGCGACGACGACCGCTTGCGACCGCTGGACGAGGCCGGCGAACAACGGGCCTCGGCCCTCGTCGACATCCTCGCCGCCTACGCCTTCCCGCGCGTCGTCTGCTCGCCCTCGACCCGATGCGTCGACACGGTGGCCCCCTACCTCGCCCTCGCCGAGGCCGCCGGCTACGAGATCGAGACCTCCTGGCGCCCCGAACTCTCCGAGGAGGGATACGAGGAGGACCCGGCCGCCGTCGCCCCGACCGTCACCGGCGCTCTCGGCGGCTCCGAACCCGTGCTCCTCTGCAGCCACGGCCCCGTCCTCCGACCCCTCATCGCCGAGATCGTCCGTCGCTACGGCAGATCCGCACCCGAGGTGGCCCGCATCCTCGACGACGTCAACGACGACAACCTCGCCAAGGGCGAGGCTCTCGTCCTCCACGTCGGCACCGGCCCCGAACCCGCCCTCATCGCCGTCGAACGCCACCTGCCCTGACTCTCGACCGCCCCAGAGTCGTCCTCTGGGCGAGATGAGAACCCGATCCGAAAGGTCCTCGCTGGGGCCACGAAGCAGGCGTTCTACGAGCCCCGAAAACGAATCCGCCGGCTCGGGAACATTCGGGCACCTCTGCTACGTTGTGCATCGTGTGCCGGGCCGCGGCAGCCCCGGGCTCCAACATTCGCCGCTACGAGCGGCCTCGCGCCGAGAGGCGCTCCCGGTCCGGCACACCCACTCCTCGTCAGACCACCCCCAAGAGGGGCGGCCCGGCACCAACGGACGCGGCAGGCAACGCCACCACCAGGCCCCAACATTCGCCGCTACGAGCGGCCTCGCGCCGAGAGGCGCTCCCGGTCCGGCACACCCACTCTCCGCAGACCACCCACCCCACCCGCCGAGACAGCCGTCGTTTCCGGCCGAACGGCCGGGGCGAGCGAACTAGGGATGAGACAGGCCGGAAACGCCGGCTGTCTCGGCGTTTCCGTACCTGGTTCGTCCGGGTCTCCCGTTCGTCGGGACGTCAGGCCGGGACGGGGACGGGGGTGGAGGCCTGGCAGGTCGAGGCGTGCTTGCGAGCATCGCCCTCCGCGCTGGAACGGGCTCGGCGGGCAGGACCCCGCCACTCGCAGTCGCCGCACGCTCCGTGAGCGAACGACCCCACCTCGACGGTGTGGACGACAGGCACCGCGACGGGTACCAGAACAGGGTGACGACGGAACAGCCGGAACACGACCAACGCCTCTCTCTCGACGCGACCTCAGGCTAGTCGGCGACCATCCTGGACGGCCGACCAATCTCAAGCCTCTCACATACAACGACGCCGATTCCGTGCGTGCGCGGAATCGGCGTCGTGCTGCGACAACGAGGGTCTGGGACCCCGGACATGTCGCCGGTTGAGGTGCGGCTCAGCCGAATCGGCCGGAGATGTAGTCCTCGGTGGCCTTCTCGCTGGGGCTGCTGAAGATCTTCTTCGTGTCGTCGATCTCGATGAGCTTGCCGGGCTTGCCGGTGGCCGCGAGGTTGAAGAACGCGGTGCGGTCGGAGACGCGGGCGGCCTGCTGCATGTTGTGGGTGACGATGACGATCGTGTACTTCTCCTTGATCTCGTTGATGAGATCCTCGACCGCGAGCGTGGAGATCGGGTCGAGCGCGGAGCACGGCTCGTCCATGAGCAGCACCTCGGGCGAGACCGCGATCGCGCGGGCGATGCACAGACGCTGCTGCTGACCGCCGGAGAGGCCGGCGCCCGGCTTGTCGAGGCGGTCCTTCACCTCGTTCCAGAGGTTCGCGCCCCGCAGCGACTTCTCGACGGTCTCGGTGAGGGTCTTCTTGCTCTTGACGCCGTTGAGACGGAGGCCGGCCGCGACGTTGTCGAAGATCGACATGGTCGGGAACGGGTTGGGCCGCTGGAACACCATGCCGATGGTCCGCCGCACGGTGACCGGGTCCATGCTCTTGGCGTACAGGTCCTGCCCGTCGAGGAGGACCTTGCCCTCCACGTGCGCACCGGGGATGACCTCGTGCATGCGGTTGAGCGTGCGGAGCACGGTGGACTTGCCGCAACCGGAGGGGCCGATGAAGGCGGTGACGGAGCGGGGTTCGATGTTCATGGACACGTCTTCGACGGCCTTGAAGTTGCCGTAGAAGATGCTGAGGTCCTGGACGTCGATGCTCTTGGCCATTGGGGTTACTCGTCGCTTTCTCGAGCCGAGGGCTTCAGTTGCGGACTTTGCTGTACCGGGCGATGACCCGGCCGAGCAGGTTGAGGATGAGGATGAGGCCGATCAGGGTGAGCGAGGCCGCCCACACGCGGTCGACGGCCGGCTGGAGCGCCTCGACCCGGTCCTCGTTGATCATGGTCGGCAGCGTCGCCATGTTGCCGGACATGAGGTTGAAGTGGAATCCCTTGGTGTAGGGGCCCAGGATGATGAGCGGCGCCGTCTCACCCATGACGCGGGCGAGACCGAGCAGCACACCGGTGACGATGCCACCGAAGGCCGTGGGCAGCACGATCTTGAAGATCGTCTTCCACTTGGGCACACCGAGTGCGTAGGACGCCTCACGCAACTCGTTGGGGACGAGCTTGAGCATCTCCTCGGTCGAGCGAACGACCGTCGGGATCATGAGGATGACGAGCGCGAAACACACGGCGATGCCTGCGGTGCGGAACCCGAACACGCCGACCCAGATCGCGTAGATGAAGAGGGCGGCGACGATCGAGGGGATACCGGTGAGGATGTCGACCATGAAGCTCACCGCGCGAGCGAAATGGCCCCGGCCGTACTCGACCAGGTAGATCGCGGTGAAGATGCCGATCGGCACGGCGATGAGCGCGGTGACGGCGGCCTGCAGCAGGGTGCCGAGGATGGCGTGCGCCGCGCCGCCACCGACGCGGCGGGCCGTGATGCCGATCTGCGAGTCGTACCACCACTGCGGATCGAGAACCGTTGTCGTGCCCTTGGCGAGCACTGTCCCGAGAATCCACACGAGGGGAACCAGGGCGATGCCGAAGGCCAGGTACATGACGAGGCGCGCGACGGTGTCCTTGACCGCGCGGCTTTTCTCGTTGCCACCGATGTGCGGCTTGGCGGTGCCGGTCGCGGCAGGGCTGGTCTCGGCGTTGACTGAGGTACTCATTCGGTGAAGGCCTTCCGACGCTCGATGACGATCCGGGCGATGGCGTTGACGACGAAGGTGAGGACGAAGAGGACGAGGCCGGCTGCGATGTAGGCACCCGTCTTCTGCGGGGTGTCGAACTCGCCCGCGTTGTTCGCGATCTTGGAGGCGAACGTCTCACCGCCGTTGAGGAGCGACCAACTCCACGGCGCGTCGTCGTTGAGGGCCGACACGATGATCATGACGGCGAGGGTCTCGCCGAGGGCCCGACCGAGGCCCAACATCGAGGCGGAGATGACGCCGGGCTTGCCGAAGGGCAGGACCGCGGTGCGGATCATCTCCCACTTGGTCGCTCCGAGCGCGAGCGCGCCCTCCTTGTGGGCGTTGGGCGTCTGGTCGAACACCTCGCGGGTCAGAGCCGTGACGATGGGCAGCACCATGATCGACAGGACGAACCCGACGAAGAGAATCGTCGAGGAGCCGCTGATGTTCGTGGGCTTGAACAGGGGGATCCAGCCGAGAGTCTCACCCAACCATTTCTGGAACGGCAGGAAGTACGGCCCGGCGACGTACGCACCCCAGATGCCGTAGACGATCGAGGGGATCGCGGCGAGGAGGTCGATGAGCTGCGCGGCCGGGCGGGCCAGCCACTTGGGGCTGTACTGGGTGATGAAGAGCGCGACCCCGACGCCGATCGGCACGGCCACGGCCATCGCGATCACGGAGGAGGCCACCGTGACCCACAGCAGGCGCGCGATACCGAACCGGGGGTGTTCCCCGGAGGTGACCCAGTCGGTCGAGGTGAGGAAGTTGGCCTCGTTCTTCATCAGCGAGGGAACGGCCTGGCTGAGGAGGAAGACCCCGACGAGGATGACGAGGGCGACGACGATGGCGCCGGCCGCCTTGGCCGCGCCACCGAAGAGCAGGTCACCCATTCCTCCGGTCGAGGCGCGGTCGCCTTCGAGGGGCTTGCCGCTCTCGGGATCAGGCAGGTTGTCGGCGGCAGAGACGCCGGTGATCGAGGTCATCAGAGGTGTGTCATCCCTGTCGTAACGGTGTGCGGACAGCGGTACCCGTGACCCCGGCACGGCGCCGGGGTCACGGGTACCGATTGATCACTGCAGGGCGTCGATCGCGGTGTCGACCTTGGTGCGCACCGACTCCGGGAGCGGTGCGTAGCCGAGCTCTTCGAGACCCTGCTGCGTGTCGGCAGAGGCGAAGTGCTTGAGGAAGCTCTTGATCTGCGCGCCCTTGTTGGCGTCCTTGTTCTTGGAGCAGACGATCTCGTACGTCACGAGGAGGATCGGGTAGGCACCGGCCTCCTTGGTGGCGTAGTCGAGCTTGAGGCGGAGGTCGTTGCCCTCACCGTCGGGCTTGGCGGCCTCGACGGCCTTACCCACGGCCTCACCGGTGAGCTCGACGGCGCCCGAGCCGTTGTCGATCTGCGCCATGCCGAGCTGGTTGTCCTTGGCGTAGGACCACTCGACGTAGGTGATGCCGCCCGCGGTGGCCTTGACGGCCTGCGCGACACCGTCGGACTTGGTCTTGCCCTCACCCTTGCCGGTCCACGACTTGGCCGGCTCGGCGGTCCACGCCTTGGGCGCGGCGGCCTTGAGGTACTTGGTGAAGTTCTCGGTGGTGCCCGACTCGTCGGACCGGAAGAACGGCTTGATCGGCGTGGCCGGCAGGGTGACGCCGGAGTTGATCTTGGCGATGGCCGGGTCGTTCCACGTCTTGATCTTGCCGTTGAAGATGTCGGCGATGACCTCGGGCGTGAGGGTGAGCTTGTCGACACCCTGGACGTTGAAGGCGACGGCGATGGGGCCGGTCACCATGGGGATGTTCCAGGCCTCGGAACCGCAGGCCTTGGTGGCCTCCTCGACCTCGACCTTGCCGTCCTTGGCCTCCTTCTTGAGGGCGGAGTCCGAGCCCGCCCAGTCGGCCTGGCCGGCGATGAGGGCCTTGATGCCCGCACCCGAGCCGGTCGGGTTGTAGTCGATCTTCGCGTCCTGGCACTTCTCCTGGTAGGAGGCGATGGCCTCCTGAATCGCGTTCTTCTGAGCGGAGGAGCCCTGCGCGCTCAGGTTGGTGCCGTCGACGCAGTCACCCTGGGCGCCGCTTCCCGCGGTGGAGCCGCCGCCCCCTCCGCCACCGTTCGATCCGCCGTCCTGCTTCTGGGCGCCGCAGCCCGCGAGCGCGAGCATGCCCACGAGGGCGAGGCTGGACACGGCCGCCATGCGCTGGTTCTTCACGTTCGATGTACCTTCCACTGCACGTCAGAGGGCAGGCGAGGTTTGCCCACCGAGGCCGACCGTAGGGAGGGTCGGTGACATGCTCGGGCGAGGCGGGTGAACGAGGGGCGAACAGCACACTCCGAACAGTCGTTCAACATGTGGCGCCCGACACCTTGCCCGAGACCGTCGGATCACTCAGTCGAGGGCCTCGCGTCGCCACAACTTGGCCGATGCCTCCAGATCCTCTGCCATCGTGGCGATCTGGGCTGCGCCGCTCGCGAGGCCGCGCACCGCGAGGGACTCGATGGGTCGCACGTCGTCGCGGGAGGCGCGCCCGGCGGCGACGACACGGCAGAACGCCCCGGCTCGTTCGAGCGCGCCGGCGAGGTCGCCGGTGAACACCCCGGTGAGCACGGCGTCGGCGAGACGACGCATCTCCTCGGGCCCCGGCGGCGTCGCGACCCCGGCGATCGCGCCCGAGACCTGGGCGAAGGCGAGGCCGTCCCGGTAATCCGTACTGGCTCCGGCGCCATCGCGGCGCACCCACTCACGCAGGGCGTAGAGGCGCCACAACGCCCCGGGCAGGCTGCGCGCGGGCCGAGCGGCCCACAGCTCGGCGACGGTCGACAGCCCGATGTCGTCGACGAGCTCGACGAGCCGGCGGGTCACCTCGGGATCCTGCCGAGCGCGCCCCGTGCGCACGACGACCGCGGCCGTCTCGTGCGCGATCTGCGTGATGACCGCCGGGTCGAGCCGGTCCTGGGCGAAGGAGTCCAGCGAGGCCGGGTCGAGCATGACCGGACGCCGCGGCCGCGGGGTACTCACCGAGACGCCGGTCCCACGACGACCACGGAGTCCGGCGGCAGATGCACCGCCTCTTCGTCGATCGTCGTCGTCGCGTCGAGCGCGAGGAGGACGACGGAGTTGCCGGGCGGGGAGACGAGGTCGAGATCGACGGGCTCTTCTGCGAGGTTGACCGCGATGCGGTGATCGCCTCGAACGACGACGAGCGAGCCGTCGACGGGCCCGGGTTCGACGCGCACCGAGGCGAGGTCACCCGAGGAGAGGTCGGGCCGGGAACGGCGCAGCGCGAGCAGGGCGCGGTACCAGGCGTACATCCGCTCGTGCACGCCGGTGTGGACCTCGCTCCAGTCGAGCGTCGAGGCCTTGACGGTCTCGATCGACTGCGGGTCGGGCACGTCGTCCTCGGTCCAGCCGTGGGTCGCGAACTCGCGACGGCGGCCGTCGCGCACCGCCTGGGCGAGTGCGTCGTCGGTGTGGTCGGTGAAGTACTGCCACGGCGTCGAGGCGGCCCACTCCTCCCCCATGAAGAGCATCGGGGTGTACGGGCTGGTCAGCAGCAGCGCGGCTCCGGTCGCGAGCCGCCGGAACGGCACGGTCTCGCTGAGCCGGTCGCCGCTGCGGCGGTTGCCCACCTGGTCGTGGGTCTGCAGCGACACGACGAACGCCGAGCCGTCGACGACCTCGGGGTCCACCGACCGGCCGTGGGTGCGGCCGCGGAACGTCGAGAAGGAGTCGGCGTGGAGAAACGGCGAGGTGAGCACCGACTCCAGGGCGTGCGGTGCGGCGAAGTCGGCGTAGTAGCCCTGGATCTCGCCGGTGAGTGCGACGTGCAGCCCGTGGTGGACGTCGTCGGCCCACTGGGCGTGCAGGCCGAGGCCACCGCGTTCTCGCGAGGTGACGGTGCGCGGGTCGTTGCGGTCGCTCTCGGCGATGAGGTACAGCGACCGTCCGCTCTCCTCGGCGAGGTCGTCGACCGCCGTGGAGAACTCCTCGAGCACGTGAATGGCCCGGTCGTCGTGCAGTTCGTGCACGGCGTCGAGGCGCAGCGCGTCGAGATGGTAGTCACGCAGCCACGACACGACGTTCTCGATGAGATAGGCGCGCACCGTGTCGCTGTCGGGCCCGTCGAGGTTGATCGCCGCACCCCAGGGCGTGTGGTGACGCTCGGTGAAGTACGGGCCGTAGGAGAGCAGGTAGTTGCCGTCCGGACCGAGATGGTTGTGGACGACGTCGAGCGCGACGGCCAGACCCCGGTCGTGCGCGGCGTCGACGAAGCGCTGCAGCGCCACCGGCCCGCCGTAGGGCTCGTGCACCGAGTACGGCGCGACCCCGTCGTAACCCCAGCCGTGGACACCCGGGAACGAGGCGACCGGCATGATCTCGACGATGTCGACCCCGAGTTCGACGAGGTGGTCGAGCCGTTCGATCGCGGAGTCCAGCGTGCCACCGGGAGTGAACGTCCCCACGTGCAGCTCGTAGATCGTCGAGCCGGCGAGCTCCACCCCCGCCCAGTCGTCGTCGGACCACTCGAACGTGTCGAGGTCGACGACCTGCGCTCGTCCGTGGGGGCCGTCGGGCAGACGCCGCGCCGCCGGGTCCGGCAGCACCGGGCCCCCGTCGAGGGAGTAGCCGTACCGGGCGCCGGCCTCGGCCGGCAGCCGCAGCGTCCACCAC
Source organism: Mobilicoccus massiliensis (assembly GCF_000826525.2). Taxonomy (GTDB): domain Bacteria; phylum Actinomycetota; class Actinomycetes; order Actinomycetales; family Dermatophilaceae; genus Mobilicoccus; species Mobilicoccus massiliensis. The sequence goes on along the minus strand of NZ_LN651330.1, from coordinate 240,307 downwards.
CCGTCGGGCAGGGGTTCCATCTCGTGGCGGGCGCCGTCGAGCTCGAGCTCGACGCGCTCCTTCGCGTACGGCGCCCACACCGTGAACTCACGCTGGTGGTCGCGACGGACTCCGGCTGCGGCGATCGAGGGCAGTTGCGTCATCGGGCTTCCTGCGGGGTGGTGGTGGCGGGCGTGCGGGTCGTACGAGGTCCCGGGGCGGCGCTGCGCCGGCGGCTGTGCCGGTGGTTCTGTCGGGTCATCGCTGGACGAGGACGGCGACCGGGCGGCGGTCGAGCACCTCTGCGAGGCGCTGCTCCCCGCCGCCGATCGTCTTACCCGTGAGGACGTCGTTCCACTCCCCCTCCTCGAGGACGACGGTGGCATCCCCCCAGCCGCCGTCGGCGGCGAGGCGGGCGGGGGCGCGGGTGACGAACGTCGTCACCTTGCCGGTCCTCGCGAGACCGAGGGCGCCGGCGAGGAAGTTGCCGGTGTGATTGCGCACGAACCCGACGAGGTGGTCGCGAACCCGAGGCTGTGCCGACTCGACGGGGGCGTAGGTGGCGCTCTCGAACAGTTCGGGCGACTCCCGCCGCAGGCGCAGCAGCGTGGTGGTGACGAGCAACTTCTCCACGTCGAGAGGGGTGGTGCCGTCGACCTTCGGCAACTCTGTCTCGACCCCCGTCTCGTCGACGGCGGCGAGCAGCGCGGCCCGGAGCTCGTAGTCGACCGGCCGACGGTTGTCCGGGTCGACGAGCGAGAGGTCGACGATCTCGCAGCCCTGGTAGGTGTCGGGCACACCTGGCAAGGTGAGCTGAAGCACCTTCTGCGCGAGAACGGTCGCCCGCACGGCCTCGGCCTGCGTGGCGAGCGTCGCGTCGACGACGTCGTGCAGGCGCCCGTCGCGGATGAGCTTCTTGGCGAACTCCACGACCCGCGCCTCGTAGTCGGGATCGCCGTCGACCCAGGCGGTGTGCTCCTTGGCCTCGCGCAACGCCTTGAGCAGATACTCCTCGAGGCGTTCGTCGCTGATCGCCCCCACGCCGAGCAGGGTCTGCCACACGAGGTGCGCCGTGGGGGTGTCGATGCCGAACTCCTGCGCCTGCTCACGACTGATGGCCGAACACGACTCCCACGCCTGGGGATCGCCGGCGACGGCCAGCAGCCGGGCGCGCACGTCCTCGCTGCGCTTGGTGTCGTGCGTCGAGAGCGCGACCATGCCGATGGGCCAGTGCCGCTGCTGCCGTTCGGCCCAGGCGCGCAGGTCGGCGGGCGAGCCGTGATCGAGCAGCTCGGGGTCGCCGCCGACCTCGTTGAGCGCGACGAGGCGGTGGTGGCGGTAGAACGTCGTGTCCTCGATGCCCTTGGCCATGACCGGACCCCACGTCTGCTGCAGCCGGATCGCGAAGTCGACGGCCGCGGCGTTCGCGTCGTCCTCCGCGACGGCGAGGGTCGCGAGCTCGCGAAGCTCCGGTTCGAGATCGGGGCGAGCCTCGAGGGCCGCGGCGAACGCCTCGGTGAGCCGCTCCCGGGCCTGCGGGCTGAGCCGCTCGTCGGGACGCACGTACGCGCGGTACACCTCGCCGGCCACGAGCAGTTCGACGACGGCCTCGCGCAGGCGCTCGGGTTCGAACTCCGGGAGCACCTCACGGGCGCGGCGGGTGAGCCGCTCGACCTCCGGGCCGAGCGACTGCGCGACGACCTGGCGCTTGGCGGCGTCGACGGCCTCGCCGACGGTGTGCGCGCCGCCGGCCTCGTCCCACGTGCGCGTGATCACCCCCGCCACCGAGGGGTCGGTGTCGACGAGGGCCGCGGTGATGGCGCGCATGCCGTCGTAACCGGTCGTACCGGCGCACTTCCACGACGTCGGCAGCTCCTCGGTGCCCTCGAGGATCTTCTCCACCCACACCGGCGTGCCGCGGCGCGTGGCCCGGTGGAGCTGGTCGAGGTACCCGGCCGGGTCGGCGAGGCCGTCGGGGTGGTCGATGCGGAAGCCGTCGATGAGCCCCTGCTTGTGCAGCTCGAGGAGCAACGCGTGGGTGGCCTCGAAGACCTCGGGGATCTCGACCCGCACGGCGATGAGCTGGTCGACCTCGAAGAAGCGACGGTAGTTGAGCACCGTCGCCTTGTCGCGCCACGACGTGAGCCGGTAGTGCTGGCGTTCGAGCACCTCGCGCACGGGCGTGTCCGCGTCGCCCTCGGTGCCCAGGGCAACGGGCAGCACGTGTTCGTAGTAGCGCACGACCGGCTGCACGAGACCGTCGATCTCCATCTCGTCGAGCGTGATCTCGTCGTTCTCGAGCACCTCGTCGAGGTCGGCACCCAGGATCGGCAGGCCGATGCGTCCACCGCCGGCCTTCCAGTCGATGTCGAACCACTCGGCGGTCGAGGCGTCCCGACCGTCCTTGAGCAGCTCCCAGAGGGGGCGGTTCACGTACTCGGGGGCCACGAAGGCCATGTGGTTGGGCACGATGTCGACGATCACGCCCAGACCGAACTCGCGGGCCCGCTCGGCGAGGAGCTCGAAGCCCTCACGACCGCCGAGTTCGGCGGAGATCCTCGTGTGGTCGACGACGTCGTACCCGTGCATCGACCCCTTCGCCGCCTGGAGGATCGGCGAGAGGTACAGGTGCGAGACCCCGAGCGAGGACAGGTACGGCACGAGCTGCCGTGCGTCGTCGAATCCGAAACCCTCGTGCAACTGCAGTCGGTAGGTACCGGTGACGTTCATGGCAGGGGGCTCCTCGTGGCGAGCTCGGACGCGACAGCGCGCGCCGAGCGGCGCACGCCCGCCCCACGGTACTGGTCCAGCCGTTCGATCAGCGCGCCGAGTCGGCCCACCTTGGCGCTCGGCGCGTCAGGAGGCGACCGCGAACAACGCCTGGCCAGGCCGACAGACGACGGCCCGGCGCCATTCGAGCGTCTGCGCAGCGGACTGGCCCACGAGCCCTCCCCCGCCACCTCGTTCAGCGCGTCGACCGCCGGCAGAGGCCGACCGGTGGTCTCGTATCCCTGCTCGCGCAGGATGCCGGCCATCTCGGCGTCGCCGGCGGCCACCTCGAGAAGAACCTCATGTGCGCGCTGCTGCTCGGCCCACTCCTGCACGCGATCGAGCAGGAGCCGGGTCGTCGCGTCGGCGGCCGCAGGGGTCGGCAGCACGAGCAGGTGACGAACGATGACGACGCGATCCGCGTGCTCGCCGTCGGAGTAGGCGGCGACGAACGCGTAGGGCCGGTCGTGGGAATCGCGGGCGATGAGCATGAGGCGACCGGCGCCGCACATGCCGGCCATGCGTTCCCGCCAGGCCTCGGCGGGTCGGGGTGCCTCGGCGACGGCCATCGCCAGGTCGGCGCACTGACGGGTCGCGTCGGCGCGGACGACCAGGTCACGAAGAACGGGCCAGTCCCTGGGGGTCGGGGTGTCCATCCGGCAGGAAGAAGGAAGCACGCTGGAAACATACGTCCGACTGCATTCAGTCACATGGGGACCGAAGTTAATGAACCATCACCATGTCGTTCAGTCCGAGCCGGGCGCCGTCAGTCCAGACGACCCACGTCGACGACCCGGAACACGAGTTCGCCTGCCGCGTCCGAGGCTTCGAGATCGACCTCGGCCCAGATGCGCCAGTCCCGGTCCCCCGCAGGATCATCGAGGATCTGTTGAACGATCCAGTATCCGGGCTCGCTCTCGGTGTCGAGGACGAGCATCGAGGGACCCCGAGCGTCGGGGTCGGTCCCGATCGAGTCGTGCTCCTCGTAGTACTCCTCGAGCGCCGCGTCCCAGTCGTCGGCGTCCATGCCCGGCGCGCCGGGGGTCGCCGGCGCATCGAGTACCCCGAGTTCGTCCACGCGCCGCCGCGCCGCGAGCTCGACGCGCTGCCAGAGGGCGTTGCGCACCAACACCCGCAGGGCGCGCGGGTTGCCGGTGAGCGGGCGCGTCTCGGCGGCCTTGGCGCGCACCTCCTCGATGCCGCGGGTCGCGAGCTCGGGATCGGTGAGCACCTCCCATTCGTCCAGCAGCGAGGAGTCGGTCTGCCGAACCACCTCGCCGAGCCACTCGATGAGGTCGTCGAGCTCCTCGGTCTTGGCCGAGTCGGGCACCGTCTGCCTCAGCGCCTTGTACGCGTCGGAGAGGTAGCGCAACACGATGCCCTCGGCGCGCGCGAGCTCGTAGAACGCGACGTACTCGCCGAACGTCATCGCCCGCTCGTAGAGATCCCGGACGACGGATTTGGGCGACAGCGCGTCGGGGTCGAGCCACGGGTGGGTCTGGCGGTAGGTCTCGTAGGCCGCGGTGAGCAGCTCCTCGAGGGGTTTGGGCCAGGTGACGTCCTCGAGCAGCTCCATGCGTTCCTCGTACTCGATGCCGTCGGCCTTCATCTCGGCGACGGCCTCGCCGCGCGCCTTGAACTCCTGGGCGCGCAGGATCGGGCGGGGATCGTCGAGCGTCGCCTCGATGAGGCTGAGCACGTCGAGCGCGTAGAGCGGGTCGTCGCGGTCGAGCAGGTCGAGCGCCGCGAGCGCGAAGGGGCTGAGGGGCTGGTTGAGGGCGAAGCCGCGTTGGAGGTCCTCGATGACGCGCAGGGTGCGGCCGGTCTCGTCGGGCTCGTCGAGCTTCTCGACGACGCCCGTGTCGAGCAGGGTGCGCAGGATCTCGATGGCCTGGCGTTGCAGCCGCGCCTGCCGGGCCGGTGGCTCGTGGTTGTCGGTGAGCAGTTTGCGTACCGCCGTGACCGCGTCGCCCTCGCGCTGGATCATGTTGAGGATCGTCGCGTGACTCACCCGCATGCGGCTGACCATCGCCTCGGGCTCCGCGTCGCGGATGCGGTCGAAGGTGTCCTCGCTCCAGTTGACGAACCCCTCGGGCGCCTTCTTGCGCTGCACCTTGCGGCGCTTCTTCTCGTCGTCGCCGGCCTTGAGCAGGGCCTTGTGGTTCTCGATGACGTGGTCGGGGGCCTGGACGACGACGGCGCCGCTCGTGTCGAACCCCGCTCGTCCGGCCCGCCCGGCGATCTGGTGGAACTCACGCGACTTGAGCAGCCGCTGCTTGGTGCCGTCGAACTTCGTCAACCCCGTGAGTACGACGGTGCGGATGGGCACGTTGATCCCGACCCCGAGCGTGTCGGTGCCGCAGATGACCTTGAGCAGGCCCTTCTGCGCGAGCGTCTCGACGAGGCGGCGGTACTTGGGCAGCATGCCGGCGTGATGGACCCCGATGCCGTGCTTGACCAGGCGTTGGAGGGTCTGGCCGAAGCCCTTGGCGAACCGGAATCCCCGCAGCTCCTCGAGGATCTGTGCCTTCTCCTCCTTGGTCGTCACGATGATGCTCATGAGCGACTGGGCGCGTTCGAGCGCGGCGGCCTGCGTGAAGTGGACGACGTAGACCGGCGCCTGGTGGGTCGTGAGAAGCTCTTCGAGCGTCTCGTGCAGCGGCGTCATCGCGTACGTGAACGTCAGGGGCACCGGGCGCTCGGCGCCGGTGACCACGGCGGTCTCGCGGCCGGTGCGGCGGGTGAGGTCGTCGGCGAACATCGACACCTCCCCCAGGGTCGCGCTCATGAGGAGGAACTGCGCCTGCGGGAGCTCGAGGATCGGCACCTGCCACGCCCACCCACGATCCGGCTCGGAGTAGAAGTGGAACTCGTCCATGACGACCTGGCCGATGGGCGCGCCCGCTCCTTCACGCAGCGCGATGTTGGCCAACACCTCTGCCGTGCAGCAGATGATCGGCGCCTGCGAGTTCACCGCGGCGTCGCCGGTGAGCATCCCGACGTTCTGCGCTCCGAACGTCGCGCAAAGGTCGAAGAACTTCTCGCTGACGAGGGCCTTGATCGGCGCCGTGTAGTAGGTGCGGCGCCCGGTGCGCGCGAAGTCGGCGAGCGCGAAGAAGTGTGCCCCCATCGCGACCAGCGACTTTCCCGATCCCGTCGGTGTCGCGAGGATGACGTTGCTGCCGACGACGAGTTCGAGCAGCGCCTCCTCCTGGTGCGGATACGGCTCGACCCCGCGCGCCTGCACCACCCAGTCGACGAACGCGGCGAACAGGTCGTCGGGATCGGGAGCCGAGGTGTCGCCGGGCGCGACGGGGGCCTTGGCGTCGTTTGAGCGGAGGCCGGAGAGCACGTCGGTGAGCGTGGGGGCGGGGGTCGTCGTCATGAGGTCTCCATCCTCCCAGACCGTGCCCGAGCGCCCCGCCCGGCGCCGCAGTGCGCGGACGTCTCGATGCTCACGCCGCCGATCGGGGAACGTGTGCACGTGTTGGGCTCTCCGAGCAGCTCTCGTACGGCGTGCGCGGTAGGCCCGAAGCGTGCACGGACGACGGGAGGCGTGCACAGACGGTTCCGCCACCACCGGCGGGAGCGCGACGAGGGCTCCTCGACGTCAGACGAGGAAGCGGTAGAACGGGCTGTCGGCGGGGATGCGTTCGATCGTCATCGGGCTCTCGCCCATGCGCTGCAGCAACCCCTCGAGATCCTCCGGGCGGGCGAGCTCGATGCCGACGAGCGCCGGGCCGGATTCGCGGTTGCTGCGCTTGACGTACTCGAACAGCGCGATGTCGTCGTCAGGGCCGAGGATCTCCTCGACGAACCGGCGCAGCGCCCCGGGTTCCTGGGGGAACGTGACGAGGAAGTAGTGCTTGCGGCCGAGGTCGACGAGCGAGCGCTCGACGATCTCGGCGTACCGCGACACGTCGTTGTTGCCGCCGGAGAGGATGACGACGACGTCCTCACCCGGCCGGACGTCGACCTTGTCGAGCAGCGCAGCAGACGACAGCGCGCCGGCGGGCTCGGCGATGATGCCGTCGACCTGGTAGAGGTCGAGCATCTCGGTGCAGATGCGGCCCTCGTCGACGGTGACGAGCTCGACGTCGTACTGAGAGACGATGTGGTGGGTGAGCGTGCCGGCCCGGCGCACCGCGGCGCCGTCGACGAAGGTCTCGATGTGCGGCAGGGTCACGGGCTCGCCGGCCTCGACCGCCGCGGCGAGGCACGCGGCGCCGCTGGGCTCGGCTCCGACGATGCGGGTGCCGGGGTGCCGCGAGGCGAGCCACGTGGCGCAGCCCGCGAGCATGCCCGCACCACCGACGGGGATGACGATGACGTCGGGGGCGTGGCCGAGCTGCTCGGCGATCTCGATCGCCATCGTGCCCTGGCCGGCGACGGTGTCGGGGTGATCGAACGCGGGAACCATGACGGCGCCGGTGCGCTCGCAGTCGGCGAGCGCGGCGGCCGCTGCGTCGTCGTAGGTCTCGCCGTCGACGATGAGGTCGACGCGGCCACGACCGAGCACCGCGATGCGTTCTCGCTTCTGTCGTGGCGTCGTGCTCGGCACGTAGATACGACCGTCGAGGCCGAGCTGCGCACACGCGAACGCGAATCCCTGCGCGTGGTTGCCGGCGCTGGCGGTGACGACACCCTTCTCCCGCTGCTCGGAGGTGAGCTGCGCGATGAGGTTGTACGCGCCACGCACCTTGTACGAGCGCACCGGCTGCAGATCCTCCCGCTTGACCCACACGTTCGCCCCGGTGGCCTCCGACAACCGTGCACTCGGAATCAGCGGCGTCTCCCGAATCACCGAACGCAGCCTGACGAAGGCGGCTTCGACGTCGAGGGCAGTGATGGGAGTGTCGGTGACGGTCACCGTTCCATCGTGCACCCGCTGCCCGAGGCGTGGGACGCGGGGTCCGCATCGCGGTCGCCCTGAGCCGGGGCGGCGTGCCCGGACATGCCACGACGCCGGAACCGCAGCGGTTCCGGCGTCGCGACGTGACGATGGCGCGTGCGGTTCGTCACCGCAGGCTGACGCGGTTCCAGGAGCGTGCCGTCCAGACGGTGAAGATCACGGTCGCGAGCAGCACCGCGACGATCATCCCGCCGGGCAGCGCGTTCGGCTCGGCGCCACTCATGGCGGCTGCGAGATAGTCGACGCCGACGAGGTGCAGCGCTCCCCCGTCGACCGAGATCCCCAGCGGCAGGGCGAAGACCGAGGCGATCATCACGGCCTGCATGACCAGGTACAGCGCGATCCAGACGACCACGGGGCCGAAGGCGCCGAGCGACGACCACCGCGGGCCGCTGCCGATCGAGGCGGCGAAGTAGTACTGCACCAGGTAGCTCCAGGTGAGCAGCAGCACGGCGACGGCGAGCGCGACCCACGTCATCGGCGTCACGGTCTGCAACACGTCTCGGACGGCCGTCGCGAGATAGGTGAACGCTTCCGTGCCGGCAGGTCGCTGGTGGCTCGCCGCGACCAGCGCGGGCAGCAGGGCGAGGAGACCCGCGACGACGTACCCGGCGACGACGACTCCCGCGCCGTACAACAACCGGGCGGCGTAGATGCGGCCTCCGGTCAGCGGGATGCTGTGGACGAAGTAGCCCGTTCGGCCGTAGGCACTGCGCCAGTAGTCCACCGCCATGGCGATGAGCAGGACGGGGATGTAGGCGCCGAGCGAGACGACGGCGATCACCATGCCCAGGGCCTGGGCCGCCCCGAACGGCGTGAGCGCGAGCAGCGACCCGACGACGACGAGAAGAGCGACGATGCCGGTGATGACACCGAGCATCCCCTTGGTGCGAAGGAACTCGTGGCGAAGCAGCGTGGTGGTCATCGGTACGTCTCCCTGAAGAGCTGGTCCAGTCCGACGCCGTGTTCGGCGCGGAGGTCGTCGATGTCGCCGGAGAGGATGATGCGGCCGTGCCGCATCATGACGACGGAGTCGAGCACGGGCTCGAGATCGTGCACGAGGTGGGTCGAGATGAGCACGAGGCTGTCCTCGGGCGGATCGCAGAGGATGGCCCGAAGGAGGGTGTCGCGGGCGGCCGGGTCGACGCCCGAGATCGGCTCGTCGAGCAGGTAGACCTGCGCGCGCCGCGACATCGCGAGCGCGACCTGCACCTTCTCGCGCATGCCCTTGGAGGCGTCCTTGAGTCGCATCGACGTCTCGAACCCGAACGAGGCGATGAGCTCGCGCGCCTTCGCCTCGTCGAAGTCGGCGAAGAAGTCGCGGTAGAGACGCAGGCAGCGCTCGATGCGCGCACCGTCGGGCAGGAAGCTCGTGTCGGGCAGGAAGCTGACCCGCGCCTTGGACTGCGGCCCGGGTCGGTGCCCGGCGATGATCACGTCGCCGTCGTAGTCGTGCATGACCCCCGCGAGGATCTTGAGCAGGGTGGTCTTGCCGCATCCGTTCTCACCGAGCAGGCCGACGAGCCGGCCGGGCCGCAGCGTGAGGTGGAGGTCGTCGAGCGCCCGGTTGCGCCCGTAGCTCTTGGTGAGTCCGCGTATGTCGATCGCGGCCTGGTCAGTCATCGTCGGCCTCGGTTTCGTCGGCGGGGCGGTGAGGGTCGTCATGGTGGTTCCACCTCTTCGCGAGGAGTGCGGATGCGTCGGCGAGCGGGATGCCGAATCCCTTCGCCTGCGTGATGAAGTCGTCGGCAGCGCCCGCGGCGAGCGACTGTCGAAGGCTGTTGATGCGGGCCTCGTCGTCGGTGACGAAGCGGCCTGCCGTGCGTTCGGAGCGGCACAGTCCGTCTCGATCGAGTTCGGAGAGTGCGCGCTGGACGGTGTTGGGATTCACGCCGAGGTCGCCGGCCAGTTCGCGGACCCCGCCGATGCGGGCCCCCGGCGGCCATTCGCCGGTGACGATGCGGCGCGAGAACTCGTGGACGAGCTGGTGCCAGATCGGTCGAGACTCGTCGAAGTCCATCGCCATCCCTGCACCTCCTCTCGCGTATTGCTGTATTAGGTACTTAATACAGTAAGACGGCGGGTGGTGTGCGTCAAGGGTCGAGTCACCCGTGCTGTCGACGGAGGTGGTTAGGGTCCGTCCATGACGATCAGCGACACCGACCGCCGCTTTCTCCGCCGCGCCGTCGACCTCGCCGCGCAGGCGCTGCGGTCGGGCGACGAACCGTTCGGCTCCGTGCTCGTCTCCGGCGGCGGGGACGTGTTGTTCGAGGACCACAACCACGTCGCCGGCGGGGACGCGACGCAGCATCCGGAGTTCGCGATCGCGCGCTGGGCCGCCGAGCACGTCTCCCCCGAGGACCGCGCGCGGTGCGTCGTCTACACCTCGGGCGAGCACTGCCCGATGTGCGCGGCCGCCCACGCGTGGGTGGGCCTGGGGCGCATCGTCTACGCGATGTCGGGAGCTCGACTGGCCGAGTGGGCGGCCGAGGAGGGCCTGCCGGCCTCACCGGTCGCGCCGCTGCCGATCCAGACCGTCGCCCCCGGCCTCGTCGTCGACGGCCCCGACCCCGAACTCACCCCCGAGGTCATCGCCCTCCATCGACGCGCCCGCGGCTGACAGGGCTCCCGGAGGAACACCGCGCGCAGCGGGCACGTGAACGGCCCCGAACCCTGCCGAGGCAGCCGCGTGCGGCATACTTCCCTGAGGATTCTTCACGCGCGCGTGAGCACCGGAACTCCGGTGGCCGAATCCCGGGCCTCTAGCTCAGTTGGTAGAGCACCGGACTTTTAATCCGCTGGTCGTCGGTTCGAGCCCGACGGGGCCCACCACACCGCTCGCACAGGCGGTTTCACCCGGTTTCGTGCGACGAAAGTGCCTGTCCGAGCGTCGTCCGCCTGACCCCGACGCTCAAACAGGCGGTTTCAACCCGGGGACGGTACGAAAGCGCCTGTCCGACCGTCCTTTCACGGCCCAGACAGGCGCTTTCGCTTGCTTCTGCGCGGTGGTGTCAGCGCACCCAGTCCTCGACCAGGCGGCGGTGGCGGGCGTCGGCCTCGGAGATCGCGGCGACGACGGCCTGGCGGTCGGCGTGGTGGTCGGTCGAGGCGTCGGCGGGGCGGACGAATCGGTTGTCGACGAAGTCGATGTGGTCGGGCAGGCAGTCGGCGACCTCGTCGGAGTAGCGACGCACGACGTCGTACACGCCGACGCGCGTGCCGTGGGGCATGAGTTGGCCCTCGATGAAGTCGAAGGGGTTGGTGTCGCGGCGTCCGTCGGTGGCTTCTTCCCACGTGGCGACGGTGATCGTGCCGTTCGGACGAGGGGTCGTGGTGTCGGACATGGCCTGATCTCCTCGGCTCGTGCGATGAGGTGAAGCGACGACCCCGTTGGCGAGCACTCCGTCGTCCGGAGCCCTCGCGGTGCGCCGGACGGTGTCCAGTGTGGCCGACGCGACACCGAATCCGTGGATCCTGCGCGTGTCGACCCGCACTGTTCACCGTGCGACGACTGGCCGCCCCGATGCAAACCGTGTGGTGGACGCACCCCGGGCAGTCCGCGCACTCCACGCGATGAGAGGCGCCCACGCGCGCCTCACGTCATCCGTGCACGTCTCCCGCACTCGATGCACGCGCGGTACGGCGTGTCTGGACGACCGAACCCGTGCATGGCCGCCGCCACCGGCTCCAGCGACCCGCCGCGACACCGACACCCGCGCTCGACGTCACCGTCCCCGCGCCGCCACGTCCCGCACCTCGTCGACGCCACCGCGGACACCGTCGGTGTCGACCGACTCCTCGGTCTCGCCACCGGGGCCGCCGCTCTCGCGGGTGCCAAGCGCGGCGCCGCCGAGGGGCTCCTCGAGCCAGCTGATGATGCGACGTCCCGACGCGTCGCCCTCGACGACGATCATCGCGGTGTTGGACAGCCAGTGGGCCGCGGCGTCGTCGAGGTCCATGCCGTCGGCGCGGGATCCGGCCCAGTAGCGCAGCACGGCGCCGTGGGAGAAGAACACGGCGGTCCCGTCACCGACGTGCTCCTCCACCTCGGCGACGACCTCGTCGAACCGCTCGAGCACCTCGCGCCCGGTCTCCCCACCCGGAAGCCGCCGGTCGAGATCGGATCCCCACCCGAAGACGCACTCGATGTACGCCTCGATGGCGGCCCCGTCGTTACGCATCTCGAGGTCGCCGGCCGCGATCTCGCGGATCCCCGGCCGCATCCACGGCTCCAGGCCGCGCTCCTTCGCGAGCGGCGCGGCGGTCTGCTGGGTGCGCACGAGGTTGGAGACGACGATGAGGTCGATCTGCTCATCGGCGAGGGCCTCGGGGACGGCCGCGGCCTGCGCGCGGCCGAGATCCGACAGGTCGGCTCCCGGTGCCGCGGTGTCGAGGTGGTGTCCGATGTTGGACATCGTCTGGCCGTGGCGGATGAGAAGGAGTCGCATGCCTCCATCATCACGCAAACACGCACGGCGGCGCGTCGGCCCTGGTCAGTCCACGTGTGGCAACGAGCTGAACTTCTCGAGAGCACGCACCGAACCCGAGATGATGATCTCGTCGCCCTGCCGCGGCACGGTCTCGCGATCGGCGTAGGTGAAGCCCATGCCGGGCTTCTTGATGCCGACGACCGTGATGCGGTGACGCGAGCGCACGTCGGACTTGCCGAGCGGGATGCCCCAGGTGATCGTCGGCGCGAGGATGCGGGCCAGTCCGTAGCCGCCCTCGAGCTCCATGAAGTCCTCCATGGTGCCGACGATCTGGTGCGCGACCCGCAACCCCATCGCGCGCTCGGGGTAGACGACGTGGTGGGCGCCGACGCGTTCGAGGATCTTGCCGTGCTTGAGGGTGATGGCCTTGGCCCAGATCTCCTGCACCCCCGCCTCGGACAGCGCGAGGACGGTGAGGACGCTCGCCTCGATGTCCGACCCGATCGCCACGACGGCACGATCGAACGAGGCGACGCCGAGCTGACGGAGCGCCTCCTCGTCGGTCGTGTCGGCCTGGACGACGTGCGTCAACTCGCCCGACCACCGTTGCACGAGCACCGGGTTGTCGTCGATGGCGAGCACCTCCTTCTCCATCTCGACGAGGGAGGTGGCCACCGACGACCCGAACCGGCCCAGGCCGATGACGAGCACGGATTCGGCGACGCCGCGGATTCTCTTCCTATCCAACAATGGTGTGCTCCTCGGGCAGGTGGTAGTGGTAGGTGCGGGGGCGGCTCAGCGCGAGCGCCGAGGCCACGGTGACGGTGCCCACACGACCGCAGAACATCACTCCCATGATGACGAGCTGGGCGGCCGGGGGCAGCTGTGGCGTGAGGTTCATCGAGAGGCCGACGGTGCCGAACGCCGAGACGACCTCGAAGACGACCCGGTCCAGCGGGTGATCGGTGAGCACGATGAGGGCGATGACCGCGCTCGTCACGAGCCCGACGCCGAGGAGGGCGACGGTGAGCGCCTGCCGCTGGGCGGCGAGCGAGACGCCCCGGTTGCCGAGCCGCACTTCCGTCGAACCACGCAGTTCGGACCAGATGACGTAGGCGAGCAGGAAGAACGTCGTCACCTTGACGCCGCCGGCCGTGCCCGCGCTGCCGCCACCGACGAACATGAGCACGAGGTCGACGACGAGGGTCTCGGGGCGGATCTGCCCGTAGTCGATGCTGTTGAATCCGGCCGTGCGCGGGAACACCCCGCCGGCCACGCTGCCCCAGACCTTCCCCCACAGATCCAACGGGCCCAGCGTGCCCGGGTTGTTCCACTCCCAGAGCACGAACGCCGCGATGCCGGCGACGAGCAGGATGGCGTACCCGGCGAGTGTCAGCCGCAGGTAGATCGACCATGCGTGGGGCCGGTGCCAGCGTCGCAGCAGCTCGAAGTACGCCGGGTAGCCGATGCCGCCGGCGATGATCGCCAGGCAGATCGGGGCGATGATCCAGCCGTCGGAGACGAACCCGACGAGATTGTCGGAGTAGAGCGCGAATCCGGCGTTGTTGAACGCCGAGACGGCGTGGAAGACCCCGTGCCAGAGCGCGGTGAGGAGGTCGTCGTCGTAGGCCGCGCGAAACCGCCAGGTGAGCCACAGCGCGATCGCCCCCTCGGCCGCGAGGGTCGCGAGCACGATGCGGACGACGACGCGGCGCACGTCGCCGAGACCCATCGTCTTGGTCTCCGTCTGCGTGCGCATGAGCATGCCGAGCCTGACCCGGCCGCGCACGAGCAGCGCCAGCAGGGTGGCGAGCGTCATCGTGCCGAGGCCGCCGATCTGGATGAGCAGGATGATGACGGCCTGCCCGAACGGGGTCCAGTAGGTGGCGGTGTCGACCGTGACCAGGCCGGTGACACACGTCGCCGAGACGGTGGTGAACGCCGCCGCGAGCACGTCGGTACGTCCGGAGGCGTGGGCGATCGGCAACGACAACATCATCGTGCCCACCGCCATGACGGCGAGGAACGAGAGGGGAACGATGCGGGCCGGATTGCGTCGGCGGGTGTGATCGACCATGGACATCACCCGACGATCGGGCGCTCCTCCGGGAGGTGGTAGTGCCGCGTCGACGTGCGCAGAGCGAGCGCGGAGGCGGCCGTGAAGGTGCCGACGCGGCCGAGGAACATGAGCATCATGAGCGTGAGCTGGCCGCCCGCCGGCAGCGAGGGCGTGATGCCCATCGACAACCCCACGGTGCCGAACGCCGAGGTCACGTCGAACAACACGTGCGGTAGCGGCAGGTCGGTGAGGATCGCGAGCACCATCGTGCCCCCGACGAGGCAGGCGACGGCGATGAGCGCGACCGTGACCGCCTGCCGCAGCGTCTCGTCGCCGATGCGGCGGTGCGCGACGGTGACGTCCTGTTCACCGCGGGCGGCGGCGAGGATGAGGAACGCGAGGAGGAAGAACGTCGAGACCTTGATGCCGCCGGACGTACCGGCGCTGCCGCCGCCGATGAACATCATCACGATGTTCATGATCGTCGTCTCGTCCTTGATGAACGCGTAATCGACGATGTTGAACCCACACGAGCGGGGCATCACCCCGGCCGCGATCGCGGCGGTGACCTTGTTCGCCAGGCCCATCGGGCCGAGGGTGTCGGGGTTGTCCCACTCGAAGACGAGGAACGCGGCGAAGGCGATGCCGAACAACACCATGAACCCGTAGAACGTCAGCCGGGTGTGCACCGACCACGTGTTCGGGCGGCGCCACTTCTTGAGCAGCTCCCAGAACACGGGGTAGCCGAGGCTGCCGGCCCACACGGTGAGGCTGAGCACGACGATCGTCAGGGGATCGGAGACGAACGACATGATGCTGTCGCTCTGCAACGCGAAACCGGCGTTGCTGAACGCCATGCACGCGTACCAGATCCCGTGCCAGATCGACTGCCCCCAGTCGAAGCCGTGGGTGTAGTGGAAGCGGAGGGTGAGGATGATCGCCGAGACCATCTCGGCGGCGAGCATGCTCACGGCGATCCGGACGACGACGCGGCGGGCCTGGCCGAGGTCCTGGGTCTGGGTCTCGGTCTGGACGACGAGGGTGTTCGACAACTCGATGTGACCCTTGACGATGATCGCCATGAGCGTGGCGATCGACATGATGCCGAAGCCGCCCATCTGCGCGAGCAGCAGGATGATGACCTGGCCGAGCGGGGTCCAGTACGTCGCGGTGTCGACCACGGTGAGCCCGGTGATGCAGGTCGCCGAGACCGCGGTGAACGCCGCGACCAGCGGGCGCACCTGCCCGTCGTGATGGGTCGCGGGGATGCAGAGCAGCAACGTACCGACGACGATGACGCCGAAGAAGGCCAGCGGCACGAGGCGAACGGGTCGCCGCAGGACCTTGGTCACCACCGCGTTCGCCATGCGCTCTCCCGCTCACCGATGGTGGGGATCCGGGCACGCGCGTCAGGCTCGGCGATCCCCGACCGGGCCACGGCCCCCGATTGTGGCACCTTCGAGCCGCCGACCTCCACAGGCGCCGTCATTCGTCGTCGTTCGCAGGGCACCTGCTCACGTCGAGTCGCCGGGCGCCCGGCGCACCGTCAGCACTCGATGACGTTGACCGCGAGTCCGCCGCGGGCCGTCTCCTTGTACTTGTCCTTCATGTCGCGCCCGGTCTCGCGCATCGTCTTGACGACCTTGTCGAGGGAGACGAGGTGGTGGCCGTCGCCACGCATCGCCGTGCGGGCCGCGGTCACGGCCTTGACCGCCGCGACGGCGTTGCGCTCGATACACGGGATCTGCACGAGGCCGCCGACGGGGTCGCACGTGAGGCCGAGGTTGTGCTCCATACCGATCTCGGCCGCGTTCTCGCATTGGCGCGGTGACCCACCGAGCACCGCGGCCATGCCGGCCGCGGCCATCGAGCACGCCGAGCCGACCTCACCCTGGCAGCCGACCTCGGCGCCGCTGATCGAGGCGTTCTCCTTGTAGATCACGCCGATCGCGCCCGCGGTGAGCAGGAACCGGACGATGCCGTCCTCGTCGGCACCGGGCACGAAGTCGACGTAGTAGCGCAACACCGCGGGAATGATGCCGGCGGCACCGTTGGTCGGCGCGGTGACGATGCGCCCACCCGAGGCGTTCTCCTCGTTGACGGCGAGCGCGTAGAGCGTGAGCCAGTCCATGCCACGAAGCGGGTCCTGCGGATCGACCTCGGTCTCGAGCTTGTGACGGAGCCCGGCCGCGCGCCTGGGCACCTTCAGACCGCCGGGCAGCACCCCCTCGGTCTGCATCCCCGCGTCGATACACGCCAGCATCACCGCCCACAGCTCGAGCAGACCGGCCCGGACCTCCTCCGCCGGCCGCCACGACAGCTCGTTGGCGAACATGACCTCCGCGATCGAAAGCCCGGTCTCGTCGCACACGGCGAGCAACTCGTCTCCCGTGCGGAAGGGGTGTGCCACCGGCGTCGTGTCCTCGACGATCGACGTCTCGTCGTCGGCACCCTCGCCGACGACGAACCCGCCGCCCACCGAGTAGTACGTCTTCTCGAGCAACGGGGTGTCGTTCTCGCCGTACGCGGAGAACGTCATGCCGTTCGGGTGCAGCGGCAGACTCTTGCGCCGGTGGAGGATGAGGTCGCTGGACTCGACGAACCGGATCTCCCGCTCGCCGCGCAGCTTGAGCAACTCCAGCTCCCGCACCGAGGCGATCTCGTCCTCGACGGCCCGCGGGTCGACGAGCTCCGGGCGCTCACCGCAGAGCCCGAGGATGACGGCGGTCATGCTGCCGTGGCCGTGGCCGGTGGCGCCGAGCGAACCGAACAACTCGGCCTTGACCCGGGTGGTGTCGTCGAGCAGGCCCTCGTCGTGCAGGGCGTCGACGAACATCACCGCGGCACGCATCGGGCCGACCGTGTGGGAACTCGACGGGCCGATCCCGATCGAGAAGAGGTCGAACACACTGAGCGACATGTCTCCTCCGAGGCTTGAGGCGGCGGCGGGGCGGCGAGGCCGTCGGGCTCGGGCGTCGATCGCCGAATTGCACACCTTACCCGGGCAGCTCGCGGCGAAACCCCGCGCGAGATCCGGGATCCCACGCGTCGAGGTCGAGGGCGAAGGGGCGGGCCGCAGGTGGAACAAGGCGGCCCTCATCCCGCGCGCGGGATGAGGGCCGTCTCGAAAGGTTCGGTCAGGCGAGCGCCGGGTAAAGCGGGAACTTCTCGCTGAGGGCCTTGACGCGTCCCTGGAGCTCGGCGACCTTCGCGTCGTCGACGCCCGGGTGCAGTGCCTCGGCGATGATGTCGGCGACCTCGGTGAACTCCTCGGCACCGAAGCCGCGGGTCGCGAGGGCCGGGGTGCCGATGCGCAGGCCGGAGGTGACCATCGGCGGGCGCGGGTCGTTCGGCACCGCGTTGCGGTTGACCGTGATGCCGATGCGGTGGAGCAGGTCCTCGCCCTGACGACCGTCGAGCGCGGAGTCCCGCAGGTCGACGAGCACGAGGTGCACGTCGGTGCCGCCGGAGAGGACCTTGACGCCGAGCTCGGCCATCTCGGGTCGCGTCAGGCGCTCGGCGAGGATGCGAGCGCCGTCGAGGGTGCGCTGCTGCACCTCGGCGAACTCCGGCTCGGCGGCGAGCTTGAAGGCGACGGCCTTGCCCGCGATGACGTGTTCCAGCGGGCCGCCCTGCAGGCCGGGGAACACCGCCGAGTTGAACTTCTTCGACAGGTCCGGGTCGTCGGTGAGGATGACGCCGCCGCGCGGACCCCGCAGGGTCTTGTGCGTCGTCGAGGTGGTGACGTGCGCGTGCGGCACGGGGTTGGGGTGCAGCCCGGCCGCGACCAGCCCGGCGAAGTGCGCCATGTCGACCATGAGGTAGGCACCCACCTCGTCGGCGATCTCGCGGAATCGCGCGAAGTCGAGCTGACGCGGGTAGGCCGACCAGCCGGCGATGATCATCTTGGGCTTGTGCTCGCGGGCGAGGCGGGCGACCTCCTCCATGTCCACCAGCCCCTGATCGTCGACGTGGTACGGAACGACCTCGAACATCTTGCCGCTGTAGTTGATCCGCATGCCGTGCGTGAGGTGGCCGCCGTGCGCGAGGTCGAGACCGAGGATCGTGTCACCCGGCTGCAGCAGCGCGAAGAACACCGCCGTGTTGGCCTGGGCGCCCGAATGCGGCTGCACGTTGGCGAACTTGGCGCCGAACAGCGACTTGAGCCGGTCGCGCGCAAGATCCTCGATGACGTCGATGTGCTCGCAGCCACCGTAGTAACGGCGGCCCGGGTAGCCCTCCGCGTACTTGTTCGTGGCCACGGAGCCCTGAGCCTGCATGACCGACACCGGCGCGAAGTTCTCCGAGGCGATCATCTCGAGGGTGTGCTCCTGGCGCAGACGCTCGTCGTCCAGGGCCTTGGCGATCTCGGGGTCGACGTCGTTCAGCGACTGGTTCAGCAGGTTCATGGCGGCAGTCTCGCAGACGGCGGGCTCCCCGCACGCTCGTGATCCAGAATCAGGCATGGTCTCCTCCGACTCCGCCCCGATCCAGCCGCTCGACGCCCTGCGCCGCATCGCGTTCCTCATGGAACGGCGGCGCGGCGAGACCCGCAAGGTCGAGGCGTTCCGCAAGGCCGCCGGGGTCGTGCTCGCCACCGACGAGTCCGAGCTGCGCGCCCGCGCGGAGGCCGGCACGCTCACCGATCTGCCCTCGATCGGCGCGAGCACCGCCAAGGTCATCGAGCAGGCGCTCGCGGGGGCGACGCCCGACTACCTCGCCAAGCTCGACGCCGGCCCACTCGTGGAGGAGACGGCCGAGACCACCGCCCTCCTCGAGCGGCTGCGCGGCGATCTGCACTCGCACTCCGACTGGTCCGACGGCGGCTCCCCGATCGAGGAGATGGTCGCCACGTGCCTCGAGCTCGGGCGGGGGTACCAGGCCCTCACCGACCACTCCCCCCGGCTCAAGGTCGCGAACGGCCTCACCGCCGAGCGGCTCGCCACGCAGCTGTCGATCGTCGACCGCGTCAACGCCCACCTCGACGGCTCGTTCCGGCTGCTCAAGGGCATCGAGGTCGACATCCTCGACGACGGATCGCTCGATCAGACCGACGAGATGCTCGGCCGGCTCGACGTCGTCGTGGCCTCGGTGCACAGCAAGCTGCGGATGAGCAGCGCCCCGATGACCCGACGGATGATCGGTGCCGTCGAGAATCACCACGTCGACGTCCTCGGTCACTGCACCGGCCGTCTCATCACCGGAGGTCGGGGCACCCGCCCGCCGAGCGAGTTCGACGCCGAGGCCGTGTTCGCCGCGTGCGCGAAGAACGACGTCGCGGTCGAGATCAACTCTCGGCCCGAACGCTGCGATCCGCCCGACGACCTCATCCGTCTCGCGATGGACGCCGGATGTCTCTTCGCCATCGACACCGACGCTCACGCCCCCGGCCAACTCGACTTCCTCGCCTACGGGGCCGAACGCGCCGCGCGCCTCGGCGTGCCGGTCGACCGCATCGTCACGACCTGGCCGGTGGATGAGCTTCTCGCATGGACAACCCGCTGAGCTGCGAGGATCCCGCTCGCCAGGTCACGCGCGTCGATGGCGGCCGGTGCGCGGGCGACGCTCGTTTTGGAGGTCGAGCGGTTCGTCCCCTATGCTTCATCAAGTCCTCGACAGACTCGAGCTGCGTGTGAGCACCTGGTCAGCACGACGGCGAGGGCCTGGAGCGACAACCAGGTCCCCATCGTCTAGCGGCCTAGGACCCCGCCCTTTCACGGCGGTAGCACGGGTTCGAATCCCGTTGGGGATACGCAGTAACGAGCAGTACCCTCATCCACGAGGCCCCGTAGCGCAGTTGGTTAGCGCGCCGCCCTGTCACGGCGGAGGTCGCCGGTTCGAGCCCGGTCGGGGTCGCCCAGCTTGTCAGGGCCAGGTAGCTCAGTTGGTACGAGCGTCCGACTGAAAATCGGAAGGTCGGCGGTTCGACCCCGCCCCTGGCCACCACGTGAAGCCGCAGATCAGATTCTCTGGTCTGCGGCTTCGGTGCGTTCCAGGCGCATTCGTCCCACACCGTCGCCGGCGAGGGCCGCATCGACCGGCTCCCCGGTCCCCGCCCCCCGTCGACGGCCGGCGCGCGCGGTGGCCCGGTGCGCGTGGACGGGCACCTCCCGCGACCCGCCTGCAGGACTCCCGAGCCCGTCATCGACGGCCTCGAACAGCACTCGCCGAACCCTCGACGAGGGTCTCCAAGTCGGACGCTCGTCCGGTCCAAACCCCCTCTCACCTGCGACGATGCAGTTGCCAGAGGCGGATTCATGCCCTACCGTCATTCATGGCGTCAGTCTTGGGGGGACCGCAGCGCACGGCTGTATCTGACGTGTGCGGGCAGTCCGGACTGACTGGGAGGGACACGGATGAGCAGGGCTATGTCGGCCACCGAACGGGCCTATACCGATACGCGCGAGAAGATCCTCGACGGACATCACGCGGGCGGCGAGGTCATCACCGAGGGTCAGGTCTCGGCTGCGCTGGGAATCAGCCGCACCCCCGTGCGCGAGGCGTTTCTGCGCCTGCAGTCCGAGGGCCTGCTCGAGCTGTACCCCAAGCGGGGCGCCGTCGTCGTGCCGCTCTCCGACGACGAGGTCGCCTCGGTCATGGAGGCCCGCGAACTCATCGAGACGTTCGCCGCCACCAAGGTGCTCACCGAGTTCGCCGAACCGCCGCGCGCGCTCGTCGACCGGATGTGGGAGCTCGTCGGCGAACAGCAGAGCCAGCTTCACAACGGCTCCCTCGCCGGCTTCCATGAGGCCGACACCCAGTTCCACCTCGTCATGGTCGAGGCCTGCCAGAACGGCTTCCTCGTCGACCTCATGCGGAGCCTGCGCGACCGTCAGCGACGCCTCGCCTCCCGGCAGTCGCGGGCAGCCACGCACGAGCGCATGGAGGCCGCCTACAAGGAGCACGTGGCCCTCGTCGAGACGATCGCCCGTGGCGACCTCGACGATTCCCTCGCCGCCTTGCGCTCCCACCTCCGCCGCGCCCGCGGCGCCCTGCTCCAGCACTGAGAGCAAAGCGCCCCACCCGCCGAGACAGCCGCCGTTTCCGCCCCCAGGCGCCGAGACAGCCGACGTTTCCGGGCCCGGGCTCGCCTCTCGCACGGTATCCACTCGCCCAGGCCGGAAACGCCGGCTGTCTCGGCGACCCTGTCATCGCGCGCAACGCGCACCATGCCGGAAACGCCGGCTGTCTCGGCGCGTTCGTCGGCTCGGGTCAGGATGCCGGGCGGTCCTGGCCGTAGGGGTCGTCGCCGTAGCCGTAGTCGGCGGGCCGCTCCTCGACGTTCTCGGTCACGACCGTCGTCTCCTCCTTGCCGAAGGACTTGATCACCGAGTACACGAGCTGGCACAGCAGCCAGGCGACGAGGAGTGCCGCGAGCAGGCGGACGATCACGGGTCGGAACTCCATGGTCCCGTCGAAGAACCCGGTGAGCGAGGGCAGGGTCATGACGACGGCGATGAGGACGACGAGCCCGAAGGGCACGCCACGCTCCTCGACGATCTCCTGGTAACGGACCTCCGAGGCATCCGGGGCCTGCCGGCCCTTCTTGCCCTTGCGGCCCTTCTTGCCGCCCTTGCCGCGCTCAGGCGGCCGTGACTTCGGCGACATTCACGACTCCGGAGGTGACGAGGGTGAGCTGGCCACCGAGCTCCGAGTAGGAGAGCACGGGGGTGCGTGGTGCGGAGGTCTCCAGCAGGCGGCGCACGGCGAGGCGCAGCGGCTGGGCGCAGACGAGCACCGGCGGGTCGCCGGCGGCCTCCGCGGCCTGGGCGACGCGGGCGGTCTCCATCGCGATGCGCTCGGCGAGCATCGGGTCCATGACGAGGAACGAGCCGGAGTCGCCCTGGCGCAGGGTCTCGAGCATGCGCTGCTCGAGGATCGGGTCGAACGTGATGACCGAGAGGCGGCCATCGACGGCGTGGCTCGCGGCGATGGCCGGGCCGAGTGCGGTGCGCGCGGCCTCGACGAGGCCCTCCGGATCGGGGCTGACCTTGGCGCGCATCGACATGGCCTCGAAGATACGCACGAGGTCGCGGATGCAGACGCGCTCGGCGAGCAGGGCCTGCAGCGTGCGCTGCACCTCGCCGAGCGAGAGCGGCTGCGGGGTGAGCTCCTCGATGACGACGGGGTTGGACTGCTTGACCATGTCGACGAGCATCTTGACGTCCTCGCGGCCCAGCAGGTCGGCGGCGTGGACGCGGACCACCTCGGCCATGTGCGTCGTCACGACCGAGCTGCGGTCGACGACGGTGGAGTTCGCGAGGGCGACGTGCTCGCGCAGCTCGGCCGGCACCCACTTGGCCTCGAGGCCGAAGACGGGCTCCTGGGTGACCATGCCGGGCAGGGAGTCGAGGTCGTCGCCGATGGCGAGCACCATGCCCGCCGGGGCCTGCCCGCGTGCCACCTCGACGCCGTGCACGCGGATCGCGTAGTGCCGCGGCGGCAGGTCGAGGTTGTCGCGGGTGCGCACGAGGGGGACGACGATGCCGATCTCCTGGGCGAGCTTGCGGCGCAGGGCGCGCACGCGGTCGAGGAGGTCTCCGCCGGAGGCCGCGTCGACGAGGTCGATGAGGTCGTAGGCGAGTTCGAGCTCGAGGGGTTCGACGCGCATGTCCTGCGCGATCGCGAGCGGGGAGTCCTTCTGGGGGGTCGTCGGCAGGTCCTCGACCTCGGGCAGCTCGGGTTCGTCGGCGTCGTCGGCGTTCTTCATGCGGGTGGCGAGGAACAGCGCACCGATGCCGAGGACGATGAACGGCACCTTGGGCAACCCCGGGATGAGGCCGAGGGTGAGCAGCGCACCGCCCGCGATCTGCATGGCCTGCTTCTGCTTGCCGAACTGACCGAGCAGATCCGAGCCCATGTCCTGCTCGGTGGTCGCCCGCGTGACGATGAGGCCGGTCGCGACCGAGAGCAGCAGGGCGGCGATCTGTGAGACGAGGCCGTCGCCGATCGTCATCTGGCTGTAGCGGTGCATCGCCTCCTGCGCGCTCATGCCCTGTTGCAGCATGCCGATGGCGAACCCGCCGACGAGGTTGACGACGGTGATGACGACCGAGGCGATGGCGTCACCCTTGACGAACTTCGAGGCACCGTCCATCGCGCCGTAGAAGTCGGCCTCGGCGGCGACCTCCTTGCGTCGCTTGCGCGCCTCGTTCTCGTCGATGAGCCCGGAGTTGAGGTCGGCGTCGACGGCCATCTGCTTGCCGGGCAGGGCGTCGAGGGTGAAGCGGGCGGCGACCTCGGCGACGCGGCCGGCACCGTTGGTGATGACGACGAACTGGATCACCATGAGGATGATGAAGATGACGAGGCCGACGACGAGCGAGCCGCCGATGACGAAGTCACCGAACGCCTCGATGACCTTGCCCGCGTAGCCGCGACTGAGCACGAGCCGCGTGGAGCTGATGTTGAGCGAGAGCCGGAACAGCGTCGTGATGAGCAGCAGCGCGGGAAAGATCGAGAAGTCGAGCGGTTTGGTCACCCGCAGGCTGACGAGCATGATGAGCACCGACAGGCCGATGTTGAACGCCAGCAGCAGGTCGAGCAGGGCAGGCGGCATTGGCACGACCATCATGACGATGATGCCGATGATCGCGGCCGGGATGCCGATCATGCCCAGTCGGCTCGACTTCACGCCTCACCTCTTCGCTGCTGGTCGGAATGCCGGATGACGGCAGGTGGTCGTCGTTCGGGCCGGTGACCGGGCGGGGCTGCTCGGGGCAGGTCGAGCGGTGAGCCGCCCGATCCCCCTTCGGGCATCACCCACTCACCCGGCCTACGGACCCCCTTCCCATCGGCCCGGGAATGGCCGATCTGAGCGGGCCGCAACGGCGTCGGCGCTCAGGCAGCGGCGTCGGCCGGGGTCTCGTCGTCGACGGGGGTGCGGATGCCGAGAGCCGCGTCGGTGAGGTCGTCGGGCAGGGTGCCGTCGAAGTCGGGATGCCGCAGCGGCGACTCGTGGGTGCCGGCCGCGGCGCCGCGGTTGGACAGGTGCATGACGAACGCGAGCACCTCGGCGATCGCGTCGTAGAGCTCGAAGGGGATGAACTCGTCGATGTCGCAGAGTTTGTAGAGCATTCGGGCCACGAGCACGTCCTCGACGATCGGGATGTCGTGGGCGACGGCCTCCTGGCGGATGCGCAGCGCGAGGTGGCCGGATCCCTTGGCGACGACCTGAGGTGCTCCGGATCCGCGCTCGTACTTCAGCGCGACCGAGACGTGCGCGGGGTTGGTCATGACGACGCTCGCCTCGCCGACGGCGGCCATCATGCGGCGCCGGCCCATCTCCCGCTGGCGGGCGCGACGCTGGCCCTTGACCATCGGGTCGCCCTCCTGCTGCTTGTTCTCGCGCTTGATCTCGTCCTTGCTCATCTTCAGCGACTTGTTCACGCGGTGCCGCTCCATCGCGTAGTCGGCCGCGGCGATGACGAGTCCCACGACGGCGATCGTGCGGATGACGTTCATCGAGGCGTCGAACACGACGTGGAGCACCGCGCCGACCGACCACGAACCCGACCCCGCGATCTGCGTCACGGCGCCGGCGACGATGTTGTAGGCGACGAGCCCGAACACGACGAACTTGATGAGGGTCTTCACGAGGGTCCACACCCCGTGCAGACCGAACATGTTCTTGAGCCCGCCGATGGGATTGAGCTTCTTCCATTTCGGCTTGAATCGTTTGGGGCTGGGTTTCACGCCGCCCTGAACGACGTGCCCGACGACGCCGGCGATCATGCAGCCGAGAACGATGGGCGCGATGAGCGTGAGGGTCCCGATCATCGACTGGCGAAAGAGCTGGGTGGCCGTTCCGAGTTCGGGCTTCACCGCGACCCCCGCGACGCCGTGCATCATCTCGGAGAAGCTGTCACGGGTCTTCGTGAGCATGGCGGGCCCGAGGACCACGAAGATCAGCACGGTGAGCCACATCGAGAGGTCCTGCGTCTTGGGGACGTTGCCCTCTTCGCGCGCCTGCTTGACCTTTTGCGGTGTGGCCTTCTCGGTCTTGTTCGACTTGTCCTCGGCCACGGCTCACCCCCCGACCGATCGGCTGACGGCGGGGAACTCGCGCAGGATCCCGCCGACGACCGTCTCGATGGCGCCCGGCATCATCGCCACGGCGAGGGCCGCGAGCGAGACGACGAGAATCGTCTTGACCGGGAACGCGAGCTGAAAGATGTTGAGGCTCGGCACGGCCCGGCTCACGAGGCCGAGTGCGAGGTCGGTGAGGAAGAGCACGGCGAGGATCGGTGCACCGATCTGCAATGCCGACATGAACAGCGTGTCGAGGTCGCCGGAGACGATCTTCGCCAGACGTCCGAGGTCGACGGGCCCCGCGGGCACGACGTCGAAGGTCTGCAGCAGTCCGCGCAACAACAGCAGGTGCCCGCCGGTCGCGAAGAGCAGGGTCGTGGCGATGAGCGAATAGATGCGCCCGAACACCGCCGACTGCGTGTTCGAGATGGGGTCGAGCATGCTCGCCATCGCGAACATGCTGAACATGTCGACGAGGCTTCCAGCGGCCTGCAATGCGGAGAAGAGCAGATGCACGACGAAGCCGATCGCGAGGCCGGCGAGCACCTGCCACACCGTGGCGGTGATGATGTCACCGAGCCCGTCCACCGGTGCCTTGCCGATATAGCGCGGAAAGATCGGAAGGGCGATCGCGAACGCGAGCATGGCGCGCACCCGCATGGGAATCGACGTGCTGTTGAACGGCGGCGCGATGATGAGGAAGGCCACGACCCGCAGGGTGACGAAAAGCAGAGCGAAGAGTCCGTCGAGGGCGAAGTTCACCGCCACCGAGATCATCGCCCGTTTCGGATCACGCGCGGCAGATCGTGGAGCAGGTTCTCGGTGAAGGTCACCGTCTCGTGCATCATCCAGTTGCCCATGAAGAGCAGGATCAGGGCGACCGCGATGACCTTGGGCACGAACGTGAGGGTCGCCTCCTGCACCTGCGTCACGGCCTGCAGCAGCGAGATGACGAATCCCATGACGAGGGTGACGATGAGGATCGGCCCGGCCAGTTTGGCGCCGAGCATCATCGCCTGGACCGCCAGGTGCATCACGTCGTTGTCGCTCATCGCCTCACGTCCCCATGTAGCCCGAGACGAGCGCGGTCGTGATGAGGCTCCAGCCGTCCACCATGATGAACAGCAGGATCTTGAACGGCATCGAGATCATGATCGGCGGGAGCATCATCATTCCCATCGCCATGAGCACGGAGGCCACGACGAGGTCGATCACGAGGAACGGCACGAAGATGACGAACCCGATGATGAACGCCGTCTTGAGCTCGCTCAGCACGAACGCGGGCACGAGGGTCGTGAACTCGACGTCCTTGGGATCGGCCGGCTGCTGCTGACCGCTCATCGTCACCATGGCCTGCAGCTCGTCCTTGCCGGTCTGCTTGAGCATGAACGTGCGCAACGGTGCCTCGCCGCGCTCGAACGCCTCGGTCATCGTGATGGAGCCCTTGGTGTACGGCTGCACGGCCTGCTCGTTGACCTGGCCGATCACCGGGCCCATGACGAACAGGCTGAGGAACAGGGCGACGCCGGCGATGACCTGGTTGGGCGGGATGGTCGGGGTGCCCATGGCCTGCCGGGTGAGGGCGAGGACGACGGCGATCTTGGTGAACGACGTCATGAGCAGCAGGATCGACGGCGCGATCGAGAGCACCGTCATGAGGACGATGATCGTCACGACCTGGCTGCGGCCACCGCTGTCGACGTTGACGGTGATGCCACCGGTCGGCGACTCCGGCGTCGCGGGCGGGGAGGGCGGAGTGGGTGGGGCCGCCGGGCGGATGCGGCGGCGGGGGCGTGAGCGGCGGGAGCCGCGACCACGACCGCGGGGGACGTGGTCGTCGCCGAAGCCGGGCTCGCGGTGAGGAGCGGAGCCGACAGCGTCGCCGCACCGAGCATCACGAGGGTGAGCAGGTGTCGCGCACGGCTCATACCCGACTCCCTCCGCGATGGCGACCGCCGCGTCCGCGGCCGGTGACGTCGGCGACGAGGCGGCCGACCTGACCCTGGCGTCGCAGGGCCTCGAGCAGTGTGGTGGGCGCGGCCGTGGGGACCCGCCCGACGGTGCCGTCGACCTCCGTCGTCTCCTCATCGGCACGAACGTCGTCCCCCGACAGCTCGCCGAGGTTCGAAACTTCGGAGTCGGTGACGCCGAGCACGAGGATCTTGGAGCCGACGCGCACGACGTGCACCGAGGCACCTCGCGAGAGCTGGCGTCGTCCGAGCGTCTCGACGTCCACCCCCACCCGGGCGCTCGTGGAGAAGCCACCGCGGCGGGCGAGCAGGCGCATGCAGGCGATGAGGAGCCCCAGCACGAGCGCCAGAGAGATCACCGCCCGCAGCAGGGTGAGGGCGAGCGAACCGTCGGTCACGCCGTGACCCGGCCCTCACTGCCGGGCTGCGGGGTGACGACCTCGGAGATGCGCACGGCGAACTCCTCGTCGACGACGACCACCTCGCCGTGGGCGATGAGGGTGCCGTTGACGAGGACGTCGACCGGCGCACCGGCGGCCCGGTCGAGTTCGACGACCGAGCCCGGGGTGAGGCCGAGGATCTCCTGCACCGTCAGGCGGGTGCGGCCGAGCTCGACGCTCACACCCATGATGACCTCGCGGAGGAGGTCGATGCGGCGCGGATCCATCGGGTGGCCGGCGCCCGGTGCGAACGGGGTGAGCATCGGGGTCTGCATGCCCGGGAGGTTCATGTTGGCCTGGGCGCGTGCGGCGGCCTCGGCGGCGGCAGCGGCGGCCGCCTCGGGGTCCTGCGGCGGGGCGTAACCGTAGGGCGGGTATCCCGGCGGGTACGCGCCGGGCGGGTAGCCCTGGTAGGGGTCGTAACCGGGCTGCATCCCCGGCATCCCCGGCGCCCCGGGCATCCCTGGCGCGCCGGGCATCCCACCGGGTGCCGCGCCCGGCATACCGGCGGCCATGCCCTCCGCACCCGCGGCGGGTTCGAACTCGGGAGCCTCCTCCGTCTCGCTCGCCCCATCGGTGGTGGCGGCCGAGTCCTCGGCGGTGGCCTCGTCGACGGCGTCCTCGTCGACCGCCTCGGCGTCCGGGTCCTCCCCCGACTGATCGGCCTCGGCGGCGGCGGTCGCGGCGGCGAGTTCGGCCGCGGCGCCCTGGCCGGTCGCCTGCTTGGGCTGGGCGATGAGCAGCGCGGCGAGGGTCTGGTCGGCGAAGACGCCTGCGACCGTGGCCTCGTCGGCGTTCTCCAGAACGTCGAACGGGTCGGTCATGTGCGCCTGGCCGGTCTTGAACTCCCCGACCTCGCCCTGCATGGCCGTGAGGCCCTCCTCGAGGGCCGCGCTCCACAGGGTGCGCGCCTCGGTGCGGTCGAAGACCTCGCCGTTCTTGTGGTCGACGAGGCCGGTGATGATGAGCACGACCGTGCCGATGTCGTCGTTGCCCTGCACGACCGATTCGACCGCGAACGCACCCCCGGGCAGCGACATGGTCGTCGCCTGGATGGCGTCGAGGCCTTCGACCGTGAGGTCGTCGGCGTTCGCGAAGTGAGCAGGCAGCGCCTGGGCCGCGGCGACGAGGGCCGCGTCGAGCTCTGGCGTGGTGGGCATCAGTCTTCCTTCTTCGCGGACGTGCGGGTCATGACGTGACGATCTGGCAGGCGAGGCGCTTGCCGTAGCTGCCGGGGACGGCCGTGGCGACGGGCACGCCGTCGGCCTGGAGGGTCAACGGCTGGTTGGTGGGGTGGCGCAGAGGCAGGACGTCGCCGACCTCGAGGTCGAGGATGTCGCGCGACGCCAACTCGATCGGCGCGAAGCTCACCCGCACGTCGACCGGCACCTCGTGCATCCGGGTCTTGAGGTGTTCCGCGGCCTCGGCCTTGGCGCCGGAGAGCTCGATCTCGGGCTTGGCGTGGACGATCTCGAGGACGGGGGCGATGGTCTCGACCGGAAGGCACAGGGTCGAGGTCGCGACCTGGTCTCCGAGCTTGATCTCGAACGCCGCGACGAGCATCGGGTCGGCCGGCGGGGCGAGCTGCAGGAACTGCGGATCCGACTCGAGCGACTGCACCTCCCCCTTGACCCCGCCGAGCGACTCGAACGCGTACCGCAGCTCGTAGACCATCTGCCGCACGAGGTTGCGGATGAGCGCACCCTCGATCTCCGAGAGGGCGCGACTGGGCTGCTGGGCGTCGCCGGGGCCGCCGAGCAGGCGGTCGATGACGCCCATGACGAGGTCCATGGGCAGCTGGAAGACGCCGTCGCCGTCCAGCGGCGCGAAGTTCAGCACGGCGAGCAGCGAGGGGTTGGGCACCCCGTCGATGTACTCGTCGTAGGTGGTCTGCCGGATCTCCTCGAGGTTGGAGTGCGCGACGATGCGCAGCGTCGTCGAGAGCACGGTCGCCATCTGACGCGCGAAGGTCTCGCAGGCCATCTGGAGCGCCCGCATCTGCTCGCGGCTGAACCGGCTGGGACTCCGGAAGTCGTAGAGCTGCGGTTCGGCGTTCACAAGACCTCACATCGGCCGAAAGACGGCTGTTCTGAGCGTCCCTCGCGGCCTGGACGCCGCGCGGAGACGGGTGGTGGGAGGGGTCGACGGGCGGTGGGTCACTGCATGACGAACTGTCGGAAGTAGACCTGCATGACGTCGCCGTCGTAGCGCTTCTTCACCTCGTCGGTGAGCTTCTTGCGGGCCTCTTCCTTCGTCTTCGGGTCGAGGAGCTCGTTGTACTTGTAGGTGGAGAACACCGAGATCGCGGCGTCCTGCGCCATCGAGCCGTCGAAGGTGTCGACGGCCTTCTCGCCCGCCGCCTCGCTCGCGTCCTTCGTCAGCTGCAGCGCGAGCTGGAGCTTGAGGAACTTGCCGTCGGCGAGGTTGAGGGTCATGTCGTCCTTGAGGGGGACGACGATGCCGGCCTCCGGAGCCGCCTGCTCCGCCTTCTTGTCGCCGCCTCCGAGCAGCATGAACGCGGCCACGCCCACGGCGGCGAGCACGACGACGAGCGCGGCGACGACGATGATGACGAGCTTCTTGTTGCCCTTCGGCGCTTCTTCGGCCGCTTCACTCATGGTGGTTCTCCCTGGAGAGGTCGGTGCTCGAGGTGCGAGGCGGGAACGATCACGGCGACGGGGGCGTCGGGGCCTCGATCGACGGGGCGATCGTCGGTGCCTTGGGCGCCACGGTCGGAGCGACGGCCCCCGCGTTGTCGGGGTTCTGGGTCGCCGCCGCCAGACCCGTCTCCGCCTGCTGTTGGGGCAGGTAGGGCAGGACGACCACCGAGACGCGCCGGTTGCGGGCCCGGCCGGCATCCGTGCTGTTGGTGGCCAGCGGGCGGTACTGCCCGTACCCGGTGGGAGTGACCTTGACGGGGTCGAGTCCGTCGGCGAGCAGGCGCTGGAGGACCTCCGTGGCGCGGGTCGTCGACAGCTCCCAGTTGGAGCGGTAGGTGCCGCTGATCGGCACGTTGTCGGTGTGCCCCTCGACGACGATCTCGTTGGGCAGCGGTTTGAGCGAGGGGGCGATCGCGTCGAGGATCTTGAGGCCGGCCGGCTGCAACTGGGTCTTGCCCGTGTCGAACAGCACCTTGTCGGTGACGATGTTGACCACGAGGCCGCGCTCGTCGACCTTCATCTCGACCGCGCCCGAAAGGCCCTTCTTCTTCAGGTCGGCAGCGATCTTGGCCTTGATGTCCTCGAGGTTCCTCTTCTCCGCCGAGGCCGCCTCGACGCGAGCCTTCTCCTTCTGGATCGCGGCCTGCGCGAGCGCGGAGTCACGGTCGTCGGGCCGCGTCGACGGCACGTCCTCGGACTGCGCGGGCTTCTGGTCCTTGAGGACTCCGTCGCCGCCCTCGAAGTTGCCGGCCTTGCCGGTCACCGCGACGTTGCCGAAACCCTCGGCCGTGCCGCGGGCGAACTCCTCGAACTTCTTCTGGTCGACCTTGGAGATCGCGAACATGACGATGAACAGGGCGAGCAGCAACGTGAGGATGTCGGCGTAGCTGAGCACCCACCGTTCGTGGTTCGCGTGCCCCTCGTGCTCCTCCGGCGTCTTCTTGCGTGCCATCAGGCCGCCTTCGCGTCCTTGGCGTCGGCCGTCTGGCCGCCGCCGGGAAGGGCCGAGCGCAGCTTCTGCTCGACCATGCGCGGGCTCGTGCCGGCCTGCACCGCGAGGACGCCCTCGACGATCATCTCCATGTTCGCCACCTCGAGCTGGCTGACCCGCTTGAGCTTTCCGGCGATCGGCAGCCAGGCGCCGTTGGCGATGAGCACACCCCACATGGTGGCGACGAACGCGGAGGCGATCATGCCGCCGAGTGCGCCGACGTCCTCGAGGTTGCCGAGGGCGTGGATGAGGCCGAGGACGGCGCCGACGACACCGATGGTCGGGGCGTAACCACCCATCGCCTCGAAGAATCCGATGGCGACCTTGTCCTCGTCCTTCTTCGCCGCGATGCGGGCGTCGAGCAGGTCGGCGATCTCGTCGGCGTCGGTGCCGTCGACGGTCATCTGGATGCCCTCCTTGAGGAGGGGGTCGTCGATGTCCTTGGCCATGTCCTCGAGCGCGAGCAGACCCTCGCGGCGGGCGCGGTCGGCCATCTTGACGATGACGTCGACGAGCCCGGAGGCGTCGGGACGCGCGACGGTGAAGGCCTTCTTCAGGCCCGCGAACGCGGTCTTGTACTCCGACATCATCAGGCTGCCCGCGGCGGCGCCGAACGTGCCGATGAAGATCAGCACGAGCGCGGCGGGGTTGAGCAGCGCGGTGAGGTGTACACCGTCGATGAGCGCGGTGGCGATGACGGCGGCGAAGGTCAGGCCGACGCCGATAGCGGTTCCCTTGTCCATGGGTCAGTTCTCCGAGGTCGAGACGGAGTGGAGTCGAACCGGGGGCTCGGGAGGCGCGGGGTGCGCAGAGGCGACCAGCACGGCAGCCCGGAACGCACACACCTCCTCGACGATGCGGTCCACGGTCTCGGCCACGACGTACTTCGTTCCGCTCACTAGGGTGATCACCGTGTCAGGGGTCGCCTCGACGCGCTCGATCAGATCGGGATTGAGCGCGAAAGCAGTGCCGTTCCTGCGGGTGACGGTGATCATGGATTTCCCATCGGTGGCGGGGGTCCGAAGTGCACGCCGATCCTCGGCCTGCGGAGTCCTTATCGACGGCCCGTCCGAATTCGTGAACGGTTGCCGCCTGCACGGAGCCTGGGAGGAGGCTCGCGTCGCGGACTCGCGAGGGCTGCGGCGACCGCTCGGTCGCGCGGTCCCACCTGCGTCGATGCGCCGGGGACGGCGAATTCCGCACTCTCCGAACGCACCCGGGCGGGCGTCCGTATCGGGCCGGCCCTCGGCGGGCGGGAAGGGCTCAGCGGGCCGCCACCACCGGCCCCTGGTACGGCCACTTTCGCAAACCCGCCACACCCGGGCTCGAACAGGCGGTTTCGTCCCCGCGAGACGGGCGAGTTCGGCCACGCCGACGCGAATCGCATGCGAACAGGCGCCGACGTCCACCGGGCTCCGGACACGAGAAAGGGCTGCGGATGCCCCCGAGACCGACGCCTCTCCCCCGGGGGAAGTCATCGGTGTCGGGGATCACCCGCAGCCCATGGCGACCAGCCATCCCCACCGCGTGGATGCGGTGTGTCCAACGAACCGGTCACCAGAGTGGTCGGCCGAGCTGAAGGGGAGCTGAGAGGATCCGGGGGTCACGCACCGAGTTCGTCGGCGAGGGTCTCGGCGATCTGTGCGGTGTTGGTCGCGGCGCCCTTGCGTAGGTTGTCGCCGCAGACGAAGAAGTCGACGGCGTCGGGGAAGTCGGCGGTCTGGCGCAGGCGACCGACGAACGTGGGCTCGGAGCCGGTGACGTCGACCGGGGTGGGCCACTCGTCGTGTTCGATGTCGTCGAGAACGACCACACTCGGGGCCTGCAGCAACGCGGTGCGGGCCTGCTCGAGCGGAATGGGGTTCTCGAACTGGGCGTGCACGGCCATCGAGTGCGACGACATCACCGGCACCCGGACGCACGTGGCCGCAACGTGCAGGGACGGCAGGTCGAGGACCTTGCGCAGCTCGTCACGGATGCTCATCTCGCTCGTGCTCCACCCCGCACCCGCCTCGCGGCCCACCCACGGCACGAGGTTGAGGGCAAGCGGCGCCGGGAACGGCGAACCGGGCGGCAGTTCCTCGTCGATGCGGCGACGGACGTCTCCGATGTGCCAGCCGAGGTCGGGATCTCCGGCGACGGCCTTCGTCTCGGCGTAGAGGCGTTCCCCGCCGCGAACACCGGCACCGGTGGCCGCCTCGAACGTCGTGACGACGAGTTCGGTGAGTCCCCATCCGCTGTGCAGCGCCGCGGTCGCGTCGAGAAGGATGAGCGTGGATCCCGTCGGGCTGCTGATGATCCCGCGAGGGCGGTTGGCGACCTGCGCGGTGTTGTACCCGTGCACGACCAGCGGCACGTCACGCTCGGCGCGAAAGGCCCGCGAGTTGTCGATGACCACGGCGCCGGCCTCGGCCGCCACCGGCGCCCAGCGTAGGGCGACGTGCTCGGGCACGAGGAAGATCGCGACGTCGACGCCCTCGAGCGCCTCGACCGTGAGTTCGCGCACGGCGACGTCCTCGCCCCGCACCGAGAGCACCGATCCCCTCGAACGTTCCGAGGCGAGCAGGCGGATCTCGCCCCAGACGTCGGCGCGTTGGCTGAGCAGTTCGAGCATGACTCGCCCGACGGCGCCGGTGGCGCCGACGATGGCGAGTGTCGGGCGGCTGCGCTCGCCCACGCCGTTCACCGGCCGGTGCCTCCGTAGACGACGGCCTCGCCGTCGGTGGAGTCGAGCCCGAAGGCGCTGTGCACGGCGCGGACGGCGTCGTCGAGCTGGTCGACGCGGGTGACGACCGAGATGCGGATCTCGGAGGTGGAGATCATCTCGATGTTGATGCCCGTGTCCGAGAGCGCCTTGAAGAACGTGGCGCTCACGCCCGGGTTGGAACGCATGCCCGTGCCGACGAGGGAGAGCTTGCCGATCTGGTCGTCGTAGCGCAGCGACTCGAACCCGACGGAGTCGCGGATGCGGTCGAGCGCCTTGGCGGCGGCCTGCCCGTCGGTCTTGGGCAGGGTGAAGGAGATGTCGGTGCGACCGCTCTCGACCGCCGAGACGTTCTGCACGATCATGTCGATGTTCGCGCCGGACTCGGCGACGACGCGGAAGATCTCCGCGGCCTTGCCCGGGTTGTCGGGCACACCGACGACGGTGATCTTGGCCTCGCTGCGGTCGTGCGCGACGCCGGAGATGATGGGAGCCTCCACCTTCTCTTCTCCTTCTTCGTTGCGATCGGTGATGAGCGTGCCGGGCTTGTTCGAGAACGACGACCGCACGTGAATGGGGATTCCGTACCGGCGGGCGTACTCGACGCAACGCAGGTGCAGGATCTTCGCGCCACAGGCCGCCATCTCGAGCATCTCCTCGGTGGAGATCTCGGTGATGCGACGGGCGGAAGGGACGATGCGCGGGTCGGCGGTGAACACGCCGTCGACGTCGGTGTAGATCTCGCACACGTCGGCCTCGAGGGCCGAGGCGAGCGCGATGGCGGTGGTGTCGGAGCCGCCGCGACCCAGCGTGGTGATGTTCTTCGTCTCGTGGCTCACGCCCTGGAACCCGGCGACGATCGCGATGTGCCCCTCGTCGAGGGCATTGCGGATACGGCCGGGCGTGACCTGGATGATCTTGGCCTGACCGTGCTTCTCGTCGGTGATGAGCCCTGCCTGTGAGCCGGTGAACGACTGCGCGGTGTGCCCGAGAGTGGCGATCGACATGGCGACCAGCGCCATCGACATCCGCTCGCCGGCGGTGAGGAGCATGTCCATCTCGCGCAGCGGAGGCAGCGGGCTGACCTCCTGGGCGAGATCGATGAGTTCGTCGGTGGTGTCACCCATGGCGGATACGACGACGACCACGTCGTTGCCGGCCCGTCGGGTCTCGACGATGCGGCGCGCGACCCGCTTGATGCTCTCGGCATCGGCGAGTGACGAGCCGCCGAACTTCTGGACGACCAGAGTCACGAGTGTCTCCACTGCTGGCGATTCGGATGCTGACCACGATCAGCGTGATGGCCACCCGAGTCTACCGATCTCGACAGGTGGGCAGATTCACGACCGCATGGCGGGCGAGGTGGTGGTTTCACGGGGGTTCGGGATGGGGCGCGCGACTGGGATCGCCTCGGCCGCACGACTGTTCGGGTCAGCGGTGGAGCGCGTCGAACTGGGCCTCGGCGACCGTCTCGTCGTCGGCGTCCATGCGGATGTGGCCGAGGATCGACTGCAGGACCCGAAGTGCGCTCGACGCCCGCGAGCCCCACGTGGCGAGGTAGCTGAACTGCCACCACCACAGTGCCTCGGTGAGCTCGCCGTCGGCGTGATGCCGCAGCCCGTGGAGCAGGGCGGCGCAGATGTCGGCGAGGTCGTCGGAGACGCGCGAGCGCGCGCACTCGGTCGTGGTGAGGGGGTCGATGACCTCGGCGTAGTCGTCGAGACCGGTGAAGAGTCCGGCGAGCTGCAGGCGCAGGGACTCGACGTCCTCGTCGCTGCCGAGGTCGGGCTCGAAGCGGCGGGCAGGCACGACGTCGGTGATGGCGCCCAGCCGGGTGCCGGTGACGAGGACCTGGCTGAGGGCGAGCGAGAGCACGGGCAGCGCCGATTGGGGCACCGCTCCCCCGGCGACCTCGCGGACGACGGAGAGGAACGCGCGAGCCTCGGCGGCGGTCTCCTCGCACAGGAGCTCGAGGTCGGGGTCGACCTGTTCGACGTTGCGAGCGGCGGGGCGGGTGGCGTCAGGCATGGAGGAGCCTCCTTCCTTCGAAGGCACGCCCGAGAGTGATCTCGTCGGCGTACTCGAGATCGCCTCCGACCGGGAGCCCGGACGCAAGGCGGCTGACTCGCACCCCGACGGTCTTGAGGATGCGGCCGAGGTAGGTGGCCGTGGCCTCCCCCTCGAGATTGGGGTCGGTCGCGATGATGACCTCGTCGACGGTGCCGTCGGCCAGCCGCGACAACAACTCGGTGATGCGCAGATCGTCGGGGCCGACACCCTCGATGGGGCTGATCGCGCCGCCGAGCACGTGGTAGCGCCCACGGAACTCGCGGGTGCGCTCGATGGCGACGACGTCCTTCGGCTCTTCGACGACGCAGATCGCGCTCGGATCGCGGCGCGGGTCGGCACAGATGCGGCACTGCTCGGACTCCGCCACGTTTCCGCACACCTCGCAGAACCGCACCGTGGCCTTGACCTTCTCGAGGGCCTGCGCCAACCGCGTCACGTCCTCCTCGTCGGCGGTGAGGATGTGGAACGCGATGCGCTGGGCACTCTTGGGACCGATCCCGGGCAGCCGCCCGAGTTCGTCGATGAGGTCCTGCACTGCGCCTTCGTACACGCCCCACAGCCTACGTGGCCGCAGCGACAACCCTTCGGGAACGAGGTGCGCAGGGGTGCCGACGAGGGAATCGGGTGAGTGCAGACATCGTCGGCGCCGACCCGCGGATCGAGGCATCCGTGCACGTCAGCATGGGCGTGCAGACCCCTTAAGACATCGATGCACGCCTTGAACACAGAGCGCACGTCGTCTGCGACCTGCATCGATCACGCAACCCGTGCACGGACGCCGAAGTCTGGGCTCATGCACGCTCAACGTCGTCGAACCCGGCCTCCCGCTCCCGACGCAGGCCGTCGACACTCCCCCCACGCCCTGAGTCATCCGTGCACCCCTCGAGCACACAGAACACGCCGTGGACGACGTGCATCCTGCACCCAACCCGTGCACGGATGCCTGGAGCCTCGTCGCACCGCGCTCGTCCACAACCGGCCGTCCGCCGACACGCCGTCCACAGGACGAGGGTCAGCGCGCTCGTCGCCTCCTTGAGAGCGGATGGACTGAGTGCATGGATTCGCTTCTCGCCGAGCTCGTCGCCGCTCGGGCCGGGGTCGTCACCGTGCGGCAGTTCCGAGAGTGGGGCGTGCACCGTGCGGCGGTGGCTGCCGCCGTACGCGGCGGGGAGCTGCTGCGCGTCGGTAGGGGCGCGTACACCACTCCGGCAGGCAACGTCACGCCCGAGGAAGCGCACCTTCGTCGGGCGCGAGCCGTGCTCGACATGCTGCCACCCACGACCGTCCTCACCCACCATTCCGCGCTGGCGTACTGGGGGCTGCCCACGTACGACGCGGATCTGCGGATCGTTCACGTCGGCCGCGTCGAGAAGCCGAGCGTCAATCGAGCCTCGGGACGCAGGTGGCACCGTCTGCAGGCAGGCACGCCGCTGGATCATGAGGACCCGGTGCAGGCCGTCGCGGTTGCACCGGAGATCGCAGCGGTTCAGGTCGGGCTCTCGTCTCCGCGTGCCTATCTCGTCGCGGCAGACAGGGCTCTGCGCAACGGGGTCGCCGACCTCAACGCCGGCCGGGCTCTCCGGGGTGCGACGACGACGACACGACTCCAGGCCGGCGTGTCTCTTCATCGTTCGAACCGGGGTGTGGCCGGAGTCCGGCGAGTGCTCGACCTCGCCGACCCGCGGTCGGAGTCGGCGGGCGAGAGTCTGCTGCGCCACGACCTGCTCGCCCTCGGGTTCGCGGTCGAGCCACAGCACGTCGTCGAGCTCTCCGTGCAGCGTCGCTACCGGGTCGATCTGCGCATCCGCGGTAGCCGGGTGGTCTGTGAGTACGACGGCGAAGAGAAGTACGAAGGCAACGATGCGCGCGAGCGGGCGCGAATCCGTGTGGCCGAGCGCGAACGGGAACGGGATCTGAGACGGCTCGGCTGGAGAATCGCTCGCTTCACCAAGCACGATCTCGGCCGGTACGAAGTCATCCGTGAGCGGGTCGAGGAGGCGAGGTGATCCGGTGACCGTAGAGGTCGGCGCTGCATGGGCGATGTCGCGCTCGCGTCGCCGAGTCGAGGATCCCGAGGATGCGGCCGGAGGCGCACGTCACCTCCGGCGTACGGATGGCGGGCGAACCGCGCCCGGCTCAGGCTGCGGGCTTGGCCGGTCGCACGTTGTACTCGTCGACTCGCTCCTGGCCGGTGATGGCGGCGATGGCGTCCATGACCTCGTCGGAGATCATGCGGCGGGCCTTGCCCTTGGCGACGCCGTCGAAGCGGCCCGTGAAGTCGAGGGGGCGACCGAACCGGACGGCGACCCGTGCGGGGCGGACGAACCGCGAGCCGGCGGGCTGGATCTTCTCGGTGCCTCGCACTCCCACGGGCACGACCGGCGCTCCGGACTCGAGCACGAGGTGGCCGACACCGGTGTGGCCCCGGTAGAGACGCAGGTCGCGAGAGCGGGTGCCCTCGGGATAGATACC
The DNA here is from genome assembly GCF_000826525.2 of Mobilicoccus massiliensis. Taxonomy (GTDB): domain Bacteria; phylum Actinomycetota; class Actinomycetes; order Actinomycetales; family Dermatophilaceae; genus Mobilicoccus; species Mobilicoccus massiliensis. Next base: position 201,820 of record NZ_LN651330.1, on the reverse strand, counting down.
GAAAGCGCCGTCGCGAGAGAGGACGCCCAGGGCGAGTTCGAGCGACTTGTGCGCGGCCCGAGTGTCATCGCGGTCGACGGGGATGGCGCCGGCGATGCCGTCGAAGAACAGCCGGTTGATGCGCCCGCGCAGGCCATGACCGGTGAAGTACTCCGACTTTGCGAGATAGGAGATCTGCCGAGGAGAGGCCGCCGGAATGACGATGCTGTCGAAGAACGAGATGTGATTGCTCGCGATGATCACGGGCCCGTCGAGAGGGATGTTCTCGATGCCGGAGACGTCGGGCCGGAACGCGGCACGCAACAACGGCTTGGACACGGTTCGCGCGAGTCGGTAGTACACGGTTCTCCCACTCCTCGGGCTCAGGGGCAGTTCACTCTACGTGCGCGGATCCGAGGGTGCGCCACTGCGCGTCTCCGTCCGCACCCAGGCCGTGGTGCGCGCACGACGCCGCCAGACGATCACGCAGAGCGGACCAAGGCCATCGGACCTCTCGTCTTCTCACACGGAGGTGTCAAGTGCCACAGCCACGGACGAGCAGCGAGGTGACCGAATCCGCCTCTCCCTCCGCCGGTGGCGACGATGGCCGCCCGGACGCCTGTGGAGCCGACGTGCCCGGGCAGCGAGGCGAAAGGGGCGGGCCGTCACCCTCATCGAGGGACGATGACGGTCAGCAGGCCTGGCTCCGCGTCAGCCCTCTTCCTCGGCGATGACGACGCCGCCGAGAACCGTGGCGATGACGGGCTGGCCCACCGCGCCGGCGTCGACGATGTCCTCGTCGTCGGCGCTCACCTCGTCGTCGTGGTTCTGTGCACGCGGGGGTACGGCGGCGTCGTGGGAGTCCTGTCGCTGGCCACCGCGTCTCGCAGCCCGGATGGCCTCGCGAGCCTGCGCCGCGCCGGGATGGACGCGTCGCGGGGGCGCTTCGACAGCAGACGCGTCGGAGCCGGCCGCGTCGGCACCCGGACGGGCTGGTGCGGGGGCCGAGCGAGATGCTCCCGCCGATCCGGCGCCGCCAGCCCGTCCGGGGGCGGAGCGAGATGCTCCCGCCGATCCGGCGCCGCCGTGATGGTCGTTCTGGGTCGCACCGAGGTTCTGAGACGCCGACCCTGCCGGCGCGACGCCGTCGGAGCCGCCGTGCGTGCGGGGCGCACCGGGGGCGACGGCCGCGCGAGCGTCGCCTGCGCCCGTGCCGCGCCCGCCGAATCCGGGGTCGGGTGGGAGGGATTCCTCGTCCGGAGGAATGTCGTCGTCGGTGAGCGGAGGTCGCTCGTCGGTCGACGGCTGATGTTCAGTGGAACGGCTGGGCACCCCAGGCGGGGCGTCTCCGCCGCCCCGGTTCCGGCCCTCGGGGTGCGATGCGTGATCGCCTACTCGATCCGGCAGGCCACCCGATACGCCCGCCTCATGGCCGGCCGCTTGCCGAGGCATAGTTCCTGCAGCGCCACCGTCAGAGTGGCCACGGCCGGCGTCGGAGGGCACCCCGCCCGGTTGCCCGACGTTGGCGGGCGGAGCATCCGATGCCCGCATGCCGCTGCGATCCCCTGTGCCGGAGTTGTCAGCAGGCACCGGGGCAGGGCCGGCACTCCCTTCGCCGGCAGGCCCGTCGATGCCGGCCCGCTCACCGCGTCGAGAGTCGCCGCGCCCGCCTGCCGCCCCGGCCTCTGGCGCTGGACCGTGATGGGGTGGGCGCGCACCCGACCCGCCGGACCGGGGCCCGTCACCGGGTCGGCCACCGCCTGACGGGCCGACTCCCCCCGGGCCTCCGGGGCGTCCGCCGTCGCCGGGCTCGTCGCCGCCGCGAGGTCGACCACCCCCGCGGGCCGCCGGAGCGTCGCTGGCCGGGATGCCCTCGACGCGCGTGTCGATGCCCAGCGCCTCACTGAGAGCCTGGCGCACCACCTCGCCGTGCGGACCGTTGCGGAACGTCGTCGCGAGGCCCTTGGTCGAGAGCCCGAGGAGCAGCCGGTTGCCGTCGTAGTCGAGCACCTGGGCGTGCTCGGACAGGAAGGTCCACGTGACCCGCCGGATGTTGAAGATGCGTTGCAGCACATCGGGCCAGTTGCGGCGGATCATCTCGGTGTCGACGCCACCGCGCGGACCCGTCGCCCCTGCGTGGCCGGGCGCACCACTGGTGTCCCGGTCGACGGGCCTCTGACCACCCGCCGAAGGCCCGTGCGGGCCTTGTCCTCGTTCCTGCTCGCCCTGGGCCGGAGCACCTGGCACCTGGCCACCGCGCCGCGTTTCACCCTGTCTCGCCTCGGCGCGTTCGACGGCACCGCCCGTTTCGCCACCGCCCTGACCGGGCCGTTGCCCACCGGCTCGTGCTTCGGCACCGCGACCGGGAACACCCGGCTCTTCACGTCCGTGACGGCCGGCACCAGGACCACCGGATCGGCCGGGCGCCTCGGCGGCCGCGCGGCCGCCACCGGTCACGTCACCGCGGCCGTGAGGACGGCCCGCTTCGTCGTCCCGCGCGTCAACACCGCGCGCCTCGTCACCGCGTCGCTCGACCTCGCGCGCCGCGTCCTCGCCGGCGCCCGCCGGCGCGCTCGAGGCAGCGGGAGGCATGAACCCGTGCGGCGGAGCGGAGGTCGCGATGCCACCCCCGACGTCGAGCCGGCGTTCGAGCCGGTCGAGCCGGGCGGCGTACCCGTGTTCACCGGAGCCGGTCGGCAGCAGCAACCGCGCGCACAGCAACTCGAGCTGCAGGCGCGGGGAGGTCGCACCGGTCATCTCGGTGAGCCCGGCGTTGATGACGTCGGCCGCGTACGACAACTGCCCTGGACCGTATGCCCCGGCCTGCTGCCGCATGCGCACGATCTGGTCGTCGGGCAGCCCACGCAGCACGGCGGCCGTGTGTGCCTCGGCGTCGGGTGACTGGCTCACCGCCGAGAGCACGATGAGGTCGCGGAACCGTTCGAGCAGGTCCTCGACGAACCGGCGCGGATCCTGCCCCGTCTCGATGACCCGGTCGATCTGCCGGAACATGCCGGCCCCGTCGCCGGCGGCGATGGCATCGACGCACGCGTCGAGCAACTCGCCCTCGGTGAACCCGAGTAGCGCGGCGGCGCCGGCGTACGTGAGTCCGTGCTCGTCGGAACCGGCGATGAGCTGGTCGAGCACCGAGAGCGAATCGCGCACCGAGCCTCCGCCGGCACGCACGACGAACGACAGCACGCCCGGTTCGACCGCGACACCCTCGCGCTCGCAGAGCTGCTCGAGGTAGTCCTGCAGCCGCGCCGGCGGCACGAGCCGGAACGGGTAGTGGTGGGTACGCGAACGGATCGTGCCGATGACCTTCTCGGGCTCGGTGGTGGCGAACACGAACTTCACGTGCTCGGGCGGCTCCTCGACGATCTTGAGCAGGGCGTTGAAGCCCTGCGGCGTGACCATGTGCGCCTCGTCGATGATGTAGACCTTGAACCGCGACTGGGCCGGCCCGTAGGCCGCCTTCTCGCGCAGGTCACGGGCGTCGTCGACGCCACCGTGAGAGGCCGCGTCGATCTCGATGACGTCGACGCTGCCCGGGCCGCCCGTCGCGAGGGCCCGGCAGGAGTCGCATTCACCGCACGGCGTGGGCGTGGGCCCCTGCTCGCAGTTGAGACACCGAGCGAGGATGCGTGCCGAGGTGGTCTTGCCGCAGCCCCGCGGGCCGCTGAACAGGTAGGCATGGCCGATGCGCCCGCTGCGCAACGCCTGCATGAGCGGCTCGGTGACGTGCTCCTGCCCGATGACCTCGGAGAAGTCCTGCGGGCGGTAGCGGCGGTACAGGGCTGTGGTCACGAAGCAGAGGCTATCGGCCCCCACCGACAACGGTTGGTCTCCGTGTGGACGACGGGTGCGCCCGTGGTCACGGGTGTGAACCCACCGGGGCGGCGCGTGCACCGCGCCGCGTGCTCTCGCTCGGACAGGCGGCTTGCACCGGCTTCGCTGGGCGCAAACGGCCTGTCCGGGCGAACCACCCCACCTGTGCCACTCGCGCCGGGGCATGAGAGGACCCCCCGCGTACCTGGAAGAGCTCACTTACCCTTGCTGCATTCCTGCCCTGGGGGAGTTGGGTGAGGTACCACCACGCGGGGGGCCGTCCATCACTGTAGTCGAGCACTCCCCCGGGCGTGAAACGCGTCGTCGACGGGCTCGGGGGCCGTGGAGGTCACCGCACGCGCGTCAGGGTGCCCTTGCCGTCGAGGGTGACGACGGCGGTCTTCGATCCCACGGTGAAGGTGTACGTCGTGGTCGAGCCGCTGATGACGGGCTTGACCGCGACCGGCGTCGATCCGGGAGCGGCGACGATGGCGGTGACCATGGCGGCCGAGGCTCCCTTCTGCGTCACGGTGGCGACCGGGGCCTTGTACTTGTGGAAGTAGTCGGTCCACTGCCAACCCTGGATGGGCTTGGTCGAGCCCTTGACCTGCCCGAAGGGTGCCTGCTTGGCCCCGGCTGCGGGGAGCTGCAGCAGGGTCGTCGTCACGTTGCCCTTCGACGCGGTGGCGCGAGTGCCGCTGGTCCTGAGCGACACGTCGTAGGGCAGGTGCCAGTACTGCGTGAACGTCGTCGGCTTGTACGAGGTGGCCTTGTCGAACGCGACGACGATGTCGGGGTCGGAGAGCACGATGATGCTGCGGCTGCGGTTCGTCTTGAGGTAGGGCGTGTCGGAGAACTGGTAGAAGTCGGCCTTGTCGGCGATCTTCGAGCGCACGAGCTTGGTGGCCGACCCGTTGCGCATGCCGGCGACGACGAGCTGGTTGTGGGCCTCGGGGCCGATGTAGTGCAGGCGCCACGCGTCCTGGTTGTACGAGCCCGTGCCCGTGTCGGCGAGGATCGAGCGGCCCTGGGTGTTCCACGTGATGGCGGTGTGGTCGCTGTGGCCGTGACCGGCGCGCAGGGGGCCGAAGCGCAGGGCGTAGGCCGACTCCTGCGACTGTGTGCGCCCCCGGGTGCCCCAACCGGAGCGGCCGAAGACGTAACCGGCGTTGTAGATCTTCACGCGCTGGGCAGGCGGAGCACCGGCCTTGCCGTCACTCGTGATCCACTGCGCGGCGGGGGTGAGCTCGCCCTGAGGCCGTTCGATCTGGGTGTCGCCGAGCTGCTGGTAGGTGCCGTCGGGCTTGAGGGCGAAGTCGAGGAAGGTCTGCAGACCGGCGCGGCGACTCTGAATGGTGCGGGCAGCGGGCGTACTGATGTTGCATCCGGTGAGGGCGTTGCCGACGTAGCCCCACAGCGCGTAGTTGTAGCGCGCGTAACCGACGGCCTGCTCGTTGTTGGCGCCCTGGGAGTCGATGACCCGCGTGATGTCGGCGCTCAGCTTGCCGACGCCGTAGGTGACGTGGTCGCGGCGCCCGAGGGTGCAGCCGACGCCGAGCACGGCGAGGGTCTGCTCGGTGCCGACGTTGTGGTCCTTCCACGTGTTCTTCTTGAGCCACTCCGCGTGCTGCAGCAACGAGGCGTCGAGCCACTTGGGTGCCGGTCGGCCGAGCTCGGCCAGACCGTCGCGCAGGCACATCATGAAGTCGGCGCGCGTGTGGGTGGCGTTGCCTGCGCCGGGGCCCGTGGGCCAGGGGTACTTGTTGTCGCGGACCCAGTCCTGCGTGATGACGAGGGCCTTGTCGATCGCCTTCGGGTCGCGCAGCTTGGTGATGCCGCGCGTGGACTTGTCGATGTACGCGCCGGTCCAGTTGAGGGTGTGGAAGAGCGTCTTCCAGGAATCCTGACGGTAGGGGTCGAGCTTCCAGTTGATGTCGTGCATGCCGTTGCCGACCTTGGTGCGCTTGAACGTGTTCCAGGTGAAGCGGTCCTGGTCGAGGTCGGTGACCGGGTTGCTGTAGTTCATCAACCCGTAGCCGCGACACGGGTACCCGCCGCCGGTCGCCGGTGCGGCCGATGCCGAGACATCTTGTACCGAGACAAGTGTGGTCGCGACGAATGCCGCAGTCATGGTGGCCGCCAGCGCGGCAGTACGTCGACGCACGATCGTGGTCCCTTCCGTGGGTGTGCTCGCGCCCGGGTCCGTCCGGGAGCACGTTCCTATCGACCCTCATCGCGAGGTTCTGACACAACCGGGTGCGCGACTGGACGGTCGTGTGACCGGGACGCGGCTCACCCGACTGCGCAGAACGCGAACGGCCCCCGGCATGGCGCCGGGGGCCGTTCGCGATCGCTGGCGACGTCAGCGGATGAAGTCCATGAGGGAGGGCTGGATGACCTTGGCCGAGGCCGAAAGGGCGGCCTGGTAGGCGTTGGACTGGATCGAGAGGTCCATGGCGGCCTTGAGGAAGTCGGTGTCCTCGACCTTGGACAGGGCGATGGTGGAGGCGTCGTTCTGCTTGCCGTTGAGCGACTCGAGACTCTGGAGGCGGTTGACGCGAGTACCCACGGTGGCCTGCACGTTGAGGATGTTGGTGCGCAGCGTGTCGACGGCCTCGAGGCCCGCGCGCATCCCGGCATCATCGCCGCTCTCGATCGCCGCGGCGAGCTTGTCCAGGTCACCGGTGCCCTTCACGAGGGCGTTGCCGAAGGCCTCCTGGCCGTTGACGCCGACGTTCATCTGACCGGCCGTGCCCGGCGAGTCATTGACCTGGCGCAGCACCGGCAGCGTGTTGCCCTGGAAGTTGCCGGCGGCGTCGAAGGCGTTGGCGTTCGGCGTCGTGCCGCCGAAGAGCGGCTGACCCGCGTACTGGCTGTTGGCCTGCTGGAGCAGACCGCCCCGCAGCTCCTTGATCTCGGCGGCGATCGCCTTGCGCTCGTTCGGGCCGAGCGTGCCGTTCAGCGCGGCGAGGGTCTGGGTGCGCATGCGCACCGTCATGTTCGCCGTCTGCGTCAGCGCGTCGTCGGAGGCCGTGAGGCGCGCGAGCCCGTCGGTGATGTTGGCGCCGAACTGCTCGAGCTGGCTCTGTTCCGCGCGGAACCGCAACGCGGACACGGTGCCTACCGGGTCGTCGGACGGCCGGCTGATGCGTTTGCCCGTGGTGAGCTGCTCCTGCGTGCCCTGCAGGCGCGACAGGCTGGTGTTGAGACCGGCGAGTTGAGTCCGGTTCATCGAGTTCTGTGTGATGCGAAGTGACATGTCGCTACCCCCGTCAGCGCTTCATGTTGATGAGCGTGTCCAGCGTCTGATCGATGGTCGCGATGAACTTCGCCGCGGCGCTGAACGAGTGCTGGAACTGGATCATGTTGGTCATCTCCTCGTTGAGGGAGACGCCGGAGACGTTGTCGCGCGCGTCCTCGGCCTTGCGCACGACGTTCTGCTGGACCTGGACGTTCCGGTTGACCGACTGCGTCTGCACACCCAACTGGACGACCATCGCCTTGTAGGTCTCGTCCGGACCGGCGGCGTCGCGCAGGTGAGCGGCCATCGCCATGGCGTTCTCACCGTCGAGCGACGGGGGCGTGCCCTTCGGGTTGCCCTTGGAAACGGCGATCGAGTTGGGGACCGCTGCGGCATCGACGCGAATGTTGCGGGCGGTGATCGTCCCACCACCTTCGGCGACGAAGAGGGGCGCGCCCTTGTCGCCGGTGACCGTGTAGCCGGCCTCCTGCTGGTCGTTGACGGTCTTGGCGAGCTGGCTCGCGATCGCGTCGAACTGCTTCATGTACGACGGGATCGTCTCGTTCATGCTCGTGAGCTGACCGGCGACACGACCTGACGGAATGCCCGCGTCACTTCCGTCGGCCCAGACAACCTGGACCTTTCCGGGCGTCGATCCATCGGCCGGGTAGGCGCCGCCGTTGGGGTCCGCGACCTTCAGCTCGTTGGCCTTGATGCCGTCCACGAGCTTCTTGTCGCCGATGTACACGTCGACGGCCTGGCTGTTGAACGGCGAATCCTGGTCGAGTTCGGCCGGGCGAACGGTGGCGCCGGTGAGCTCGGAGATCCGCGAGATGAGCAGGTCGCGCTGGTCGAGCAGTTCGTTGCTCGGCACCTTGGCGATGTCGTTGTTGCGGATCGCGGTGTTGAGCTTGGCGACGTCCTCGGCCATCTTGTTGATGTCGGTGATGTTGGCCGAGAGCTCCGAGCCGGTGTCCTGCCACTGCGTGGACATCGAGTTGGCCATCTGGTTGAGCTGGCCGGCGACGTTGCGTGTGTTCTCGAGTGCGAGCGCGCGGGGTGCCTCGTTGGCGACCGCGGGGCTGTTGCCGGCGCCGCCGAAGGCGTTCCACATCTGCTGCAGCTTCTTCTGCAGGCCGGTGTCGCTCGGTTCGCTGACCGTGCGCTCGACGGCGGCCATGGTCTTCTGCAGCTCTTCGAGGTTGCCCAGGGCGGCGTTCGCGTTGTTGGCGCGGGCGACGAGGAACTGGTCGGTCATCCGGGTGACGCCGGTGACCCGCACGCCTTCGCCGGTGCCGTCGTACTTGGACCAGAAGGCGGGGACTCCGGGGCCACCGATGGATTCGAGGTCGACGCGCTGACGCGCGTATCCGGGCGTGGCGGAGTTCGCGATGTTCTGACCGGTGACGTCCAGGCCGCGCTGGGCGGCATGGATCGCGGACGTGCCGATGTGCAATCCGCTGAACGCTGCAACCATGGTGGGTGTTCCTCATCCGTGAGTCGTGGGCGGGCGATGCCGCCCGGGTCGGCGGTTCGGGTCAGGTGTCCGAACGGCCTGGCTTCCTATCGGAGACCGCCCCGGCGACCTGAAGAATGTCGTCGATGCCGTCTGGCGGTCCCTGCGCGCGCACCGTCCGTGGCGCGCGGAATCGTCTGTGTTCAGACCGAACTGTCGAGATACAGCGAGATGGCGCTGGAGCTCTTCGGTCGGCCGTTCTGCCGCTCGAGGTGGGCGAGATCGCTCTCGGTGGCGGCGAGCTGGTACTGGACGAACGTCGAGAGCAGTTGAATGCGGCTCGTCAGGTGTGTGACCCGATCGGCAAGCGGTGCCGGCAACGGGCCGAGGTCCGTCGGCGGCTCCCACTGGGGAACGACCGTTGCGGTGCCGCTGCGCACGGCCTCCTCGTGGGCGTCGAGCTCGTCCTCGATCTGCGTGAGGGCCTGCTCCCAGGCGGCGAGGCTCACGACTCTCCGTTGGAGACACGCGCGACCTGGTGCCACGCGTCGGCGAGAGGTTCGAGTACCTCGCGCACGTCGACGACGCGCTGGAGGTTCTTCTCGATGTTGGCGTTCATGAGCATGTCGATCGACCACTCGTAGAGGCGCTTGAGGTTCTCCCCCTCCTTCCACACCGAGGTGTCGAGGGTGGAGTGGAACTCGCAGAGGATGTCCTGCGCATGGGTGAGGGCGTTGTGCACGCCCTGGATGTCACGTTCCCCCAGGCCCGCCTCCGCATCCTTGAGGTCCTTGAGCAGCCGGTCGTACAGCATCGTCACGAGCTTGGCGGGCGATGCGGTGGTGACGGCCTCGCGGGCGTACTGGTTGCGGAGGTGGGACTGGGTGGTCATGCGCGTGTCCTGTTCGTCGTGACCGGTCAGCCGGTCGGGAGCGTGGCGAGCTGACTCTGCAACCAGGAGCCCTGCGATTGGAGCTTGCCGAGCATCGACTCCATGGCCTGGAACTGCGCGGTGAGGGTCTGCTGCCGCAGATCCATTCGGTCGTTGAACCGGGTGATCTGAGCCGAGTAGTCCTTGATCAGGGCGTTCTGGCTGTTGATCTGCAGGGTGATGAGGCCCTTGTCGGTGTCGGTCGCCTGCTTGCTCACCTCGCCGAGCTTGCTCGCAAAGGCGTCGACGCTTTTCTGCGCGACGACCGGGTCCTTCGCGTACGCCTCGGCGAACTTCGCCTTGTCGAACGTGATCGTGCCGGCCTTGTCGATGGAGATGCCTGCGGCCGCGGGGAGTGCGCTCGAGGAGCCGACCACGGCCTCCCGAATGCGGTTGGTCAGGTCGCGCGTGGTGGCGTCTCCGACGAAGGGGCCCGACAGCTCTGGCTTGTCCTTGTTGTAGCCGCTGTTGATCTTGATGTTCGACAAGGCCTCGTTCGCGGCCTTGACGAGCTCCTCGATCTTGGTCGACATGCCGTCGACGTCGCTCTTGAGATCCACCGTGACCTGCGTGGCGGGGTCGGCCTTGACCGGGCTGATCGTCACACCCGGCAGTAGGTCTTTGAAGTCCCTGGTGGACGACGTGACCTCGTAGCCGGAGGCCGGGTCACCGATGTGCAGGACGGTGTCCTGCCCCTTGGCGACGGTGGCGAAGTTGCCGAGCACGTCGGCGACGACCGGCGGCGTGGTCCCGTTGGTGACGTTGACGTTGCTCTGCGCACCCGTGCTGGCCGAGGTGACCTGCAGCTTGTAGGTGCCCGTCGCGACCTGCACCATCGTGGCCTTGACGTCGGTGCCGCCCTGCTGGTTGATGGCAGCGACGACATCGACGAGCTTGGCATCGGGGCCGACCTTGATGTTCGTCGTCTTGCCCGCGACCTCGACGTTGAAGTCGAAGGCCGCGCCACCGTTGACGACATCGGTGGCGGCGAACGACTTGTCGCCGAGCACGGTGCCCGCCTGAGCAAGGCTCTTGACCGAGAACGTCAGGGTTCCGGCCTGTGCCTTGTCACCGGCGGTGACCTTGGCGATGTCGGTGTTGCTGCTCGTCGCCGCGACGCTGTTCCACACTGGCTTGTCGATGACCGAGGTCGGGACGAACTTGGCGGCGGCGTCCGCCACCGCCTTCATCTTGCCGTTGAGACTCGTGTAGGCGTTGACGAGGGCCTGCGCACTCGTCTTACCGGCGGTGTACTGCTTGCCGGCGAGCCGTTCCACGCTCATGAGCTGCTGGACCATCGAGGCAGTGTCGATGCCTGAGCCCAATCCGCTGATCTGCATGCCGTCTTCTCCTTCCGTGGATGAACCGAAAACCGCTCAGGGGGCGCGGGCGATCGCCCATGCCCCCTGAGGGTTGTTCAGTTGTTCAGATCAGCTCGGGTCAGCCGAGGAGACGCAGGACACCCTGCGAGCTCTGGTTGGCCTGGGCGAGCATCGCGGTGCCGGCCTGCTGCAGGATCTGCGAACGGGTGAAGTTCGTCATCTCCTTCGCCATGTCGGTGTCGCGGATGCGGCTCTCCGAGGCGGCCAGGTTCTCCGCCGACACACCGAGGTTCTTGATGGTGTGGTCGAGACGGTTCTGGACAGCACCGAGGTCGGCGCGCTGGCTCGACACGCTCTTGATAGCGGTGTCGATGGCGTCGAGAGCGTTCGAGAAGTCCGTCGCCGTAGCCGAGGCCGCCCCAAGGTCAATCTTGAAGGTCGCGGCGCCACCCGTGCCCGCAGCGAGGTTGAGGCCCGAAGCGCCCGCGCTCATGTCGCCGATCTTGACGTCCATCGTCTGGCCCTTGTTGGCACCGATCTGGAACGATACGCCAGTGGTGCCGTAGCTGCCGTCGATCAGCTTGGAGCCGTTGAACTCCGTACGGTCGGCGATGCCGTTGAGTTCCTTGGTCAGGGAGTTGAGCTCCTTCTGAATGGCCCCGCGGTCCTCTGCCGTGTTGGTGCCGTTGGCAGCCTGCACGGTGAGGGTACGCATGCGCTGCAGGATGGAGTGCGACTCGTTCATCGCTCCTTCAGCGGTCTGGATGAGCGAGACGCCATCCTGCGCATTGGCCTGCGCCTGGTTCAGCCCGTTGACCTGACTGCGCAGCTTTTCGGAGATGGCCAGACCAGCAGCGTCGTCCGCAGCGCGGTTGATGCGCAGGCCGGAGCTCAGGCGCTCCAGCGAGGTCTGCATCGAACCCTGCGTGCCCGTGAGGTTGCGGTAGGAGTTGAGTGCGGCGACGTTGGTGTTGATCTGAAGACCCATGATGATGCTCCTTCGTGGATGTGGGGTCCGGGTCGCCTTCCTTGGCGATCCCGAGGCGCCACCCGTTTGGATGACGCCAGTCGAGGCGAATTGCCCCGGCGTGATGCCGGGTCAACCGGTGCCCGACACCCAACCCATCGGACGATCAACCACCACCTGAAGGTGTTCGTCCAGAATTATCTTCAGCGACGCGAGCATGCCTGCACCGCAGGCGATTTGGCCGGGGATCTTCTCCTCAGAGCGGCTGCGATCTCAGGGCCGGGTGCCCGACTGAGCTCCAGTTCTGCCGCCAGCTCAGGGATGTGGCCGCGGTCATGCTCGAGAAGCACGTCGATCAATCCATCGGTCGGCACGTCCGATGCCAGATTCAGAAGCAGGTCGCCGAATTTTCGACGTATTACCCCCTGCGCAGCCATCAGGTTGACCAGCGATGATGCGGCTTCTAAGTTTTGGCCTTCTGCGATGGCCGCCCACATCAGGTCTTCCAACAGAATACGCGGGCCAACAACGACCCCAAGAGAGCTAGCGATCACTCCGACACCGCGGAGCAGGCAGAGTGCTCGGCTGGTGTCACCCAACGCGGTGGCCATGGTCGCCTCCAGCCAGTCGCAATAGCCGGCCCGCGAGACGCCTTCCGACCGTAGTTGCCTAAGGACTGCCTCCGCGTCCGAGAACTGCCCCACCTGAATCAGCGTCTCGACCAGCAGTTCTCCACCAAAGGCACGGTAGCTGGTAGATACGGGCTGCAGCCAAGCAGCTCGCAGGTCGCTCAGCGCGCCGCCCACGTCGCCCAGGGCCCGCTTGGTACGGGCTCGGTCCACGAGTGCCTGGACATATGCTGGGAGATCTTCCGTCGACTGCAGGTCGCGCACCGCGGCGTCTGCAAGTTTCAGATTGCGGTCGAACCGCAACGGGTTCTTGGCTTGATCTCCGTAACCGTGATGATCGATGTAAACAACCGAGCGTGGAAGGTCGGCAGCGACGGGCCGCTCAGGGCTTCGCAGACTCACGATGGTCTCATGAACGCGACCGCGCCAACGGCAGCGGCCCGGACGATGCAGACGAATCGATTCGTGGGCTTGCAACTCCACCCCTCCGCGCACGTCCGCGACCGCCACTAGCAACGCGTCCGCGCCATACAACTCCGCTGTAAGTGCCGATCGCAAGGCCGATTTGAATCTCACCGGGTCGAGCACGACGATGCGTTCATCAGCATCGAGTGTTAAAACCCACTTGGACGCACACATGGCGGATGCCGCGTTCCTCGCGCGAGCAAAATCATCATCCCAGTAGCCGCGCTCGACGCGGGCACCGGCAGCCTCCGCGACCTCGATGGTGCGATCCGTCGAGCCGGTGTCGTAGACACAGATCTCCGACATGAGATCACCGAGGGCCCGTAGTGAATCCAAGCAGCCTGGGAGGTTGGCTTCCTCATCCTTGACGATGAGGGCGGCTGCAAGCAGAGGAGTCTCCATGCCCTCTCATCGGCTACCCCCGAGAGCTCATGAGCCCGGGGCTTCTGTCACGGAACCAGCGACCGCGCGGGCCGCCCCGACGACATCCTCCAACACGAGCGCGCTGATGCGATCATATTCGTCGTGCGAACCCGAACGGAGCCCGTTGTAGGTCGATCCGTAGAACTGCCGAGCGAAAATGGGGCCGCGCCCAGCATACGACTCACCGGAGTGAAAATCCGGAAGGAAGTAGTGAGATGGGTAGACGGTCAGAGGGTACGCAAACTCCCGCCACACATTCGTCGTCACCACCGGACCCGTGGTCTTCCATGCACGATCAAACGTCACGGAAGGCGCGTCTTTTATGCGCATCATAATGGCCGCAATGTAGGGGGAGCGGGGCGCTGCACCCATCACCCCGTTAGCCAGTAGCCCCGGCAGGTGGATCTCGTTACTCCAGCATGTGAAATCGTCCGGCTCGAGAAGCCAGGGCTCGAGGGGGCGGACGCACATGGAGTCCGCATCCAGCGCGATACCCCCGAACTCATACAACAGTTCATACCGCATGAGGTCGGCCACTCCACACAACTCGTACCGACTCATTTGACGCATATGTGCAGCATTCACCCAGCTTCGCGAAGCCAGATCATCGTTGCCCCACACGCGAATTTCATAGCCCGGATTCAGCTTACGCCAGGACTCGATACACCCATCGGGGCGCTTGGAATTATCGCCGATCCACACGAAGTGGAGAATCTGAGGCGTACTCAATCGGCACCTTCGATCTTCAGGAGCAGCGGGTCGTCAGGCCCGACCACCAAGGGGTCCAACGAAGGTTGCAGGGCAGAATGTTCGGCTTCACCCGGTCGACGCATGAGCACGTGATACAAATGCCCGTGGGCTGCAACGTCCTCCACGGATACCGATTCCCCTTGCCTTTCGCCCCGCAGAATGCTGAACGTCCAACCATCCTTGGCCAACTCGGCCAGCAGGGAAACGAATGGCCGCCAGTCGTCGCCCATGCGAGAGGCGATGCACTCGAACACAACCGCTCGAATACGGCGATCCGCCAGCAATTGGGACATTCCTCGAAAAACACGGAGCTCGTGTCCCTCAACATCGATCTTGACAAGCGCCAACTCCCCGTCGCCTTCGAGTATGTCGTCCAACCTGAACACCTGCGTCTGCTCGATATAAGATCCGCGGCCTGAGACGCCCGTTGTCATTTGCGAGGTGCCGACCGAACCGACCGAAGCCAGCCCTCCCCAGCATGGGTGGCTCTTGATGTACTCCAACTCATTACTATCGCCGATCGCGCACTGGTGCAGCGAGACCCTCGGCCCCAACCAGTTCGATTCGACATTGTCACGCAAGAAGTCGAAGTTGGCAGAGACCGGCTCGAACGCGAAGACCCTTCCTTTGTCACCCACGAGGTGGCCGAGCATCGTCGTAAAGACTCCGATATTGGCGCCGATATCTACAACGACGTCCCCTGGCAAGATGCTCGAAATGAGGAAATCAGCCAGTTCGCGCTCGAATTTACCGCTCGCCACGAGCTGCGGCACGATGCTCATTTCTCGCGATGGGCAGTAAAGGTGGAACCCCCATGCGGTCGTGACGAGCAGCCGCCCCTCGCCGACGTAGACGGCGCTGTGCTCTGCCATCCATGTCCTCCTCGTCGCTACGGCCCCGCTGTGGGGTGTTCGCTTGGCCCCGCTCTGCCTCCTATCGACGCTGGGCGTCCATGCGTGAGCTGGCCACCAAAACCAAGTGATCCGCGTACGGCCCATGGCCTGCACGTGCCCCTCTCCGGATGGAGAAGATCCTCACCTTCTTGCACCCATCCGCTACGTCACCGCAGACCTCAGGAACAACCGCGACTCTCCGTCGGATCTCGCCGCCCGCGATAGGGAATGATGCGAGGGATCACCGCAGCCAGATCAGGACGAAGGGACCACATCATGGCCACCAGCAGCGGCACGCACCTCGCACCCCCGCAGAACGGGCTCGGCACGGCGGGGCTCGTCCTCGGCATCATCTCGCTGGTGATGGCGCTCATGCCGGTCGTCGGGGTGACGGCGATTCCCCTGGCGCTGATCGGTCTCGGCCTCTCGATCGCCGGCCTGTTTCGCGCTCGCGCCGGGCGCGCCACGAACTTCGGGTCCGCGATGGCCGGACTGATCCTGTCGTCGCTGGCCGCACTCGTGGGAATCATCTGGATGATCCTCGCTATCGTCGCCGCCAGCTCTCTCGACGGATCCTCGGAGAACTCGGCTGGTAAGGGCGGCGACGCGGCCGATACCGCCCAGGTCAGGAGCGGCGAAGAGGCTGCCTCCGACAAGGAGGTGAAGCTCGGGAAGGCCATCGTCATCGACGACTTCAAGGGCCAGGGGAATGCCTCCCTCACCGTCGACAAGGTGCAGGACGACGTCAAGTCCGACAACGGGCTCATCAAGCCTGCGGAGGGCAACAAGTTCGTGTCTGCCCACGTCAAGGTGACCAACGTCGGCTCGACCACGTACACCAACCTCAGCTGGTACGGCGCCAAGGTTTACACCAAGCAAGGTCAGGCGTACGACGCAAACCCCATGGCCGAGCCCGCGAAGGGCCAGGCGCTGCCGCAGAACATCGACCTCAAGCCCAAGGGCACCGTCGACGGCTGGATCCTCTTCGAGGTGCCCGCCAACGCGAAGGTGGCCTCGGTCGTCTTCGATGACGCCGAGTGGACCCTCTGACCGCTGCGCCGACGACGACCCGACCACGGCTCGCAGGTCACTCTGGGCGTCGATTGCCACGCGATCACCGTGGGCGCGTCGACTCTCGTGGGCTGGACGCGCCCATCAGGGGCAGATGACCTCAGCCGAGCAGCTTCAGCAGCGTCTGCGGCACCTTGTTGGCCTCGCTGAGCATGGAGATCGACGACTGGCACAGCAGTTTCCAACGCTCCATCTGCGCCACCTCCTTGGCGAGGTCGGCGTCGCGGATACGGCTTTCTGACATCGCGAGGTTCTCGGCAGCGACCCCGTTCGCACGCGCCGTGTGGGCGTGGGCTTGACCCCGTTTGACGGACATCCGGACTGGTCAGGGTGACCTGGCGGGAGAGGATGCTGTCATGGGTGCAGCCAGGAAGAAGTTCACGCCGCAGTACCGGCGTGATGCCGCGCATCTGGTGATCGACACCGGCCGCACGATCCGCGCGGTCGCGCAGGAGATCGGGGTGGGCGAGCAACTGCTGGGCCGGTGGGTTGCTGCGGAGCGAGCCCGGGTGGATGACCCGCCGGCGGCGGTAGACATCAACGAGCGGGCCGAGCTGGAGCGGCTGCGTGCGGAGAATGCGCAGTTGCGGATGGATCGGGAGTTCTTGAAAAAAGCAGCGGCCTTCTTCGCGACGGAGAACGCGTCGAACCCGACGCCGCGTTCGCGTTGATCCACGTGGAGAAGGCCCAGCCCGCCGCGCAGCGTCCGAGCGTGGCGCGGATGTGTGAGCTGCTGGGTGTGTCCCGTTCGGGCTATTACGACTGGGCCACCCGGCATGGGACCGAGCCGGGGCCGCGGGAGCGGCGTTGGCGCCAGGTCCGCGCCCTGGTTCTTGCCGCGCACGAGGAATCAGACGGGGTTTACGGCGCCCCGCGGATCACCGCGCAGCTACGCGCCGCCGGCGAGAAGGTCTCGACGAAGACGGTGGCCAAAGCGATGCGCGCCGAAGGGATCCGAGGGGTCAGTCCGCGGCCGTGGACGCCGGTGACCACGATCAGTGGTCCCTCACCGCACGCGATCCCGGACCTGGTCGGGCGGCGCTTCGACACCGGCGCACTCAACAAGGTGTGGACCTCGGACATCACGTACTTGCCCACTGGTGAGGGGTGGCTGTACTTGTGCGCGGTCCGTGACGGCTGTTCGCGCCGCGTGTTGGGCTACGCCTTCAGCAACAACCTGCACACCGACCTCGTCGAGCAAGCCCTGCGGCGCGCGGTCACCTTCCGCGAGGGCTTCGACCGTGGGGTGATCCTGCACGCTGACCGGGGCTGCCAGTACACCTCCCAGCAGCTGCACGACGCCGCCGCCGGGCTCGGCGTGCGGCTATCGGTCGGCCGTACCGGAGTGTGCTGGGACAACGCCCAACAAGAGAGCTTCTGGGCCACGCTGAAGACCGAGTATTTCAACCGACACGAGTTCGGCACCCGTGCCGCCGCGATCCGCGGTGTGAGCGAGTGGATCGAGACCCTGTACAACCGCCGCCGGCGCCACAGCGCCCTCGGATTCATCAGCCCGGTAGCCTTCGAACACCGCAACACCACCGCGGCCCAAGCCGCTTAATCGATGTCCGTCAAACGGGGGCAACCCCAGGCGAGGACGTTCTGAGTGGCCCCCATCTCGGTGCGCCCACGGCTGACGCGCGCGATCGCGCGGTCGATGCGCTCGATGGCGTCGGAGGCTCCCGACGCCCACGTCTGGGTGATGGGATCGCCTGTCC
Organism: Mobilicoccus massiliensis; assembly: GCF_000826525.2. Classification (GTDB taxonomy): domain Bacteria; phylum Actinomycetota; class Actinomycetes; order Actinomycetales; family Dermatophilaceae; genus Mobilicoccus; species Mobilicoccus massiliensis. The sequence continues at coordinate 184,147 of NZ_LN651330.1, read as the reverse complement.
CGCCCGAATTCGCAGGGACCCAGACGTAGGCCTCGTTGACGAGATCTCCGGTCGGACTCCAGTAGCCGTCGCTGGGAGGCGTCGTCGGTGTCGTCGTCGTGGAGCCGGCCTCCCGGGTGACGTCGATCGGGCCACCGAGCAATTCGGCTGCGTGGTACCCGCCGTACTCCGCGGGGATCTCGTCGCTGCCCGCCCTGGCTTGTGTGCGCGCAAAACTCTCCGTGTTCAGAACCGTGACCCCACCGGCACCCGGAGTCTTCGCCATGATTCCGAGATTGACGCCGATCCTGGGCTCGATATCAGGCTCCTTCCAATCCCCGATCGCGACGTCGAACGACGCGCTGAAGTTCGGATCCGCACGAAGGACATCGGCGAGTTCTGTCGCGGTCGCAGGAGGCGGATCGGGCAGGTCGACGCTCACGGTGATCGTCTCGCCGGCCGCCGTGACGTTCTGCTGGACCACGAAAGGGTTCGGAATCTTGGCGCGTTCGGCGGCGTCGTCGAGCCCCCACAACGCGTACGCGGGTGAGGTCGGCGGCACGAGCGAGGAGATCGGATGACCGATCGTCACTTCTTTCGTGTCCCCCGCATTGGCGCCGATCTGAAAGTTCTTCTTGACGAAAGTCCCATCGAGAAGTGGCATCCCGTTGAACTGCGTGCTGTCGGCAATCTGGTCGATCTGCGCCATGAGCTGATCGATCTCGGCCTGGATCTGCTGCAGGTTCTCTTTACTGTTGGTGCCGGTGGCCGCCTGCACGGCGAGGGTGCGCATCCGCTGCAGGATCGCGTGGTCCTCGTTGAGGCTGCCCTCGGCCGTCTGCATGAGGTTGATGCCGTCGTGGGTGTTGCTGACCGCCTGGCTCAGCCCGTTGACCTGCGCGCGCATGGTCTCGGAGATCGCGAGTCCCGCAGCGTCGTCGGCCGCGCGATTGATCCGCAGCCCCGATGACAACCGCTCCATGGCTCTGTCGAGACCGCTCTGGTTCGTCGTCGACGAGCGGTAGGCATTCATCGCCGCGAGGTTCTGATTGATGCGCATGCGCAGCCCGCGTCCTTTCGGATCATCGCCTTCTGCGGGCCACCGGGCCGGACACCGCACGGGTCAGCTGTCCAATCGGCCGCGATCCGACCCCCACGAGCACCCTCGTACGACCGGTCGGTCGCACGAGCACGCGACGGTCATTGCCCCGGGCTACCGCCTCACCGCCCGTACGCCACCCCGTCCATCCGCAGCGTCTGACCGTTCTTTCCCGCATGCACGACCGTGACGACATGCTTGCCCCACAGCACGGGAATCGCCTTGAGCATCTGACGCGACCGCACACGCGGGGCCTTGGTCTGGACCGTCGCGACGCGCTTGCCGTCGACGTACACCGCAGCCGGAGCACCGTTCGGGGCGGTGCCGAACCAGAGCAGCACCTTGTTCGTCGTGGGCGTCTTCGTCGTCCACGCGCTCGTGCGCTGGTGCGCGCCGTACATCGACGAGCCGATCGCGCCCGGCTCCGTGCGCAGCGTCCAGAACTTCTTCGCGCCGCCGCCCTTGACGTCGAGCGGGAACCACACCGTCGTCGGCGCCGACCACGCCGACACCCGGCGGTTCGCGACCGACTGCGCCGTGACCTCGATGACCGTGCCCGGCTTGGCGGTGATGAGGCCGTTGCGCAGCGTCGTCTCCTGCAACCACGGCCGCCACGGTGCCGACGCACGCACGTTGTTCTTCGTCAACGTCACCACGCGGTAGCGCACGTTGTGCTTGGCGTAGCTCGGAAACCCCGGAGCCGGCGACCACGTCAACGGACTCTTCCGCAGATTCACCCCGCCCGGCGCCGCCACGACCCTGGGCGCGGCCGGCTTCGTGCTCGGCGTCATCCCGACGACCCACTCGGTCTCGCCCGAGAGGGCGAACGCCTTGGGATCGGCCGAGACCGCCTGCACCTCCACCGACGCCTTGTCACCCACGGGCACCTCGACGATGGTCTGCTTCTCCGTGACCTTCACCTGCTTGCCGTCGACCACCCACGCCACACCCGGCACGTACCGCACGATGACGACGTTGGGCCCACGACCCGCGGGCTTGCCCTTGCTCGCCGGAATAGTCGCGCCACGCCGGAACGCCGGCGCCTTGCCCCGCGGCACCTCGACCGGCGACGTCCCGTCGAACGTGTGCGTCCAGCGCGTCGCCGACACCGGCAACGGAACGCCGTCCTCGTCAGCGAGACGAAAGCCCTTCTCGGCCGTCGCCGTCACGGTCACCGTGCCCTTGCCCGGCGTGACACCCGGCTTACCGGAATACTTCACCCCCGGCGTGCTGGGAATCGTCACCGTGTCGTTCGCCGAACCCTCCTCATCGGTGAACGTCGGCTCCTCCGGCTGCACGCAATCCTCGTTGGTGAGCTTGGTCTGATCGGTGCCACGGATCGCGGTGCCCTCCGCGCCGGCGAGGACCTGGGAGACGTATTTGAAGCTCCTCACCCCGTCGTCCTTGAGCACCCGCACGAGGAGATAGGACTTCGCGAGATCGGACGTGCGCCGCCACGAACCGGAGAACTCGATGTAGCCGTAGTACTTCGCCCAGTCCTCGACAGGGTCTTCCAGCTGCGGCTTGGCGGAGGACGTAGCGGCCGCCTTCCCATCGGGCAACAGTTGGAGCCAGTACCGCCCGCCGCTGTCGATGGTCAGCGAATCCACCCGTCCACATCCATCGGTGACGGTGACGAGGGGGTCATTGCTCGCGGCAGAAGCGGGCGGCGCCGCCGTCGTCGCCACGGCAGGCGCGAGGGCGACGAGCGTGACGAGGGTGGCGCGCGTGAGTCGGTGTCCCAGTCCGTGGGTCATGGCAGGTCTCTTCCGTGAGATTCGTGTGCTCCTGCCCACCTATCGGCCATCGGACGAGCGATTTCAGCGGCAGGGCGCCCCGAGCTCCTGGATCATTCGAGGTTCAGGACTTCAGTCGTGAAGATTTTGTTGCCGCGGCTTGACCATTCCGTCATCCCGGTATGAGCAGTCGCGATCGGCGGTGCCAGATACCCAGGAATGCGAGACCATCGGAGGGCGATCCGCGGTTGCAACCATCCGGTCGCAACTGCATGGTCGCTCGGCGTAGGCCGCCTGACCGGCCCACATTCAGGCGATCATGGATCAATTGGTCGTTTTGCTCTGAAGGGGGCCGTGTGTCCGCCCTACCTCCGTGCCCGTCAGCGAACCCGGGCGATGACGACCTCACGGGAGTCGTCACCCACCTCACCACGCTGACCACACGACGAGGCGCCGTCGCCCGTGACCCCAACGAGCCCGAGGTGCGGTGGCTTCTCGAGGCGGGAATTCGCGCGCTCGGCGAGGCGGTGCTCGACACGTCCTCCAATTCGTCAGGACCGGTCGCCTACTCGCACGCAAACAGTCTTTTCGACACGCTCCCCATCGAGAGGGTCATGCGCTGCTTTCGCGACATGTGTGTCGAGAGCGGCATCGATCCGGGCAGCGCCAACAAGGCGCGGCTCATCCGTCGCTGGTCGTTCGCCGCCAACTATCAGCTCGATCTCATCGCCTACCTGTTTCGCCCCGAGGTGCATATCCGCCGACTCGACGCGGCAACCGAGAGGCTCGCGCAGATCCTGCCCGACCTCACATTGCGCGAACTCATCGACGCGATCAGTGAGCAGGAATCGACCCTGACGCCGATCGCCACGGTGTATCGACTGCAGCACGTCATGCGCATGATGTTTCCCGCCGACGACGTCATCCGGCAGTACTCCGCGCGGCTCTACGACCTTCAGATCTCGCATTGGGCCGACGCCTACCGCACCGTCGCGATCGTCTACGACCTGCCGCTTCACGGCACCGGCGCGACGTTCACCGACCTCGCCACGGTGCTCGGCCTGGCCGTCGAAGGCGCGTTCGTCCGCTCCACCGGGCTGCCGCGGCATGCCATCTGCACCGACGGAACCCCTGCCGTGGTCGCCGCCGTACGATCGATCACCGCCGCCGCCGCCGGAGCCCCGTGGGCCGAACTCGCAGACCGTCGCGCGGACCTCTCACGACTCGCCTCACCCGAGGCGCTGGCGGCCATTCCGCCGTCGTAGGCGCGACGTGACAGTTGCGAGAGCGAGACGGAGAACGGCGCCTCTTGGCCAGAACGATAACTCCCCGCCGGGCAATCGGGCTCTGAGCCAACGGGCCCCGGACCAGCACATCGCCGCTCGCAGCGCGCCCCTCCCATGTGCGCAAATGCGTGACGATGCCACTCACCTGCCCCGTTATCTTTCCGTGATCTTCGGTTGAGTGCGAAACCGTCTCGGTCGGCCGTACATGAAGGCACCGCGCCCGCCCACGGCTCACGCCCGCAGCGCGCGCACACTCTGGATCACCCGGCGTGTCTCACGGACGAGCCACGAAAGAGAAGGACCTCGCATGCCCACCACACCCCGCCGCACCCTGGCCGCCCTGGCCGCGTTCACCGTCACGGCCACGAGCCTCATGGCAGCGGGGACCACCGCCGCCACGGCCGCGACCACCCCCAAGCCCAAGACCGTGTCGCTCAAGGCGGCGCAGTACCCGCGCCTGCTGGATCGACCGGGCACCTCGATGGACGTGATCCGTCTGCTGAACATTCCGGGCGTCTCGTGGGCCGTGAACGGTCAGGCCGTCGACATCGCCACCGGCGACGAGTACAAGGATGTCGCTGTCACCGGAGGCGCGACGGTCACGGCCGACCTCGCACAGAACAACGACTTGAGCATCTGGTCGATGGCCACCGGAACACCGACCGAATGGGTGTTTCCCGCCCCCACGAACATCGACGGCGACCCGATCGATGCCGCGAACCTCAAGGTGACGTGGAACGACGTCCCCGGCTCCCGGGATTTCGTGAGTCTTCCGAAGACCACCGGCATCGTCTGGACCGTGACCACCGGCACCAAGACGACGGTGCTCGACTCGTCCTCCTTCGCCAGGGCCGACGTGATCAACGTTCCGGTCACCCTGAGCTCGACCGTGGTCGCCACCAAGGATGCCGGTTACACGGTCGACAACATCCCGACCTTCGACCCGGTCGGCAAGATCACCGACACCCCGACCGTCACCATCTCAGCGGCGGCGCTCGACGCAGCCGTCGAGACCGGTGAGGATCCGCTGGATGCCCACAAGGGCTACGGCCCCGGCGCCGCCTACGAGACCGTTCGCGTGACCGGCATCGAAGGCGTCAAGTGGAGGATCGGGAACAACAAGCCCGTGGCGATCAAGGGCGTTGCCTACCTCAAGGTCGACCCCGACGACCTCCACGCCGGTGAGGTCACCGTCACGGCGGAGCGGACCAGCAGCAAGTACGTGCTCGAGTCGCTCTCGAGGCAGGTCGCCTTCCGCGACGTACCCGGAGCCGCACAGGTGCTCGTCAACGACGCGATGGTGAGCCACAAGGATCTCGCCGGCACCAAGTCCGACACGGTGTCCCTGAAGGCGAAGCCCGGCATGACGTGGTGGGTCGGCCAGGACGTCAAGCAGAAGGACGGCTCCTTCAAGACGACCTACAAGGCCGTCAAGGCCGCCAAGAGCGGGATCGCCACGTACAAACCCAAGTTCGACAAGGGCGCTGACACGGCGAAGATCTACCTCAGGCCGGTCGCCAACCGTGGGTACACGGTCGACAACCAGCTCACCTCGGCCGGCCAGAGCTTCGACTTGACCAGCGCAAGTAAGAACATCGAGCTGGCCAACCAGGGGCCCGCCAGCGGCACGAAGGTCACCTACGCGCCGGCCGAGGGAATCACCTCGTGGACGACGAAGTACACGATCACCGCCGGCACGAAGACGTCATCCAAGACGCTCACGGTCAAGCCGACCGACATCACCGCGGCGGGCGCCACGAGCATGGCGATCGACTTCAAACCGGCCACGGCGGTCGGTACCGTCACGAAGATCGCCAAGGACTACAAGCTCGTCACGCCGTAGCCGTAACCCTGGGCGACGACCCACCCCCGCTCGAACAGGCGGTTTGTGCCACTCGACACCGCGACAAACCCGCGGGCCAGGCGCAAACTGCCTGTTCGAGCGTCGGGCGAGCACGCGGCTCTCGCGCCCGGCGCCTTGACGGGTCCCGTCAGCGGCGGCGACGGCGAGCGGTGCCGAAGATGCTGCGCGTGATCTCTCGACCCAGAGCGGTGCCGGCGCTGCGGAGCATCGAGCGCATCATCGGGTTCTCCATAACCTGCTTCATGAGGCCCGGCTCCTCCTTCGGCGCCGCCTGTTTGGAGCGGCGGGGCGCCGGCTCGCGATCATCCATCGGGATGGGCTGGGGGCCCCGTTGTGGCGCAGGCTGCGTCGGCGCAGGCGCCGGCTGTTCGACCGGTGTCGCGGCTCCGCCCTCGGACGCTCCGGAGACCCGCGCCGAGAGTCGCTCGTACGCCGACTCCCGGTCGATGGCCTCGTTGTACTTGGACCCGAGGGGCGACCTCGCCACCACCTCGGCCATCGCGGCGGCGTCCATGGGCGCCATGAGTGACTGCGGGGCGCGCATGCGCGTCCACGCCACCGGCGTCGGCGTACCTCGCTCGGAGAGCACGGTAACGACCGCCTCGCCCGTTCCGAGGTTCGTCAGCAGCTCACCGAGGTCGTACTCGCTCTTCGGGAACGTCTTGACCGTCGCCCGCAACGCCTTCTCGTCCTCCGGCGTGAACGCCCGCAACGCGTGCTGAATGCGGTTGCCGAGCTGCCCGAGCACCCCCGCGGGAACGTCGCGCGGGGTCTGGGTGACGAAGAAGATGCCGACACCCTTGGACCGGATGAGGCGCACGGTCTGCTCGATCTGGTCGACGAACTCCTTGCTCGCGTCGTCGAACAACAGGTGGGCCTCGTCGAAGAAGAAGACGAGCTTGGGCTTGTCGACGTCGCCGACCTCGGGCAGGTCGTGGAAGAGATCCGCGAGCAGCCACATGAGGAACGTCGAGAACATCGCCGGCCGGTCCTGCACCGCAGGCAACTCGAGGCACGAGATGATCCCGCGCCCGTCGTCGGAGACGCGCAGCAGGTCGTTCGTGTCGAGCTCCGGCTCGCCGAAGAACACGTCCGCACCCTGATCCGAGAACGCGATGAGCGACCGCAGGATCACACCCGCCGTGGCGGACGACAGTCCACCGAGCTCCTTGAGGTCGCCCTTGCCCTCGTCGGAGGTGAGGTACTGCACGACGGCGCGCAGATCCTTGAGGTCGAGCAGCGGGAGCCCACGCTGATCGGCGTAGTGAAAGACGAGACCGAGGCTCGAGGTCTGTGTCGCGTTGAGCCCGAGCACCTTCGACAGCAGCGTCGGGCCGAAATCCGTGATCGTCGCGCGCATCGGCACGCCGGTCCCCTTGCCGCCCAGGCTGAACAGCTCGACCGGAAATCCGAGGGCCTCCCACGACTGACCGACGTCCGTGGCGCGGGCGAGGACGCGCTCGTTGCCCTCCCCCAGCGCGCCGAGCCCCGAAAGGTCGCCCTTCATGTCGGCGAGGAACACCGGCACCCCGTTCGCCGACAACTGCTCGGCCATGAGCTGCAGCGTCTTCGTCTTACCCGTTCCGGTGGCGCCGGCGACGAGGCCGTGCCGGTTCATCACCGACAGCGGCAGATCGACCTGCACGTCAGGATGGGCGGTCGGTGCCGACGGCTCACCCGAGACCGCAGCCCCGAGTTGCATCGACGACCCGGTCGTCGCGTAGCCGGCACGAATGGCATCGAGCTGCTCGGTACTCACGGGCGCAGCCTAAGGGGTCACCCCTGAACACGGGAGGCGGCGCGAGACGAATGCGCTGACCCGCCCGGCATGACGACGCTCGGACAGGCGGTTTGCCCCGGCTTCGCGCGATCAAAAGGCCTGTTTGAGGGGAGGTGTGGGGGCTGCCGCGGGTGAAAGTGCCTGTTCGAGCGGGGGCTGCGGGCGGCGCCGGCGGTCATGACCTTGCCGTGATGGCGGCGGGGCACACGGGTCCGACCCGCAGGTCGTGACACCATCGGGGGTGGGGCAGAACGGAGGGCACGTGAGCTACGCGTACGAGGCGGGGATGCCGACGGCCCGGCGTCGGCGGCGTCGCGCGATGTACCTCACCACGCTCGGGCTCGTGGTGCTCGCGCTCGCCGTCGCCGGAGTGCGGGCCTTCGTCGGCAACGACGCCACGGACGGCCGGACACCCGCGGCGACGCCGAGCTCCTGCCCCGAGCCCCCCGCCGGAATCACCGTCGACGTGCTCAACGCGACCTCACGCGCGGGCCTGGCGAGTCACACCGCCGACACCCTGCGGGCGCAGCGCTTCACCGTCGGGGAGGCCATCAACGCCCCCGCGGGCACGGTCGTCGAGGTACCGGCCGAGATCCGCCACGGCCCCGCTGCCGCGACCGGCGCGAAGGTCCTCGCGCACCACATCCGGGGCTCCGTGCTCAAGCCGATCCAACGCGAGGGCACGCGCGTCGACCTCGTCATCGGCAACGAGTTCGGGGCAGTCACACCGCCCACGACGACCCCGGCCTGCTGAGGCGCGAAAGGCGGCCGTCACCGAGCCCGTCTCACATGGTGAACGACTCGCGGACAGCCCTCCTGGCCCGAATTTGCTACTCGCCAGGCAACATCCACTCGACCAGTTCGGCCGCCCACCTCCATGACCAGCCATGTCGTGGTGCAGGATGCGTCAACTACCAGCACGGAACGAGGACGCACGCGGCCGCCCTTCGGCACGGGCGACCAGGACGAGCGTCAAGTTTCTCGAGAATCCTCTTGGACGGCTGCCCATCGCGCCGATAGGCGGGTGACGGCACACCGCCGTTGCCCGGCGGGGGGCCGGGCAGAGAGATCGGGGAAGCAGTATGAGTACCAGCACCATTCACGACATCGAACTTCGCGCCGCACTGGCGGAGATGACCGGCTGGGTCAGCGTCGTCGAGGCGGCCTTCACGCCCTGGGATCCCGACCAGCTCGTCGAACTCGACCGTCTCCTCGTCGACCTGACGGGGCTCGAGCGGGTGGACGACGCGATCATCGACGACGCCGCCTGACCGGCGCGTCGCCGCGATCCCGAAGCGTCGACGAGACGCCGAACGCTTCACCGGCTCGTGGCCAGCTCTGCACCGAGAGATCGCAGGGCCGGCCACGAGTCGTTCGCGTCCTCGACGACGTCGGTCGGCAGCGCCTCCGGTCCGTGCAAGGCACCGAGCACCGCGCCGACGGTCGTCGCGATGACGTCGGCGGCGCCGCCGAGCCGGGCAGCGCGCACGCATGCCTCGAACACGTCGACGTCGTCGTCGGGTGCGGACCCTTCGTCGTCCACGGCGAGCAGCGCGAACGCCGCCGGTACGCACTCCTGCACGATGCCGCTCGTGCCCACGAGCAGATCAAGGATCTCGACCGGATCGTCATCGGTGCGGGTCGCGAGGGCGGTCGCCCACTGCAGGCGAGCGCCGAGATCGGGGCCGGGAGTGTCCTCGGCCACCTCGCGGGCGAGATCCCCGGCCATGACGCCCAGGCTCGTGAGCACCGGCACCGCGCAGCCGTCGACGGCGGCACTGACCGCGGCCGCCACGGTGGCCTCCGCCGCCGCCTCGAGCCGCGGCCGCCCCGCCAGATCGAGCGCCTCGACGAACTCGGCCATCGGGTCGCACCGACTCGACAGTCCCCTCCGGATCGCGGTGACGAGCCACGGCTCGCCCTCCACCGGAGCCGCGTCGGTCAGGAGCGGCGCGTACTCGGCGACGCGATCCAGCCGCACCCGCACGAGCCCTCCGTCCGAGGCCTCGGCGCGAGATCGTCCGCGGGTCCGCACCCCCAGCGACGCTCCGGCACAGGCGCCGAGCAGTGCTGCGAACACAGCGGATTCGGGGTCGCGACGCTGCGTGGACTCACGGGTGCTCACCTGATGCAGCGTGGCCGTGGGCCCAGGATGAGTCAAGCAGGCGCACGGCCCTGCCGGGCCGTCGACCGTCGTCGGTCGCGCCCCGGCTCCTGGTTCGCGGGCCCGCGGTTCACCGATGCGCACGGTGACCCGAGGTCCGGCAGCGTGCTTCCTTGACACGGAAGAGGTCCGCATCACCGGCCCCCGCGATCGAGATGACCACGGCGCCCGCCCAACGCGGTGAAGGACGCGGACATCCCTGACACGGACGACCTGTCTCACGCCCTGTCCGTTCTGCCGAAATTCCTGCATGAGTCCGGTTCCTCGCGCCTAACCTGGACGTGACGCGCGGCCCCGCCACGCAGCGTGGGGGCGCTGTGTGCGGGCGGCCGGATCTGTGAAGGAAGTGGGCGCCGTGTTGGAGGAGATCGACCTCTCCACCGTGAGCCCGGCTGCCCACCCGGAGGAGATGGAGGAGATCCGGCGCTTCCTCGCCGGCAGCGCTCTCGACCTCGACGCCGCCCTCGAGGTGGTCGTCACCGCGCGGCACTACGGAGAGCTTCTCGGCTGCGCAGGGTTGACGGGCAACGTCGTGAAATGCGTGGCCGTCAAGGAGCGGATGCAGGGCCACGACCTGCTGCCGCGCCTCATGCTCGAGTTGTCGTTCGTCGCACTCGATCGCGGCCACTCCCACCTGTTCCTCTACACCTCACCGAAGAACGAACAGGCGTTCCGCTCGTGCGGGTTCCATCCCGTCGTCACGGTGCCCGACCAGGTCGCGATGATGGAGAACACCCCCCGCGGCATCCACGCCTACACCGAGAGCCTGCGGCACTACCGCCGCGACCGCGAGCGCGTCGGCGCCGTGGTGCTCAACGCCAACCCCTTCACCCTCGGCCACCGCCACCTGCTCACCCGCGCGGCCGTCGAGTGCGACTACCTGCACGTCTTCGTCGTCGGCGAGGACGCCTCGGCGTTCTCCTTCGAGCAGCGTCTCGCGCTCGTACGCGCCGGCGTGACCGAGATGGACGCCCGCGACCGCATCCACGTGCATCCCGGCACGCGCTACGTCGTGAGCAAGGCGACGTTCCCGACGTACTTCATCAAGGACCGCGGCATCGTCGACCTCGCCGCCACCGCCGTCGACCTGCTCATCTTTCGGCAGCACATCGCGCCCGCGCTCGGCATCACTCACCGGTACGTCGGCACCGAGCCCTTCTGCGCCGTCACCCGCCAGTACAACACCGACATGCACTACTGGCTCGAGCGTCGTGACCTGCCCGCCCCCGCCGTCGAGGTCGTCGAGATCCCCCGCCTCGAACGTGGCGAAACCGCGGTCTCGGCCACCGAGGTGCGCCGCCGCCTCACCGCCGGCGATCTCGACGGGCTGCGCCCTCTCGTCCCCCGGCCGACGTTCGAGCTGCTCTCCTCGATGCACGCCTCCGCGCCGACCTCGCCGTCTTCGATCCCGACCCCGATCCGCGGAGGTGTGTGATGCGCATCGTCAACGACTCCCTCGCCGGCACACTGGAATCCAGCGACGCCGTCGTCCGGGTCTCCCCTCACGAGAAGCTGGAGGTGACGGTCGTCTCCACGGTCGCCGCCCAGTTCGGAGCCCAGATCAGGGCGGTCGTGGACGAGACCCTCGCGGCGCTCGGCGTCGAGAACGGCCAGATCGTCGTCGAGGACAAGGGCGCGCTCGACTGCACGTTGCGCGCCCGGGTGCAGGCCGCGGTCATGCGCGCCTCGAACGACGAGGTCGATTGGAGCGCGCTGTGAACCGGCCCGCCGACGACCACGCCGCACCGACACCCGAGGTCTCCGGCGAGACGCCGCCGACAACACCGGACGCACAAGCCGAGGAACACCGCCCCCACCTCGACGCCCTGACCCGGCACCGCCATCCCGAGCAGATGCCCCACCGCAGCATGCTCTTCATCCCCGGCTCGAACGCCGCGATGCTCTCGACCGCCTACATCCACGGCGCCGACGCGATCATGTTCGACCTCGAGGACGGAGTCGCGTTGCGGGAGAAGGACACCTCGCGCCTGCTCGTCATGCAGACCCTCCGCAGCGGGCTGTACGCGGGCATCGAGACCGTCGTGCGCATCAACCCCCTGGACACTCCCTTCGGGCGAGACGACCTCGAAGCCGCCGTGCGGGCTGGCGCCGACGTCATCCGCCTGCCCAAGACCGAGACGGCGCAGGACATCCTCGACCTCGCCGACGCCGTCGAGGCCATCGAACGCGCCTGCGGCCGAGAGGTCGGCTCGACCCGGCTCATGGCCGCCATCGAGTCGGCCGCCGGGGTCGTCAACGCGGTCGCGGTCGCCACCGCCACACCGCGACTCGTGTCGATCGCGCTCGCCGGCTTCGATTACGTCATCGACATGCGCACGACGCGCGGTGACGGCTCCGAGCTGTTCTACGCCCGCTGCGCCGTGCTGCACGCCGCCCGCGTCGCCGGCATCGCCGCCTATGACGTCGTGTTCTCCGACGTCGAGGACGAGGAGGGGTTCCTCGCCGAGGTCGACGTCATCCGGCGCCTCGGATTCGACGGAAAGTCGCTGGTCAACCCACGACAGATCGACCTGCTGCACAACGCCTACGCCCCCACGCAGGAGCAGCTCGATCACGCCCGGCTCGTCGTCCAGGCCGCCGAGCACGCCGCGACCGAAGGCCTCGGCGTGGTCTCGCTCGGCGGAAAGATGATCGACGCGCCGATCATCGAGGCCGCCCGACGCACGATCCGCTACGCCGCCGCCTCCGGGGTGCGCCGCGAGTCGCAAGGAGCCACGTCATGAACACCGCCGCCACCTCCCGCCTCGACGGCCTCTCGGCGGCGGACCGTGACTCCCTCGGCGGGCATGCGATCTTCACCGACTGGGCCGCCGCGACGCCGCATCTGCGTGACCCGGGCACCAAGCGCTCTCGCAAGCTCGTCGACACCCTCGAGGAGGCGATCACGCGTTCCGGGCTCGAGAACGGCGGCACGATCTCGTTCCACCACCACTTCCGCGAGGGCGACGCCTGCGTGCTGCGGGTCGTCGACACCCTCGCACGCATGGGCTTTCGCGACCTCACCCTCGCCGGCAGCTCCCTCAACGCCTGCCACGCGGGCCTCGTCGAGCACATCCGCAACGGGGTGATCCGCCACATCTACACCTCGGGCATGCGCGGGGAGCTGGCCCGTGAGATCTCCCGTGGCCTCATGGACGAGCCCATCGACATCCACAGCCACGGCGGCCGGGTCGCGCTGGTCCAGTCCGGTGAACTGCACGTCGACGTCGCGTTCCTCGGCGTGCCGGCCTGTGACGCGATGGGCAACGCGAACGGCGTCGCCGGCCGCGGACGCTGCGGCTCACTCGGCTACGCCAAGGTCGACGCGACCTACGCCGACGTGGTCGTGCTGCTCACCGAGGAGATCGTCGCCTATCCCCACGTGCCCGCGAGCATCACCCAGGACCAGGTCGACCTCATCGTCGGCGTCGACACGATCGGCAACCCCAGCAAGATCAGCGTCGGCGCGGCACGCATCACGAACAACCCGCGTGAACTGCTCATCGCCCGGCACGCCGCCGATGTCATCGAGCACTCCGGTTACTTCCGCGACGGCTTCTCGATGCAGACCGGATCCGGCGCGAGCGCCACCGCCGCCACCCGATTCCTCGAACCGCGGCTGCGGCGTCACGGCGTCACGGCCGGGTTCGCGCTCGGCGGCATCACTGCCGGCATCGTCGACCTGCACACCAAGGGACTCGTCGAGAAGGTCCTCGACGTGCAGAGTTTCGACGCCGTCGCAGGGCGCTCACTCGCCGAGAACCCCCGGCATCGCGAGATCTCCGCCGACGAGTACGCCAGCCCGCTCGGCAAGGGCGCCGCCGTCGACGAACTCGACGTCGTCATCCTCTCGGCGCTCGAGATCGACCTCGACTTCAACGTCAACGTCGTCACCGGCTCCGACGGCATCATGATGGGCGCCTCGGGCGGCCACTGCGACACCGCCGCCGGCGCCAACCTCTCGATCATCGTCGGCCCCCTGATCCGAGGCCGGATACCGACGGTCGTCGACAGGGTGACCACCCTCGTCACGCCGGGCGAGAACGTCGGCGTGCTCGTCACCGACCACGGCATCGCGGTCCACCCGTCCCGGCCCGACGTGCGCTCACGCCTCGAGGCCGCCGGGTTGCCCGTCACGACCATCGAGAACCTCTACGACCGCGCGACGGGCATCACGGGCGTCCCCGCGCCGATCGAGTTCGAGGAGCGCATCGTCGGCCGCATCCGCTACCGCGACACGAGCGTCATCGACGTCGTGCGCCAGGTCGCAGCGAGCTGACCGTCATGACCTCACCCACCGTCTCCGTCGAGGACATGCTCGCCGCACGCGACACCCGCGCCGCCCGTCAACGCGCCCTCGCCGCGAGGTTCGGCGCGCGGGAGACCGGGGAGCCGCAGGCCCTGGCGTCGAAGACGCCTGCGTCAGGGGCCGAGGCGCCGGAGGCCGAGGCGTCGGAGGCCGAGGCGTCGGAGGCCGAGGCGTCGGGGGCCGAGGCGTCGGACACGGGCCGACTCGACGCCTCCCACGAACCGCTCGAACAGGCGTCTCCACCGCGCTCGGGGCCGACGCAGGCGGTCGCGCCCGGCTCCGGATCCCGTGACACGGGCCGGGACGGCCTGTTCGAGCGGAAGGTGGCGGTCGTCAGCATCACGCTGGTCGTACCGGGGCCGGACAAGAACCCGGCGTGGTCTCGGCGGGTGTTCGACGCCGCGATGACCGCCGCCGTCGAGGCGTGCACGACAACCGACGATGGGACTAGATGTACTGACACAAGCCTTCTGCACCGGGAGGCCCACGACCTCGCCACCGGAGCCCAGGGTTACCTCGTCGTCGCGATGGAACCGCTGGAGGCAAAGCGCCGGCTCGTCGCCGCGGAGGACACCCACCCGTGGGGGCGCCTCTTCGATCTCGACGTCGTCGTTCGTGATGTACCGATACAACGCGCGGATCTCGGCGCCTCGCCACGACGGTGTCTCGTCTGTGACGGCCCCGCCGCCCCCTGTAGCCGCTCGCGCGCCCATGACGTCGCGGAGCTGTTCGCCGCGATCGATCGGGTGCTGTCGTGATCGAGGCCACCGTGTCCACCAACGCCCGCGCCGATCTCGACCGTCTCGCGCGACTCGCCGATTCCGCTCTCCGCATCGAGGCGCAGCTCACGCCCAAACCCGGGCTCGTCGACCACCGCAACCGGGGTGCGCACGGCGACATGGACCTGCACACGCTCATTCGTAGCGCCGACGCGCTGGCGCCCTGGTGGGGTGTCTTCGGGGAGTGCGGGCTCGTGCACGGCGGTGAGACGGACGACGACTTCCTCGCACGCCTGCGTGGCGTCGGCATCTCGGCCGAGGAGTCCATGTTCGAGGCGACCGGAGGCGTGAACACGCACAAGGGCGCGGTGTTCGCCTTCGGGCTGCTCATCGGATGTGCCGGACGGCGGCTGCGCCTGGGACGAACGGTCGACATCTCGGTGTGTGACGACGTCGGCGACCTCGCGAGATCATTGCTCGTCGACGACCTGCTCACCAACGACGCGCTGCCGGCGACCGCCGGCGAGCGACTGTTTCGCGACCACGGACTCACGGGAGCCCGGGGGCAGGCGGCCGCCGGTTATGCGACCGCCCGAGGCGTCGGTCTCGTCGCCTACCGCGAGGCCATGGAGATCCTCGCCGTGCAGCCCCACCTCGCGCTCGGGCCGATGATGCGCGACCGCGCGCTGTTGCACGCTCTGCTCGCGATGCTCGCGGTCAACACCGACACGAACCTCGCCAAACGGGGCGGGGTCGAGGCCATGGCGCGCGTCGCTCGCCGCGCCGAGGAGCTCCTCAGGCAGGGCGGTGCGCTGCACCCGAGCTACCGCAGCCTCATGGAGCACTTCGACGACGAGCTCACGGCGGCCGGACTCTCCCCCGGTGGCACCGCGGACCTGCTCGCGGTGACGATCTGGCTGTCGTCGTTGCCCAGCGAGCCCGTCCGGCCGTAGAACGGCCACGGCGCCAGCTCTTGCGTGGAGATCCGGCGCCGAACCGCCGGTGTTCGTCAGCCGCGCAACCGCACCGACAGGCAGGTGACGCACCCCTCGAGCTTCTCGAACTCGGAGATGTCGACGGTGACGACCTCGAGTCCGCGCTCGCGCAGCAGCTCCGCGGTCTCGGGCGCGGAGGTCGACATCAGCACCGTGTCGTCGCCGAGGAGCACGACGTGGGCGCCCGCCTCTTCGGGCACGGCCATGAAGTCGTCGCCCCAGGTCAGGGGCGCGTCGACGAGCGGCGGGTAGCCGATCACGGTGCCGTCGGGCAGCGCGGTGACCGCCGTCTTGAGGTGCAGCACCGACTCCAGCGGCACCCCCACGACCTCGACGTCGAACGGCTCGAGCAGCCGCGTGAGCTGCGCGAGGCCCTCCTCGTTGGTGCGGCCGCCCTGCCCCACCCACACCGTGCCGTCGAACTTGAGGATGTCTCCCCCGTCGAGCGTGGCGGGCTCGGTCATCTCCTCGACGCGGTAGCCGTGCCGTTCGAGCACCTCACGCAGGCCGTCGGTCTCACCCCGGCGCTCGGGCGCGCCGGATCGGGTGAGCACCGCGAGATCGCCGTAGACGAACACCGGGTCCTCGATGAACACCGAATCGGGGTGGTCCTCGGCCGGGGGCACCTCGATGGTCTCCCACCCCGCGTTCTGCAGGGCGGCGACGTAGGCCTCCCACTGCCGTTGCGCCAGGTCGGGATCTACCGGCGACCGGTCGATGTGAGTGACGAGCCCCTCGGCGAGACGAGTGCTCGGACGACGAACGAGGGCATGGCGACGGTTCATACGCCCAGCCTGCCACGCCTCCCCCACCCCCGGGCAGGACCTACGTCGGCCCCGAACGCTCGAGGGCGGCTCAGGTCGACGGCCCCTGGCCCGATGGGACGTGAGGGCACGGACGAGACGCGCGGAGGCGGCATGACGGGGCTGGTGAGCGTGGTCGTGCTGCTCGTCGTGCTGCTCGTGTTGTTCCGCATGTTCGCCGCGGATTCGCCGCCCGACGCGACCGCCGAGCCGGCTCCGACCCCGCCACCCGAATCCGCCCCTCGGTCTCCGGCGTCGGATCTTCGCCCGCACCCCGACGAGGCCGCGAACTCGGCGGGCCGTGCAGCTCCCGCGACGCGTCGCCGTAGGTCGATGCACGCAGGCGCACCGCCGCCCGACGCCGCCCACACCGCACCCCGGCACGGACGCACCCGCCTCTTCGGACTCGGCGGCACCGACCTGCCGGGCGGCATCCCGCACACCGGCCCCTACGCGGTGATCGGGTACACGACCACCGGTTTCACCCCGGTACGCGACCGGATCGTCTCGCTCGCCGTTCTGCATGTCGACGCACAGGGCGGGATCGAGGGCCGGTACACCACACTCCTGTCGGCCGAGACCGCAGCGATCCCACCGCATCTGTCCGAGCTCGCAGCCCGCCTCCACGAGGCGCCGTCGTTCGCGCGTGTCGCGCCCCACCTGCTCGCGCTGCTCGAGGGGCGCGTCGTCCTCGCCCACCACGCGGAGTTCCTCGAGCAGCTCCTCGACGCCCACCTCATGGAGGCCGGGGTGCTCGCACCGAGCATGCCGGCGCTGTGCACGTTCACGATCGGCCGGACGACGTTCCCGACGCGCAATCACCGACTGCCGACGCTCGCGCGCCAGGTCGAGGCCACGGCCGTCGTCGGACGGAGCGCCCTCGACGATGCCTACGCGACGGCCGCGTTGCTGCCCGCCATCCTCCTTCGGCACGGATCCTCGCTCCGCTATCCGTGCGCGGCCGCCGGAGATCCCGAGGCGTTGGTGCTGCCCGGCGCCGACAGGTCGCTCTCCCCGGCGGGAGAGAGGGTCGATCCCTGGCTCGACGACCTCTTCGCCCGCGCCTCCGGCCTCGCTCGCGAACTCAACGACACCCGCGTCGGACGGTTCCTCGACGTGCTCGTCCCCCTGCTGTTGCAGGGTCGGATCGTCGCCGACGAGGTGCGCGGCCTCACCCGGCTCATGGTCGCCGCCGGGTACGGCGCGGCGGAGTTGCGCCAGATCCAGGAGCGACTGCTTGAGTCGTTGCGACGAGCTGCCTTCGAGCGCAAGCGGATCGGCACCCGCGCGCTGCGGCACCTACGCGCGACCGCGACGTCGGTGGGCATCCCGACGTACTTCGACGACCTCGTCCCGCCCGAGGCACCACCCGCGCCGGAACCCGGGTCGGGGTCGTTCTCCCGGCCGGTCCGCAAACCCCTGCCGCCGGCGCCCCCCGCTCACCTGCCCCGATGCGGGCACTGCCTCGAGATCGGCCACTACACCTCCGCCTGCCCCCGGCGGGAACAAGGCCCGGTGCGCGCGATCGCCCCGATCTGAGCCTCGCCGAGACAGCCGGCGTTTCCGGCCCGGCGCACCCGCCGTGAGGATGCGCAGACACCTGTGGCCGGAAACGACGGCTGTCTCGGCGGGTCTCAGGCGTGGGGGCGTGGGGCGTACATGATGACCGCGACTCCCGCGAGGCAGATGAGGCTGCCGATGACGTCGTAGCGATCGGGACGGAACCCGTCGACGGCCATCCCCCACAGCAGTGAACCGGCGACGAACACCCCGCCGTACGCGGCGAGGATCCGGCCGAACTCGGCGTCGGGCTGGAGCGTGGCGACGAAGCCGTACAGGCCGAGGACGAGAACCCCCAGACCGATCCACAGCCATCCGCGGTGCTCACGCACGCCCTGCCACACGAGCCACGCGCCACCGATCTCGCAGACCGCCGCGAGCGCGAACAGCACGATCGAGCGCCACACGTCGGTCATCGGTCGTCTCCTTCGTCGCACCTCACATGGCCGGCGCGCGTTCCCGTAACGAGGAACGCCGGCCCTCGACGGAGGGCCGGCGGTCGGGGCATCGCGCTGGGCGACGCAGAGCGGTGGCGGTGGGATTCGAACCCACGGTGGAGTTGCCCCCACACACGCTTTCGAGGCGTGCTCCTTTGGCCGCTCGGACACGCCACCGTGGGCAACCTTACAAGAGCGTGAACGGGCGCACGAAATCCGGCCGTTCACATGCGACGTCGCACAACCGAGCGCAGAAAGTCGCCCACCCGCAGGACCCGCCTGCGGCCGGGCGACCTCACCTGCGGTCCCCGAAGAAGTCGAGCAGCAGGTGCGCGCACCGCGCCTCCTGCACGCCGCCGACGACCTCGACGCGGTGCAGGGCGCGCGGGTCGCGCACGAGATCCCAGACCGAGCCGCAGGCACCCGCCTTGTCGTCCCAGGCCCCGAACACCACACGGTCGACACGGGCCTGCACGAGGGCCCCCGCGCACATCGCGCAGGGCTCGAGGGTGACGACGAGGGTGCATCCGTCGAGCCGCCATCCACCCCGGCTCGCCGCGGCCGCACGAAGGGCGAGGATCTCGGCGTGCCCGGTGGGATCGCCCGACTGCTCACGCACGTTGCGTCCGCGGCCGATGACGTGGCCGTTCGCGTCGACCACCACGGCTCCGACCGGCACGTCGCCGTGCGGCAGACACTCCGCCGCGAGGGCCAGCGATTCCTCCAGCCACGGCTCGAACTCCCGAGTGCCACCGCCGGCCCGCCGCCCACCTCCGCCGCCGCGCGCGCGCATGGGGGAAACTTATCCGGTGACCACGTCGAACCCCCCCACGCCCGCCAGTCGGGCGAGGCGTGGGCGTGTTCGACGTGGTCACCGGATAAGTTTCCCCCATGCGCGTGCACGTGGCCGATCACCCACTCATCAACCACAAGCTCACCTATCTGCGCGACGAGCGCACGGACTCCCCCACGTTCCGGCGCCTCGCCGAAGAGCTCGTGACCCTGCTCGCCTACGAGGCGACGCGCGAGGTGCGCGTGGATCCGTTCGAGATCCGCACCCCGGTGGCCCCGACCACGGGCATCAAGCTGTCCAACCCCAAGCCGGTCATCGTCCCGATCCTGCGCGCGGGCCTCGGCATGCTCGAGGGCATGACCCGCCTGCTGCCGAGCGCGGAGGTCGGGTTCCTCGGCATGGTGCGCAACGACGAGACCCTCGAGGTGCACGCCTACGCCAACCGCCTGCCCGAGACCCTCGAGGGGCGCCAGGTGTTCGTCATCGACCCGATGCTCGCGACCGGCCACACCCTGGTCATGGCGTTCGAGTTCCTCCGTGACCTCGGCGCCGACGACATCACGGCCGTCTGCCTCATCGCCGCCCCCGAGGGGATCGAGGCCGTGCGCGAGAGCGGCGACCAGCTCGGCATCCCCGTGACGCTCGTCGTCGGTGCGATCGACGAGAAGCTCGACGAGAACGGCTACATCGTGCCCGGTCTCGGCGACGCGGGCGACCGGCTCTACGGCGTCGTCTGACCCGTCGCCCACCTCGGCCCTCCCGGGCGATCTCCGATGGAGCCATCGGCGCGCCGGGCTCCGGCTGCCTCCCCCTCTGAGGTCGATGTGGTTCGATGACACCGGGAGTCGCGCGACCGTGTCGTCGGCGACCCCGCGGCCGACCCGCCACGACCCACCCCTCACACGGCAGAAGCGAGGAGATCGATGCCCCCCTCGATCAAGAAGGTGTTCACGTGGATCTTCTGGATCTTCGTGCTCTGGGCGATCTTCACCTCCCCCAACAAGGCGGCCGACATCGTCGTGACGATCTGGGAGATCATCGTCAACGGCTTCAACGCCATCGCCACGTTCTTCGACCGTCTCATCACGGCGTTCTGAGGCCGGTCTTCGAGGCGCGATGATCGACGACCAGACCCACCGGCTGGACAAGTACCTCACCGAGGGTGAGCGGGTGGTCGTCGCCACGCACCGGCACTGGTTCGCCATCGCCGAGCCGCTCGCCACGACCACCGTCACGCTGCTGCTCATCGGCACGGCCTACACCGCGGGCGCACCGGAGGGGCTCGTCCGGGCCCTGCTCATCGGGTGGCTGGTCGTGTTCGGGCGCGCCATCGTGCGGGTCTGGGAGTGGAACGACGAATGGTTCGTCGCCACCGACCAACGGCTCCTGCTCATCTACGGCTTCATCATCCGCAAGGTCGACATGCTGCCGATGACGAAGGTCACCGACATGACGTTCCGGCGCTCCATCGCCGGCCGCATCTTCGGTTACGGCACGTTCGTCCTCGAGAGCGCGGGGCAGGACCAGGCGCTCTCCGACGTCGAGTTCATCCCCAACCCCAACAACACGTATCTCAAGATCGTCGGCACGATCTTCAAGACGGGGTCGGAGTACGACGAGGAGGGGTACGTCGACACCGATCTCGCCGACGACGAGCTCGTCGACGACTCCCTCGAACCGCGCCACCTCGGCAAGACGGGCGGAGGCGCCCGCCACGAGAGCTACGACCCGTGGGAGGAGGAGGATCCCACCCGTCGGCCGTCGCTGCGCAGCGAGATCGCCGACCTCGGGCGACGTGGCGGCCGGCGTAGGCGTCGTGACCACGACGACGACCGTGCGCGCGACGAGGATCCCGACACGTTGAGCTTCTCGATGGGGTCGACCGACGGCGCCAGCCCCGTCACCGACCGCCAGCGAGAGAAGCGACGCCGGGGCCGCGACCCCGACTACTCCGAGACCCTCTACAGCTCGCTCGGTTCGACGCACGCCGATCCGTGGGACGAGGACGACCACGGCCCCCACGATCGGCGTCCGCGCTGGTGGCGCCGCTGATCGTTCAGCCGAGCAGCTCGTCGGCCCGCCCGGCTTGCGCGACGGCGAGCATGCGCAGGAACAGCCGGCTGTACGTGTGCACGCCGACGGCGACGCGCATCGCCGCCTCGTCCCGACTCGTGGCGGTGGCGACGGCGTCGATGTCGAGATCGGCCACGGAGGCGGCGGCGTCGGCGTACGCCTCGAGGCGTTCCGGCCGCACCTCGATGCCGAGAGCGGTCATGAGCCGTACCTGCTCCGCGAGGTGCCCGCGCACCTGGATGGCCGTCCCCCAGCCGCGATGTTCGAGCAGCCTGGTCACCGACTCCGGCTCGTCCCCGGCCGACGACGCGGGCGGCATTCCCAGACCGATCATCTGAGCACGACCGAGGACGTCGTAGAGGCTGCGCTCGGGATCGTCGATGTCTGCCACGAGCGCTCGGATGTCGTCGATCGACGCGCCGACGACGCGTCGTAGCGCCGAGATGAGGTCGAGGCGCCGCAGGTGGCCCTCGTCGTACTCGGCCAGCGTGGCGTTGACGCGACGCCCCGGACGCAGCAGACCTTCGCGCAGGTAGTACTTGATCGACGCCGGCGAGGTGTCGGCGCGTTCGGCGAGCTCCTTGAGGCGCACGGCCCTCCCATCGGATAGCGGTCGCGGGTGCAGGATCTACGTTGCCGCCGCTCGGATAGCGCTTCTATCTTACGGACATGGAGCCGCTCATGGTCCTTCACGCGACGCTCGCGTCCTTCGTGCTCACACTCGGACCGCTGCAGATCCTGCGGCGTCGTCGCGACGCGGCCCATCGCCTGGTCGGCCGCGTCTGGGTGGGCGCGATGGTCGGCACCTGCGCGAGCTCGTTCGCCATCCACCCGCACGGGTTCAACTGGCTGCACGGCCTCGCGGTGTTCACGCTCGCGTCGGTGACCGCCGGCATCGTCGCGATCAGTCGCGGAAACATTCTCGCTCACCGGCGCAACATGAGCGGGAGTTACCTCGGCACGCTCGTCGCGTTCGGGTTCGCGGCGCTGAGCCCGAATCGGGCCATCATGCACGTGGCCCTCACCGACGCGCCGTCGCTGCTCCTCGCGGTCACACTGATCCTCGCGACGAGCGCGGCGATCGTCTCGATCGCCCTGCGGCCCAGGCCGGCACGTACCGGCGTGGTGAGCGCCTCGCCGTCGCGGTGAGGGCCGAGACGGCGGAAGTCCAGGGGGTGGGCGTCAGGACGTGGTGTCCGCGGGGTTCGTGGTCTCGGAGGGGTCGACGCGGGGCTGGGCTCCGGTGCTGGGCCCACTCTCGGGCCGCAGACCGATCTCGGCGCGAATGGCGTCGATGTCGACCTCACCGGGGTCGCCGCCCTGCTCGTAGACGCGCCGACGCTCGGCACGTACACGCTGGTCGAGCAGTTGGAGCATCCGCTCGTCCTCGGTGACGAGCGGACGCGGCGCGAACAGGTGGTAGTAGCCGAGCGCGTTGCCCCAGTTGTCGGAGAAGTTGACGAACTGCACCACGTCGGGAACGGTCACGACCTCGCCGTACGGCACCCGGGCCTCGTCGAGACGCTTGACCGCCACGTCCATGTCCTCGACCTCGAACCGCACCCGCGCGTTGTTCGAACCGGGGCGATCGTGCCCCGTCGAGATCTGCAGCCAAGCGCCCTCGCACACCTGCCACTCGAGAAAGTCGTCCATCGGCTTGGTGTCGGGGCCGCGGCCGAACACGTAGGTGTAGAACTCCTGCACGTCGCCGTGCTCGCCGGCGTTGATCGCGAAGGTCATTCCGTGCAGTGAGCGAGGATCGGCCATACAGCCAGGGTAGAGCACACGTCACCGACTGCCCGGGCGCTCGGACGCCGAGACAGCCGTCGATTCCGACCCGCCCCCTCGCCCCTCGACGCGGGCCCTACTCCGAGCCGGAATCGGCGGCTGTCTCGGCGGGGATCGGCGGCCCGGGGCCCCACACCCCGAGCAAGCCCGGAGGCGCCGAAGGGTCAACCCGCCCTCGCTGCGGACGATGAGAGATACGGGTCGCGCGCGCCTTCGCGTCCGCACGACGCGCCGACCCCGACGACTCTGCGGACGAGCCCGCACTCCGTCCATGTCCGCTCCCCCACCGTCCCCCAGGAGGTCACCGTGATCGGCGGCGCCGACGACGCCCTCCTGTTCTGCCTGCTCGCCGCGGCCTTTCTCGTGGCGGCACACGGCGTCGACGCGCTCGGCTCGAGACGTGACAAGGACGACGACGGATGGGCGCACTCCCTCGCCCTCGCCCTGCTCGGCCTGGCCGTGGGGATGCTCGTGCTCGCGGCGACGTTCGCGTCCTCCTCGACCGACCTGCTCGTCACGCTCGCGAGCTGTGCCGCGATCGCCGTGAGCGCGATGCCGCTCGTCGGCTTCCGGTTCGGCAACGGCACCCGCGAACGCCCGGCCAATCCCTGGGACCGGGCCTACCGGGTCCGTCCCGCGCGAGTGGCCCAGCTGCTCTCACCGGCGCGGCCGGCTCCCGCCCCGGCGGCCGCCCGTGAGCGGCGCGCGTACGAGGGCGTCGTCCTGCCCGACTCAGCCAGCGGGCAGCCGGCCCCGCCGCGCGATCGCCCCGAACGGCCCACGGCACCCACCCGGCTCGGCGACCCCGTGCCCGCCCCGGCGACACCACCGGCGTCGCAGCCGGGCGTCGCCTCCGCCCCCGAGGTCTACGAGGCCGAGGAGACCCTCAACGACGTCAGCCAGGTCGTCGGCGATCTCGGTCGACTCCTCGGCCTGGACTCGGACGACCGCCGCCGCTGAACGACGACCCGAGCCGACCGACCTCGTCCCGCTCGAGACGGCAGATGGGATGGCAACGAGACCGGGGTGATCACCCCGCCACGACCACCATCCCATCTGCCTCCAACGGGCGCGGCGTGCTCGGATGATTCGGCGCTCGAGTGGGTAAGACGTCACGAGACGCCCGCGCTTCGACGCGGGTCCGACCAGTGACACCACCGACCGATTACACCGACGAGGACGGGTGAGGCATGAGTGACATCTCCGCCGGACATCGCCAGGCGCCCCGAGAGCTGGTGCTCGTGCGGCACGGCGAGAGCGCCGGCAACGTGGCCGACCGAGTGGCCCGGGAGCAGGGCGCGAGACGCCTCGAGATCGACACACGGGATGCCGACACGCCACTGTCGGAGGACGGCCGCCGTCAGGCGGAGGGCGTGGGGCGCGTGCTGGGCGAGCTGCCCGAGAACGAGCGCCCGAGCATCGTGCTCGTCTCCCCCTACCGCCGGGCGCGGGAGACCGCCGAGATCGCCCTGGCGAACTCGCCGCAGGTCGAGCACCTCGTCGTCGACGAGCGTCTGCGCGAGCGCGACCTCGGAATCTTCGACGGGCTCACGGGGCTCGGCATTCGCGAGAAGTACCCCGAGGAGGCGGAGCGGCGCAGCCACGAGGGCAAGTTCTACTACCGGCCACCGGGGGGCGAGAGCTGGACCGACGTGGCTCTGCGGGTCCGCAGCGTCCTCGGTGACATCCGCAGTGAGTACGACGGCGAGAACGTCTGGATCTTCAGCCACCAGGCCGTGATCATGAGCTTCCGCTACGTCCTCGAGTCTCTCGAGGAGGAGGTCCTCATGGGCATCGACAACGACACCCCGATGGCCAACTGCGCACGTACGATCTACCGGGCGCAGGAGGACGGTCTCGAGCTCGTCGAGTACGCGAACACGCGCGCGACCGACCTCGCCGACGCTCCCCAGACGCACGAGCAGGCCAAGGGAGACGAGGGCGCAGATGCCTGATCCCGAGGTGCACGCCACCTCTTCGCCCGAGGAGTCGTGCGAGCCGGTGCTCACCCCCGCAGTGCTGCGGGACTGGCCCCTGCCGAGTTCGG
Organism: Mobilicoccus massiliensis; assembly: GCF_000826525.2. Taxonomy (GTDB): domain Bacteria; phylum Actinomycetota; class Actinomycetes; order Actinomycetales; family Dermatophilaceae; genus Mobilicoccus; species Mobilicoccus massiliensis. Next base: position 158,715 of record NZ_LN651330.1, on the reverse strand, counting down.
CCGGCGGCAAGGAGTCTCGCGGCCGGGTGCTCGTCGTCGGCGGCAACGTCGCGATGCCGGGAGCCGTGCTGCTCGCCGCCGAGGCCGCCCTGCGCGGGGGCGCCGGCAAGCTGCAGGTCGCGACGCCCGAACCCGTGGCGGTCCCGATGGCGATGCACCTTCCCGAGGCGATGGTCGCGGGTCTGCCCACCGACGGTGCCGGTGACATCGCCGCTTCTGCCGCCGACGAGATCGTCGAGCTCGCCTCCGGCTGCGCGGCGGTGCTCCTCGGCCCGGGCATCGGCTCCCCCGAAGCCGCCGTCGCCCTGTTGTCGGCGGTCGTGCCGCGCCTCGACGTGCCCGTCGTCATCGACGCCCTCGGCATGGCCTACCTCACCGAGCATCCCGACGGCGTCGCGCACCTGAGCGGCCGCGCCGTGCTCTCGCCGAACATGCAGGAACTCGCACGGACCCTGGGCGAGGAAGACGAGGCCTGCGAGGACGACCCCCGGGCGGCGATCCAGCGGTTGGCGAGCAGATCGAAAGCCGTCGTCGCCTCCGGCGGGAGCCTGACCTGGATCGCCACTCCCGAGGGGCGGATCTGGCGCGACGAGAGCGGCGGCCCCGGCCTCGGAGTCTCCGGATCCGGCGACGTCAAGGCAGGCGCGATCGCCGGCCTGCTCGCTCGCGGCGCCACCCCGGCACAGGCCGCCTGCTGGGCGACCTACGCGCACGGCCGTGCGGGTGAGCGCCTCTCGGCGCAGGTCGGCACGTCCGGATTCCTCGCCCGTGAACTGTTGCGGCAGATCCCCGCCGTGCTCGCCGAACTCGCCTGAGAACACAGATCACCACGGCCCCGGAAATTCGCCGGAACAGACACCGGAACAGCAAAAGAGTCCCGAACGCGGAGGCGTTCGGGACTCTTTTCGTCTGCGCGCCCGAAGGGATTCGAACCCCTAACCTTCTGATCCGTAGTCAGATGCTCTATCCGTTGAGCTACGGGCGCTCGTCGCTCGGTGACGACCGGTGGCGACGTCGAAAGACTCTACCCGCGCGCCCCCGAGAATGCGAATCGGGCGATCGTCCATCGCTGCAGCCCTCCCGGGCCGCCACCGCACCCGACCTGGGGTGAGGCGACTCACACCTCTGCGGGTCGGTCGCGGGACCTCCGGGAGGCGCGTAGGCCCACTGCCCCCGGTACCGTGAGTGCTCACATCACGTCCACGTGTCGGACACGCCCACCGGCGCCGACGGGACGGCGGGGCGCTGATCAGCGGACATGCCTACGCTGGACATGGACGTGACTCACCGGAGAGACCACGAAAGGGATGGCGAAGACCATGACGACCTCGACGGACATTCCCACTACAGGGGGCACCACCCACCAGGGGCTCGCGGCCTGGGTCGAGGAGGTCGCCGCCCTCACCACGCCCGACAGGATCGTCTGGATCGACGGCTCGCAGGAGGAGTACGACCGCCTGGCAGGCGAACTCGTCGAGGCGGGCACCTTCGTCAAGCTCGACGAGAGCAAGAAGCCCAACTCCTATTGGGCCGCGAGCGATCCCAAGGACGTCGCCCGCGTCGAGGACCGCACGTTCATCTGCACCGAGAACGAGGACGCGGCCGGGTTCACTAACAACTGGATGGACCCCGACAAGATGAAGTCGGAGATGACCGAGCTGTACCGCGGCTGCATGAAGGGCCGCACGATGTACGTCATCCCGTTCGTCATGGGTCACCTCGACGCCGACGACCCCAAGTACGGCGTCGAACTCTCCGACTCCGCCTACGTCGTTACGAACATGCGGATCATGGCCCGCATCGGCGCCGACATCCTCAAGAAGATGGAGGCCACGAACGCCGACTTCGTCAAGTGCCTCCACTCCGTCGGCTCTCCCCTGGAGGAGGGCCAGGAGGACGTGCCGTGGCCCTGCAGCGAGACCAAGTACATCTCGCACTTCCCGCAGGACCGCGCGATCTGGAGCTACGGCTCGGGATACGGCGGCAACGCGCTGCTCGGCAAGAAGTGCTACGCGCTGCGCATCGCCTCGGCCATCGCGCACGACGAGGGCTGGATGGCCGAGCACATGCTCATCCTCAAGCTCACCTCGCCCGAGGGTAAGACGCACTACATCGCGGCCGCGTTCCCCAGCGCGTGCGGCAAGACCAACCTCGCCATGCTCGAGCCCACGATCGAGGGCTGGAAGGCCGAGATGGTCGGCGACGACATCGCCTGGATGCGGTTCGGCAAGGACGGTCGTCTCTACGCCGTCAACCCCGAGTTCGGCCTGTTCGGCGTCGCGCCCGGCACGGGCTGGTCGACCAACTCCAACGCCATGGAGACGATCGAGCGGGGCAACTCGATCTTCACCAACGTCGCCCGCACCAAGGACGGCGACGTGTGGTGGGAGGGCATGACCGACGAGAAGCCGGCCGAGCTCATCGATTGGAAGGGCAACGAGTGGACCCCGGAGTCCGCCGACAAGGCCGCCCACCCCAACGCCCGGTTCACCACGCCCATCAAGCAGTGCCCGATCGCGGCCGAGGAGTACGACAGCCCGAACGGTGTGCCGATCGACGCGATGCTGTTCGGCGGGCGCCGGGCCACCACCATCCCGCTGGTCTACGAGGCCCGTGACTGGAACCACGGCACGTTCATCGCCACGACGCTCTCCTCGGAGACCACCGCCGCGGCGGCCGGCGCCGTCGGCGTGGTGCGCCGCGACCCGATGGCGATGCTGCCGTTCATCGGCTACAGCGCCACCGACTACGTCCAGCACTGGATCGACATCGGCAAGACCGAGGGCGCGAAGCTGCCCAAGATCTACCAGGTCAACTGGTTCCGCAAGGGCGAGGACGGCAAGTTCCTGTGGCCGGGCTTCGGTGACAACAGCCGCGTGCTCAAGTGGGTCGTCGACCGCCTCGAGGGCAAGGTCGAGACCGAGGAGTCGCCGGTGGGCCTGCTGCCCAAGGCCGAGGACATCGACGTCGAGGGCCTCGACATGACGCCCCAGGAGGTCGCCGACGCGATCGCCTACGACGAGGAGGCGTGGAAGAAGGAGCTCCCGATGATCGAGGAGTGGCTCGCCAAGTTCGGCGACCGCCTGCCCACCGAGCTCAAGAACGAGCTCGCGACGCTCAAGAAGAACATCGAGGGCTGATCCCCCGCTCGAACGAAGGGCCGGCCGTCTCCGTCAGGAGGCGGCCGGCCCTTCGCGTCGCTCACCGCGGTCGTCGAGGCGGGCGCCTCAGCGGCCGTCGGCCTCCAGCTCGTTGAGGTAGTTGTAGATCGTGAAGCGGGTGACCCCGAGTGCCTGCGCGGCCGTCTCGACGCTCTCCTTGAGCATGAAGAACCCCCGGTCCTTGAGATCCTGGACGACGGCGAGCTTGTGGCGCTTCTGCATCAGCTCGACGGGGGCCTCGCTCGCTCCGATGGCCTGCGCCAGCAGGTGCTGTGCCAGCCCGTCGATGTCGCCGACGAAGGCCTCCCCGTCCTCGGCCGATGCGCTCGGGCCGAGGGGCTGCGCCGGGAGCATGGAGGAAGCGAGCGTGTGGACGGCGCGCCACATGGTCACGTCGACGTTGATGCACAACGCGGCGACCGGTACGCCACCGGAATCGCGCGAGATGATCGTCGTGGAGCGCAGCTCACGCCCTCCCGGCAGACGGGATTCGTAGGCGACCATCGTGTCGACCTCGCCCCGGGCGACCGCGCGCAGCAGCGTGTCGGTGGCCGGTGACCCCACGCTGCGCCCGGTGAGTTCTCCTGCGATGGCGATCACCGAGTTGGGCAGCCGCGCCAGGTCGTGCAGGAGGACCTCGTTCGCACCCGGGATCGACGCGTGCAACGGCTCGACGAGGCCGGAGAGCTCGTCGAGGATGCGCCGCGCCTCGTCGGGGTCGGGATCGGGCAGGGAGAGTCGCCCACGCGTCTGCGCCGCCTCGCCCTTCGCGTTGGCCATGCCCACGATCCTACCCGCAGACTTCAACACGAAGTTGAGAATACGGCTACACGTGAAGGGCCTTGGTCGTACTGTTGAAGTGCTCAACATCAGCCAGTGACGACGCCGTCGAGGCCTCCTCGGCGGCATGCCCAAGGAGGCAGTGATGCGCTACATTCCCGAACCCTTCAAGATCAAGATGGTCGAGCCCATCCGCATGACGACGGAGGAGGAGCGGCGGAAGCTCATCGCTGAGGCCGGCTACAACCTGTTCTCCCTCAAGGCGGAGGACGTCTACATCGACCTGCTCACCGACAGCGGCACGAACGCGATGAGCGACACCCAGTGGGCTGCCATGCTGACCGGCGACGAGTCCTACTCCGGTGGCCGCAGCTACTACCAGCTCCTCGACAACGCCCGCGAACTGTTCGGGTACGAGTGGATCCAGCCGGTTCACCAGGGCCGCGCGGCCGAGAAGGTCCTCTTTCCCGTCCTCATCGAGAAACCCGGCCAGTTCGTCATCTCCAACACGTTCTTCGACACCACCCGCGCCCACGTCGGCCTCGCGGGCGGTCGCCCGGTCGACTGCGTGTGCCCCGAGGGGCTCGACTCGATGCACGAGGCCCCCTTCAAGGGCAACATGGACGTCGGCCGCCTCGAGGCGTACATCGACGAACTGGGCGTGGAGAACATCGCCGGCATCGTCATGACGATCACGAACAACTCCGTCGGTGGTCAGCCGGTCTCGATGGCGAACATGAAGGCCACGGCCGAGGTCGCCGCCCGGCACAACATCCCGCTCGTCATCGACGCCGCCCGCTTCGCCGAGAACGCCTTCTTCATCAAGTCGCGCGAGGAGGGGTACGCCGACAAGAGCACGCGCGAGATCACCAAGGAGTTCTTCTCCTACGCCGACATCTTCACGATGAGCGCCAAGAAGGACGCCGTGACCAACATGGGTGGCCTCCTCGGGGTTCGCGAGGAGGGTGAGCACGTTCCGGACGTGAGGTCGCTCGTCATCTCCAGCGAGGGCTACATCACCTACGGCGGCCTGTCGGGGCGTGACCTCGCCGCTCTCGCCGTCGGACTCGTGGAGGGTCTCGACGAGGACCACCTGGAGTACCGGCTCGGCCAGGTCGCCTACCTCGGCGCGCGACTCGACGAGTTCGGCATCCCCTACCAGCGACCCGCCGGTGGCCACGCCATCTTCATCGACGCCGGCAAACTCCTGCCCCACTTGCCCTGGAACGGATACCCCGGCCACGCCCTCGCGGTCGAGCTCTACATCGAGGCGGGCATCCGCGGGTGCGACATCGGCTCCTACCTCATGGACCGCAACCCCGAGACGGGAGAGGAGCAGCAGGCGCCGCTGGAGTTCACGCGCCTCGCGATCCCCCGCCGCGTCTACACCCAGGCCCACCTCGACGTCATCGCCGAGGCCCTCGGTGAGATCAAGAAGCGCGCCGAGCAGGTCAAGGGCTACGAGATCACGTGGGAGCCCAAGGTCCTGCGCCACTTCACCTCCAAGCTGCGCCCCGTGGATTGAAGGAGCGACGATGAGTACCCGACCGGGTCAGGGGCCGAGCGCCCCTGACGCGGTGACCGGCACCCCCGGCCTCCGCCGCAACCTGCAGAATCGGCACATCCAGATGATCGCTCTCGGCGGGGCGATCGGCACGGGCCTCTTCTACGGCTCCGCCGGGAGCGCGCAGATCGCGGGCCCGTCCGTCCTGCTCACGTACGCACTCGGCGGTCTCGCGATCCTCATCGTCATGCGTGCCCTCGGCGAGATGTCGTGGCACACGCCGGTGTCGGGAGCGTTCAGCTATTACGCGACCGAGAACTGGGGGCGCTTTCCGGGATTCTTCTCCGGATGGAACTACTGGTTCAACTACATCTTCGTGTCGATGGCAGAGCTGTCGGTCGTCGGGATCTACGTCAACTATTGGTTGCCCGACGTGCACCCGGGAATCACGGCGGCGGTCTTCCTCGTCATCATCACGGCCGTGAACCTCATCGACGTGAAGGCCTACGGCGAGTTCGAGTTCTGGTTCGCGATCATCAAGGTGATCGCGATCATCGCGATGATCGCTCTCGGCCTGTTCCTCATCGTGGGCGGACGCGGCGACGCGGTGGGCACGAGCAACCTGTGGGCGCACGGCGGCTTCATGCCGAACGGCCTGTGGGGAATGCTCAGCGCACTCGTGGTCGTGATGTTCGCCTTCGGCGGTGTCGAACTCATCGGCATCACGGCCGGTGAGGCCGACAACCCCCGCACGACGATCCCGAAGGCGATCAACCAGGTCGTCTACCGGATTCTCATCTTCTACATCGGAGCGTTGTTCGTGGTCTTCTGCCTCGTGCCGTGGAACACCCTCGACGAGAAGCACAGTCCGTTCGTGCTCATCTTCGACCAGCTCGGCATTCCGGCGGCCGCGACGATCCTCAACATCGTCGTCCTCACGGCTGCGGTGTCGGCCTACAACAGCGGCCTCTACAGCAACGGCCGCATGCTCTACAGCCTCGCGCTGCGCGGTGACGCCCCGGCGTTCCTCACCAGGCTCAACCAGAGCGGGTCGCCCTACGTCGGCGTGCTCGTCTCGTCCGCGGTCACCGGCGTCGCAGTGGTGATGGTCTTCGTCCTCGGAGAGAAGGTCTTCCTCCTGCTCGTCCCGATCGCGCTCATGGCGGGCATCTTCAACTGGACGATGATCCTCATCACCCAGATCCTCTTCCGCAGACGGATCGGGCCGGAGGGTGTCGCGCGACTCGGGTTCCGCATGCCGTTCTTCCCGATCGCCAACTACGTCGTCCTCGCCTTTCTCGCGTTCGTCGTGTTCGTCATGACGACCCAACCCTCCAGCCGATTCACCCCGCTGTACGGCCTGGCGTGGGTCGGCATCGTGGGCCTGGGCTACCTCGTGCGGTCCCGGGCCGGCCGGCGCCGCACCGAGGCGGCGGACGCATCGCCTCCCCGGCAGGCGACCTCCCCTCACGCCTGACCGCACCCTGCCGGGTCGAGCGGCACCCGCCCGACCCGGCAGGCTCGTCGGCGGCTCTCACCCGCACGGCCGCTCCACGGCGCGGCACAGCAGAAGACGGCCCCGTCGGGGTGTTCCGTGTCGGGTTCAGTGGGGGCTCTGCCGCGCGGCGGGTGGCCGGAACATCACTGCCCGTCCAGAACGCCTGCCCGTTTGACGAGAGATCCTGGCCGCAGGTGTACTGATGCGAGATCGTTCCCCGAGGGTCGGGGTGAACGACGACGACTCGATCGAGAGCACCGCGCCGAGGGGCGAGAAGGGGAGGTGGCCGTCATGGCCTGCTGCGCAGAGCACGTCTCGCTTCCTCCATTCTTCCTGTGCACGCCCCCCACGCTCTAGAACGACTCCGGAAGGGACTCGTCCGGCGGTGGGCGTGCGCGCCCTGCGTCACGAATCGAGTCAACCGTGCAACCCATCACCGAGCAGCAGATCCGCAGTTCCTTCGTCAACGCCTCCAAGGGTGAGGCCAACCGAGCGACCATCCCCGAGCTGGACCACCTCGATTGGGGCTCCCTCGACTACCTCGGCTGGACCGACGCCAAGCGCCCCGGAATCTCCTATGTCGTCATGCATGTGGACGGCACCGTACGCGGCATCCTCCTGCGTGCGGCCGGAAGCGGTGCCCCCACCAATCGCAAGGCCATCTGCGTGTGGTGCGAGGACGTCAAGGCGACCGACAACGTGCGCATGGTGATTGCGCCACTTGCAGGAAAGGCCGGCCGAGATGGGGGCACGATCGGCACCCTCGCCTGCGCCGGCTTCGCCTGCTCGTCCAACGTCCGGCGGGCCCCCTCGAGAAGCGAGATCGGCGATCAAGCGACTGCGGAGGAACGAGAGTTCTGGACCGGGCTACGCATCGAAGGATTGCGCGAGCGTGTCGCACGCTTCATCCATCAAGTGATGCGCGACGACTGAGGTGCAGCGGCCGTGTCGGCGTGGTCGGCGTCGGCATGGCCGTAGCCCCGCCCGACCCGGCATGCTCGCCGGCGACTCTCATCCGCACAGCTCCTCCACAGGCGCGGCACAGCAGAAGACGGCCCCGTCGGGGGTTCACTGGATGACATGACGACCACCGCACGTCTCACCCGGCCCGACGGCTCACCCCTGCGGGTGCTCGTCGTCGACGACGAGGTCAACCTCACCGAGTTGCTGTCGATGGCGATGCGCTACGAGGGCTGGGAGGTACGCAGCGCGGCCGCAGGCCTGGTCGCGGTGCGTGAGGCGAAGTCGTTCCGACCCGACGCGGTCGTCCTCGACATGATGTTGCCCGACTTCGACGGCATGGAGGTGCTGCGGCGGATGCGGGCGGAGGACCCGCACGTGCCGGTGTTGTTCCTCACCGCCCGTGACGCCGTGGAGGACCGGGTGGCGGGTCTCACCGCGGGCGGCGACGACTACGTCACCAAGCCGTTCAGCCTCGAAGAGGTCGTCGCGCGCGTCCGGGGACTCATGCGGCGCACCGCGGCGAGCACCGACGACTCCTCCGCACTCCTCGTCGTCGGCGATCTCACGCTCGACGAGGATTCCCACGAGGTCACTCGCGGCGGTGACGAGATCACTCTGACCGCCACGGAGTTCGAACTCCTGCGCTACTTCATGCGCAACCCACGGCGGGTGTTGAGCAAGGCACAGATCCTCGACCGCGTGTGGAACTACGACTTCGGCGGTCAGGCCAACGTCGTCGAGCTCTACGTCTCCTACCTGCGCAAGAAGATCGACGCGGGCCGGGATCCGATGATCCACACGATGCGTGGCGCCGGCTACGTGCTCAAGCCGGCCTCGTGAGCACGGCCGTCTCGGGTGTCGTGCTCGACGCCCATCCGGAGGTCGCACGTCGCCGCGGTCGGGCGTGGACCCTGCGCCGCACACTCGTCACCTCGATCGTCACGTTGTTCGCCCTCGTGACGCTCGGCAGCGGGATCGGGATGAGCGCATTGCTCGAGCGCAGCCTCATGGCCGAGCTCGACGCCCGCGTCGCGACGACGGCCACCCGCGTCCTCGGCCCCCGAGGCCCGCAGAACCACGGCGGGCCGCCGTCGAACGGCCGTCCGCTCGCCGACATGCTCGTCGTCGTCGTCGACGGATCGACGGTGGTGACGAACACCGTCACCGTGCGACACGACGAGACCGGATCTCTCAACCCACCGCAGGTGCAGGCCCTGCTGCAGGCCGGGCTCACGAGCCGACCCTCGACGGTCGATCTCGGTGAACCGTTCGGCGCCTACCGGCTCGTGGGGTCGACGACTCCGGACGGTCGGCGCGTCGTCGCCGGTCTACCGCTGCAGCCGCTGCTCGACTCCGTCCGGCAGATGCGGATCATCACCGCCGGCCTCGGCCTGCTCGGGTTCGTCCTCGTCGGGCTGGGCACGGCCTGGCTCGTGGGCCGTGCGCTGAGGCCGCTGGACCGGGTGGCCGCGACCGCCACCCGCGTCTCACGGCTTCCGCTCTCCAGCGGAGAGGTCACGCTCGCCGAGCGCGTCCCCGCCCGCGACACCGACCGCCGCACCGAGGTGGGGCAGGTCGGCGCCGCGCTCAACGACCTGCTCGAGCACGTCGACGCCTCTCTACGTCACCGGCAGGAGAGCGAAGGGCAGTTGCGGCGGTTCGTCGCCGACGCGAGCCATGAGTTGCGCACACCGCTCTCGTCGATCCGCGGCTACACCGAGCTGTCCCTGCGCGACCCGCGGCTGCCCGGCGAGGTGCGCACGTCCCTCACGCGCGTCGAGTCGGAATCCGGACGCATGGCCGCGCTCGTGGAGGACCTGCTGTTGCTCGCGCGTCTCGACGCGGGGCGGGAGCTGGAGCGCGAGCCGGTCGACCTCGCGATGCTCCTCGTCGAGACCGTGAGCGACGCCCGCATCGTCGGCCGCGAGCACACGTGGCGGCTCGAGCTGCCCGACGAGCCCGTCGAGGTGACCGGCGACCGGGCGCGGCTGACCCAGGTGCTCGTCAACCTCCTGGCCAACGCGCGGCTGCACACCCCACCCGGCACGACGGTGACCGGGGCACTGCACCCGGACGGCGAGGGCGCCGTCGTCACGATCACCGACGACGGCCCAGGCATCGACCCGAGCGTGCTGCCGACGATCTTCCAGCGCTTCTCCCGTGGTGACACCGCTCGCCATCGCCATGGCGGCTCGACCGGGCTCGGCCTGTCGATCGTGCAGGCCGTGGCGCTCGCGCACGGCGGTGAGGTGGCGGTGGACTCCCGACCGGGACGCACGTGCTTCACGCTGCGGCTGCCACGTGGGTGAGCAGACCCGACCACGAACGCACTGCCGGGGCATGCAAAGACCGCTCGTGAGGGCACGGTGATCGTGGCCGACACGAGCGGTCTGTCTGCGGAGGCGGAGGGATTTGAACCCTCGATGGGGTTTAACCCCCAAACCCGCTTAGCAGGCGGGCGCCATAGACCGGACTAGGCGACGCCTCCACGCCGCAACTCGCCCTCAGGAGGCGCGAAGAACGGCAGAGGCCAGCCTACCCGGGAGACTCCCTGGGGCACAAAACCGCCCCGCCGACCGTTGAGTCATGAAGACCTGGACCGGCATCAGGCCACCAATGCACGCAGAACAGTGTGGAAACTGCCGATGACCGGTGCAGAATTGGTGGGATTGCGTCACGGGACGCGGGGAGGGAACACACACGATGACCGGTGCGCATCCGGACGGCGGGCCCCGGCGAGGCCTCGGCCGACTCGTCGGGATGACGACGCTGGGCACGATCCTCCCCGGCTCGGGCCTGCTGCTGAGCAACCGCCGGGTCATCGGCGGAACCCTGCTCGCGCTCTTCGTCGCCGCCGTCGTCGCGGCCGCCGCCTACGTCTACGTCGAGGGGCCGACCGACGCCGCGCTCTACCTCGGGGTGCGCCCCAACCTGCTCCTCGCGCTGGTCGGCGTGGGCATCGCCGCGCTGATCGTGCTCGCGATCTCCGTCGTGCACACCGCCGTGGTCAACTGGCCCACCCGCCCGCAGACCGGCAAACGCGTCTTCGCCTCGCTGTTCACGACGATCCTCGTGCTCGCGATCATGGCCCCGGCCGCCCCCGCGCTGCAGTACGTGATGATCCACCGCGACACGGTCTCCTCGATCTTCGCCCACGGCGGCATCCGCCGCGGCGACGGCGCAGCCACCCCCCTCGGCAGCGGTGAGGACGCCTGGCGCAACGTCCCGCGGGTCAACGTCATGCTCATCGGCTCCGACGCCTACCCCGGGCGCCCCGGCATCCGTACCGACTCGATGATCGTCGCGAGCATCGACACCCGGACCGGCAACAGCGTGCTCTTCGGCATCCCCCGCAACCTGGAGAAGGTGCCTTTCGGGCCGGCCAATCCGCTCTCGCAGGTGTATCCGAACGGCTACGACTGCGGCGACAAGTGCCTGCTCAACGAGGTGTGGAACGAGGGCGACAAGCACAAGGCCCTCTTCCCCGGCGACCCGATGCCCGGCCTCACCGCGACGCGTCTGACGCTCTCGGAGATCCTCGGCATCGGCATCGACTACACGGTCGTCATCGACATCCGCGGCTTCTCGGCTCTCGTGGACGCGATGGGTGGAGTCGACATCGACGTCAAGGAGCGCATCCCGATCGGCGGCAAGGTCGAGAACGGACGCATCGTCCCGGGCTCGATCTCGGGGTGGATCGAGCCGGGCCCGCAGCACATGGACGGCTACACGGCCATGTGGTACTCGCGTTCGCGAGCCACCACCGACGACTTCAACCGCATGGCCCGGCAACGCTGCATGGTCGGCGCGCTGGTCAAGCAGGTGAACCCGGCCGTCATGCTCGAGCGGTACCCCGCCCTGGCCAAGGTCGCGAAGGACCACGTGTACACCGACGTGCCCGAACAACACCTCGGGGCGTGGGCGCAACTCGTGTCGCGCATGCAGGAGGGCAAGATCCGCTCGCTGCCGTTCACGAACAAGATCGTCAAGGTGACCGACCCCGACTTCGACCACATGCGAGAGATCGTCCAGAACGCGATCTCGCCCGCCCCGGCCGAGGGCACGCCCACACCGTCCGGCAGCGGGACGCGCACCCAGAGCCCCACCCCGACGAGCACTCCTTCGGGCTCACCGACCACGCACGAGCCCAAGCAGGGGCTGGTCAACGTCAACGACGCGTGCTGACCTCGTCGCCGTCACGGCGCCGACGGCGCCACGCACGCAGCGCCGCCACCGTCATCGCCGCCAGCGCGACGAGCGCGACCCAACCCGCGTAGATCGCGTACTGCTTGACGACGACGACCGCGGACTCACCGAGCCACGCACCCAGCAGAACGCACAGGCTCTGGGTCACCGCAGCGGCCGCGAGGTCGAGCGCGACGAAGACGCGAAACCGGCGGCCCGCCGTGCCGAGTGCGACGATGACGAGCTCGCGCGCGACCGGCAGGGGCACGTAGGTCACGGCGATCGCGGGCACCTGGTAACGACGCACGAGTGCCTCCGCCCGCGCGATACGTCGCCGCGCGCGAGGAGTGTCACCCGCGACCCGCACGAGCGCGTGCTCACCCCACAACCGCCCGGCCCACCAGAACACCCAGTGGAACTTGAGGATCGACACAGTGGCGACGAGCAGCGGCCACAGCCACGCCCGCCCCTCGGCGGCGGCCAAGGCTCCGACCGCGACGAGGGCCGGGCGGCTGCCCGTGATCGCCGCCAGTGCCGCTGGGTCGAGACCGAGCAGCCAGGCCCGCAGCGGCACCGCGACGAATCCGTAGATCGTGACGACGACGAGCCCGGCCGCGACGACGGCCTCGAGGCGCGTGCGCGTCGCACCCGGCCCGCTCGCGAGGCTCATGCGTCGCCGGCCGCCCGGGCCCGCGAGCGGGACTTGCGCATGGCTCCGAGGACGATGACGACGAAGATCGCCAGGGTCAACCACAGCGAGTAGCGCGCGATGACCTCGACGGCCTGCACGACCGGCTCACCGATGCGGAACCCGAGATAGAGCCACAGTGCCTGCACGATCCCGGCGGCGACCAGGTCGACCACCAGCAACTTGCGGAACGAGGTACCCGACACTCCGAGCACCGCGCACACGAGGCTGCGAGGGATCGGCAGGATGGGTACGTTGCACAGCACGATCGCGAGCGTCGCGTACCGCCGCGCCAGCGCCTCCGCCCGCGCGGCCTGCTTGGCCTTGCGCGCGGAGTCACCGACGAGGCTCACGATGAAGAAGTCCCCCCACAGACGGCCCGCCCACCAGAAGAGCAGGTCCAGCTTGATGACGCTGATCGTCGAGAGCACGAACGCGGCGACGACCACCACGAGACCGGTCGCGCCCACCGCGTGCTGGGCTCCGATCGTCACCAGCGCACTGCGGCTGCCCGACAACGTGGCGAGCACGAGCGGGTTGAACGCCAGCAGCGTCGGCCGCGCCAGCATGATCACGATGCCGTAGACGGCGCTCAGAGCCAGGAGGGTCATGCACACGTAGTCGGCGCGGCCCGGCGTGTAGTCCTCCGGCCAGAACGCGGCCTGCGCGGAGCTGCCGGAGCCCCCCTGCGCACCCGGCGCGGGCCGGTCCCGGGACTCCTCGGACGTGGACGAGCCACGCGCCGAGGGAAGATCGCCGAGGTCGGGAGTCGGGCGTCTCGCGCCGTGTTCTGCGGCCGGCGTCACGTCGCGGCGGTGTTCGTCGTCGCTCACGCCCTTCAGGGTAGGTCACCCCTGCTGAGGAGCCCCGACATGCGCGAAGGGCCCCCGGTGATGACCGGGAGCCCTTCGCGGAAGTCTGTGATGATCAGAGCGGGCGGACGTTGTCGGCCTGCGGACCCTTCGGACCCTGCGTGACCTCGAACTCGACACGCTGCGCCTCATCGAGCGAGCGGTAGCCGTTCGTCTGAATCGCGGAGTAGTGCACGAAGACGTCGGGGCCACCCCCATCCTGCGCAATGAAGCCGAAGCCCTTCTCAGCGTTGAACCACTTGACGGTGCCCTGTGCCATGGGGAAAACAACTCTCTACTGGTGTGGCGATGGACGTCGCACTTCGCGGCGTCCCGGCTGCCGCACGAGACCCCTACGTCGAGCGGGACACCTGTGCACTACGCCAGAGCGAAGCACACGCGCCGGCGACCGTAGCCGTACTGCGAGGAACTGCACTTGCAACCGCGATCACGTTAGCACGACAAGACGCCATACAGCAGGGGGGAGGAGGAACCGTTCCGGCGGATCCGGCGGTCGCAAAGCCCCTGGTGGCGTCGTCATTCTCAAGTGTCGATGACCGTGATGGTACCCCACGGCCACGCCTGGGGAACGTCCCGATGAACGAGTCGTGACGGCCGGGGGTGCGTCTGCGGGCCCCACGTTCTCGACCGGCGAGCAGGTCGCCGTCACCCGCGACAGCCGCACGAACCGCGGTGGGTGACCTCACCACGCAGACGCAGGGTCGACGGTGTGGCTTCCGGATCCTCGATGCGCTTGGCCAGCAACTGAACCGCCCGGGCTCCCATGGCGAAGGTCGGCTGGGCGATGGCCGTGAGGCCGGGGCTGCACAGGTCTCCCCACGGCGGGTCGTCGAAGCAGACCACCGCGATGTCGTCGGGAATCAGGCAGCCCGCCTCGTTCAGGGCTCGCAAGGCGCCCATACTCATCGAGTCGTTGGCGATGAACACCGCCGTGGGGCGCTCGGGCAGAGCGAGTAGTGCGCGCATCGCCCGGCGGCCGCCCGTATCCGTCGAGTCGCCACTGACGACGAGTGACTCGTCGACCGCGACCCCGGCAGCGTCCATCGCCGCCCGATACCCGGCGATGCGCTCCTCCGTCGTCGACAAGCCCTGCCGCCCCGACATGCACGCGATGCGCCGATGGCCTTTGGTCAGCAGGTGCTCGACGAGGGTCACCGTCGCGCGCTCGTTCTCGACGCCGACCTGATCGAACTGCGCGCGCTGGAGACGATCGACGAGCACGCACGCGAGCCGGTGTTCACGGATGACCTTGGCCGCTCCCGACGTCCATCCTGCGGTGGGCGAGATGAGCATGCCCCGCACGTGATGGGCGACGAGGTTGGCCACGGCGGCGCGTTCGCGCTCGGGGTCGTCGGAGGTGTCGGAGACGAGCACCGCGAACTTCTGGCGCCGCGCCTCACCCTCGATGCCCGCGAACAACTCCTGGTGGAACGGATCTCCGGAGAGTGGGATCGCGACCCCGATCGTCGTCGTCGCCCCCGCGGCCAGCGACCGCGCCACCGGCTGGTGGGTGAACCCGAGCCGTTCCATCGCCTGCCGGACCTGCCGACTCGTGTGCGCCGCCACCGGGCGCGTGCCGTTGATGACATGGGAGACCGTGCTGACCGAGACTCCCGCCTCCCGCGCCACCATCGTCATCGTCACCGCCGCCATACCTCCATCGTTGCGCAAAAAGCGGCGCAAGCGGGCTCTCCTTCGCGGATCTCTTCGGTTCCGCACGCGGATGTCGCGAATGCCTGACCCGATCGGGTTCGGGATCGGGCGGCCTGCGCGGGTAACGTGGATCCGTCGATGCCTGTACGGCCTCGACGTGGAGGGCTCGCATAGTGGCCTAGTGCGGCGGTCTTGAAAACCGCTATGTCGGTAACGGCATCGTGGGTTCGAATCCCACGCCCTCCGCCCTGCCTGCCCTCTCCCCCGTCTCGTTGGTGCTCCGGCAGCGCTCCTGGTCGAGGCGGTGGCGTGATCATGACGGCAGATGGGATGGCAGGCACGGTGGGGTGATCACCCCGGTGTGGCTGCCATCTCGGCTGCCACCTCGACGCGGTTCTTCACGGCGCGGCTCCGGACTGGGGTGGCGGCGTGGCGTGTCGGACAGGGAGCGTATGTCGGGGTGAACCCGTAAAGTCGCCTCCAGTCGACGAAAGGGATGTACCCATGAAGCTCAAGCTCGCCTTCCTCTCCGGTGCCGCGGTCGGCTACGTGCTCGGCACTCGCGCCGGTCGTGACCGTTACGACGAGATGAAGAAGCAGGCGGACGCCCTCTGGCACGACCCGCGTGTTCAGGAGAAGGTGTCGACCGCGACCGAGACGGTCAAGGACAAGGCCCCGGACGTGGGCGCGAAGCTCTCCTCGGCTGCGGGCAACGCGGCCTCCGCCGCCAAGGACAAGGCCTCGTCCGCCGCCGATGCCGCCAAGAACAAGGCGTCGGAGGTCAGGAACTCGAACGACGGCGCCATGATCGGCGAGGAGAAGGGCAGCGACTACTCCCCGCGGGAGACGAAGGTCCAGTCCTCGTGACCGATGCCACCGGTCACGGCGGTAGCGACGACATCGACCCGGCTGACGTGGCCCGCCGGGCGGAACTCCTCCCGGAGGAGCGCGCCGCCGGCAGCGACGATCCGGACGACCAGGCCGAGGTCATCCTCGAGGAGTCCGAGGAGCGCACCGAGAACGAGGCGGTCGGCATCCGCGACGACAACGTCGCGTCCGAGCCCGACTGATCCGCGCCGCACGGCAGGAAGGGGCCCGATCCACACCGGATCGGGCCCCTTCGCCGTCGATTCGAGCGAGCGAAGCGAGCTCTTGAATCGACGGAACAAAGAACGCCGGGGCGAGGCCGCGCCCGAGCGGCAAGTACGCGTCAGATCCAGAGCGCCGGCTCGGCGTACATGGCGTCGACGGGTGGCGGGCGGGGATGCCGGTGGCGACGTTGTTCGCCGGGACGTCCTTGACGACCACGGAGTTGGCGCCGATCTGCGAGCCGTCTCCGAGGGTGACGGCGCCGAGGATCTTGGCGCCTGCTCCGACGGTGATGCCGCTGCCGAGGGTGGGGTGTCGCTTGCCCTTGTCGAGGGTGCGGCCGCCGAGGGTGACGCCTTGGTAGAGCATGACGTCGTCGCCGATCTCGGTGGTTTCGCCGATGACGACGGCCATGCCGTGGTCGATGAAGAACCGCCGGCCGATGGTGGCTCCGGGGTGGATTTCGGTGCCGGTGGCGGTCCGGGCGATGTTGGAGAGCACTCGGGCGGGGATGCGGAGTTTGTCGTGTTGCCACATGGTGTGGGCGACGCGGTGGGCCCAGATGGCGTGCAGGCCTGGGGAGACGATGGCCATTTGTGCGCGGGAGGTGGCGGCGGGGTCGCGTTCGACGGCGGCGTCGAGGTCTTCGAGGACGGTGTCCTTGACCTTCTTCCACCAGGGGCGGCGGTCGGGGCCGCTCGGGTGGTGGCCGTCTTCGTGGGTGCAGGTGATGCCGACGCAGCGTTCGGCGTCCTCGGGCGGGTCGTAGCGGGTGTCCCGCGTGTCCCCGACCAGCCGGAGAGTGGGCAGGGCCTTGCGTGCGGCCTGGACGACCGAGCTTGCCTGTGTCATGTCTCGTCCTTCGATCGGGGATGTGCGGGGGTCAGTCGGTGAGTCCCTGGAAGAGGACGGTGGAGAGGTAGCGCTCGCCGAAGCTGGGGATGATGACGACGATGGTCTTGCCCTTGTTCTCGGGGCGTCGGGCCACCTGCTGGGCGGCGGCGAGGGCGGCGCCGGAGGAGATGCCGACGAGCAGACCGTCCTTGGTGGCGGCCTTGCGGGCGAACTCGACGGCGGTGTCGACGTCGATGTCGATGACCTCGTCGTAGATGCCGGTGTCGAGGACCTCGGGGACGAAGTTGGCGCCGAGGCCCTGGATCTTGTGGGGGCCGGGCTTGCCGCCGTTGAGGATCGGGGATTCGGCGGGCTCGACGGCGACCATCTTGACGCCGGGCTTGCGCTCCTTGAGCACTCGGCCGACGCCGGTGATCGTTCCGCCGGTTCCGATGCCGGAGACGACGATGTCGACGTCGCCGTCGGTGTCGCGCCAGATCTCTTCGGCGGTGGTCTTCGCGTGGATGGCGGGGTTGGCCTCGTTGGCGAACTGGCGGGCGAGCACTCCGCCGCGCTCCTCGACGATCTGTTCCGCCTTCTCCACGGCGCCGCGCATGCCTTCGGGGCCGGGGGTGAGGACGAGTTCGGCGCCGAATGCGCGCAGCAGGGCCTTGCGTTCGGCGCTCATCGTCTCGGGCATGGTCAGGACGACGTCGTAGCCGCGGGCTGCGCCGACCATCGCGAGGGCGATGCCGGTGTTGCCGGAGGTGGCCTCGACGATCGTGCCGCCCGGCTGGAGCTCGCCTGCGGACTCGGCCGCGTCGACGATCGCGACACCGATGCGGTCCTTGACGGAGTTCGCGGGGTTGTAGAACTCGAGCTTCGCGGCCACGGTCGTGGAGTCGTCGACGCCCTCGAGGGTGCGGTTGACCCGGACGAGGGGGGTGTTGCCGACGAGCTGGGTCACGTCGTCATGAATGGGCACGGTGTTGCCTTTCGTCGAGTTCGATCTGCGTCGATCTGCGCTGCGGGAGACGTGGTCGACCGCGCGTGCGGTCGCCTCTATGGGCGACAACGCCGCAGCGCGTTATCGGTATTCCAACCTCACCTTATGATCCGCCGCCCGGGCTTCGCGAACCGGGCGGCTCCGTGATGCGAGACGAACGCGCCGCCGACTCAGTGCCGTGACGAGCACCGATGCGGAAAGAGACTGGGAGAGAACGATCCTCGGCCGGCCGTGACGGACGCGTCCGCCCGTGGGTGCGTTCGCTCACACCGAGCACGCCGCGCGATGCGCTCACATGGCGCATGAGGCGGGCCGTCGGGCCATCGACCACGGGACGGCGGCCCGATCCCCCGGAGCCTCGAAAGCTACTGGCGGGTCACCTCGTTTCGGCGAAAACCGTGAGACCACCCACACCACGGGATCGAACGGCGTCCGTCGGGGCAAAACACACGAACGACTCCGTATTCTCGAGCCATGTCAGCGCTGCAGATCACGGCGATCGTCCTGTGCCTCATCGTCCCGACGGTCGGATGGGTCCTGCTCTTCCGGCAGGTCTACCGCTACACCGCGTTGTTCCGCACCGGCGCGCCCGACCACACCCGCACCGGGCAACCGGGCCGACGCACGGCGACGCTGTTGCGGGAGTTCCTCGGGCACACGCGCATGGCGCGGCTGCCGGTGGTCGCGATCGCCCACTGGTTCACGGCGCTGGGCTTCCTCATCCTGTTCACGACGCTGGTCAACGCGTTCTTCCAGCTCGTGTGGCCGGAGTTCCGCCTGCCGATCATCGGGCACTTCCCGCCGTTCGAGTGGGTCATCGAGGTGTTCGCGTGGGGCTGCCTCATCGGCATCCTCGTGCTGATGGCGATCCGCCAGAAGAACCACCCGCGCAGCGCCGCCGGCGATCACGGCCGCCGCAGCCGGTTCTTCGGATCCGTGTGGTGGCAGGCGTACTTCGTCGAGATCATCATCCTGCTCGTCTCGATCTGCATCCTCTCGCTGCGTAGCCAGGAGGCGGCGCTCGTCCGCCTCACCGAGCCCGACACGAACGTCTGGCTGCACTTCCCGCTCTCCGCGCCGCTGAGCGGGTTGTGGATGTCGCAGAGCGTCACCTGGATCGAGCAGTCGATCGTCCTCGTCGCCGCGATCAAGATCCTCGTCTCGTTCACGTGGATGATCGTCGTGTCGCTCACCCCGACGATGGGTGTCGCGTGGCACCGGTTCCTCGCGTTCTTCAACATCTGGTTCAAGCGTCACGCCGACGGCCGCACGAGCCTGGGTGCGCTGCAGCCGATGACGGTGAACGGCCAGGCCGTCACCGCCGAGAACCTCGAAGACCTCATGGAGGCCGCCGAGGAGGACGCCGGCGACGACGACGAGGCGACGATGACGATGGGCGTCGGCCACGTGCAGGACTACACGTGGAAGCAGCTGCTCGACTTCTCCACCTGCACCGAGTGCGGCCGCTGCCAGAGCCAGTGCCCGGCGTGGAACACCGACAAGCCGCTCTCGCCCAAGATGCTCATGATGACGATGCGGGACCACGCCGAGGCCGTGTCCCCGTGGCTCAAGGCCACCGCCGACGAGCGGGGCGCGCTGCCCGAGCACACCCGTCAGCTCGCGACGGTGCCCCTGGTCGGCGACACCGGCTACGAGGCAGAGCACCCCCTGGGGGCGTACGACGCGCTCGGGCCCGAGGCGATCATCGACTCCGACGTGCTGTGGTCGTGCACCACGTGCGGCGCGTGCGTCGAGCAGTGCCCGGTCGACATCGAGCACGTCGACGCGATCGTCGACATGCGTCGTCACCAGGTGCTCATCGAATCCGCGTTCCCCACGGAGTTCGGCGGCCTGTTCAAGAACCTCGAGTCCAAGCAGAACCCATGGGGCATGGCACCCAAGATGCGCCTGGACTGGGCCAAGGGCCTCGAGTTCGACATCCCGGTCGTCGGCAGCGACGTCGAGGACCTCTCGGAGGTCGACTACCTGTTCTGGGTCGGGTGCGCCGGCGCCTTCGAGGACCGCGCGAAGAAGACGACCCGCGCCGTCGCCGAGCTGCTCGACGAGGCGGGAGTGTCGTTCGCGGTGCTCGGCGAGACCGAGGCCTGTACGGGCGACTCGGCCCGCCGCGCGGGCAACGAGATCCTCTACCAGATGCTCGCCGCGCAGAACATCGAGATGCTCGACGAGGTCGGCGCCAAGAAGATCGTCGTCACCTGCGCGCACTGCTACAACACCCTGCGCAACGAATACCCGCAGAACGGTGGCACGTACGAGGTGCTGCACCACACCCAGCTCCTCAACCGGTTGGTGCGCGAGAAGCGACTCGTGCCCGTCGCCCGCCCCGAGGAGCACCCCGGCCTGTCGTCGGCGAAGAACGTCGCCTCCACCGCGCCGTCGGTCACCTACCACGACCCGTGCTACCTCGGCCGGCACAACAACGTGTACGCCCCACCGCGTGAGCTCATCGGCGCCCTCCCGGGGGTCGAACTGCGCGAGATGCCGCGGCACGGCATGAAGTCGTTCTGCTGCGGCGCCGGTGGTGCCCGCATGTGGGCCGAGGAGAACCTCGGCACCCGCGTCAACCTCAACCGCACCGCCGAGGCCGTGGAGACCGGCGCCGACCGCATCGCCGTCGGCTGCCCGTTCTGCCGGGTCATGCTCAGCGACGGCCTCACCGCCATGCAGTCCGACGGCGAGGCACGCGAGGAGGTCGAGGTCGTCGACGTCGCCCAGATGCTGCTCGCCGCCGTGCGTCGTGGTGAGGAGCCGGACGCGGCCCCGGACGAGGACGTCGACGTGACCTCCGCCGGCGAGTTCGGCGCGGCCGGTGGCGAGACCCCGGCCGAGGTCGAGAAGGAGGCGAAGGACGAGGCCGCCGAGGGTGGCTCCGGAGAGTTCGAGGTCGACGACGAGACGGCCGAGGCCGCCGAGCAGGCACGCGAAGAGACCGCCGAACAGCCCGTCGCCGAGACCGAGGCGCCCGCGGCCGCTGCGACGGAGGGCAAGGCGAAGGGCAAGATGTCGGCCGCCGACGCCCTCGCCATGATGCAGGCACAGGGCGGCGGTGCTGCTCCTGCGCAGGAGTCGGCTCCCTCGCAGGCGCAGTCGCCGGCGAGCGAGGAGGCGGCCCCCAAGGCGGCGGCACCGAAGGGCAAGATGTCGGCCGCCGACGCCCTCGCGATGATGCAGGCACAGGGGGGCCAGGCCGAGACCGCCCCGGCGTCGAGCGAGGCCGCTCCCGCCGCGGAGTCGCCGACGACGCAGGCGCCCCCCGCGGAGGCCCCGAAGGCCGCCATGCCCAAGGGCAAGATGTCCGCCGCCGAGGCTCTCGCCGCGATGGGTGGTGCCGCAGGTGGTGCGGCCGGTACCGCTGAGACCGGCGGGGCCGAGGCGAGCGCACCCGCGAAGGCTCCGGCCGCGCAACAGACGGCCACGCCCGCCGGTACGGCCCCCCAGGCCTCGGCGCCGCAGGGCAAGCCTGCCGAGATGCCCAAGGGCAAGATGTCGGCCGCCGACGCCCTCGCGATGATGCAGGCGCAGGGCGGGCAGACGGCGCCCTCCGCCGAGCCTGCCCCCGAGGCCGAGCCGTCGGCTGCGGCGCAGGCACCGGCCGCTCCGGCCGAACAACCCCCGGTTGCGGCCCAGGCGGAGCCTCAGGCAGCTCAGGCACCGCCCGCCGCGACTTCGGACAAGCCGGCACCGGCTCGTTCGAGCAAGCCGGTGGAGATGCCCAAGGGCAAGATGTCGGCCGCCGAGGCCCTCGCGATGATGCGGGCGTCCTCCCCTGCCCCGGCGGACGAGGCCGACACGCCCGCGACCGTCGCGGAGGAGCCGGCCGCACCGGTCGAGACCGCCGAGGCACCCGCGGCGGTCGAGCCACAGGAAGCACCGGCGCCGAAGACGGAGTCGTCCGCCACGGCCTCACCTGCGGCCGGAACGGCCCCCGAGGCCGAGACGACGGCACCGCCATCGGCCCCGTCGACAACGGCGTCGGCGAAGACGACCCCGGCTCCGGCGAAGGCGGCTCCCGCCAAGCCCGTCGAGATGCCCAAGGGCCGGATGTCGGCGTCTGAGGCGTTGGCGATGATGGGCGGCTCGAGCGCTTCGACCCCCGCAGCCGAACCGGCACCCGAGCCGCCGGCCGCGCCGCAGCCCGAGGCATCGACGCCACCGGAGCCGACGACGTCGTCGCAGCCCGAGGCTCAACCGGCGGTCGAGGCCGAGCAAGAGGGTCGAGCGGCGGTCGAGACCGAGACCGACGACGCTCGGGACACCGATGCCGCCAAGGCGCAGGATCAGGCCGCCGAGGCGGCAATGACCTCGACCCCGGCGACGCAGGACGCGCCGCAGGTGGAGGCGTCGGAGCAGGTCGACACGCCGACGCAGACTGCGCCCGAGGCCGAGGACGAGGACGAGGCACCGGTTGCACCGACAGCGGAGCCCGCGACCGAGCCCACGGCAGGGGCCCCGAGAGAGAGCGCGCCGGAGACTCCCTCGACGGCCACGCCTGCGCCGGCGGCCGGCGCGTGGGGCAAGCTCGTCGAGGCGGCGGGCGGCAAGACCATCGCCGCGTCGGAGGCGATGCGGATTCTCGGGGGCAACTGAACCTCGGGCAGCCACGGAACGGGCCGGTGGATGGCGATGTCGTCGCGATCCACCGGCCCGTTCCGCGTGCTTCGCCTCCTCCGGACGTTCTGGGAGATCGACGGAGACGGCGGCGCGTGCCGAGAAGACGACGACCTCGTCCGGGGTGGGATCATCCGGAGGTGACTGCGGATCCTGTGCTGCTGCTGACCCTGCACGGTGTGCGGCTGCTCGGCTTCACGACGCCGCAGAAGATCGCCGCGCTCTACGCGCTGGACCCGAACGAGGTGAGCGAGCACCTGCTCGACGCCGAGGCCTTCGGGTGGGCGCGGCGCACGAGCTTCGGGGGCGACCAGGGGTGGTCGCTCACGGACGCGGGGCGGGCACGGAACGAGGCCTTGCTCGCCGCGGAACTCGACGCCACGGGTGCGCGGGAGTCGGTCGTCGACGCGCACACGGCCTTCCTCCCGCTCAACGACCGGCTCGGGCCCCTCATGACCCGCTGGCAGCTTCGTCCGACCGCGGCGGACCCGATGGCCGCGAACGACCACCGCGACGCCGCCCACGACGATCGGGTCGTCCGCGGCCTGGGCAGACTCGTCGCCGATCTGCGCCCGGTCACCGCGCAGCTCACCGCGACACTCCCCCGGTTCGGCCTCCATCAGCGCCGCTTGGAGGACGCGCTCCTCCGGGTGCGGTCGCTCGAGAACGCGTGGGTCGACTCCCCCGACCTGCCCTCGCTCAACCTCGTGTGGATCCAGCTCCACGAGGATCTGCTCGCCACCCTCGGCATCCCGCGAGGCGCCGAGGACTCCTCACGTTGACCCGCGGCGGGTAGAGCACCGCGGTCGTCCCGGGTGCCGTGCGACCGCTCACGTCTCCTCGCCGGCGAACTGCGCCGCGTGGAGCCGGGCGTAGGCCCCGCCGGCCGCGATGAGTTCGTCGTGGCTGCCCTGTTCGACGATGCGTCCGTTCTCCATGACGAGGATGAGGTCGGCGTCGCGGATGGTGGACAGACGGTGGGCGATGACGAAGCTCGTGCGGTCGCTGCGCAGTGCCGTCATGGCCTGCTGCAGAAGAAGCTCGGTACGGGTGTCGACGCTGGAGGTGGCCTCGTCGAGGATGAGCAGGCTCGGACTCGCGAGGAAGGCCCGCGCGATGGTGATGAGCTGCTTCTCACCTGCGGAGATGCTGCCGCCCTCGTCGTCGAGGATCGTGTCGTACCCGTCGGGCAGGTGGGAGACGAACCGGTCGACGTACGTGGCCTCGGCGGCGCCGCGGATCTCCTCGTCGGTGGCGCCGGGCCGGCCGTAGGCGATGTTGTCGCGGATCGAGCCCTGGAACATCCACGTGTCCTGCAACACCATGCCGATCTGGCTGCGCAGCTGTCGGCGTGACATGTCGGTGATGTCGACGCCGTCGAGGGTGATGCGACCCGCGTCGATCTCGTAGAACCGCATGATGAGGTTGACCAGCGTGGTCTTGCCGGCGCCCGTCGGGCCGACGATCGCGACGGTCTGCCCGGGTTCGGCGACGAGGTCGAGGTGCTCGATGAGCGGCCGGGCGGGGTCGTAGCTGAACGAGACGTCGTCGAACTCGATGCGCCCTCGTGCCCGCGCGGGCAGGTCTGCGTGGGGGTGGTCGGGGACCTGCTCGGGTGCGTCGAGGAGCTCGAACACCCTCTCCGCCGACGCGACTCCCGACTGCAACAGGTTGGCCATCGACGCGACCTGTGCGAGCGGCTGGGTGAACTGGCGGGAGTACAGGATGAACGCCTGCACGTCGCCGAGGGTCATCTGCCCCGAGGCCACCTTGAGTCCGCCGACGACCGCGACGAGCACGTACGTGAGGTTTGCGATGAACACCATCACGGGCATCATCAGGCCCGAGACGAACTGGGCGCCGAACGCGGCGTCGTACAGCTCGCCGTTGGTCCGCAGCGCGTCGGCGACCGCCTCCTTGCGGCGGCCGAAGACGGTGACGAGCTCGTGACCGGTGAAGGCCTCCTCGATCTGCCCGTTGAACACCCCGGTGCGGTTCCACTGCCGGACGAACTGCTTCTGGCTGCGCTTGGCGATGAACCCGGTCGCGACGGCCGAGAGCGGAATCGCCACGAGCGCGATGAGCGTGAGCAGTGGTGAGATCCACAGCATGATGCCGAGGATGCCGACGACCGTGACGAGCGAGTTGAGCAGCTGACCGAACGTCTGCTGCAGGCTGTGGCCGAGGTTGTCGATGTCGTTGGTGACGCGGCTGAGCAGCTCACCGCGGGGCTGCCCGTCGACGTACCCCAGGGGCAGTCGATGAGTCTTGTTCTCGACGTCGTCGCGCAGGCGGCGCATCGTCACCATCGAGACGTAGTTGACGATGCGCCCGGCGAGCCACATGAGCACGGCGGAGGCCGCGTACAGGGCGACGGCGACGAGCAGCACCTGCCCGATCTCGGCGAACGGAACTCCGCGGCCGGGCACGACGTCCATGGCCGACAGCATGTCGGCGAGGTTGGTCTGCCCCTGCGCTCGGAGGCCCGCGACGACCTGCTCCTTGCTCACGTCCGCGGGCAGCCGGGCGCCGAAGACACCCGCGAAGAGCAGGTCGGTGGCCAGGCCGAGCACCTTCGGGCCGAGGACCGAGAGGGCGACGCTGACGATCGTGAGGAGCACGGCGGCGAGGACGTGAAGACGCACCGGCGTGAGGCGCCCGAGCAGCCGCCTGCCGGAGCCGAAGAAGTCCATCGACTTCTCCGCGGGCACACCGACACCGTGGCCGCCGCCGCCCTTGCGCCGGGCCTCCTTGGCGACCGCCGCCTCGTCGGCCTCGTCCGACGCGCTCGAAGACGCCGAGGCCTTCGGCGCCGCGTCGGCGCTCATGACCCGGGCTCCTCGGCGTGGGAGCCACCGTCGTCGGGCAGAACTCGGGTCGTCCCGCCGCCCTGCACCGCTCCCGTTGACCGCTCGGCGGCGACGAGCACGCCGGCGTCGTCGAGATCGGAGACGCGAAGCTGCGAACTGACGATCTGCTGGTACGTCTCGCACGTGTCGAGGAGCTCGTCGTGGGTGCCGATGCCGACGACGCGACCCGCGTCGAGCACGACGATCTGGTCGGCGTCGACGATGGTGGAGACGCGTTGGGCGACGACGATGACCGTCGCGTCGGCCACCCACGGCACGAGTGCCGCGCGCAGGCGTGCGTCGGTCGCGACGTCGAGGGCCGAGAACGAGTCGTCGAACAGGTACAGCTCGGGGCGGGCGACGAGCGCGCGGGCGATGCACAGCCTCTGCCGCTGCCCGCCGGAGACGTTGCTGCCGCGCTGGCTGATGGGGTGATCGAGGCCGTCGTCGTAGGCGCGCACGAAACCCGCCGCCTGCGCGACCTCGAGCGCGGCCCAGAGCTCGTCGTCGGTGGCCTCCGGGCGGCCGAACCGCAGGTTGGAGGCGACCGTGCCACTGAACAGGTAGGGCTTCTGGGGCACGAGCCCGACGCGCGTCCATACCTGCTCGGGGTCGATGTCGCGCACGTCGACCCCGTCGAGCCGCACCGAGCCACCGGTGGCGTCGAAGAGCCGCGGCAGCAGCTTGACCAGCGTCGTCTTGCCGGAGCCGGTGCTGCCGACGATCGCCGTGGTCGTGCCCGGCCGTGCGGTGAACGAGACCCGGTCGAGCACCGGCTCCTCCGCCCCGGGGTAGGTGAACGACACGTCGTCGAACTCGACCTCGCCGTGCAGATCGCCGAGCGGGACCGGGTTCGTGGGCGCGACGACGCTCGTCGACTCGGCCAGCACCTCACCGATGCGCTCGGCCGAGACGGCGGCGCGAGGGACCGTGGTCGCCACCATCGTCGCCATCATGACGCTCATGAGGATCTGGGTGAGATACGTGAGGTAGGCGAACAGCGAACCGATCTCCATCCCACCGGAGTTGACGCGGTGCGCGCCGAACCAGATGACCGCCACCGTGGAGAAGTTCAGCACCGCCATGACGACGGGGAACATGAGCACCATGAGCCGGCCGACCTCGAGCGTCGTCTGCGTGAGGTCTTCGTTGGCGGCGCCGAAACGGCGTCGTTCGGCCTCCTCGCGCGTGAACGCCCGCACGACCCGGAGCCCGGTGAGCTGTTCGCGCATGACCCGGTTCACCGCGTCGAGACGCGTCTGCTGTTGCCGGAACAGCGGCACCATGCGGCGGATGATGAGCAGCACCGAGACCATGAGCACCGGCACCGCGACGGCGACGAGCCACGACAGCCCCGCGTCCTCACGCAAGGCCATGACGATGCCGCCGACCATCATGATCGGGGCGCCGACGAGCATGATGCAGGCCATGAAGACGAGCTGCTGCACCTGCTGCACGTCGTTGGTGTTGCGCGTGATTAGCGACGGGGCGCCGAAGCGGGCGATCTCGCGGGCCGAGAACGTCATCACCCGTTCGAGCAGCTGCGCCCGCACGTCGCGCCCGAGGCCCATCGCGGCACGGGCGCCCGCCCAGACCGCCCCGATCGCACACGCGATCTGGATGAACGAGGCGAGGAACATCGGCACGGACACGGCCCAGATGTAGTCGACGTCGCCTTTGGCCACCCCGTTGTTGATGATGTCGGCGTTGAGCGTGGGCAGCCACAGCGCCGCGAACGTCTGACCGAGCTGGAACACGCACACCAACACGAGCAGGCCGGTGTACGGAGCGAGGAATCGCCGCAGGAGGCGGGTCAGCACGTGAGGCTCCCCTGGTGTCGAAGGAGTGACGCGGCCGGCGGGTGCGTCGGATGTCGTCAGTGTGGCGGACGCCTCCGACAACCCTTCGGGGGCCGGGGAGTGCACTGGCGGTCGTCGTCGAGGCGCCGGATCGTCTGGCACCGACGATAGTGGAACGCCGCTTCCGCGACCGCCTCACTCGCCGGGCATGCGGCCTCTCACCAGCGGGAGCCCTCCGGGCCAGCTGGTCCGGAGGGTTCCACGGCGTTGCCGGGTGCGTCAGTGTGCGCCGAGGGTGCGGGCGAAGAACGCCTCGAGCTCTCCGAACGCCTTCTTCTCCCCCGCCTCCTGGTAGCTCGAGGTGTCGGACATCGTGTATCCGTGCGGGGCGTCGGGGTAGACGTCGCTCGTGTACGTGAGGCCGGCGGCGTCGAGGCTGCGTTCGAGTTCGGCGATCGCGTCGGCGCCGTTGAGCTTGTCGTTGTCGGCGTGCCCGAACAGGTACTCGGCCTTCGTGTCCGAGACGAGGCGGTGCGGGCTGTCGGAGGCCTCCTCTACGAGGTTCGCGCCGTGGAACCCGGCGACGGCGGCCACCTCGTCGGGCCGCAGCGCCGCGGCGCGGATCGCGAGTCGCGCCCCCATGCAGAACCCGACGGTGCCGTAGGGCGTCGTCGCGTACTGCGACAACGTGTCGAACCAGCGCTCGGTGTCGGGATTCGCCAGGTCGGGGGTGTACGCCTTGACCCGGGGCGCGCTGATCTCGCCGAACTTCGCGCGCTGCTCGGGATCGGTGAGGTCCATCTCGGGCTTCAGCTCGTCCGCCGTGCCCTCGCGGTAGAACACGTTGGGCATGAGCACGACGTAACCCCAGGAGGCGATGCGGTCGGCCATCTGCTTGGTCCGCTCACGCACCCCGATCGCGTCCATGAAGAACAGGACGCCGGGACGGCGCTGGTCGTCGGGTCGGGTGAGGTAGGCCTCGGCCTGCCCCGCGTCGGTCGTGATCGTCAGCATCTCGTTCATGCCCCCTGCCTACGGCACCCCAGGACGACCCGCAAGAGGGCGAAGGGTCCGCACCGCGGCTTCCAGAATCCACCTCGGCCTCCCCAGAGATGAGCCTCCCAGCGGAGAAACGACGCGCGAGACACCGAACCGAGAGCAGCGCAACGGGTCACGAAGCGGACCCGCACCAGCCCGCGAGGACCGGCCGCTCGCGGGGATCACACGAGAACGGCGCTCCCCGAGCCCACCCGCGCCAACCCGGCGGGGGTGGGCCGAGGGACGCGGCGACTGGCTGGGCCTGGCGGGAGCAGCACCGGAGCGCTAGCGGAGGTGCTGCGGATGGTAGGCGCCGCGCCCCTCGGCCCACCCACGCGACCAGCCTTACGAAACCCAGGCCGGCCGACCCACGAGACCGAGGTCAGCCGAGGTTGCGGCTCTTGAGGAAATCGTCGGCGACCTGGGCGGGGTCGGCGTGCTGGACGTCGACCTGGGTGAGCATCTGCTGGAGGTCCTTGGTGGTGAGGGCCTTGGAGACGCCGTTGAGGGCGGCGACGGCCTCCTTGTTCTGGGCGACGTCGGAGGAGACGAGGGGGACGACGTTCTGGCTGCCGAAGAGCCCCTTGTCGTCCTCGAGGGCGACGATCTCGTGCTGGGTGAACGCGGGGTCGGTGGTGAAGACGTTCGCGGCGTCGACCTGACCGTTGGTGAGGGCCTGGATGAGGGCCTGGCCGTTGAGGGGACGGAACTGCTTGAACGTGATGCCGTAGGTCTTCTCGAGGCCGGGGATGCCCTGGGTGCGCTCCTTGAACTCGGCGGGGGCGCCGAGGGTGAGGTCGCCGGAGACCTTGGCGAGGTCGCTCAGCGTGCGCAGCGACTTGGCCTCGGCGGTGGCCTTGGTGACGGTGATGGAGTCGTTGTTCTCGGCGGTGCTGGGGTCGAGCACGGTGACGCCCTGGGGCAGAACGGTCTTGAGGTGCTCGTACACCTCGTTGGGGTCGGTGCCGGAGTAGTTCTTGTCGTAGTACGACGTGAGGGCGCCGGTGTACTCGGGCAGGACGTTGATGGAGCCGTCGGTGAGGCCCTTGAGGTAGGTCTCGCGGGCGCCGATGCCGAGGCGGGGCTCGTTGACCTTGACGCCCTTGGCCTTGAGCGCGCCGGTGTAGATCTGTGCGAGCAGCTTGGACTCGGAGAAGTCGGCGGAGCCGACGGTGACCGTGCCGGCCGCGGCGGTGCCACCGCCGCCTGAGGCGGGCTGGTTGTTCAGCGGGTCGCCTCCGCCGCCGCAGGCAGCGAGGGAGAGGGTCGCGGCGAGGGCGACCGCGAGGCCGGTGCGGGTGCGGATGGTCACTGTCGTGGCCTTTCTGCCGGTGGGATACCTGCGGTGGAAACTCAGGGGACGGGGCGGTCGATGCTCGACCGGTGGCTGGTGAGGGCGTCTGCGGGCGCGTCGGTCTCGGCGGCGGCCCGGCGGGAGGCGACGTCGGTCTCGTCGCCGTTCTCCGGCTCCTTCCCCCCGGCGGCTCGGCCGGAGTCGAGTCGCAGCCCTGGAGAGGTGACGAAGCGCTGGACGAGGGCGAGGACGCCGTCGACGAGGAGGGCGAGGAGCGCGACGAGCAGCGCGCCGCCGGCGACCTGGGCGTAGTCGGCGGAGGCGAGGCCGTCGATGAGGAAGCGGCCGAGGCCGCCGAGGCTGATGTAGGAGGCGATGGTGGCGGTGGCGACGACCTGGAGGGTGGCGCTGCGCAGACCCGACATGAGTAGCGGGGTGGCGCAGGGTAGTTCGACGCCGAGCAGGACCTGGCGCGAGGTCATGCCCACGCCGTAGGCGGCGTCGCGTGCGGCGGGATCGACGGCCTCGACGCCGGCGTAGGCCCCGGAGAGCAGCGGCGGCATCGCGAGGATGACGAGCACGATGAGGCTGGGCAGGACGAACGCGAGGTCGGACTCCAGTCGGGGGCCGAGCCACAGCGCGACCGCGAAGAGCAGCCCCAGGCTCGGAACGGCGCGGGCCGCGTTGGTGGAGCTGATGAGCCAGCGACCCCTGCCGGTGTGGCCGATGAGCAGCCCGGCCGGGACGGCGATGAGGGCAGCGACGAGGACGACGATCACGGAGTACACGACGTGCTCGCCCACCCGCGTGAGGATGCCGTCGGATCCCGACCAGTTGAGCGGGTCGGTGAACCAGGCGATGAGGCGGTCGATCATGCCGGCCTCCCGGCGCGCGTCCACGGCGTGAGCACCCGGGCGAGAACGACGATGACGACGTCGAAGAGCAGGGCGAGGAGGACGCACGCGAGGATGCCGACCCAGAGCACCTCGGGGAACGCGCGCCCGTAGCCGTCGGTGAGGAGGTTGCCGAGTTGGGCGACGCCGATGAGCGAGGCGATGCTGACGATGCTCACGTTGCTCACGGCCGCGACGCGCAGACCGGCGGCGATGACGGGAACGGCGAGCGGGAGGTCGATGCGCAGCGTGCGCGCCACCTGGCCGTACCCCATCGCCGTGGCGGCGGCGGCCACGTTGTCGGGCACCGAGTCGAGGCCGTCTGCGACGGTACGCACGAGGAGAGCGACGGTGTAGATCGTCATGGCGACGAGCACGTTCTCGGGCGCGAGGATCTTCGTGCCGAGGACGAGCGGCATGAGGACGAACAGCGCGAGCGAGGGGATCGTGTAGAGCAACCCGGTGCCGACGACGACGATGGGACGCACCCGTTCCCATCGGTGCGCGGCCCAGCCGAGCGGCAGTGCGAGCAGCAGCCCGAACAGCAGTGGCAGGCCCGCGAGGTAGGAGTGTGCGAGGGCGAGACTGCCGACCGTGTCGATGTTCTCGGGCAACCAGGTCATGCGGGCTCCCGAGAACCCGCCGCGCCGGCCCGCCCCGCGGCCTCGATGGCCTCGAGCACTTCTGCGGGACGCACGATGCCGACGAGCACACCGTCGTCGTCGACGACGACACCGCGGCGGCTGGGCGAGGACAGGGCTGCGTCAAGGTAGGCGCGCAGGGTGCCGTCCTGCCGGGCGAGGGTGCCGCCCAGACGCAGGTCGTCGGCCGAGGCGATGCCCTCGTGATCGGAGTCGATCCAGCCCAGGGGTCTGCCGGCGTCGTCGACGACGAGCTGCCAACCGGAGCCGTCGAGGGCGTCGCCGACGCGCACGGCGCGCTCGGGGTGGATCTGCACCTGCGCCCCCTGGAACGCCAGCGAGCGGTAGCCGCGATCGCGCCCGACGAACGAGGCGACGAAGTCGTCGGCGGGCTCGGCGAGCAGTCGCGCGGGTGGGTCGACCTGGGCGAGGCGCCCGCCGACGCGCAGGACGGCGACCTCGTTGCCGAGCTTGACGGCCTCGTCGATGTCGTGGGTGACCAACAGGATCGTCTTCTGCAGCCGTGCCTGCAGGGTGAGGAGCTCGTCCTGCAGGCCCTCGCGCACCACGGGGTCGACGGCGCTGAACGGCTCGTCCATGAGCAGGACGGGCGGGTCGGCGGCGAGGGCGCGCGCCACACCGACGCGTTGCTGCTGACCGCCGGAGAGCTGCCCCGGGTAGCGCCGGCCCAGCTCGGGCGCGAGGCCGACGACCTCGAGCAACTCGCGGGCGCGCTCTCGCGCCTTGGCCGTGGACCACCCGAGCAGCCTGGGCACCGTCATGACGTTCTGCTCGACCGTGCGGTGCGGGAACAACCCGCCCTGCTGGATGACGTAGCCGATGCCGCGCCGCAACTCGGTGGGCGGGATCGTGGCGGTGTCGACGCCGTCGAGGTAGATCGTTCCCGAGGTGGGCTCGATCATGCGGTTCACCATGCGCAGCGAGGTGGTCTTGCCACAGCCGGACGGGCCGACGAGCACCGTGATGCGGCCACGCGGCACCTCGAGCGTCAGGTCGTCGACGGCGACCGTGCCGCCCGGATACGTCTTGGTGACGCGGTCGAACCGGATCATGCGCCCCAACGTAACGGCCACCACCGACAACTGCCCGTTCTGACAGGCCACTGACCGCATCCGATGAGCGTGGCCGGCCGAGAGCGACATGAATCCGGCTCAGTGACGAGAGGATTCCGGCGGGGGCTCGAGAGGCGACTCCGGCGCCAGCAGCGTGCGTACGAGGAACGACGCCGCGAGCTCGTGCCACAGGCCGGCGCGCCGGATCATCGCGTGTCCACAGCCGGCGAGGGGCGCGTACTCCACCGACCCTCCGGCGGCGCGCAGCCGAGCGACGAAGGCCTCCGAATCCCGCGGCGGGCACACGCGATCACGCTCTCCCTGGACGACGAGGACGTCGCAGCCGACGAGGTGCTCCACGTCGTCGTACGGGGTGACCCACGGAGCGAGGGCGACGACGCTGCGCACCTTGTCGTGATCGGCGGCGGCGAGGGCGGTGCGGCCTCCCAGGGAGTGTCCGAGGAGTCCGATCGTGAGGTCGGGGCGCCGCTCGGTGAGGTCGGCGAGCACGAGGCGGGCCTGGGCGAGGGTCGTGCGCTCGCCGCCGTTCCAGCCCGTCTGGGTGTGCTGCACGCGCACGATGGCGATGCGGTCGTCGGACAGCTCACGGATCCGGCGGCCGAACGGGCGAAGGCGCAGGTAGGGAGCGCTCCACCTGGGGGTCTCGCGAAAGCCGCGCTCCGGGCCGCCGTGGAGCATGACGACGGCTGCCTCGACGGGCCGCCGTCCGCGTTCGACGGTGTGCCGCGCGCGGGTGAGCGGACGACGCCGGACGATGCGGGCCATCGCGCGTCGCCTAGACCTCGATGCAGGTGAACCCGGCGAACGACCGGCTCGCCGTGGGTCCCCGCTGGCCCTGGTAGTGCGAGCCGTACACCGCACTGCCGTAGGGGTGTTCGGCCGCGGACGACAGCTGGAAGAAGCAGAGCTGGCCGATCTTCATGCCCGGGTAGAGCTTGATGGGCAGGGTGGCGACGTTGCTCAGCTCGAGGGTGACGTGACCGTCGAACCCGGGGTCGACGAATCCGGCCGTCGCGTGCGTGAGCAGCCCGAGCCGGCCGAGGGAGGACTTGCCCTCGACGCGCGCGGCCACGTCATCGGGCAGGCACACGTTCTCGTAGGTCGACCCGAGCACGAACTCCCCCGGGTGCAACACGAACGCCTCACCGTGCTCGACCTCGACGAGTCGCGTGAGGTCGGGCTGCTCCTCGGCGGGGTCGATGTAGGGGTACTTGTGGTTGTCGAACAGCCGGAAGAAGCGGTCGAGACGCACGTCGATACTCGAGGGCTGCACCATGCCCGCGTCGTAGGGGTCGAGGCGTACGCGCCCGGCGTCCACCTGGGCCTTGATGTCACGATCGGAGAGCAGCACGGACACACGCTACCTGTCCCGCGGCCCTGCGGAGGTCCTCGTCGAGGGTGGACGAGGGCGTCCGCTGCAGGTGCGCGGCGGATCACTGTGAGCAGGCAAAGGCCCCGGATTGCTCAAGCCGGGCACCCCCGCGGCCGAAGAGGGGGCTGCGAGTGCATCACGAAAAGGTCTCGTCCACGTGACGATCGTTGTGACGCAGGGGGTCTCGCGTTTCGTCCCAGCGAGCATCCGAGGAAATCCATGCGTCTGCGCACCTGCGTCACGGCCGCCGTCGCGGCGACCACCCTCTCCGTCCCCACCCTCGCCACCGCCCCGGTCGCCCACGGCGCGTCCGCGGCCGCCGCCTCCACGGCGGCGGCCACCTCTGCCACCACCGCGTCACGAGCGAGGACCAGCCCCGCCTCCGCCACGGCGACGAAGGCGATGACCTCCCGCCTGCGGACCGGCGCGCAGAGCCGTTACCTGGGCAGCGGATTCTCCGGCCTCGTGCTCGACGAGTCCACCGGCGCCACGCTGTGGTCCAGCCGCACCGGCACGACCCGCATGCCGGCGTCGACGCAGAAGGTCATGACCGCGATCACCGTGCTCTCGTCGACGTCGCCGAACACCCAGCTCGTGACCCGCAGTTATCAGAGCTCCGCGGTTCCGACGAACGTCTACCTCAAGGGCGCGGGAGATCCCTCGCTGACGGCCTCGAAGTTGAGCACGCTCGCCCAGCGCACCGCCGCGAGCCTGCGCGCTCAGGGGCTGCGCTCGGTGACCCTCTACGCCGACGCCACGGTCTTTCCCGCGCCGACGAGCGCCACGGGTTGGAAGCGGAGTTACGTAGGCAGCGAGGTGCAGCCTGTCCGCGGCCTGACCCTCGCCCACCACCGAGGCGGGGCCAACGGCACCACCGCGGCCGCGTCCTCCTTCGCCGCGTCGCTGAAGAAGGCCGGGATCAGCGCGCGGTACGCCGGCGCGGCGGCGACGTCGAAGGGCGCGAACGAGCTCAGCGCGAGCTGGTCGGCGCCCGTGTCTTCGCTCGTCGCCCACATGCTCTCGGTGAGCGACAACGACTACGCCGAGTACCTGTTGCGCGTCGCCGCGCTCGAGGCGGGGCTTCGGCCGACGTGGACGAACTCCCTGGCCCACCAGCGCGCCGTCCTCTCGCGCGCCGGCGTCCCGCTCACCGGGTACGTCAACAAGGACGGCTCGGGCCTCTCCCGGTCGAACCGGATGCCGGTGCGCGCCCTCGTCGCCGCGGTCGACCACATGTGGGACGACCCCGCGATGCGACAGGTGACGTTCGCCTACGGTGCGATGCCGCGCTCGGGTCAGACCGGCACGCTGCGCAGCCGCTTCAAGGCCGCCGGGCAGCGGTGCGCGGTCGGCAAGGTCATGGCCAAGACGGGCACTCTCGGCGACGCCGTCGCGCTCGCCGGGGTCGCCCGCGGCAGCGACGGTCGTATCCGCGCCTTCGCGTTCATCCAGAACGGCAACACGAGGACCGCGTCGGTGCGCAGCGCGGTCGACACGATGGCCACCGCCGTGGTCGGTTGCCGCTGAGCCCGGTCGTCGGGCCCGGCCGTCGAACGCGGCCCGCACCTCGCGAGACTCCCGGAGCCGCGCCCGCATCGCCCGGGCGCGGCTCCGGGACCGTGTGCACGAGATGACGCGACGGTGTCGTAGACTGCAGAACCACGCGGCCACGCCGGCGGCGATCCACCGCTCTTCACGAAAGAACGGCGAGACGACCAAAAGCGGCGCTGACCTGCGAAAACGCGAGTGTAGTTCAATGGTAGAACACAAGCTTCCCAAGCTTGATACGCGGGTTCGATTCCCGTCACTCGCTCCACACGACGCGTTCGCCGCCCCGACTCAGGCCGGGGCGGCGAACGCGTCTTCTCATGCTCGGGTCGTCGACGGGTCAACCGATCTTCTTGGCGGCCTTACGGGCGCTTTCGAGCAGCGGCACGTAACGCTCCTCCACGGCCCGGGCGCCGGCGTACTCGCGCTCGGCGAGAACGCCGTAGGTGAAGGTCTCCTGACCGGCCCGGCGGGCGTCGCCGGCCAGCCGCATGACGACGTCGCGAGAGACGACGCTGTCCTGGTGGTCACCGAGGGCCTCCTGCAACTCGGCGTAGGCGGAGGCGATCTGCTTGGCCGAGCCACCGGAGGCCTTGCCCGCGGCCTCGGCGGCGTACCGGGCGGCCTTGGCGAGCTTGCGGATCTCGTGGACCGCCTCGTCGCGCTCGGCGCCCTCCGGCATCGCCGCGGCGCGCTTCGCCTGCTTGCCCACCTTGTCCGAGGCCGCGGCGACGAGATCGGGCAGCACGTCGGACGCCGGCTCGTGCGCCATCACCGAGAACGGCGGGTGCAGGAGCAACTCGACGAGGTCGCCCATGATGCGCTCGTAACGGGTCGAGTCGAGCGCCTTGACCATGTGCGCGTGCGCCCGCTCGTGCTCGGCCTCGAGCGCCGCACGGATGTGGACGTCGGCGCGGCCCACGACGAGGTCGGGCTCGAGGGTGTCGAGTAGCCCACCGATGCGCTCCTGCATGACCTCGGCGTCACGGGGCTCGCCGAGCGCCCCCGTCAGCCACTTGACCTCATCGCGCACGGGGTCGGTGTCGACGCGCTCGAACAGCGGTCGGTACGTCTTGAGGGTGCTGCGCAGGCGCCGCGTCGCCACTCGCGCCTTGTGCACGGAGTCCGGAGCGTCCTCACGCAGGCGCTGCTCACTCGCCTGCAGCACCCCGGCCTGCTGGGAG
Organism: Mobilicoccus massiliensis; assembly: GCF_000826525.2. Classification (GTDB taxonomy): domain Bacteria; phylum Actinomycetota; class Actinomycetes; order Actinomycetales; family Dermatophilaceae; genus Mobilicoccus; species Mobilicoccus massiliensis. The sequence continues at coordinate 122,141 of NZ_LN651330.1, read as the reverse complement.
AGGTAGTCGAGGACGACCTCTCCGGCCGTGCGGCCCTTCTTGCCGCTCGACGCGGCCATCGGCTCGGCGAGTGCGCGGGAGAGCTTGCTGGGACTGTCGGAGAGCATGAGTCCCTTGGCGACGAGCGCATCGACCACCGCGGCGAGATCCTCACCGGCGCCGTCGACGACCTCGACCTCGACCTCACGCCAGCGGTGGACCCGCTCGCCGTCGACGTAGGTCGTGGCCTCCACGACGTCGTCCTCGACCAGCACGAGCACCGTGCCCGCCTCGTCGCAGAGCTCGCGACGCGTGCGGCGGGTGCGCAGGGTCGCGACGGGCAGCAGCACGGCTCCGTCGATCAAGGGCGCGACGATCTCGATGAGTTCGGAGGGGATGAGCGCGGCCGAGCGGCCGAGCGCCAGGCGATGTTCGACCCGCCCGGACTCCTCCGCGGAGTCGTCGCCAGGCGTCTTCAGGTGCCAACCGGCGTCACTGCCACCGGTGCGTCGCCGGAGCGTGTGCTTGTTGCGCAGCAGATCGAGACCGAGGGTGTCGAGGTAGGTGGCGGTCTGCGTCATCCGCTGGGGCCCGCGCACCGTCGCGACCCGCCCGATCCCGTCCAGCCGCGGCATCGTCCACCGGCGCGGGCACTCGAGCTTGACCTCGGTCTCGGTCTCGACGGCCATCTCCCCGAGCGTGCTCGTCGTGCTGTCGTCGGCTGCCGCGTTCTCCTCCGTCACGCCGGTCGCGCTCTTCTCGGACGCCGTGCTCGTCGCCTCGGACGCCTCGGCCCCTGCACCCATCGTCGTTCACCTCTCGTTCAACTCGATGTCATCCAGCAGTCATTTTCCCACGTCGCCGGCACGGTCACCAGCCCCCGACGAGGCGGCTTCGTCCCCACCCTGCCCGTTTGTGACGCGGCACACCACTGCTTGCGGGCACCCACCCCGTCCGCCATCCTGATTACCGATCAGTAATGTGCGATGTCGCCCCGGACCACGGCGGGATCCACGGTCACGACATGAGGAGATTCCGACGGTGAGCCATTACAAGAGCAACCTGCGCGACCTGGAGTTCAACCTGTTCGAGGTGCTCGGACGCGGCGACGTTCTCGGCTCCGGGCCCTACGAGGAGATCGACGCCGACACCGCCCGCGAGATCCTTCACGAGGTCGCCCGCCTGGCCGAGAACGAGATCGCCGACAGCCTGCTCGACTCCGACCGCAACCCCCCGGTGTTCGACCCCGAGACCGGCGAGGTCACCCTGCCCGAATCGTTCAAGAAGTCGTACAAGGCGTACACCGAGGCCGGCTGGGGCATGCTCAACGTGCCGGCCGAACTCGGTGGCACCGTCGTCCCTCCCACGCTCAACTGGGCCGTGGCCGAACTCATCCTCGGCGCCAACCCGGCCGTGTACATGTACTCCGCGGGCTACGGCTTCGCGCGCGTTCTGCACGAACTCGGCACCCAGGACCAGAAGACGATGGCCCGGCACATGATCGAGCGCCAGTGGGGCTCGACCATGGTGCTCACCGAGCCCGACGCAGGCTCAGACGTGGGTGCCGGCCGCACCAAGGCCGTCCAGCAGCCCGACGGCACCTGGCACATCGAGGGCGTCAAGCGTTTCATCACCTCGGGTGAGCACGACCTGAGCGAGAACATCATGCACCTCGTCCTCGCCCGCCCCGAGGGCGCCGGGCCCGGCACCAAGGGCCTCTCGCTGTTCGCCGTGCCCAAGTACATGTTCGACCTCGAGACCGGCGATCTCGGCGAGCGCAACGGCGTCTACGTCACCAACGTCGAGCACAAGATGGGCCTCAAGGTGTCGACCACGTGCGAGGTGCGCTTCGGCGAGAAGCACCCCGCCGTGGGCACGCTCGTCGGCGACGTGCACGACGGCATCGCCCAGATGTTCCGCGTCATCGAGTACGCGCGGATGATGGTGGGCACCAAGGCCATCGCGACGCTCTCGACCGGGTACCTCAACGCGTTGGAGTACGCCAAGGAGCGCGTGCAGGGCGCCGACCTCCCCCAAATGGCCGACAAGAGCGCCCCGCGGGTCACGATCACCCACCATCCCGACGTGCGTCGCTCCCTCATGCTGCAGAAGGCCTACGCCGAGGGTCTGCGTGCCGTCGTGCTCTTCACCGCGATGCAGCAGGACATCGTCGATCAGGCCTACCTCGAGTCGGGTTCGATGGACTTCGAGAAGGGCTCGGAGGCCGACATGGCCGCCCGCGTCAACGACCTGCTCCTGCCCATCGTCAAGGGCGTCGGCTCCGAACGGGCCTGGGTGCTCCTCGGCAGCGAGTCGCTGCAGATCTTCGGCGGCTCCGGGTTCCTGCAGGACTACCCGGTCGAGCAGTACGTGCGCGACGCCAAGATCGACACCCTCTACGAGGGCACGACGGCCATCCAGGGCCAGGACTTCTTCTTTCGCAAGATCGTGCGCGACAAGGGCAAGGCCCTCACCTGGATGTCGGAGCAGGTCATGGCCACCGTGCTCGCCGGCTCCGCACTCGGTGACGACCCGCTGGCCAAGGAGCGCGAGCTGCTGGGCAAGGCCGTCGAGGACATCACCGCGATCGGCGGTTACATGATCGGCGAGCTCATGAAGTCCGACCCGCGGCAGGAGGGCGGCGACCTCGCCAACCTCTACAAGGTCGGCCAGAACACGACCCGCCTGCTGCTCGCGGCGGGCGACGTCATGGTCGGGTGGCTACTGCTGCGCCAGGCGGACGTCGCGACGGCCGCGCTCGAGGCCGGTGCCACCGGCGCCGACGCCGACTTCTACACCGGAAAGATCGCGGCGGCCCGGTTCTTCACCCGCACCGTCCTGCCCCGGATGGCGGCCGAGCGGGTGAGCTGCGAGATGACCGACAACTCCCTCATGGACGTGCCGGAATCCGCGTTCTGAGCCGCGCTGCGAGCACGCACGACGACGCTGCCCCTCCCGGTCCACCGGGTCGGGCAGCGTCGTGACGTCGGCGGTGCAGGGGTGCGTAGAGAGAGCCACCGGACGCGTCGGAACCGCCGGACGCGATCACTGCCAGAGGCGTCAGACGCGCGGGTCGCGCGGGTCCTCGACGGTGGTGGTGCGGCGGGTGACACCGGTGCGCGAGCGGCTCATCATGGCCATGGACACGATGGCCGTCACGAGCCCCGCCCCCATGAGGATGTAGCCGATCATCGTCAGGTCGATGCCGGGGACCGAGTCCTTGACCGCGAACGAGAGGATCGCGCCGAGGGCGATGAGAAAGATGCCGAAGCCGATGGACATGGTGCCTCCGTGAGTGTCGGTGTCCTGCTTCGATCATCGGCGGATGATGCCCCAACTCCAAGGAGGCCGGGCGAAAACACGGCGAATTGCTTAGCCGGAGGCAATATCCGGGTGCTGTGCGAACGTTGCCATGAACGTGAGTACACGTCGCGTCCCCCTTTCCATTCTCGATCTCGCACCGGTGAGCGCGGGTTCCACCGCGGCCGATGCCCTTCGTGACAGCACGCTGCTCGCGCAGACCGCCGACAAGGCCGGCTACGAGCGCTTCTGGATGGCCGAGCACCACGGCAGCGTCACCTTCGCGAGCTCGGCCACGGCCGTGCTCCTCGGCCACGTCGCCGGCCACACCGAGTCGATCCGCGTCGGCTCCGGCGGTGTCATGCTGCCCAACCACGCGCCGCTCATGGTGGCCGAGTACTACGGCACCCTGGCCACGCTCTACGGCGACCGCATCGACCTCGGCCTCGGCCGTGCTCCCGGCACCGACCCCGTCACCGCGGCTGCGCTCTCTCGTGGCTCCGGCGAGTTGCGCGACTTCGCGAGCGACGTCGCCGAGCTCTCGTTGCTGCTCGGCGATCGGCCGACGCCGGGCCGTGACGGCCTGCGCGTGCGCGCGCTGCCCGGCGAGGGCACGAAGGTGCCGCTGTGGATGCTCGGCTCCTCGCTCGGCGGGGCGAGCGTCGCCGCCGCACTCGGGCTGCCGTTCTCGTTCGCCTCCCATTTCGCCCCCCAGGCGATCGACCAGGCCTTCGAGGTCTACCGCACCCGGTTCAGCACCGAGGCGTCGACCGCGCAGATCGACAAGCCCTACGTCATGGCGGGCGTCAACGTCATCTGCGCCCCGACCACGGAGGAGGCCGAGCACCTCGCCACGACCGCACAGGCCATGCGCACCCGGATCATGACCGGGCGGCTCGCGCCTCTCGACCCGCCCGGTGAAGGCCCGGCCGGGCCCGCACAGGGACTCGGTGGCGGACCCGCCTTCGCCCCCACCGGCGGCGGCGTCGACCTGTCGTTCTCGGTGGCCGGCACGCCCGACGAGGCCGTCGCTCACCTCGAGAAGCTCGTCGAGCGCTACGACCTCGACGAGCTCATCGTCGCGACCTACACGTGGGACCCGACGTTGCGCCGCCGCAGCTACGAGTTGCTCGCCGACGCGTGGGGCCTGTCTCCCCGCTGATCGCCGGGCATGCGCCGCGTCCGGCGTCCCTCTCGAACGTCATCGGGGAGGACGCCGGCCTCGGCGCCACCGTCACACCGGTTCAGTCGCCCCCGGCGCATCGAGACCCTCGTCGGCGAGCGCGAGTGCGAACCGCGTTCGTGCCCGCTGCCACACCGGCCCGTCGGGGAGCGTCAGCAGCGTGGGGAGCAGGTCGCGTGCGTAGGTGCCGGCGGCCTCGGCGGGCAGCAGTGACGGCAGGTTGTCGATCGCGACGATGCGCACCGCGGGGCGACCCCGGGCCGGATCGGCCGGCCGCAGCTCACGCACCGGCTCCTGCCACGTCGTGATCGCGTCGTAGACGGGCAGCACGTTGCAGTCGGAGGTGACGTCGCAGGTCACGTCGGAGATCACCGACAGCCTGCGACCCTCTTCGTCCAGGTCGCCCTCCGTGACGAACGGGGGCACGGGCGTGCTCACCATGACGCAGTTGACGAGGATGTCGTGGCCGAGCAACGCCGGCTTGTCGAGCTCGAGGGTCTCGGCCACGTCCCACCTCGTGGTGGTCACTCCGGCGGCCTCGAGTGCGTCGCATGCACCCCGGCCGCTGCGACCCAGGGCCCCGATGACGAGGGCGGTCGGCCGCTCCCCCGCCTGACCCTCGCGCAGCAACGCGTCGAGCTCGGCCTTGCCGCGCGGAGCCATGCCCGGTTCGAGCTGTCGGCGGTACTCGAGCACGGCGAGGGCGGCGCCGACGTACCCCGCCCAGTAACCGAACGCCGCCACGCGACGTCCGTCCTCGTCGACGAGGTACTCGAGGTCGAGCAGGGTGCCGCCGCCCTCGACGAACCGCGAGAGCAGGTGCCGCGCACCGTGCTGGTGCTTGAAGGCGTGCCCGAAGTAGACGTGGTCCCGCAGCGGGGAGTCACCGTCGGGAAGCTCCTTGAGCCCGACGACGATCGCATCGTCCGGCGCCTCCGGCCACGTACCGGTCGCCGCAGTCTCGCAGCCCGCCGCCGTGTACTCGGCGAGGGGGAACGCGCGCTGCGGACTCTCCTCGACGACGACACGAAACCCGGCCTCGCGCAGTTCGCGCGCCGTCCGCGGCGAGATGGCGGCTCGCCCCTCCCCGGGACGCACTTCGTGACGCAGCCAGAGGAGAGGACGGTCGGTCATGGAAGCACCTCTTCGTGTCGTGTCCTGCCGTGGTCGGGCCGTGGTCGCCCTGCGGGCTGCGCCTCACCTCCGACCCTATTCGAGGCGTCGGAGCAGCGTCCCGAGAACGCGGGTCGTCAGCTCCCACCTCGTGAAAGCGTGCCCGTCCACCCCGGCCCGTGACGGGACGACCGGTCACTTCGCGCGCGGGTGGCCGTCCTCGCGGCGGTCGCGTCGCCCCTCCTGGCGGGCGCGATAGCGGGCCTCCTCGGCCTCCTGCGCCCGGCGCATCGCCTCACCACGCCGGCGCAGGGCCTCGTTATAGGCCTCGAGTTCGGCGTCGTGGTCGCGCAGGGCCTGCCGGTCGAGCCGACGGGCCTCGTGCTCGTCGGAGCGCATCCACGTGCCGGCGACGAGCAACGCGAGCGCGAGCATGGGGAACTCACCGATGCCCCAGGTGATCGCTCCGCCGACACGCTGATCGTCGAGGAGGTTGCCGACCCACGGCAGGGCGAGCTGGGTGAAGTAGTCGTGCCCGAGCAGGGTCGTCATCGAGATGATGATGACGCCGAAGAACGCGTGGAACGACATCGTGGCGAACAGCAACACGAGACGCAGCGACGGCGGCCAGCGGCGCGGGCCGGGGTCGATGCCGACCAGGGACCACGCGAACACGTACCCGGCGAGCATGAAGTGGACGACCATGATCATGTGCCCGACGTGGGTGCGCAGCCCGAGCTCGAACAACGGTGTGAAGTAGAAGATGTAGAGGCTGCCCGCGAAGTTGAACCCGGCCACGACGGGGTTGGCCCAGAAGTTCATCCACCGCGAGTGTGCGGTCGCAAGGAGGATCTCCCGCGGGCCGAGCGTCTTGTCCTTACGGGCCTTGAGCGCCCGCGAGGCGAGGGTCAGCGGCGCACCGAACGCCATGACCACGGGCGCGCCCATCGTCAGCGTCATGTGCATGACCATGTGGGCCGAGAACGTGAGCCGCCCGTAGATGCCCGGGGTGCCGCTCGTGGTCCACACGAAGACGAGCCAGCCGAGGATCCACAACAGGGTGCGGTGGATCGGCCACGCGTCGCCGCGCCGGCGCAGACGTACGACGCCCGCGACGTACAGGCCGATCGCGAGGGCCGAGGCGGTGAGGAAGATCCAGTCGGGCCGCCACATCGTGAACCAGTCGGCCCCGGTGGGCGGACCGCCCGGGTCGGGGTAGCCGGTGAGCGAGGTGACGATGTCGGGCGACTCGGTCTGCGGGACCGGCGGCGGGGTGCGTGAGAGCGCGACGGCCACGCCGTACGCCAGCGCCATGACCACGATCTCGCCGACCGCCAGCGTCGCGAAGGCGCGCCCGTCGGCGTGATCGGCCTGCAAGCGCCCCACCACGGCGGCGCGCATGCGCCACCCGGCGACGCCGAGCAGGACGAAGGCGGCGACCTTGACGAGCAGCAACGCCCCGTACGGGGTGGCGAGCCCGGCGAAGGACGAGATGCGCAGCGTCGCGTTGAGCACGCCCGAGATCGCGATGCCGCAGTACGCCCACAGCGCGAGGTGGGAGTACCGCGCGACGACGACGGGCAGATCCTTGCCGAGGGTCGGTCGCAGGACGACGAGACCGGCCAGGCCTCCCATCCACACCGCGGCCGCGGCCATGTGCACCGCGATCGAGTTGACCGCCGTGTCGTGAGCCGCCGCGCCGCCGGAGTGGCCGATGAGCGCGAGGACGAGCACCGCGACGATCGCCAGCGCGGCCGACCACGTGATCGACGTCGGGGTGCGCGCGCCGAGGGCGAGCAGCACCGCGCCGAGTGCGACGAGCGTGCTGATGAGGATCGTGCGGAAGAACTCGAAATCCCAGACCACCGAGGCCACCTGCGCCCCGAACATCGGGTCGCCGACGGGCACGCCCGAGATGTTCGAGACCGAGAAGACCAGCAACGCGAGGGAGGCCAGCACCCAGACACTGCCCGTGAGGACCGCGAGCCGGCACGCGGTGCGACGACGATCGGTCGAGGTGCGCTCGGGGACGATCGTTCCCGCGAGCAGCAGCAACCCGATGGTGACGGCCGCCGAGACGTCGAGCACCACCCGCGACGCCGGGACGCCCCAGCGCGCGAGCGCCCCGCCGTCGGAGAACCCCGGCAACTCGGCGAAGATGCCACCCACCCGACCGGCGAGGACCATCGCCACCAGGGCGACCGCGACCGCCGCCCCCACCACGGCGACCCGCGGCGAAGGGGTGACAGAAGTACGGACCCGTTCCGAGATGGCCATGACGCCCACCCTAGTTAGGCTGAGGTCATGCCTATGCACCCGGCCGCGCCCGAAGAACTGTCCGAGCTCGTCGACGCCTACACCCAGACCGCGCAGGCGATCATCGACCTCGCGTTCCCCTGCTCGGACCGCGACTTCGACAAGCCCACCGAGTGCCCCGGCTGGACGGTGAAGGACCAGCTCTCCCACGTCGTCGCGTTGGAGGCCGGGCTCATGGGCCGCCCCGACCCCGAGGTCGAGGTGCCCGATCACGACCACCTCCACAGCGACTTCGCCCGAGGCATCGAGCAGGGCGTGGAACTGCGCCGCCCCCGGCCCGGCGCCGAGGTGGTCCAGGAACTGCAGCAGGTCATGGCCCGACGGCTCGGACAGCTCAAGGACCTCAAGGAGCTCGACCCCGAAGAGGTCGACGCCATCGTCGTCGACATGCCGGGCGGCAAGCAGATGCCGCTGCTTCGGGCCCTGCGCATCCGGATCAACGACCTGTGGGTCCACGAACAGGACATCCGCGCCGCCCTCGGCCGCCCGGGCAACCTCGACTCGCTGGGCGCCGCCAACTTCACGCAGACCGTGCTCGACGCGCTGCCGATGATCGTCGTCAAACGCGCCGGCGTCCCCACCGGCCGGGTCGTCATGATCGAGCTCACGGGCCCCGTCGTCGCCCGCAGCGGCGTTCGTGTCGAGGAGGACGAGGACGGCAAGCCCCACGGCAGCCTCATGTTCACCGGGGGCGTCGACGAGACCGGCCCCATCCCGGTCATCGGCAAGACGACGAGCATCCAGATGAGCACCGAGGCGTTCACCCGCCGCGCCGCCGGCCGCCGCAGCACCGAGGACCTCCACTACTCCGTCCACGGTGACGACGACGTGGCTCGCCGGGTTCTCGACTCGCTCGTCATCACCCCCTGACGTCGACGCCCGCCGGCGCGCAGGCCGGCTCGCCGAAACCTGCGGGACCGAAGACCCTTCTGCTCGCCCCGGTTCGGACGACAATCGGCACATGAGCAAGCCCAACTCCGCTGCCCTCGTCGTCGGTGGCGGACTCCTCGCCTGTCTCCTCGCCGCCGCGGTCGCCTTCATGCCCGAGCCCGGCCCACGCCTCGTCGTCGCCGACGACGGCACCGGTCACTCTCATGGCGTGTACCACCCACCGGTCAACGCCCCGTACTCGTGGTTCGTCACCTTGTGCCTCGACAAGCCCGGAGTGGCCACGGTCACCGACGCCGAGGTCGTCGACCCCGGCCCAGTGCTGCGGGAGTTCGGCATGCCGAGCGGCACCGACGACTCCACCGTGCGGGTCGGCGTCGTGTGCGAGCAGGACGCCGAGCATGGTGACGCGACTCCGGCCGGCGACAACGCGCGCCTCCTGCTCGAGGGGTACTCCACCGGCACCAAGCCCGTGGTCCGCGTGACGTACCGCGTCGAAGGCGAGCCCGGGGAGCAGGAGTTGGACATCTCCCTGCCGGCGTTCACCCAGCGCCAGGTCTAGTCCGCGCAGGCAGGTCTCCCCTCGTCACCATCGCGGTCGTGCGCCGGCGGTCGCTGCCGGCCCGGCACACACGGTGACCGTTCAGCGTCAGAGCTGCCACAGATACGACGACGCCGCAGGATCCGGGTGGATCCTGCGGCGTCGTCGGTGACCGAGGTCAGCCCCAGACGAGGCCCCTGGCCGGATCGGCGAGGATCGCGGCGATGTCGGCGAGGAACCGGCTGCCCAGATCGCCGTCGATGAGCCGGTGGTCGAAGCTCAGACCGAGCTGGGTGACCCAGCGAGGCTCGATGCGCTCGTCGGCGCCCGTCCCCACGACCCACGGCTGACGACGAACCGCCCCGAACACGAAGATCGCGGACTCGCCCGGGTTGATGATCGGCGTACCGGTGTCGACACCGAACACACCGACGTTCGTGATCGTGATCGTGCCGCCCGACATGTCCGCAGGCTGAGTACGGCCCGAACGTGCCGTGTCGACGAGCGCGCCCATGGCCTCGCCGAGCTCGCGCATCGACATCGCGTCGGCGTCCTTGATGTTCGGGACGATGAGCCCGCGCGGGGTGGCCGCGGCGATGCCGAGGTTGACGTAGCTCTTCTGCACGATCGTGGCCGAGCCGTCGGGCTCGTCGACCCACTGTGCGTTGACGCCGGGGTTACGGCGGCACGCGAGCAGCAGGGCCTTGGCGACGACGAGCAGCGGGGTGACCTTGACGTCGCGGAACTCACGGTCGGCCTTGAGCCGCTCGACGAGCTCCATCATCGGAGTGACGTCGACCGTGACGAACTCGGTGACGTGCGGAGCGGTGAACTTGCTCGCGCTCATCGCCTGCGCCGTCATCTTGCGCACGCCCTTGACCGGGATGCGGGTCTCACGCTCGCCCTGAGCACGGGAGGTCGCGGCCCCGGAGGACGCGGCCACTGCCGTCGTGTCGGCAGCTGCGGCCTGCTCGCCCGCGTCGCGAGCGCCACCGGCGATGTACGCCTCGACGTCGGCGCGGGTGATGATCCCGTTCTTGCCCGAGCCGCTGACCTGGGCCAGATCGATGCCGTTGTCCTTGGCGAGCTTGCGCACCGGCGGCTTGGCGAGCGGGCGACCCGCGGAGGCCCGGGCCGAGGTCCGGTCGCTCTGCGCCGCGGTCTCCTGCGGTGCTGCCTGCTGCGGTGCTGCCTGCTGGGGTGCGGCGGAGGCGGGTGCCGCGCTCGCAGCCGGCGCCACGGGAGCGCCGCCGGCGGCACCGCCGGCAGCCCCCGCACCACGCCGCTTACGACGCGTCGTCGAGCCGGCGATCTCGCCGTAGCCGACGAGGTTCGGCTCACGCTTGGCGTCGTCCTCTCCCGCGCCGGCCGCGTCGCCCTCAGCGCCGGCGACGCGGATCGTGATGATCGGCGCCCCGACGGCGACCTCGGTGCCCTCGGACTCGAGGATGTCGACGACGGTGCCGGCCCACGGGATCGGCAGCTCGACGAGCGACTTGCTCGTCTCGACCTCGACGACGATCTGGTTGACCTTCACCTCGTCGCCCGGCTTGACCTTCCACGACACGATCTCGGCCTCGGTGAGGCCCTCACCCGGGTCCTGGAGGTTGAACGTCTTGATCGAGCCACCACCCGAGGACGACCCCGACGTCGACCCGGCCGACCCGGCCGACCCACCGGTCGCACCCGCCGTGCCCCCGTCGGTGACCTTCGTCGCCCGGGAGCGACCGGTGCTCTCGGGAGCCGCCGTGCCACCCCAGCCGTCGCCGGCGTCGGTGGGCGGAGCGGCGTCACCGGCATCGGGCACCGGGTCTCCCGCGCCGGCGACCTCGATCGTGATGATCGGCTTGCCGACCTCGACCTCGGTGCCCTCCTCGACGAGCAGCTCACCCACGGTGCCGTCCCACGGGATCGGCAGCTCGACGAGGGACTTGCTCGTCTCGATCTCGACGACGATCTGGTTGACCTTGACAGCGTCGCCCGGCTTGACCTTCCACGACACGATCTCGGCCTCGGTGAGGCCCTCACCGGGATCGGGGAGGTTGAACGTCTTCGTACCCATGTCGATGCGTCCTCTCCGTGGCGCGGTCAGTACGCGAGCACGCGGTCGACGCCGTCGAGCACGCGGTCGAGGTCGGGCAGGTGGAGGTGTTCGAGCTTGCTCGGCGGGTAGGGGATGTCGTAGCCGGTGACGCGCTCGACGGGCGCCTCGAGGTGGTAGAAGCAGCGCTGCTGCACCTGGGCGGCGATCTCGGCGCCGAGGCCGAGGAACTTGCTCGCCTCGTGGACGACGACGAGTCGGCCGGTCTTCTCGACCGAGTCGGTGATCGCGTCGATGCCGAGCGGGTTGAGCCCGCGCAGCTCGACGACCTCGATGGACGTGCCCTCCGCCTCGGCCGCGGCGGCGGCCTGCAGGGCGGTCTTCATCATCGGGCCCCACGCGACGAGGCTGACGTCGGTGCCCTCGCGCACGAGCCGCGGCTCCTCCATCGAACGAGGCGCGCTCGTCGCGTCGAGGTCGACCTCCATCTTCTCGTGGTAGCGGCGCTTGGGCTCGAAGAACATCACCGGGTCGTCCGAGGCGATGGCCTGCTGGATCATCCAGTAGGAGTCCTCGGCGTTGCTGCACGTCACGACCCGCAGACCGGCGCTGTGGAGGAAGTAGGACTCGTTGGACTCGCTGTGGTGCTCCACGGCACCGATGCCGCCGCCGTAGGGCACGCGCACGACGATGGGCAGCCGGACGTGCCCGTGCGAGCGGGCCGGCATCTTGGCGAGCTGGCTCGTGATGTGGTCGAACGCGGGGTAGATGAACCCGTCGAACTGGATCTCGACCACCGGGCGGTACCCGCGCAGCGCGAGACCGATGGCCGTGCCCGCGATGCCGGACTCCGCGAGCGGGGTGTCGATGACCCGGTCCTCGCCGAAGTCCTTCTGCAGCCCCTCGGTGATGCGGAACACGCCGCCGAGCTTGCCCACGTCCTCGCCCATGACGATGACCTTGGGGTCGTTCTCCATCGCGCGTCGCAGGCCGGTGTTGATGCCCTTGCCCAGCGTGAGCTTGGTGCTCATCACGCCTCCTCGTTCTCGAAGCCGGCCATGTACTCCTCGAACTCCGCACGCTGCTGCTCGAGCGGCTCGTGCGGGTCGACGTAGGTGTTCTCGAAGAGCATCGACGTCGGCGGATCGGGCATCTGCTGGACCCCGGCGCGGACCTTGGCGGCGAGCTCGTCGGCCTCGCGGTCGACCTCGTCGAAGAACGCCTCCTCGGTCTCGTGCAGCGAGAGCAGGAAGTTCTTGAGCCGCATGAGCGGGTCGCGCTCACGCCACAGTTCGACCTCCGCGGAGTCGCGGTACTTGGTGGGGTCGTCGGAGGTGGTGTGCGCACCCATGCGGTAGGTGTAGGCCTCGATGAGGAACGGGCCCTGGCCGCTGCGGGCGTGCTCGAGCGCGTGCTGGGAGACGGCGTAGGTGGCGAGGACGTCGTTGCCGTCGACCCGCACGCCGGGGAACCCGAAGCCGGAGGCGCGCTCGTACAGGGGGTTGCGGGTCTGGCGCACGTTGGGCTCGGAGATCGCCCACTGGTTGTTCTGGCAGTAGAAGACGACCGGCGCCTGGTTGACCGCGGCGAACACGAACGACTCCATGATGTCGCCCTGCGCCGTGGCGCCGTCGCCGAAGAACGTGACGACGGCGGTGTCGCGCTCGGGATCGCCGGTGCCGTAGTCGCCGTCGCGCTGCACACCCATCGCGTATCCGACCGCGTGGAGGGCGTTGTTGCCGATGACGATCGTGTACATGTGGAACCGCTTCTCGTCGGGGTCCCACCCGCCGTGGCTGCAGCCGCGGTACATCCCCATGATCGCGAGGGGGTCGACGTCCTTGCACCAGGCCACTCCGTGTTCGCGGTAGGCCGGGAAGGCGTAGTCCTGCGGCTTCATCGCCCGGCCGATGCCGATCTGCGCGGCCTCCTGGCCGAGCAGGCCGGGCCACAGGCCGAGTTCACCCTGTCGCTGCAGGGCGGTGCCCTCGGCGTCGAGGCGCCGGATCAGGGCCATGTCGCGGTAGAGGCGACGGCCGTCCTCCTCGGTCAACGCGTCGACGTACTTGTCGTAGGGCAGGTTGACCTCGTTGCGGATCCGGTTCCCGTCCTTGTCGATGAACCGGATCGCCTCGGGCCCGCCGTCGTAGAACGGCGAGCCGACGGTCGACTCATGATGTTTGACGCCTTCGACCTCGAAATCGAAAGCTCGGGCAACTCCGTTGTCGCTCATACGCACTCCTTCGTGGAGAGTGGGACGGACCGGCAGGTCCGGCGTGGGGTGGGTGCCGCACCTGTCCCCGATGCCGTCGGCCTGGGCGTGTCCGGAAGACGGTAACCCACATCACGCCCGTCGGAGGCACTGTGGCCATGAGTTGGGCGGGCGTCTGAACTCGCGTGTAGTCGGGCCGATAGGAGGGCATGTCGCCGGATCGCCTCCGCCCGCCCGCACGCCGCCGGGTGTTCCCCCTCGTAGCCCTCGTCGTCACCGCATCGCTCGCGCTGCTTCTCTGGGGGTCGGCGGTGTGGCAGACGGGCGCGAACGCGCTGATGAGCGCGACGGCCGAGAGAGCGACCGGTGAGGTCGTCTCGTGCAGTGCCGAGGTCATCAGCGGTTGCGTCGTGCGCTACGCCGCACCCTCCGGGCGGGTCGAGACGAGCGACATCGACCGCCCCGGTCTCATCGGTGTCACCACCGGCGACGTCGTTCCCTTGTGGCTGACGGGCGACGGCGCGGTCGCGGTCGCCGGGTGGCGGCCGTGGGTGGACGCGGCGCTTCTCGCGGCGTTCGCCGTCGCGATGTCGTTCGGGTCCGCGCGCTGGCTGCCCACCGTGCTGCGCGAGGGCGACCGTCTCGCCGACTACGACGACGTCGACCTCGATCTCGACGTGGATCGAGGCGACGCCTGGGGCCACGACTCGCGCGACGCGGGTTGAGAGACCCGGCCGGTTTCCGCGTCCGGACCGCCGGATCAGCGCAGCCGCTCGGCGAACTCCCGGGCCACCTGCAGCAGGCGCGTGTTGGCTTCGGGGGCTTCGACCGAGACCCGCGCCCCCTCGTCGCCGAACGCCCGCACCGACAGACCGACCGCGTCGGCGGCCTCGGCGAACTCCTGGGTCCTCGAACCCAGCGGCAGCCACACGAAGTTGGACTGGGTCTCCGGAACGTCGTAGCCGAGTTCGCGCAGGCCCTGCAGCACTCGCGTGCGTTCGCCCACGAGGGCCTCCACGCGCTCGAGCAACTCCGGCTTGGCCTCCAGGGAGGCGATCGCGGCCTTCGCGGCGAGGTCGCTCACGGCGAAGGGGATGACGCACGAGCGCAGCGGCCCGGCGATCTGGGGACGCGCGACGGCGTACCCGACGCGCAGGCCCGCCAGCCCGTACGCCTTGCTGAACGTGCGCAGAAGCACGACGTTGGGGTGGGCGCGGTAGACGGCCAGGCCGTCGGGGGCCTCGGCGTCGCGGACGAACTCGAGGTAGGCCTCGTCGAGGACGACGATGACATCGGCCGGCACTCGCTCGAGGAACCGTTCGAGCTCGCCGGTGTGCACGACCGGGCCGGTGGGATTGTTCGGGCTGCACACGATGACGAGTCGGGTGTCGCGGGTGATCGCGTCGGCCATCGCGTCGAGGTCGTGGCGGCCGTCCTCGGTGACCGGCACCTGCACCGACCGCGCACCCGAGAGCGCCACCATGATCGGGTAGGCCTCGAAACTGCGCCAGGCGTAGACCACCTCGTCGCCGGCCTCGCACGTCGCGCCCACGATGGCACTGAGGACGCCGGAGCTCCCCGTGCCCGGCACGATCTCCTCCGCGCTCACGCCGACGTCGGAGGCGATCGCCTCCCGCAGCGCGGCCGTTCCCATGTCGGGGTAACGGTTGAGCTGTTCGGCGGAACGCGCGACAGCCTCGATGACCCCGGGCAGCGGCGGGTAGGGGTTCTCGTTGCTGCTCATCTTGTACGAGACGAAGTCCGGTGACTGCGTCGGCGGCCGGCCCGGTTTGTACGTCGGCACACCCTGTAGGGCATCCCGCAGGCGCACCACTCCGGTCTCGACGTCGCTCTCGCCGTGTACTTCGGTCATCGTGGCTCCTTGCCTGGCCGTGGTCCTGGGTGCGCGGGACCCGGGCCTCGGGCCGGTCTTCTCCACGCGTCCACACACGATGGCATGTCCGGCCCTCACCCGGAACAGGAATCGGCGAGGCTCGTCAGGGCCGGGCGCCGACGGAGGCGGGCACCGCACGGTGGACGCCCACCCGCTTGGCCTGCCAGAGCAGGAGCACGGTCGCGAGCGCGGACACCGCCACCGAGACGAGCGCCTGCTCCGGCGTCCCGGTCGTCGTGTTGTCCACGTAGCTCTCCGAGACCGTTCCGGTGAGGATGCCGAGGAAGAACACGACGACGTTGTTCGTGGTGTGGAGGGCGACGGCGGCCTCGAGCCCTCCGGTGCGCCACGTGAGGTAGACGCACGCGACTGCGATGCCGCCGAGGTCGATGAGGATCCACGGGTCCATGGAGCCGTGGGCCGCGGCGAAGAGAACCGTCGACAGCGTTCCCGCGACGACGAGCCCGACGATCGGTCGCCGGAAGCACGACCCGATCGAGGCGAGGACGAACCCGCGGAACAGGTACTCCTCCCCCGCCGCCTGCAGGGGGGTCATGAACACCGCCATCGCGAGCAACGCCGGCCAGCCCTGCGAGGGACCGAGGCTGCGGGCGCCGTCGAGCGCCCACACGCCGACGACGTAGACGACGAAGAGCGGCAGGAGGACGAGCACGCACCGGATCAGCCACGCCCACCGCACGCGCCCCTCGACCGAGTGGAGGAACCTCGCCGCGACCGGGAACCCGATGGCCACCGCCGCCAGCGACACCACGATGAGCAGGGCCAACGACACGTTGAGCACGAAGGTCATCGACGGCGTCATCTCCATGTCCGTGGAGAACGCCTCGGCGCCGGTCGTCGCCGCGACCGTGAATCCGTAGACGAGCATCGGCACGAACACGGCCACCAGGCCGAGGACGATCGCCAGCACCCACGCCACGACCGGGTTCCACCATCGCCAGCGAGGGCTTCGCAGGACCTCGCCGTAGGACGCTCCGATCAGGGGCAGGGACAACGGACGGGCCGGGGTGAGGACGGGTTCGCGCATGGTCCCATCCTGACAATCACCACGCCTGGCGCGGAATCGGCCGAAGGGCGGCACCTGTCCTGACCAAAGTCGACGGCGTCGATCGCGGGGTAGGACCGACGAGACCGGCGGTGAGGCGAGGCCTCGCTACCGCCACAGGGGGGTTCGCGTCGGACAGGAGTCGGTGCCGAGCGCGGCGAGGTGCCGGTTCGGGATTCAGTCGTCGACGTTGCTGCCGCCGGCGTTGCCGTCGTCCCCGCGGCGGCCGCTGTCGTTGCCGCGCTCGCCGGCAGTGCCGCGACCCCTGCCGCTGGGTGCGTCGTCGGCGCCCCGCCCCGCCTCGGCCGTGACCGGCGAGGCGGGCGGTGGCGCCGTGGTGGGCTGCGTGGTGAATCCGAGGCCCCCGGCCGCCGGGGTGGGAGTCGTCGTCTCGGGCCCGGGGATGCCGGGCGTCGCGGTGGCCGGAGCACCCGGGGTCGGGGTGGCGCCGTTCGAGGGCGAGGCGCTCGAGGCCGGTGGCGGGGTCGCTCCGGCGCGGTAGTGGGCGGCCCAGGGCAGCACGTCGGCGGGGAAGGCCGCGGTGTCGTCGAGTCGGACGAGCCCTTCGGCGAGGCCGTCGGGGGTGGAGAGGTCCGAGCCGGCCGAGCACAGCAACGTCCCGACCGCGAGCGCGGCGTCGTCGGAGTCGGAGACGTCGGTGCGACCGTCCTGGTCGCCGTCACGGCCGATCTTCTCCCAGGTCTGCGGCACGACGAGCATCGGACCCACGCCCCGGTCGAAGGTGAGATCGCCGTCGAGGGCGCCCTTGTCGGTGTCTCGGACGAGTTCGGCGCCGACCGTGGTGCCGTCCAGACGCGGGCCGACGATGCGGACGGTCGAGGTGCCGTTCGCGTCGACCTGGCCGCCGGCGGCGTGGTTGGATTGCACCTTGCCGATTCCCGCGAGCAGCCACCACGGCAGCCGGCACTTCGGAGACTCGTTCGAGCCCGCGAGCGTGGCCTCGGCGCGGCGGTAGGAGTCGAGCACGCGCGGGGGAATGGTGTCGGTGGCGCCCGCGGCGAGACCCGGCGGCCTGCCGATCGTGTCGTCGAACAGTGCCTGCGCCGTCGGCCGGGCGGCATCCACCGACGCCGCGTCCGCCGTGACGGCGTGACCTAGGGAGGTGACGATGTGCGCCTCGGCGGCCCGGGCGGTGTGCTCGGAGCCGCCGACGGGGCGCGTCAGCGTGTAGGCCACGAGCCCCGCCGAGGCGGTGACGACGACGGCCGACCCGACTCCGACGAGGACGACGGGCAGGCGTGACCTGCGCGGCTCGGTCTCATCGGTGATGTCGTAGCCGTCGGCATCCAGTTGACGCTTCACTTCGAACCCCGCCCCCAAGTCGACTGTCCGACTTGCACACGGTAACACCGCCGATCTGCAGGAGCGAGTAAAGGGTTCGCGTCAGCGCGCGCTTTCGGCCGTCGATGTGGTAGTGGGAGAAGCGGCCGAGGTGGTGGCCGGAGACGTCGGCGTGGGGGTCGCCGGCGTCGTTGGCGTCTGTGGCGTCTGTGGCTCCGAAGGGGTCGCGGGTATCGCCGGGAGGGTGCAGGTCGGACTCGGCAGAGGACCACCGGGGGTCGCCGTCCCGTTCGGTTGCGTCGTCCCCGAAGCCGGCGGCACGGGGGCGGTGGGCGTGGCAACCGGTGGGACGGGAGCCGCAGAGGTGGAAGCGGGCGTCGGGACAACGGGCGTCGTCGTCGAGGTCGTCGTCGGGGTCGGCGCTGGGGTCGTCGTGGTCGTCGACGTGGGGCTCGGGTCGAGCACGCACGGAGGCAGGGCGGTGGTGGCGTCCGGGCGCGAATCCGGCGCCGTGTCCGTGATGGGTGTCGGCGGCGTCGTCGACGAAGGACGTGTCGGCGTCGACTCCCGGGGCGATCCGGTCGGTCGCGCCGTCGTGCGGCGCGTGGTGGGGAGCGCAGACGCGGCCGGGCGCGGGGCGCTCGGCATGCGCGTCACGGTGGGTGAGGTCGACGCGCCGCGACGGGTCGCCGCCGACGTGCCGGTCCCTTCCCGCGGGGCAATCGCGTTCGTCCCACTGCGTGGGGCGGCGGGGGCGGTAGCACTCCTCGCCGGCGGCCCGGCGGCGACGACGGTCGGAGGCACCGCGGCTCGCGGGGAGTCGCCCGCCCCGACCGGCGGGATCCACAGCGGTGGCGGCGTACGGCCGTCGCGGTAGGCCTCCCCCGCGGCGAGGACGTTGTGTACGTAGGTCTCCGAGGGGTTGTAGCGCAGGATCGCGGTGCGCAGGGCGGCCCGATCACGCAGATCGTCACCGCCGGAGCACAGGTAGCGTCCGGCGCTGAGCGCGGCGTCGTCGATGTCGTGGGGGTCGGCCTTGCCGTCCGCGTCCCCGTCGGCGCCGAAGGATCGCCACGTGGAGGGGAGGAACTGCATCGGACCCACGGCGCGGTCGTACGCGGTGTCGCCGTCGAGGGCGCCGCGGTCGGTGTCGGGCACGACCGCGGTCTCCGGCGTGGACCCGTCGAGCACCGGACCGTAGATCACCCCCTGCGTGCGGCCGTCGCCGTCGACCCGCCCACCGGCGTGACCCGATTCGACGTGACCGATGCCCGCGAGCAACCACCACGGCAGGTGACAGCCCGCCTGCGTCCTGACCAGCGACGCCTCGGCGGACCGATAGGCCGCCGCCACCGGCGCGGGGATGCCCGTCGGACTGGCCGCCGTCAGCCCCGCGAAGACGGCCGGCAGTCCCGAGCCGTTCCGCGCCACTCCCAGCCACGGCAACGAGGCCGGAACCGCAGTGCGGGGCCCGGCGACGCTAACGACACCGACGGGCCGCGGCAGCTCCGAACTCGACAGGCCGAACTCCGGCGGCGCCCCGGCAGCCAGAGGGGCCAGCGCGATCGTCGACGCGGCACCCACGACGGTCGCCTGTCTGGCGCGCGTGAGCCCTCCCGTACCCGAGCTCGAGTCGCGGCCCGAGCCGGAGACCGACCGTCGCAGACGTTCACTGACTCGCGACCAGGCGCCGCGACGGCTCATGGAGGGTCCTCTCGTGACGGGCAGGAGGCATCGCCGGCGTCGGCGACACCCGTCTGTCCATCGGCGCGGCGACCGCGCACTTGAGCCGGCGCACGCGATCGCCGGGGTCGCGACCGTCACCTGAGACGGGCCGTCCTGAGAGGCCAGGAGAAGGCACCCGTCAGGCCCCCGGCACACCACTCAGACCTCGCCCGGGGTCAGGCGGGAATCGCCCTGAGTCAGTCGCAGCATCGGTCACAGAATCAGTCACGACATCCACCCCTGGACACGCCGGTGGGCGGGGAGCACGACGGCTCCCCGCCCACCGGCGGGGGGGGGGACGGGCGATCACATGTCCTGACCCCCGCTGACGCCCCGTCGCAGCATCGGTCACAGAATCAGTCACGACATCCACCCCTGGACACGCCGGTGGGCGGGGAGCACGACGGCTCCCCGCCCACCGGCGGGTGTGGAGTCGGACGATCACATGTCCTGACCGCCGTTGACGCCCCAGACCTGGCCCGTGATGAAGCCGGATTCGTCGGCGCACAGGAAGTGCACGACGCGACCGATCTCCTCCGGACGCGCGAGGCGGTGAACGGGGATGTTGCCCTTGATCTTGTCGAGGACCTTCTCGGGCACCGCCTGCACCATCTCGGTGAGCACGTAACCGGGCGTGACGGCGTTGACCGTGACACCGATCGTGTCCTCGGTGAGCTTGCCGTCGCGGGCGAGCTGGAACGCGGCCTCTCGCGCGAGGGTCTTGGTGAGACCGAACAGACCGGCCTTGGACGCCGCGTAGTTGGCCTGGCCGATGTTGCCCATCTCGCCGATGACCGAGCTCACGTTGACGATGCGGCCCGTGCCGCGCTCGAGCATGTGCTTGAGGGCGGCCTGCGAGAGGTAGAACGCGCCCGACAGGTTGACGTCGATGACGGACTGCCAGTCCTCGTCGGTCATCTTGGAGACGACCCGGTCACGGGTGATGCCCGCGTTGTTGACGAGGATGTCGAGGCGGCCGTGCTTGGCGATGACCTCCTCGATGGTGCGCCGGCAGTCCTCCGGGTTGCCGACGTTGCCCTGGTGGATGCTGAACTCGCGGCCGTCGCCGCCCCAGTGCTCCTCGAGGTCGGCGAGGAACTCCTCGGCGCGTTCGGTGTTGCCGGCGTAGCCGGCGGCGACCGTGGCACCCTGACGCGCGAGGCTGCTGCTGATCGCGGCGCCGATGCCACGCGTTCCTCCGGTGACGAAGGCGACGCGACCGGCCAGCTTGCCGCCGCGGGGTGCGGCGCCGAGCCTCGTGGGCATCGTCTCCTCGGCGGATACGGTGGTGGTCTCTGCGGTCATCGAACTCTCCTTCTGGTGGTGGCCCTCCCGTGGCAGCGGGAGGGCCGTGGGCATCGCTTCGGTGCTGAGTGAGGTTCGTGCTGGTGGTGCAGGAGGTCGGGCCGGCGGCGAGGGCGTACACCGCCGGGGGCGTTACTCGACGAGGTCGGCGCTGTCGATCTCGTCGAGTTCATCGATCGCGTCGATCTCGTCGACGAGGTGGATCGGCTCCCATTGGGAGCGGGGCTCGAGCCAGTCGGCGATGTCGGGCCAGATCTCCCGACGGGCCTTGGATCCCGCCATGAGACCGATGTGGCCACCCTTGCGGTCCATGTGTTCGACGTCGTCGCTGCCGATGAGGTCGAGCAGCGGCAGGGTGGACTCGCGGGGCGCGATGTGGTCGGCGCTGGCCGTGACCACGAGGATGCTCTGCGTGAGATTGCGCAGGTCGACGCGGCGGCCGCGCAGGATGATCCGGCCGCGGACCAGCCGGTTCTCCTTATACATCCAGCGGATCCACTGGGCGAACGCACGGCCGGGGAACGGCGGGTTGTCGCTGACCCACTTGCTCATGGCCTGGTAGGCCACCTTGTTGACCGTGCCGTCGTGCACCTGCTCGAACAGCCGACGCTTGGTGACGACGTGGTTCTGCACGGGCTTCATGAGCTTGTTGGCCCAGTCGACCGCGCGGCCCGCGAGGTTGCCGACGGATTCGACGACGAAGTCCTCGTCGAACGCGTCCTGACCGACCCACTTCTCGTACAACGACCCCTGCGTGTCGACGGGCATCGTCAGCAGCACGAGGTTGCGTGCCGGTCCGTCGTTCTCGAGGGCGGCGTACATGGCGGTGAGTGCCGCACCGATGCACCAGCCGATCATGGAGATCTCGTCGCTGCCGCTCGCCCGGCGCACCTCGCGCACCGCCCACGTGAGCTCGTCGCACACGTAGTCGTCGATGCCCATGTCGTCGTCGGAGCTCGACGGCACGCCCCAGTCGAGCAGGAACACGTCGAAGCCGCGCTCGAGCAGGAACTCGACGAACGAGTTGCCCGGCCTCAGGTCGAAGATCATCGGCCGGTTGATGAGAGCGAACACGAGCAACACGGGCACGGGGAAGCGGCGCTTGTTGCTGCGGTACCGGTAGAGCGTGGTGTTGCGGTGCGTCCACACGACATCCTTGGGCGTCGCACCAATGACCGCGTCATCGGTGGTGAGCAGGATGTTCGAGGTCTGCAGGACGGTCTGCGGGAGCCGCAGCATCGACTGGAGCATCGTCACTGCTCCGATCCCTCCGGCGTGACCGAGGCGGAACGGGCGGCGGAGGCACTCTTGGCCGCCCGGGCGGTCTTGGCCGTGCGCGCGGTGCGCCGGGCACGCGTCGAACGGTCGGAGACCTCGGCGGCGGACGCGCGACCGGCCGCGGCCCGACGCGGCCGGGCCTCACGCAGCGCCTCGTCGCGCTCGGCGCGGGTGGCCGCGAGCTCGTCCTCGAGGTTCTCGACGACCTGCAGAACCTGCTCGAGCTTGTCCTCGGTGCGGTTGAGCTGGCGACCGAGCCGCTGGATGTCGCGCTGACCCGCGAACCGGGTCGCCCGGACGGCCTGGTCGAGCCCGATCGAGACGACGCGGCTCAGCGCGACCGCGTTGCTCGTGAGGGTCGCCAGGACCTCGGCGAATCCCTGGCTGGCGACGAGCTCCTCCGATGCGCGCGACACCTGCTTCTCGGTCTTGTCGTAGGCCTCGCGGAGCTTCTGCTCGGCCGGTTGCTGCTGAGCCATGACATTCCTCGCTTGTCGGTGGGGCGTAGTGCGGAACGCCCGATGGCAGGCACGAAGATGTGTGACCTCGGACACTCGATGTGACCCTAACCCGATGCACGGCCCTACCGGCGAGTCCGGCACCGACGAAGACAGATGACGACGCATGTCGAGATGCACGTGACGAGGGCCGAATCCGTACAGAACCACGAACGGGCGAATGCGACACTCCGGGCGCCAGGACCCTCGTCCCGTATCCTGGGACGGACGCACCCGGACCGGGCGGCACTCCCTCGATTCGATCGACCCGAGGCACGGCCCGTCCACCGAAACGACCGCCACGACGTCCACCATCACGAGGAGGGGCCATGACGCAGGAGAAGCCGCCATCGGTGCTCGGGTCCTACATCCGGGCCCAGCGCCAGCTCGCCGATCTCTCGCTGCGCCAGCTCGCCGGGCTCTCGAACGTTTCCAACGCCTACCTCAGCCAGGTGGAGCGTGGCCTGCACCAGCCGTCGCTCAAGGTGCTCGGCTCGATCGCCGACGCACTCGACATCTCCACCGAACACCTGCTCACCCAGGCCGGGATGATGTCGGCCGGCGCCACCAACCTGCGCAAGGCCCGGGGAGACGGTGAGGCCGGCGAGGACGCCGCCTCCCCCGCCGTCGTCGACGCGATCGACCACGACCCCGTGCTCAGCGCGGAGGAGAAGCAGGCCCTCCTCGCCCTCTACCGCACCTTCGTCGAGCGCCACGTCGAGGCCTGAATCCGTCTCGGCGGGGCACACTCCGACTCGCGCGACCCGCCTCGCGCGACCGCGAACGCGATCCCTCACCCTCGAGGTGGCCACCCCACGGCCACCCCCGCGTCATCCGGATGCCTTTCGGGTACCGGAGAGTCGACGTCACACCGCATCGCCCGACTGCTTGACATGCCAAACACTGGTGCGTACTATTTCAAGCAGAGTGTCCGGCGATGACGGGCACTGCCGACGACACCGACCCGAAGGAGTCACTCATGTCGATCACCAGCCAGTACATCGAGGCCACCCGCAAGATGCAGGAGAACTGGTTCTCCGCCGTGGACGCGATGACCTCGCAGTTCTCCCAGCAGCTCGAGCGCCCCACCGCGATGATGACGCCGTCGAGCACGGTCGACCCCCGCAAGGTCGTCGACGAGCTCTTCGACTTCTACGCCAAGGCCCTCACCGTTCAGCGTGAGACCGCGCACAAGATCCTCGACGCCAACCAGCAGGTCGGCAGCCAGTGGAACCAGCAGGCCGAGGAGTTCTACGCCGCGTGGCGTGAGCAGGCCAAGACGATGACCGAGACCGCCCGCCAGCAGATGGAGTCCTTCGCGAACTCCGCCCGCGAGCAGGCCCTGCAGTTCGGTCAGGTCGTCGAGGAGAAGGTCGCCGAGGCCCAGGCCGCGTCCCGCGACCAGGCCGAGCGCTTCACCAACGCCGCCGCCGAGCAGACCAAGCGCATGACGAGCGTCGCCACCGAGCAGACCCAGCGCGCCACCGACGCCGCCAAGGCGCAGACCGAGCGCGCGACCGACGCCGCCAAGGCGCAGACCGAGACCGTCGCCGACGCTGCCAACGAGCAGACCAAGCGCAACTACAACCTCATGAACACCGCTCAGCTCAAGTCCGAGCTCGCGGCCAAGGGTCTCGACACCAGCGGCTCGCTCGACGAGCTCCGCACCCGCCTGCGTGAGCACGAGGCCCAGGCCTGATCCACGCTCTCGCCGGTCATCCGGAGTGAAGGGCCCACCCCAAACGGGGTGGGCCCTTTCCCGTGCCCCCACCCTTCACGCCGTCTCGACGGGGCCCGATTCGTTCCCCCGTCACGTCGATGCCGTTCGCATGCCGATCCGCACGGTCCGCACGATCGCTCGGGCACCGGCGGGCCGGGCGCGGGCCTAGAGTCGGTGACGAACCCCCTGCCGAACCTCCCGGATTCCCACGAACGGAGTGGACATGAGCGACCTCGTCAACGTCGACCTGTCAGGACGCACCGCGATCATCACCGGCGGAGTGAGCGGCATCGGCCTCGCGTGCACGCAGGCCCTGGCCGGCGCCGGCGCCGAGGTCGTCGTCATCGACCTCGACGAGGAGGCCGCCTCCTCGGTGGCCGAGCCCCTCGGCGGACGCGGCATCGGGGCCGACCTCTCCGACTCCGCCGTGCTCGACCGCCTCGACGTCACGGCCGACATCATCGTCAACAACGCCGGGTTCCAGCGCGTCTCGCCGGTGCACGAGTTCGAGCCCGACGTCTTTCGGGCGATTCAGCGGGTCATGCTCGAGGCACCGTTCATGCTCATCCGCGCCTCGCTCCCCCGCATGTACGAGCAGGAGTGGGGGCGGATCGTCAACATCAGCTCGGTGCACGGGTTGCGGGCGTCGGCCTTCAAGTCGGCGTACGTCTCGGCGAAGCACGGCCTCGAGGGCCTGTCGAAGGTCGTCGCCCTCGAAGGCGCCGAACACGGCGTCACGAGCAACTGCATCAACCCCGGTTACGTGCGCACTCCCCTGGTGCAGAAGCAGATCGCCGACCAGGCCCGCGTGCACGGCATGGCGGAGGACGAGGTGGTCGCCAAGGTCATGCTCCACCGCATGGCGCGCAAGGTCATGGTCGAGCCCGACGAGGTCGCCGACCTCGCGCTGTTCCTGTGCTCCCCGGCGGCGGTGACCATGACGGGCGGCTCCTACGTCCTCGACGGCGGGTGGACCGCGAGCTGAGGGGTTCGAGCGCACGCAGACCCGTGTCCGGCTCGTGTTCCGGCTCGAGAACGGCGGAGCGTGACGGAAGTCCCTTGCCGGGGCTGCGAGCGGGCCGGTAGACCGTTCCCATGGCTGAGTACGTGGAGTCCGTCGACATCGACACCGACCCCCAGGCACTGTTCGACTACCTCGCCGACGTGGGCAACCTGCCGCGCTACATGCCGCGGTTGCAACGGGCGGAGGAGGTCGGGGACGGTGCGGTCGAGGTCACGGCCACTCCGCGCCTGGCCGACGGCACCCGGGTCGAGGTCACGGGCACGGCGTGGACCCGCGTCGACTCCCCCGGGCACACGTTCAGCTGGGGCGCCGTGGGCGGCCGTCACGGCTACCGGGGCAGCTTCGAGATCGAGCGCTACGACGGCGGCGCCCGCCTCACCGTGAGCATCGTCAGCGAACGCGCCGACGCCGAGTCGGTGCGCGGTGGGCTGCGTGACGTCCTCGGGTCGATCAAGCGCCTCACCGAGCGTTCGGGGACCGCCTGAGCCACCCGACGTCGCCGAGTCCGCCGCTGTCGACAACAGGCGATGCACGCGTACGGCGGTACCGCTTAGGGTGGGGGCGTCCACGGGGACGGACGTTCGACCTGGAGGGGGAACCAGCGATGACGTGGCGAGCATTCATGACGATCGCGACATGCGTGGCGATGGCCGGCGCACTGACCGCATGCGGAGGCTCCGGCAGCACACCGGAGACGGGTTCGAGCCCGACCGCCTCGAGCAGCGCACCGCCTCAGACCTCGCAGAGCGCGACGGCGGGCGAGGTCGTGCCCGAGCGGCTCGACATCGACACCGTGGGTGACGGCATCACCGAGCACAAGGTCGATCTCTTCCTGCCCAAGGACCAGGGCCCCGGGCCGTTCCCGCTGGTGATCTGGGTGCACGGCGGCGGATGGAAGGGCGGCGACAAGAGCGACATCGGCCGCGCCGAGGACATCCAGATGGTGCAGACCAAGGAGCTCATGCTCTCGCGCGGTTACGCCGTGGCCGCGCCCAACTATCACCTGTTGCCCGACACCCGGTTCCCGCAGCCGATGCAGGACGTCGCCGCGGCCGTGCGCTATCTCAAGGCCCACGGCGGCGAACTCGGCATCGACCCGAATCGCGTCGCGCTCATGGGCGACTCGGCGGGCGCCCACCTCGCGGCGATGACGGCGCTCACGCCCGACCGCGCCGATCTGCAGGGCACGCTCGGCGACACGTCCACCGACGCGAAGGTCAAGGCGTTCGTCGGCTACTACGGCATCTACGACCTCACCGCGCGCACCCGCGACCAGAAGGAGATCTGCGGCGGCGGCAAGCCCGGCGCGGAGTCCTCCCACGGGCGGCTCATCGGCACCGATCCCGACGTTCCCGCGGGACACGAGGCGGCCAAGACGGCCAGTCCCGTCACCTACGCCGCGGCGGACTCGCCTGCGGTCCTGCTGTTCTCGGGGCGCGAGGACTGCACGGCGCCGTACCCGCAGGCCGAGCGCTTCGCCAAGGCGGTCAAGGACGCCGGCGGCACCTCCGAGATCACTCTCATCGACACGGCCCACGGCGACCAGCAGTTCTTCACCGACCCCGCAATCCAGGACCAGCTCATCCGGTTCCTCGACGCGCACGTCAAGAACTGACCTGCCGAAGGCGGCAGATGGGATGGCGGTCGACGTGGGGTGATCACCCCACGCCGGCCGCCTTCTCGTCTGCCACCGCGACCGGAGCCGCGTCTCAGCGGCGCGTGAGATCGGCGTGCGCGAGGTCGACCTTCTGCGACCTCGTCACGAGCTTGTGGCCTCCCCAGAGGGCGAGGAAGAACGGGAGCCCGAGGTAGGCGAGCAGGAAGTGCTTGAGATCGCCCTCGCCGGTGAAGAACTCCAAGCTCTGACCGACGATGACGACGGCGCACATGATCAGCGCGACGATGGGCCCGATGGGGAACAGGGCGGCCTTGTACGGCAGGTCGTTCGGATCGTGCCCCTGGCGCACGTACGCGCGCCGGAAGTTGAAGTGGCACCAGGCGATGCCCATCCACGTGATGAAGCCCGCGAGGCCGGAGGCGCTGACGAGGATCTCGTAGGCCGTTCCCGTGCCGACGAGGCTGACGATGAAGCACAGCGCCCCGACGAGGGCGGTCGCGGTGAGGGCCGGCAACGGGATGCCGGAGCGCGTCACGCGAGCGAACACCTTGGGCGCCTTGCCCTGCACGGCGAGGGCGTAGAGCATGCGGGTCGAGGCGAACATGCCCGAGTTCCCGGCCGAGAGGATCGCCGTGAGGATGACCGCGTTCATCACCGACGCGGCGCCGAGCACGCCGGCGTTCTCGAAGATCAGGGTGAACGGCGCGATCGTGATGTTGTCGTCCGAGGCCGCACCGAGCAGGCGAGGGTCGGTGTAGGGCAGGAGGAACCCGATGACGGCGATCGCACCGATATAGAAGAGCAGGATGCGGATGAACACGTTGCGGATGGCCCGCGGAATGGACTTCTCGGGATCCTCGGCCTCACCGGCGGCGACGCCGACGAGCTCGGTGCCCTGGAACGAGAACCCCGCGATCATGAACACGCTCATCATGCCGAAGAAGCCGTTGACGAACGGGGCCTCCCCAGCGGTCCAGTTCGAGAATCCGGGTGACCTGCCGCCGAGGATGCCGAGGATCATCAGCACGCCCACGATGAGGAACACGACGACGGTGATGACCTTGATCGAGGCGAAGAGGAACTCCCCCTCGCCGAAGGCCCGCACGTTGATCGCGTTGAGGGCGACGAGCACGGCGAGGAACAGTGCCGACCACACCCAGCCCGGGGTGTCGGGTAGCCAGAACTGCATGACGACGGCTGCGGCCACCAGCTCGCCGGCCACGGTGATCGCCCAGTTGTACCAGTAGTTCCAGCCGGTGGCGAAGCCGAACGACGGGCTGACGAAGCGCGTGCCGTACGCCTCGAACGAGCCCGCGAGCGGCAGATACGTCGCCATCTCGCCGAGGCTCTGCATGAGCAGGAACACCATGAACCCGATCGCGGCGTACGACAGCAGCGCACCGCCCGGGCCGGCGTTGCTGATCGTCGCGCCGGAGGCCACGAACAGCCCGGTGCCGATCGCGCCGCCGATCGCGATCATGTTGATGTGTCGCGGGCGCAGTGCCCGGTGCAGTTCCTCCGTGGGCCGGGCCGACACGTCGCCGGACGGCTCTCCGCTGCTGGTTGCCATGATGAGCTCGATTCGTGGTCGAGGGAGTTCCGGCACCCGCGCCGGGCCACGCGGAAACTACCACCACTCGAACCGCCCCGGGAGCCCTGCCCGCGTCACGAGCGGGTGCCGTCGAGCGCCTCACCCGCAATCGGCGGGACGGGGGCTGTGGTCGAGGTCGGGGCCGGGTCGGAGTCGGGGTCGGTCAGGACGTGGCGGCGTCCACCGCCTGCCAGTCGAGCCCCTCGGGGGTCGCGGCGGCGACGGCGGCGAGGAGGCCGAGGCGCGCGGCGCGGACGTCCTCCTCCTTCGCCATGACGAGGATGTCGTCGAAGAACGTCGCGATCGGGCCGACGAGCACCCGGCCGTGTTCGGCGAACGGCGCGAGGCCGGAGCGCGCCTGCGGGTCCAGTGCCTCGAGCGCCTCGCGGAGCTTGCGCTCGGCGGGCTCGGTGAGCAACTCCGCGTCGTGCTGCGGGGACGTGCCCGCCGGAACGAGGCGGCGGATGCGCACGATCTGTTCGACCAGCTCGTGGAACTGTTCGTCGGCGACGAGCAACTCGAGGTCGCGGGCGAGCTCGTCGGCCGCTGCGGGGCGGCCCGCGGCCGGCAGCACCGCGTTGACGATGTCGGCGCCGTGCCCCTCGTCGCGCATGAGCTGTGCGTACCGGCCGATGGTGAACTCCTCGGCGGCGTCGAGAGATTCGGGCGAACACGTGATGCCCTGTTCGGCGAGGCGGGCGGCGGCGGCCTCCAACCCCGCGCGAACGCCGAGGCCGGCGAGCTCGGTGCGCTCGCGAAGGATGCGGATCACGCCGAGCGCGGCGCGACGCAGACCGAACGGGTCGGACGAGCCGCTCGGCTTCGCGCCGAGACCGAACATGGCGGCGAGCAGATCGAACCGGTCGCCGAGGGCGAGCAGCGCGCCGGGCACCGAGGCGGGCACCGCGTCGGCGCTCGTGTGCGGCTGCTCCATCTCGTAGAGGGCGTCGGCGACGGCCTCCGGCTCCCCCTTGCGCAGGGCGTACTCGCGGGCGACGAACCCGGCGAGGCTGCTCATCTCGACGACGAGCTGCGTGGCGAGGTCGAACTTGGCGAGCTGACCGGCGCGGGTCAGGGTCTCACGCTGGGCGGCGTCGAGACCGATCTCGTCGCCGAGTGCTGCCGCGACATCGGCGATGCGGCGCGCCCGCTGCCCCACCGACCCGAGGCGGTTCTCGAACGTGAGCTTGTCGAGGCCGGGCACGAAGTCGTCGACCGCCGTCGTCTCGAGGTCGGCGTTCCAGAAGAACAACGCGTCCTCGTAGCGCGCCCGCAGCACCGACTCGTTGCCCGCGCGCACGACGTCGTCGTCGCACAGCCCGTTGGCCATCGTGACGAACGCGTTCATCAGCCTGCCGTCGGCGTCGCGCACCGGCAGGTAGCGCTGATGCTTGGCCATGACCGAGGTGAGGATGCGCTCGGGCAACTCGAGGTAGCGCTCGTCGAAGCGGCCGAGCACCCCCCGCGGGTCCTCCACGAGGTTGGTGATCTCGTCGACGAGCGCCGCGTTCGCGTCGAAGTCGATCGTGCCGCCGGTGTCCCGAGCGAGTGCCGTGGCCTGCGCCACGATGTTCTCGCGGCGCGCCTTCGTGTTCCACTCGATCCCGCCGCGCTCGATCGCCTCGAGAAGCCCCTCGGCGCTGTCGACGTCGACGAACCCGACGAGCACGCCGTCGGCGCGGTTGCCGCTGCGGCCGTCCCCCTCGCGGGTTCCGGCGGTGAGCCGCTGCAGGTAGGTGGTGCGACCGGCCGTGACCCCGGAGATGCGGGCCGGCACGACCACGTCGCCCCAGAGTGCGACGAGCCAGCGCACGGCGCGGGAGAAGCTCAGGCCCGGGTCGTTCCACCGCATGTTCTTCTCGGCACGCAGCCCGCCGACGATCTGTTCGACGAGCCCGCCGAGCACCTCGAGCGCGCTGCGACCGGGTGCGTCGACCTCGACGCAGGCGTGTTCGTTGCCGCCCACCTCGGCCTTGACGACCTGCTCGACGGTGACACCCTGCCCGCGCATGAAGCCCTCGAGCGCACGAGTGGGGTTGCCGTCGGCGTCGAACGCGGCCTGCCACTTGGGGCCCTTGCGCAGCTGGGTGGCGTCGGGCTCGCGGGCCGCGACGTCGTTCACCACGGCGACGATCCGCCGGGGAGTGCCGTCGACGGTGATGTCACCGTGCTCCAGACGGGTGGCGGCCAGCCCCTCGGTCAGCGCCTCGCGCACGGCCTCGACGGTCTGCGGGAGGACGTGCGGCGGGAGCTCCTCGACGCCGATCTCGAGCGCGAACGTCCGCGGCGCGGCGTCGGCGGGGATCGTCGGCACGTCGACGGCAGTCGTCTTCGCCTCGGCGGCGTCGTCCTGCTTGAGCAGCGGGAACCCGAGCTCCTCCCGCCGCTCGACCCACAACGTGGCGGTGTCGCGCATGAGACGACGCATCGTCGCGAACGCCTGCGCCCGCTCGGTGGTCGAGATCGCCCCACGGGCGTCGAGCACGTTGAACGCGTGGCTGGACTTGAGGATGTACTGGTGCGCCGGTACGGGCAGCCTCGCCTCGACCATGCGCGTGGCCTCGGAGACGTAGTTCGCGTACAGCGCCTTGTTCGTCTCGACGTCGGCGTCGTCGAGGTAGTACCGGCTCATCTCGTACTCCTGCTGGCCGAAGGCCTCGCCGTACGTGATGATCTCGCCGTCGGGCTTGCGGGAGTAGGCGATGTCCTTGAAGTGCGTCACGCCCTGCTGGGCCATGAGGATGCGCTCCAGGCCGTACGTCAGCTCGACCGGGATCGGGTCGAGGTCCTGGCCGCCGACCTGCTGGAAGTACGTGAACTGCGTGATCTCCATGCCGTCGAGCCAGACCTCCCAGCCCAACCCCCACGCGCCGATCGCCGGCTGCTGCCAGTTGTCCTCGACGAAGCGCACGTCGTGCGCGTCCAGATCGATGCCGAGGGCCTCGAGACTGCCGAGGTAGAGCTCCTGCGGGTCGCCCGGCTCCGGCTTGAGGATGACCTGGAACTGCGTGTGCGTCTGCAACCGGTTGGGGTTCTCGCCGTACCGGGAGTCGTCGGGCCGCACGCTGGGCTCGACGTAGGCGACGTCCCACGGCTCGGGGCCGAGCACCCGCAAAACCGTGGCGGGGTTCATCGTTCCCGCGCCGACCTCGGTATTGAACGGCTGCCACGTGAGGCAGCCACGCGAGGTCCAGTAGTCCGACAGTTTGCGGAGGGCGTCTTGCATGGTCAGCACCCGCCCAGGCTACCGGCCCACCCGTATCGATCTCGCGCGCGTTTCGCCGTCATCCGGCGCCAGGCCGTTCGCCCGAGGCACCCGATCGACCCTCCGTGCACGCATACGGTGCTCGACGCACCCCGTGGACCCCGGGCACGGAGGACGGCACGCGTGCACAGATGCCGTCGGGCTCACACCTCCAGACCGCGGACGAAGTCCTCGATGCGCCGCGTGGTGCGGGTGAGCGACTTGAGCGTGTCCTTGACCGAGCCCGGGATCTCGAGCGAGCGGTCGGCGTCATCGACGGACCACACCTGCAGCCCGGTGGAGGTGGCGAACTCGCCATCCCATTGCGGGTCACCTGTGCCCCCGACGAGCAGGCCCGGCTCGAGCGACGCCTCGAGCGCCGCGCGAACACGCTCGTCGCGCAGCATCGGACGCAGCCACACCGCGGGCAGACGCCGGTCGACCGCCGCGGGAGCGGCCGCCGTTCCGGTGGAGAACCCGACGACGAGATGCAAGGGCGCCGACACACCATCGAGATCGCGGGCGGCCTGCCGCTCCGCCACGTCGAGGTTCGTCTCCTCACCGGACTGCCACTCGACGAGTCGCACCGTCCATCCCGCCTCGATCAGCAGACCGATCGTGAAGTGCAGGATCGGCCGCTCCGGCGACATCACCGCGTCGGGCAGCACCGTGGCGACACGTTCCGGATCCCCTTCGAACAGCAGCATGTTCACAGCCTAGGGGCCGAGACGCGAGTCACGGCGACGCGCGTGCCAGGCAATCGGGCGATCGCCGAGCCCGAGTCGTATTGTGTCAGTCATTCGATACAACGCCCCGCGAGTCTGCGTTCGATCCTGCAACCCGCCGGCACGCGTGCACGAGGAGGTCCGCCCATGAGCATCGCCGTCAGCATCGACCCGGAGGACCCCACTCCCGTGTACGAGCAGTTGCGCCGGCAGCTCGCCGGTTACATCACCTCCGGGCAGCTCGAGGCCGGTACCCGACTGTCGTCGGTGCGCCGGCTCGCCACCGCCCTCGACCTCGCCAACGGCACCGTCGCCCGCGCCTACCGCGAGCTCGAGGCCTCCGGACTCGTCGTCACCCGCCGCGGCGGCGGAACCACCGTCGTCGAACAGAGCGCCGAGGCCACCGACGAGGTACGCCGCGCGCGCCTCACCACGTTGGCGGAGTCCTTCGTCGCCGAGTCCCGCGCTCTGCGGCTCTCCGACCGCGACGCCCTCGCCCTGCTGAAACAGGCGCAACGCGACGCCCATCCCGCCACGGCCTGACCTGCTCGCACCACCCGCCACCGCCTGATTGGTCGGGCCCGGCCGATCTGCGGAATCATGGGACGCATGTCTGCGTTCGGTGGTCTCGGTTCGTTCGTGCGTCGCCCCAGAAAGGACCGTCCCGGGCCCCCGCCCGACCGCCGACCCCGACTGGACGGCGTCCCCGTCGACCACCTGCCCCTCATCCTCCCCGAGGTGAAACGCGGCAAACGCCGCCGCATCACCGTCATCGGCGAGGACGTGCTGCACACCCCCACCCGCGAGGTCACCGAGTTCGGCACCAAGGAACTCCGCGAACTCATCAACGACATGTTCGCGACCAACGCCGTCGCCAGCGGCGCCGGACTCGCCGCCACCCAGATCGGCGTCGACCTCCGCGTCTTCGTCTACGACTGCACCGACAAGTACGACATCCGCCACGCCGGCCACATCGTCAACCCCGTCGTCGAGAAGCTGCCCGACGACGTCGCCGGCCGCCAGACCGGCTGGGAGGGCTGCCTCTCGGTCCCCGGCGGCGGCTACGAACTCACCCGCGCCGATTACGCCGTCGTCCGCGGCGTCGACCAACGCGGCAACCCCCTCCGCATCGAGGGCACCGGTCTGCTCGCCCGCTGCCTCCTGCACGAGACCGACCACCTCGACGGCACCCTCTACGTCGACCACCTCACCGAGAAGGGCCGCAAGGTCGCCCTCGAAGAGATGGAGGAGCACAAGCAGGAGATCTGGGACGAGTGGGACGCCCGCGCCGCCGAACTCGGCAAGTAGCCGCGCGTCCCACTGCGCTGCTCGTCAACGTAGGGCGTGGCATCTCGGGTACGGGCCACCCCACCCCGATTCACTCGACTCCGGGTGGATCACAGATCGCCCCCTTCGTCGTGGCAGATGGGATGGAAGCGAATCCGGGGTGATCACCCCGCTGCTGCTTCCATCCCATCTTCCATCTTGGGTGGGAGCGTGCGGGTCCGGGGCGCGACGGTTCCGGGGTCGGCAGAGCTGCTGCGAGTACGGGTGGTGCACCCAGGAGGTGTGCCGCGGGGTTCTCGCCGTGACGTCAGGGCGCGAAGACTCCGAGCACCGGGTTCCACTCGGTGATCTCTGCTCCGGCGATGAAGTCGGCGGCCTTGAAGGGGTCGTCGGCGAGGACGTCGGAGACCGCCTCGGCGGAGTCGGCCTCGCAGATGAGCACGGCGGCGGGCGGGGTGACGCCGACGAGGGGCCCGGAGGCGCGCAGCACCCCCTGGGTGACGAGATCACCGAGGAACTCGCGGTGTCGGGGCCGCACCGAATCGAGGTCGACATCGGCGCGGTAGGTGTAGTTGACGACGTAGAAGGCCATGCCGTCACGCTACCCACCTGCGGCGACGGATGCGGGGTGCTTCTACGAGCGCAGGTTCTTCTCGAGGAAGACGAGGACCTTGGGCCAGCTGTCCTCGAGGGCGGCGGAGTTGCTCTCGACGGTGCCGCCCATCTCGGCGAGACGCGCACGGAACGGGGAGTCGGCGGGCAGTGGCGGACCGAAGATCAGGTGACCGGCCTGCGGGTAGTCGAGCACCGAGACCGGGCGTCCGTTCTCGGCCGCGGCGCGATCGCGGACGGCGTCCGACATGTCGCATGACGGCCACATCGTGTCGACTCCACCGCAGACGAGCAGCATCGGCCCGGCGGCCTTCTCGACGGGGATGATCGCGTCCTGGTGGGCGGGGAGGTTCTGCAACGACATGCGATACAGCTCGACGAGGGGGCCGCCGCGGAAGTCCTCGCTGTAGGGCACGTACGGCAACGGCTGCCCCGCCGCGCTCCACGTGGAACTCATCCCGGTGAACAGCCGCCACGGCTCGGCCTGGTCGAGGCCCTGCCACACGACGTGCGAGGGCACGTATCCGACGGTCGCCTTGATGTCGGGGTGGCGCGAGCCGACGACCACGGAGGCCTCACCACCCTTGGAGGCGCCCATGATCGCGAGGCGCTTCGGGTCGACCTCGGGCTGCTTCTTCAGCCATTCGATCGCGGTGTCGAAGGTCTCCAGGGGCAGATCCTCCATGCGCGGCTTCTGTCCCGGGCCGCCCCAGTACGAGAGCGCGAGCGCGGAGTACCCCTTCTCGTGCAGCGCACGTGCGGCGCCGTCGGGCCCGTCACTGATGCCGCCCTCGGAGCCGCCGAGGACGAGCACCGCCGGCCGGCCGTCACCGTCGGCACGGTAGTAGTTGCCGAGCAGCCCGGCGTCGCTGACGCGTTCGCCACCGGGGCCGGGTTCGACGACGACGATCTCCGGAGCCCATGGCTTCCAGATCAGCAACACGGCGGCCACGACGAGCAGCAGCACCACCAGCCCGCCGCACCCGAGACCGCATCCCTTGGCGACGCGACGACCCTTCGACATGTGTCACTCCCCCGCTCGAACGTTCACGTATGCGACACACGCTAGGGCCCGACCGGCGAGTAGGCGATGGGATGCGTCAGGCCTTCTGAGCGATCTCCCGGAGCTTGGCGACGACCTGCTCACCGGTCCAGTCGGACGCCGTCAGGGATCTCCTCAGCGTCATGAGGGGGTGCCGACCGTCGATCGGCTTGTCGGAGAGCTGGAAACCGGTGCGGTAACCGGCCTTCTCCAGGTGCGGGAGCGCCGCGGGGTTCCACGCTCCGTACGGGTAGGCGAAGGTGTCGACCGGTTGACCCGAGAGCTCCTGCAGCTTCTCGCGCGGCTCGTCGAACTGGATCGTGAAGTCCTTGCCCTTGTACTTGCGCACGTCGTGGTGGTCCCAGGTGTGGGCACCGATCGTCATGCCCGCCTCTGCCATCTGACGGATCTGGGCCTTGGTCGTCCAGCCGGGATTGCCGATGACGGTGGTCATGATGAACCACGTCGCCTTCATCCCGCGCTCGGCCACGGCCGCGAGGGCGACCTCGGGCTGGTTGTCCTTGCCGTCGTCGAAGCTGAGGATGACGGGCTTCTCGGGCAGCTGCGCGCCGCCGGTGAGGTGTGCGAGGTAGTCGTCGGGCGTGATGGTCGTGTACCCGGCGCCCTTGATCGCATCGAGCTGCTCGCGAAAGCGCGCCGGTTCGATGATGAGCAACTGCTTGCTGTACGAGGTGTCGCCCGACTCGTACGGCCGCACCTGGTGATAGCAGAGCACGGGAACCGTGGCGCGGGCGATGATCTCGGCGTTCGTCGCCTCGGCGGTGGCGGACGGCGACGAGTCGGCGGAGCCGGCCGGGGTCCCAGGGGTCTCGGGGGTCGCGGCCTCGCCACCGGAACGGCCGATCCCCGGCTCGGGTGGGATCCCCGCCGATCCACACCCGGCGGCGACACCGGTCGCTCCGAGCAGAGCTGCGCCGAGCAGGCTGCGGCGCGTGAACGGGCGGGACTGGGCCATGGTGAGATCTCCCCCTGAGACCGATCGACGTCGTCCGGGCATCTCGGACGCATCGTCAATCATCCCCGCCTCGGCCGACGGCCCGGTAACCGGCTCGCCTCGGTCAGGTCAGCACTTGACCAAGCCTTCGTTCCACGCCGCAGGCCTGGCGAAGGGGGGGATGCCGGTCGACGCGTTCCTGGGCCCGATCGCGGCCCCGATACAAGCGCGCTCCGGAGGCGCCGCGCCTACTCCGCAGGCTCCTGACGTCCGAGGATGCCGCGACGCCACCACTTCTCCTCGTCCGGGTCGGGTGGTCCGAGGCGATGGGTGGAGAGCACCTCGTGCCGCACGACCGGGGTCAGCTCGGAGGCGACGAGGTCGGCGGATCTCGCCGTCCACGACGGGCTCTCGTAGACGTCGAGAACCTGCAGCAGATGGCCGAGTTCGCGAGGCCGGGGTGTGCGCGCCAGCGTGAGGTGGGGCACGAACTGCCCGCCCTCGACGACCGTCCCCGCGGCCGCGGCGGCATGCCGTGCCCCGACGGCGAGCAGGTCGAGTTCCTCGCGGTCCGAGGCCGGCATCGCGACGTTCGCCCACAGCACCCGCGCCTTGCGTGCGGACCCGAAGACACCACCGCCGCGCAGGCGCAGCTCGAGCGGACGCCGGCGCGCACAGGCCGCCTCGAGCCGCTCCTGCAGATCCTCGAGATCCACCTCGGAGACGTCGGGCATGAACGCCAGCGTGAGATGCCATCGCTCGGGCGACGACCACCGCAGGGTGTCCTCCGCCAGCCGGCGCGGCTCGAGGAACGCGTCGAGATGAGCGCGGACGTCCTCGGGCACGGGAAGACTCACGAAGCACCGCATCGACTCATCATGCCCGGAACGTGGCCGGCGAGGACCACGCCGATGGTGAGTCCGAGCGCTTCCCTTGCACCGTTCGTAGCAGTCGTACTACATTCCTTCACATGACATCTACGGCCGAGGTCGCGATCGACGTTCGCGGTCTCGAGATGAGTTACGGCAGTCATCGGGTGTTGCACGGCCTCGACCTGACCATTCGTCGTGGCGAGGTCGTCGCACTCCTCGGGCCCAACGGAGCGGGCAAGACGACGACCATCGAGATCCTCGAGGGCTTTCGCGCCCCCTCCGCCGGGCAGGTGCAGGTGCTCGGCCGCACCCCGCTCTCGGCCGACGAGGCGTGGCGGGCGCGGGTGGGCGTCGTGCTGCAGAGTTGGCGCGATCACCCCCGGTGGCGGGTGCGGGAGTTCCTCGCTCATCTCGGGGAGTTCTACCGCCCGTACTCGACGCCCGACGATCCCCGGCCGTGGGACACCGACGCCCTCCTCGAACGGGTCGGCCTCGCCGAGCAGGCCCGCACGCAGATCTCCAAGCTCTCCGGCGGCCAGCGACGGCGGCTGGACGTGGCCGTGGGCATCGTCGGGCGCCCGGAGGTCCTCTTTCTCGACGAACCCACCGCCGGGTTCGACCCCGCCGCCCGTCGCGACTTCCACGACCTCATCGCCTCGCTGGCCGACGAGGACGTGACGATCCTGCTCACCACCCACGACCTCGACGAGGCCGAGAAACTCGCCGACCGGGTCGTGATCCTCGCCCGCGGCGTCATCGTCGCCGACGGGTCGCCGGACTCCCTGCGGATGGCCGCCTCGCGCACGTCGGAGGTGCGGTTCGAACGAGACGGCGTGATCGAGGTCCATGCCTGCGAGGACCCGGTCGACTATCTGCGCGACGTCCTGCTCTCCGCGGGGTCGCCCATCAGCCACCTCGAGGTCCGGCGTGCCGGCCTCGAGGACGCCTACCTGTCTCTCGTCCGGCGCAGCGCGGGTGACTGCGATGCGGCCGACGCGGCGGACCCGGCGGACGCGGCCGATGCCGGCGCCCTCTGGCTCCGTACCCCCGATCGCGAGGTGGCCCCGTGAACACGACGATGTCCGGCGCGCTGCGCCAGGCCCGCATCCAGACCCGCATCGAGTTGCTGTCGTGGACGGCGGTCGGGTGGCTCATCTGGCCGGCCATCGGCCTCTTCGTGCTCTTCTTCCTGCGCGACTCCTCGGTCATGGGCAGCGCGATCTCCCTGGCCCAGCTGGGCATCCCCGGCGTCGCCGCGATGTACCTGGTCACCGGCGGTCTCATGGGGATCAGCGGCGGCCTCATGCAGGAGCGGGAGGACGGCACGCTCCTTCGGGCCAAGGCGGTTCCCGGGGCCATGGGTGCCCACCTGCTGTCCGGCCTGCTCACCTACGGCGCCGTGAGCCTGCTGCCGACCATCGCCCTCGTCGGCCTCGGCGGCCTCCTCGTCGAGGGCATCGCCCCGTCGACGCCGGGGCGATGGGCGCTGTTCCTCGCCTTCTGCACCCTCGGTCTCGCCGCGACGATGCCGGCCGGTGCCCTGCTGGGCGCCGCCCTGAGCGGCCCCCTCGCGCTCGGCATCGTCAGCATGGGCATCTACGCCACCATGGCGATCAGCGGCATCTTCTACCCGCTCGCGTCACTGCCGACGTGGCTGCAGTGGATCGGACAGGTGTTGCCGACGTACTGGCTCGGGGTCGGGCTGCGCGCGGCGATGCTGCCGCCGGAGGCCGCCGCCCTGGAGATGGGCGGAACCTTCCACACCGGCACGGCCGCCGTCGCCCTCCTCGTGTGGACCGTCGTGGGCCTGGCTCTCACGCCGGGTGTCCTGCGGCGCATGGTGCGACGCCAGTCGGGGTCGGTCGTGGCCGCCGCGCGGGATCGCGTCATGGCCAAGGGATACTGAAGGCCATGTCCGACAGGAAGGACTGAGGGGCCCATGTCCGACGGCAGCACCACCCGCGAGCAGGTTCACAACCGCATCGCGATGCTGCGCGCCGAGCGTGGGGTCTCACGCAGACAACTCGCGGACGCACTCGGCGTGCACTACCAGACCATCGGGTATCTCGAACGCGGGGAGTACGCACCGAGCCTGTTCGTCGCGCTGCGCATCGCGGAGTACTTCGAGGTGCCCGTGGAGGTCGTCTTCTCGTTGCGCGAGTTCCCGCGGCTGGGCTCCCAGCGAGGCGACGACCCGACCCCGGCGCCGGTCGGCCGCTCTCGTCCGGCCTGACCTCTTGGAACGGCCACCTCGCGGGTAAGGGTGGAGCATGACTGCGTTTCCCGACCGACTCGGTATCACCTCCGCCTCTCCGCAGGAGTCTCCACGCCCGGGTGACGACGCCGGCAAGGCGCTCACCGTCGGCGCCGAACACCTCAACCGCAACGGCACCCTGCACGGTGGGGTCATGGCGACGATCCTCGACACCGCCATGGGCGATGCCGTGCGCGAGCACCTGGAGGAGGGGCAGGAGACCGCCACCGTCTCGATGACCGTCACCTACCTCGGCCCGGCGAAGGAGGGCGACGACCTGCGCGCGAGCGCCGAGGTGCGCAAGGCCGGCAAGAGACTCGTCCTCGTCGAGGCCGACCTCATGCGACCCGTCGACGACGCTCCCATCGCGCACGCGGTCGGCACGTTCACCGTGCTCGGCGGCTGAGGAGTCGGGGGCGTCGCGTGCCCCCTGCCTGTGGACGGCCGCGGCTCCCGGGACCCACATGCCGGTGTGATCGGCCGAGCCTGGGGGAAGCCGGCAGCCGCCGGTGTTCGTCCCCGCCGTTCGAGGTGACCCGATGGACCCCGATCCCACTGCACCCCACCTCTCCACCTCGGCCACCAGGGCCGCTGAGCCCGAGGAGGTGCGCCCGAGCGAGCCGATGAGCCCGTTCGCGAGGGCCGTCGCACGGTCGATGGCCTCCGGCACCCTGCTGGCGTGCTTCTGGGTGACGATCGGCCGGACCTACATCGGGGGTGGCGGCTGGATGACGTTCCTCATCCTCGGGTACGGCACGATCCCGATGATCCTGCTCTTCCTGCCCGCACTCTTCGTGACGGCGCAGGGCATGGGCAGGCGGCCCCGGCTCTCCCTGCACGAGGCCGAGGCGGTGGCGCAGGCGACGGTCTGGGGTGGGATGTTCCTCGTGGGACTCTGCCTCGCCGACTTCGGCGACGCTCCCGGCTCGACCACCTCGGTCGCGGCACGACTCACGGGTGCGCCGGCGGACAGCGAGGTGTTCTCCGCCCTGGTCGTCATCGGGCTCATCTGCGTCGGGCTCGGCTGGTTCGGCCAGATGTGCCTGCTGCTGCGGGGGCGGCCCGCCCCGCCGGCGCCGACGGCGCCACGACGGCCACCCGGGTACGGTCCCGTCGGTTGACGGGCGGAACGAATCTCCTCGCCGAGGCGTTCCATCGGTGTCCCTGCGAGGAGGAGGACCGATGACCACGCCCACGTATCCGCGATATCCACGCACCCCGGTGTACGTCGACGCCGCTCCGCGCAAGTCGCTGCTGCTCTCGGCGATCCTCACGTTCTTCCTCGGGCCGCTCGGCATGATCTACACGACGTTCCTCGGCACGATCGTCATGACCGGCCTCACCCTCGTCGTCGCCGTCCTCACCCTCGGCCACGGCCTGCCGGTCGTCTGGCCGCTGTGCATGATCTGGGGCGTGTGGGCCGGGCACCGCACCAACGAACGCCACCGCCGCATCCTCGCCGTCCGCGGAGACGGCTGGTGAGCACCTACCAGGCCCCGATCCCGCCCATCTCGCCGCTCCCCCCGTCGAACGTCACGGCCCCGCCTGCGTCGCCGGGCCCGCGCGTCGGTGGCTACGACGCCCACGGCAACCCTCAGGACACGCTCACCGAGTGTTCGAGCGGATCGCTCCGCGCGCAGAGCGGGAAAACCCGCCTCGCCCACCTGTGGTCGGCCAGGCCGGTCCGAGCGCCGCGTTCGGTGCTGGTCGCCGTCGTCCTCGCCGCTCTGCTGGGCCCGGTCGGGCTGTTGTACTCCTCCAAGGCGGGTGCGTTGCTCACCTCGGCACTCTTCTTCGTGCTCGCCCTGCCGCTGGTCGCCGTGTGGTGGAAGTGGATCTTCGTGGCGGCCGCGCTCACCGCGCCCGTCTGTGTGACCTGGGCGCTCGTCGCCACGCTCGGGCGTAATGCGATACACGCGCTGCGACGGCGAGTGGCCGACCCCCGACTCCTCTGATGCCGAACCGGGTCCCATCCGCGTCGTCGCATGACGCCGTGGGGGCGATCGTGCTGTGCGGCGGCACCTCTCGGCGCCTGGGCGGCGACGACAAGACCGCGATGCGCCTCGGTGATCGCAGCATCCTCGAGACGCTCGTCGCGTCGCTGCCGACGGACTGGCCGGTGGTCTGCGTCGGTGATCCGCGTGAGCTGTCGCGCGAGGTGCGGTGGGCCCGCGAGGATCCGCCCCTCGGCGGCCCCGTGGCAGGCCTCGTCGCCGGCCTCGAACGGTGCCCGACACCGATCGTCGTCGCCCTCGCCGGAGACCAGCCGTTCGCCGGAACCACGGCCGCCGCGTGCGTCGCGGCACTCCGCGACCGCCCAGAGCTCGACGGGGTCGCCGCCCGGCAACCCGACGGGCGTCTGCAACCGCTGCTCGCCGCCTACCGGCGCGAACCGCTCGCCTCAGCGCTGAACTCCGCGCCGCACCGCGACGCCGGCGTCTACCGCACCCTCGCCGGGCTGCGCCTCGACGGCCTCGCTCCCCTCGGCCATGCCGTTCTCGACGTCGACACACCCGCCGATCTCGACGAAGCCCGTCGCCACGTGCGCTGACACGGCGCTCGCGGCCGATCCGTCATCCGTGGCCGCCTGGGCACACCGTGCACGTCGCCGACGACGTGCACGGTGCACAGAACCCGGGCACCGACGACCGAACCGCACGCCGCTTCACGAAGCGCCCGGCCGGGTCGACAGGCGCACGCCCTGCCCGCACTCCTAGGGTGACGACATGAAGGCTGTGACGATTCCTGAATTCGGAGACCTCGACGCTCTCGTCCTCGCCGACGTGGACGCCCCCTCGCTCAAGCCCGGCGAGGTGCTCATCGACGTCGCCGCCGCGGGCGTCAACCGCGCGGATCTGCTTCAGCGCCAGGGAGGTTACCCGCCGCCGAAGGGCGCCTCGGAGCTCCCCGGCCTGGAGGTGAGCGGCACGATCGCGCAGCTCGGCGAGGGCGTCACCGGGTGGGAGGTCGGCCAGGAGGTCTGCGCGCTGCTCGACGGCGGCGGTTACGCGGAGAAGGTCGCGGTGAACGCGGGCCAGGTGTTGCCGGTGCCCGCCGGAGTCGAGCTCGTCGACGCGGCCGCGCTGCCCGAGGTCGTCGCGACGGTCTGGTCCAACGTGTTCATGACCGCGAACCTCCAGCCGGGTCAGACCCTGCTCATCCACGGCGGCGGCAGCGGCATCGGCACGATGGCGATCCAGCTCGCCAAGCAGGTCGGTGCCCGCGTCGCCGTCACGGCGGGGTCGGCGGAGAAGCTCGAGTTCTGCCGGGAACTCGGCGCGGAGATCCTCATCAACTACCGCGAGGAGGACTTCGTCGAGAAGCTCAAGGAGGCCACCGACGGCCACGGCGCCGACGTCATCCTCGACGTCATCGGCGCGAAGTACCTCGACCGCAACGTCTCCGCGCTCGCGACCAACGGCCGGCTCGTCGTCATCGGCCTGCAGGGCGGTGTCAAGGGCGAACTCAACATCGGCAAGCTGCTGAGCAAGCGCGGCGCCGTGATCGCGACCTCGCTGCGGATGCGGCCGGTCGAGGAGAAGGCGGCCATCATCGCCTCCGTCCGCGAGCACGTATGGCCGCTCATCGAATCGGGAGCCGTCCGACCGATCGTCCACGCTCGCATGCCGATCGACGACGTCCGCGACGCCCACCGCACGCTCGAGGAGTCGAGTCACATCGGCAAGGTCCTGCTCACCCTCTGACCCGGCCACCCCGGCCGCCAACCGGCGCCGGCACTCCGGCACTCCGGCGGTCACCCTCCCGCTCGAACAGGCGGTTCCACCCCCTCCACGACGAGACACAGCACGCTCCTCGCCGGGTGAAACCGCCTGTCCGAGCCCCGGAGGACCCCGGCCCCCCGGCAACGGTGGTCACGCTCCCGCTCGCTCCTCGCCGGGTGAAACCGCCTGTCCGAGCCCCGGAGGACCCCGGCCCCCCGGCAACGGTGGTCACGCTCCCGCTCGAACCGGCGGTTTCACCCCCTCCACGACGACACAGCACGCTCCTCGTCGGGTGAAACCGCCTGTTCGAGCTCCAGGGGACGCCGGGGCCCCGGTGAAACCGCCTGTCCGAGCCCCGAGGGGCCGCCGAGACCCCGGTGAAACCGCCTGTCCGAGCCCCGAGGGCCGCCGAGACCCCGGAGAAACCGCCTGTCCGAGCCCCGAGGCCGCCGGACCCCCGGCAACGGTGGTCACACTCCCGCTCGAACAGGCGGTTTCACCCCTCCACGACGACACAGCACGCTACTCGTCGGATGAAACCGCCTGTCCGAGCCCCGGAGGACCCCGGACCCCCGGCAACGGTGGTCACACTCCCGCTCGAACAGGCGGTTTCATCCCCTCCCACGACGACACAGCACGCTCCTCGCCGGGTGAAACCGCCTGTTCGAGCGCCAGGGGTGCCGGGCCCCGGTGGGACCGCCTGTCCTGGGAGGCCGCGGGTGTCTCGGCGGTCAGCGGCAGACGCCGTCCTCGATCGCCGCGGCGCGGACGGCCTCGGCGACGGCCGGGGCGACGCGGTGGTCGAAGGCGGTCGGCACGATGAACTGGGGGTGCAGGTCGTCGCCGACCACGTCGGCGATGGCACGGGCCGCGGCGAGCTTCATGTTCTCCGAGATCGTCGTGGCGCGGGCGTCGAGAGCGCCGCGGAAGATGCCGGGGAACGCGAGCACGTTGTTGATCTGGTTGGGAAAGTCGCTGCGGCCGGTGGCGATGACCGCGGCGATGTCCTTGATGAGTTCCGGGCGGATCTCGGGGTCGGGGTTGGCCATGGCGAAGACGATCGGGTCCTTCGCCATCGACTCGACGTCGGCGACGGTGAGCAGGTCGGGTCCGGCGAGGCCGAGGAAGACGTCGGCGCCCTTGATGACCTCGGTGATCGTGCCGGCGAGCCGTTCGGGGTTGGTGTTCTCGGCGAACCACTGCTTGCTCGAGTTGAGGTCTTCGCGCCCGG
The DNA here is from genome assembly GCF_000826525.2 of Mobilicoccus massiliensis. Lineage (GTDB taxonomy): Bacteria > Actinomycetota > Actinomycetes > Actinomycetales > Dermatophilaceae > Mobilicoccus > Mobilicoccus massiliensis. The sequence continues at coordinate 77,604 of NZ_LN651330.1, read as the reverse complement.
TGTGCACGGCTCCGTTGCGGTCGACGCCGACGAGGTTGGTGACACCTGCGTTGAGCAGCATCTTCGACACCGCGACGCCGGCCGCGCCCACGCCGGCGACGATGACCTTGAGGTCCGCGTGCTTCTTGCCGACGATCTTGAGCGCGTTCTCCAGGCCCGCGACCGTGACGATCGCCGTGCCGTGCTGGTCGTCGTGGAACACGGGGATGTCGAGACCGGCCGAGAGCCGCTCCTCGATCTCGAACGCACGGGGGGCCGAGATGTCCTCGAGGTTGACGCCGCCGAAGGTGGGGGCCAGAGCCGTGACGATCTCGACGATCTTGTCGGGATCCTTGGTGTCGAGGCAGATCGGGAACGCGTCGACCCCGCCGAACTGCTTGAAGAGCTGCGCCTTGCCCTCCATGACGGGCATCGCGGCCTCGGGGCCGATGTCGCCGAGCCCGAGCACGGCCGTGCCGTCGGAGACGACCGCGACGGTGTTCTTGCGGATCGTGTAGTCGAACGACGCGGCCGTGTCGTTCGCGATGGTCGTGCACACCCGCGCGACGCCCGGCGAGTAGGCCATGGCCAGGGTGTTCATGTCGAGGATCTCCACCGGGGAGACCACCTCGATCTTGCCGCCCTCGTGCAGCGCGTGGGTGCGGTCCTCCCATTCGAGGATGCTGACGCCCGGGACGCTCTCGACGGCCTTCCGGATCTCTTGCTGATGCTCGACGCTCGAGCAGTAGACGATGATGTCCTCCTCGAGGTAGGCCGTGGTGACCGTGAATCCCTCGAGGGCGTTGATGTTCCCACCGGCCTCACCGATGGCGACGGCGAGTCGGCCGAGCGCGCCGGGGCGGTCGGCGATCCTCACGCGGATGCGGACGGAGAAGGCGGGGCTGGGCGTCTTGGCTGACATGAGGCAGACAGTATCGGCCCGCCGGGCGCGTTCAGGCCGCGACCCGAGGGCGGATGGCGGGACGTCCGTCACGTCCGCATCTCGGACGGACGTTTCACCTGTCGGACCCCCTCGTCATCGCCCCCGGCCGGTCGCGGGATCATGGAGGACGAACGACGGTCATCCTCGACCCGAGCAGGAGGTCCCCATGCCGATCCTTCGATCCGCCACGAGCACGTCCGGACGCACGATGGCCGGTGCCCGCGCCCTCTGGCGCGCGACGGGTATGACGGACTCCGACTTCGGCAAGCCCATCGTCGCGGTCGCCAACAGCTTCACCCAGTTCGTGCCCGGTCACGTGCACCTGCGCGACGTCGGCCGCATCGTCGCGGAGCAGATCGAGGCCGCGGGCGGCGTGGCCAAGGAGTTCAACACCATCGCCGTGGACGACGGCATCGCCATGGGTCACGACGGCATGCTCTACTCGCTGCCCAGCCGCGACCTCATCGCCGACTCCGTCGAGTACATGGTCAACGCGCACACCGCCGACGCCCTCGTCTGCATCAGCAACTGCGACAAGATCACGCCCGGCATGCTCATGGCCGCGTTGCGTCTCGACGTGCCGACGATCTTCGTCTCCGGCGGGCCGATGGAGGCGGGCAAGGTCGTCTCACCCGACGGCACCCGCGCTCTCGACCTCGTCGACGCGATGATCGCCGGTGCCGACGACACGGTCTCCGACGCCGAGGTCGCCAAGCTGGAGGCCTCCGCGTGCCCGACGTGCGGCTCGTGCTCGGGCATGTTCACGGCCAACTCGATGAACTGCCTCACCGAGGCCCTCGGACTGTCGCTGCCGGGCAACGGCTCGCTGCTCGCCACGCACACCGACCGTCGCCGCCTGTTCGAGCGGGCGGGTCACCGCATCGTCGCGCTCGCGAAGGCGTATTACGAGGACGACGACGCCTCCGTCCTGCCGCGGGGCATCGCGACCCGGGCCGCGTTCGAGAACGCGATGGCCCTCGACATCGCGATGGGCGGCTCGTCGAACACCGTGCTGCACCTGCTCGCCGCCGCGCAGGAGGCGGGTGTCGACTTCACGATGGCCGACATCGACCGCATGTCGCGCCACGTCCCGCACCTGTGCAAGGTCGCGCCGTCGACCGCCGAGTACCACATGGAGGACGTGCACCGGGCCGGCGGCGTGCTCGGCATCATGGCCGAGCTGCTGCGCGGCGGGCTCCTCGACGGCGGCACGTCGACGGTGAGCGGCCCGAAGCTCGCCGAGGTCATCGCCGACCACGACATCACCGCCGAGGGACGTGCCGGGGAGGAGGTGCGTGAGATGTACCGCGCGGCCCCCGGTGGCGTGCGCACCACCGAACCGTTCTCGCAGAGTGCCCGCTACACCGATCTCGACGCCGACCGTGAGGCCGGCTGCATCCGCACCGTCGAGAACGCGTTCTCGGCCGACGGCGGTATCGCCGTGCTCTACGGCAACATCGCCGAGGCCGGTTGCATCGTCAAGACCGCCGGTGTCGACGAGTCGATCCTCGTCTTCGACGGTCGGGCCGTGGTCTTCGAGAGTCAGGACGACGCCTGCCAGGGCATCCTCGGTGGCGACGTGGTCGAGGGCGACGTCGTCGTCATCCGCTACGAGGGGCCCAAGGGCGGCCCGGGCATGCAGGAGATGCTCTACCCGACGACGTTCCTCAAGTCCAAGAAGCTCGGCAAGGCGTGCGCGCTGCTCACCGACGGCCGATTCTCCGGCGGCACGAGCGGACTCTCGATCGGCCACGTCTCCCCCGAGGCCGCGTCGGGGGGAACCATCGGGCTCGTCGAGAACGGCGACGTCATCAAGATCGACATCCCGAACCGCTCCATCCACCTCGACGTCGACGACGCCGAGCTCGCTCGCCGCCGCGAGGCGGAGGAGGCCCGAGGTGCGCAGGCCTGGACGCCTCACGTCGAGCGCCCCCGCAAGGTCTCGACCGCTCTCAAGGCCTACGCACTCCTCGCGACGAGCGCCGACAAGGGCGCCGTTCGCGACGTCACCCGCCTCTGAGCAGACTCCGAGCAGACCCGTCAGGGGCCTGGCGAGTCGCCGCCGGCGAGGACGACCCGGCAGGCGAGGTGGAGCGCGAGGCGCACGTCGGGGTCGGTGAGGTCGACGGCGAGCAGCTGCTCGATCCGGCGGATGCGCGGGCCCAGGGTGTTGCGGTGCAGCCCGAGTTCGGCCGCGGCCGCGACGAGGGAGGACTCCCGGTCGAGGTAGGCCGCCAGGGTGCGGATCTCCTCGGGCCCGAGCGCGCCGAGCAGCGAGCGCGCGGCGGGCTCGAAGGTGTCGCTCGCCGTCCAGGCCGCGAGAAGTTGGGTCAGGCCCAGCCGGTCGAGGTGGAGGAACCAGCCCGTCGAGGCTCGTCGCACCGCGAGCCGAGCCGCGTCGGTCGCCTCCGCCAGGGTGGCGGCCAGGCCCGCTCCCTCCGGGGCGAGCGAGCCGATGCCGGTCGCCACCTCCAACTCCGACTGCAGGTCGTCGTGAAGCTCGCGCAGCCGCCGCACCCACGTCTCCACGACCTCCGGCGACGGACGTCGGGTGAAGGTGAGCCACCCCGACACCCCCTCGCCGAGCACGCTCGCGTGCGAATCGGCGGGCAGCGCGAGGAGGCGCTCGGTGACGACGCGTGCCAGTTCGAGACCGTCGAGACGCCCGCGACCGACGACGCGTACGCCGAGATGCCAGCCCGCGGTGCGCCAGCCGCGTTCGACGAGGCGGCGCTCGAGCTCCGCGTCGGGCACGCCCTTGCGCTCGAGCAACTCCGTGAGGATGGCGGAGGAGCGCGAGGCGTCGCTCCAGGCGTGCACCTCGTCGATCATGAGCCTGGCCGCGACCGCCGGCATCGCGACCTCGACCGCGGTGCCCAGCGCCCGGACCTGCGTGTCGGTGAGTCCGTGCCCGCTCATGAGCAGCCGCAACCCGGGGCGCACGGTGCTGTGCACGCGGACGCTCGCGGCGCACTCGGCGGGCGTCTGCACGAGATCGATCCACGGGCTGCCGAAGTCGACGCGCGCCAACAGCTCCGGTGACGGCGGTGGCCCGGCGTGCCGGAGGACGCCGCGTTCGTCGACGATCGCCACGGGATGCCCGACGCCGCTCGCCATGTGCCGGAGCAGGTCGTGCAGGTCGGCCGCGGCGTACTCGATCGAGCGCGCGACCTTGTGCACGTAGGCGAGCACGAGCGCCTGGCGCGACTCGAGCAGCTCCCAACACGCCTTGGCGAGCGCGGTGGGACGGTCGGCGGCCAGCAGGGTGAGGCCGATCCGGCGAGCCATCGTCCGGGTGCTCTCGGGCGCCGCGGTCTCCCACGGCAGCGCGAGCCCGCTGTAGCCGCGTCGCGCAGACGACGCAGCATCGCCTCGACCTGCCAGGCGTTGGACGGAGCGCGCCGGGTGAGGATCGCCAGGGCGCCGCCGGAGTCGGGCGGCAGGTCGCTCTCCAGTTCGCCGACGTGCACTGTCGTCCACGCGCCGTCGGCGTCGGCGATGACGCGGAGCTCGCCGGTGTCGGGGTGGGCCAGGAGGGCCGCGGTCGTGATCGCGTCAGGCACGAGGCCCCCGTCCGACGAGGTCGGGTGGGTCGTCGAGGTCAACGAGGCCGAGGGCACCGATGTCATTGGGGTCATCGAGGTCGTCGAGGCCGTAGCGCGCAAGGCCGACCCGCGCGGCCCGCTCGGGGGTGGCCGTCCACCACTGCGGCCCGGGGAGGGCGACGACCGCGACCTGACGACCGACGGCGACCTCGTCGGCCTGCAGCACCTCGCCGGTGAGCACGTCGACGACGTCGACGATGTGAGGGGTCGCGGCGACGACCTCGCCGTCGACGAGCACGCAGAGGAACTCGCTCGCCGCGACGACGCGCACGACGGCGCCGTCGCGCCGGATCAGCGCGAACGAGTGCACGTCGTGGTCGTCGGCCGGGGCGTGGTCCTCGATCCGCCCTTCGCCGAGCAGTTCCCCGCCGGCCGCGACGGCGCGCTCGCCCGGCTCGACGGCCGACGCCCACGCGCGACCGACCTCGAGGGCCCGGCCCATCGACCCGAGGATCGCGTGCCTTCGCAGGTCGCCGACCGTGAACCCGGCGACGACGACACCCGACCAGCCACCGGCGCTCATGAAGGCGGCGCGCAGCACCCGCTCGGCGTCGGCCGGGCGGGGGTCGGCGTGGACGACCACCCCCTCGCCGCCGGTGGCCGTCGCGAGCACGAGGCCCGGCAGTTCCTCGGCGAGCACGCTGAACTGGTCGACCCACGGCAACGCGCGACCCATGAGATCGGCGTCGACGGTGCGGTACCGGGCCCCGAGGTGCAGGGCCGCCAGACCGTTCGCGCCGCCGATCTCGACGGGGCAGACGGCGTCGATCCGCTGCCCCGTCCACCGCTGGACCGCGGCGATCGCGCGGGCGAAGGGCTCGGGGCTCGGCAACCGCTCGGTCTGCAGGACCGTCGAGCCGCCGTGCCCGACGGCCATGCAAGGGGTCGACGCGTCGAGCTCGTCGGCCGCGTACACCGTCACCGGCAGGTCGACCCGAGCGGCGGCGCTGCGGACCGAGCCGGCGAGGCGGCCTCCGCCTCCACTGGAGAGGAGGGCGACGCCGGTGGCGTAATGGTCCAGGTCGGACCGTTCGAGCACCCAGGGCATCCGCTCAGCCTAGGTGTTGCGGTGCAGGAGGTTGTTGACGCGTGGCCGGGGTTGAGGACGGGCAGGTCCGACGGCGGCACCGTGAGTAGCGACCAAGCAACTCGTGTAGCCGATCTCGAAGGACCTGCCCTGTGTCCCACCGTAATGCGCCCCTGACCATCGAGGGCCGTCACCGGCTCGTGCTGCGCTGTCAGCACCGCCCGATCGCCCACGTCGCCGCTGAAGCCGGCGTGTCACGCCAGTGCCTGTCGAAATGGGTCAACCGCTACCGCGAACACGGTCAAGCCGGCCTGGCCGACCGCTCCAGCGCACCGCACCACCGCCCCACCCAGACATCCCAGGTGGTGGTCGAGCGGATCATCGAGCTACGCAAGAAGCATCGCTCAGCGACACGGATCGCCACCGATCTGGCGGCCGAAGGCGTACGAATCGCGGCGTGCACGGTCACCCGGATCCTGCACCGCGTGGGCCTACCGCGTCTGTCATGGCTCGACGCCGACGGCGAACCGCTGCGCGCACCGGGCACGATCACCGCCCGATATCCCGGGCACATGATTCACATCGACGTCAAGAAAGCCGCCCGAATCCCCGACGGTGGCGGCTGGCGCGTCCACGGACGCGGATCCGCCCAAGACAAGGCAGCCGACCGCGCCGCCCGCGCAGGCGGTCGCAAGGGCACCCGCGCCGGGTACACCTACATCCACTCCGCGGTCGACGGGTTCTCCCGCCTGGCCTACAGCGAGTGCCACGACGACGAGACCGCGACCACGGTCGTCGCCTTCCTCTCCCGCGCCCGCGTGTTCTTCCGGGCTCACGGCATCACCCGCTACACGCGGATCGTCACCGACAACGGGCCTGCCTACACCTCCAAGCACTTCACCCGGCACCTGGCCTCGTTCGCCTCACGCCACCAGCGGATCCGCCCCTACACGACCAAGCACAACGGCAAGGTCGAGCGTTACCAAGGACTGATGAGCAGCGAAGTTCTCTATGCCCGGGCATGGACCAGTGAGCAACAACGACGCAACGGCATCAGCATCTGGGTCAACCACTACAACTACCATCGACCCCACACCGCCGCCGGCGGCAAGCCTCCAGCCTCACGCCTCAAGACCCGCGTCAACAACGTCCTGCCGAGTTACACCGGCGCGCTCCTCGACGGGGCGGAACGGCTCGCTCAGCCCGAACGCCGCCGGACCGAACGCCGCGAGCGCCTCCGGCGTGCGCATCATGTCGGGCGTCGAGATGCCGATCACCTGCACCCGCTGCCCGTACCGCAACCCCTCCGTCGTGATCGGCTCGGCGCTCTCGTCCTCGAGCACGCAGATGAGATCCGGCACGATCGCGACGCACTCGCCGTCGCGCAACGCGACGAGGTTCTCGTTCTGGAAGCGCAGCTCGAGCGTCGAGCCGGAGCCGTCCGAGGCCGCGATCTTGGCGACGCCCTTCGCGAACCCCTCGGAGGTACGGCGCTCGACGTCGACGACCTTGCCCGCGAACAAGCGCCGCATGTACCGGTACAACGTGGTCGAGAGCGTCTGTTCGATCGCCTCGTACGGCGAGCGGTTGGCCTCGCGCGCCTCCCGGATCGCCCGGCCGAGGCTCAAGGCCATCGACAGGGTGCGCGGGATGGCCGTGCGTCGCACGTCGGCGCCGGTCATCGCGTACTCGGCGATGTGCCCGACCCCGCCGAGGCGGATTGTGATCGCCCGCGCCAGCGACTCCATCCGGCGGTCGTCGGTGCCGGTGTCGATGACGACCTTCTCGCCGTTCTCACCCGCGAGCGCCAGGGGCGAGCCGTGCACGCCGTAGACGGCGAACGTCTCCATCGACAGCTTGGGGAACGCCCGGCCCATCCCGTCGGCGTCGACCACCGGCAGCCCGGTCTCGGCCGCCACGACGAGCGGGATCATCGAGTTGATGCCGCCGCACTCGATGGGCATCGTCGCCTCCGCCGTGCGGCCGAGGTGCTCCTCGAGGATGCGCAGCGCGGCCGTCGCCTCGTAGCCCGCGGGGATCTTCTCGACCATCACCGTGGGCGCGCCCATCTGCGCGGTCGGGATGACGAACAGGTCGTCGGCGATCTCGTCGGGGTCGAGGATCTCGATGCTTCCGTCACCGAGCACGCGCTCGACGAGCCGCCGGCCGATGTAGGGATCGCCTCCCCCGCCGGTGCCGAGCAGGGTGGCGCCCCGGGCGAGGTCCGGCAGGTCGTCCGCACTCAGTCGCCACGTCACGGCTGTGACCTCCGGCCGTCGAAGCGCAGCGGGTCGAGGTCGTACCCGAAGTACCGGGGGCCGGCCAAGTCGATCCCGGCCGGGCTGTGCCAGCGCTCGTCCGCGGGGGCGGCGACGACGCGGACGCGCTGGCCGTACCGCAGCGCCTCGGTCGTGATCGGCTCTCCGGTGTCCTCCCCGAGCACGATGATGAGGTCCGGGGTCGTCACCACCGGCTCGCCGTCGAGGAGCGCGACGAGGTTCTCGTTCTGGAAGAGCAGCTCCAGCTCGCGGCCCTCGCCCTCGATGCGGGCGCTGCCACGGGCGAATCCCGCGCTCGTGGCCCGCTGCACGTCGCGCACCTTGCCGCCGAACAGCTCCCGGCCCCCGAGCTCGTCGACGACGCGGGCCACCGGGTCGAGGTTGTCGCGGCGCGCCTGCGTGATGGCGGCGCCGATGCGCAGACACGTGCTCAGCGAGGAGTCGACGAGCGCCTCCCTCGCCTGCGCGCCGCTCATCGCGAAGCCGCTGATCATCACCGAGCAGCCCATCTCCACGCACGCGACGCGCGCGATCCGCTCGGTCCAGAGGTTGTCGACGGTCTCGAGCACGCCCACGTTGCCCTTGTCGTCGGCGAACCCGAGCGGCGAGGCCGTGACGCCGTAGAGGGTGGGGATGATCATCTGCAGCTCGGGGAACGCCCGCCCCATGCCGTCGGCGTCGAGCAGGGGCAGGCCGAGCGCGGCGGCCGCGGCGATGGGGATCGTCGAGTTGACCCCGCCGACCTCGGCGCAGAGCACGTGCGTCACCCGGCGGCCGTGGAGCCGCTCGATCGCCCGCACCGGCGCGACGACCTCCGCGAGGCCCGGCAGCTTCTCGACCATGACCGTCGGCGCGCCCATCATCGCCACCAAGGCGACGAAGGCGTCGTCGGGCAGGTCGGCGAGCGCGACGGTCGGCACCGGGCCGTGCTCGGCGAGCGCCTGGCGGGCGAGCAGGCCGCCGATGTAGGGGTCGCCGCCTCCGCCGGTGCCGAGCACGGCGGCACCGCGGGCGAGGTCCGCGACGAGGTCGGTGGTGATGGCGCGGCTCATGACATCCCCATGTCGAGGTCGCCGACGGCCTTCGCGCGGACCCGGGTCGCGTTGCCGGGCAGGTAGGGGATGGGGACCTCGTCGAAGTCGATGATCTGGACCGTGCGCGGCCGGGCGCCGGCGGCGATGGCCTTGTCGACCGCCTCCTGGCGCACCTCGTCGAGGATGGCGTCGCGACGGGCCGGGTCGACGGCGACGACCTTGTCGACCTCGCCGCCCACCTGCGCGATCGAGGCGCCGACGGCGTTCGCGACGGCGAAGTTCTGCGGACGCTCGACGGCCCCGAACATCGGGATCTCGTCGGGCAGCAGCACCGATCCGCCGCCGACGGCGACGACGGGGATGGGGTCGGGAGAGGTCCGCATCCGGTCGACGGCGTCGGCGACCCGTTCGGCGATGCGGGCGATGACGCGTTCGGCGAAGTCCTTGTCGATGTGGGCGACACGGCGCGGATCGCCGAGGGAGACCCGCCCGGAGGCGACCGCGATGTCGGTCGCGGTGAGCACCGAGCCGCCGAAGACGAGCGCCTCGTCGGTGAGCCGGTAGCCGACCGACTCCGGCCCGACCTCCGCGCTCTCGGGGTCGGCGAGGCTGCCGCCGCCGATGCCGATCGAGAGCACGTCGGGCATGCGGAAGTTCGTGCGGATGCCCGCGACGGTGACCTCGGTCGTCGTCTCGCGCGGGAAGCCGTTGACGAGCAGCCCGATGTCGGCCGTCGTGCCGCCGATGTCGACGACGGCGCAGTCGGTCAGGCCGCTCGTCGCCGCCGCGCCGCGCATCGAGTTGGTCGGGCCGGAGGCGAACGTCGCCACCGGGTAACGACGCACGTACTCGTCGTCCATGAGCGTGCCGTCGTTCTGGCTGAGGTAGACCGGCGCCTCGATGCCGATCTGGCGCACCGCCGAGGTGAGGCCGTCGACGATGCCGCCCGCGAGCTCGCGCAGCGCCGCGTTGATGATCGTCGCGTTCTCGCGCTCGAGCAGCCCGATGCGCCCGATCTCGTGCGAGAGCGAGATCGCGACGTCGTTACCGAGTTCACCGCGGATCACGTCCGCCGCCTCGACCTCGAGGTCATGGTTGACGGGGCTGAAGACCGACGAGATCGCCACCGAGCGCACGCCCGCGTCACCGATCTGCCCGGCGATGAGCCGCAGCTCCTCGTGGTCGATCGGGGAGATCGGCCGGCCGTCGAACTCGTAACCGCCGTGCGCGAGGAAGGCGTGGCCGCCGATCGCCCGGCGCAGCCGCTCCGGCCAGTCGACCATCGGTGGGAGCGCCTGCGTCGCGGGCAACCCGAGACGCACGGCCGCCGTCGGCGCGAGGCGGCGGGCCTCGACGAGGGCGTTGATGAAGTGGGTCGTGCCGATCATCACCGCCGAGATCTGGGCGGGGTCGAATTCGCGCTCGGCGCGGATGCTCTCGATCGCGCCGACGATCCCGGCCGTGACGTCCTCGCTGGTCGTGCGTTTGACGCCGGCGAGCACCGTCGTCCCGTCCATGAGCACGGCGTCGGTGTTGGTGCCGCCGACGTCGATTCCGATGTGCATGTGCTGAGTTCCTCGAATCCGTGGGGGGTCAGTCGGTGGGGAGCTGGGCGTGGTCGACCGCCACCGGCGGGGCACCGCCGACGGGGATGTCGTTGTCGGTGGGCACGACGCCCACGCCGCGGACGAGGCCGAGCTTGCCCGCGACCGCGTAGAGCACCATCGAGAGCACCAGCGAGGTGACCGACGGGATGCCCCAGGTGAGCAGGTAGCCGACGACCGACGACACGAGCCAGATGACGAGCGTGACGGGCACCCAACGCGGCGCGGTCGGGGGCAGCAGCTCCTCGTCGCGGGTGGCGTCGAGCTCGGGACGCCAACGCCGGACGATGAAGTACTCGGCGATCATGATGCCCGCGATCGGCGGGAACGCGGCGCCGAGCACGATGAGGAAGTCGGTGAAGCTCTGCAGGATGCCGACGGCGGCGAGTGCCGTGCCGACGACGCCGAGCACGATCGTCGTGCCGCGCCGCGGGAGCGCGCGGTCGAACGTCGTGGAGCTGAAGTTCACGAGGCCGAGCGCGGAGGAGTAGAGGTTCCAGTCGTTGATCTTCAGCGTGCCGGTGAGCACGATCAGCAGGCCGACGACGCCGACCGACGAGGTGACGATCGCGACGATGTTGTCGGTGCCCGCCGCGTGGGCGAGCAGCACCCCGGCCATCCCGATGACGAACTCGCCGAGGGTGATCCCGACGACGGTCTGCTTGACGACGTCGGCCCCGGAGCGGTTGAAGCGCGTCATGTCGGCGGTGACGATCGCGCCGACGATGAAGCCGCCCGCGACGAGCGCCGCGCCCGCGAAGACCGACATCGGCTCGCCCGGCGGGGGCGACGAGATGAGCTCGGCGAGGGAGTGTCGCGACAGCTCGCTGAGGATCGACCAGCCCACGAGCACGAGGAACAGCGGCACCGTGACGTTGGCGAGCCACTGCATGCCCTGGAACCCGAACGCGACGATCGCCGTCACCGCGAGGCCGGCGAGCACGCTCCACGCCCAGACGGGCAACAGACCCGGCATGAGGCTGTCGAGGGACTCGGCCGAGATGCCGCTCTGGATGCCGAACCAGCCGATGAGGCTGATGCCGATGGCGAGGCCGACGAGCGAGGAGCCGACCTCGCCGAACCCGGTCCACCGCGCGAGCAGCGCCGTCTGCATGCCCTCCCGCTGCCCGATGACGCCGATGATGCAGGTGATGACCTCGAGCAGGATCGAGCCGAGGAGGAACGCCAGGGCCGCGTCCCAGAACCCGAGGCCGTAACCCAGCGCCGCCCCCAGCAGGAACTGTGAGAGCGCCGAGACCTGCCCGAAGCGCTGGACGGCGATGCCGAACCAGTGCCGCCGGTCGTTCCGCGCGACCCGGCCGAGCGCGTAGTCGTCGTGTGCAGCATCCATCTCGGCTGCCTCCTGTCGGTGTGGGCGAGAGATCGTCCGCGGGTGGAAGCGGAGCGATTCGGTCACGCTAGGAGAGGCGTTCGACCTCGACTACGTGCGATCTGCACAAATTGTGGGCGCGCGTGTGCAGAGCCGCACAAAGACCGTCGGCGGGCACCGCTCGGAGCCTCGCCCGCCCGGATACCCGCTTCGAGCTCGCCCGTCATGCGACGATCGGGCATGACCGGCCCGGCGCGGAAGGGCGGCCGCGATCCGGTTCGTCGAAGGGTCGATCGGGAGGGCACGGTGAGCACCGCAGCAGAACGGGATCACCGGCCTGGCCGCGGGATCGGCGATCGGCTCCGTGAGCTGACGGGTGAGATCGACGGCTACGTCGACGCCGTCGCCCGCTCTCTCGGGCTGCATCGCACCGACGTCACCGCGATCGGCACCCTCGTGAGCGCGTGGCGCCGCGGCGAGGCCCTGACTCCGGGCGAGCTCTCCCGACGCACCCGCCTCTCCGCCGCTGCGGCCACGGCCCTCGTCGACCGCCTCGAACGCGTCGGGCACGCCACTCGTGCCCTGCACGACAGCGACCGGCGTCACGTCGTCGTGCGCCTCACCGACACGGCACGGCGCGCCAGCCGAACGATGTTCGGGCCGCTCAACCGCAGCTACGCGCAGGCGCTCGCGGGATACACGTCCGAGGAGCTCGCCCTCGTCGAGCGCGTGCTCGACGATCTCATCGAGGCGACCCGGCGCGCTTCGGTCGCCGACGCCGATGAGGATGACGCGACCGTCGACCCCGTGTGAGATCGGCAGAGCGGGGGTAAGTTTCGCGGCGACGAGTCTTTCCACCATCGAAGGAGCCGGCGATGACCCGGTGGCGTGTTCGGCCGGGTCGTCGCATGCGTCCCGCCGAGTTCATCCCGTCGACGGTGACGAGCTCGCTAGTGGCGACCGACCTCGGCCGCGGCCGGGCTCCGGTCGCCCCGACCGCCCGTCGACCAGCCCGAGGCCCGACGAAAGGGGTTCGATGACACCACCCGGAGCAGCGCGATGATCGACCCCGTGCGCGAGCTGCGAGCGTTCGTTCACGCCGCCCTGCTCGATCCCGTGCCCCGGGATCACACGCAGTCACGGACCGCGCTCGTGCGTCGTCGCGTCGTGGCGGCGCTGACGCTGGTCGCAGGCACGATCCTCCTCGGGGTCGGTCTGCACATCCCGGCGGGCGCGCCCGGGTTCTACCCGGTCACGCTCGCGTTGGCCGCCGTGTGGGCCGTCGGGGCGCTCGCCTCCGGGCCGCTGCACCTGGGCCACGCGTGGACCCGGCAGGGGGGGATCGGCCGGCCCGTCGTGCAGTCGGCGGCCCTCGCGGCCCTGCTCATCGGGCTCTTCCTCGCGGGTGCGCTCGTCGTCGCACGGATCCCCGTTCTCCGAGGGCCGGTGGACGCCCTGCTCGATCACGCGCGCGTCGGGTCGTTGTGGGTCGTGGCGCTCGTGACGATCCTCAACGGCATCGGCGAGGAGTTGTACTTTCGCGGCGCGTTGTTCGCCGCGATCGGACGCCGCCACGCCGTCGCGGTGACGACCGTCCTCTACACGCTGACCACGGCGACGAGCGGCATTCCACTGCTCGTGTTCGCCGCTGCGGTCCTCGGCCTCGTGTGCGGGCTGCAGCGGCGTGTGACCGGGGGTGTCCTGGGCCCGATCCTCGTCCATATCGCCTGGTCGTCGACCATGCTATTCCTCCTCCCGCCCCTCCTGGACCTGCTGAGGTGAACCCATGACCCCACCCCGTTCCGTGCTCGTCACCGGAGCCACCGGCTATGTCGGCGGGCTCCTCGTCCCCCGGCTGCTCGATGCCGGTCACCGCGTGCGCGTGCTCGTCCGTGACGCCGGCAAGCTCGACGGCAGCCCCTGGGCCGACCAGGTCGACGTCGTGGAGGGTGACGCCACCGACGCCGCCGACCTCGACCGCGCGCTGGGCGGGATCGAAGTCGCCTACTACCTCCTGCACTCGATGGACGGCGGCGGCGACCTCGCCGATCGTGACAAGGACATGGCCCGCCGGTTCGCGCAGGCAGCCGACCGGGCCGGGGTGCAACGCATCGTCTACCTCGGGGGGCTGCACCCCGAGGGGAAGCTGTCGGAGCACCTCGCCTCCCGCGTCGAGGTGGGCGAGATCTTCCTCGACTCCCCCGTGCCGGCCGCGTGCCTGCAGGCGGCCATCCTGCTCGGAGACGGCTCGGCGTCCTTCGAGATGCTGCGTCATCTCACCGAGCGGCTGCCCGCGATGATCACGCCCACGTGGCTGCGCAACCGCATCCAGCCCATCGCCGTCGACGACGCGCTGCACTACCTCGTCGCGGCCGCCGGCCTGCCCCCGGAGGCCAACCGCACCTTCGACATCGGCGGGCCGGAGGTGCTCACCTACGAGCAGATGATGCAGCGATTCGCCGCGGTCACCGGCCGTCGCAAGCGGCTCATCGTGCCAGTGCCGGTGCTCACCCCGGAGCTCGCGAGTCAATGGATCGGGCTGGTCACGCCCGTCTCCTCCGGTCTCGCCCGGCCGCTGGTCGGCAGCCTCGTCCACGAGGTCGTCCGCCGCGAGAACGACCTCGAGGAGCTCGTCGGTCCTCCCCCGGGCGGTCCGACCGGCTACGACGACGCGATCCGCCGGGCGATGGCCGGCGCGCCACCCCAACGCGGACCGGCCACGCTCGCGAGGACGACGGCCGCCGTCGCTGCCGCGGCCGCCGTCGGCAGCCTCGCCACCACGCCGAAGTCACGCTGGTACCGCGCGTTGGACCTGCCGGCGTGGCAGCCACCGCCCGTCGCGTTCCCGCTGGTCTGGACGCCGCTGTACGCCTCGATCGCCGGCATCTCGACGTCGGTGATCCGAACGCTGGAGGACGACGGCCGCGCCGAGGAGGCCGAGCACTACCGGCGCGCTCTCGCCGCCAATCTCGTACTCAACGCGGGCTGGAGCGTGCTGTTCTGGCGGGTGCGGCGTCTCGACCTCGCGACGCTCGAGGCGGGAGTGCTCGCGCTCAGCTCCGCCGACCTCGCACGCCGGGCCCGCGAGGCGAGCCCCGGTCACGGCGCCGGTCTCGCGCCCTACGCCGCATGGTGCGCCTTCGCCACCGCCCTCACGGCCGCGATCGCCTCCCGCAACCGCGGCGACTGAGGGGGCCGTTCGCCATCGCCTCTCCACGGGGAGGAACGACCCGCTCGCACCGAGGAGCCCCGGACCTGGACCAGGTTCGGGGCTCCTCGGCGTACGAAGGCGGTGAGGCTCAGCGGAAGTCGCTGCCCTCGGCCTCGTTGGCGGCGCGGCCGGCCTCGAGCCGGGCGACCGGAACACGGAACGGCGAGCACGACACGTAGTCGAGGCCGATCGAGTCGAAGAAGTGCACCGACGCGGGGTCGCCACCGTGCTCACCGCAGACGCCGAGGTGCATCTCGGGACGCGTCTGGCGGCCGGCCTTGGCGGCCATCTCGACCATCGCACCGACACCGACCACGTCGAGGGTCTCGAACGGGGAGACACCGAAGATGCCCTTGTCGATGTAGCGGCTGAAGAACGCACCCTCGACGTCGTCGCGCGAGAAGCCCCACGTGGTCTGGGTGAGGTCGTTGGTGCCGAAGGAGAAGAACTCCGCCGACTCCGCGATCTGCCCGGCGGTGACGGCCGCGCGCGGGAGCTCGATCATCGTGCCGATCGGCACGTTGCGCAGGTCGATACCGGTCTCCTCGCTGACCTCGTCGGCGACCTGCTTGATCGCGTCCTTCATGATCTCCAGCTCCTGCACCGCGGCGACCAGCGGGATCATGATCTCGGGCTTGGGGTCACCGCCGGCCTTGATGCGCTCGGCCGCAGCCTCGAGGATCGCCTTGGCCTGCATCTCGAACAGGCCGGGGATGACGATGCCGAGGCGGACGCCGCGCAGACCCAGCATCGGGTTCTGCTCCGACATGCGCTCGACGGCCGCCATGATCTTCTGCTGGTCCTCGGTGAGGTCCTGCCCCTTGGACTTCGCGACCGCGGCCTGGGCCGTCATCTCGATGTGCGAGGGGAGGAACTCGTGCAGCGGCGGGTCGAGCAGGCGCACCGTGACCGGCAGCCCGTCCATCGCCTCGAAGATCTCGACGAAGTCGCCCTTCTGCAGCGGGGCGAGCGCGTCGAGCGCGGCGTGCCTGTCGTCGTCGGTCTCGACGAGGATGAGCTTCTCGACGAAGGGACGACGGTCGCCGAGGAACATGTGCTCGGTGCGGCACAGACCGATGCCCTGGGCGCCGAAGCGGCGGGCACGGGCGGCGTCGTCACCGGTGTCGGCGTTGGCGCGCACCTTGAGGCGGCGCATGCGGTCGGCGATGCCCATGATGCGGTGCACGGCGTGGACGAGCTCGTCGGCGTCGATCTCGGACTCCGAGAGCCGGCCCTCGAAGTACTTGACCACCGGCGGGTCGACGACGGGCACCTCACCGCGGAACACCTCGCCGGTGGTGCCGTTGATCGACACGACCTCACCGGCCTTCATCACGGTGCCGTCGGGCAGCTTCATCGTCTCGTTGGCGACGTCGATGCCGAGCTCCTCGGCGCCGCAGACACAGGTCTTGCCCATGCCGCGGGCGACGACGGCGGCGTGAGAGGTCTTGCCGCCGCGGCTGGTGAGGATGCCCTGCGCGGCGATCATGCCGACGAGGTCGTCGGGGTTGGTCTCACGGCGGGCGAGGATGACCTTCTTGCCCTGTTCGGCGAGCTCGGCGGCCTTGGGCGAGCTGAAGCACAGCTCACCGACGGCGGCACCGGGCGAGGCGTTCATGCCCTGACCGATCTTGGTCTTCTCGGCCTTCTCGTCGAAGCGGGGGAACATGAGCTGCACGAGCTGGTCGCCGTTGACGCGGGAGAGGGCCTCCTGCTCGCTGATCGCGCCCTCGTCGACGAGCTGGCACGCGATCTTGAACGCGGCCTCGGCGGTGCGCTTGCCCACGCGGGTCTGCAGCATCCACAGCTTCTCGTTCTGGACCGTGAACTCGATGTCGCACAGGTCTTTGTAGTGCTGCTCGAGCTTGGCCATGATGTCCATCAGCTCGTCGTAGGCGGGCTTGTCGACGCCCTCCATGTCGGCCAGGCTCATCGTGTTGCGGATGCCGGCGACGACGTCCTCGCCCTGGGCGTTCTGCAGGTAGTCGCCGTAGACGCCCTGGCTGCCGCTCGCGGGGTCGCGGGTGAACGCGACGCCGGTGCCGGACGTCTCGCCGAGGTTGCCGAACACCATGGTGCACACGTTGACGGCGGTGCCGAGGTCGGCGGGAATGCGCTCCTGGCGGCGGTAGAGCACGGCGCGCTCGGAGTTCCATGAGCGGAACACCGCCCGCATCGCCTCGAGCAGCTGCTCCTTGGGCTCCTGCGGGAACTCCTTGCCCGTGGCGTCACGAATGATGGCCTTGAACCGGTCGACGATCTTCTCGAGGTCGTCGACGTCGAGGTCGAGGTCGTTCTTCGTGCCCTTGGCGTCCTTGGCCTCGTCGAGAACGGACTCGAACTCCTCACCGTCGATGTCGAGCACGGTCTTGCCGAACATCTGCAGCAGGCGCCGGTAGGAGTCGTAGGCGAAGCGCGGGTTCCCCGTGACCTTGGCCAGTCCCTGGACGGACTCGTCGTTGAGACCGATGTTGAGGACGGTCTCCATCATGCCGGGCATCGAGAACTTGGCGCCGGAGCGTACGGAGACGAGCAGCGGGTCCTGCGGGTCACCCAGCTTCTTGCCGATCTCGCTCTCGATCTGCGCGATGTGCTCGTCGATCTGCTCGGCAAGTTCGGTGGGCTCGCTGCCCTTCTCCAGGTACGCCTTGCACGCCTCGGTGGTGATCGTGAAGCTCGGCGGGACCGGCAGCCCCATGTTGTGCATCTCCGCCAGGTTGGCCCCCTTGCCGCCGAGGAGGTCCTTGAGATCGCGGTTGCCCTCCGACAGGGCGTAGACGAACTTGGTCATAGGTGCGAGCCTTCCCGCTTGGTGCCGGACGTCTGTGTCCGGACCACAGTAATCCGGGTGTGCGCTCCACCACCGGGTCTTTTGTCACGGAGCACCCTGGATCACACCGCCGGGCTCGGCGGACCCGCGCCGGGGTCCCGACGCGGCGGCATAGGGTGGCCGGATGCGGTCGGACGTCGTGCGGGAGTGGCCGCCTCGGGGGCTCTCCTGGCAGGACGCCGTACGCGCCTGGAACCAGGTCGAATCCGCCATGGACGGGTCGGGGCCGCCGCTGTGCGCAGAACCGCATCTGCTGCCCGACTGCGAGGTCGCCGAGGGCACGGTTCTGCTCGTCGGCACCTCCGGTTCGACCGGCCGGTCCAAGTTCGCCCAGCTCACCGCCACGGCACTGCGGGCGTCGATCGACGGTGTGCACGCCCACCTCGGCGGTCCCGGCCAGTGGCTGTTGTCGGTGCCCCCGGCGCACATCACCGGTTTCCAGGTCCTGCTGCGCAGTCACACGGCCGGGTACGAGCCCGTGTGCCTGCCGCCGGGCCCCTTCACCCCGGCGGCGTTCACCCGGGCCGCCGACCTCCTCGACGACGCGTCAGCCCGCACCTACACGACCCTCGTGCCGACCCAGCTCGTCCGCATCCTCGACGACCCGGCCGCGCTCGACGCCGCTCGCCGCTTCGACCGCCTGCTCATCGGCGGCGCACCACTGTCGGCGGCCGTCCAGGCCCGGGCCCGCGCGGCCGGGCTCGGGCTCACCCTCGGCTATGGCACCAGCGAGACGTCCGGCGGCTGCGTGTACGACGGAATCCCGTTGCCGTGCGCTCAGCTTCGCCTCGATGACGGGCGGGTCGAGATCGGTGGGCCGATGATCGCGACGGGGTACGCGGGCCGGCCAGAGCTCGACGACGCCTTCCGCAGCACGGCCGGACGCCGGTGGTTTCGCACCGACGACCTCGGTGAGCTGCGCGACGGCCGCCTGGTGCTGCTCGGCCGGGCCGACGACGTCGTCAACACCGGCGGCATGAAGGTCGTGCCCCGCGTCGTCGAGGAGGCCATCGCCACACGGTTCCCGGAGATCGCCGACGTCGCGGTGCAGGGCCTGCCGGATCTCGAGTGGGGGGAGATCGTCGGCGCCCTCCTCGTGGCCCGCCCCGGCGCCACCGCACCGGGCCTCGAGGCGCTGCGGGCCGGTCTCGACCTGCCGGGGTACGCCCTGCCGCGGTTCGTCGCCGTCGCCGACACGATTCCGCTTACCGGCCCCGGCAAACCCGACCGCGAGGCGGTGCGCGGTCTGCTCACCACGCGTCGGGCAGCCGAACCCACCCCGGTGCCTGCTCGACGAACTCCCGCTGTGCGAGCCGTCCCGCGCCGGCCGGGATTCGACCCAGCAGGGGGCGACCGGTCACGTGCGGGAGGTCCACGAGGTTGTGCGTGAGGGCGAGCGGGATGTCACCCGCAGGCCAGCTTCCGAAGACGTAGCCCTCGCAACGCAGATCGCGTGCGTCGAGCGCCTCCTGGGTGAGCGCGCAGAGATTGAGGGTGCCGAGCGCCGGGTCGGCGACGACGACGAACGACACGTTCAGCCCATGCCCCACGAGCTCCCGGGCGAGGTCGGCCTGGGTGCCCCCGTCGGCGTCGAGCCGCACGAGCAGACCGCCGGCGCCCTCGACCACGAGGAGGTCGAGGTCATCACGGCTCGCGAGGTCGACGATGCGACGGGCGTGTTCGGCGACCGCGGGCACCTGCGTTCCGGCGACGCGGGCAGCGGTCGCGGGGGCGAGCGGGTCGGGAAGACGGACGAACTCGTACACGTCGACCTCGCCCGTCAGACGGCGGATCTCGTCGGCGTCGCTGCCGGTCTCCTCGGGCGAGAGCCCGGTCTGGGCGGGCTTGACGTAGGCGACGCGCAGCCCCGCGGCACGTGCACTCGCGACGACCGCGGCGGCCGCGACGGTCTTGCCGATGTCGGTGTTCGTGCCGGCGACGCACAGGACCCGGGTCATGCGTCGATGATCTCGCGGAGCACCGCGAGCGCGGGGGCGAGGTCGTCGGCCGTGTGCTGGGCGTGCGCGGTGAGCCGCAGCCGGGAATCACCGTCGGGGGTCGAGGGCGGACGAAAGCAGCCGATCCGGACGCCTGCGGCCGCCGCCTGCGCGACGCCTGCGAGCGCCTCCTTCGGCCCCGGCATCGGCACGGAGAGAACGGCACCCGGGACCGGGTCGATGCGGCACGCTCCGGCGAGCAGCTCAGCGTTGCGACGAGCGCGGTCGGCGCGCTCCGGCTCGGCCCGCAGGACGTCGAGAGCCGCGAGTGCGGCGCCGGCCGCCGCCGGTGCGAGCCCCGTGTCGTAGACGAAGGCGCGGGCGGCGTTGACGAGGTGCTGTCTCACCCGAGCCGACGCCGCCACCACCCCACCCTGCGCCGCGAGCGACTTCGACAGGGTCGCGGTGACGACCACCCGAGGATGCCCGCCGAACCCCTGCGCGGCGACCGCCCCCTCGCCGCGGCCACCCACGACTCCCAGCCCGTGGGCCTCGTCGACGAGCAGCGTCGCGTCGTGCGCGTCGGCGAGCGCCACGAGGTCGACGAGGGGAGCCGCGTCTCCGAGCACGCTGTAGACCGATTCCACGACGACGACCGCGCGGCGGCCGCTCCGGGTCGCGAGGAGTTCGGCGACGTGGTCGACGTCGTTGTGCCGGTTGACGGCGACCTCGGCGCGCGAGAGTCTCGCGCCGTCGATGAGGGAGGCGTGGGCGTGAGCGTCGGAGACGACGAGGCTCTCGGCGTCGGTGAGGGCCGACAGCGCGGCGAGGTTGGCGTGATAACCCGTGGAGAACACCAGTGCCGCCGGCGCCTCCAGATGGTCGGCGAGAGCGCGCTCGAGGTGGTCGTGCAGATCGAGATGCCCGGTGACGAGGCGCGACGCTCCGGCGCCACCGCCGTAGGCGCGGGCCGCCGCGACCGCACCGTCGATGACCGCGGGGTGGGTGAGCAGGCCGAGGTAGTCGTTCCCGGCGAGGTCGAGCAGCGCGGTGCCGCTCTCGGAGGCCGCCGTGCCGGCACGAGCCACGAGGTGCCGTTCCAGACCCAGCCGGGCACGACGCTCCTCGTGGGCGTCGAGGAACGCCTCCAGACCCGGATTGCCCGACGCACCGATCGCGGTCATCGGCCGTGCACCTCGGCGACGGCCTCGACGAGGGCCGACCCGAGCGTCGCGACGTCGTCGTCGTCCATGACGAACGGCGGCATCGTGTAGACGAGGTCGCGGAACGGGCGCACCCACACCCCGCGCGCCAGCGCCGCGGCCGCGATCTGCGCCGTCCGCGCCGGTTCCTCGAGCTGGACGACACCGACCGCCCCGAGCGTACGCACGTCGGCAACGGAGGTGAACGCACGTGCAGGCGAAAGGGATTCGGCCAGCCTCGCCTCGAGAGCGCCGATCCTGGGGAGCGGATCGGTGCGGCGGAGAAGGTCGATGCTCGCGCCCCCGATCGCGCAGACGAGCGGGTTGGCCATGAACGTCGGTCCGTGCATGAGCGCCCCGGCCGGCTCGGCGCTGACGCCGCGCGCGACGGCGGGGGTGCAGAGCATCGCGGCGAGCGTGGCGTACCCGCCGGTCAGGGCCTTGCCGAGGCACAGGATGTCGGGGACGACCCCGCAGCGATCCGCCGCCCAGAAGGTGCCGGTGCGGCCGAACCCGGTCGCGATCTCGTCGAAGACCACCAGCGCGCCGTGCTGTCGGGCGAGGTCGGCGAGCACCCGCACCGCGTGCGGGCTGTAGGCGTGCATGCCGCCCGCCCCCTGCAGCACGGGTTCACAGATGACCCCGGCGATGTCGTCGGCGTGCTCGGCGTACAGCGCGCGGGTGGCGCGCTCCCACGCCACGAACTCCGGATCGTCGGGCGAGCGGTCGACGCCGGCCGGCGGTCGGGGCGCGAAGACGTGCGCGGGCAGGATGTCGCCGAACAGGGTGTGCATGCCGCCGACCGGGTCGCACACACTCATCGCCCCGAACGTGTCGCCGTGGTAGCCGCCGCGGATCGTGAACATCCGGCTCCGCGGCCGCCCGGCGAGCGCGTGGAACTGCCACACCGCCTTGAGTGCCACCTCGACCGACACCGAGCCGGAGTCCGCGAAGAAGACGTGCGCGAGCCGTTCGTCCTCCGGCACGGCCATGACGCCCGGGTCACCGACCGTGCCCGTGCCGCCGATCGCGCCGCCCGCACCGGGGGCGAGGTCGATCAACGCCCGCGCGAGCGCGATCGCCGGGCCGTGCGTGAGGCCGCCGAACATCACGTGGCTCATCGAGTCGAGCTGTCCGCGGGCCGCCGCGTCGAGCTCGGGCACGCCGTAACCGTGGATCGCGCACCACCACGAGGCCATCGCGTCGATCGCCTCGACGGTCTCGTCGGGGTCCTCCGCACGACGCAGCCGGAGCCGCACGCCGTTCGCGGATTCGGCGAACTGCATCACCGACGGCCGCAGCGCCGAGGAGTACGGATGCCACACGTGCGCCCGGTCGTAGGCCAGCAGTCGTTCCACCTCGTCGGCCGGGATGCTGTTCATGCCCGTCATTCTGCCGACCGGTCGCACGACCCCCGACGGCCAGGCCGCACCCCTGCGCGGAACATCGATCAGCGGGGCGCGAGGCAGGCGGTGAGCGCCGCGACGTACATGCCCGGATCGCGGGCGCCCGTCAACTCACGAGCCGAGTGCATGGACAGCATGGGGGCGCCGACGTCGACCGTCGTGACGCCGGTGAGCGCGGCGGACATCGGGCCGATCGTCGACCCACAGGGCATGTCGCCGCGGCTGCGGAACACCTGCATCGGGACCCCGGCCCGTTCGCAGGCGAGAGCGAACTGCGCCGCCCCCTGCGCATCCGAGGCGTACCGGCCCTTGGCGTTGACCTTGAGCACCGGCCCGCCGTTGATCTCGACACGGTGATTGGGCTCGTGCAGGTCGGCGTAGTTGGGGTGGGTCGCGTGCGCCATGTCGGCCGACACGATGAGACTGCCCGCGAGCGATCGGAAGTAGCTCTGCCGGTCGCCGCCGCGAGCGAGGACGACGCGCTCGAGCACCGTCGGCAGGAACGTCGAGTCACCACCGCTGCTGGTGGTCGAACCGATCTCCTCGTGGTCGAACAGGACGAGCAGCGGCACGAACTCCGCGGCCTCCCCCTGCCCGTTCCCATGCCCCAGCGCCTCGATCGCGGCGATCAACGCGGCCGTCCCGGCGTAGGACGTGCCGAGGTTGTCGAGCCGCGGGGCCGCGAGGAGATCCTGCGCCCGGCCGAGCGGTCCGGAAGGCGTGAGGTCGTGGGTCATGACGTCGAACGCGAGCACGTCGCGTTCGTCGACCTCGAGCAGCCCGGCGAGGTAGGCGTCGAACGACGGGGCGTCGCCGGTCGCGCCCCAGATCGGCGTGAGATGACGCTGCGGGTTGAGCGCGAGCCCGTCGTTCGACGAGCGATCGAGGTGGATCGCGAGCTGCGGCACCCGCAGCACGGCCTCATCGACCCGGACGAGCCGCTCCCCCACGCCCGTCGCTGACGAGGCGTCCCGCACGGCCACCCGCCCCGAGATGCCGAGGTCGCGGTCGAGCCACGAGTTGAGCAACGGCCCGCCGTACACCTCGACGACCAGTTGGTCCCATCCCGCCGAACTCCGGTCGGGCAGCGGTGAGATGCGCAGGTTGGGCGAATCGGTGTGACCACCGACGACGCGAAACGGCGCCGACGCCGCGGCATCCCGGGAGAGGTGGGCCGTCGACCACGCGGCGATCGAGCCGCCGCGACGCACGTAGTGGCTGCCGGGCTCGGCCGGCCAGGCGTCGGCATCGACGACCTCGACGAACCCGGCCGCATCCAGGCGCAGCGCCACCTCCGCGACCGCGTGGTACGGGGAGGTCGAGGCGTCGACGAACGCGCACAGCCCCCGTGCGTGCTCGTCGAGCGGATCGAGATCGGTCGGTCGGGTCGTATCGCTGGCCATGTCCACAGCCTACGGATCACCCCATCGCCGCTGGTGAGGACGCGGTGATCCGGGCCCGATCAGGCCCCTCGGAAGCCCGAACTCCGTGGTCGCCACGCATGAGGTCCGCGCCGTTCGGGTATCCGGGAGACATGAGCGCAACGGCCACCAGGGTGGTGAGGCAGCGCGGGCGCAACAGTGGGTGCCGGCGCGTGCTACCCCTGTGGGTCATTCTCGGCGGTCCACAGGCGGACTCGCTCCGACGCCTGCTCACCGCCGACCTGCGGGCCCCGTACATCGCGGTGAGTGCTTCCTCGGTCGACGACATGACCCTCGCCGACGTGCCCGGGATGCTGCGTCTGCTCAACCACGCGGACGCGCTCATCACCGAGCACCTCCCCTCCGGCTACCGAGGCCTGCCCGTCGGGCTCGGGGATCTGCTGCCGCACCTGCGCCCCGGCATCCCCGTCGTGACGTTCCCGCGCATCAGTTACGCGGGTCTTCACCCCTTCCACGTCGGCCGTGACCCGGTCGCCGGTCTCTCCGATCCCCCGATGGTCCCGTACCACGACTTGCGTTCGGTCGCCGTCGCCGCCGGACGCATGTCACCGGAGAGCGCGCGCGACCTCGTCCCGCCGGCCCAGGTCATCCGGGAGTTCGCGGCCTGGCAGCTCCTGCGGATGCGACGCAACGAAGCCCTCACCGACTGCTCGATCGCGAGCTCGGTGCGTGGCGCAGGGCTCGGCGCCGTCCACACCGTCGACCGGCCCGGAAACCTCCTGCTCCTTCGCATCGCCCAGGACATCCAGCGGGCGCTCGACGTCGACATCACCGCCGTGGATCCCGGAACGCTGCTGCTCGGCCAGTGCCGAGGGCCGGTCGAACCCCAGGTCGCGGAGGCCCTCGGCGTCGAGGCCCCCACCTCGGATCGGTGGTCGGTCAACGGGCGCAACCTCACCATCAGGAGAGTGCAGCGCGCGCACGTGCGCTGGTACCACCGTCATCCCGACGTGCTCAAGGCCGTGCTCGCCGCGGAGGCGCCCCGGATGGAGATGCTCGGGCTGCTCTGACCGCGCCGAGCCGCCGGTCGAGATCACTCGTACAGCACGTACTCCGGGGTCGGAGTCAAGGCCATGACCTGCTCCGGCGTCATGAGCTTCCATCCCTTGCCGGCCGTGTCCTCCTGGTAGAAGAGCTTGAAACCGGGGTGGACGAACGGGGGCTTGACCGCCATGAGGGACTTCCAGGTGCCCTCCTTCAGCTTCTGGTCGCCGATGCCGTCGACGCTGAGGATGAAGGCGACACCCGGGCGGGGCTTGAGCTCGTCGTGGTTGCGCACCCAGTTGACGCGGATCATGTGGTAGAGCAGCACCTTCTCGGGCAGATCGTTGTCGGCCACGAGCTTCTCGACGTAGGCGCTCACCTGGTTGAGCTCCTTGGCGTCGGTGCTCCCGAACGTGTGCATCGGCTCCTGGTTGGGGCCCATGCGCCATTCCGGGTCGAGCGCGAGCCCCACGTCGGGCTCCTTGAGGAACTTCTCGTAGCGCTTGACCTCGGTGAGGAAGTCGGAGCGACCGGGCTGGATCGCGAGCAGGAGGATGCCGTCGACCTTGCGGACGGCGTCGAGGTGCTCCTGGATCTTGTCGTCGGTGGAGGCCGTGCGGCACTTCGGGGCGTTCTTGCAGGGGTGCACCATCGTCGCGATGTACTCGAGCACCGGCATGATCTTGCGGCCGTCCTTGCCGTACGGCTGCGCCCGCTCCACCATCTCGGTCATGCGGTCGTCGATGTTGCCGACGCCGGCGCGGCCCAACCCGGGACCGGAACCCTTGATGCCGGAGTACCCGACGAGGCGGTAGGCGGGAAAGATCTGCCGGCCGCCCTGCGGGAGCTCCTTCGGCGTGGGTGTCGGGGTCGGGGTCTGCTGCTCGGCCCCCGGCGCCCCGCCGCCCGCCGACTGCCCCGCGACCGACGGCTCGGGCGGGATTCCCGAGCATGCGCCGAGCGCGAGCGCGGTGGAGAGGGTCAACAGGGCGAGGCGAATTCGACGCACGAGGGACCTTTCACGCTGCGGCATCACCCAGGAGCGAGGTGACGCGAGCCATCGTACGGGCGCGCGCCTCCTCACGCCGACCGCGCACTCGCCCTCGCGACGCTCCCCGCACCCACACCGACGCCCCCGCCCACCGGGGAATCCGACGTGGAAGATGGGATGGCAGGAAATCGGGGGTCATCACCCCACATCTGCTGCCATCCCATCTTCCACCTCGAGTGGGCGGCCGCGGGCGGGGCTCGGCGAAGGCGTGCATGCGGCAGTACCCACAGACCCCCGGTCCATTCCGTGGATTTTCCCGTAGGATGAGCAGGTGTCCACAGAGCGCGCCGAGGAGGGCCTAGGGCCGCGACCGGTCGGCCCGAAGCTCGACCCTGCCACCCAGATGTCCAAGGCGAGAGCGTCCGTGCTCGAGCAGCTCGGCCGTCACGCCGAGCCCACCACGGTCGGAGTCCTCGCCGCCGAGTGCGGTCAGCACACCAACACCGTGCGCGAGCACCTGGACGCGCTTGCCTCGGCCGGTCTGGTCGTCCGCACGACCGGCCCCGCCAAGGGACGCGGACGTCCGGCCATCCGCTACACCGCGGTGCCCCCCGAGCTGGTCCGCCCGCAGATGCGCGAGTACGTCAACCTCGTCTCGGCCCTCTCCGACCAGATCAGCGAGGCGGTGCCCGATGCCCGCGGTTTCGCGGTCGACGCCGGCCGTCGCATGAGCACCCTCGATCGTCCCACCGACTCCCTCGGTGGCAACGCCGCCGACGATTCGCTCACCCTGCTCACCGATCTCGGCTTCGACCCGCGCGTCGAGGGCGCCCCGGGCGACGACGACCCGCAGGAGTCCCAGGACGCGACGACGCCCGAGGACGAGTCGGCGGAGCCCACCGTGCTCAAGGTCCGGCTGCAGGAGTGCCCGATGCTCGAGGCGGCCCGGCGCAACCCGGAGGTCGTCTGTTCGGTGCATCTCGGGGCAGTACTGGGCACGTATGAGGCCCGCGACGAGTCGACCGACGGCGTCCACGTCGTGCCGTTCGCGGAGCCCGGCGCCTGCCTCGCCTACCTGCCCGTGCACGAGGGGCGGTCCGCGCGGCGTAAGGCCGCCGACGACGCCGACGCCTGACTCCCGCGCAGTATCAGCGCA
The DNA here is from genome assembly GCF_000826525.2 of Mobilicoccus massiliensis. Classification (GTDB taxonomy): domain Bacteria; phylum Actinomycetota; class Actinomycetes; order Actinomycetales; family Dermatophilaceae; genus Mobilicoccus; species Mobilicoccus massiliensis. Next base: position 50,644 of record NZ_LN651330.1, on the reverse strand, counting down.
TATCAGCGCGATTCGGGAGTGAGGAGCGGCACGAACCGGTAGGGCCCGTGGCGGGTCACGACCGTCTCCGCATCGGGCGCCGTCGGCCGCTCGACGTGGAGCATCCACCCGTCGACGGGCACGACCATGACCCCGCCCGGTGCGAGCTGGTCGAGGAGATCCTGCGGGAGCCGTCGCGCCATCGCCGAGACGAGGATGCGGTCGTACGGCCCTTCCGCGGCGCGTCCCAGCTCGCCCGGATCGGCGACTTCGAGCCGGGCCCAGGGTTGATCCGTGGCGGCGACGTTGCTCGCTCCCCATTCGGCGAGGTCGGGCACGATCTCCAGGCCGAGCACCGAACCCCCTGCGCCGACGAGGTGTGCGAGCAGCGCGGTCGTCCATCCCGACCCGGCGCCGACGTCGAGCACCCGGTCTCCGGGGGCCGGATCGAGCAGCTCGAGCATGTTCGCGACGGTCGTCGGCTGAGAGTTGGTCTGCCCGGCCCAGAGCGGCAGCGGCTGGTCCAGTCCAGCGTCGCCCCGCTGCGCGGCGGGTAGAAACCCCTCCCGCCGCACGCTGCGCATGGCGTCCTCGACCCGGTGTCGCGTGGTCTCCGTCCCGCTCATGGATCGACCCTAGGCCGGTCGCAGCGGCGCCGCCCGCGGGAGCGTCCGATCCGGCGAGGGCAGGCCCGCAAGACGCGTCGTCTCCGCGGCCGGACAGACGAACCGGCGGGCCTCCCTGGGGAGACCCGCCGGTTCGCACGGTGGAGGAGGCGGTGGAGATCAGCGACGAGGCGCCGCGTGAGCACCGGCGCCGCGGTCCTCGGGCAGAGTGCTGCGCTCCCAACCACGGCGGGCGCTGCGGCTGCCCAGCCGGCTGCCCGGACGCGACCGGTAGACGACGTACGGCCGCCACAGGTACTCCAGCGGCGCGCTGAACACGTGCACGAGCCGAGTGAACGGCCACATCGCGAAGAGCAGGAACGCGAGGATCGCGTGGAGCTGGAACGTCAGCGGCGCCTGCTCCATCAGGGTCGGGTCGGGCTGGAAGTAGAAGAGCTGGCGGAACCAGATCGAGACGCCGTCGCGGTAGTCGTAGTGCGACACGAGGTTGCCGAGCACGGTGTTGCCGAGACCGAGCAGGATGACCGCGGCGAGGAACAGGTACATGAGCTTGTCGTTCGCGGTCGTCGCCTTGAACACGGCCGGGGTGAACCGGCGGCGGGCGAGCAGGATGATCATGCCGACGATGGTGCAGAAGCCGGCGATCGCGCCCAGCGACAGGGCCATGAAGTGGTAGACGTCCTGGCTGATGCCGACGGCCGTCGTCCACGACTTGGGGATGACGAGGCCGAGGATGTGACCGCCGATGACGAAGAGCAGGCCGAAGTGGAACAGCGGGCTGCCGATCTGCAGCAACCGGCTCTCGTACATCTGCGAGCTACGGGTGGTCCAGCCGAACTTGTCGTACTTGTAGCGCCACCAGTGACCGACGACGAAGACCGCCATGCACAGGTAGGGCAGTGCGACCCACAAGAGCTCACCCATGATCAGACCCTCACTCCAGTCGTTGCGTGGCTACCCGAGACGTACGCCTCCATGCCGACCTGCTCGTCGGGCGGGCCGGAGGCGATGAGAGAACGGACGGTGTCGCGGTCGTGCCCGACGAGGGTGGGCAGGGTGCGGCTCACCGCTTCGAGCGCGTGTCGGTATACGGACTCCCGTTCGGTGAGGGAGATCCGCAGCAGTTCGAGGCCCGGCCGGTGGTCGAGCAGCAGCGTGCGACCGACCGCGGGCGACACGCTCGCCGCGAAGTCGAGGATGACGCACAGGTGGTCGGGCAGCTCGTCCTCGCGCAGCGTCGCACCGCACCGCTGGTAGGTCTGCTTGATGTCGAGCAGCGCCATGCCGCGGCGACGGGTGTCGCCGTAGGCGTAGTAGGTGAGGTGCAGGCAGCAGCGACGACGCAGGTCGAAGGTCTCGACGTAGTGCCGTTGGGTCTCGGCCAGCGGGACCGACTCGAGATGGTCGACGAGCGCGAGCAGATGACGGGCCTCGTGACCGGAGAGTCCCTCCTCGATAGCCGCCCGAATGACCGGGAGGTCGGCGAGGAGCTGCTCGTCGGGGTAGTCGAGCAGGAGGGAGGCGGCCTGATACACGACCCGGTCGGATTCCGGCACGCGCACGTCGACGGATCGTTCGATGACCGTCGCACCCACGGGGATGCCCTGGCGGACCGCCGCGTCGGGTGGCGTCCAGGGCGTTCCCGCCTCGGGGTCGCGAAGGTCGCCGCCGGCGGAGCCGTACGACGGCCGGGGCGTCGACGACGGATCCGGCCGTCGGCGCAACAGCGGGAGGGAGATCTTCACTGCGTCAGCCCCTCGCTGCGGTCGCTCGGGTCGCCCATCGAGTCGGCGGTCTGCCGCTTGGCGATCTCGCGCCGGGACTGGATCGCGACGGGCACCGGCCCACCGCGACCGGAGTCGGCACCGAACGGGGCGTCACCGCCCCCGTACTGCGACACGGAGCAGTCGGTGGCGAGCTCTTCGAGGCGGTGTGCGTCCTCGACGTGGGCGCTGGGGATGACGTACCGCTCTTCGTACTTGGCGATGGCGAGCATGCGGTACATCTCGTACATGTCCTCCTCGGTCATGCCGACCGAGGCCGGGATCTCGGCCTTGGGGTCGCGTCCGAGGTTGATGTCGCGCATGTACGAGCGCATCGCGGCGAGCTTCTTGAGCACGCCGTCGACGATGCCCACGTCACCGGCGGTGAAGAGTTCGGCGAGGTACTCGCTGGGGATGCGCAGCGTGTCGATGGCGCTGAACAGCACGTCGGTCGATTCGACGTCGACCGAGGCGTCCGCGGACCTGGCGACCTCGTCGACGATCGGGCTGAGCGGCGGGATGTACCAGACCATCGGCATGGTGCGGTACTCCGGGTGCAGCGGCAGCGCGATCTCGTAATCGTGGATGAGGCGCCAGACCGGGGATTTCTGTGCACCGGCGATCCAGTCCTCGGCGATGCCGGCGCGGCGCGCCTCCTCGATGACGACCGGGTCGTGCGGGTCGAGGAAGCAGTCGCGCTGGGCGGCGTAGAGCTTCTTCTCGTCGGGCTCGACGGCGGCGTCGAGCACCTTGTCGGCGTCGTAGAGGACGAGCCCGATGTAGCGGAGCCGGCCCACGCAGGTCTCGGAGCAGACGGTGGGGATGCCGACCTCGATGCGAGGGAAGCAGAAGGTGCACTTCTCGGCTTTGCCCGTGCGGTGGTTGAAGTAGACCTTCTTGTAGGGGCAGCCGGTGATGCATTGGCGCCAGCCGCGGCAGGCGTCCTGGTCGACGAGCACGATGCCGTCTTCGGAGCGCTTGTAGATCGCGCCGCTCGGGCAGCTCGCGGCGCAGCTGGGGTTGAGGCAGTGTTCGCAGATTCGAGGGACGTAGAACATGTACGTCTTCTCGAATTCCATCTTGACGTCGGCCTGCACCTTCTGCAGGACGACGTCGCGTTCGAGGAGTTCGGTGTTACCGCCGAGGTCGTCGTCCCAGTTGGCCGACCACTCGATGTTCATCGGCTTGCCGGTGATGAGGGAGAAGGGCCGGGCGACGGGGGTGTGCTTCTGCAGCGGGGCCTTGATGAGCGTGTCGTAGTCGTAGGTCCACGGCTCGTAGTAGTCCTCGATGCCGGGCAGCACGGGGTTGGCGAAGATCTGGAGCAGTTTCTTGACGCGCCCACCGGCGCGCAGCTTGAGCCGGCCGGACGAGGTGAGGACCCAGCCGCCCTTCCACTTCTCCTGGTCTTCGTATGTGCGGGGGTAGCCGAGGCCGGGTCGGGTCTCGACGTTGTTCCACCAGATGTATTCGGTGCCGGCGCGGTTGGTCCACGCCTGTTTGCACGTGACCGAGCAGGTGTGGCACCCGATGCACTTGTCGAGGTTCATCACCATCGCCATCTGGGCCATGACGCGCATTACTGGACTCCTCGGTGTGTGGGAGCGGAGGTCATCAGGAGTTCGGGGCAGCCGTGGACGACGGTGACCGACCGGGACGCACAGCGTCCCGCGGTCGAAGGCCGGGACATCAGTACGTCACGTCCTGGCTGCGGCGGCGGATCACCGTGACCTCGTCGCGTTGGTTGCCGGTGGGGCCGTAGTAGTTGAACGACCAGGAGATGTGGCCGTAGCCGCCGGCGACGTGGCTGGGCTTGAACAGGATCCGGGTGGCGGAGTTGTGGATGCCGCCGCGTTTGCCGCTGGCCTCGGCGATGGGTACGTCGATGGTGCGGTCCTGGGCGTGGTGCATGTAGACGGTGCCCTCGGGCATGCGGGAGGAGACGATGGCGCGTGAGGCGATGACGCCGTTGCGGTTGACGGCCTCGATCCAGTCGTTGTCCTTGATGCCGAGCTTGGCGGCGTCCTTGTCGCTCATCCAGATGGCCTGGCCACCGCGGGCGAGGCTGAGCATGAGCAGGTTGTCCTGGTACTCGGAGTGGATGGACCACTTGTTGTGCGGTGTGAGGAACCGCACGGTGAGGCCGATGCCGTCGGCGTCGGGGCCGCCGAGTTCGGGCTCGCCGTAGAGCAGGTGCATGTTGAGTGGCGGCCGGTAGATGGGCATGGCCTCGCCGGTCTCGAGCAGCCAGTCGTGGTCGACGTAGAACTGCATGCGGCCGGTGACGGTGTGCCACGGCTTGAGCCGTTCGACGTTGACGACGAATGCGCTGTACCGGCGTCCGCCGTGTTCGCTGCCCGACCACTCGGGGGAGGTGATGACGGTCTGGGGGGCGATCTGGGTGTCGGTGAAGGTGATCCGCTTGCCGGCCTCGTCCTCGGAGAGGTCGGCGAGGCGGCGGCCGGTGCGTGCCTCGTACTTCTTCCAGCCTTCGGTGGCGATGCGGCCGTTGGTCGTGCCGGAGAAGGCGAGGATGGCTTCGCAGACGTCGATGTCGCGGGCGAGGGCGGGGCGTCCGTCGGCGACGCCGCCGTGGACGGTGCCGTTGCGGCCCTTGAGCACGTCGACCTCGGGTGCGGGGTCGACGGTGATGCCCTTGACGGAGAGGCCGAGCTTCTCGGCGAGCGGGCCGATGGCGCCCCACTTCTGCGCGATGAGCGTGTAGTCGCGTTCGACTTCGACCATCTTGGGCATGGTCTTGCCCGGGACGGGCTCGCAGTCGCCGTGGCGCCAGTCCTTGGCGACGCCGCGGGAGTAGGCGAGCTGGTCGGGGGTGTCGTGCTGCAGCGGTGCGACGACGAGGTCGGTGCGCGTGCCCAGGTGGGTCTGGGCGAGTTCGCTGACCTTCTCGGCGAGCAGCTTGAACGTGGCGAAGTCGCTCTTGGACTGCCACGGCGGCTGGATCGCGGGGTTGAAGGAGTGCACGAAGGGATGCATGTCGGTGCTGCTCAGGTCGTACTTCTCGTACCAGGTGGCGGCGGGGAAGACGATGTCGGAGAACAGCGTGGTGCTCGTCATGCGGAAGTCGAGGCAGGTGAGCAGGTCGAGCTTGCCCTCGGGCAGCTCGTCGTTCCACAGCACCTCGCTCGGGCGACGGTCCGGCGGTGCGGGCTCGGCCCGCAGGGAGCTGTCGGTGCCGAGGAGGATCTTGTTGAAGTACTCGTTGCCCTTGGAGCTCGAACCCATGATGTTCGAGCGCCACACCGTCATGACCTTGGGGTGGTTGTGCGGGCCGTCGGGGTCCTCGGCGACGAAGCGCAGCCGGCCCTCGGAGAGCTCGCGGACGATGTAGTCCTTGGGGCTCATGCCCTCGTTCTTGGCCGCGTCGCAGTGGTCGAGGATGTTGCCAGCGAGCGTCGGGTAGCTCGGCATCCAGCCCATGCGTGCGGAGGCGGCGAGCAGGTCGACGGGCGCCTTGCCCTTCCACATGCCCGTGCCGGTGGCCGACGCGGTGGCGTCGGCACGGTAGCCGTCGTAGCGCCACTGTCCGGTGTGCAGGTAGAAGAACGACGCCGAGATGTTCTGGCGCGGAGGCCGCTGCCAGTCGAGCGCGAACGCCATCTGCGCGAATCCGAGCTGCGGGCGCACCTTCTCCTGACCGACGTAGTGGGCCCATCCGCCACCGTTCTTGCCCTGGCAACTGGTGAGGTTGGTGAGGGTGAGGAACGCGCGGTAGATCGTGTCGGAGTGGAAGTAGTGGTTGGTGCCGGCGCCCATGAGGATCATGCACCGACCGCCGGAATCGCGTGCGGTGCGCGCGAACTCACGAGCCAGGCGGATGCACTGCTCGGCCGAGACGCCGGTGACCGACTCCTGCCATTCGGGGGTGCCGACGCCCTCGGGGTCCTCGTAACCGGTGGGCCAGTCGCCCGGCAGGCCCTGACGGCCGACGCCGTACTGGGCGAGCAGGAGGTCGAAGACGGTGCAGACGAGGTGGCCGTCGACCTCACGCGCCGGAACGCCGCGGGTCACCGCGCCGGGCGCGCCGTCGATCGTGTCGAACCGCGGGAGCGTGATCTCGACGGCCTGGGCGTCACCGCCGGCCGCGGTGAGCAGCGGACGGATGTCGCCGAGGTCGAGGTTCCACTTGCCCTCGCCCTCCTCGCCGTAGCGGAAGCCCATCGATCCGGGCGGCACGACGGGCCGGCCCGCCGGGTCCTGCGACCCGTCGAGCAGCACGGTCTTGAAGTCGGCGTGCTCGCTCTGGTCGCCGAGGTCGCTCGCCATGAGGAACTTGCCGGGCACGAGGCACCGCCGGCCGTCGACCTCGCGCTCCTCGAGGTGCACGAGGAACGGCAGGTCGGTGTAGGTGGCGACGTAGGAGTTGAACTCCGGGGTGTCGTTCTCGACGAAGAACTCGCGCAGGATGACGTGGCCCATCGCGATCGCGAGCGCCGCGTCGGTGCCGGGGTGCACCGCGACCCACTCGTCGGCGAACTTGCTGTTGTCGGAGTAGTCGGGGCTGACCGCGACGACCTTGGTGCCGCGGTAGCGCACCTCGGTCATGAAGTGCGCGTCCGGCGTGCGCGTGACGGGCACGTTGGAGCCCCACATCATGAGGTAGGCGGAGTTCCACCAGTCGCCGGACTCGGGCACGTCGGTCTGGTCGCCGAAGACCTGCGGGGAGGCCGGGGGCAGGTCGGCGTACCAGTCGTAGAAGCTGAGCACGGTGCCGCCGAGCAGCGAGTAGAACCGGGAGCCCGCCGCGTAGCTCGCCATCGACATCGCCGGGATCGGCGAGAAGCCGGCGAGGCGGTCGGGGCCGTACGCCTTGATCGTGTGCACGTGCGCGGCCGCGGCGATCTCGACCGCCTCGTCCCACGTCACGCGCACGAGTCCGCCCTTGCCGCGGGCCTGCTTGTACCGGCGCGCCTTCTCGGGGTCCTCGACGATCGAACGCCACGCCTCGACCGGGTCACCGCCGTGGGCGGCCTTGGCCTCGCGGTACATCTCGAGCAGCACGCCACGGGCGTACGGGTAGCGCACGCGCGTGGGGCTGTAGGTGTACCAGGAGAACGCCGCGCCACGCGGGCAGCCGCGGGGCTCGTACTCCGGGCTGTCGGGCCCGATCGTCGGGTAGTCGGTCTGCTGGGCCTCCCACGTGATGATGCCGTCCTTGACGTACACCTTCCACGAGCAGGACCCCGTGCAGTTGACGCCGTGCGTGGAGCGGACGACCTTGTCGTGGCTCCAGCGGTCGCGGTAGAAGGTGTCGGCGTCGCGCCCACCCTCGACCGTGATGGTGCGCAGGTCCGGCGCCACGGACGCCTTGTGCGTGTGGAATCGGCGACCCATCCGCAGGAGTGCGTCGGTGGCCGAGGTGTCCATGCCAGCGGCCGGACGGGATCCGGTGGTGCTCAACGGCTGCTCCTTCGTCAGGGGGCGACGTGACCATTTATACCGGAGTCATGGCGCCTAATGCGCCGGACGTCGGGGTGTCGTCGACGAGGACGATGCTCCCATCATGCGGGGCCCCGGGGCGCGACGGCCAGAGATGCGCCGACACGCCGTGTCGCGCCGGATGTCCACAACCGGCGCGAGTTCCCTTATTGTCACGGGCGACATGGGACTTAATTCCCTGGTCCGTGACCTGCGAGAACGAGACGGTTTTACTGGAACATGTCCGTATCCGTCCCTTTCGGCCCGAAGACCACGCGCCGACGACCGTCCCGAGGACCCGATGACCACCAGCCAGACCGCGGCCAGAACCCGCCCCGAGCCGCAGGCCCCCGGCGCCCAGCGCGTCCTGTGGATGTCGACGATCTCCTTCACCGTGATGTTCGCGGTGTGGCTGATGTTCGGCATCCTCGGCATCCCCATCCAGAAGGAGTTGGGGCTCACCGACCCCCAGCTCGCGTGGGTCTCCGCCGTCGCAGTTCTCAACGGATCGCTGTGGCGACTGCCGGCGGGCATGCTCACCGACCGCATCGGTGGCCGCAAGATGACCATCGCGCTGCTCATCATGACCGCGGTGCCCGCCTACCTCGTCGCGACCGCGCACTCCTACGGGATGCTGCTCGTCCTCGCGTTCCTCGTCGGCTTCGCCGGCAACCTCTTCTCGGTCGGCGTCGCCTGGAACGCCGCCTGGTTCACCCGTGACCGTCAGGGCTTCGCCCTCGGACTCTTCGGCGCCGGCAACGTCGGCGCGTCGGTCACCAAGTTCATCGGTCCCGCGCTCATCACCGGTACGGCCGGAGCCACGTACTTCGGGTTCATCGAGGGCGGGTGGCGGCTCGTCCCGGTCATCTACTCGGTGCTGCTCATCGTCCTGGCGATCGCGACCTTCGTCATCGTACCGCGGCACGACCGGATGCCCGGTGCGAGCAAGCCGATCGGCGAGATGCTCACCCCGCTGCGCGACGTGCGCGTGTGGCGGTTCAGCCTCTACTACGTCGCCGTGTTCGGCGCCTACGTCGCCCTGTCGGCCTGGATGCCGAAGTACTACATCGACAACTTCGGCGTCTCGCTGCAGAGCGCGGCGCTGCTCACCGCGACGTTCATCTTCCCGGCCTCGCTGCTGCGCCCGGTCGGCGGCTGGATGTCGGACCGGTGGGGCGCCCGCCGCGTCATGTACCAGACGTTCGCGATCATGCTCGTGACCAGCGGAATCCTCATGATGCCCAACGGCCACATCGTCATCAGCCACGCCGACGGGCACACGAGCGAGCACCTCGCCTACGCCATGCCGCTGTGGGGTGCCGTGACCCTCGTGTTCCTCCTCGGCTGCGCCATGGGATTCGGCAAGGCGGCCGTCTACAAGCACATCCCCGAGTACTTCCCCGACAACGTCGGCTCCGTCGGCGGCCTCGTCGGCATGCTCGGCGGGCTCGGCGGCTTCTTCCTGCCGCCGCTGTTCGCCTACACCAAGGCATGGTCCGGGTTCCCGACGAGTACGTTCTTCGTCCTCTTCATCCTCGTCGCCGTGTGCGCCGTGTGGATGCACGTGACGATCTTGCGTATGCATGAGAAGCACGCGCCGCACATCGCGCGTGACATCGACGACCACACCGTGGCCGTGACACGCACGCCCAGCCCCTCACTCGACAGCGAGGTCAATTCATGAGCAGCACCCCCACCCCGGCCGCCGCTCCGGACAAACGCTCCGGTGGCGAGTGGCTGCAGTCGTGGGACCCGGAGAACGCCGAGACGTGGGACTCCGGTCTCGCCTGGCGGACCCTCTGGATCACGACGTTCTGTCTCACCCTGTGCTTCGTCGCCTGGTTCCTGCCCAGCGCGATCATCCCCAAGCTCAACCCGCTCGGATACGAGTTCACCAAGAGCCAGCTCTACTGGATGGCGGCCATGCCCGGCCTCGCGGCCGGTCTGCTGCGCATCATCTGGATGGTGCTGCCGCCCATCATGGGCACCCGCAAGATGGTGGCGCTGACCACGCTGCTGCTCGTCGCCTCGACCCTCGGCTGGGGCGTGCGCGTGCAACAGCCCACGGCCCCCTACTGGGAGCTCATGGTCCTCGCGTTCCTCGCCGGCATCGGCGGCGGCGCGTTCTCGGGCTTCATGCCGAGCACGTCCTACTTCTTCCCCAAGCGCATGCAGGGCACCGCCCTCGGCATCCAGGCCGGCCTCGGTAACCTCGGCGTCTCGCTCGTGCAGCTCCTGACGCCCTACCTCATCGCGCTCGGCGCCCTCGCGTTCTTCGGCGGCAGCCAGATGATGTCGATGCCGGGCAAGCCGTCGAAGGAGGTCTGGTTCCAGAACGCCGCGTTCGTGTGGATCCCGCTGATGATCATCGGGGCGATCCTCGCGTGGACGATGCTCAAGTCGGTGCCGATCAAGGCCAACGTCAAGCAGCAGTTCGACATCTTCGGCAACGTCGACACGTGGTACATGACCCTGCTCTACATCATGACCTTCGGCACGTTCTCCGGCCTGTCCGCGCAGTTCGGCCTCCTCATGGCCAACCTCTACGGCATCGGCAACCCCGAGATCGTCCAGGGCACGGGCGCGAACACGCAGGTCCTCGTGGCCGGCTACAACGTGCCCGACGTCGCCGCCTACGTCTTCCTCGGCCCGCTGGTCGGCGCCGTGGCCCGGTTCGTCTTCGCCCCGCTCACCGACCGCATGGGCGGCGCGATCTGGACGCTCATCTCCGGTATCGGCCTCGTGTTCTCGATCGCCTACACGATCCCGGCCCTCTCCCCCGACGCGACCTCGGCCGACACTCTGCACGCCGGGTTCAACCAGTTCCTGTGGGGCATGCTCGCGATCTTCCTGTTCAGCGGCATCGGCAACGCGAGCACCTTCAAGCAGATGCCGATGATCTTCGAGAAGCGCCAGGCCGGTGGCGTCATCGGCTGGACCGCCGCCATCGCCGCCTTCGGCCCGTTCTTCTTCGGCATCGGCGTGACCACGCTCGGTCCGACGATCTTCTACGCCATCGGCATCGCGTTCGCGCTCCTGTGCATCGTCATCACGTGGATGCGCTACGCCCGCAAGGGGGCTCCCAAGCCGAGCTGACGGCCGCGTCACGAGACGCACGACGCAGAACGGCCGGCTCCCGTCTCGGGAGCCGGCCGTTCTGCGTGTTCGAGGTCGAGGCGAGGTCGCTTCGGGCATGAAAAAAGGGGGACGCTGCCGGGCGTGACCCCTGATTCCACGCCCGGCGCGTTCCCCCGTCGGGCCGAGGATTCGGACCGGTTCGGATGCGGCCTGCCACCGCATGCATCACGGTACGGGCGGGGCCCTCGGGGGGGCATCCGCCTTGAGGATGAAGTGACGATGCCCTTAAGTCGTACGTCGTAACTGAACGAGGCTCGGGGCGGCGCCCGGGACGGGGCTGCCGGACGCGCACTCGTGCCCGGGCGACGGCGTCAGCGCGCCAGCCCGGGCGTCAGTCGCTCATGCGCGCGCGAACACGACCCGGAACTCGTCCTCGGAGACCGGGTCGACCTCGGCGGTGTACTCCCCCGGCAGCCGTTCCTCGAGGAGCTGGGCGATGCCCGAGGGGTCGGTGTTGACGACGACCCGCACCGAGCCCTGCGCCGGCAGACCCATGAGCACACCGAAGATCGCGGACTGACGGATCATGGGGTCGAGTTCACGGGCGTCGAGCTCTGGGACGTAGGGCCCGCCGCAGCCACCTCCGCAGCCACCGCCACCGCAGCCGCCACGCGCCTCACCGGATCCGCACTCACCGCTCATGACCTGCCTCTTTCTCTCGTACCGCCCGCGTCTCAGACCGGCGCGCAGGCGCCTTCGGCGTGTGACACCCGTGCACGGGGCTCGACGCGATGGCCGACTCAGCCTATCGACCGGAGGCAGGGATGAAACACTGTCCCCGGGCGGCAGGAGAACCGGCAGTCGACCCGCTCCGCCGCCCGCTCGCCGACCGACAGGAGAAGCCATGCTGGTTCGAGAGATCATGACGGCCCCGGGCGTCAGCATCCACGCCGGCGCCGACCTCGACGAGGCGATCGACCTGCTCGCGAGCAAGCGCATCACGCTGCTGCCGGTCGTCGACGACTCCCACCACCTCGTCGGCGTCATCAGCGAGATCGACGTACTGCGCCGTGCGGTGGAACCCGACAGCCGCGCACAACTCGGACTGCTTCCCGACAGCGAGCCGCTGCCCCGGCACCTCACCGAGATCATGACGAAGGAGCCGCGGACCACGACCGAGGGCGCCGACGTGGCCGACCTCGTCGACGTGTTCGTCACGACCTCGATCAAGAGCCTGCCCGTCGTGCGCGGCGAGGAGCTCGTCGGCATCGTCAGCCGCAGCGACATCATCCGCGCGTTCTGGCGCAAGGACAGCGAACTCAAGGACGAACTCGTGTCGGTCTTCGCCGACTACGGCCAGCAGGGCTGGGAGTTCGACGTCGCCCACGGCGTCGTGACGATCCGCGGTACCGGATCCGCCCGCGACCGCGACGTCGCCGTGGCGATCGCCCGCTCGGTACTCGGGGTCCGCCGCGTGCGTGTCGAGGGCGAGGGGTGAGCAGCCCGGCGCCCGAGGTCCGCACCGACGCCGACCGGCACGGCAGGAGACGACGCGCACCGCTCGTGGCGGGCATCGCTGCGGCCGCGCTGCTCGTCGGCGGCCTGGCCCTCGGTGCCGTGCGCGGCAACTCACCGGCCACCCCACCGGCTCCACCGGCTCCGGCGGGGACGTCGGCGCCGACCTCCGCCGCGGCGCCGACCACTGGTGAGGGCGGCACGCCGGGTGCGACGGGGACGAGCGAGACGGATCGGCTCATCGCCTCGGTGCAACGTCGCGAGAAGGACGACCCGTTCGCGCTCGGCAAGGTCGACGCCCCGGTCGTGCTCGTGGAGTTCTCCGACTGGCGCTGCCCCTTCTGCGCGCTGTGGGCCACGACGACGAAGCCCGAGCTTCAGCGGTTCGTCGACGACGGCACCCTGCGCATCGAGTACCGCGATCTGCCGATCTTCGGGGAACAGTCCCAGGTCGCCGCGCGCGCCGGGCGGGCGGCCGGCATGCAGGGTCGGTTCTGGGAGTTCTACCGCGTCGTGTTCGACGCGGCGCCGCAACGCGGCCACCCCGACCTCACCCCCGAGAAACTCGTCGCGTTCGCCCAGCAGGCCGGGGTCCCGGACATGAAGAAGTTCGGCGCCGACATGGACTCACCCGAGGTCACCGCGCAGTTGCGACGCGACGCCGAGGACGCGCGACGTCTCGGGGCTCCCGGCAGCGTCCCGCTGTTCCTCATCGGCAACGAGGCGGTGAGCGGCGCCCAGCCCACGGAGGTGTTCGTCCAGGCCGTCGAACGGCAGGTCGCGGGCAAGCGGTGAGGGGCGCGGCAGAGCGACGCGCGCTGGCTCGTCATGCAGAGGCGCCGAGAGCCGTGAACGCCGCGAGGAGCCACGAAGACCCTCTGCGACGGCACACCGCGTGCGGATGTGTAGGTGACCGATGACCGACATCGGATACGCCGCCGCGCTGCTGGGCGGGGTCGCGACCCTGCTCAGCCCGTGTGCCGCGATGCTCCTGCCGGCGTTCTTCGCGTACGCGTTCACGTCGGCGACGACGCTCGTCGGCCGCACGTTCGTCTTCTTCGCCGGGTTGCTGACGACGCTCGTCCCGCTGGGAGCACTCGCCGGCGGGCTGGGGGCCTTGCTGGTCGCACAGCGGTCGTGGCTCGTCGTCGTCGCGGCGGGGGTGATCGTCGTGCTCGGGGTGCTGCAGATGCTGGGAATCCCGTTGCCGGGGGTCTCGCGCCGCGGCTCGGGGGCCGACTCGGCGAGCCCCGTCGCGATCTACACCCTCGGTCTGGCCTACGGGGTGGCGGGAGTGTGCTCGGGCCCGATCCTCGGGTCGGTCCTCACGGTCGCGGCGCTCGGCGGAGACCCGTTCTACGGGGCGATGCTCCTCGTCGTCTACGCCACCGGGATGGTGCTGCCCGTCCTGGCGCTCGCGCTGCTGTGGACCCGGCTCGACCTCGGGTCGAAGACGTGGCTGCGTCCACGGCCCGTTCGCGTCGGCCGGTTCGAGACCACGGTGGGCAACCTCGTCTCCGGTGGACTGTTCGTGCTGGTCGGGCTCCTGCTCCTCGTCACCGAGGGCACGGCGTCGCTCTCCGGAGTGCTCGGAGTCGGCGCCCAACAACGCGTCGAGCAGTGGATGCTGCAGGCCGGTCACGCGATCCCCGACCTCGGGGTCGTGCTGTTGGTCGGGGTCGTGCTCGCCACGGCCGGACTCGCCGCCCGCCGGCGCCCTTGACGCGGACCGGAGACGCTCCCAGCGCGCCGAGACAGCCGTCGTTTCCGGCTTCGACGCCCGGCACGCCTGGAGTTGGGCAGGTCGAGGCCGGAAACGGCGGCTGTCTCGGCGCGTCAGGAGACCTGGCGCACGTCCACCAGCTCGGGGTATCCCGCTCGGATCCCCGTCTCCACGCGGTACCTCAACGTCGCGGCGGCGGCCGGGCAGTGGCCGCAGGCTCCGGTGAGCCGGACGTCGACCGTGCCGTCGTGGGCGCCGACGAACTCGATGTGACCCCCGTGGGAGCGCACGTAGTCGCCTGCCTCGCCGTCGATCGCCGCTCGCGCCGCCTCGGCGAGGAGGGCGTCCGGGCCTTCGACGCGGTGGGATTCCGCGCTCCACGCCTCCGGTCGGCGCAGGGCCTCCCCGAGCGCGGTTCGCACCCGCGGACCGAACTCGCGCCAGGTGAGGCCGGGTCGCAACCGGATCGTCACGGCGTCCGCCCCGGCCTCGACCCACTCGACCTCGCCGCTCGCGATGAGCGTGTCGAGCGCCCCGGGGGCGGCGGTGACCCTGCCCCGCACGGCGAGCACGCCCGGCGGCACCACCCATCGCAGAGCGCGCGGGTCGTCGGTGACGGCCTCCGGATGCACCGGGACGACCGTGCCCTCGTCACCGAACTCGTCTGGCCGGGCCTCCGGCTCGGGGCGCGAGGCGGCGCCGGGACGCGACGAACGGCGGAATCTCACATCAACGCCTCGACGACCTGGCGGGTGAGGAACGCCATCGTCCAGGCGAGGACGAACATGTACGAGAACGCGATCGCGGGCCACTTCCACGTGCCGGTCTCGCGTCTCAGCACGCCGATGGTCGACATGCACTGCAGGGCGTAGAGGAAGAAGACGAGCAGCGCGGCGACGGTGGGGGGCGTGAACAGCGGCTCGCCCGCGTGCTCCCCGTCGAGCACGGTCATGTGCGAGAGCGCCGCGGTGGGCTCCTCCGGATCGGTCGCGGCCGCCACCTGACCGAGGGTCGCGACGAAGACCTCGCGCGCCGAGAGCGACGCGAGCACACCGACGTTGATGCGCCAGTCGAAGCCGAGCGGCTCGAAGACCGGCCCGACCACCCGACCGATGTCGGCGGCGTAGGAGTGATCGACGACGTAGGAGCTCACGGCGATGTCGTCGCCCACGTCGACACCCGCGGCGGCCAGGTCGGCGTCGCTGCGGATCGGCAGGTTGAGCAGCAGCCAGAGCAGGATCGTCGTCGCGAGGATGATCGTCGTGACCTTGCGCAGGAACGCCTTGCACGCGTCCCACACCGCGAGCCCGACCGATCGCCAGCTCGGCCAGCGGTAGCTCGGCATCTCCATGTAGAACGGCAGGATCGGGCCACGCCGATCACCGATGCGTTTGAACACCCAGGCCATCGTCATCGCCGAGACGGCTCCGACGAGATACATGACGAACATGATCGTGCCCTGCGCGCCGAAGGGTCCGAACCGTGCCTCGCGAGGCACGAGCAGGCCGATGAGCAGCACGTACACCGGCAGCCGGGCCGAGCACGTCATGAGCGGGGCGGCCATCATCGTCGCGAGGCGGTCACGGGCCGAGGGCAGGGTGCGGGTGGCCATGATGCCGGGGATCGCGCAGGCGACGCTCGAGAGCAGCGCCACGAACGCGCGCCCCTCGAGCCCGGCCTTCGACATCACCCGGTCCATGAGGAACGCCGCCCGCGACATGTACCCGACCGACTCCATGAGCGAGACGAGCAGGAACAACAGCGCGATCTGGGGCAGGAAGACGACGACGCCGCCGAGGCCACCGATGAGCGCGTCGCCGAGGAACGACGCGAGCCACGGGTTGGCGACGTGCGCGGCGACGAGCGAGCCGAGCGCGGCGAATCCCTCCTCGACCTTGTCCTGCACCGGCGCGGCGAGCGTGAAGATCGTCTGGAAGAACGTGAACATCACCGCGAAGAACACGAGCGTGCCGGCCACGGGGTGAAGCAGCACCGCGTCGATGCGACGGGTGCGCTCGTCGACCTGGGGGGTTCGGTACTGCGCGGTGCGCAGGATCGACTCGATCCACGCGACGGTCTCGGCGGAGTCCGTCGGGGGCGCCAGCGGGGGCACGCGCCAGGACCGGGCCGCAGGCAACGACTCCCGCAGCTCGGCCATCCCGCGACCCCCGGCGACGACGACGTGCACGTCGACCCCGAGAGCGCGACGCAGCGCTTCGACGTCGAGCGCGCCGCCGCGGCGCTGCAGCTCGTCGGTGAACGAGAGCACCACCGCGGTGGGCAGCCCGACCTGCAACACCTGCGCGAGCAACCCGAGCGATCGCCGCAGCGAGGTCGCGTCGAGGAGGACGAGCAGGGCATCCGGCGTCGCGGTGGGGTTCTCGGGATCGAGGACGTCGGTGACGACGTACTCGTCGGGGCTGATGGGGTCGAGGGAGTACGTTCCGGGAAGGTCCTCGACGACGACGTCGTCCTCGCCGCAGCGGCACAGGCCTTCGAAGCGCGCGACGGTCACGCCGGGGTAGTTGCCGGTCTTGGCACGCAGGCCCGTCAGCGCGTTGAACAGCGTCGTCTTGCCGGCGTTGGGGCTGCCGACGAGCGCGATGCGCAGATCGCCCGCGACCGCCGTCGCACCGCCTCCGCCGCAGTGATCGGCCGCCATCAGGCGAGCGGGGCGTCGATGCGGATCGCTGCCGCGTGTCGGCGGCGCAGCGCGATCTCGGTGTCGGCGACGCGGAAGATCGTCGGATCCGACAGCGGGGCCCGGCGCAGGACCTCCACGAGGGCACCCGGGGCGAAGCCGAGGTCGACGAGCCGGCGAGCGGCCGCGGGGTCCAGGTCTCCGCCGACGCCGGCCACGATCGCGCGGGCACCGACGGGCAGGGCGGCCAGGGTTCCGGCGGCGGGGCGGCGGCGACGCAGCAGACCGCGTGTGCGGGGTGTGTGCTCGGCGAGCGCGGGCGCGGCTGTCCCGGTGGGGATCTCGCGCCGCGCGATCAAGGTGGCGAACTCTGACATGGCGACTACTCTCGACCCGGCCGGTGGGCCGGTGTTGACAGGCGTGGTCGATCGTCGCGATAGGCGATCCGGATGAACGAGGTCAGGCTAACCTAACGCCTCCTCACCCCGTCTATGACGTCCGTCACCGAGGCGCATCCCGGCCCGACGGTGACAGCGGCAGGAACCGCACGTACCGGCAATTCGCTTGTCGCCCCGATGAATTCGTCTCGAATCTCTCATGTGCGTCGCGCCGGTGCCGATCGGGTCGACGACGAGGTGTGTCCGGATCCGAGGAGGTGCGCGTGGCGTCCACCTACCTGCGCGCCGCCCTCGCCGCGGCGGCGGGCGCCGCACTGATCACCATGTCGACCTCCGGGTACGCCGCCTGGCAGAGCGCCGCGGTCCCCGCGCCCGAGGGTGCTTCGCTCGAGGCCGGACCGGTCAAGACCCTGCTCACCTCCCCCGGCGGGTCGCCGCGCACGGTGGACACGCAAGCGGGGATCCGGGCGCGAGTGGGAGACACCGTGACCGTCGAGGTTCCCGTGATCGTCCACACCGGAGGCGTGCCTCGTTCCACCCTCACCGTCGACGTCCCGCCCGCCGCGGGCGATCGCGCTCTCGCCGCGGAGTTGACGGCCGTCGGGCCTCGCGTCGAGGTCGTGCCGCTCGACGGCGGCCCCGACCTCGAACCCGTTGCGGGACGTTCCGGCGCGCACACCGTGCCCGCCGCCGCGGACGGCCATACCTACGCCGTGCGCTGGAGCGCGGCGACCCGGATCACGCGCGACGGCAAGGCTCCCGGTGCTCGCAACGGCTGGGGCAACGGCCCGGAGTCGCTCCAGGGCGCGTCGGTCGGAGCCCGTCCGCTCACCGTGTCGCTCACCTCGCCGTCACTCGCTTTCACCGACCGGCGCCGGTGGGTCGGCACGGCCCGCGACGACGACGGCCCCCACCCCGAACGGAGCCCGGTGATGACGCGACTCCTGCCGCTGGCGATCGGAGGCCTGGCGCTGACCGCGATCGGCGTCTCGGCGACGCAGGCGCTCGGGGTGAACGGCACCGAACTCCCGGCCACCCCGAGCACGACCGTGCAGGTCGTCGTGCCGGAGATCCGGATGGACACCACCGCGGTGCGTGTCGCCACGGCCCCCGGTGGTTCGACCCTGAGCCCGCTCGGGACGCTGCCCGTCTCGGTGCGGCCGACATCGGTGACGATGACGGCGCAACCGCCGCTGAAGGCCGCGGACCTGCCTGGCCTGCTCGCGGAGGTGGGGGTCGAGATCCGCTGGGGTGAGACGGGGTGCGACGCGACGACGTGGTCGGTCGAGCCGGGAGACTTCGACAAACGCGCAGTCGCCGCGCCGAAGCCCACGGGCACGACGACCGAGGCGCCGCTGGGGCAGGGACGTCGGACGTGCGCGCTGTTGGCCTCGTCGCTGTCCGAGGACGAACTCGTCCAGCGGTTCGCCGGTCGCACCGTCCTCGCGAGGACACAGTGGGAGTCCGCCGCGCCGGCCCCCGTCTCGTGGTCGTCGACGGCGACGACGAAGGCCCTGCTCACCGGCCTGGACGTCCTCCCCGCCCCCGTACGCCGGGCGCTGCCGGTGTGGGCGAGCAGGAGCCTCGCGCGGCGGCGGCCACACGTGGAACTCACGTCGGCTTCCGCCTCGCCTGCTGCGCTCGCGACGACACACCGTGCCGCGATCGATGCCGTTCCGGCTGGTCGCGAGGCCGTCGCTGTCGCCGATGAACGACGGCCTGCCGCGCCGCTTCCGACGGCCCCCGTGCCCCGAGGGCGATCCGCCGTGGCCGCGGCCTACGCCCTCGACGAGACCGACCAAAGCGCTGAGAACACCGGACGCATCGAGAGCGCCGCGGGCGACGTCGATGCGAACCCCTCCCACCCCAGGTCGTCGAATCGCCCGGACGCCACCGTCGACCTCGACGGTGAATCGCCTCGGCACCCCGAGGTCGCGTCAACCCCTCCCATCGCGCCATTCGCCTGGGACGATCCGGACGCGTCCATCAGGGACGACGATCCGGGCGCTGCCGGGCAGGACGATCTGAGCGCTGCGAGGCAGGAGGACTCGGGCATTGCCACGGAGGACGACCTGAGCACTGTCAGGCAGGACGATCCGAGCGCTCCCAGGCAGGACGATCCGAGCGAACTGCCCACCCGTCGAGCGCGGTCGCGAGAACGCCGACGCCGTCCCTGGCACAGGATCACCGACGCGGCCGCGGCTGCCGTCGGCACCGTCGTCCTCGCCGCTCGAACTCTCGACCACCGTCAGGAGGACCCCGAGGACGCGAGTGGCCGGGGACGCCACCGCAGTCCGCTCCCCGCGACGCCGATCGAGGTGACGCGCGCCTCACGCCGGAGACGGCGCGGGTCGGCGGCGGCCACCTCGACGGAGACGACCCCCTCATCGACCACGGCCCCCACCACGCCCCTCAGCCCGGCCGTCGACGGACAGAACGCGAGCCCGGACGACGTGCCCACGCCCGTCGACCCCGACGATCTCGGGCGTCGGACGGGACCACCGACCCCGTCGTCGGAGGAGGACAACCCGTGGCGCCGGCGCGCGAGTCACGCGGAGGTCCGGCGGGCCGCCCTCATCCAGGATTTCGAGGCCCGCCGCGCCGCCGCCGAGGCCGCGATGCGCCTCGAACTCGATCGCGCCCGGCTGCTCTCCCCCGCCGAACGCCTCGCAGCGGAACGCGACAGTGGACCCTCACCGGCCACGCACCGCCGGAGCGCGCCTCCGCCGCCCGACCACGAGGCGTGACGAGAACACTCGAACAGGCACTTTCGTCCTCCGGGCAATCCCGAAAACGCTCGGAGAGGCGTTTTCGTCCGATTCCGTGCGACCAAAAGGCCTGTTCGAGCGGGAGGGGGTGGGTGGTGCGCATGGGAGGGCTGAGCGTCCGGCACACGGCCGGATCGAGGGCAGCGAGCACACGGCCGGATCGAGGGGAGCGACCAGAGGCAGACTCCGCTCGAACAGGCTCTTTCACCCCGCGAAGCCGGACGAAACCGCCTGTTCGAGCGGGGAGAGTGGTGCGAACCGCCTGTCTGAGCGACGAGGGGCGGGTCAGGAGAGGTCGGGACCCAGGAGCGCGAGCTCGCGGCCTGCGAGGTAGGCGAGGGAGAGGTCGAGCAGCTCGCCGCAGAGCGGAGTGCCGCTGGGGTTCTCCTCGTAGGCGGTGTAGACGTCCTCGACGTAGGTGATCGGCACGTCGTCGCCGTCGCGCAGAGCGCCGACGAGCCGGTCGGCGGCGATCTGCAGCACGAAGAAGCTGACCGCGAGGTCACCGTCGCCGCTCTCCGGCAGCCGTTCTCCGGTGACCACGCGGATGAGATCGCGGTCGCTCGTCGTGAGCGCCGAGAGTTCGCGCTCCCCGACACAGACCCAGCGGGTCTCGCCCGTCACCGGTGCCCCCAGGTCGTGGTGGGCGGCCTGGATGAGCGGCGACAGGTCGAATGCGTCATGCAGTGACATCGTCATCCCTCCTCGTTCGGCCGTGTCTCGTCGACCGTGTCGGGGCACTATCGGCACCCGCACGCCGGGCATGAGGACAGAATTGCGAGCTTGGGAGAATTAAGAACCTTGGCACGCAAGGGTTTTGGTCAAGTTCTCGTAAGGGGTACGGATTCCCGCTCGTTCGTCCCACGTGCGCAACCTGTCTCGTCGCCCTGTGTGTCCGCTGTGCGAGATCGTCGTATCGGCTGAGATTCGCCCTCAACGCCGCCGGATCCGTGCCCGGATCGTCGTCGTGACATCGCTCTCGCCCTCGCGCCGCAGGTGCCCGGCCTCCTCGAACTCCTTGAGCGTCGACTCCAGTGACGGCGGCACTCCGGCGGCACGTTCGGCGTCGATACGAGCGGCCTCGTCGACGTAGGTGCCGATGTCGTGGTCCTCGTCGAAGGTGTGCGGCGGCTTGCCGGTGGTCACCGTCACCTGATTGCGTGAGGGGCGGTTGCGCACCCCTTCGGCCCGGGGCACGACGTCGCCCGGGTTGGCCAGATGCAGGTAGGTGACGCCGGGGACCACGGGCATCCGCCCGACCGGCGAGCCCGCGGTGAGCACCTTGAGCCGATACGCCCGCATGGCGGGCAGCGCCGCGGCCGACATGGCCGTCATCCCGCCCTGGCTGTGGCCGACGAGCAGCACCTCGGCGCCGGGAGGGATTCCGGCGCGTTCGAGCACCTCGGGGATGAGCCGGGCCTCGGCGGAGGCACGCCCGAGGGCGCCCTCGACGTTGGGCCGCATCGACCGATACTCCTCCCCCCGGCGCAGGTCGAGCAGATCCCAGGCGGAGGTGCCGGCGAGGTCGACGACGTAGCTCTCCCGCTCTCGTCCGGAGGCGTCGACGTAGCTGCGCTTGCGGACGTCGACCGTGTCGACCTCCTCGTCGCCGTCGCGGCTGGTGGCGGCGTAGCTGTCGTGCACGGTCTGCAACGCGCCCGCGAGTCCGGCCGGCACCGCCGTCTGCGTGGGCAGGGCCCACACGTCGTCGATGACCAACTCCTGTCGGCCGTAGAGGTTCTCGACCGGCAGGTCGGGCCACGTGAACTGCGGGCATGCCGGGAGCCGGTACTCCTCGTCCTCACCATTGCCTGGAGTACCGGGAGTACCTGGAGTCGTCGTGCACTGCCCCGCGCTCTCCAGCACCCACGGGTTCTGGCGAGGTTGTCGCAGATCGTGCACCCCCCGGTCCAGTAGGAGATCGAACGCGCGAGCGTTGGCGGCGTCGACGTCGCGGTAGAGCACGACGGCCACCTGGGTGTGCTCGGCGAGCGCGGTGCGGGCCTGCACGTGCCGCTCGAGCGTGCGAGCGAGGCCGAGGATGATCCGCGCGTCGGTGGCTCGACGGGCGAACGACGCGGACGGGATCGCGGCGAGGCACACGTCGAGGTCGATGCGGCGGAGGTCCCACACGTGCCGCCGCATCTCCTCGGCCCGATTGCGGTAGGCCACCGCCGCCCGCTGCACCGCCTCGACGTCGGTGACGAAACGGCTCGCCGGATCGTGCGCTCCACCGGCCACCCGGACGGGCGCGCGCGGTCGCGGCGGGAGGATCTCGGGCGACCACGCCCGCGGGATCGACCCCGGACCCACCGGTGGGCGGCTCACGGCTGCGCACCGAGAAGGTCACGCCGGAGCGCGGCCGAGCGCTCGCGCAGTCCGGCGACGATGCCCGTGAGCTCGTGGTCGAGCGCGTCGAGGCGCTGGTCGAGGGCGCCTCGCGCCTCGTCGTCCCACACCACCTGCGTGTACCCGGCACGAGCCAGACGGGACTGCAGCACCAGATCGTCGGCGACCGCGTCGAGGCGCGCGGCCAGACCTGCGAGGTCGGGCAGGGCGGACAGACCCGGGACCTGGGGCGGAGTGGCTCGTGAGAGGGGCGTGGGCGACGGCATGTCGCCACGCTAGGGGGATTCCCCGATCCGTGATCCGGGTTGTCCACAGGTCTACCCCGAGCGGGTGTGGGAACGTTGGACGTGGTCGCGACCGTTGGGGTGGAATGGATGCGCGCCACCCCGCCAGCCAGGTGAAGGAGATTCCATGACCGAGCCCCTGCAGCCGCCGGCCGGGATGGCCGCGGCGCCGCCGCTCACGCTCGAGGCCCCCGCGCCGTCCCAGGCCGTGCCCGCCACGAGCGCGCCCAAGATGGCGCCGCAGGTCGCGCCCGAGGCGGTGCCGGTGCTCGAGTCCAAGGTCCAGGAGTACCTCACCGGGCTCACCTCCGCCGTCACCAAGAGTCCGGAGTTCGACCGCCGCGCCGCCGATGTGCGCACGATGGGCGACTCCGACATCCGGGCGGCGGCCGAGACGAGCAACCGGCTGCTCAAGTCGCCGGTCAAGGCGCTGCAGTCGGGGGCGGTGAGCAAGGAGTCGAAGGTCGGCGCCACGCTGCTCGACCTGCGCCGCACGGTCGAGGATCTCGACCCGAGCCAGGCCAAGGGCGCCAAGAAGGTGCTCGGCATGATCCCGTTCGGCGACCGCATCACCGACTACTTCCGCAAGTACGAGTCGGCGCAGAAGCACCTCGACGGCATCCTCCACTCCCTCAAGAGCGGCCAGGACGAGCTGCAGCGCGACAACGCCGCGCTCAACCTCGAGAAGCAGCAGCTCTGGAGCTCGATGGCGCGGCTCAACCAGTACGTCTACATCGCCGAGCGGCTCGACGCGCAGCTCACGGCCCAGATCGCCGAACTCGACGCCACCGACCCCGAGCGGGCCAAGGCGATGCGCGAGGACGTGCTGTTCTACGTGCGCCAGAAGCATCAGGATCTGCTCACGCAGCTCGCGGTCTCGATCCAGAACTACCTCGCGATCGACATCGTCATCAAGAACAACATCGAGCTCATCAAGGGTGTCGACCGCGCGACGACGACGACGATCTCGGCGCTGCGCACGGCCGTCATCGTGGCGCAGGCGCTCAACAACCAGAAGCTCGTGCTCGAGCAGATCACCGCGCTCAACACGACGACGAGCAACCTCATCGAGCGCACGAGCGTCATGCTGCGCGACAACTCCGCCGCCATCCAGGAGCAGGCCGCGAGCTCGACGATCGGGCTGCCGCAGCTGCAGGCGGCGTTCCAGAACATCTACGCGACGATGGATTCCATCGACCAGTTCAAGGTGCGCGCGCTCGACAACATGGCGCAGACCATCGGCGTGCTCGAGTCCGAGGTCGCCAAGTCGCAGAGCTACCTCGACCGGGCCCGTTCGAGCGAGCAGCGCCGCGCTGCCGGCGCGTTCGACCTCGGGGACCCGCCGCGTCTGTAGCCGTGACGGGTCGGTGGTGACGGACGAACGACGAGGCGCGACAGAGGGTGGGCAGCATGTTCGGGGACTTTCTCTCCCGGCTGGGCGGCCGTGAGACGGAGGCGGAGCAGCCGATCGAGACACCGCGGGCTCCCACGGCCGACGACCTGCGGGTCGCACTCGACCGCGCCGAGTCGCTGGTCGCGGGCGGCGCCGCCCCGTCGGTGGTCGCGGCGAGAGTACGTCGGGTCACCGCCACCGTGCGCGACACGATCCCCCGGCTGGAGGTCGTCGGTCTCGGCAGCGATCAGGGGTATTCGGTGATGGCGACCGCGACGGACTACCTGCCCGAGGCCGTCAACGGATACCTGCGGTTGCCGCGCCGGTTCGCCGACAGCCGCCCCGTCGACGGTGCGCGCACCTCGCTCATGGTGCTCGTCGACCAGCTCGACCTGCTCGGCGCGACGATGGACCGCGTGTTCGACGCGGTCTGCCGCGACGACGCGACGGCCCTCGTCGCACACGCCCGGTTCCTCGAGGACAAGTTCGGCCCGGCGAGCAGCGGTGGCCGGCTCGATCTCACCGGCTCCGGCGCGGCGGAGCCACCGATGCCCCCGATGCCGTCGACGCCTGTGCCGGGCGCCGAGAAGGAGGGCGCGACCGACGCGGACGAGCCGAGTCCACTCGCACCACCCTCGCCGTGACCTGCGCAATGGCGACCCCGACCCGTTCCGCACCCGCCCCGATCTCACCGAGAGGACACCGATGACGTCCACCGATCCCCAGCCTCTGCCGGTCGCCCTCGACGCGCTCGTGCGCGTGGGCACGGCCGCGGGGTTGGACGCCGACTCGGTGCGTGAGGAGGGTCGTCGTCTCGCGGCGGGCGTGGTCGGCACGTCGGCGCCCTCGCAGGTGCATCTCGGGTGGCGCGAGGTCATGGGTGGATCCACGCAGGACTTCTTCGACGCGGCCTCGCGCGGTCGTCGATTCGCCTCCGGGCCCACGCCGCTGCTCGCCGGTCTCGCGGCCGACGCGCCCGACCAGGCACGCGCCTACGCCGCTGCACTCGTCGACGTCGCCACCGCCGCCTGCACGGTGCCGGGCGCGAGCCGGGAGGCCGTCGGCAAGGCGACGACGACCGGTCAGGCGCAGCTCGCCGCCGTCGGTGTGCGGGCCACCAACGCGCCCGTCACGGCGTCCGACGATCCCGGCGCGATGCCGACCACTCCGGCAGTCGGGGCGTCCCCGGCCGGGGCCTTTCCGGGGCTGCCGACCGATCCGCACTCCCCACCGTCAGCGCTCCCGGAGGCGCGACTGACCTCGGGCGCGGTCATGGACCAGCTCGCGGCGCTCACCCGCGCCACCCGTGAGCTGTGGAGCGGCACGCCCACCCCCGGCCCGCTCACACCGTTCGACCTGCCGCCCTCACCGGCCGCGGGCGGCATCCGCCCCGGCGACTCCCCGGCCGAGGCTCCCGCCGCGGTCGCGGGTGCAGCCGAGCCTGCGGGCGCCGACCGGCCCACCGAGCCCGCCCCGCCGCAGAAGTCGGTCGAGGAACTGCTCGGCGAACTCGACGAGCTCATCGGGTTGCGCCGGGTCAAACGCGAGGTCCACCAACAGGTCGCGATGCTCAGGGTCGACGCCAAGCGGCAGGAGGCCGGTCTGCGCACCGCGACGATGACCCGGCATCTCGTGTTCGTCGGCAATCCCGGCACGGGCAAGACGACCGTCGCCCGGCTCGTCGGCGGCATCTACCACGCCCTCGGGTTGCTCTCCACCGGCCGGCTCGTCGAGGTCGACCGCTCCGAGCTCGTCGCGGGCTACCTCGGTCAGACCGCGACGAAGACCGCCGAGATCGCCCAGTCGGCGCTCGGCGGCGTGCTGTTCATCGACGAGGCCTACTCCCTCTCGGGCGACCAGTACGGGCAGGAGGCCATCGACACCCTCGTCAAGGAGATGGAGGACCACCGCGACGAACTCGTCGTCATCGTCGCCGGCTACCCCCGCCCGATGCAGGAGTTCATCGACACCAATCCCGGCCTGGCCAGCCGGTTCCGCACGACGATCACCTTCGACGACTACACCGACGACGAGATCACCGACATCCTGCTCTCGCTCGCGAAGAAGTCCGACTACGTGCTCTCCGAGGCGGCGCTCACCCGGTTCCGCGAGATCCTCGCGGCCACACCCCGCGACGAGTCGTTCGGCAACGGTCGCTTCGCCCGCAACGTCCTCGAGGGCGCCATCGGCCGCCACGCGTGGCGCGTCCAGGACCTCGACGATCCGAGCATCGACGACCTACGCACCATCGAACGCGTCGACCTCGAGGATCACGACGACGAGGAGCTGCAGCATCCGCTCTCCCCGGTCACGGACGTCGCCTCACCCCAAGCCGAGGATGCGTCACCCCCGGTCGAGCACGCAGACCCGCTCTCCGAAACATCAGAGCCCTCGGAGGAGCGCGCATGAGCCCCGCACGCTCCTCGGCCGCGGCCCAGGCGGCGCCGGCCACGTCATCGACGGCGCAGGCCACCGGTGCCCTCGAGACGGGGGTTTCGGCCGGTACCGCGACCGCGCCGGCGACGACACCCCGGCCGACGGGCTCGACGATCACGACCCCCGCCACGTGGACTCCTCCCCACGCGGAGATCGAACAGAAGGGCGGCAACACACGAGCGGCACGCCGTAGGGCCCGGGCGGAGTCGCTCGTCTCGTCGATGACCCGCCTCGCGCTGGGGTGCGTGCTGGCCTGTTCGCTCAACGGCGCGGCGGCCTACGCGCTGGTGCAGAGCGACGCCCCTCGGGTCCAGGCCGTCGCCGAGGCACAGACCCAGGATCTCGACGGCGCGGCCCAGTCGATCTCGTCGATGTCGGCGACGGCACCGCGGTTGCCCGTCGGCGCGGCCGGTGAGCAGGGCTACCTCAAGAGCATCGAGGCGGGTGCGAGCGGTATCGCCTCCGCGACCGCGCGCGCGGCCTCCGGCCCACGACAGTTCACCGGCGATGTCGACCGGCTCACCGACCTCTCGGCGGCGTACGCCGCGTACGTCGCGGCGCTCGAGGAGGCCCGCAGCACCACCGGCTCGGCGGCCGCCGGCCGCTTCTCCGCGGCGGAATCGATCCGTACCCAGCGCATCGCCCCCGTCCTCACCGAACTCGGCACGAAGAACGCCGAGCGTTCCGACGGCGCCGAGGTCTCCTCCGTGCTCTCGATCGGGTTCCTCTCGGTGACCTCGCTCGCCACGCTCGTCGCGCTCCTCGGAGCCTCACGCTGGCTCGCCGTGCGTACCAAGCGGATCGTCAACCCCGGCCTCACCGGAGCGCTCGTTCTCTCCGGAGCGGTCTCCGGCTACGCGTTCAGCGGTCTGTCGGCCCAGGGCCTCGCGACGTCCGGCTCGGGCCCGCTGCTGCTCGTCGGCGGCCTGGCGGCGGCGGGGCTCGCCTGGATGGGCGTCGACGAGCGTCGCAAGGAGTACCGATGACCGCGTTCGTCACCGCGCCCCCCGCTCCCGGCTCTCTCGGCGAGGACGTGCCGGCCGAGCAGCTGCTCACCTACCTCGATGCCCTCGGTACGTGGCGTGATCGGCGCCGGGTCGAGCTCGACGCGCTCGACGAGGCCGCGGTGCGGTCGCCCGACCGGCAAGCGCTCACCGGCGACATCCTGTTGTCGATGACGCTGTGGAAGGCCGTGGCCGACCGGCACGACCTGCTCGTCGCGGCCTGGGACTCCGGCCGCCTCCTCGCGCAGGATCGGACCCGGCTCACCACCCTCATCTGGGGCCGTCTCGACCACGACGCCGCGGCGGGCACCGCGCTCTCCGTCTCGTTGCCGGAGGCGTGCCGCCTCTCGGATTCCCTCGCCGCGAGCCTGCGCCGCGCTCTCGGCCTCGACGGCAGTGAGCCCGACGTCGAGCACCGGGTGCGCGAGCTGCGCGCCTCGGTCGAGCGCATCCGTGACCTCGTCGCCGGCATTCCCGCCGGCCGGGCCGCCTCGGCCCAGGAGGTGCTCGTCGGCCTCGATCGTCGTCTCGTCGATCTCACCGACCGCGTGCGGCGCGGGGCCGACGTGGGCGGGTTGCTCGGTCCGCTCGAGGTGCAGGTCGCGACCACCGAACGCGATCTCATCGTGGCCGCGGCCGACCGCACCCGTGCCCGCGACCGACTCGAGGGCGTGCGGGCGACGATCACCGACCTCGCGGCCCGCGGCGACGCCGTGCGCGCACTCGCCGCGAGGTGCGCCGCGACCGTCGCGGACGCACCGGTGCTCGGGGTGCCCGACGTCTCCGCCCTCGGCGACCCTCCGAGCGATCCGGCCGAGCTCGACGCCTTCTGCACCCGCCTCGATCGGGTCGGGCGAGCCCTGGAGATGGCGCGCTCGACGTACGCGGAGGCCCTCGAACGGCGCACGGACCTCCTGGCCCAGCTCGATCGCGACGCCGGCCGCATCGACGACCTGCCCGAACACCTGCGAGACGACGCGCGCATGCTCGCGCGCCGCGGGCGTGAGCTCACGACGACGCCGACCGATCTCGCTCATCTGGGCGCCGTCGCCGGCGCCCTCGACGCGTACCTGGGAGCCCGGCGATGACCGCCTGCCGCGAGACCGGCTGCCCCGGGCACTATCTCGACGGGTACTGCGACTGGTGCGGGATGCCCGAGCACCCCGACCCTGCACCCGACGCCGACCCGATGCCCTCGCCCACGGCCCGACCTGCGCCGACCACCTCGGCCGCAGACCCGCCCGACTCGGCGAACTCCGTTGCGTCCCAGGCACCCTCATCCGCCGGTTCGGCCGGCTGGTCCGCCACCGGTTCGCCCGTCGACCCCTCACGCGACGAGGCCGCGGATTCCCCCGTCGAATCCGGTCTCGTCCCCGATCGCGCCACGGTCACCCCGCTCGGCTCGGCCCGGGGAGCAGGGGTGCGACGTCACGTGCGACCCCACCGACGCGTCCGACGTTCGGGACTCGGCGCCGGGCTGACCCAGGTGCCCCCGGTCGAGGAGACCGACCCCATGCAGGCCGTCCTCGTCGACCCGGTCGTGCCCGAGGAACGGCGCATCTGCCCGTCCTGCGGAGCTCCGGTGGGTCGCTCGCACGACGGGTCTCCCGGCCGCACCCAGGGCTACTGCCCACAGTGTCGTAACCCGTTCTCGTTCACGCCCAAGCTCACCGCGGGCGACCTCGTCGCCGGCCAGTACGAGGTGGCCGGGCCCATCGCCCACGGCGGTCTCGGCTGGATCTACCTCGCCCGCGACCGCAACGTCTCGGACCGGTGGGTCGTGCTCAAGGGGCTCCTCAACGCGGGCGACGAGGACGCGGTCGCCGCCGCGATCGCCGAACAGCAGTTCCTCGCGCAGGTCGAGCACCCGCAGATCGTCGAGGTGTACAACGTCGTCGAACACGAGGGCCTGGCCTACACGGTCATGGAGTACGTTGGCGGCGTCTCGCTCAAGCAGATCCTCAAGGACCGGCTCATGGCCAAGGGCGAGTACGACCCGCTGCCGGTCGAGCACGCCCTCGCCTACGTCCTCGGCATCCTGCCCGCGTTCGCCTACCTGCACGACCACGGGCTGCTCTACTGCGACTTCAAGCCGGACAACCTCATCCACGTCGTCGACGGCGTCAAGCTCATCGACCTCGGCGGCATGCGCGAGATCGACGACCTCGAGTCACCCATCTACGGCACGATCGGTTACCAGGCGCCCGAGGTGGCCGAGACCGGCCCGTCGATCGGCAGCGATATCTACACGATCGGGCGCACGCTGGTCGTGCTCACCACCGAGTTCCGCGGCTACCAGAGCCGATTCGTGCACTCGCTGCCGCCGTTGACCCAGACGCCGGCGTTCCGCGAGCACGACCCGTTCTACCGACTCGTCGCCAAGTGCTGTGCGCCCGACCCGGCCGACCGCTTCGTCTCGATCGAGGAACTGCGGGTGCAGACGCTCGGCGTACTGCGTCAGGTCGTCGCCGACCGGCCCGGAGGCGGCGTGGCCACCCAGGCGCCGGTGTCCCCCTCGTTCGAGGCCCCGGTCGTCACGGGCGAGAGCCTCGATTGGTGGGAGCTGCCCGGCGTCAAACCCGACGAGCAGGACCCGATGAACTCCTGGCTGCGCGGCCTGCAGGAGTCCGATCCGGCGCGGCGGCTCGATGCCCTGCGCGCGGCGCCCGAGATCACCCCCGAGGTCGTCCTCGAGATGGGACGCTCCGCCCTGCGCGCCGAACGCGGCGACCTCGTCGCGCAGGCCTCGGACTCGCTGCTCTCGCACGACCCGTGGGACTGGCGGGCCGTGTGGCTGCTCGGCCTCGACGCCCTGCGACGCGGCGACGGGTCGGATGCCCTGGAATCGTTCCGCGCGGTGTACGCGCAGCTGCCTGGTGAACTCGCACCGCGCCTCGCGATGGCCCGCGCGTTCGAGCAGATCGGCGGTGCGGAGGCCCTCGCCGCCGCCGACGCCTCCTACACGACGTGTCTGCGCACGGATTCGGCCTACATCGTCGCCGCCGCCTTCGGCCTCGCCCGTACCCGTGCGGCGCGGGGCGACCACGCCGGAGCCGTGCAGGCGATCGAGACCGTGCCCGCCACCTCGGGCGCCTACTCGCGCGCCCGGTGGATGCGCGCCGACCTCCTCACCCGCGCCGGTGGCAGCGTGGCCGACCTGCTCGAGGTCCTGCGCGGCTCGGCCGGCATCGCACTCGAGCCCCGCGCTCGTGCCTGGCTCGCGGTGCAGGTGTACGAACGCGCCCTCGCCGCCCGCGTCGCCGGTGACGACTCGGAGGCGCAGATCGACGACAAACCCGCCGACGAGGCCCGCCTTCGCCGCTCTCTGGAGTCGGCCTACCGCGACCTCGCCCGACTCACCCCCGACCCCGGCGAGCGTTACCGACTCGTCGACGAGGCCAACCGCATCCGACCCTGGAGCCTGATATGACGCCCGGTCACCCCGACGAGCCCGGCCGCGACGAGACACCTTCGCCTGGAGAGGAGTCCGCCGCGCGCACCCCCGAGCAGGGCGCGGGCCCCGACCCGACGACGCCGCTGGCGGCGCAGGAGAGCACCGAGGAGTTGACCGTCTGCCCGGCGTGCCGCACGACCACCGGAGACGGCCCGTACTGCGAGAACTGCGGCAGCAGGATCGAGGCGGCCGAGCCCGTTCAGGGCCTCCCGGGCGAGGGCGCGCCTCGTTCGGGCGGCATGTTGGTGCTCGGCGGGCCGGCGGCGCACTCCCCGGCGCCCACGTCGATCCCGGAGGACGACCAGCCGCGGTGCCAGTGCGGCGGCGGGTACTCCGACGGTTACTGCGAGCAGTGCGGATCGCCCCGGCCCGATCCCCGTGACCACACCGAGGACGCTGCGGCGCCGTGGGTGGCGGGGGTGAGCGACGTCGGCGTCCATCACGAGTCCAACCAGGACGCGATGGCCCTCGTCGTCGACGGGTCGCGTGCCGGGCTCGTCGTCTGCGACGGGGTCTCGACCGCATTGCGTTCGGAGGACGCGAGTCAGGCCGCTGCCGACGCCGCGGTGACGATCCTCGGGCGGGCGACCTCCACCGGCGTCGGTGTGCCCTCCTCGCTCGTCCCGGCGATGTCGGCGCGCCTGGACGCGGCCACCGACGCCGCATCCGACGCCGTGGCCGACATCACGCGGGCCGTCCATCGGGAGCTCGGTGACGAGGCCGTGGCCGACGCCCAGCACGCCAACCCCTCGTGCACGATCGTCGCGGCCGCGATCGACGGGGGTCACGTTGTCGTCGGTTCGGTCGGGGACTCACGCGCCTACTGGTTTCCCGACGACGCGCCCGCCGTTCAACTGACGATCGACGACTCCTGGGCGGAGGAGCAGATCTCGCTCGGCGCCACCCGGGAGCAGGCCGAATCCGGCCCCGGCGCGCACACGATCACCCGGTGGCTCGGCGTCGACGCGCCCGAGCACACCCCCCGCAAGGCCTCGTTCCAGGTCGACCGCGCCGGGTGGCTGCTGTTGTGCTCCGACGGGCTGTGGAACTACGCGAGCGACCCGGCCGCCCTCGCCACCGCGCTCGCCGACGTCGCCGCGGCCGGCGATGTGGCCGAACCCCCGCGGGCGGCTACCGATGGGGACGCCGGGAACACGACGGCCCTGACCCGCATCGATCCGCTCGCGCTGGCGCGCGGCCTCGTCACGTGGGCGAACGCCCGAGGCGGGCATGACAACATCACGGTCATCACGGCTCGGCTGAACGACCCCCGATCGACGCGAGAAGGAGGCACGGATGGCTGAGTTCTCGGCCGCGGTCCACCAGAACGAGTTCCTCGGTGCGGGTGCCACCGACGTGCACGCCATCGTGTCGATCACGTGCACGGGCGCCGGGCGCGCCGGTCAGTCGGCCGGTGGCGATGCCGGCGAGATCATCGTCATCGACACCTCGGGATCGATGGAGGCCGCGGGTGTTCGCGCTGCCCAGGAGGCCGCCGCGACGGCGTTGGACCAGATCCTCGACGGCGTGTGGTTCGCCGTCGTCGCCGGCAACCACCAGGCCCGACTCGCCTACCCCGACGGGTACACGGCCGCGATGGTGCAGATGTCACCGGCCACGCGCTTCGAGGCCAAGCGGTCGCTCGGGCGGCTCTACGCCGACGGCGGCACGGCGATGGGCACGTGGCTGTTGGCCGCGGCCCAGTTGTTCGACACGGTCCCCTCGCTCACGCAGAAGCACGTCATCCTCCTCACCGACGGTGAGAACCAGCACGAGACGCCCGAGCAGTTGACCGAGGCCATCGAGCGGGTGCGCGGGCGGTTCCAGGCCGACTGCCGCGGCCTGGGAGCCGCGTGGCAGGTGGAGGAGGTGCGGCGCATCGCCGAGGCACTGCTCGGCACCGTCGACCTCATCCCGCGCCGGGAGGACATGGCGGCGGAGTTCGAGCGGCTCATGCGGGCCTCGATGGCGCGGGGCGTGGCCGACGCGACGCTGCGGGTGTGGGCGCCGCAGGGGTCGGAGGTGCTGTTCGTGCGTCAGGTCGCGCCGCGGCTGGAGGACCTCACGGCGCGCCGCACGACGATCAACCCGCTGACCGGCGGGTACCCGACGGGGTCGTGGGCCGACGAGACCCGCGAATACCACGTCGCGGTTCGGTTGCCCGCCAAGGCGCTCGGCGCCGAACAGCTCGCGGCCCGGGTGCAACTCGCCGTCGGTGACGACGTGGTCGCGCAGGGACTCGTCAAGGCCAAGTGGTCGGGTGACGACTCGCTCACCGCCCGGATCAGCCCCGAGGTGGCCCACTACACGGGTCAGACGGAGCTCGCCAAGGCGATCCAGGAGGGGCTCGCGGCCAAGTCGATCGGCGACGACGTCACCGCCACGACCCGTCTCGGTCGCGCCGTGCAGCTCGCCGCCGAGACCGGCAACGACGACGCCACCGACCGACTCTCGCGCGTCGTCGACATCGACGACGCCGGAACCGGGCGCGTGCGGCTCAAGCAGGGCATCGACCGCCTCGACGAGATGGCGCTCGACACGGCCTCGACCAAGACGACCAGGGTCAGGCGATGACGCGATGCCCCGACGGCCACGACTCCGCGGCCGAGGACTACTGCGACGTCTGCGGCGTGCCCATGGACGCGCCCGCGGGGTCGGCGGTGCCGTCGCCGGGGGTCGCCGCCGGCGGCGTCGCGTCGACCCCGAAGGCGGGCGGCGCGGTCGCCGACGACGAATCCGGATCGTCGGATGCCGCTGCCGCGCAGGCCTGCCCGCACTGTGGTGCGGTCAACGCCGAGGACAACCTCTTCTGCGAGGTCTGCGGCTTCGATTTCACCACCGGCGTCATGCCTCGCGTCGAGGGCGGAGAACCGAGCTTTCTCGACCTGCCCGACCCGGTCGGTCGGACGGTGCCACCCGAACCGCGGACTCCGGCAGAGGACGACGCGAGCCCGGCGCCCCCGCCCGAACCTGCCCAACCCGTGGCCTCGCCCGCACCGACGAGTGCGGATTCGGCGAGCGCGGTGCGTGCGAGCGACGATCCCGAAACGCCGGTGGGTGAGCAGGTCGTCGCCGATGCCGCGGTGGCGGGCGTCGATGACCGGGGCGGCCACGAGGACGACGAGGTCGCGAGTCCGGACCGTCGGTCCCCGCGCCCCGTCAACCGTCCGCCGTCGCGTGAGGTGGTCGGCGACTGGGTGGTCGAGGTGTGGATCGACCCCGACTGGTACGCCGAACAGGACACCGAGGAGGCGTGCCCCTCGCCGGCTCCGCCCGAGGTCGTGCCCCTCGTCGGCTCGGATGCGTTGATCGGCCGCCGCAGCCGGAGCTCGGTGCCCGACATCGACTGCGGCATCGACTCCGCCGTCAGCCGCCGCCAGGCGTTGCTCACCAGCGACGGCCGCCGGTGGTGGATCGAGGATCTCGACTCGAGCAACGGCACGTGGATCGGGCCCGCCGTCGGGCCCCTGCCGTCCTCGCCGATCACCGGCCGCACGGAGGTCGACGCCGACGACCGGGTGTACGTCGGAGCGTGGACCCGCCTCGTCGTGCGTCCCGCCACCGCCGGAGAGATCGGCGACTGACGCCACGATGCCCGCCAGCGAGGGCGTGAGCCTGCGCCGTCTCGATGCCGTGATCACCGCCCTGGTGGTCGCGAGCGCGTCGACCGCGGTGGCGACCCTCGTCGACGGCGGTGCCGGGTTCGCGGTGCTGCAGGCGCTCGCCCCGTCGCTCGGGGTGATCGTGTTCGTCGTCGCGATCGCGGCGGTGGCGCGGCGCCGCCTCGTCACCGCGGCGGTGGCCGTCGTGGCCGCCCTCGTCATGCTCGTCCCGGTGCTCACCGCCCCGATCGGTGACGTGCCACGGAGCTCGCGCACGCTCTCGGTGCTCTCGGCGAGCACGTACGTCGGCCGGATCGACGCCGATGCGCTGATGCGGGAGGTCGACGCGCGCTCGGTCGACGTCCTCGTCCTGCCCGAGATGACCGAGGAGTTCTGGTCCGAACTTCGACGCAGGGGCCTGACGAGCCGCCTGCCTCACGTCACCGGCCGTACCGGTGGCGGCCGCGGCATGGTCGTCGCCACCCGGACGCCGGTGACCTGCCTCGAACTCATGCCCGGGGTGACGTGCGGCGAGGTCACGGCGGACGACGGGTCGGAGTACGCCTACGACGCGCAGGGGCGGCCCGCGTTCGATCAGATCGTCGTGCGCCTCCCCGACGGCACCCACCTGCGTGCCGTGCACGCGTGGTCACCCCGCATGCCGCCGATGTCCCGCTGGCAGGAGGACCAGCGCGACACGGCGCAGTGGATCGCGGCACAGCCCACCGATCTTCCTCTCGTGCTCGCCGGCGACTTCAACGCCGGCCGGTCACACCCGGTGTTCCGTCGTTACTCCGCCGGGCTCGACGAGTCCCCCCGCGGCGGGTTCCCGTGGACGCGAACCTGGCCGCGCTGGGACCCGATCCCGCCGTTCACCCAGATCGATCACGTCCTCGCCCGCGGCTGGCGCGCCACGGAATCCGAGCCCGTGAGCATCCCCGGCTCCGACCACCGCGCGATCTGGACCCTCCTCACCCGGTGAGGACGCGTGGCGCCGGGATGGGGGCCGGACGGGCGGTCGCCGGTCGGCAAGCAGGCGGTCGATACCTGCTGACCCCTTGCGCTCGGACAGGCCCTTCACCCGGCTTCGCAGGGGTGAAACCGCCTGTCCGAGCGGGTCGGACCCAGTGCAGGCAGGGTCGTCATGAAGGCCCGGGCGGCCTCCCTCGCTCAGACAGGCCTTTCCACCCGGCTCGCTTGGGTGAAAACGCCTGTCCGAGGGGGTGCGTCAGCCGAAGGTGACCTCGCCCTTGTGCATGTCGCGGCCCTTGAGACGCAGGAGGAGGTCCCAGGCGTAGTGGGTGCCGTCGTCGGCCTCGATCTCGCGGGCGACGCGGCCCGAGCGTTCGACGGTGAGGGCGCCGGAGGCGATGTAGTCCTGCAGGTCGTCCTCGACGTCGCGAGACGTGTAGTGGATCTCGGGATCCTGCGGGCCGCCGTAGCCCTCGGTGAGGTTGGTGGCGTCGTGGGCGACCACGAGCATCTCCCCGCCGGAGGCGAGGGCCCGCGCGGCGAGGCGCATGGCGAGGCGACGTTCGTGGGCGGGAAGTTGAAGGTAGGAGACGAGGACGGCGTCGTATGCGGAGCGGTCGACCTCGGCGGTGGCGACGTCCTCGACGCGCCACGTGATGTCGAGGTCACGACCGAGACGTTCGGCGGCCGCCCGGGCGAGCTCCTGACCCCGCTCGGTGGCGACGCGGGAGAAGTCGACCGCGGTCACCTTCCAGCCCTCGGCGGCCAGCCAGATGGCGTTCCGGCCCTCGCCGGAGCCCAGGTCGAGCGCGGCACCGGGTGCGAGGGAGCCGAGTTCGGAGACGACCCACCGGTTGGGGTCGGTACCCCAGATGAGTTCTTCCTCGGTGTAGCGGGTGTCCCACTGCGTGGCGTCCATGGCGTCTCCCTCGTCCGGCATCGGGCGGGCCCCGGTCGAACTGACCGAGGCTTTCACGGCCCTCGGCCAGTGTCGCGTATCGGGGCCATCACGACCACCGATAACCGGTGGGTAGAATTCCCGTGTCGCCCAAGCAGATTCGGGGTTTCCGCAGGTCACGGGCCGTTTCTGGGGACCTTGGTCCCTTGGGTCGAGCGCTCGTACGGTCGATCCTGGCGGCGAGGGGCGGCGTCTGCCGTCCACATCGGCCACCCCGGGGAAGGGTGTCCGTGGGGGTGGACCACCCTGCGCGGCCTGCCTTCCCGCCCTGATCTGGAGGGCTTTTCATGGACGCGCTGGAACTCGCGCGATGGCAGTTCGGTATCACCACCGTCTACCACTTCTTGTTCGTGCCGATCACGATCGGCATGTCGGCGATCGTCGCCGGATTCCACACGGCGTGGGTTCGCACACACAACCCGCAGATGTACAAGCTGACCCGATTCTTCGGAAAGCTCTTCGTCATCAACTTCGCCCTGGGTCTGGTCACGGGAATCGTGCAGGAGTTCCAGTTCGGAATGAACTGGTCGGATTACAGCCGCATGGTCGGTGACATCTTCGGGGCGCCGCTCGCGCTGGAGGCGCTGCTCACGTTCTTCCTCGAGTCGGTGTTCATCGGCCTGTGGATCTTCGGGTGGGGCCGCATTCCGGAGAAGCTGCACGCGACGACGATGTGGCTCGTGCACATCGGCACGGTGATGTCGGCGTTCTTCATCCTCGCGGCGAACAGCTGGATGCAGCACCCGGTCGGATACCGGATCAACCCCGACAACGGCCGCGCCGAGCTCACCGACTTCATGGCCGTGATGACGAACAAGGTGCAGATGGTCGCGTTCCCGCACGTCATCACCGCGGCGTACATGACCGGCGGCGCCGTCGTCATGGCGGTCTGCCTGTGGCACCTGCACCGGGCGGCGAAGAACGGCGTCACGCTCGAGCCGCACTACCGCGAGCTGTACCGCAGGGCCACGCGCGTGGGCGCGATCATCACGCTCGTCGCCTCCGTCGGCGTCATCGTCACCGGCGACCTGCAGGGCAAGGTCATGACCGATGTCCAGCCGATGAAGATGGCGGCGGCCGAGGCGCTCTACTACAACGCGAGGCCCGCCCCGTTCTCGGTGTTGTCGGTCGGCAACCTCGAAGGCACCGAGGCCGCGCACCTCATCGAGATCCCGGGTCTTCTCAGCTACCTCGGCAAGGGCGATTTCGACGCGGAGATCGAGGGCGTCTACGACATTCAGAAGGACTACCTCAGCACCTACACGGACACAGCGCTGACGAACGACACGCGCACGAACTACACGCCGTACATTCCGGTGGCCTATTGGACATTCCGCTTCATGATGGGCTTCGGGTTCGCCGCGATGGCCTGCGCGGTGCTCGCGCTGTGGGCGACCCGCAAGTCGGCCAAGGAGAAGGAACTGCGCCCGGCCTGGTGGCACTGGCTCCTCATCGCCACCCCGTTGTTCCCGGTCATCGCGAACTCCTGGGGCTGGATCTTCACCGAGATGGGTCGCCAGCCGTGGGTCGTCATGGGCGTCATGCTCACCGAGTTCGGTGTCTCCCCACGCACGAGCGCGGCCGAGGTGTTGACGTCGATGATCGTCTTCACCCTGCTCTACGGCGCGCTGGCCGTGGTCGAGGTCAAGCTCTTCGTCAAGTACGTCAAGCTCGGCGCCGAGGACATCGGCGAACCCACCGAGGCCGTCACCAAGGGCGTGGGCGAGGACGAACCCCTCGTCTACACGTACTGAGAAGGGGACCTGGCAATGGATCTCGCAGTCATCTGGTTCATCCTCATCGCGGTCCTGTGGATCGGGTACTTCTGCCTCGAGGGGTTCGACTTCGGCGTCGGCATGCTCCTGCCGATCCTCGGCAAGGGGCAGGACGCGGAGGATTCCGAGCGGCGCAAGCGCGTGCTGCTCGGCACCATCGGCCCGCACTGGGACGGCAACGAGGTGTGGCTCCTCACCGCCGGCGGTGCGACGTTCGCGGCGTTCCGTGAGTGGTACGCCACGCTCTTCGACGGGTTCTACCTCGCGCTGCTGCTCATCCTCGTCGCGCTCATCGTGCGCGCGCTGGGCTTCGAGTATCGCGGCAAGGGCGATTCGCCGTCGTGGCGCAAGAACTGGGATCTCGCGATCATCATCGGCTCGTTCGTGCCGGCCCTGCTGTGGGGCGTCGCCTTCGCCAACATCGTCGGCGGCACGCCGCTCGCGGTGCACGAGAACACCCTGGGCCGCGGCGTGGAGTTCCAGGGGTCACTCCTCACGCTGCTCAACCCGCACGCACTGGTCGGTGGCCTGACCACCCTGTTCCTGTTCCTCACCCACGGCGCGATCTTCATCGCGCTCAAGACCAAGGGCGGCATCCGGGAGGATGCACGCCGGCTCGCGGGCAAGCTGGGTCTCGTCACGGCGGTGCTCGCGGTCGTGTTCCTCACGTGGACGAACATCCTCACGGGCAACAAGATCGCCGCCTGGGTGTTCACGATCCTCGCGGCCGTCGCGCTCGTCGCGGGCCTCCTCGCCAACCGTGCGGGACGCGAGGGGTGGGCGTTCCTCGGCACGTTCCTCACCACGCTGCTCGCGGTGGGCTCGCTGTTCCTCATGCTGTTCCCCGACGTCATGCCCTCGACGCTCGACCCGGCCGCGTCCCTGACGACGGTCAAGGACGGCGTCGGCTTCTACGCCGCCAACAGCGAGCAGACGCTGCAGATCATGACCGTCGTCGCCGTGATCTTCACGCCCGTCGTCATCGCCTACCAGGCGTGGACGTACTGGATCTTCCGTCGGCGCCTGTCGACCGACCAGATCCCCGACGTGTCTCCGACGCGCGAGAAGGTGCGCGGCTGAAACCCGACACGAGCGGACGCGGGGCTCCCGGCACGACCCGAGAGCCCCGCGCTCGTGTGCGCCGCTCGTCCCGGGGCAGGGCGCCGAACCGCATCGTCGCTGGTGGGCAACCGGATTCGGGTGTCCTCGACCTGGGTGGTGAACTGATCTCGTGAAGCCCTTCGACCCGCGCCTGCTGCGGCTCGCGCCCGGTGCGCGTGCCGGGATTCTCGGGCTCGGCCTGCTCGGCACGATCTCCGGACTGGCGGCCATCGCGCAGGCCTTCGCCGTGGCGCACCTCGTGTTCGTCGTGGTGCGAGCCCAGCCGCTCGGGCCGGCCGTCGCGTGGGCCCTCGGCACCTTCGCGGTGCGGGGCCTCGCGCAGGCCGCGACCGAGGTCGTGGCCGCGCGCACCGGTGTGG
The DNA here is from genome assembly GCF_000826525.2 of Mobilicoccus massiliensis. Lineage (GTDB taxonomy): Bacteria > Actinomycetota > Actinomycetes > Actinomycetales > Dermatophilaceae > Mobilicoccus > Mobilicoccus massiliensis. The sequence continues at coordinate 11,006 of NZ_LN651330.1, read as the reverse complement.
CGGTCTCCTCGGAGTTGCGCCGGCGCCTCGCCGACCAGATCCTCGCGGGCGGCCTGCAGCCTGCGCACGCGGGCGGGTCGCACGGCGCAGAGAGCGGGGTCGGTCACGAGTCCACCGCGCCGTTGACCCTGATGACCCAGGGGGCGACGGCCGTCGAACCGTACGTCGCTCGGTACCTGCCGTCGCTCGTCGCGGCGGCCGTGCTGCCGCTCGCGGCGATCGTCGCGATGGCGACCCTCGACCCGTTGACCGCCCTCATCCCGGTGCTCACTTTGCCGCTGCTGCCGGTGTTCGCAGCGCTCATCGGCATGGCCACCCGCGACGCGACCGACCGACGGTGGCGCGCGTTGTCCCAGCTCTCCGGGCACTTTCTCGACGTGATGAAGGGCCTGCCGACGCTCGTCGGCTACTCGCGGGCGCACCGGCAGACCGAGTCGATCCGCAAGGTCAGCGAGGACCATCGCGAGGCCACGGTCGCGACCCTGCGCCTGGCGTTCCTCAGCTCCGCCGCGCTGGAGTTCCTCGCCACCATCGCCGTCGCGATCGTCGCCGTGAGCACCGGGCTCATGCTCGCCACCGGACGCATGGAGCTCGAGATCGCCCTCACCCTCATCCTCCTCGCCCCCGAGGCGTACTGGCCCGTCCGTCGCGTCGGAGCCGAGTTCCACAACGCCGCCGACGGCGCCGCCGCCCTCGAGGAGATCGCGAGCGTCGCCCCCGCCCGAACAGGCCTTTCCACCCGTGTCGACGCCACCCCCGCCGACACCACCCCCTCCGCTCGAACAGGCGTTTCCACCGGTGTCGATGCCACTTCCGCCCCGGATATCGCTGCGCTGCAGCCCGGACGCGGGGAGACCGTGACAGTGCGAGGGCTGTCTTTCCGGTACGCACCGGATCTTTCCGACGTGATCCACGGCCTCGACGTCGAGATCGGTCCCGGACTGACGATGCTCGTCGGCCCGTCGGGGGCGGGAAAGACGACCCTGCTCGAACTGCTGGCTGGCCTCCGCACCCCGACCGAGGGCAGGCTCGAGGCGCCGCGTGCACACCTCGTCACCCAGCGCCCGTTCCTTGCGCCGGTGTCGATGCGGGACAACCTGTTGCTCGGAGCGGCGGGATCTCCGAGCGACGAAGAGTTGCGCGCCGTGCTCGACCGGGTCGACCTCGCAGGACTGCTCGCCGAACTGCCCGCCGGGCTCGACACGCCTCTGGGCGACGACGGCTTCGGTCTCTCCGCCGGCCAGCGAGCCCGATTCGCGCTGGCCCGGGCGTTGCTCTCCGACGCTCCCCTCCTCCTCCTCGACGAGCCGACCGCCCACCTCGACCCCGAGACCGAACACCACGTCGCGGCGCTCATCCGCGAGCTCGCCGACACACGAACGGTCGTTGCGGTCGCTCACCGTCCCCTGCTCGGCAAGCTCGCCGACGCACACATCGAGATCGGGCCACGAGGAGGTGCGAGATGAGCCTGCGCACGCCTCGCCTCATCCGTGCACGGCTGGCGTACACGAGCCATGCCGTCCACGGCCTGCACATCGCACCCACGACGGGAGGCCTCGCATGACCGCCACCCACCCCACCCCGACCACACGCTTTCGTCCCCGTCGACTCGTTCCCGGCATCGTTCCGGCGGCGATCATCGGCGGGCTGGCGCTGACGAGCGGAGTCGCGCTCACGGCCGCGTCGGGGTGGCTCATCACGGCGGCGTCGTTCCGGCCGCAGATCCTCACGCTGCTCGCGGTCATCGTCGCGGTGCGCGCGTTCGGCATCGCCCGGCCGGTGCTGCGGTACGTCGAGCGGGTGAGGTCGCATGATGCCGCGTTGGCCGCCCTCGCGCAGGATCGCGCGCGGGTCTACGACCGGCTCATCCCCCTCACCCCGGCGAGGCTCGGGCGGCGCGGCCGCGGTGATCTGCTCGCGGGAGTCGTCGACGACCTCGACGATGTCGCGTACGCCCAGGTCAGGGTCGTCGTTCCGTTGGTCGCGCTCGTCATCACGGGGCTCGCGGCGGGGTTGATCGACGCGGTGTTCCTCGTTCCGGCGGTCCCGGTGATCGCCTCGGCGGTCGTCGCCACGCTCGTCGTCGGCGCGCTCGACTGGTGGATCGAACACCGCACGCAGGCGGAGGTCGTCGCGGCGCGGGCTCGGGTCTCCGATCTCGCCGCGATGGTGACCCGCGACGGTGCCGAGCTCACGGCCATCGGAGCCCACGAGCAGGCGCTCACCTGGCTCGACGAGGCACAGGACCGTCTCGCCCGGGCCGTGCGTGCGCAGTCCTGGGGTCGGGCACTCGGAGTCGGGTTCATGCCGCTCGTCGCCGTCGGTCACGCGGTCTGGATGGCGTTCGTCGTCGAGCCCTGGGTGCTGGTGGGGTTCAAGACACCGCTGGCCGCGCTGCTCGTCCTCACCCCGATCGCGTTGGGCGAGGTCATCGGCGGAATCCCCGACGCGGTCGGCGCGCTCGCCCGCGCCCAGGGCGCGTCGGCGAGGTTGTCACGAGTGCTCGAGCAGGAGCCGGCCGTGGCTCGTGCCGACGTTCCTCCGTCGCCGGAAGCGATCGGCGAAGGGCGGGTGTCCTCCGACGGTGACGCGACGGCACCCCCGATCGAAGCCCGGTCGGTATCGGCGTCGTGGGACGGGACCCGGCCCGCGCTCACCGGGGCCGATCTCGATGTCGCACCGGGTGACGTCGTCGGGATCGTGGGTCCGAACGGGTCGGGCAAATCGACGCTGCTCGCCGTGCTCGCGCGCTACCTCGATCCGACCTCCGGCACGTACCGCCTGGGCGAGTTCGACGCTCTCGCCGAGGTTCCCGCCGACGTGCGGACCCACCTGGCGATCGTCGACGACGAGGTGCACGTCTTCGCGTCGACGTTGCGCGAGAACCTGCGCCTGGCCAGGCCGGGGGCCTCCGACGACGACATCGTGCGGGCGCTGCGCCTGGCCGGGCTCGGCCCGCTGCTCGACGCGTTCCCGGCCGGTCTCGACGAACGCCTGGGCACGGGTGGCCGCGGTGTCTCCGGCGGCGAGCGCACGCGCCTCGGCATCGCCCGCGCGATTCTCTCGGGGCGTCCGGTGATGCTGCTCGACGAGCCAGTCGCCCACCTCGACCACCCGACGGCCGTCGCGGTGCTTCGCGACCTCGTCGAGGCGGCGCACGGTCGCAGCGTCGTGCTCGTCACCCACCGCCCCGAAGGGCTCGACGACGCCACCCGCGTCATCGGCCTCGCCCCCGGCCCGACCATCGGTGCACGCCTCGAGCACACCGCGCACGTGACCTGCGACGAGCGCAGTGTGCCGAACCCGTGCCCGGTTGACGGATCGGCAGCGCGGTCGTCCGTGAACTGCGCTGCTACACCGCCCGGTCCTTCGCCAGCCCGATGAGCCGGTCGAGCAGCGCGCCGCCGCCGACGCGCAGGCCGTTGTGCTCGTACTGATTGGTGATCCACGGGTGCATGCGGGGCAGGAGCGCGGCCGTCTGTTCGGAGAACTCGCGGTCGACGTAGGCGTCGTCGGCGTAGATCGCGGCGGCGCAGGCGACGTCCGCGTTGCGGAGGGCGTCGGCGTCGTAGAGGCTCGGCCATTCGACCTCGGCCATCGCGCCCGCGAGAGCGGCGTAGGGTGCGAGCTCGCTGCTGTCCTCGAAGTGCCACGGGAAGAGGTGCTCGCCGGTGAGCAGCGTGGGCTCGGCGTCGAACGCGTCGGGATACGTGCGCGCGGCCGCCCAGTTCGTCACTCCCCCATCGCAGTACGACGACTCGTGGATGACGGCGTAGAGCGGGTTACGGCCCCCGAACGGCAGCAGCGCCGCGAGGTCGTGCCGGAACCACGGAGCCCGGACGTCGCCCTCGAGCAGGTGCGCGAGCGCGGCCTGGCCGCCCGTGCCACCGAGTAGATGCCCGAGCGTGCGGAACCACCGCGGTGTGACGACGTCGCCGTTCGGCAGCAGCACGTCGCCGGCCTCGCAGGCGGCGAGCATCTGCGTCATGCGCTCCCGCGTACCCGGATAGCCCCGGTAGAAGAGCTCCGACTTGCGGGCCATCTGCGCGTACGTGCGCGCGTACACCTCGTCCACCGGGCGCCCGACGGGCGGCAGTCCGCCCGTGAAGTAGACCTCCGCGAGACGGTCGGCGTGGGTCGAGAGGTAGCGCAGCGAGGTGAATCCGCCGAAGCTCTGCCCGAGCAGGCTCCAGGTCTCGACGCCGAGGTGTTCGCGCAGGAGCTCGGCGTCGGCGACGATCGCATCGGCGCGGTAGTGCCTGAGGCGCTCGACCAGCGGCGCGACCTCCACTCGGGGGCTCGCCGGGCACCCGTCGGTGGTGAGATCGGCCTCTCCGAACGGCGTCGACCGCCCGGTGCCGCGCTGATCGAGCATGAGGACTCGGTAGTCCGCGAGCGCCCGCTCCAACCAGGCCGGCGCCCACGGCACTCCGCTCGGGCGCGGCGCCTCGCCCCCTGGACCTCCTTGCAGGAACACGAGATACGGGCGGTCGAGCCCGTCGGGCGCCGCGACCTCGCGGGCGTAGACGCGGATCGTGCCGCGGGCGGGATCGCCGTGGACGAGTGGCACCTCGATCTCGTGGTCGCGGGTGCGAAGGCCGGGTAGCGAGACGTAGTCGGTCACCGGCCCACCGTAAGTCCGGGGGGCATGTCGGCGGGGCGTGTCAGGCTGAGAACGCTCGATCAAGGGGAGGTGGGCGATGCCGCAGTGGCCGTACCGGATGCCGACCGCCCTGCGCCCGTACGTCGACTCGTGCGTCGGGTACGACTACCGCCTCGACCCGGCGGCGACGCACCACGGCGTGCCCTCGATGTCCCTGACGGTGATCATCGCCTTCGACGAACCGCTCGACTGCGGGTGGCTCGCGGGTGACGGACGTGACCGGTTCACGACGCTCGTCGCCGGTCTGCACACGCGGCCCTCACTCATCCGCACCCACGGCCGCCAGCACGGCATCCAGCTCGGCCTCACCCCGCTCGGATGCCGGGCGTTGCTCGGTGCACCGGCCGCGGCGTTCGCCGGCGAGCTCGTGCCCGGCGACGACGAACGGCGCCTGCCGAGCTCGTTGCAGGCCCGGCTGCAGGAGGCGACGTGGCCACGGCGCTTCGCCCTGCTCGAGGCGTACCTGCTGTCACGGATCGAGGCTGTCGAGCCACGCGCCGAGACGGCCCGCGCCTGGGACGTGTTGCGCGGCTCGCACGGGTCGGTGCGGGTGGAGACGCTGGCCGGCGACGTCGGTCTCTCGCGGCGGCGCCTCCTCACGCTCGTCCGCGACGAGTTCGGCCTCACGCCCTCGCAGCTCGCCCGTGTCGCCCGGTTCGAGCACGCTCGCGAGCTCCTGCGCTCGGGCATCGGTCTCGCCGAGGTCGCGGCCCGAGCCGGATACGCCGATCAGCCGCACCTCACCCGTGAATGGCGGGCGATCTCGGGAATGACGCCGCGAGCATCCCTCGACGACTTCCCAATCCTTCAAGACGACGCCGGGTGAGCGCGCGCACGCTGGCGGCATGACGCAACCACAGCTCTTCCACTGCCTCCGCTACCGCGACGCCGACGCGGCGATCGCGTTCCTCGTCGCGCTCGGGTTCACCGAGCGGCTCGTCGTGCGCGACGAGCTCGACCCCACCGTCGTCGTCCACGCCCAGTTCCAGTGGCGCGACAACGGCGGCCTGATGTTCGGGTCGGTCCGCGACGACGCCAAGGGCCTCGCCCTCCGACCGGGCACGGGCGTGTGCAATCTCGTCGTCGAATCCGACGAGGCCGTCGACGCCACGCTGCGACGCGCTGTCGAGGCGGGCGGCCGGATCGCGCAGGAACCGAACGAGCCACCTCACGGCGGGCGGTCCGCCGGTGTGCTCGACCCCGAGGGGAACTACTGGAACATCGACTCCCACCCCGGGCAGTGATCACCTCGAGCGGCTTCAGAGACGAACATCGCGAGACGAACGACATTGCGATGCCTGCTCGTTCACCTCGTCGACTCGAGCGCCGAAGGGCTGTCGGCGGCGGCCTCTAACGTGAGGTCATGGAGTCGAGCAGACACGGCAACCGGCACGAATCGGATCCTCACGAAGGCCGGGTGACGCTTCCCACGGTCGGATTCGTCGGGGTCGGCAAGATCGCGGCCGCCATGGTCGACGGGCTTGCCGACGCGTGCCCGCGCATCCTGCTCTCACCGAGGGGACGCGAGACCGCGGCCGACCTCGCCGCGCGGCATCCGAACGTGGAGGTCTGCGAGAGCAACCATGCCGTGGTCGACGGCGCCGAGGTGCTCGTCATCGCCGTGCGTCCCGACCAGGTCGACGAGGCCCTGCGGCCACTCGACGTCTCTCCCGGCACGCTCGTCGTCAGTGTCGTCGCCGGTGTGCCGCACGAGACGTTCACCGACCTGCTCGGCGATGTCACCGTCGTTCGCTCCATCCCGCTGCCGAGCGTGCGACACCACGCCGGGCGCACGCTCGTCCTGCCCGACCAGCCACAGGTCAGAGCGATCTTCGATCATCTCGGTGGCACGGTCGCGGTCGAGACCGCGGCGGCGTTCGACGCGCTGCAGACCACGTCGGCCACGATGACGACCCTCCTGCACTACCTCGCCACGGTCGTCGACTGGGCCGCTGAGCAGGGCGTTCCCCCGGCCGAGGCCGAAGCCTTCGTCCAGGGCGCGGCCCTCGGCACCCTGTCGGAGGCAGCCGCGGGCACGACCTTCGCCCAGATCGCCGACGGACACGAGACTCCCGGCGGGCTCAACGAGCAGGTGCGCACGACGTGGCTCGACCCACGCCGCGACGCCCTCCGCGCGACGCTCGACGAGGTACTGCGACGTGTGCGCGGCGAGTGATCGAGGCGTCGCCTCGCGGTCAGGCCTCCTCGAGAGCGGCGCGCCAGGTGCCGAACCGCACGCCCTCACCGGGTGCGATCTCGCTGCCCACCCAGGCCGTCACGAGCCGCAACCCCTGGTAGGCGTTGAGCAGCCACGCCTCGCGGCCGTCGAGGTCGTCGATCGTGGCCTCAACCTCCCGCACGGTCATCCCGAGCGCACGCGCCTGCTCCTCGACGACCGTTCGCGTCACACCGGGCAACACGGGCAGGCCACGGCTCGGCACGCACAGGTCGTCGCCGTCCCACCACACGAGCGAGGCATACCCGGCCTCGAGCACGAGACCCGCCTCGTCCCGATAGAGCACCTCGTCAGCGCCCTGCTCGCGAGCCTGGGCGATGAGCTGCTCGGCGAGCGCCATGTCGGGTCCCTTCACACGGGGGGTGCGCCGTGGGTCGCCCGGCGGCAGCACGTGCACCACCGCACTCGGGCTGCGAGGCGGGCCGGGGCGCACGTCGAGGTACAGCTCTTCATCCATGAGCCGAACTCGCGGGAACCACTCCCCATCCGTCGGCACCGCTGCGGCCGCCGCGTCGAAGAACGCACCCGCACGCACCCCCGGTGCGCACGACTCCACGGACCCGACGAACCGCTCCCGATGCAGATCGAGCCTGCGCACTGCGCCGTCCGCCTGCCGCCACGAGTCCGCGACACGCAGTTCGCCGCCGGGCTCGGTCATGCGCCGGAGCCCGTCCTCGGTCCATGCGTACGTCGTCATGAGGCGGACCCTAACCGTGGTTCGGCGCCCCCGCCGCTCACGCGGGCCGACACGTTCCTCGTCCACGCAGACCGATGCAGTGCGTGCGTGGCGTGTTCGACGCTCTCACCCGCCCGTGTCGAGGATCGCGTCGAGGTCGAGTCCGAACGCCCGCCCGAGGGTTGCCGCCTTGACCAGCGTCTCGAGCCATTCGGCCCGAGGATCCGAGCGCGCAGTGATCGCGCCGCCGACACCGTAGATGAGCCGGTCGGGATGATGCACCACGGTACGGATGACGATCGAGAGGTCGATCGTCCCGTCGATCGAGAAGTAGCCCAGGACACCGGAATACACCCCACGGGGGCCGCCTTCGAGGTCACGCAGGATCCGCACGGAGCGCTCCTTGGGAGCGCCGGTCATCGACCCGCCCGGCAGCGCCGCGCGCACCACGTCGATCCCCGTGCGTCCGGCGTCCAGCTCTCCGACGATCGTGCTCACGAGCTGATGCACCCCTGCGTGGGTCTCGACGTCGAAGAGCAGCGGGACTTCGACGCTGCCCGGCCGGCAGACCCGTGACAGGTCGTGCCGCAAGAGGTCGACGATCATGAGGTTCTCGGCGCGTTCCTTGACGTCGTCCGCGAGCTCGGCGGCGAGCCGGGCGTCCTCGTCGGGCGTACGGCCGCGCGGGCGGGTGCCCTTGATCGGTTTCGCCTGCACGCGAGTGCCGCTCGGCGCGGGATCGACTCGCAGGAACCGTTCGGGTGACGCCGAGAGCACGTGGGTGTCGCCGAAGCCGAGGTAGGCCGCGAACGGGCGCGGCGAGGTGGCGCGCAGCCGCCGGTAGAGGTCCCAGGAGTCGATCGCCGCATGCACCTCGATGCGGTTGGTGAGGCACAGCTCGTAGCTCTCACCGGCGGCGATCTGCTCACGGCACCGATCGATGAGATCGAGGTAGGCGGCACGGTCGTGGCGGATCGAGACGTCCCGCACGTCGGGCGCGGCCTCCGCGGGTGGCGGCGCCTCCGCACGCGAGAGGCGCTGAAGTCGCCGGGCGGTGCATTCGAGCCACGCGAGCTGGAGGTCGGCGCACGTGTCGTCGGCGATCGCGATGGCCCACGCGCTACCGGCGTGATCGAGCGCGACGAGTCGATCGGTGAAGACGAGCACGGCGCGTGGGGCGTCGTCCGGAACGCGCTGCGGAGCCGGTGACTCCGGGGCGAGGTCACGGGGGTCATCGGGCACGGTTGCATCCGGCAACTGAGCCGCGGCGTACTCGTAACCGAGGTATCCGACCCATCCGGGTACGAACGGCAACGACGGGCTCGCGCGGAGTCCCCTCACGTCACCCGTCGACGGCGTCCCGCCACGCCCACCCTCGTACTCGGAGGAGACGGAATCGCCCGGCACCCAGACGTATTCACGAACGCCGTCCCGTTCGCCGCCGAGCGCCGGAACGAGGGCGCCCTGGTCTGCGCCGACGAGGTCCAGCGGATCGCACGACGAGGTGTGCATCCCTGAACCGTCGCGGATCGTGAGGACATCGCTCAGCGAGACGATGCACGCGAGCGGGCCCTCGGCCGACCCACACGCCGAGACTCCTCCGGACCCCGGCGAGGTCGCCGAGTCCAGCCACCACGCGTGCTCCTGGCCGCGAAAGAGCGCGTCGAACACGTTCTCCCCGGTGGCCTCGCACGCCACCTCACGAGCAAGGACGCGTCGGCCCCGAGCCGGCCGCCCCTCAGTTGCGCCGTGCGCGTCGGTCGCGCGCGGGGATGCGACCGGAGCCGGAGACTGCCGAATCCGCCGAGCCCGGTCGTTCCATTCCCGGGCGAGGTCGAAGAAGGTGCCCAGCAGGTCGCGGCCGTGCTGCGAGCAGATCGATTCCGGGTGCGTCTGCACACCCCAGAGTGGCCGGTCGCGATGATGCAGCGCCATGACGAGGCCCTCGCACGTGGCGTCGACGACGAGATCGGCCGGCAGCCCCGTGACGACGAGCGAGTGGTACCGGACCATCGACAGCGGGTTCGGCAGCCCGGTGAACAGGCCTGTTCCGTCGTGAGCGACCTCACCGATCTCGCCATGGACGGGCCGTGGCGCCCGCTCGACGCTCGCGTCGTAGGCATGGGCGATGGCTTGCATCCCCAGACACACGCCGAGCACCGGCACCTGGCCCTGCGCGACGATGGCGCCGGAGTGTCCGAGGTCGTCGGGACGATCCGGGGTCCCGGGGCCGGGTGAGACGACCACCGCGTCGTAACCCGCGAGCACGTCGTGGACGGAGGAGGACAAGGGCGCGTCGTTCGCGATGACGTCGGGCATCGCACCCGTGACGCGTGCGATGTCGTGCGCGAGGTTGAACGTGAACGAGTCGTGGTTGTCGACGAGCAGGATGCGCACTCCGTACCTCCACCTCGCGTCGATCCCCGCGAGCGTACGCCCCGTCGACACGTCACCGTGCCCGGCACGTCATCGCCATGGGACCGTGGGCTCAGGCCCGATCAAGGAGACGTCATGCCCCGATCCGCCCGTGTCCTCGGCGCGACCGCTCTCGCCGCCGCGCTGACGAGCGCTCTCACCGCGTTCCCGCCGCCTGCCGATGCGAATGCACCTGCGGCGACCCGGCCCACGTCGGTCGCGCAGACGCCGGTCGCTCGTCGGACACCTCCGACGGCCTCGGTCCACACCACGCGCCACCTCACCGTTGCCCGCGGCCCGCACGCCGTGCCCTCGACCGGCGGACTCCGTCTCGCCCCGCTCGCCCGCGGGCCCCTGACCGGCCGGACCATCGTCGTCGATCCCGGCCACAACGGACGCCGCAGCCGCGTCAACGACCGCCTCGTCCCCGCCGGGGGCGGACGCACCAAGCCGTGCAACACGAGCGGCACCGCGTCGCGGTCAGGCGCGAGCGAACACGCGTTCACGTGGAACCTCGCGAACCGCACCGCCACCGAGCTCCGCCGCCGCGGCGCGACCGTCGTGCTCACCCGCCCGAACGACCGCGGCGTCGGACCCTGCGTCGACGAACGCGCCGCCATCGGCAACCGCGCCCGCGCCGATCTCGTCCTGTCGATCCACGCCGACGGCAACACCTCACGCCGGGCCCGCGGGTTCCACATCATCACCTCGACGCGGATGACCGGCGGCCCCGCGGCACAACGGGCCTCGACGCGCTACGCGATGCGGGTGCGAACGGCGTTCGCGCGCACGGGGATGCCGCGCTCCACCTATCTCGGTCGCGGAACCGCACTCACTCCACGCACCGACATCGCCGGCCTCAACCTCAGCCGGCGGCCCGCGATCATGCTCGAGGCCGGCAACATGCGCCATCCCACGGACGCCGCACTCCTCGCGAAGCCGAGCTTTCGCGCCAAGGCCGCCCGTCTCCTGGCCGACGCCACCCAGCAGACCCTCCGCCGCTGACCCTCCGCCAC
>NZ_LN651329.1 GCF_000826525.2 Mobilicoccus massiliensis | reverse complement strand
CCTGACTCGTGCCACTCTTGCGGATTTTGGTGACGGGTTTGATGTTGTTGCTGGTCAGGGCGTTGCTGTGGAGTGAGGTGACGTACCCCGCTGCTGGGTAGGGTGGCGGGCGTGGTCTTCATCCGTCGTTCTGCCGGCCGTGCGGGGGCGACGAAGGTTCAGCTCGCGGAGCGGCGAGGCGGGCGCAATGTGATCGTGGAGCACATCGGGACTGCGCACGACGATGCCGAACTCGCGGTGCTGATGAAGGTCGCCCAGGAACGGCTGCACCCGGGCCAGGACACTCTCGATCTGGGGTTGGCGGGCGTTCCCGGCGCACCGGCACGGGCAGCGGGAGCGATCACGAGCAAGCGTTCGGCGTTGCTATGGGAGGTGCTGACCAGCGCGTATGCGCGCCTGGGGTTCGAGCTGCTGGGCGATGAGGCGTTCAAGCAACTCGTCCTGGCGCGGCTGGTGGAGCCGACGAGCAAGGCCGACAGCCTGCGCGTGCTGGATGAGATCGGCGTCCCACACGCCTCGTTGCGCACGATTTTCCGGGCCCTGGGCCGGGCGCAGGAGCGGGACTACCGCGGCCAGATCGCGACCGCCTGCTTCGCCCATGCGGCCGCGCACGGCGATCTGACGTTGGTGCTGTACGACGTGACGACCCTGTACTTCGAGGCCGAGCACGAGGACGACCTGCGCAAGGTCGGCTACTCCAAGGAACGCCGCGTCGACCCCCAGATCGTGGTCGGGCTCCTGGTGGACCGGGGCGGGTTCCCCCTGGAGATCACCTGCTGGGAAGGCAACAAGGCCGAGACGGCGACGATCCTGCCCACGGTGCGGGCCTTTCAGCAGCGGCACGGGGTCGCCGACATGGTCGTGGTCGCCGACGCGGGGATGCTGTCCGCGTCGAACCTGACAGCGTTGGATCAGGCCGGGCTGGGCTTCATCGTCGGGTCCCGGCAGTCCAAGGCCCCGGCCGATCTGGAGTCCCACTTCCGCTGGCACGGTGATGCGTTCACCGACGGGCAACTCATCGACACCCTCACACCCCGCCACGCGCGGGCGGCCAGCGAAAACGACCCGCGCCAGCGCAGCGAGCCGGTGTGGGACCCCCAACGGCACCCGAAATCGTGGCGGGCCGTGTGGGCCTACAGCGCGAAACGCGCCGCGCGGGACGGGCGGACCCTGACCGCGCAGGAGAACCGCGCGAAGGCCGTCGTGGCCGGTGAGAAAGCCGCCCGAACGCCACGATTCGTCAAGACCCACGCGGGCACCACCGTGCTGGACGAGGCCGCTTTGGCCCGAGCCCGACGCTTGGCCGGCTTGAAGGGCTACGTCACCAACATCCCCGGGTCGGTGATGCCCGCGGCCGAGGTCATCGGTTCGTATCACGACCTGTGGCAGGTCGAGGCATCGTTCCGGATGTCCAAGAGCGACCTACGGGCCCGGCCGATCTTCCACCACGACCACGACGCCATCGAAGCCCACCTGACCGTCGTCGTCACCGCCCTGGCCGTCGCCCGCCACCTACAGGCCGTCACCGGGCTGAGCATCAAGAAGATCGTGCGGACCCTGCGCCCCCTGCAAGAGATCACCGTGACCCTCGCCGGCCACGAACACCTCGCCGCAGACCCGATCACCCCACCCGCCCAACACATCCTCGACGCGACCAATCACCCCAGCCCGAAGTGACGTACCCCGGTGGCACGACTCGGGTCTCCCGGGATGACGCGTCTCAATCCGTCAGCGAGCTCGCGAATTGTCCCGGAAAGCAGGGAGAGCCCCCACGCGTGGTGCGTGGGGGCTCTCCCTGCTTTGAATGTTTGTCCGGCGGCGTCCTACTCTCCCACACCGTCACCAGTGCAGTACCATCGGCGCTGAAAGGCTTAGCTTCCGGGTTCGGAATGGGACCGGGCGTTTCCCTCTCGCTATGACCGCCGTAACACTATCGACTTATCACCAACCACACCCAACACACGAACAGGGGCGTGGGGGCTGGTGTGTCGAGAACCATACAGTGGACGCAGAACATCATCGTTGTAGTCAAGTCATCGGCCTATTAGTACCAGTCAGCTCCACCCATTACTGAGCTTCCACATCTGGCCTATCAACCCAGTCGTCTAGCTGGGAGCCTCTCACCCACAAGGGGCACGGAGACCTCATCTTGAAGCGTGCTTCCCGCTTAGATGCTTTCAGCGGTTATCACTCCCGAACGTAGCCAATCAGCCGTGCCCTTGGCAGAACAACTGACACACCAGAGGTTCGTCCATCCCGGTCCTCTCGTACTAGGGACAGGCCTTCTCAAGTCTCCAACGCGCACAGAGGATAGGGACCGAACTGTCTCACGACGTTCTAAACCCAGCTCGCGTACCGCTTTAATGGGCGAACAGCCCAACCCTTGGGACCAACTCCAGCCCCAGGATGCGACGAGCCGACATCGAGGTGCCAAACCATGCCGTCGATATGGACTCTTGGGCAAGATCAGCCTGTTATCCCCGGGGTACCTTTTATCCGTTGAGCGACCACGCTTCCACAAGCCATGGCCGGATCACTAGTCCCGACTTTCGTCCCTGCTCGACCCGTCGGTCTCACAGTCAAGCTCCCTTGTGCACTTACACTCAAAACCTGATTGCCAACCAGGCTGAGGGAACCTTTGGGCGCCTCCGTTACCCTTTAGGAGGCAACCGCCCCAGTTAAACTACCCACCAGGCACTGTCCCTGAACCAGATCATGGTTCGAAGTTAGACATCCAGAACGACCAGAGTGGTATTTCAACGTTGACTCCACCCATGCTGGCGCACGAGCTTCACAGTCTCCCACCTATCCTACACAAGCCGTACCGAACACCAATACCAAGCTATAGTAAAGGTCCCGGGGTCTTTCCGTCCTTCTGCGCGTAACGAGCATCTTTACTCGTAATGCAATTTCGCCGAGTTCGTGGTCGAGACAGTGGAGAAGTCGTTACGCCATTCGTGCAGGTCGGAACTTACCCGACAAGGAATTTCGCTACCTTAGGATGGTTATAGTTACCACCGCCGTTTACTGGCGCTTAAGTTCTCAGCTTCGCCCCAAAAGGAGCTAACCGGTCCCCTTAACGTTCCAGCACCGGGCAGGCGTCAGTCCGTATACATCGAATTACTTCTTCGCACGGACCTGTGTTTTTAGTAAACAGTCGCTTCTCCCTGGTCTCTGCGACCCTCACCCCTAACCCGTAAGGGTTTCAAGGCTCGGGCCCCCCTTCTCCCGAAGTTACGGGGGCATTTTGCCGAATTCCTTAACCACGATTCACTCGATCGCCTTAGTATTCTCTACCTGACCACCTGAGTCGGTTTAGGGTACGGGCGGCTCAAGCCCTCACTAGAAGTTTTTCTCGACAGCATAGGATCACCCTACTTCCCCCAAACGGGGTCACCATCACATCTCAGGATACACGCCACCCGGATTTACCTAGATGACTCCCTACGTGCTTGGACGTGGACAACCATCGCCACGCGGAGGCTACCTTCCTGCGTCACTCCATCGCTTACCTACTACAGGATCGGGTCACACGCTCCACCAACCCCCTCACACCAAAGGCGTGAGTAAAGGCCGGCTTCGGGTGCTTAGCATCCCCTGCCTCGATATGGGCGGTCTTGCGCCGGTACGGGAATATCAACCCGTTGTCCATCGACTACGCCTGTCGGCCTCGCCTTAGGTCCCGACTTACCCAGGGAAGATTAACTTGACCCTGGAACCCTTGGTCATTCGGCGGAGGAGTTTCGCACTCCTCTTTCGCTACTCATGCCTGCATTCTCACTCGCGTGGCGTCCACGACTCGATCACTCGGCCGCTTCACCCCCCACGCGACGCTCCCCTACCCAACCACACCCCTGAGGAAAACCTAGGAAAATGTGTGATTGCCACAGCTTCGGTGATGTGCTTGAGCCCCGCTACATTGTCGGCGCGGAATCACTTGACCAGTGAGCTATTACGCACTCTTTCAAGGATGGCTGCTTCTAAGCCAACCTCCTGGTTGTCATCGCAACTCCACATCCTTTTCCACTTAGCACACGCTTAGGGACCTTAGCTGATGATCTGGGCTGTTTCCCTCTCGACTACGAAGCTTATCCCCCGCAGTCTCACTGCCACGCTCTCACTTACCGGCATTCGGAGTTTGGCTGACGTCAGTAACCCGGTGGGGCCCATCAGCCATCCAGTAGCTCTACCTCCGGCAAGAAACACGCAACGCTGCACCTAAATGCATTTCGGGGAGAACCAGCTATCACGGAGTTTGATTGGCCTTTCACCCCTACCCACAGCTCATCCCCTCAGTTTTCAACCTAAGTGGGTTCGGTCCTCCACGACGTCTTACCGTCGCTTCAACCTGGCCATGGGTAGATCACTCCGCTTCGGGTCTAGACCCCGCGACTAAAACGCCCTATTCAGACTCGCTTTCGCTACGGCTACCCCACACGGGTTAACCTCGCCACGAAGCACTAACTCGCAGGCTCATTCTTCAAAAGGCACGCCGTCACCCCACAAAGGAGGCTCCGACGGATTGTAAGCACACGGTTTCAGGTTCTATTTCACTCCCCTCCCGGGGTACTTTTCACCTTTCCCTCACGGTACTTGTCCGCTATCGGTCACCAGGGAATATTTAGGCTTAGCGGGTGGTCCCGCCAGATTCACACAGGATTTCTCGGGCCCCGTGCTACTTGGGAAACATGCAAAGGAGTCCGCGACGTTTCGGCTACGGGGGTCACACCCTCTACGCCAGGCCATTCCAGACCCTTCGCCTACACCACGGATTTCTCACTCCTCGACCAGTCGGTAGCCTGATCAAGCACACTCCCACAACCCCGCACACACAACACCTACCAGCTTGACATGCATGCGGTTTAGCCTCATCCGCTTTCGCTCGCCACTACTCACGGAATCACAATTGTTTTCTCTTCCTGTGGGTACTGAGATGTTTCACTTCCCCACGTTCCCTCCACACACCCTATATATTCAGGTGCGAGTGACTGGACACAACTCCAGCCGGGTTTCCCCATTCGGAAATCCTCGGATCACAGTCCGGTTATCGACTACCCGAGGCTTATCGCAGATTCCCACGTCCTTCATCGGTTCCTGATGCCAAGGCATCCACCGTGTGCCCTTAAAAACTTGACCACAACAAAGATGCTCGCGTCCACTGTACAGTTCTCAAAACACCAACCCACCCCCTCGCCGCCCACACAAACCGCGCAGACAACAAAAGAGGAGGTCCAACCAACCAGAGAAACCACCACACCCCCACCACACAAACCGGGGGGGGTATGCAGCCGATCCCTCAGGACCCAACAACGTGCCAGACCACCCACCCGCGCCACCACACTTTCCACACCCCCAACACAGGAGGTCGTACTCGCGCCGGCAACACCAGCAGACAGCCAACTAATCGATGATCCACCCACGAGCAACACCCCAGCCCACACACTCGGTGAGCATCAGAGGTGCCTCACAAAGAGGAAGCTCCTTAGAAAGGAGGTGATCCAGCCGCACCTTCCGGTACGGCTACCTTGTTACGACTTAGTCCCAATCGCCGGTCCCACCTTCGACGGCTCCCCCCACAAGGGTTAGGCCACCGGCTTCGGGTGTTACCGACTTTCGTGACTTGACGGGCGGTGTGTACAAGGCCCGGGAACGTATTCACCGCAGCGTTGCTGATCTGCGATTACTAGCGACTCCGACTTCATGGGGTCGAGTTGCAGACCCCAATCCGAACTGAGACCGGCTTTTAGTGATTCGCTCCGCCTCACGGCATCGCAGCACTCTGTACCGGCCATTGTAGCATGCGTGAAGCCCAAGACATAAGGGGCATGATGATTTGACGTCATCCCCACCTTCCTCCGAGTTGACCCCGGCAGTCTCCCATGAGTCCCCACCATCACGTGCTGGCAACATGGAACGAGGGTTGCGCTCGTTGCGGGACTTAACCCAACATCTCACGACACGAGCTGACGACAACCATGCACCACCTGTACACCGACCTTACGGGGAGCACATCTCTGCACTTTTCCGGTGTATGTCAAGCCTTGGTAAGGTTCTTCGCGTTGCATCGAATTAATCCGCATGCTCCGCCGCTTGTGCGGGCCCCCGTCAATTCCTTTGAGTTTTAGCCTTGCGGCCGTACTCCCCAGGCGGGGCGCTTAATGCGTTAGCTGCGGCACGGAACTCGTGGAATGAGCCCCACACCTAGCGCCCAACGTTTACGGCATGGACTACCAGGGTATCTAATCCTGTTCGCTCCCCATGCTTTCGCTTCTCAGCGTCAGTTATGGCCCAGAGACCTGCCTTCGCCATCGGTGTTCCTCCTGATATCTGCGCATTTCACCGCTACACCAGGAATTCCAGTCTCCCCTACCACACTCTAGCCTGCCCGTACCCACTGCACGTCCGGAGTTAAGCCCCGAATTTTCACAGCAGACGCGACAAACCGCCTACAAGCTCTTTACGCCCAATAATTCCGGACAACGCTCGCACCCTACGTATTACCGCGGCTGCTGGCACGTAGTTAGCCGGTGCTTCTTCTCCAGGTACCGTCACTCTCGCTTCTTCCCTGGCGAAAGAGGTTTACAACCCGAAGGCCTTCATCCCTCACGCGGCGTCGCTGCATCAGGCTTTCGCCCATTGTGCAATATTCCCCACTGCTGCCTCCCGTAGGAGTCTGGGCCGTGTCTCAGTCCCAGTGTGGCCGGTCACCCTCTCAGGCCGGCTACCCGTCGTCGCCTTGGTAAGCCACTACCTCACCAACAAGCTGATAGGCCGCGAGTCCATCCCCCACCGAAAAACTTTCCACAACACCCCATGCGAGATGCTGTCATATCCAGTATTAGACCCAGTTTCCCAGGCTTATCCCAGAGTGAAGGGCAGGTTACTCACGTGTTACTCACCCGTTCGCCACTAATCCACGGTGCAAGCACCGCTTCATCGTTCGACTTGCATGTGTTAAGCACGCCGCCAGCGTTCGTCCTGAGCCAGGATCAAACTCTCCATAAAAGAAATTCAAACCCAGCTGATCAATCCATTGACGATCAACCAACAAACAATTGGCATCGATTTTTGGCACGCTGTTGAGTTCTCAAACATCGGACACACGTCATCACTTCGACCCTGATCAGGCCGTCACGATGAAGGTGGCGATTGTTACTTCGATGTTCGGCCCAGGAGCCCTGCCCGTGTGGGGCGTTCTCTCTGTGGCCGGGTGTCTACTCTACCAGACCGTTCAGCCCGGTGCAACTTCCCGTTTCAACCGAATCTCGAGTGGAACGGGGTCGTGCTTCGACTCCCTCCGGCGGGACCGGCCGCCCGGCCTCAGTGAGGCTTTCGCGTCCGTTCCTCCCTGCCGGGTGGACGTTGAGAACTCTAGGACGACATCGGCGTGAACACCAAATCGGGCGTCCAGCCGGCCGATCACGGCACGCTGACCTGCATCGACGCCGAGGGCCCCGCCGACATCCCGTCAGCGAGGCCCTCACGCGACCGCGCCGTTCGCGGCCTCGAGGCGGGGTCAGCTCGCGAGCTCGACCGCCGCCAGCGACTTGCGTCCGCGCTTGAGCAGTGCCAGACGCCCGTGAAGGAAGTCCTCCGGCGTGAGTCGTGCCTCGGGGCTCTCGACCTTGGCGTTGTTGAGCGAGACGCCGCCCTCCCCGATGGTGCGCCTGGCCGCCTTGCGCGACTCCGCGAGGCCGGTCTCGACCATCGCGTCGACGAGCTCACTGCCGGCCTCGACCCGTACCCTCGGCAACTCCGCGCACGCGTCCCGCAGGGTGTCGGCGTCGAGGGAACGCGGATCCTCCTTGCCGAACAACACCGCCGAGGCCTGCTCGACGGCCACCGTCGCCTCGGCCCCGTGCACGAGGGTGGTCACGTCCCGCGCCAGCGTGCGCTGGGCGGCGCGCTTGAACGGTTCCTCGGCCACCTGCCGTTCGAGCTCGGCGATCTCGGCCATCGTGCGGTCGGTGAAGACCTTGAGCAGCATGACGACCGAGGCGTCCTCGACGTTGAGCCAGTACTGGTAGAAGGCGTACGGGCTCGTCATCGACGGGTCGAGCCACACCGCATTGCCGGCGGACTTGCCGAACTTCTCCCCCGCCGAGTCGGTGAGCAACGGCGTCGTGAGGACGTGGGCCGGCTCGCCCTCGACCCGGCCGATGAGGTCGACACCCGCCACGAGGTTGCCCCACTGATCCGCGCCGCCCGTCTGCATCGTGCAGCCGTGCCGGCGGTAGAGCTCGAGGAAGTCGAGGGCCTGGAGGATCTGGTAGCTGAACTCGGTGTAGCTGATGCCCTGATCGGACTGCAGCCGAGCGGCGACCGCGTCCTTCTTGATCATCTGGTTGACGCGAAAGTGCTTGCCGTAGTCGCGCAGGAAGTCCAGCGCGCTGATCGGCTCCGTCCAGTCGAGGTTGTTGACGAAGATCGGCGGATTCGACTCGTCGGCGCCGAGGATGCGACGCACCTGCACGGCGATGCGCTCGACGTCCTCGGCCGTCTGCTCCTTGGTCTTGAGCGCCCGCTCGCTCGAGGGGCGCGGGTCGCCGATGAGACCCGTCGAGCCACCGACGAGGCCGATGACGCGGTGGCCCGCGCGCTGCAGATGACGGAGCACGATGAGCTGGACGAGGTTGCCGAAGTGCAGGCTCGGCGCGGTGGGGTCGAAGCCGCAATACACCGTGAGCCGCCCGTCGAGCGCGTCTCGCAGCGCGGCCTCGTCGGTGGTCTGCGCCACCAGGCCCCGCTCGCTCAGCTCGTCGAACACGTTGCTCACGCCGTCGTTCCCTTCGTCGTGCCCGCAGTCGGATCCTGCGCGGCTGTCGCGTCCAGCTTGCCAGCAGGCCGGCGCCGACGACGAACGGCTGCCCGGTAGGGCGACACGCTGGGGTGGTCGAGGTGATAACGCCACGGGTACTCCTCGCCACCGCCCGGGCCCGAGACGCCGACGCGTTTGCCGGTGAGGATGCGAGCCGGGTCCACGGCCTCCGCTCCGGCGCTGATCACCACCTCCGCGCCCGGTGCCGTCGTGTCGAGGCCGTCGTGCCTGCGGTCGAGGCCCAGCGCGACGGTGAGGCGGGCCGGTCCCCGGGCGAGGTCGCGATCGGCTGGAGCCGGTCGTCCCTCGCGGGTCCGGCGGCGCCGTGCCTCCTCGACGCCCTCCACGACCTCGCCGGCGCGCAGGAGGACCGCGCTCGCTTTGCCGTCGGGACCGCAGACGACGTTGACGCAGTGGTGCATGCCGTACGAGAAGTACACGTAGAGCCGCCCCGGCGGCCCGAACATCACCTGGGTGCGCGGGGTCGGGCCGCGGTAGGCGTGTGAGCCGGGGTCATCGGGACCGTCGTACGCCTCCACCTCGGTGAGCCGCACCGCGACGTCTCCGTGGCGGACGACGCATCCGAGCAGGTCGGCGGCCACCTCCTGCACGGGGCGGTCGTAGAACTCCTCGGGAAGGGCGGGCGCGAGGGCCTCACCGGGGGTGTTCTCCGCCACGATCAGTCGCGCGCCGTGAGGCGCTTGTCGGCCCAGCTGCGCTGCCACGCCGCGGTCTGGCGCACCTTGCCGAGTTGTTCGGCGACGCGCACCGGGGCCGTACCGCCCTTGCCGTCGCGAGAGGCGAGGGAGCCGGGCACGGTGAGGACCTCGCGCACGCCCGGCGTGAGGTGAGGGGAGATCTGCGCCAGGTCGTCGTCGGTGAGATCCCACAGCTCGATGCCGCGTTCCTCGCAGGCTCGCACGCACGCGCCGGCCACCTCGTGGGCCACGCGGAAGGGCACCCCCTCGCGGACGAGCCACTCCGCGACGTCGGTCGCGAGCGAGAAACCCTGCGGCGCGAGCTCTTCGAGCCGGTCGGGGTGGAACGTCAGGGTCGCCACCATGCCCGCGAACGCCGGCAACAGCACCTCCAGGGAGTCGATCGCGTCGAAGACCGGCTCCTTGTCCTCCTGCAGGTCGCGGTTGTACGCCAGGGGCAGCGCCTTGAGGGTCGTCATGAGCCCGGCGAGGTCGCCGACGAGGCGGCCGGCCTTGCCGCGGGCGAGCTCGGCGACGTCGGGGTTCTTCTTCTGCGGCATGATGCTCGACCCGGTCGAGTACGAGTCGTGCAGCGTGACGAACCCGAACTCCTTGGTCGCCCAGAGGATCACCTCTTCGGCCAGACGCGAGACGTCGACCGCGGTCATCGCGGCGACGAAGCAGAACTCGGCGACGAAGTCGCGGCTCGCGGTGCCGTCGATGGAGTTCTCGACCGCCCCGTCGAAGCCGAGGTCGACGGCGACGGCCTCGGGGTCGAGCCCCAGCGAGCTGCCGGCGAGCGCTCCGGAGCCGTAGGGCGAGACGGCGCACCGCTCGTCCCAGTCGCGCAGCCGTTCGACGTCGCGCAACAGCGGCCAGGCGTGGGCGAGCAGGTGGTGGGAGAGGAGGACGGGCTGAGCGTGCTGCAGGTGCGTGCGGCCGGGCATCGCGACCTCGGGATACGCATCGGCCTGGGCGACGAGGGCGTCGACGACGTCGAGGATCAGGCCCGCGACGACGCGGGCGTGATCACGCAGGTACATGCGGAACAGGGTCGCGACCTGGTCGTTGCGCGAGCGCCCCGCCCGGAGCCGGCCGCCGACGTCGGCCCCGGCGCGTTCCATGAGCCCGCGCTCGAGCGCGGTGTGCACGTCCTCGTCGTCCTCGGCGGGGGTGAACGCACCGCTCTCGACGTCGGCTCCGAGCTGCCGAAGCCCGGCGAGCATCGCCTCGAGGGTCTCGTCGTCGAGGATCCCGGCCGCGTGCAGCACTCGGGCGTGGGCGCGGGAGCCCGCGAGATCGTAGGGCGCGAGTCGCCAGTCGAAGTGCGTACTCTTGGAGAGCGCCGCCAGCGCCTCGTCGGGGCCGCCGCTGAACCGGCCTCCCCACAACGCCGAACCGGTCTTCGTCTCGCTCACGAGCGCGTGTCCTTCCTGTCGATGTCGCCCCCGGCCAGGGCGAGGAGCCGTTCTGCCACCAGCGCTCCCCCGTCGGGATCGGCTGCGATGACGAGCACCGTGTCGTCACCGGCGACGGTACCGATGATGCCGGCCCGTCGCTGCACCTCGGTCTTGTCGATGGCGCTGGCGAGGTAGTTCGCGGCGCCGGGCGGGGTGCGCAGCACTGTGAGGTTTCCCGAGGCCGTGGCCGAGACGAGCAGTTCCTCGCAGAGGCGGCGCAACCGCGCGTCGTGCTCGGCGGGGTCGACGGCCGGGCGTGGCGTCGGGTCGCCGCCCTCGGCCGGAACGGCGTAGACGAGGCTGCGTCCGAGACGCACCTTGACGGCGCCGAGTTCGACCAGATCGCGCGACAGGGTCGCCTGGGTGACGTCGTACCCGTCCTGCGCGAGCAGGTCGAGCAGCTCCGGCTGGGATTTGACGATGGTGTGTTCGAGAAGCTCGACGATGCGCTGCTGGCGGGCGGCGCGGGACTGCGCGACGACCATCACCCCTCCTTCCCGAGTGCGGCGGCGGCGTCCAACAGGCCGGGCAGGGCGCGGGCGAACCGCTGCAGCTGCGCGGAGGTGACGACGAGCGGGGGCGCGAGCCGGATCGTGTCGGGCCGCGCGGGGTTGACGATGAACCCCGCCTCGAGTGCGGCCTTCGCCACGTCGCCGGATGCGATGCCGTCGGCCAGGCCGATGCCGATGAGTAACCCCCGGCCACGGATCTCGGTGATCCGCTCGTCGCGCAGGTCCGTCACCGCGCGGCGCAGTTCGTCGCCCAGTTCGCGGGCCCGATCGACCAGCCCGTCGCGGGCGATGACGTCGAGCACCGTGAGCCCCGCCCGGCACGCGAGGGGGTTGCCGCCGAACGTTGTGCCGTGCTGCCCCGCGGTGAGCAGGGCGGTGGTCTCGGCCCCGAACGTCACGAGCGCCCCGATCGGCACCCCGCCGCCGAGGCCCTTGGCGAGGGTCATCGCGTCGGGCACGATCCCGGCCTGCTGGAACGCGAACCACGTGCCGGTGCGCGCCACCCCCGACTGGATCTCGTCGACGATGAGCAGCGCCCCGGCCTGGCGGGTGAGGTCCCGGGCGCGCCGCAGGTAGCCGACGTCGGCGGGGATGACCCCACCCTCGCCCTGGACCGGTTCGAGGATCAGCGCGCCCACCTGGGACGCCTCGCGGGAGAACGCCGCCTCGAGGGCGGCGACGTCGTTGAACGGGACCCGCCGCACTCCGGGCAGGAGCGGTTCGAAGGGAGCGCGGTAGGCCTCCTTGGCCGTGAGCGCGAGCGCGCCGGTGCTGCGGCCGTGGAAGGCGTCCTCGGCAGCGAGGAGGCCGGGCCGGCCGGTTCGGCGCGCGAGCTTGATCGCGGCCTCGACGGCCTCGGTGCCGGAGTTCGTGAAGAACGCCGCCGAGCCCGCGGGTGCCTCGGCGAGGGCGAGGATGCGCTCGGCGAGCTCGATCTGCGGAACGGAGGTGAAGAAGTTGGAGATGTGGACGAGCTCGGCCGCCTGCGCTCCGATCGCCGCGACGAGGTCGGGGTGACCGTGGCCGAGCGCGTTGACGCCGATGCCGCCGAGGAGGTCGAGGTAGACGTCGCCGTCGGCGTCCCAGACCTCGCAGCCCTCGCCACGCACGAGAACCCGCGCAGGAGAGCCGAAGACCCCGAGCAGCGACTCGTCGTACCGCTCCAGGAGACGCTTCTGCTCGCCCGCGTCGGTCGAGCGGTTCGTGGCGGCCGGGGTGGCGGTCGGGGTGGTGCTGGAAGTGGTCACGACAACCCCTCGAGGTGGGTGGGGAGGCCGTCGTCGTCGAGGTCGGTGCCGCTCTCGGGGAGGATCATCGTGCCGATGCCCTCGTCGGTGAAGACCTCGAGCAGCAGCGAGTGCGGGGTGCGTCCGTCGACGACGTGGGCCTGGCTCACGCCGCCGCGCACCGCCCGCACACAGGCCTCGAGCTTGGGGACCATGCCCGCGTCGACCCGGGTGAGAAGATCCTCGGCGTCGGCGACGCTCATCTCGGAGATCAGGGAGTCGGGGTCGGGCCAGTTCTCGTAGACGCCGGCGACGTCGGTGAGCACGACGAGCTTGTGCGCGCCCAACGCGACCGCGAGCGCCGCCGCGGCCGTGTCGGCGTTGACGTTGAGCACCTGACCGGGGGTCTCGAGGTCGGGGGCGATCGTCGAGACGACCGGGATGCGGCCGGCGTCGAGGATGTCGAGGACGGCCGACGGCGACACGGTGACGACGTCGCCGACGAGTCCGATGTCGACGTTCTCCCCGTCGACCCGCGCGTGCCGGCGGCGGGCGCCGAACAGGTGGGCGTCCTCCCCCGACAGACCGACGGCGATGGGGCCGTGCTGATTGAGCAGTCCGACGACCCCGCGGCCGACCTGCCCGACGAGCACCATGCGCACGACGTCCATGACCTCCGGCGTCGTCACCCGCAGGCCGCCCTTGAACTCGCTGGACAGACCGAGCCGGTCGAGCATCGCCGCGATCTGCGGGCCACCGCCGTGGACGACGACCGGCCGCAACCCGGCGTAGCGCAGGAACGCGACGTCCTCGGCGAAGGCGCGGGTGAGCGATTCGTCGGTCATCGCGTTGCCGCCGTACTTGACGACGACGAGGGCGCCCTTGAACTGCTCGAGCCACGGCAGCGCCTCGACGAGGGTGCGGGCCTTGGCCGTCGCGGCCGCGAGCCCCGTGCGATCGCGCAGGGTGCGCAGATGGCGGTGCGCGGCCGGGTCGAGGGGGGTGTCACGGGTGTCGCCGGACACGGGAGGGGTGATGGAGGTCATGTGCTGTAGGCCGAGTTCTCGTGGACGTAGTCGTGGGTGAGGTCGTTGGTCCAGACGGTGCCGCGCGCTCCGCTGCCCTCGTGGAGGTCGATGACGACGTGGACGTGTCGGTCGTCGAGATCGACGAGCGAGCGATCGTCGCCGACTCCGGTGGCACGGCACACCTGGACACCGTTGATCGTGACGTCGATCGCGCGGGGGTCGAAACGTGCCGTGGTCGTGCCGACCGCCGAGACGATGCGTCCCCAGTTGGGATCGCCGCCGAAGATCGCGCACTTGACGAGGTTGCTGCGGGCGACGGCGCGCGCGACCTCGACGGCGTCGGTCTCGTCGGCCGCGTCGACCACCTCGATCTCGACGTCGTGGCGCGCGCCCTCGGCGTCGGCAACGAGCCGGCGGGCGAGGTCGGCGCAGACCTCGTGGACGCGAGCGGTGAGTTCCTCGACGGTCACCTCGACGCCGGAGGCCCCCGAGGCGAGGAGCACCACGGTGTCGTTCGTCGACATGCACGCGTCGGAGTCGACCCGGTCGAACGTCGCCGCGCTCGCCGCGCGCACGGCGGCGTCGAGGTCGGCGGGGGTGGTCACCGCGTCGGTCGTGAGGACGACGAGCATCGTCGCGAGGGCCGGCGCGAGCATCCCCGCACCCTTGGCCATGCCGCCGACCGTCCAGCCGTCACCGGTGATCGCGACCTCCTTGGGGCGGGTGTCGGTCGTCATGATCGCGACCGCCGCGTCGCCGCCCCCGTCGTCCGTCAGGGCCGCCGCGGCCGAGTCCACGCCCGCGAGCAGGGTGTCCATGGGCAGGCGCTCACCGATCATGCCCGTCGAGCACACGACGACATCGCCGGGGTCGACGCCGAGCCGTGAGCCGGCGTGCTCTGCGGTGGTGCGGGTGTCGGCGAAGCCCTCGGGGCCGGTGCAGGCGTTCGCGCAGCCGGAATTGAGCACGATCACCCGTGCGCGGCCGTCGGCGACCACCTCGCGGCTCCAGGTGACCGGCGCCGCCTCGACGCGGTTCGTCGTGAAGACCGCCGCGGCGTGGGCCTCGGGGCCGTCGGCGACGACGAGCGCGACATCGGGCCGACCCGAGGGTTTGAGGCCCGCCGTCACCCCCGCCGCCCGGAATCCCGCCGCCGCGGTGACGCTCACGCGGTGCCCATCTCGGTCGCGACCTGGGGAACCGTCACCTGGTAGCCGTGGTAGCGCCACACGTTGACGGCCTGGTCGACCTGTTCGGCGGGCACGAGGATCCAGTCGGTGCGGTACGTCGAGACGGTCGTCACTGCGAGGTGGCTCGCGGCGAGCGGAGAGATGATGCCGTGAAGGACGCCGGTGAGGAGGAAGTCGACGTGCTCCTCCACCTCGAAGGCGCGCCACGGCCCGAACCGGTCGACGTCACCGGGCACGACGTCCACGGGCGCGAGGACCGAGGTCTCCGACTCGTTCCACGCGATCGACGACAGCGGTCGGGCGTCGCGCGCCCACTCGGGCAGATCACTGCCGGGCTCGAGCCGGGCGAAGACCAACTCCCCCGGATGCAGACGCAGGGTCCAGCCCTCCCGGGCCACGGCGGTCGGGATCTGGTCGTGGGTCATGCTCACGGTGCGACTCCTGTCAGAGGCAGCCCGCACGTCTCCGGCAGGCCGAGGGCGAGGTTGGCGCATTGCACGGCACCACCGGCGGTGCCCTTGGTGAGATTGTCGATCGCCGCGACGACGACGACCCGGCCGGCGGCCTCGTCGACGGCGACCTGCAGGTGGACGACATTGGAGCCGAGAACCGACCCGGTGGACGGCCACCGGCCCTCGGGGAGGAGCTGGACGAACGGCTCGTCGGCGTAGGCGCGCTCCCAGGCGCCGCGCACCTCGTCGGGCGACGCGCCTGGGCGCAGGCGCGCGGTGCACGTCGCGAGAATGCCGCGCGGCATCGGCGCGAGGGTGGGCGTGAACGAGAGCGTGATCGCCGATCCCGCTGCGGCGGTGAGATTCTGGACGATCTCGGGAACGTGCCGGTGCATCCCGCCCACGCCGTACGGGCTCATCGAACCCATGACCTCGGCGCCGAGCAGGTGCGGCTTGAGCGACCTGCCCGCCCCCGAGGTGCCGCTCGCGGCGACGACGACGAGGTCGTCCGGCTCGACGACCCTCGCGGCGAGTCCCGGTGCGAGAGCGAGGGACACGGCCGTCGGGTAGCAACCCGGGACGGCGATGCGGCGGGCGCCGGCCAGCGCCTCGCGGGACGCGAGCCCGTCGGTGCGCGGCAGTTCGGGCAGTCCGTACGGCCAACTTCCGGCGTGCGGGGTGCCGTAGAACCGCGCCCACGCCTCGGCATCGACGAGCCGGTGGTCGGCGCCGCAGTCGAGGACGACGACGGAATCCGGGAGCTGCGCGGCGATCTCGGCCGAGGCCCCGTGCGGCAACGCGAGGAAGACGACGTCGTGGCGTGCGAGGAGACCGGGCTCCGTCGGCTCGAGGACCCGGTCGGCGAGCGGCGTGAGGTTGGGGTGGTGATCGCCGAGCCGCGAGCCGGCGTTACCCGCGGCGCACACGGCGCCCACCTCGATCTCGGGGTGCGCGAGCAGCAACCGGAGGATCTCTCCCCCGGCGTACCCACTCGCACCGGCGACGGCCGCGTTCAGCATGTGCATGACTATACAGAGGCGTGCGAGGTCATGCAGTCGGCGGGTCCGTCATCTCATGCGGAGATCGACTCAGGCGAGTGGGTCGTCGTCCCCCCACGGCACGAGCATCACCCGACGGCCACGTTCGCCGAGCTGCGCGGACGCGGTGCGCAGGGTCTCCGGCGTGTCGGCCCCGGCGCGGACCATGCGCCCGGACCACGCGTCGAGTTCCCCCGCTGCCAGGGCGAGAGCGAGCTCGCACACCTCGGCCGGGGAGGTCCATTCCGTGCGGCCTTCGTGTGCCGTCATCGCGCCGGTCATGTCGGTGCGCACGACGCCCGGCGCGAGGTCGAACGCGTACACCCCGCGCCCGCGGCCGGACAGGTCGGTCGACCCCGTGATGCGACCGAGTGCGGACTTCGCGACGTTGTAGGCGCTCGCCACCTCCCCCGGACGCACGCCGGCTCCGGAGTTGAGGTTGATCACGCGGCCCGACCCGGCCGCGAGCATGCCGGGAAGGACCATCCGGGTGAGCAGGTAGGGCCCGCGCACGTCGACCTCGATCGTGCGCCACCACTGCTCGGGGTCGGACTCCTCGATCGGCACCTCGTCGTCGATGACGCCCGCGTTGTTGACGAGCACGTCGATGCGGCCGTGACGCTCGAGGACTCCGGCGATCCAGTCGTGGACGGCCTGCTCGTCGGTGACGTCGACGGCGGCGAGGTCGAGGGTGACGTCTCCCTCGTCGCTGCGCGCGGGCACCCGCGTCGGGCCTCCGGATCGGGAGCAGCCCTCGACGGCGTATCCGGCCTCGGCGAATGCCCCGGCGAGGTGGGAGCCGATGCCGCGGTTGGCTCCGGTGATCACGGCGACCCGGCGGTCGGACTGTTGCTGTTCGGACATGTCAGGCACTCCTCAGCTCCGCACCGGTGGCCTTGCGGGCCGCGGCGACGGCGTCGTCACGCAGGGCACTCACCTGCGTCGTCTTGAGCGTGCGATCGGGGGCGCGGAACGTCAGGCGGAACGCGAGCGACTTCTTGCCCTCGGCGAGCTGGTCGCCCGCGTAGACGTCGAACAGCGTGAGCGATTCGAGGGACTCCCCGGCGCCTCGACGCAGCGCGGCCTCCACGTCGCCGGCGGGTACGGCGGCGTCGACGACAAGGGCGACGTCCGTGCGTGCCACGGGGTAGGTGGAGAGCCCCGCGCTCTGCACGACGCGGCCTTCTCCGGAGCCGATGATCGCGGCGAGGTCGAGTTCGGCGGCGCAGGTGCGCTCGGGCAGTTCGAGGGCGGCGCAGACCTTGGGGCGCAGTTCCCCTGCGTAGCCGACGATCTCGTTCGACTCCCCGTTCGCGTCGACGAGGCGCAGAGCGGCGCAGCGACCGGGGTGCCACGGCGCCTGGGTCGCGGCCTCGGGACGCAGAGTGGCCCCGAGCACCCGACCGACCTCGATGGCGAGGCTGATCGCGTCGGAGGCCTGGACGGTTCGCGCGGCGCCCCACGGCCCGGCCGGTGTCGCGTGGCCGGCGAGGGCGAACGCGGCGTGACGCGGCTGGTTCGGCACTGCGGCCTCGATCTCGTCGAGCACATGCTCGGCCGGACGCGCCCCCACCGCCGGCACGGGCGCCGCGGGCGCCTCCGAGGAGGGGCGGAAGACGAGGCCGGTCTCGAACAACGCGATGTCGGTGGCGCCGCGGCCGACGTTGACGCGCAGCACGGGCAGGAGCGAGTCGAGCAGGCTCGTGCGCATGAGCGGGGATTCGTCGGAGAGCGGGTTGGCGAGGCGCAGCGCGGTGCGGCGCGTGTCGTCGGCCTCGTATCCGAGCGCGTCGAAGACCGATTCACCGACGAAGGGGTAGGACCACACCTCGGTCAGTCCGAGACCGGCGAGCGCGGTTCCGGCAAGCCGCTCGGCGCGCTGGCCGCGGGTGAGACCGCGGCCCCCGGGGGCGGTCGGCAGGATCGAGGGGATGCGGTCGTAGCCGCGCAGGCGGGCGACCTCCTCGACGAGGTCGGGGCCGGTCGTGAGGTCGGGGCGCCACGTCGGCGGGGTGACCTGCGTGGAACGGAAGCCATCGTCGTCGGGGTCTCCGTCGTCGCTGACCTCGCACCCGATCGCCTCCAGGTGCGCCACGACCGCGTCGTGATCGAGGCCGTCGGGGACGTCACCGCCGGTGTCCGCCCCCGGCTCGACGAGGCGCCACGCCTCGCGGGTGTGGAAGGCGATCGGCTCTCGCGGCACGGTGTGGTCGACGTCGGTGACGCCGTCGTCGGCCGTGCCGCCACCGAGCTCGACGAGGAGGTCGACGGCGAGCTGCGCCACGACGGGCGCGAGCTGCGGGTCGACGCCGCGCTCGAACCGGCGACTCGCCTCGGTCGACAGTCGGTGACGCCGCGAGCTGCGGGCGACGGTGACGGGGTCGAAGTGGGCCGCCTCGACGAGGATCGCCGAGGTGGTGTCGGTGACCTCCGAGGTCTCGCCGCCCATGACGCCGGCGATGGCCAGCGGAGTCGTGCCGCCGTCGGTGATGAGCAGGTCCTCGGGGTCGAGGGTGCGTTCGACATCGTCGAGGGTGGTGAGCTTCTCGCCCGGGCGGGCACGCCGCACCTCGATCGAGCCCGACAGCGTGTCGAGGTCGAACGCGTGCAGCGGTTGGCCGGTGAGCAGCATGAGGTAGTTCGTGACGTCGACCGACAGCGAGATGGGCCGCATGCCCGAGCGGGTCAGACGGTCGGCCATCCAGGCCGGGGTGGCGGCCGTGGGGTCGACATCGCGGACCACCCGGGCCACGTACCGGTCGCAGCCGGGGACTTCGTGGATGGGCGCGTCGTCGACGAGGCGCACGTCGTAGCCGGATTCGTTGGGTGCGGGCACGTCGACGGCGGCCGGCCCGGCGGGGTCGCGGAAGGTGTCGAGACGACGCGAGAGGGCGTACTCGCGGGCAATGCCGCGCATCGAGAAGCAGTATCCACGGTCGGGGGTGACGTTGACCTCGACCGTCTCGGCGTCGAGGCCGAGCAGTGGAATCGCGTCGTCGCCGGGGCGCAGCGAGTCGAGTACGTCGGGGCGATCGGCGAAGAGCTCCTCGAGCACGATGATGCCGTCGTGGTCCTCGCCGAGGCCGAGTTCGGCCTGCGAGCAGATCATGCCGTTGCTCATGTGGCCGTAGGTCTTGCGCGCCGAGATCGCGAAGTCTCCGGGCAGGACACCGCCGGGGATGATGACGACGACGTGGTCGCCGGCGGCGAAGTTGTGGGCGCCGCAGACGATCTCCTGGGTCACCGACGGGTCGCCACCGGCCTCCTTGCGTTGGCCGTGGTCACCGACGTCGACGTGGCAGAAGTGGATCGTCTTGCCGTTCTTCTGCGGCTCGTCGGTGACGTCGAGCACCTTGCCCACGACGAGGGGGCCGGTGATGTCGCCGCCGCGGATCGATTCCTCTTCCAGGCCCACGCGCACGAGGTCGGCGGCGACCTGCTCGCCGGTCGGGAGGGGGCGATCCTGCACGCCCGCCAACTCCACGAGCCATTCGACGGGTGCCAGCATCAGATCTCCATTCCGAACTGCGCGGAGAACCGCGCGTCGCCCTCGACGATGTCGTGCATGTCGGTCACGCCGTGGCGCAGCATGACGGCACGGTCGATGCCCATGCCGAACGCGAACCCGGTGATCTCGGGGTCGGTGATGCCGGCAGCGCGCAGGACGTTGCGGTTGACCATGCCGCAGCCGCCCCACTCGATCCAGCCGGCGCCGCCCTTCTTCTGCGGGAACCACAGGTCCATCTCGGCGCTGGGCTCGGTGAACGGGAAGTACGACGGACGCAGCCGCGTGGTCGCGTCGGGGCCGAACAGGGCCTTGGCGAAGTGGTCGAGGGTGCCCTTGAGGTGCGCCATCGTGAGGCCGCGGTCGACGGCGAGGCCCTCGACCTGGTGGAACACCGGCGTGTGCGTGGCGTCGAGCTCGTCGGTGCGGTAGACGCGCCCGGGCACGGCGACGTAGAGCGGCAGGTCACGCTGCAGGAGGGTCGTGTCGCGTCGCAGCAGCGTGCGCGCCTGCACCGGCGAGGTGTGGGTGCGCAACACCAGGCCGGAGGTGGGCGGGTCGACGAAGAACGTGTCCTGCATCTCGCGCGCCGGGTGGTCGGGGGCGAAGTTGAGGGCGTCGAAGTTGTACCACTCGCTCTCGACCTCGGGGCCTTCGGCGATCTCCCAACCCATGCCGACGAAGATGTCGGCGATCTTCTCGGTCATGAGGCTCACCGGGTGCCGCGCGCCGACGCGCCGGAACGGGGTGGTCACCGTGACGTCGATGGTCTCCTCGACGAGGATCGCCTCGTCGCGGGCCGCCTCGAGTTCGGCCTGGCGTTGCTTGAGCGCCGCGCCGACCCGCCCACGGGCCGCGCCGACCCGCTTGCCGGCCTCGGCCTTGGCGCTCGGCGGCAGGGCCCCGATCTCGCGATTCGCCAGCGCGAGAGGACTCTTCTCACCGGCATGGGCGAGACGAGCCTCCTTCAGCGCCGCGAGGTCCCCCGCGGCCGCGATCGCGTCGAGAGCGGCGGTGACATCGGCCTCGATCTGCTCGGGGTCGAGGGCACTGACCTCGACGGGGTCGTACGAAGTGTTGGGTCCGGACACGTCACCGATCCTAGGCGGGCGCGATGCCGAAGCGGAAAGGGGTTTCGCCCCGGCCTCTCTAGGCTGTCGCCATGGACGGGCCGAACGCGTGGGACACGACGACGCACGTCTGGGCCGAGGCCGTGGATCACGCCCACCTGACCGAGGTCCGTGCCCGGCTCGGCCGGGCGTCGGGCGGGCGTCGTCATCTCGTCCTCGAGATCCTCGCCTACGCCGCCGACGAGGCCCGGGCACAGGATCGAACGGGACGCGTCACCGTCGTCCACCACCCGGACGGACATATCAGCGTGCGTGACGACGGGCGAGGCACAGACACGCGCACCACCGGCAGCGGCCGCGTGATACGCAAGCCGGTCATGGCGACCCCGGACGTGCGGTTCAGGGATCCGTTGCGCGCTCCCCTCCTGCCCGACGGCCTACCGCGCAGCGGCATGTCCGCGGTCTCGGCGCTGAGCAGTGAGCTGGTACACGAGAACCATCGCGTCGACGGCTGTTGGACGCAGACGTACCGATACGGAGTGCCGGAGGGTGACCTCGTGGCCCTGCCCGGCTGTAAAGCGACGGGAACGGTCATCTCCTTCCGCACGGATATCGGTGGCCCGCTTCGCCTCACCACCGACGACATCCGCGCCTTCCCCGGCCTTCGGATCGAGTGCCACCCGGCGATGCCCGACGCGGGAGACACCTGATCGAGCAAGTGTTCATCCGCCCGCTCAGAAGGGCGGTGGGCCGGGGTCGCGCTCTGCCCACGGCGCCGGGCAGGCTTCGGGCTTCGGCTTTTTCGTGGGTCTAGGAGGCCGGATGAACAGTGACTGCGGGTCCTGGGCGTCCTCGATGAGCGCGGCGAGCCCGCGCTCGTAGTCGCTGTCGAGGTAGAGCCACTGCGCTGCCTCCGACCGGTCCTCGCTCTCAGAAGGGCGGGGGGCCTGGATCGGGCCTTTCCCACGGCGCCGGGCCGGCTTCGGGCTTCGGCTTCCGCGTGGGTTTCGGGCGCCGGATGAACAGCGGCTGCGGGTCCTGGGCGTCCTCGATGAGGGCGGCGAGCCCGCGCTCGTAGTCGCTGTCGAGGTAGAGCCACTGCGCTGCCTCCGACCGGTCTTCGCTCGCGGTGGCGCCGATGGCTTCACCTGCCCGACCGGCGTGCGTGTCGGCGGGTTCGGTGAGGTCGAGGTCGTGCAGCACCCACGCGTCCTCGCCCCAGTCCGCCGGGTCGATCACGTCATCGACGGGCGTCGTCGAGGGGGCCGGGTCGAGTGCGGACGAGGCCGGGTCGCCCTGGCACGAGGCCGGGTGCAGCGTGGACGGGGCCGGGTGGAGCGAGGGCGCTGCGGGCGCGCTCGTCTCGCCCCGGTCACTCTCGCCGTCGCGCGTGGCGTCGAACGACGTCGAATCGACCCGACCACCGGCAGCCGTGCCGCCCCAGGCCGAGCCGGCCCAGCCTGAGCCGGGCGGCCAGGTCTGTGAGCTGGGAGGACCGCTGCGTCTGGGGTCGCCGGCGTCTTCCTCGGCGAGCAGGTCCTCTTCGGTCCAGTAGCGCCGTCGTTCGCGTGCGAGGTCGGCCCGCATCTGCTCCACGGTCGGCGGGTCAGGGTCGCGGTAGTCCCACGGACTCGTCACATACACCCGGCCCGCGGGCGTGGTCCAGAAGATGTCCCCGCCCACCACCGGCTCGCGCCGCACCCGCCACGTACGGCGGGTCTTGTGGTTGTGCCCGCGACGATCCTTCGCCGACAGATTCGACTCACTCGATGCTCCCCCGAGGGCGTAGGCCACGTCGTGATCCAGGTCGCACGAACGCGCCGGCCGCATCGACCCCGGCACCCGCGACACCCGATCCCGCGCCAGGACACGTTCTCGCAGGTCACCGGCGACCTGATAGCCCTTCACGTGCAGATCCACCAGATGCCCGGTCACCGGATCACTCACCAAACGCCGCCACGTCGACCCGGCCGTGAACGCGACCTCCCGCACGAACCGCGCCGCCACCCACTCCTGCCGACCCCCACACGCCGCCGACCCCGGCTCCTCACTGGCCCCCATCAACGCCGCCAACGACACCACCACATCCACCCGCGCCGGCGGCAACGCACCCGAGAACGTCGCGTACGCCGCGAACGGGCCAGGGCCACGATCGCCGACCGCGCAGTCAGCGGCGCCATCTCCACCGACCTCGGCAGACATTCCTGCGGCCCCACCGCCAAGACGCCCGGCCCGCGCGCCGTTGGCATACAGCGCCATCCGGCCGGCGCCGAAAATCCCGGACTCGACAGCACCAGAAGCCAATGCCGCGCTCTGAGCCGCCAACTCGGCCCCCACGCCGGTCTTGCCCGTGTGCGGATCCCACTGCCCCGCCTGGGCCGGCAACTGCCCGAACAACATCAGATCCAAGGCGATGTCCGAGCGCAGTTGCGCCAACGTGCGCGCATCCCCCTCACGGCGCAGCCGGCGAGCGATCTCATCCACCCGCTCATGCGCCCCGATCACCCGAGCCGCATGACCGGACACCGTGAACTCACCCATACCGTTCTCGACCGTCAGCACCGCCGACGTGCACCGATTCGCCAGCCCCTGCTCCACCCGCTCGACCGGAGTGGTGACCCGCGCCATCGCATACCGCAACCGGGAAGTGAACACCTCCTGCGGCACCAACAACCCGCCCCTCCCGTCAGGGCCCCGCATCGGATACGGCGCCGTCACCCGACCCACGATCCCCGCGACCCACTCAGACCATGTGGGCTGCTCTATCCACAGCTTCTAGGAATTATGTACGGTTTTTGCCCCCGCCTGATCGGTCCACCACAGGCGGCCCCTCCCGCCACCCACAGCCGGCCTCGGGCGAGACGCCTCCCCGCCCTGGCATGCCATCGAGACTCGCGCAAGAAAGACCGGTCAGCAGGGCGGCCCTGGGGTGCCCATCTGCATCGACGCTGGTCACAGGATTGCCTCCCAGACGCAGCGTCGGACTGACCGGTCTTTCTTGCGCGGATTCGAGAGTGACCTCGGTGGTGAGCCGCCGCTAACGCCCGCTCATCGGCCAGCCGCCGTGCCGACGAGCCTCACCCGACGTCGGGGCAGACCCCTCTACCCCGCTCAGATCTCGGGCGCCATGGGCAGCGTGAAGCGGAACTCCGCGCCACCGGTCGAGGCCCGGTCGACGGTGATGACCCCGCCGTGCGCTTCGACGAGGCCGCGCACGAGGTACAGCCCGAGGCCGGTGCTGCCGCGGCGAGATCCGTGCCAGAACTTGCCGAACACGAGCGAGTGGTGCTCGGGACGGACCCCCTCCCCTTCGTCGCAGACGGCGACGGCCCAGAACGGCGCACCGGCCGGTTGCCGGCCGGCGGGATCGGGCGAGAGGTGCACGTACACCCGCCCGGCGCCGTGACGCACCGCGTTCTCGAGCAGGTTGGTGACGATCTGGTCGAGGCGGTCGGCGTCGGCCCAGGCCACGACGTCACCCTCCGGCCCGGTGGGCGTCTCGACGGTGACCTGGAAACGTTCGGCGTCCAGTCCGGAGGCGATCAGGCGATCGATGCCGTGCCGGATGGCGGCACGCAGGTCGACGCGGCGACGGTCGAGACGAAGACGGCTCGTGTCGAGACGAGACACGTCGAGCAGTTCGTGGATGAGACGAGCGAGCCGGTCGGCGTCGGCCTCGATGGTCTCGATCATGAGGTGCTTCTGGTCGTCGGTGAAGCGCTCCCACCGTCGCAACAGGGTGGTCGAGAAGCCTTTGACCGAGGCCAGCGGCGCCCGCAGTTCGTGGGCCACGAGGGAGATGAGCTCGGCGTTCTCGGCCTCGGCCCGCCGTCGGGCGTCGGTGTCGCGCAGGGAGACCAGCACGCGGGTCACCGGCCCGAGACGCTGATCGCGCACGTACCGCATCGTCACGAGCAGCTGACCGCGACCGGGTACGAGCAGCATTCGCT
This sequence comes from Mobilicoccus massiliensis, assembly GCF_000826525.2. Lineage (GTDB taxonomy): Bacteria > Actinomycetota > Actinomycetes > Actinomycetales > Dermatophilaceae > Mobilicoccus > Mobilicoccus massiliensis. The sequence goes on along the minus strand of NZ_LN651329.1, from coordinate 418,352 downwards.
CCCGGTGTCCGGTGCGGGTCGCGAGCCCGCCCCACGGATCGATGCAGCGCCACCACGAGTGACCCGCGCCGTCGAGGAGGGGCAGAGCGTCGACGACGTCGCGTCCGACCAGGGCCTCGACGGGACAGTCGAGCAGGCGCGCAGCTCGCGCGTTGACGAACTCGATGCGGCCTTCGCCGTCGGCCACGACGAGGCCGTCGGGAAGAGCGTCGAGGATGCCGTCGACACGGCTCGGCAATCGAGTCACGACGTCGTCCTCGCTCACACCGGCACCGTACTCGGAGCCCCTCCGGCGTCGACCGGGCCGTGGGCACCCGAGCTCGAGCCCGGGCCACCACGACTGCTCGAGGCTCCCCGGTCACCAGGACGACGACGTGCCGACTCGTACAGGCACACCGTGGCCGCCATCGCGAGGTTGAGCGACTCGGCACGCCCGTGGATGGGCACGCGCACGACGTCGGTGCACGCGTCGCGGACCTCGGGCTCCAGCCCCCAGGCCTCGTTGCCGAACACCCACGCGTGCCGCGAGGTGAGGTCGGCCCCGCCGAGGAGGACCTCACCGGTGCCGTCGGCCGCGTGCGTGATCATCCCGGCGTCGTGAGCAGCGGAAATGACCTCGTCGACCGGTGGTCCGACGACGACCGGCACATGGAAGAGCGATCCCGCGGTGGAGCGCACCACCTTGGGGTTGTAGAGGTCGACGCTCGCCGCGGTGAGAACGACGGCGTCGGCACCCGAGGCGTCGGCGCAGCGCAGAACCGTGCCCGCGTTGCCCGGATCCCGCACGTGAGCGAGCACGGCCAGGGTGCCGGGAGACGTCGCGAGCACCTCCGACAGCGGGACGTCGAGCATCCGGCACACGGCGAGCACACCCTGTGACGTCGCGGCGTCCCCCATCGCCGCGAGCACCTGCGGTGACGCCGGGTGCACGAACAACCCGGCCGCCCGGGCGTCGTCGAGGATCTCGGGAAACCGCTCGGCGGCGTCGAGGTCGACGTACACGTCGCGCACCAGGTCGGGGCGGTGACGAACGGCCTCCCGCACCCCCTGCGGCCCCTCGACGAGGAACAACCCCTCACGGGCGCGAACAGCACGACGGGCCAGGGCCGCCACCTTGCGCACGCGCTCGGCGCGTGGGTTGGTGAGCGGGTCCCTGGCCCGATCGATCGACACTCCCGGAGAACGACTCAGGCGGCGTCGGATGCCTTGGCGTCGGTCGCCGGCACGTTGGCCTTGGCGACCTCGACGAGCGCGGCGAACGCGGCCTCGTCGTTGACGGCCATCTCGGCGAGCATGCGACGGTCGACCTCGATCTCGGCGGCCTTGAGGCCCTGGATGAAGCGGTTGTACGTCATGCCGTTGGCGCGGGCCGCAGCGTTGATGCGCTGGATCCACAGGCGACGGAAGTCACCCTTGCGGGCCTTGCGGTCGCGGTAGGCGTAGTTGAGCGAGTGGGTGACCTGCTCCTTGGCCTTGCGGTACAGGCGGGACCGCTGACCGCGGTAGCCGCTCGCGCGCTCGAGGGTAACCCGGCGCTTCTTGTGGGCGTTGACCGCCCGCTTCACGCGTGCCACGTGATGTCTCCTTGTGTGCTGTGGTTCGGGTGGGCTGCTGCGAGGGTGCGGCGGATGCGCGCGTCACCTCGCAGCGCAGGGGTCACTTGCCGAGGAGGCGCTTGATCTTCTTCGCGTCCTGCGGGGCGAGCTCGACGTCGTTCGCGATCGAACGCTTGAACTTGCTCGACTTGTGCTCGAGCAGGTGACGGCCGCCGGCCTGCTCACGCATGACCTTGCCCGTGCCCGTGATGCGGAAGCGCTTCTTGGCCCCGCTGTGCGTCTTGTTCTTCGGCATGGTGCCGTCTCTCCTTGCGAGTCTTTCGTGTGGTCGTGCCCCACCCACCCGAGGGCAGGCGTGACACGGCTGTCGGTGGCGACGGGGATCGGTCAGGATCCGGTCGGCGCCGCTTCTTCGGTGTTCTGCGCGGCGGCATCGCGTGCTCGTCGCTGCTGGGCCTTGGCGTCGGCCTTCTTCTTGGTCGGACCGAGCACCATGATCATGTTGCGGCCGTCCTGCTTGGGCGCGCTCTCGACGAAGCCGATGTCGGCGACGTCCTCGGCGAGACGCTGCAGCAGGCGGAACCCCAGCTCGGGCCGCGACTGCTCACGACCGCGGAACATGATCGTCACCTTGACCTTGTCGCCCGCGTTGAGGAACCGCTCGACGTGGCCCTTCTTGGTGCCGTAGTCGTGCGGGTCGATCTTCGGGCGGAGCTTGATCTCCTTGATGACGGTGTTGACCTGGTTCTTTCGGGCCTCACGGGCCTTCAGCGCGGCTTCGTACTTGTACTTGCCGTAGTCCATGAGCTTGCAGACCGGCGGGTTGGCCATGGGTGCCACCTCGACGAGGTCGAGGTCGACCTCACCGGCGAGCCGGAGGGCCTCTTCGATCTTGACGATCCCCACCTGCTCCCCGTTGGGGCCGACGAGGCGGACCTGCGGGACACGGATGCGGTCGTTGATACGGGCTTCGCTGATGTCGAGCTCCTTGTCTCAATGCTGTCGTTCGGGCGTGCCACCCGCGTGGGGGCCGGCCTCGCGCCGAGAAGCTCGGCAGATACGACGACGGCCCTTCGTGGGCTCCCCACGAAAGGCCGGAATCACCACCGCCGGCACCTGCACCGCGGCCGACGAGAGAGTCGGCACCTGCAGGCGGACATCCCGTGGACGGGAGCCTCGGCGACCCGGTGACCTGTTGGCGGCCAGAGGGTGGAAGCGTGGTGAGCGGCTTCACTTGGGGCGATCGTGCTGGTCGGCACAGCTCTTCGACACTCTGGCGGAGGAAGGGCGATGACGGCACGACACGACCGATCGGTAAGAGGATACCAAACTGGGTGGAGGCCGGCCAAGGCCGACCGCGATCGGACCTCGTCGCGCGGCGCGGATCCCCGGCGGCACGCCGGTGTCCCTCCCGAAGCCACGAGTCGTCCACAGGACCTTGGCCACGTGGTGGGCGGCGGCGACGCGCCTAGCCTGGCGGCACGGGCCGACGCCGAGGCCGGTTCGTAGCTCGAGGAGGCGCGCACAATGAAGGTCGCCGTCAAGTACGGATTCATCGATCACGAGACCCTCGTCGATGCCGACGGAAGGATCCTGGGCCAGGACGCGGGGGCGACGCTCGTGCGGCGCCTGCTCAAGATCTTTCCGGGCGCCGCGCTCATCGGTCACGATGCCCGGCGCTGCGACGGGTTCGACATGGTGCCGCTGGAGTTCGTCGACGCCGCCGACACGGTCGTCATCAACATGGACGTCCTCGACTCGGTGGCCGTCTGGCAGACGCTGCACTCCCGCGGCGACGAGCCGATGCTCATGAACTTCGCGTGGCGCAACCCGTCGATGTACCACCACCCCGTCAACTTCGCCGCTCTCGGGCTCTCGTTCGCCCTGTTCCCCACCTTCTGCAACTCCGAGCGCACCGCCGGTGAGGTGCGCGAGGTCGTCCAGCGTTGGGCGTTGCCGCACCTTGCCGAGCAGGCCAAGATCGCGTGGGTCAATCTCGGTGTCGCGACGTTCCGGGTGCAGGAGCGCAAGGAGCCCGAGACCCCGGTGGTGCTCTATCCCGCGATCTACCTCGACGCCCGCAAGAACCCCGGGCAGTTCATCGACGTCGTCGAACGCGTGCGCAAGCACACCCCACTGCGTGTCGAGGCGCGCCTGCACCAGCGCGATCTCGTCTCCGAAGGCGCGATGAGCCTGTCGACCCGACCCTGGGCGTGGGTGGGCCCGCTCACCGCGACCAAGGAGGGGTACTGGAAGGCCCTCTCCTCGTCGACCGCGTTCCTCGCGACGGCCGTCGAGGAGTCCTACGGGCTGGAGTACATCGAGGCCTTGCTCGCGGGCGTCATCGGCGTCTTACCCGACCGGCCGTGGGCGCGCGCACTGCTGCCCGAGCGGTACCCGTTCTTCTACACCGACGCGCACGAGGCCGAGAAGCTCCTCATGCGAGCCCTCACCGACACGGCGGCATGCCGGGCCGAGATGGAGAGCTGCGTCGAGGGCGGCCTCGACGCGTGGATCCGCCGCACGCACCACGACGACGACTTCGCCCGCGCCATCGCGCACGCCGTCGACAACTGGTTCGGGGGCTGAGCGCCCGGACCCGCGGGCCTCACCCCTCGAGGGTCTCGGGATCGGCGGAGTCGCCGCTGTGCAGGACGACGGCGAGGTCGTCGATGCGGATGCGCACCTCGGGGTCGGCGGCGAGGCGCTCGCCGACGAGGGTGACGACGGACTCGATCGTCTGCTGGTCGAGCCCCGGACGCAGCACGAGCACGAGACGCAACGCCCCCGATCCGTGCACGGCGGCGCCGTCCTCGACGCGCGCCCGCAGCAGGCCGTCGATGCCCTGCGCCGCCTCGGCGACCCCGAGCCGCACCACGGGATCCTCATGCGCCGGCTGCCAGGGACGTTCCTGCGCGAGTGCCCACAGGTGGGACAGGCGCAGGACGGCGGCGTGGGGCGAGCCGAGGTCGACGAGCAGCGTGTCGCAGCCCTCCTCGATCGCGGTGCGCGCCACCTCGGGCATGAGCTTGGGGGTGGGGCGGGCCTGCGGATCCCACGCCGCGACGGCACCGACGCCGGTGAACACCGGGAACGCGCGGCGGCCGTCGGGCGCCGTGAGCGTGACCGTCGCCATCTCCGCGGAGTCGTCGAACTCCTCACCCTCGGCCGGGGCGACCCCGTGACGGGCCGCCGCCGCAGCGGACGGGGTCGCGACGATGGGCACGAGCACGCGGGCGTGGGCGAGCCGTGCCATGGCGTCACGGACGTCGTCGGTCGTACCCGTCCGGGTCAGCGCCGCCAGCGCGGCGACGAGGCCCGGGTCGGACTCGCCGGTGTCCTGCGCGAACGCGGGGTCGCTGAGGTGGCGTCCCTCGAACGCGATGCCGCCGCTGTCGCTCGGCCGCAGATGATCCGGGTGCGGGGGCGGATCGGCGTCCCGGCTCACGGCCGCCCCGCGACGTCGAGGGCCTCGGGGAGCGTGAACGCGCCCTTGTACAGCGCGGATCCGACGATCGCTCCCTCGACGCCGACCGGCACGAGCTCGCGCAGCGCGGCGAGGTCGTCGAGCGTCGAGACGCCGCCGGAGGCGACCACGGGCCGATCGGTGCGGGCGCACACCTCGCGCAGCAGTTCGACGTTGGGCCCGGCGAGCATGCCGTCCTTGGCGACGTCGGTGACGACGTAGCGGCTGCAGCCCTCGGCGTCGAGCCGGGCCAGCGTCTCCCACAGGTCACCGCCCTCACGGGTCCAGCCGCGGGCCGCGAGCGTCGTGCCGCGCACGTCGAGGCCGATCGCGACGCGGTCGCCGTGCTCGGCGATGGCCGAGGCCGTCCACTCCGGGTTCTCCAGGGCGGCGGTGCCGATGTTGACGCGCCGGCACCCGGTGGCGAGGGCCAGCTCGAGGCTCTCGGCGTCGCGGATGCCGCCCGACATCTCGACGTCCATGTCGAGGCGACCGACGATCTCGGCGAGCAGCGCCGCGTTGCTGCCGCGGCCGAACGCGGCATCGAGATCGACGAGGTGCAGCCAGCGGGCGCCGGCCTCCTGCCAGGCGAGGGCCGCCTGCAGCGGGTCGCCGAACTCCCCACCGGTGCCGGCGACCCCTTGGACGAGTTGCACCGCGCGCCCGTCGACGACGTCGACGGCGGGCAGGAGTTCGAGGATCGGGCTGGTCTGAGTCATGGTTCTCCTTCGCCGCGGGGCGTGGCCGGCGGCATGCGGGGCGGGGGTCAGAGGGTCTCGAGCCAGTTGCGCAGGAGCCGGGCGCCGGCGTCGCCGGATTTCTCCGGGTGGAACTGGGTCGCCGAGAGCGGGCCGTTCTCGACGGCCGCGACGAACGGCCCGCCGTGATCGGCCCACGTGACCAGGGGCGCGACGACCTCGAACGGGCCGCGCGGATCGAGAGTCCACTCGCGCGCGGCGTAGGAGTGGACGAAGTAGAAGTTCTCGCGCTCGACCCCCGCGAACAGGCGGCTGCCGGCGGGCACGTCGACGGTGTTCCAGCCCATGTGCGGCACGACGTCGGCCTGGAGTCGCTCGATCACCCCGGGCCACTGGGTCAGCCCCTCCCGGCGGCGCTGCGCCGGCTCGGTCGAGGTCTCGAAGAGCACCTGCATGCCGACGCAGATGCCGAGCACGGGTCGGCCGCCCGCGAGGCGGGTGTCGACGATGCGGGATCCCTCGACGGCCTCGAGCCCGGCTATGCAGGCGTGGAAGTTGCCGACACCGGGAACGAGCAGTCCGTCGGCGCCGATGGCGGTGTCGCGATCGGCGGTGAGTTCGACCTGCGCGCCGAGGCGTTCGAGCATGCGGACCGCGGAGCGCAGGTTGCCGCTGCCGTAGTCGAGCACGGCGACGTGCGGCCGCCCCTCGACGGGGTCGACGCCGACGGCGACGTCGACGGCCGAGCGAGTCGAGTCCGGTGTCGGATCGGGGGTCATGCGTCCTCCTGGGCCGCGGCGTCCACGTCGTCCTCGTCGTCCTCGCGCCGCTCGCGGACGATGCGATCGAACGCCCGGGCGTACCGGTCGGCGGGCACGACGAGACGGGCCTCCGGTAGGTCCGCGGCCGAGGACTGCCCCGTGAGCACCTCCAGGCCGGGTAGGTCGAGCACCCCGAGCAGAGCGGCGATGATCTCGGGAGCCGTCGCGCCGGCGTCGCCGAGGATCTCCTCGACGAGACCGCAGGCCTCCGGGCGCCCGGCGGCCGCCGCGACGTCCTCCGGCCGGGCCGCGGGCAGGCCACGCGGGGCGACGACGCCGTCGCGCGGGGTCCAGATGAGCCAGCGGGTCTGGGCGAGGCGACGCCGCGGGTGCCAGGTGACGACGGCCTGACGCCCGACCCGGAAGAACCCGAGCGCGGGACGCATCCGACGCGAGACCGGACGCCCGGCCAGGGTGCGCACGGCGTCGTCGTACGGGTAACGCGCACGAGGACGGCCTCCGGGGCCCACGAGGGTCCACTCCCCCGCCGGAGCGACGACGAGCGGCCCGATGCCGCGCTTGGCCCAGGCCACGACCGCGTCGGGACGCGCCCGGGTGAGGACGATGCCCTCGCCGGTGACCGTCGTGCTCGCGGACCGGCGCGCGAGCCTAGAGCGCGCCCTTGGCACTGGGAATCCCCTCCACGCGCGGATCGCGCTCGACCGCGGCGCGCAGGGCCCGCGCGAGTGCCTTGAACTGTGCCTCGACGATGTGGTGCGGGTCGCGGCCACCGAGGACCCGCACGTGGATCGCGAGCCCGGCGTGGTGGGCGAGGGTCTCCATCACGTGGCGCGTGAGGCTGCCGACGAACTGCCCACCGATGACGACGTACTGCTGCCCCTCCGGCTCACCGGTGTGGACGCAGTACGGTCGGCCGGCGACGTCGACGACGACCTGCGCGAGCGCCTCGTCGAGCGGCACCGTCGCCTCGCCGAACCGGGAGATGCCGCGCTTGTCGCCCAGGGCCTGCGCGATCGCGTCACCCAGGCAGATCGCGACGTCCTCCACGGTGTGATGGGCGTCGACGTCGACGTCGCCGGTGGCCCGGACGTCGAGGTCGATGAGGCTGTGCTTGGCGAGGCTCGCGAGCATGTGGTCGTAGAACCGGACTCCGGTGTCGACCTCGCTGCGGCCGGTGCCGTCGAGGTCGACGGTGAGCTCGACACTGCTCTCCGAGGTCGATCGGCGGATCGTCGCCGTGCGGTGTGGGGCGGGTTGCCTCACGCGTGGTCCTCCTTGTCGCCGGGCTCGCCGCCGGCATCGGCGAGACGCGTGCCCGGGTACTGGGCGAGGGCCGACAGGAACGCGTCGACCTCGGCCGGGGTTCCGGCCGTCACCCGAAGGTACCCGGGAAGTCCCACGTCACGGACGAGGACGCCCTCCTCCAACAGCGCCCGCCAGAGGGCGGGGGCGTCGTCGATACCGCCGAAGAGAACGAAGTTGGCGTCGCTGGCCACGGGCTCGTAACCGAGAGAAGGGAGTTCGTCGACGATCCGGTCGCGCTGTGCCTTGATGGCCTCGACGGTGCCGAGCATGAGCTCCGCGAACGACAGCACGGTCGTCGCGACGGCCTGGGTCGTGCTCGACAGGTGGTAGGGCATGCGCACGAGCCGAAGGGCGTCGATGAGCGCCGGATCGGCCGCCAGATACCCCAGACGACCACCCGCGAGCGCGAACGCCTTGCTCAGGGTGCGGGTGACGACGAGCCGGGGCCGGCCGGCGAGCAGCGTGAGCGCGCTCGGCGTTCCCGGACGCGCGAACTCGGCGTAGGCCTCGTCGACGACGACGATCGCGTTCGGCGCCGCGTCGTAGACCGCGCGGACGACGTCGAGGTCGAGCGCCGTGCCCGTCGGGTTGTTCGGCGAGCAGAGGAACACGAGCGCCGGGTCGTGCTCGGCGGCCTGGGCCGCGGTGGTCTCGGCCGCGAGCTCGAAACGCGCGCCGACGTCCGGCTCGTCGCGTTCGACCCCGCGCAGCCCGTCGATCCACGTCGTGCCGGTCGTGCGGGTGATGATCGGGTGCATCGAGTACGAGGGCGTGAAGCCGAGCGCGACCCGGCCGGGGCCGCCGAACGCCTGCACGAGATGCAGCAGCACCTCGTTGCTGCCGTTGCCGGCCCACACCTCCTCGGGCGCGACCGCGATCCCCCCCGTCGCGGTGAGGTAGTCGGCCAGGGTCTCGCGCAGCGCGGTGAACTCGCGGTCGGGATAGCGGTTGAGCCGGGCCGCGTCGGCGGACACGACGTGCGTGATCGCCTCGACGACCTCCTCCGGCACCGGATACGAGTTCTCGTTGGTGTTGAGGGCCACCGGCACGTCGAGCTGCGGCGCGCCGTAGGCCGTGCGTCCGCGCAGGTCGGGGCGCAGGAGCCGATCGATCTCGTCGGTGGGGGTGATCTGCGTGCTCATCGGGGTGCTCCGGGTCGAGAAGCGCCGGCGGGGGCGCCGAGGTCGGATTCGCTTCGGGCGAGGATCGCGTCCCCGTGCCCCGGGAGGTCCTCGGCGTGGGAGAGCGCGACGACGCGCGGGCCGATCTCGGCGAGTGCGGCGGCGTCGTACTCGACAACCTGCACCGAGCGCAGGAACGCGTAGACCGACAGACCGCTGCTGAACGCGGCGCTGCCGCTCGTGGGCAGCACGTGGTTGGACCCGGCGGCGTAATCACCGAGGCTGACCGGCGAGTGGGAGCCGACGAAGATCGCTCCCGCGTTGCGGATGGTGCGGGCGCGGGTGGCGGCGTCGCGGGTCTGGATCTCCAGGTGCTCGGCACCGTAGGCGTCGACGACCCGCTGGCCGGCGTCGAGGTCGTCGACGAGGACGATGGCCGACTGGCGCCCGCCGAGAGCCGCGAGGACCCGCTCGTGGTGCTTGGTGCGAGCGACCTGGGCCTCGAGCGCCTCCTCGACCCGGGCGGCGAACTCCTCGGAGTCGGTGACGAGCACAGACGCGGCCAGGGTGTCGTGCTCGGCCTGGCTCACGAGGTCGGCGGCGACGTGCGCCGGGCCGGCCGAGTCGTCGGCGAGGATCGCGATCTCGGTGGGGCCCGCCTCGGCGTCGATGCCGATGACCCCGCGTAGCAGTCGCTTGGCCGAGGCGACGTAGACGTTGCCGGGCCCGGTGACGAGGTCGACCGGCTCGCAGACGGATTCGCCGTTCTCCTCACGGGCGCCGTAGGCGAACATCGCGACCGCCTGGGCGCCACCGACCGCGTAGACCTCGTCGACACCGAGGAGCGCGCAGGCCCCGAGGACGGTCGGGTGCGGGTAGCCGGCGAAGACACCGGTGTTGTCGCGCTGCGGCGGGCTCGCGACCGCGAGCGCGCTCACCCCGGCCTCCTGGGCGGGGACGACGTTCATGACGACGCTGCTCGGGTAGACCGCGAGACCGCCGGGAACGTAGAGCCCGACGCGCTCGACGGGGATCCACCGCTGCGCGACCGTGCCGCCTCGCGTGACCGTGGTCACGTGCTCACGCGGCATCTGGTCGGCGTGGACGAGCCGGGCGCGGCGGATCGACTCCTCCAGCGCCGCCCGCACCTCCGGATCCAGGGCCTCGAGCGCAGCGGCCAGCACCTCCGGCGGCACGCGTAGGCGGGTCGGGGCGACGCCGTCGAATCGCTCGCCGAACTCGCGCAGGGCGGTCGCACCGCGGTCGCGCACCGCCTCGCAGATGGGCCGAACGGCCTCCAGCGCGTCGGCGACGTCGTACTCGGCTCGGGGGAGAACGTCACGCAGGCCACGTGGGCCGAGATCGGACAGGGCACTGCCACGCAGGTCGAGACGGGAGATCACCGGATCAGTCTAGGTGGGACGTCCGGGTCGTTCGGCGACTGCACTCCGACCGTCGATGCTGCGGGAGGGGTCCGACGGTCTCGAGGACGACGGTCTCCTCGCACGGCGGCCGCGAGTTGGCGATACTCGCAGGGTGATCACGTCCACCCTGCTCGCCGCGATGGACGGCCTCAACGGTTCGACCGGCGCGAGCGGCCCGAACACCTCGGACGGTTCGGCCCTCATCGACGTGAGCGGCGTCGACGGCGTGGTCCGTCTCGTCGTCGTCGTGCTCGTCTTCGCGGGGTTCGCGGCCGGCCTGAGATACCTCGCGGGGCTGGGCAACGGGCGCGACGAGGTCGTGGCCATCGTGCGGGCGACGGTGCAACTCGGCGTCGTCGGGTTGCTCATCGCGGCGGTGCTCGGATCCTGGTGGCTCACGGCGGCGTTCGTCGGTCTGATGATCATCGTGGCCGCGCTCACCTCCGCGGGTCGCATGGGGTTGCGAGGACCGCATCGGGCGTGGCCGCTGCTACCCGTCGCCGCCGGTGCCCTGCCCGTGACCGTCGTCCTGCTCGTCGTCGGCCTCCTGCCGCTCGAGCCGATCTCGGTCATCCCCACCGGCGGCATCCTCATCGGCAACGCGATGACCGCGACGACGCTCGCGGGGCGACGCGCCCTCGACGCGTTGACCGAGCGCCGCGGTGAGTACGAGGCCGGCCTGTCGATCGGGCTCATGCCGCGCGACGCGGCCCTGCTCGTCACCCGGGAGGCGACCCGCCTGGCCCTCGTCCCCGCCCTCGACCAGACCCGCACCGTCGGGCTCGTCACGCTGCCAGGTGCTTTCGTCGGCACTCTGCTCGGTGGCGCGACTCCGCTGGAGGCGGCGGCGCTGCAACTCGTCGTGCTCGCCGGAATCCTCCTCGCGCAGTCGGTCGCCGTTCCGCTCACGCTCGAACTCGTCGTCCGCGACATCATCCACCGCCCTCGTTGATCAGGCGGCCCGCGACGTTCACCCAGCGCCGCGGCCGTGCTCCTCACCCTGGGCCCACCGGGCGAGTGCCTCGCGGACGGCGGGGTCGAGCCGCAGCAGCACCTGTTGACGCTCGCGCCGGGCGGCCCGTCGCCGCCCGGCCTGCTCCGCAGCCACGCGAGCCCTTCTCTCTCACTCCTCGGCCATGATCTCCGCGGCACCGATCTGATCGAGGAGGAACGCGAGCTCGAACGCCGCCTGACGCCAGGCGTCGTAGCGACCCGAGCGCCCACCGTGACCGGCCACCATCTCGGTGCGCATGACGACGGGCCGCTCACCCTGGTCGGAGGTGACCGTCTGCCGCAGCCGCGTCACCCACTTGAGCGGCTCCCCCACCTGCACGCGGGTGTCGTTGAGGCTCGAGGTCGCGAGGATCGCCGGGTACTGCGCGGCTCGGACGTTCTCGTACGGCGAGTAGGCCTTCATCACGGCGTAGATTTTGGGATCGGCGAGCGGGTTGCCCCACTCCTCCCACTCGACGACGGTGAGCGGCAGGCTCGGGTCGAGGATCGTCGTCAGCGCGTCGACGAAGGGCACGGCCGCGTGGACGGCGCGGAACAGCTCAGGGGCGAGGTTGACCGCGGCCCCCACGAGCAGCCCACCGGCCGACCCACCCTCCAGGGCGAGCCGGTCGCGCGCCACGATTCTCTCGTCGCGCAGGTATCGCGCGCACGAGACGAGGTCGGTGAACGAGTTCACCTTGTCGGCCAGTCGTCCCCGCAGCCACCATGACCGGCCCATCTCCCCGCCTCCGCGCACGTGGGCGACGGCCATGACGACACCCCGGTCGAGAGCCGAGAGCGTGGTGACGGAGAACGCCGGATCGCTGGAGATCTCGTAGGCGCCGTAGCCGCGCAGCAACCCCGGAGCCGTGCCGTCGAGTGGGACACCGGCGCGTCGCACGAGCGACATCGGCACACGGGTGCCGTCGTCGGCCGTCACCCACACCCGCTCCTCGACGTAGGCGTGCGGGTCGTAACCTCCCAGCACCTCACGCTGTTTGAGCACCTCGACGGTGCCTCCCTGCGGGTCGAACTCGCAGACCCGACGGGGCGTGAGGAACGACTCCTGGAGGATCTGCAGCCGCGAGGTGCGCCACTCCGGGTTCTCCCCCACCGACGTCGTTCCGAGTGCGGCGAAGGCCGGGATCTCGACGACACGGCCGTCGTCGACCGTGCTCTCGTCGGGACCTCCGCCGTCGCCACCACGGTGGACGACCCGCACCGTCGGCAACCCGCCGCTGCGCAGCGAGACGGCGACGAAACGCTCGAACGCGTCGACGGCGAGAACCCGCTCGTCACCCGACGGAGTCCACCAGGGCCGCCAGCGCGCGGCCTGGCCGGCCTCGAGGAACGCCGAGACCGGCACCGAGGAGACGGAGAAGTCGACCCGTTCGGCGTTGTGGACGACGAGCAGCTCGTCACCGGCGGGCTCCACGTCGTACTCGAGGCCGGGCGTGCGCGGCCGGACGCAGCGCAGCTCGCCCTCGGGATCGGTGAGATCGAGCAGGTGCACCTCGGAGGACGACCGCGACCCGGTGCTCACGACCAGCCAGCGCTCGTCGCGCGACTCGTCGATGCCCATCCAGAAGGTCTCGTCCTCCTCGAGGTAGATCCGCACGTCCTCATCGGCCGGCCGGCCCACCTCGTGCCTCCACACCTCGTGCGGGCGCCACGCGTCGTCGACCCGCGTGTAGAACAGGTAGCGGTCGTCGGCACTCCACACGAGCCCGTAACCGACCCCCCTCAGCGACTCGTCGACCACCTCACCGCCGTCGATCTCGCGCACCACGACGTCGAATCGCTCGTCGCCGCTGCGGTCGACCGAGAACGCCAACCGGGTACCCGACCTCGACACCTCCGACGCGCCGAGAGCGAAGTACTCCCCGCCCGCCGCCTCGACGTCGCCGTCGACGAGCACCTGCTCGTCCGCGGGCGCGGTCTCGGCGTCGACGATCGGACGTGTGCCCGAGGTCGCCGGCACCCGACACAGACGGCCGTACTGCTTGCCCTGCTCGGTGCGCGAGTAGTACCACCAGCCGTGGAACTCCACCGGCACCGAGAGGTCGGTCTCCTTCGTGCGCGTCCTGATCTCGGTGAAGATCTCGTCGACCAGAGGCGCGAGGTGGCCCGTGACCGCGTCGGCGTAGACGTTCTCCTCCTCCAGCAGCGACACGACCTCGGGATCGTCGGCCTGACGCAGCCACGCGTACGGATCGACCACGGTGTCACCATGGTGGGTACGCGAGAGCGGCCGCGCCTCCGGGTGGGGCGCCAGAGGCGCCGGGACAGATGACGACTTGGTCCGATCCATACCGGAACTGTAGGCGCCATCAGGGACGATGCCCTCAGGAAGCAGGTCGGTCGGCCGACAGGGAGGGCGGTGGCCGACCCCCTCGCTACCCCGCCGCATCGCGCGTGCCGGCAGTTGCCCCCGATCGAACAGGAGCCGACCTGTGTCCATGTCCGTCCACGAACTCCCCCAGCGTCCGAGAAGCGTTCTCCTCACGGGGGTGACGGGCTTCGTCGGGCAGGCCGTGCTAGAGCGGTTCGTTCGGGAGGACGTGGACGTCCACGTCGTGGTCCGCGCTCGCAAGGACGTCTCGGGTGAGGAACGCCTGGACGAGGTGCTGACCCGGAACGCGTTCGACCGTTGGCGCTCCGAGGTCGGCCCGGACGGGGTCGCCGCCGCCCGCGCTCGGCTGCACGTCATCGAGGCCGACCTCGCCGAGGGGTTGCCCCCGCTGCCTGCGGATCTCGACCTCGTCGTCCACAGCGCCTCGACGGTCTCGTTCGACGAGCCCTGGGACGCGGCCCTGCGCACGAACGTTCTCGGCCCGGCGCACCTGTACGACGCTCTCCATGCCGCCGGGGTCGACCCCCACGTCGTCCACGTCTCCACCTCCTACGTCGGCACCGACCGGGTCGACGTCGCGCTCGAGGAGCCCGTCGCCCACGACGTCGACTGGCGTGCCGAGGTCGAGGACTCGTTCGCCCTGCGTACCCGGTTGACGGAGGAGGCGGGGGGCGACCCGGCCGCCGCCCGCGACATCGAGACCGCGCTCCGCACTCACGGTCGTCGTCGGGCTCGCGAGCTCGGCTGGACCGACTCGTACACGATGAGCAAGGCGCTCGGCGAGCGCGTCGCCGAGGAGTGCTGGGCGGCGGGTGGACACCGGCTGACGATCCTGCGCCCGACGATCATCGAGAGCGCCGTCCAGCGACCGCACCCCGGATGGCTCGACGGCTTCAAGGTCGCCGACCCCCTCATCGCCGCGTACGCCCGTGACCGACTCTTCGCGTTCCCGGGGCACGCCGACGCCGTGGTCGACATCGTCCCCGTGGACGTCGTGGTCGACGCCGCCCTGGCCGCGGCCCGCATCCCCCACGACGCACCGGGCGCGCGGTACCTGCAGGTCGGCTCGAGTGTGAGCAACCCCATCACCCTGGACGAGTTCCGCGCCCACGTCGAGGAGCAGGTCGCGGCACACCCGTGGCCCGACCGTGCGGGCCGCCCGATCCGCCCGCGGCCGTGGCGCTTCCTCTCCCCCGACGAACTCGATTCGTGGGCCGAACGACGCGCCACCATGCTGGACCGTGCCGCCCGCGCCCTCGAACTCGTGCCGTTCTCGATGGGCGACGCCGGCCGCCGTCGTGTCGAGGCCGCCTCCCGCGGACTCACCCTCATGCGCGACTACGTCGCGATCTACCAGCCCTACACGTGCAGCCGAACGATCTACGACGACACCCAGACCCGTCGCCTGCTCGCCCGCGCCGAGCAGCTGGGCATCGCCGGGGCGCTCGACGTCACCCGCATCGACTGGCGCACCTACCTCGGCTCGGTGCACATGCCGAGTCTGGCGCGGCTCGCCCAAGAACGCCGGCGACGCTCGGCCTCGCGCCGACGCGCGGCCGAGGCTCGCACCGCCCCCGAACGGGTGCGACGACCTCACACGCGCCCCACGGCCGTGGCCATGGGCGCCGTCGTGTGAGGCATCGCCCGGGTGTGACGCGGGCCGCATCGGGACGCGCCGGCGCGGGTGCGTCCAGCAGAGGCCGTCAGGCCAGACAGGACGCCCCGAGCAGCGCCTTGAGGTCGCCGAACAGGGCCGGTGAGGCCGTGACCCGCAGGTTGTCGTCGAGCTTCATCACCACGCTGCGCCCAGGCTGGGTGAGTCGCAGATGCACCTCGGTGGCACCGGGGTGCTCGTGCAACACGCCCTTGAGTCGCGTCGCGAGCCCGTTGGTGGCCCGCGCGGCCGGCATCGACAGGACGACCGGGCCGCGAGGCCCCTCGGAGATGTCGGGCAGGGTGAGCTCCTGCGCGTAGATCGACACCTGGTCGTCGCGGCGGTTGATGCGTCCGCGCACGGCACAGACGACGTCGGTCGAGAGCATCGTGCTCACGGTCATGTAGGTGCTCGGGAAGAACAGGCACTCGACCGCGCCCTCGAGGTCCTCCACCGTGACGATGGCCCAGAGATCGCCCTTCTTCGTGCGCTTGAGCTGCAGTCCCGTGATGAGGCCGGCGATGGTCACCGTCGCCCCGTCGGCACGGCCCCCCTCCTCGAGGGTGGCCGAGACCGAGGCCACGGAGGTGTCGCTGTGCTGGGCGAGGATGTGCTCGATGCCGAACAGCGGGTGGTCGCTGACGTAGAGGCCGAGCATCTCGCGTTCGTAGGTGAGCAGCGTGTGCTTGTCCCACTCCTGGGTGGGGATCGGCGGCAGCCCGTCCAGCCCACCGGTGGCGTCGTCGTCGGCCTCGTCATCACCGAACCCGAAGGCCCCGAAGAGCGAGTCCTGCCCGATGGCCTCCTTGCGCTTGATGTCGACGAGCGCGTCGACGTAGCTCTCGTGGACCCGCACGAGACCACCGCGGGGGTGGCCGAGGGCGTCGAACGCACCGGCCTTGATGAGGGATTCGATCGTGCGCTTGTTGCAGACCACGGCCGGCACCTTGGAGAGGAAGTCGGAGAAGCTCGTGAACTCCCCCTTCTCCTCGCGCGCCGCGACGATGGCGTCGACGACGTTCTGACCGACGTTGCGGATCGCGGCCATACCGAACCGGATGTCCTCGCCCACCGCGGCGAAGCGACCGATCGAGGAGTTGACGTCGGGTGGCAGCACCTTGATGCGCATGTGACGGCACTCGTTGAGGTAGAGCGCCGACTTGTCCTTGTCGTCGGCCACGCTCGTGAGCAGCGCCGCCATGTACTCGGCCGGGTAGTTGGCCTTGAGATATCCCGTCCAGTACGAGACCAGGCCGTACGCGGCCGTGTGCGCCTTGTTGAACGCGTAGTCGGAGAACGGCACGAGCACGTCCCACAGCGCCTTGACGCTGGCCGGTGAGAACCCCGAGTCGAGCATGCCCTTCTCGAAGTTGACGAACTCGGCGTCGAGCACCTCGCGCTTCTTCTTGCCCATCGCGCGGCGGAGCAGGTCGGCGTTGCCCAGGCTGTAACCCGCGAGCTTCTGCGCGATCTCCATGACCTGTTCCTGGTAGATCACCAGGCCGTAGGTCGTGCCGAGGATGGGCTCGAGCGCGTCGATCATCTTCTGCTCGAGCTTGCCCGCGAGCCGCGGGTCGAGCGGGATGATCTCCTGACGGCCGTTCTTGCGCAGCGCGAAGTTGGTGTGGGCGTCGACGCCCATCGGGCCCGGGCGGTAGAGCGCGAGGGCGGCGGAGATGTCCTCGAAGTTGTCGGGGCGCATGAGCCGCAGCAGGGTGCGCATGCCGCCGCCGTCGAGCTGGAAGACGCCGAGGGTGTCGCCGCGGGCGAGCAGATCGTAGGTCTTGGCGTCGGTGAGGTCCTTGGAGAGCGCGTCGAGGTCGATCTCCTCGCCCCGGTTGAGGCGGATGTTGTCGATGGCGTCGTCGAGGATGGTGAGGTTGCGCAGCCCGAGGAAGTCCATCTTGACCAGCCCGAGCGTCTCGCACGTCGGGTAGTCGAACTGCGTGATGATCTGCCCGTCCTGCTCGCGGCGCATGATCGGGATCACGTCGATGAGCGGCTCGGAGCTCATGATGACGCCGGCGGCGTGCACTCCCCACTGCCGCTTGAGGCCCTCGAGACCGAGCGCGGTCTTGACGATCTCCTGCGCCTGCGGATCCTCGTCGTGCATGGCGCGGAACTCCGCCGCCTCGGCGTACCGCTTGTGCTCGGGGTCGAAGACGCCCGACAGCGGGATGCCCTTGCCCATGACGTCGGGCGGCATCGCCTTGGTGAGCTTCTCGCCCATGGCGAAGGGGAATCCCATGACGCGGGAGGCGTCCTTGAGGGCCTGCTTGGCCTTGATCGTGCCGTACGTGACGATCTGCGCGACGCGCTCCTCGCCGTACTTCTCGGTGACGTACTTGATGACCTCGCCGCGCCGACGCTCGTCGAAGTCGACGTCGAAGTCGGGCATCGACTTGCGCTCGGGGTTGAGGAACCGCTCGAAGATGAGGCCGTGCGGGATGGGGTCGAGGTCGGTGATGCGCATCGCGTACGCGCACATCGATCCCGCACCCGAGCCACGACCCGGCCCCACGCGGATGCCCTGGGACTTGGCCCAGTTGATGAAGTCCGCGACGACGAGGAAGTAGCCGGGGTAGCCCTTGCCGATGATGACCTCGGACTCGTACTCGGCCTGCTTGCGCGCGTAGTCGGGCACGCCGTCGGGGAACCGGTGGTGCAGGCCGGTCTCGACCTCCTTGAGGAACCAGCTCGTCTCGTCCTCCCCCGGCGGGCAGGGGAACCGCGGCATGTACCGGCCCTCGCCCTCGACGAACTCGACGTTGCACCGCTCGGCGATGAGCAGGGTGTTGTCGCAGGCCTCAGGCAGCTCACGCCAGAGGTGACGCATCTGCTGCGGGGTCTTGAGGTAGAAGTCGTCGGCGTCGAACTTGAACCGGCCCGGATCCATGAGGGTCGAGCCCGACTGCACGCACAGCAACGCGGCGTGGGCGGTCGCGTCCTCCGGCCTCGTGTAGTGGAGGTCGTTGGTGGCCACGAGCGGCAGCTTGAGCTCGCGAGCGAGACGCAGCAGGTCCTTCTGGATGCGGCGCTCGATGTCGAGGCCGTGGTCCATGAGTTCGCAGTAGAAGTTCTCGGGCCCGAAGATGTCGCGGAAGTCGCTCGCCGCCTGGATGGCCTTGTCGTACTGCCCGAGTCGGAGCCGGGTCTGGATCTCGCCCGAGGGGCAGCCCGTGGTCGCGATGATGCCCTTGCCGTAGGTCTCGAGCAGCTCGCGGTCCATACGCGGCTTGAAGTAGTAGCCCTCCAGCGAGGCGAGCGAACACAGCCGGAACAGGTTGTGCATGCCGGGGGTGTTCTCCGCCAGCAGCGTCATGTGCGTGTACGCACCCGAGCCGGAGACGTCGTCGCGGCCACCGTCGCCGTACTTGACCCGCGTCTTGTCGCTGCGGTGCGTGCCGGGCGTGAGGTAGCCCTCGATGCCGATGATGGGCTTGACCCCGTGCTTCTGCCCCTTCTTCCAGAACTCGTACGCCCCGAAGATCGACCCGTGGTCGGTGGTCGCGACCGCCGGCATGCCCATGCGCGCGGCCTCGCTGAAGAGGTCGTCGATACGCGCCGCACCGTCGAGCATCGAGTACTCGGTGTGGCAGTGAAGGTGGACGAAGCTGTCGGCTGCGGCGGGGCTGTTCTCACTCATCGTCCCGGCATCCTACGACCGCCCACCGACAAGCCTCCGGCGCCGCCTCGGAGGTCCTGGACCCCGGGCGTGGCGCGGACATGAGCGGGGTCTCAGAAGGCCGCGACGTCGGGCGAGGCGGGGGCGGTGGACTCCCGGTATCCGTGCACGTCATGCGTCAGGTGAGCACGCCTCACGTCATCCCGGCCCGGCTTGGGCGCTGTGTGCAGGCCGCATACGGCGTGTCTCGAGTACCGAGGCCCTGCACAGATGCGACGGCGTGATGAGGAGGCCGGAGCACGACGCGCGAGCGTCATGAGGACGGATGCTCGACGATGCCTCGCGCCCAGGCAGTCTCGGCCCCGAGGTCGAGACCGTAGGTGGGGCCGTCGCCCTCGGCATACCGGCCCAGGCGCCCGGAGCCGCGTTCGAGCAGCCGCAGACCTCCCCGCTGGTTGCCCCGCATCGCGTGGGTGACGGCGACGCACAGTTGCGCCATTCCCTGCCACAGCTCCCGCTCCGCGGCGGGGCAGGACTTCCATCGCGTCTCGTAGATCTCGTGCGCCGAGAACGGTCGCCCGGCCTCGATGAGCGCCTTCGCCGTGGCGATGGTCTCGGCCGGTGGTAGCGGTTCCTCCGACACCGGCTCCACGCCACGCGCACTGTACGGCAGCGGCCGTCCCAGCGCGTCCCGGGGCCGGGCCTGCCGTGCCCGGCCCTCGACGTCCCGATCGCGTGGATTCTGGGAACTCTGGCGGTCCTCTGCGCTCATGTCCTCGTTCATCGCGTCAGCCTCCTTCACCGCGATCGTCCGTGCCCCGAGTCTCTCTCAGGCACGACGTGCGCACACCTCACCAGCGCTCGGCTCATCTGTCAGGAGGCGCTCGACGTCACGGGGGGCGGGAAGGCGGGCGACCTCGCCACTCTCCTGCGCCCGCTTCTCGACCGAACGCCCTGAAATCACGCTCGGACAGGCGTTTCCACCGCCGCGAACCCGGTGGAAACGCCTGTTTGAGCGGGGGATCAGCCCTGGGAGAGGACGTCGAGGGCGTGCTGGAGGTCGTCGGGGTAGGTGCTCTCGAACGTCACGTACTCCCCCGAGCCGGGGTGGACGAGGCCGAGCCCGACCGCGTGGAGCCACTGCCGGTCGAGGCCGAGACGAGCGGCGAGCACGGGATCGCCGCCGTACTGCGGATCGCCGGCGCAGGGGTGTCGGAGCGCGGCCATGTGGACGCGGATCTGATGGGTCCGGCCGGTCTCGAGTTTGACCTCGAGCAGGCTCGCGCCTCGGAACGCCTCGATGACCTCGTAGTGCGTGATGCTCGGTTTGCCCGAGCTCATCACCGCGAACTTGAAGTCGTACCCCGGATGCCGGCCGATGGGGGCGTCGATCGTGCCCACCACCGGATCGGGCAGGCCCTGCACGAGCGTGTGGTACGTCTTGTCGACCTCACGGTTGCGAAAGGCGCGCTTGAGCATCATGTAGGCGTACTCGCTCTTGGCCACGACCATGAGCCCGCTCGTGCCGACGTCGAGCCTGCTGACGATGCCCTGCCGTTCGCTCGCCCCCGAGGTGGAGATGCGGTAGCCCGCGGCGGCGAGTCCCCCGACGACGGTCGGCCCGCTCCAGCCCACGCTCGGGTGGGCCGCGACCCCGACCGGCTTGTCGACGACCACGATGTCGTCGTCGTCGTGGACGATCCGCATGCCCGGGACGGGTTCGGCGACGACCTCGAGCCCGGTCGGCGCGTCGGGGTCGGGCAGGCTCACCTCGAGCACCGAGCCACTGCTGAGGCGGTCGGACTTGCCGACGACGCGCCCGTCGACCAGCACGTCACCTGCCGACGCGAGATCGGCCGCCTTCGTGCGCGACACCCCGAACAGCCGCGCGAGGGCCGCGTCGACGCGCTCCCCGGCCAGACCGTCGGGCACCGGCATCGTGCGCACGTCAGCCACGGGTCATCCCGTCGTCACTCACCCCGGAACGTGGCCGCTCGCGGCCGCCCTCACGCCCACCGGCGCCCACCTCGCCGACCGGCCCGGGGTCCTCCCCCGCCTCGGCGTCGTCCGCATCGACGGTGGCGCCGGCGCGGGGACCCGAGAGCGGGATGTCCCGCAGAGCCGCGACGAAGATGCAGACCGCCGCGGTGGTGATGAACGAGTCGGCGACGTTGAACACCGGAAAGTTCGGCAACATGAGGAAGTCGACGACGTGCCCGTGCGCGAAGCCCGGCGGCCGGGCGAGCCGGTCGGTGAGGTTTCCGAGCGCTCCGCCGAGGAGGAACCCGAGCGAGACGGCCCACCAGGCCGACCGGACTCGGGTTGCCGCGACGAGGATGGCGACCGCGATGCTCGCCATGATGACCGTGAGGACCGGGGTGAACGCCGTGCCCAGCGAAAACGCCGCACCCGGGTTGAAGACGAGCGTGAACTGCAACAGCCGCCCGATGAACGGCTCGGCCTCGCCCTGGACGAAACGGGCGAGCGCCCACTGCTTGGTGAGCTGGTCGGCAGCCCAGACGAGGGCCGCGATGAGGAGCAGGACGCCCGTCAGTCGCGGGGCTCGGGCGGTGGATGTGGCGGAAATCGGCGACGCTCCGTCTTCTGCTTGGACGTCACGCACGGCGTGGCGCGGGGAAGGGCCTGCGGGCGCGACGGGCAGGTGGGCTCGTCGCACCGTTCGCACACACCGTAGCTGCCGTCGGCGGGCCGGCCCAGCGCGCGCCGCGAGCGCTCGAGTGGCAGCCGTGGTGCCGGGCCGGCCAGAGGCGGGCCCGACACCCGCACGACGCAGGCGTGCTGGACCTGGACCGCGAACCCGGGCCGTGCGTCACGCGTGCGCGTGGGCCTCCCGGGACTCGCCCTCGGACTCTTCGTTCTCCGCGACGTTCTCGGCGGCGCGGTCATCGTCGTGTCCGTCGACCTCGAGCGCAGCGTCGGGCAGCTCGCCCGGCCGCACCTCGCCGTCCTCGCCGAGACGCCGCAGGTGGGTCTCGATGAACGACGTGAGCCGGGTGCGGTACTCACCTTCGTACTGCGAGAGCTCGGAGATCTTCGTGTCGTAGGCGCTGCGACGACGCTCGAGATCGGCGAGCACCTCCTTGCGGCGCGACTCGGCCTCGCCGACGAGCTGGGTCGAGGTCTGCTGCGCGGTGGTGACGAGCCGCTCGTGCTCGTCGCGCCCGGAGGTCACGAGGCGGTCGTGCTCGGCCTGGCCCGTGCGCACGAGTTCGTCATGCCGCGCCTGCCCGGTCTCGACGAGCTCGTCGTGGCGCGCCTGGCCCGTCTCGATGAGCTCGGTGTGCTTGACGCGGCCCTCCTCGAAGAGGCGGTCGCGCTCCTGGGTGCCCTCGTCGACGAGGCGGTCGTGCTCCTGGCGACCCTGGTCGACGTACTCGTCGTGCACCCGCTGCGCCAGCGCGATGACACCCGCGGCGTCCTGACCCTGCGCGGCCGCGGACGGCGCCTGCTCGGCGGTCGCCGCTGCACCTTCTGTCGACTCGGAGGATTCGGACGGCTCCGACGATTCGACCGATGCCGCCGCGGCCTTCTCCCTGGCCTCCTTCTCGGCCCGCTCGGCCTCGGCGATGCGAGCCTGCGCCTCCTGCTCGGCCTGCTGGGCGCGGGCGAGTGCGGCCTCGATGCGCTGCTGGGCCTCCTTCTCGGCCTTCTCCGCCTCGGCGACGGCCTGCGCGTCCACGACGCCGGCGGAGCCGCCCGCCGCGCCCGCCTTGCGGCGCAGGTCGCTGTTCTCACCCGCCAGACGACGCAGTTCGACGACGACCTCGTCGAGGAAGTCATCGACCTCCTGCTCGTCGTAACCACGCCTGAACTGAGTCGCGGTGAAGTGCTTGTTCAGGACGTCCTCAGGAGTGAGAGCCATGTCGAACCCTTTTGTCGCGCCGGTGTATCCGTTATCAGAGTAACGGAACCACGGCGATCCGCCGAGTCCGGTTCCACCAAGAATTCGCAGGTGGGAGGGCCATTCACGAACACGCGTCCAGGTCGGACGCCCGGCTGTGCGCCCGTCGGAACGCGGCGGGAGGCCGCCTCAGGCCATGGTGTAGGACAGCCGCGTCGCCAAGGAACCGAGGAACGACACCGCGAGGAAGAGCACGATGAACCCGAGGTCGAGGGCGATGTTGCCGAGCCGCAGCGGCGGGATGATGCGCCGCAACGCCTTCAACGGCGGGTCGGTGAGGGTGTAGATCGCCTCGACGAACACCAGGACGATGCCCCGCGGACGCCAGTCCCGGGCGAAGACCTGGATCCAGTCGATGACGAGGCGGATGATGAGCACGACGAGGTAGAAGTTGAGCAGGGTCGCCAGGAGTGAGAACAGCAGCTGCATGAGACGAGTATCGCCCGTGCGTCAGCTCTGGTTGAACAGCCCGCGGCGCGCGCGAGCGGCCTCACCGTCGCTGGAGGTGACCTCGAGGTTGACCGGCGAGAGCAGGAACACCTTGTTCGTGACCCGCTCGATGGTGCCCTGAAGCCCGAAGACGAGACCGGCGGCGAAGTCGACGAGGCGCTTGGCGTCGGCGTCGTCGAGGTCGCTGAGGTTCATGATCACCGGGGTGCCCTCACGGAAGGTCTCGCCGATCCGCTTGGCCTCGTTGTACGTCCTGGGGTGGATCGTGCAGATCCGGTGCACACCCGACACATCCACGTCCTTCACGACCTCACTGACCGGGGTTCGACGCGGGAACGGAGTGACCTCCGCCCCACGGCGCTCCTCGACCGGCGCGAGAGCCACGGTGGATCCGCGACGCTCGCGCGCCGAGGGCGCGGGGATCACGGTACCGGTCTCGGAGTCGTCGTCACGGCCTGCCGAACGGCGCTCCTCGCGCATCTCACGGACGGGCTCGTGGCGGTCGTGGTCGCGACGTTCGGAACGCTCGGCGCGCACCGGCTCCGCGTCGTACTCGTCGATGGGCTCGGAACGGCGGCGCGGGACCTCGCGCTCGTCGTACTCCTCCTCGTAGCGCACCTCGCGGTCGTCCTCGTCGGCCAGACCGAGGTAGACCCAGGCCTTGCGCAGTGCTCCCGCCATCAGTGTGCTCCCACCTACCGTGCTCTCGTGTGCTCTCGCGTTCTCGCTGTCGAGGACGCCCCACGACCGCAGTTGGACACACCGGCGAAGACGTGGACGTCTGAGGACACGCTAGCGGGCAAGTGGGCGGGCGCCCAGGATTGCCGAACCGACACGCACGTGAGTCGCGCCGTGGGCCAACGCCGTCTCGAGATCCCCACTCATGCCCGCCGAGCGCCACGACGCGTCCGGGTGGTCGCGCAGCAGGCGCTCGTGCAGGTCGGCCAAGCGCGCGAAGGCCGCTTCGGGGTCCTCCCCCAGGGGCGCGACCGCCATGACCCCGCGCAGATCGAGCACGTCACTGCCGGCGACGCGCTCGGCGAGGGCGGGCAGGTCGGCGGGCTGCACCCCACCGCGGCCGTGACTGTCGGCCTCGAGATCGATCTGCAGGAGCACGTCGAGACGACGATCGGCGGCGCGCGCCCCCTTCTCGAGCGCGGTGACGATCTTGACCCGGTCGACGGACTGGACGACGTCGGCGTACCTCGCGACCGAAGCGGCCTTGTTGCTCTGGAGCTGACCGATGAAGTGGACGCGTTCGGGGCGGTGTTCGCACTCCTCGAGCTCGGTCACCTTCGCGGCGGCCTCCTGGTCGCGGTTCTCGCCGATGTCGGTGACGCCGAGGTCGACGAGGGCGGCAGCGTCGGCGGCCGGGAAGAACTTGGTGACGACGACGAGCGTCGGGTGCGTGCCGGTGGCGGCGATGCGTTCGCGGGTTCGAGCGAGCGCCTCCGCCAGCTCGGCGCGGCGACCCTCCGATGCCGGCGCGCTCATCGCGACCACATCGAGACGACGCCCGCGAACCGCCCGGTGCGCGCCGAACGTCGGTAGCTGTAGAGCGCGGGGTCCTCGCGGGTGCATCCGGGGACCCACGTCACCGCGACATCGAGGGCGGCGAGGCGCGCGACGACCCCGGCCGCGACGTCGAGCGCGGGTGTCCCGGTCCACGAGACGGTGGCACTCACCGGGTGCGACGCGGAGACCTCGGTTCGCATCGCGTCGGGCACCTCGTAACACCGGCCGCAGACGCTCGGGCCCACGGCGGCGCGCAGCGTCCGAGCTCCGAGATCGCGGGCCGCCTCGACGGCGGCGTCGACGGCGCCCGCGGCGAGGCCGGGACGGCCGGCGTGCACCGCACCCACGACGCCGGCGTCGGGATCGGCGAGCAGCACCGGGGTGCAGTCGGCGACGAGCACTCCGAGGGCCAGCCCGGGGACGGCGGTGACGAGGGCGTCGACGCGCGGTGCGTCACCCTCCCACGGGCCGCAGGCCACGGCCACGTCGGCGCCGTGGCACTGCTCCATGAACAACAGACGAGATCGATCGACACCGACGCGCTCGGCCAACCGGACGCGGTTCGTCTCCACGGACCCCGGCGAATCACCCACGTGCCCGCCGAGATTGAGGCCCGCGAAGTCACCCGTCGACGTGCCCTCGGCACACGCACCCCGAGTGAAACCCCAGTCGACGAACGTACGAGTGGCGTGCGCAGAGGGATCGTCCGGCGAGGAGCCGGCGTCCACTTGCGCACGCCACGCGAACAATCCGGGGGGCCTTACTTGAGGAAGTCGGGCACGTCGAGGTCGTCGCCCTCGTCGAAGGTCACCGTGCGGGGCGGACGACCGCCCTGCGGCTGCTGCTGCGGCGGCCCGGCCTGCTGGGCCCGCTGGGGAGCCGGCTGCTGGCGCGGCTGTGCCTGACGCTGCGGCATGGGCTCGTGCGCGGGCGGCATGCCTGCCGGCTGCACGTGCTGCGGGGCGACGTGCTGCCGCTCCTGCTGGGGCTCGGGCTGGCGCGGCACCTGGCCCTGACGCGGCATGACCGGCTGCGAGAGCCCGCCCTCACGCTGCTGGTGTGACGGCGCCTGCTGCTGGGCGTACGCGGGCTGCTGGGCCGGCGGGGCCTGACGCGGCATCTGCGGCGGACGCTGCTGAGAGCCGGCCTGCTGGCGGCCTTCGTCGGTGCGCCGCTGGGGGCTGCCGCCGTCGAAGCCGGCCGCGATGACCGTGACGCGCACCTCGTCGCCGAGGGCGTCGTCGATGACGGCACCGAAGATGATGTTGGCCTCGGGGTGCGCGGCCTCCTGCACGAGGCGGGCCGCCTCGTTGATCTCGAAGAGACCGAGGTCGCTGCCACCCTGGATCGACAGCAGCACGCCGTGCGCACCGTCGATGCTCGCCTCGAGCAGCGGGCTGCTGATCGCGAGCTCCGCCGCCTGCACCGCGCGGTCCTCGCCGCGGGCGGAGCCGATGCCCATGAGCGCCGAGCCGGCACCCTGCATGACCGACTTGACGTCGGCGAAGTCGAGGTTGATGAGACCGGGCGTGGTGATGAGGTCGGTGATGCCCTGGACACCCGAGAGGAGCACCTGGTCGGCGCTGCGGAACGCGTCGAGCATCGAGACCGCGCGGTCGCTGATCGAGAGCAGCCGGTCGTTCGGGATGACGATGAGCGTGTCGACCTCTTCGCGCAGCGCGCCGATGCCGGACTCGGCCTGGTTGGCGCGGCGGCGACCCTCGAAGGTGAACGGACGCGTGACGACGCCGATGGTCAGTGCGCCGAGCGACTTGGCGATCTTGGCGACGACCGGCGCGCCACCGGTACCGGTGCCACCACCCTCGCCGGCGGTGACGAAGACCATGTCGGCGCCCTTGAGCGCCTCCTCGATCTCCTCCGCGTGGTCCTCGGCGGCCTTCTTGCCCACCTCGGGGTCGGCGCCGGCGCCGAGGCCGCGGGTGAGCTCGCGGCCCACGTCGAGCTTGAGGTCGGCGTCGCTCATGAGCAGCGCCTGCGCGTCGGTGTTGATGGCGATGAACTCGACGCCCTTGAGGCCCACCTCGATCATCCGATTGATGGCGTTGACACCGCCGCCGCCGATGCCGACGACCTTGATGACGGCCAAGTAGTTCTGCGGTGCTGCCACGGCGGGGCCTCTCCTGAAGACGATCTATCGGTCGCGCGGGACGGTGACACGGGCGTGCCGGGTCCACGATATGAGGTCGGACGCAGTCATCCCTTGACGCGCCGATTTGCGGCGAGTCGCAGCGGTATTACTGCGGTCCGCGCCCATCGTAATGGACGGTCGACAGAACACCCTGCCATCCCCACTCGACTTTCCCAACCCTTGACCTCTCATTGACGTCGAGCGGGGGTGACGGTCGAATCGGGCCCCTGGGTGGCAGACGCGGACGGTGTCCGACGGGCCGGCGCACCCGAGGAAGGCGACGACGTCCGATCCGGCTCCGCCGACGACGGGCTGCCGCTTCGGGCGTTCTGTCGCGGGCCCGGGGTCGGCGAATCGGCCGTGGAGGGCCCCGACGAGCCGGCCGATGCCGTCCCGCTCGGGGACGCGCTGCGCTCGGCGGACGTCACCGGTTCGGTGGGCACCGAGACGTCGATCCGGACGACGTTCGCGCGATCGACGAGATCGCGCACGACGGCGGTCTTGAGGCGGCTGTCGCTCGCATCGCCCCAGGTCACCTCCACCCCCGAGACGACCATGCGGATCGTGCCGAGGCGGTCGACGACGATGTCCCGCGCCTGCGTGCGCAGATCGGCGGGCAGGCTGGTGACGACGGTCGCGAGCGAGTGCAGGACGCTCGCGTCGGCCGGCCCCTCGCAGGAGGCGGCGACGACGTCGTCGGGGGCGGAGGGCACGCTCTCGTACGCCACCCCCTGGGCGTCGACGAGGCGGACGCCCGCGGTGCCCGGCGCCGTGACCGCGACGACGGGCGTGCGCGGCGTGGCGTCGACGACGAGGGTCGAGGGCCAGGACCGCGAGACCGAGACCGCGCTGAACAAACGGGTCGCGAGGACGTCGTCGCGGATGCCGGCCGTGTCGACCTGGACCAGAGGTTGACCCTTGGTCACCACGGCCGCGCTCTTCAGTGCGCCCAGTCGCGCCGGAGTCGTCCGGTACTCGACGTCGGTGACGCGCAGGAACGGGGCGAACCACAGGAGCGCCGCGAGGGCGACGGCGACGACGAGCACGGCCCCCACGCCGACGAGGAGGGCGCGCCTCCGCCCATGTCTCACCGTCCAGGTGAGGTCGAGGCGGCGGGCGGTGGATCCCGAACGCGTTCTCATCCGGCCGCCGACTCCTCGCGCGTCTCGGGGCGGCCCGTTCCGTGGACCCGCGCGTCCAGCATCGCGAGCAGGCGCGGACCGACCGAGGTGACCGACCCCGCCCCGACCGTGAGGACGAGGTCCCCGGGTACGGCGAGGTCGGCGAGCGTCTCGACCGCCGCGTCGAGCCCGACGACGTCGTGGACCGGCACATGCGGGGCGAGAGCGCGAAGCGCATCGGAGACGAGCAGCGAGCTCACGCCGGGGATCGGATCTTCTCGCGCGCCGTAGACGTCGAGCAGCACGACGACGTCCGCCCCGGCCAGCGCGGCGGCGAAGCGATCGGCGAAGTCGCGCGTCCGGCTGAACAGGTGGGGCTGGAAGCAGACGACGAGCCGTCCGGGCGCGCACACCTGGCGACCGGCCTCGACGACGGCCGCCACCTTGGCCGGGTTGTGGGCGTAGTCGTCGACGACGCGCACTCCCCCGGCCTCGCCCTTGGCCTCGAACCGGCGGCGGGTGCCGCGGTAGCCGGCGAGCCCGGCGAGGGCATGGTCGGGCTCGGCGCCGAGTCCGATGCACGCCGCGACGAGGGCCGCCGCGCCGTCGAGGAGGTTGTGCAGGCCGGGCAGCGAGACCTCGAGCTCCCGACCGTCGAGGGTGGCGAGCTCGGGGAACGCCTCCGTGTCGGCGACGAGCCGGGCCCGGCCGGTGAGGCCGTCACCGACGACGTCGACGAGGCGCACGTCGGCGCGCGCGTCGGTGCCGTACGTGAGCACCCGGGCGCCGGCGTCGCGTCGGGCGCAGGCCAGCCGCCAGGCACCGTCGTCGTCGGCGCAGGTGACGAGCAGCCCCTCGACCGACGAGCCCGGCTGCGAACTCGTGCCGACACTCTCGGTGAACAACGCGTAGGCCGCCTGCACGGCGTCGAACGAGCCGTAGAAGTCGAGGTGGTCGGGCTGGACGTTGGTGACGACCGCGACGTCGGGGCGATAGGCGAGGAACGTGCCGTCGCTCTCGTCCGCCTCGACGACGAACGCCTCCCCCGTGCCGAGACGCGCGTTGACTCCGAGCCCCATGAGCTCGCCGCCCACGGCGAAACCGGGGTCGAGGCTCGCCTCGAGCAGGGCCGAGGTGAGCATGGCCGTCGTCGTGGTCTTGCCGTTGGCGCCCGCCACGGCCACCCTGACGTGCCCGCTCATGAGACTGGCGAGGGCCTGGGATCGGTGGAGCACACGCAGGCCGGCCGCGCGAGCCGCTGCGAGCTCGACGTTGTCCTCCCGCACGGCCGAGGAGACGACGACCGTGTCGGCACCCGCGACGTGCGCCGGGTCGTGGCCGACGTGAATCGTCGCCCCCTGCGCGCGCAGCGACTCCAGTACGGGCACGTCGTTGGCGTCCGACCCGCTGACCTGCACCCCGGCGTCGAGCAGCAGGCGGACGATCGCCGACATCCCGGCACCGCCGGCGGCGAGGACGTGGACGCGGCCGAGCTCCGTCGCAGGCGGCACCTCCGCGGCGAGGTCGAACCGCGTGGTGAAGGGCAGGTCGCTCACGGGCGCCGACCTCCGGCGGTCTCGACGAGGTCGGCCAGCAACTCGTCGGCATCGCGTTGCCCGCACGAGGCCGATGCCGCCGCCATGGCCGAGAGGGTCTCCGGATCGGTGAGCAGCGGCACGACCTCCGAGAGGGCGCGCTCGGCGGTGAGCTCGGCGTCGTCGACGAGCTCGGCACCACCGGCGGCCACCACCTCGGCCGCGTTGACACGCTGTTCGCCGTTGCCGATCGGCAGCGGCACGAACACTGCCGGCAGTCCGACCGCCGTGAGCTCGCACACCGTGTTCGCACCCGAGCGGGCGACGACGAGGTCGGCGGCGGCGTAGGCGAGTTCCATGCGGTCGGCGTACTCGCGAACGACATAGGCGGGGCCGGGGCCCGTGGGCGCGTCGAACTCCTTGCCCCGGCCGCACAGGTGGATCGTCTGGATGCCCGCGGCGCGGATGCGTTGGGCCGCGGCTCCGAACGCGTCGTTGAGACGTTTGGCGCCGAGCGATCCGCCCGTCACGAGCAGCGTGGGCCTGTCGGCCTCGAGACCGTAGTGCGCGAGGGCCTCGGCGCGCAGCGCGGCGCGGTCGAGGTCGGCGATCTCTCGGCGCAGGGGCATGCCGACGACCGTGGCGTGCGGCAGCGGCGTGTGCGGAAAGGTCACGCCGACGTGCGAGGTGAGCCGACCGCCCAGCTTGTTGGCGAGCCCCGGGCGGGCGTTCTGCTCGTGGACGACGATCGGCACGCGGCGACGACGAGCGGCGAGGTAGGCGGGGCTCGCGACGTAGCCTCCGAACCCGACGACGACGTCGGTGTCGCGCACCACGCGGTCGGCGGCGCGCACGGCCTCCGCGAGGCGCCCGGGCAGGCGGAGCACGTCGGCTCCGGGGCGACGCGGGAAGACGACCTTGGGCAGGGTGGCCAGCGGGTATCCCCGGGCGGGAACCAGCCGGGACTCCAGGCCGGTGGCCGTTCCGAGTGCGGTGATCGCGACCTGAGGATGGCGGCGGCGCAGGCAGTCGGCGAGGGCGAGCAACGGCGAGACGTGGCCCGCCGATCCCCCTCCGGCGAGGACGACGGAACGCATCAGCGCCCCTTTCGCTTGTCGATCGAGGTGACGGCCCTGGCCGGCGAGCCCTGACGGCCGACTTTCTTCGCCTGCGGGTTCTTCGGTGCCGAGCGCCGCTTACGCAGCCCCTGCACGGCCCGACCCCACCGGCCCGGACGAGACGCGAGGGCCCGCCTGCATGCCGGCTCATGACGCGCGAACGCGATGACCATGCCGAGGGCCGCAAGGTTGGTGACGAGCGCCGACCCGCCTGCGGAGACGAGCGGCAGCGGAACGCCGATGACGGGCAGCAGTCCGATGACCGAGCCGATGTTGATCATCGCCTGGATGAGGATCCACACCATGACGCCGGTCGTCGCGAGGCGCACGAACTGGTCGTCGGCGCGCAGGACCACGCGGTAGCAGGCGACGGCCAGCAGGGCGTAGAGCACGAGGATGAGCAGGGTCCCGCCGAGCCCGAGCTCTTCGCCGATGATCGCGAAGATGAAGTCGTTGTGCGGTTCGGGCAGCCACAACCACTTCTCGACACTGGCCCCGAGGCCGCGACCGACGAGGCCGCCGTCGGCGAGGGCGAACTGGCCGTGCCGGGTCTGCCAACACTGGTGGACGTCGGTGCAGTTGAGCCACTGGTCGATGCGGTCCATGCGGTTGCCGCTGAGGAGCACCATGAGGGCGACGAGGCCGGCGCCCAGGCCACCGGCCGCGGCGAACAGCTTCCACGAGACCCCGGCCGCCCACAGCATGCCCGCGATGATCGCGAGCAGGATGAGCGAGGTGCCGAGATCGCGGCCGAGCAGCACGAGGCCGACGATGACGGCCCCGAACGGCACGAGCGCGGGCACGACGACGTGCTGCCACTGGTGCAGCCGCCGGCGTTTGGTGGCCAGGCCGAGGGCGCAGCAGAGCACGAGGGCGAACTTGCCGAGTTCGGAGGGCTGCAGGCGCACCCCTGCGAGGGAGACCCAGTTGCGGTTGCCGTTGACCGTGACGCCGAGGCCGGGCACGAAGACGAGGAGCTGGAGCAGCACGGCGATGACGAACGCGGGCAGGGCCAACCGCTTCCACAACGGCACCGGGATGCGGCTCGCGACGACGGCGCCGATCGTGCCGAGGACGGCGAACATCGCCTGCCGGCCGAACAGGCTGTACGGCGAGTCGTCCTGCACGAGCGAGGCGACCGACGACGCGGAGAGCACGACGACCAGCCCGATGAGCGTGAGACTCGAGACGACCGCGATGAGCAGGTAGTACGTGGACAGCGGGGATTCCAGCCGGGCCCAGAACGGGTGGGCCTCCGGAGGCGCTCCCCCCTCGTCGCCGGGGCGCGAGGCCGTCGACGGCCGGCGTGTGGCGGTGCTCATCGCTCGCCTCCTCTCCTCTCGTCGCGCGAGTTCGGGTCCTGGGTCGTGGGTTCCGTGTCGTGGGTTCTGGGTCGTGGTCGGCGTTCGTCGCTCGTCGTGGGGTGGGTGGTGTCGGTCAGCGTCCCAGCCGGGCGCGCACGGCCTCGGCGAATCGTTCGCCACGCACCTCGTAGTTGCGGAACATGTCCATCGAGGCCGCGGCCGGCGCGAGCAGCACGACATCACCGGGGCGGGCGAGCGTGGCGGCCGCGTCGACGACCTCGGCCATCGCCCCAGTGTCGGTGGTGGCGACGTCGATCGTCGGGACGTCCGGGGCGTGTCGGGCGAGCGCCTCGGCGATCCGCGCCCGGTCGCGCCCGAGGAGGACGACGCCGCGCAGCCGGCCGGCGTTCTCGGCGACGAGTTCGTCGACGTCGGCGCCCTTGAGCAGGCCGCCGGCGATCCAGACCACCGGATCGAACGCCCGCAGCGAGGCCGCCGCGGCGTGCGGATTGGTGGCCTTCGAATCGTCGATCCACGTGACGTCGCCCTCGACCGCCACCTCGGCGATGCGGTGGGCTTCGGGGGTGAAGGCCCGCAGTCCGTCGCGTACCGCGACGGGGCTCACTCCCGCGGCTCGGGCGAGAGCGGCCGCGGCGAGGGCGTTGGCGACGACGTGGGCCGGCGGGTCGACGGTGCCCCGCCGCAGGTCGGCGACGGTGCCGAGCTCGGCGGCCGAGGTCTGCCGGTTCTCGACGAAGGCGCGGTCGGCGAGGATGCCCTCGACCACACCCACCATCGACAGCCCCGGTGTGCCGAGTGTGAACCCGACCGCCCGGCAGCCCTCGACGACGTCGGCGTCGACGACGAGTTGCTCGGTCATCGGGTCCTGCACGTTGTAGACGCACGCGACGTGGGTGTTCTCGTAGACGCGCCCCTTGGCGGCCCGGTACTCCTCGAGGGAGCCGTGCCAGTCGACGTGGTCGGGTGCGACGTTGAGGCACGCCGAGGCCAGCGGGGAGACCGACCGCTGCCAGTGCAGTTGGAAGCTCGAGAGCTCGACGGCGAGCACGTCGTAGGGCTGCGGGTCGAGCACGGCCTCCATGATCGGGGTGCCGACGTTGCCGACGGCCCGGCTGCGCAGGCCGGCCGCGGTGAAGATGGCGTCGAGCATCTGCACGGTCGTCGTCTTGCCGTTGGTGCCGGTGATCGTCACCCACGGCGCGGCGCCCTCGGGTCGCATGCGCCACGCGAGCTCGACCTCGCCCCACACGGGGATGCCACGGGCGGCGGCGGCGACGAACACCGGCGAGCTCGGCCGCCAGCCCGGCGAGGTGACGACGAGCTCGACGCCGTCGAGCAGCCGATCCATCGCCTCGGAGGACTCCGACTCCTCGAGCGCGGCTCGGGCGTCGCCCGCGAGGACGAGCTCGGCGCCGAGGATCTCGAGGATCCGGCAGCGCTCGGTGAGCTGCTCGGACTCCCCGGAATCCACGGCCCGCACCACCGCGCCGCGCTCGAGCAGGGCGTCGGCGGCGGCGAACCCGCTCACCCCGAGACCGGTGACGAGGACGCGCAACCCCGCCCACTCGGCGCCGGCGTGGTCGAGGGGTCCGTGACCCGGCGGAGTCTCACCGCAGGCCACGTGCGTCACGTGCTCGGTCACAACGTGCCCCCGACGACGATCCACGGGGTGTAGAAGAGCGCGAGTGCGAACCCGACGCAGACTCCGGCGACGATCCAGAAGCGGATGACGATCGTCACCTCGTTCCAGCCCTTGAGCTCGAAGTGGTGCTGCAGCGGCGCCATACGGAAGACACGTTTGCCGGTCATCTTGAACGAGGCGACCTGGATGATCACCGACATCGTGATGATGACGAACAGGCCGCCGAGGATGATCATGAGCAGCTCGGTGCGGGTCGTGATCGCAAGACCCGCGAGCGCGCCGCCGAGGGCGAGTGAGCCGGTGTCACCCATGAAGATCTTGGCCGGCGAGGCGTTCCACCAGAGGAACCCGACACAGGCGCCCATGAGCGCGGCCGCGAAGATCGCGAGGTCGAGCGGGTGCGGGGTCTCGTAGCACAGGGCCGTGTTCGCCCCCAGCCGCGAGCACCGCTGGTTGAACTGCCAGATGCCGATGAGCACGTACGCGCCGCTGACCAGCACGGTCGCCCCGGTCGCGAGCCCGTCGAGGCCGTCGGTGAGGTTGACGCCGTTGCTCGTGCCCGCGATGAGCAGGTTGATCCACAGCACGAACAGGACGAACCCGACCACGGGCCCCCAGAGGAAGAGGTCGACCGGCAGGTCGTGCAGGAACGAGAGCCGGGTCGAGGCCGGGGTGATGCCCCGCTCGTTGCTCAGGGTGAGGGCGAGCACCGCGAACACCGTGCCGACGCTCACCTGCCCGACGAGCTTCTGCCACGAGCGCAGGCCGAGGCTGCGGGCCTTGCTGATCTTGATGAAGTCGTCGGCGAACCCCACGAACCCCATCCCGACCATGAGGAACATGACGAGCAGGGCGCTCGCCGACAGCGGGGTGACCGTGACGAGGTGGGCGAGGAAGTACCCGGCCATCGTGGCCCCGATGATGACCGCGCCACCCATCGTCGGCGTGCCGCGTTTGGTGTGGTGGGTCGTCGGGCCGTCGTCGCGGATGAACTGGCCGTAGCCGCGCCGCACGAGGAACTTGATGAACAGCGGCGTGCCGAACAGCGCGACGACGAGCGAGATCGCCGTGGCGGCGAGCACGGGCTTCATGAGGAGACCTCCTGGGCGGTCAGACGGTCGCCGAGGAGGCGGAGTCCCGCATCCCTGCTCGACTTGAGGAGGACGACGTCGCCGGGTCGCAGCTGGTCGTCGAGGAGTTCGTGAGCGGCGTCCAGGGTGTCGACGCGGCGCACGAGATCCACTCCGCCACGCTCGGCGCCGAGGGCGATCGCGGCCGCGTCCGGGGCGACGGCGACGACGGCGTCGAGGCCGAGTTCACCGGCGAGCCGGCCCATGCGCTCGTGCTCGGCCGCAGAATCGGGTCCGAGCTCGTACATCGCGCCGAGGACGGCGACGGCACGGCCCGTGCGGGTCATGCGCGCGAGGGTGCGCAGGGCGGCGGCCATCGAGTCGGGGTTGGCGTTGTACGCGTCGTTGACGACGACGACACCGTCGGGCCGCTCGGTGCGCTCCATGCGCCAGCGGCTGCCGGGGCGGGCGCTCTCGAGGCGTTCGACGACGGCGTCGAGGTCCATGCCGATCTCGAGCGCGGTCGCGACGACCGGCAGCGCGTTGTCGACCTGGTGCTCGCCGAGCATCGCGAGTGCGACGGGGACCGCACGATCGTCGACGTGGAGCGTGAACGAGGGGGCTCCGCTCGCATCGAGGCGCACGTCGGTCGCGCGCACGTGGGCGTCCTCGCTGCGTCCGGTGAGACAGACGCGGGCCGCCGTCTCGGTCGCCATGGCCCGCACGAGGGGGTCGTCCGCGTTGAGCACCGCGAGCCCGTCGGCGGGAAGGGCGGCGACGAGCTCGGTCTTGGCCCGCGCGATGACCTCGCGGGAGCCGAACTCCCCCAGATGCGCGGAGCCGACGTTGAGCTCGATGCCGATGCGTGGCGGGGCCATGCGCGTGAGGTAGTCGATGTGGCCCAGACCTCGGGCCCCCATCTCGACGATCAGCACCTGCGTCGTCGGGGTGACTCGGCACACGGTGAGGGGGACGCCCACCTCGGAGTTGAGCGAGCCGACATTGGCGACGGTCTCGCCGTGGCCCGAGAGCACGTGGGCGAGCAGGTCCTTGGTCGTCGTCTTGCCGGAGGACCCGGTGATGCCGACGACGACCATCCCCTGTTCGACGCGCCGCCGCACGACCTCCGCCGCGAGCGCGGCGAACGCCTCCTGCACGTCGGTGACCAGGACGTACGGCAGTTCCTCGACGGGTCGCGTCACGAGTGCCGCCACCGCGCCGGCGGACCTCGCGCCACCGGTGTAGACGTGCCCGTCGGCGTGCTCGCCGATGCGGGCGACGTACAAGGATCCCGGCCCCGCCTCGCGAGAGTCGGTGACGACCGGGCCGTCGAGGACGATGCGTCCGGTCTCGTCGGAGGCCGTGCCTCCGTTCGGACCGTGCACCGTGCCGCCGGTGATGCCGGCGACCTCGGCGAGGGTGAGGGGGATCATCGGGTCTCTCCTGCGATGCGTTGCCACGCCCGCCGCACGGCCTCGCGGTCGTCGTAGGGGTGGACGTGGTCGCCGATCTGCTGGCCGGTCTCGTGGCCCTTGCCGAGCACGGCGATCGTGCCGGCGGGACGCGCGAGCCGCAGGGCGGTCTCGATCGCGGCCTCGCGACCGTCGACCGCCTCGGCCGTGCTCGCCATCGCGGTTCCCGCCGATGCGGCGTCCTCCGCGAGCGCCTCGCGGGCGCCGGCGAGCACGGCGGCGCGGATGGCCGCCGGGTCCTCGTGCCGGGGGTTGTCGTCGGTGACGACGACGTGGTCGGCCCACGATGCGGCCGCCCGGCCCATGGCCGCGCGCTTGCCCGGGTCGCGGTCTCCGCCCGCACCGAGCACGGCGACGAGCGGCCCGTTCGTGCCGGGTCGCAGCGCCTCGAGCACGGAGGTCACGGCGTCGGGGGTGTGGGCGAAGTCGACGATCGCGCGGGGGGCGTCGGCGCCGAGGTCGACGTTCTCGGCGCGGCCCGGAACGGTCGTGTCGGTCGCCAGTGCGCGCTCGACCTCGTGCGGGTCGACGCCGAGGGTCAGCAGTGCGAGGGCGGCTACCGCGGTGTTCGTGCGGTTGAAGTCGCCGGGCAGCGGTGAGCGCAGCGCGAGGACGTCGTCGTCGTCGCGCGACGCGGCCGTGAGGGTGAACTCCTGCGCTCCGGGCTCGGCGTCGATGACCCAGTCGGCCCCTCGTTCACGCGAGTTCGACACCGTGACGACCGGGATCGTGGCTCCGTCGGCCACCGCGCGCCCCCAGTCGTCGTCGACGCACACGATCCCGCGTCGGGCCCGCTGGGGCGTGAACAGCGAGGCCTTGGCCCGCGCGTACTCGGCCATCGTGTGGTGGAAGTCGAGGTGGTCCTGGCTGAGGTTGGTGAAGCACGCGACGTCGTAGACGATCCCGTCGACCCGATGCAGCACGAGTGCGTGGCTCGAGACCTCCATCGTCAGGTCGGTGACGCCGCGCTCGACCATGACCGCGAGCAGCCCTTGCAGGTCACAGGACTCCGGCGTCGTGCGCACGCTCGCGATGTGCTCGTCGGCGATCCGGGTCTCGATCGTGCCGACCAGCCCGGTCGTACGTCCGAGCGCCCGCAGCGCACCGTCGAGGATGTAGGCCGTCGTGGTCTTGCCGTTCGTGCCGGTGATGCCGACGCTGCGCAACTCACCGGCCGGGTGGCCGTAGATCTCGGCCGACACCTCGCCCAGCACGGCACGCGGGTCGTCCGTGACGAGCGCCGGCACGACGGCGTCGAGCTCCTCGATCGTGCGCAGCCCGGCCTCGTCGGTGAGCACTGCCCGCGCCCCGGCCTCCAGTGCCGAGCCGGCGAATCGCGCGCCGTGGACGTGGGCGCCGGGCAGGGCGGCGTAGAGGTCGCCGGAGACCACGGTGCGGCTGTCGAGACCCGCGCCGGTGACGGTGACGTCGGGGTCGCCGACGAGGCGGATTCGAGGCGACGTCAGGCTGCCGACGGTGGTCGGCAGCACGTCGCGGGGGCGTCCAGGAGGTGTCATCACGGCCGAAACTACCGTCCCGTCGGGGCCGGTGCTTCATCGGTGGTGCGCCCGCTCGACGTGCTGCTCGGCCCGCGACCGGGGTCGGACGTTTCCGAGGTCGACCCGCTTGGAGTCTCGGTGCCGGAGGCCTCCGGCGTCCTCGTCGGCGTGGTCGTGGACGTGGGGGTGCGGTTGCCCTGCGGCGCGCCCGGCGGCGTGATCGACCCGGGGGTCGGGCCGTTCTCGGGCATCCCGTTCTCGAGCTCGTCCTTGTTCAGGGGGTAGTGCTGGGGCACGACCGGCCCCGGCCGCTCACCGGTCTCCTTGAGCGCGTAGGACATGATCTGTTGGAACACCGGCCCGGCCACCGTGCCGCCGTAGATCGGGTGTCCCTTGCCGGGTTTGTTGACGATGACGGCGACGACGTACTGCGGGTCCTCGGCCGGGGCGTACCCGATGAACGAGGAAACGTATCCGCCCTTGACCTGGTCGAGCGCGGTTCCGGTCTTACCGGCGATGCGCACTCCCGGGATCGCGGCGGCCTGGGCGGTGCCGCTCTCGCTGACGACGATCTCGAGCATGCGGCTCATCTCGTCGGCCGCCTTCTCGGGCAGCACGCGCACGGGGTCGGGCTGCGGGGCGGGATGGAAGCGTCCCTCGGCGTCGTACTCGCCCTCGACCAACGTGGGCGAGATGCGCTCCCCCTTGTTGGCGATGGCCTGGAACACCCCGGCGTCCTGCACCGCGGTCATCGCGACGCCCTGGCCGAACATGATCGTGTACCAACGCGTGTCGTTCCATTCCGACGACGGCGGGAAGATGCCGGCGCTCTCGCCGGGGAAGTGCACGGCCGTCTGCGAGCCCACCCCGAACTTGCGGTAATAGGACTCGAGGGTGGCCTTCGACATCTGCTCGGCGATGAGGATCGTGCCGATGTTGCTCGACTGCGCGACGATGCCCGCCGTCGTGAGGTCGAGGGTCTTGTGATCGTGGCTGTCTCGGAACGGGCGGGGGTCGGAACGCTGCAGCCGGTTGGGCACCTCGTAGAGGGTCGTCGGGGTGGTCTTGCCCTCGGCGAGCGCGGCGCCGATCGACATGACTTTGGCGGTCGAGCCCGGCTCGAAGGTGTCCTGGAACGGCAGGCTGCCGAACACCTGGCCCTTCTTGCTGCGGTCCGCCGGATCGAAGCCGGGGTACTGGGCCACGGCCCGCAGCCGGCTCTGCCGGTCGAGCACGACGGCGTAGCCCGACTCGGCCTCCATCTCCTGCACCTTGCGCGAGATGGCGTCGTAGGCGACGTACTGCAGGTCCTGGTCGATGGTGAGCCGCACGTTGCGGCCCGGCACCGCGGGCTTGATCGTCTGCTGACCGAGGGGGATGACGCGGCTGTCGCGGGAGATCTCGCGTACGGCCTCCCCCGGGGTGCCGGTGAGGGAGCCGTCGAGCAGGTGTTCCAGGCCACCGCCGGAGTGTCGGGCCGTGCCGTCCTGGCCGACCCACCCGACGAGCGGGGCCACCGGCTCGGCGCCGGGGTAGGTGCGCACGGAGTCCATCTGCGAGGCGACGCCCGGGATGCCGAGCTCGGCGATGCGGCGCCACAGCGAGGGCTCGATCTGCCGGGCGACGACCGCGCCGAGGCTCGTTCCGGTGAGGCGATCGCGCATCTCGTCCTGGGACACCCCGAGGATCGGGGCCATGGCCGCGGCTGCGCCGTCGACGCCGACGACCTCCTTTTTCTTCGTCACCGGGTTCTTGACCTCGTACTCCTTGACGAGGTTCTGGTCGACGAGCACCGTGCGACGTTCGACGCTCGAGGCGAGTGGCACGCCGTAACGGTCGAGGACCGCGCCGCGCTGGGCGGGCAGATCGGTACGCCAC
Organism: Mobilicoccus massiliensis; assembly: GCF_000826525.2. GTDB lineage: Bacteria > Actinomycetota > Actinomycetes > Actinomycetales > Dermatophilaceae > Mobilicoccus > Mobilicoccus massiliensis. The sequence continues at coordinate 378,679 of NZ_LN651329.1, read as the reverse complement.
GAGCGCACCTCGAGCCCCTCCGCCGCGATCCGGCCGGCGTCGATGAGCTGGACGCGCACGAGCTGCGCGGCGAAGAGGGTGAAGGCGAAGAGCATCGCGACGAACAGGGCACGCACGCGCCGCCGCGCGGCAGGGTGCCGCCGGGTGCGCGACGCGCCTCGGGAGCCACGCCCGCGTCCGCCACCGCGGCGTCCGCCGCCGGAACCTCCCGATCCCCCGCCGTGGCCTCCCGAGCCGTGGCCCGAGCCGGCACTCGGAGCGTCCTCGACGAACTCGCCGCGACGGTCGCGCACGGCCTTGTCGTCGAGGGCGCGGGTGCGCTCGGGGACGCGTCGTCCCTGAGGGTCGCGGAGGCGACGGGACGACGCGTCGTGTTCGAGGGGGCGACGCGCCTGCAACGTCACGGTGTCAGTTCCCCCCGGACGTCCGGCCGCCGTCGGTGCCGGACGTGGCGCCCTTGGTGGGCCGGGCGGTCTCGGTGCTGCTCGGGGTGGGCGCCGGAGTCGGCTTGCCGGTGATCGACCGGTCGGAGACGTCGAGGAAGACCGGGACCGTGCCCGGCACCATGCCGATCTCCTCGGCGGCCTTGGACAGGTGCACCGGCGACTCGAGCGTGGCGAGCTGCTCACGCAGCTGCTGCTCGTCCTCCTGCAGGGCCACGGAGGTGACCCGCAGGTCATGCAGCCGGTACGCGCCCTGGGCGAGGGAGGTGTTGATGAACAGCAGGACCATGAGGCCGGCGGCGAGCAGGGCCGAGCAGAAGAGGACGAACGGCAGTCGGCGCGGCGGCGCCGACACGGCCGCCTGACCGGTGACCACGCGCAGCTCCGGACGGGCCGGCACCGGTCGCCGCGGCGCCCGTAGGGCGGTCGTGGCTGGCATCTGGCTCATCGTGTGCTCCCTCGTGGTCGAACTCGTGCGTCTCGCGGGAGGATTCGTTCCGCCGCCCGCAGCTTGGCCGAGGCGGCCCGCGGGTTGACGGCGATCTCCTCCGGTGAGGGTTCTTCGGCCCCCCTGGTCAGGAGTCGTAGGTACGCCCGATGCTCGGGCAGCTCGACCGGCAACCCGGGCGGGGCGGAACTACGACTTCCGGCGTTCAGAACTCTCTTGACCATCCTGTCCTCCAACGAGTGGTAAGCCAGGACAGCGACACGCCCACCGACCCCAAGAGCATCGACCGCGGCCGGGACGGCGCGCTCGAGTGCGCGCAGTTCCGCGTTGACCTCGATGCGTAGGGCCTGGAACGTGCGTTTGGCAGGGTGCCCGCCGGAGCGTTGCGACGCGGCGGGTACGACCGATCGTAGGAGATCGACGAGGCGTTCGGAACGCGCCCAGGGCTCGGTCTCGCGAGCGCGCACGACGGCTCCGGCGATCTTGCCCGCGAAGCGTTCCTCGCCGTACTCCCGCAGGACTCTGACCAGCTCGGATTTGTCATAGGTGTTGAGCACGTCGGCGGCCGTGAGCCCGTTCGACTGGTCCATCCGCATGTCGAGCGGGGCGTCGGCACGGTAGGCGAAGCCTCGATCGAGCGCGTCGAGCTGCAGCGAGGAGACGCCGAGATCCATGAGGACCGCCGCGACCTCGCGAACGCCGAGCTCGTCGAGCACGTCGGGGATCTCGTCGTAGACGGCGTGCACGCCGGTGAACCGGTCGCCGAAGGGAGCCAGTCGCCGGCCTGCGAGGTCGAGCGCCTCGGGGTCGCGGTCGATGCCGACGACCCGGGCCGTGGGGCACGCGGTGAGGATCGCCTCGGCGTGACCACCCATGCCCAGCGTCGCGTCGAGCAACACCGAGCCCTCCCGCTCGAGGGCGGGCGCGAGCAACTCGACGATGCGATCGCGCATCACGGGTACGTGCCGCTCGTGGGCGTCACCGCGCTCGAGTGCGGTCATCGCGGGCCTCCTCTCGGGTGCTGTGGGTGGTCTGGGTACTCGCCGTGCTCTGGGGCACGTGACGAACCGTGCGGATGGTCGTCGCGGTCGTGGTGGTCGGTCGTGGTGGTCGGTCGTGGTAGTCGGTCGTGTCGTGTAGTCGGTCGTGTCGTCGAGTGTGAGTGGCGGGCCCTGGGGTCGGGGCCCCACCCTGCCCGTCCACCCGAGGCCGGGGAAGTGACCTCGGGAGGTGGCCTTGCGCGACCCGGGAACGGGGAAGTGATCCCGGGGCGGGCGTGGCCCGAGTGGATGGAGACCCGGCGCCAGGGAGGCGCGCGGTGTTCTTTCGGTTCGATCTCGACTCGGCGTCCGTGTCGGCGTCGTGTTCCTGCGTCAGAGCAGTCCGGGGATCACCTCCTCGGCCTGGTCGGCGAAGGCCTGCTCGGTGGATTCGAGGTAGGCGTTCCACGCGGCGGTGTCCCAGACCTCGACGCGGGAGCCGGCACCGATGACCGTGCACTCGCGGTCGAGCCCGGCGTACTGCCGCAGCGCGGGCGGGATGGTGACGCGGCCCTGCTTGTCCGGGATCTCGTCGGAGGCGCCGGAGAGGAACACGCGCAGGTAGTCACGCACGGCCTTGCTCGTGACGGGCGCGGCGCGCAGGTCGTCGGCGACCCGCACGAATTCGTCCATGGGAAAGACGTAGAGGCACCGCTCCTGACCACGGGTGACGACGAGACCACCGGCGAGCCGCTCACGGAACTTCGCGGGCAGGATCAGCCGCCCCTTGTCGTCCAACCGTGGGGTGTGGGTGCCGAGAAACAACTGGCACCTCCCCTCCCGATCGGCCGCCAAGTCTCTCCCGTTCCCCCCACTTTACTCCACTTCGCGCCACACAGGAATGAGGTGACGCTCCGCGGCGTCCCGGATGAATACAACTACGCAGGTCAGAGGGGGTGGGTCGAAGTGGAGGACATGGGGAGGAGGCCGCACCCGGGCGTGTGCGAGGGCGAGCGAACCCGGGGTCGGCGCCACCTGACGCACTGCGCTGACCAGGGATGATGCGCTGACCCCGGCGGGAGTGGAGCGATGGGGAGCATCGTCGTGGAGGAATGTGGGGGGCCCCGGTGGAGCAGGGTGGAGGAGTCGCTCACCGCCGAGCGTCGACCTGGAATCGACCGCGTCCACCCGCGTGGGGCACCATCGAACGCAGATCGATCGACGAGGGAACGAGGGGCGGCCACGTGGACGACGCGATGGTGCAGGACGCGGGGGTGGACGCCGCGCGCGCCGACGGTGGCGAGGGGATGCAGACCGGCATCGCGGAGGTCGGCGAACTGGCGGCCCACCTCGCGGCGGCGATGCGCAGCGTCGTCGAGGGCAAGGACGACGTCGTCGACCTGGCGGTGACCGTGCTGCTCGCCGGCGGTCACCTTCTCGTCGAGGACGTACCCGGAGTCGGCAAGACCACCCTCGCCAAGACCCTCGCACGGGCGATCGGGGCACCGATGAGCCGCATCCAGTTCACCCCCGACCTCATGCCGAGCGATGTCACCGGCGTGAGCATCTTCGATCCCGAGGTGCGCGAGTTCCGGTTCCGGCCGGGCGCCGTGTTCGCCAACGTCGTCGTGTGCGACGAGATCAACCGCGCCACTCCCAAGGCCCAGTCGGCGGTGCTGGAGTGCATGGAGGAGGCCCAGGTCACGGTCGACGGGCGGACCTACGCGCTGGAGTCGCCGTTCTTCGTCGTCGCCACGCAGAACCCCATCGAGATGGAGGGCACCTATCCCCTACCCGAGGCGCAGCGTGACCGCTTCATGGCCCGGGTGTCGATGGGCTATCCGGGCGTGGAGGCCGAGGTGGCGATGCTCGATCACCACTCGGCGTCCGCTCCTCTCGCGACGCTCGAGCCGGTGACGGATCCGGCTGCGGTGACGCGCGCGGTCGAGGCGGCCGGGCGCGTGCACGCCTCGGAGCCGATTCGTCGGTACATCGTCGCCCTCCTCCAGGCGACGCGCAGCAGCCCGGACCTGCGCCTCGGCGCCTCTCCCCGGGCCGGCCTGCATCTGCTGCGGGCGGCTCGGGCCCGCGCGGCGATGTCGGGCCGCGCCCACGTGCTGCCCGACGACGTCCAGGCGCTCGCGGTCCCCATCCTCGACCATCGCCTGCTGCTCTCCTCACAAGGGCGACTCTCGCGGAACTCCACCACCGAGGCCCTGCGCACGCTGCTCGGCCGCGTGAGGCCCTGATGCGCCTCATCCTCACCGATCGCGGACGCGCCACGCTCGCCGCCGGAGCGACGCTGGTGGTGGCGGGTGCGGCGCTCGGCTTCGAGGAGCTCACGAGGGTCGGGATGGTCGCGGTCACCGTCGTCCTCCTCGCCGCTCTGCTTGTCGTCTTCTTTCGACCTCACGTAGAGGTCGAGGCCGAGGTCGGCGAAGGCGCACTGACGACGGGGCAGGTGACGACCCTCCCCCTTCGCCTGCGAGCGCGACGGCGGTGTCCGGCGGCGCGTCTTTCGCAGCCGCTGCCGAGCGGCCTGGGCGGCGGCTCGATTGAGGTTTTGACCCCCGCACTCCGGGCGGGGTCGACCTTCGAGGTCACGTTGACGGTGAGGCTGGCGGCGCGTGGCCGGCATGAGATCCCGCCCTGCACGATCACCCGTGAAGACCCGTTCGGGTTCGCCGAGCGAGTCCTCCCTGCGGGGTCGTCACGCACGATCACCGTCCTGCCCCTGGCCCACGACCTGGGGCTACCGTCCTCTCGATCCGCCGACCTGCACAGCGAAGGCGTCTCGGCCCGCACCTCTCCCCTGCCCGGGGAGGAGTACGGCTCGATCCGCAGTTACCAGGTCGGTGACGATCTGCGTCGCATCCACTGGCCCGCCACGGCCCATCGGGGCGAACTCATGACCCGGCACGACGAGCGCACGACCGCTCGACACGCGCTGCTGGTCCTCGACCCGCGGCTGGCCGACCGGAGCTTTCCGGACGTGCTCGAGTGGGGCGTCGAGATGCTCGCGTCGGCCGCCCTCACGCTCGACCGCGCGGGGATGTCGCTCGACCTGCTCACCGGTTCGGCCACGCTGCTCGGTGGCACCGATGAGCGCTCTCGGCGGGAGGAGATCATGCTCGCGCTGGCGACGACGCCGGTGGTGATGCGCCCGCCGCGGCTGCAGGTGGCGGTCGAGGATCCGTTCGTCGGGCTGGTCCGCGACGCCGCCGCGCGGGCCGGACTCGTCGTGCTCGTCACCGGCGTCCGCGATGCGGAGACGCGCGATCTCCTCCTCACGCTCCCGCCGGGGTCTCAGGGACTCGCATGCCTCGTGGCCCCGGGGCAGGTCGACCCAGCCCTCGTCGACGTCGCACGCCAGGCCGGCTGGGCCGCCACGCCCTGCACGCCCCGAACGGGGTACGTGGACGCCTGGCGCGCCATGACCGGGGACGCCGTTCCCGCATGACACCCCCCGCCCACCTCGGCCCCTCCCTGGTCGTCGCGCTGGCCGTGATGGTCTCGGCGTGGCCCCTGCGCACGCTGTTCGACGAGGCCACGTGGGCGGGTCCCCTGCTCCTGACCGTGCTCGCCGTCGCGGTCGCGGGTGCCGTCGCCCGTCGGCTCGCCCGCCCCCCGTGGTACGCCCGGGCGGTCGTGGTCCTCATCCAGATGGCCGTGTTCGTCGTCGCGCTGTGCCTCGTGTTCGCCGAAGGAACCGCGCTGCTGGGTGTCGTCCCGACCCCGGAGAGTGTCGGACTCGCCGCGGATCTCTACGCCGACGCCGTCGAGTCGATCACCGGCAATCCGCCCCCGGCCCCGGCGACACCGGGCGTCACCTTCGTCTTCACGGCCGGGTTCGGCGCCATTGCCGTCGTCGCCGATGCGGCGGGAGTGACGTTCGGCCGTCCACTGCTCGCAGCGGTACCGCTCCTCGTGCCCTACCTCGCCGCCGTCGCCAACGTCGGCGCGCCTCTGCCCTGGTACCACCTCGTCGCGTTGATCGCCGCCATCGCCCTGCTCCTGCTCCTCGATCGTCGCCGGACCCTGATGGACCGGGCCGGCGGCGCCACCCGGGGCGTCGACGACCGGGTACCCACGGCCTTCGTCCTCACGGCTGCCTCGGTCGGCCTCGCCCTCGTCACGGCGTCCTGGCTTCCTCATCTGCCCACGCGATTCGTCGCCGACGGGCTGGGGCGGTCGCACGGGGGCGCGGGCCAGGTCGGATTCTCTCCCGACCCCGACCTGCTCGCAGATCTGCGCAACGACGACCGGACTCCGGTGTTGGAGTACACGACCGACGACCCAGCTCCGCCCCCCGTTCGCGTCGGGGCGGCGGCGCGCTACGCCGACGGTCGCTGGCAGCCGACATCCCCGGCGGTGGCGCCGTCGCCGCGCCCCGTCTTCGCGGCCCCCGTCGGTCTCTCCCAGGACGTGCGCACCGAGACGCGCACGTTCTCCGTGGCCGACAGCCGCCTCCGTCCGCCGTACCTCGCCGCCCCGGCCCCGGTGATCGGCGGCAGCGTCACCGGCGCGCGCTGGAACCAGGACCCGACGACACAGATGCTCGTCACCGACGCGACCCCGAGCCGCTACACCATCACCTACCTCGCCATCGTCGATCGGCGCGGGGGTGCCAAGCCCGTACCGGCGGTGGAGGCGGTCACCTCGGGAGCGGTGAGCGCTGACGACCTCGACGTGAGCGCAGTGACCCCGGCTCTGCGCAGCGAGGTGCGTCGCGTGACGGCCGGGGCGAGCGCGCCGGCCGAACAGGCCGATGCGATCCAGCGATGGCTGCGCGAGGAGGGGCGCTTCACGTATTCCCTCGACCTGCCGCCGAGTTCAGAGCGCGATCCGGTGGACGCATTCCTGAGCACCCGCACCGGGTACTGCGTGCAGTTCGCGACGACGATGATCCTCATGGCGCGAGAGCAGGGCATTCCCGCCCGGCTCGCGACGGGGTTCCTCGCAGGCACGACCGAGGGCACGTCCAAGGTCGTCCGCGCCAATGACGCACACGCCTGGCCCGAGCTCTACCTCGACGAACTCGGGTGGGTGCGGTACGAGCCGACGCCGTCGGTCCGTTCCGGCCCGGCACCGCAGTACGGCGCGCTGCCCGAGGATGCAGACACCGGCGAGAGCGAGCCGACCGCGACCGCCCGGCCGTCCGTCGTTCCTGAGGTGACGGCGACCCCGACGGCGGCGCCACGCGACCGCGACCCGGGAGCCACGGAGCCCGGGGCTACCCGCGATGCTTCGGCGCCGGGCTCGCTACCGGGCGCGGTGGGCGCGATACTGCTCGGTCTGCTCACCCTCGGCGGACTTCTCGCGCTCTCTCCCGCCGTCGCGTGGTGGCGTCACCGACGACGGCTGCGCACGGGATCGTCCGCGCAGCGGATCGACGAACACTGGCGATGGCTGACCACGCGCCTGACCGATCTCGGCATCGATGTGCCGCCGTCGTCCACGGTGCGGGCCCGCGGCGACACGTACCGCCGGCGACTCGGCGACGACGTCGATCAGGCGACCGCTCGCATCGTGGAACAGGTCGAGACCGCGCGCTACGCCGCGGGAGGCGACGCCGAACCCTCCGACGAGGCGATTCGCCTGCTGCGCACCGACATCGGCACCCTCACCAGAGCCGCGTGGCACCAGGCCGACCTTCGATCCCGTCTACGAGCGACACTGCTCCCCTCGGACGGCCTCATTCCAGGGGCGAGGGAGCCATCGAGATTGATTTGACAATCATTCCTAATAAGACGAGGCTCATCGCATGTTCCGTCGCACTGCCACCCTCTCCCTGTCCGCCCTCCTCCTCGCCGCCTGCGGCACCGGTAACGGTGGTGCGACCGGTGGTTCGTCCGGCACCGCCGGTGGAGGCGAGGGCGAGAAGCTCTCCGTCGTCGTCGGGTTCTATCCGTTGCAGTACGCCACTTCGCGTATCGGCGGAGACCGCATCGAGGTCACCAACCTCACCAAGCCGGGCGCGGAGCCGCACGACACCGAACTCACCCCGGGCGACGTGGCGAAGATGCAGGACGCCGACCTCGCGGTCTACGAGAAGGGCATGCAGCCCGCTCTCGACGACGCCGTGGAGAGCGAGTCCCCCGAGCACGCCCTCGACGTCTCGACGTCGGCACAGCTCGACGCGGCCGTCGACCAGCCGATCATCGACCTCGGCGGCGAGGACGCGCACGACCACGGTCATGACGACCACGCGCACGAGAGCGAGGCACCCACGGCTGCGGGCTCCGCGGGCGCCGACGAACACGAAGGCCACGCCCACGAGCACGCCGAGGCCGGCTCGATCGACCCGCACTTCTGGCTCGACCCGGTGCGCTACGGCGCGGTCGCCAAGGCGATCGCCGACCAGTTGACGGCGATCGACCCCGAGGGCAAGAGCACGTACGAGGCCGGTCTCGCGGCCCTGAAGAAGGACCTCGACGCCCTCGACGCCGACTACAAGGCGGGCCTCAAGACGTGCGAGAGCAACACGCTCGTCACGAGTCACGCGGCGTTCGGCTACCTGGCGGCGCGGTACGGGTTCACGCAGGCGGCGATCAGCGGGCTCTCTCCCGAGTCGGAGCCCGACCCGCAGCGCCTCGCCAAGGTCGCCGACTACGCTAAGAAGAACCACGTGGAGACGATCTACGCGGAGACCCTCATCAGCCCTGCCGTGGCCGAGACCGTGGCCAAGGAGACCGGCGCGAACCTCGCGGTGCTCGACCCGATCGAGGGCATCACCAAGGACGGAACGGACTACCTGAGCATCATGCGCACCAACCTCGACACCCTGAAGAAGGGGCAGAGCTGCTCGTGACGACGCCGGTCATCGACCTCGTCGACGCGTCCTTCGGCTATCGGCAACGGCCGGTGGTCACCGGAGCGAGCCTGCGCATCGATCCCGGTGAACGCGTCGCCGTGGTGGGGCCCAACGGAAGCGGCAAGTCGACGCTGGTCAAGGGCATCCTCGGCCTCAACGACCACCTCGGCGGCGAGGTGCTGCTGTTCGGCACGCCGATGTCCCGTTTTCGGGAGCGCCACCTCATCGGTTACGTGCCGCAGCGGCACACGGTGTCCGCCGCGGTGCGAGCGACGGCGACCGAGATCGTCGCGAGTGGGCGGCTCCCCCGGCTGGGGCTGCTCGGACGCCCGGGCCGTGCCGACCGTGCGGTCATCGCCGAGTCACTCGCGCTCGTCGGTCTCGGTGATGTCGCCCGAAGTGGGGTCAACGATCTCTCCGGTGGCCAGCAGCGTCGGGTGCTCATCGCCCGGGCCCTCGCGTCGGAGCCGAGGGTGCTCGTCATGGACGAGCCGACCGCGGGCGTCGACGTCGGCAATCAGAAGGTGCTGGCGCAGGTGCTCGGCCGGCTCGTCGACCGCGGCGTCACGCTCGTCATCATCACTCACGACATCGAGCCCGTCGCTCCGCTGCTCACTCGGGTGGTGACGGTCGACACCGGGCGCATCACCGACGACGTTCCGATGGATCGCGCGCAGGCGGCCGGCGCGCCCCGTCCTGGCTGGGAGGCCTGAGGTGCTACACGTCCTCGAGTACGACTTCATGCAGCGGGCCCTCCTCGCGGCCCTGTTCATCGGCCTCGCCGCGCCGATGGTGGGCATCTTCCTCATGCAGCGGCGGCTCACGCTCATCGGCGACGGGATGGGGCACGTCGCGTTCGCCGGTGTGGCGCTCGGTGCGATCACCGGCACGCAGCCGGTGTGGACCGCGCTCGCCCTGGCCGTCGCGGCGGCGGTGGCGATCGAGCTCATGCGCGCCCACGGCAACACGAGCGGAGACACCGCGCTCGCGATCATCTTCTACGGCGGCATCGCGCTCGGTGTCGTGCTCATGAGTCGTGCCCCCTCGGGCGGCAAGAGCATCCCGGCGTACCTGTTCGGCGCGATCTCGACGACGCGGCAGTCCGACGTCATCGTGTTCGCGGTGCTCGCCGTGGCCGTCGCCCTCGTCACGTGGCTGCTCATGCCGCGGTTGTTCGCCGTGGCCAACGACCCGGAGTTCGCGCAGGCGTCGGGCCTGCACGTGCTCGCGCTCAACATCATGCTCGCGGTGCTCACCGCGGTGACGGTCGTCGTCTCCATGCGGGTGGTCGGTCTGCTGCTCATCGCGGCGCTGATGATCGTGCCCAACGCGGCGGCGCAGGTCGTGGCCCGCAGTTTCGCCTCGGCGATGGGCATCGCCATGGGTATCGGGCTCCTCTGCAGCACGGCCGGCGTGGTCGCGTCGTTCGAGCTCGACACGCCCTCGGGCGGCACGATCGTCGTGCTCGCCGTGCTGGTGTACCTCGTGCTCGCGCTCGGCGGCACGCTCGTCGGCGCTCTGCGGGGGCGGGCCCGACGCCACGCGAGCGGCCGCGACCGCAACGAGGTGCACCCCGATCATCCGCACGTGCATGGTGGTCACGATTGCGAGCACGAGCCCGTGGTTCACGACGACCACGTCGACTATCTCCACGACGGGCACCTGCACTCCCCCCACGACGACCATTACGACGAGCACGGGCCGGTCGATCAGACTGCGGGCCACGGTCACTGCCACGGGGCCACTGCCTCTGATGCGCAGGACCCCGCCGCGTCCCGTCCCGGCCTGCACGGCATCCGCCGCTGAACACGGCCGGTCTGCACTGATCACGACGGCACCCCGGCGGTCGGGACGGTTGCCACGATCGAGGTCGACGCCCGTGCCAGCGGACGGGTGGGCGCACGACGCGCATTATGGTGGGCTCATCCTCGGGGTGCTGCCTCGCGCGTGTGGGGCTCGTGTCCTGCGCTCCGACGGAGGTTCTCGAGAGGAGTCGTCGCCGTGACCGACACCGGACCGCGCAACACCCGCCAGCGTCGAGCGGTGGAATCCGCGTTGCGCCGGACCGACGACTTCGTCTCGGCCCAGGACCTGCACGGCAAACTGCGGGAGATCGGCGACAGCGTCGGGCTCGCCACGGTCTACCGCACGCTGGGGCTCATGGCGGAGTCGGGTGCCGTCGACATGATCCGCGCCGAGGACGGTGAGGCCCGCTACCGCCTCTGCGAGTCCGAGGACCACCACCATCACCTCGTGTGCCGCGTCTGCGGGCGCACCGTCGAGGTCGAGGAGCCACTCGCCGAGAAATGGGCCTCCGACATGGCCGCGGCCCACGGTTTCACCGACGTCTCCCACACCCTCGAGATCTTCGGCACCTGCCTCACCTGCGCCGAGTCACGCTGAGCCCGTCCCGTCGAGACAGCCGGCGTTTCCGGCCGGAATGACGCCCTCCGGCCCCCGTATCCACGCGATCTCCCCACCTCGGGCCCCACATATCCCCATCGCCCGCCTCATCTCCGGCGAGCGTCGCGGGGGTTTGGGGAGCCGAGAGCGCTGGCAGGGTGGCCCGTCACGCAGCCGCGGCCGAGATCTCGAGGGCCAGGGTGGTGACGAGCAGGACCGTCCGCGCGCCGTGCCACCGGTCCCACTGCCGGGTCACGCGTTCCCACTCCGCGGAATTCGAGGGGGCGCCTTTCGCGATCCGCGAGTTGAGGGGGACGAGGACGACCATCGTCCCGACGATCACCATCACGAGCACCGCAGCCGAGCCGATCCACCACGCCGCGACACCGCCCGGAACGGCCTTCCACACGGCGGCGGCTGCCGCACCGGCCGCGGCCAGGGCGTAGACGGGTGGCATCGCCGCCCCGAGAATCCGGGCCGTCCAGGCGCGTCCACGTCGCATCGCCTCGGGCTCCAGCCTGCGCAGACATGGGTGCAGCACGCACCCAACGGTGACCTCCACACCGACCAGTGCGGCCAGGACGGCGAGAGCCGAGGTCTCGATCAACGCTTCCATGCGCCCAGGCAAGCGCCCATAACCCCATTCTGGCCAGTACTGACTTCGACGTCAGTGCCCGTCGGGCCAGGGAATGCCCGATCCGATGTAAGCCCGTTGGGCTACCGTGCCGGCGTGACCACACGCCCCCGCACCTCGGTGGATCGAGCGTCGGCCGGTGAGTCGACGTGTCCTGTCGACACGGCCCTGGCCGTGCTCGGAGGTCGCTGGAAGGGTTCGATTCTCCAGCAGATCGCCGAGGCGGGTGAGCTGCGCCCCGGCGAACTGCGCCGGCGCATTCCGGAGGTCTCCGAAGCCGTCCTGCTGCGGCAGCTCGGCGAGCTGGTGGCCGATGGCATCCTGGAGCGAATCGCGGAGGACGGCTACCCCTTGCGAGTCACCTACCGGTTGACGCGGTACGGGGCGAGTCTCGGACCGGTCGTGGAGGCACTGTGCGCGTGGGGGCGCGAGCACCGCCGACAGCTGGCCGAGTGACCGATCGAACGACGTTGCCGGCCCTCCCCAGGCGGCCGGAGACAGCGGGAAGCCTGCATCGGCGCCGACGGCCTGGCCGAGGACGTAGAGAACACCGCCGCCGGGCTTCTGATACGTCGCCATCGCACCACCTGGGATCTCTGTGGGCTCCTCGAGAACGATCAGCGACCCACGCGCGGTGAGCCCGCAGCTCTGAACGCCGGCCTCAGTTAGACGCGGCGGCTTCGGTCAGCCGACTCCCCCATGCCGCGATATGGGCGACGGCTTCTTCGGGCCCATGAACGGCGAAGGGGGCGTGGAGGACGGCGAGGGCGAAGGCGGCCCAGTCGAGATCGCTTGCAGGAATGTGAACGGCGCATGAGTTCTCGTCCACGGGGGTGGCGGTGCCCCATTCTCCGAGGCTCCTCTGCACCTCGTCTGCGGGCGCCTCGACCGTTGCGGTCACGTCGTAGACCTTCCCCGCAGTCTTGATGTGCGTGCGGACGTACTCGGCGGGATCGGCCAGCGGTAACGCCCTCGGCGAGAAGGTCTTCCCGGTGCGTTCGGGTTTCGCGGCGCGGTCGATGCGGAAGCTGCGCCAGTCGCCTCGGACGAGGTCGTAGGCGACGAGGTACAGCCGCTGGTCGAGGGACACGACATGGCGCGGCTGCACGTGTCGGCAGGTCTCCGTACCTCGCGCGTCGGTGTAGTCGAAGGTGAGGGTCTCGTGGTCGCGGGTCGCGAGGGCGAACGTGGTGAGGACGGCCGCATCCACGGTGGCGGGCGCGCCGTAGGGGCCGGGAAGGGTCGCGAGCCGCTGCAGGGAGTCGACGCGGCGGCGGATCTTGCTCGGCAGAACCTGCACGATCTTGGCCAGTGCGGTGACCGCGGCCGCCGACTCGATGGGATGACTCCCTGTGGCCGCCTCCTTCAGAGCGACGACGACGGCCGCTGCCTCGTCTTCGTTGAGGACGAGAGGGGGCAGCGAACCGCCCGGCGCGAGTTGGTAGCCGCCACCGGTGCCGCGCGTCGAGGTGATCGGGTAGCCCAGATCCTGCAGGCTCTCGACGTCGCGGCGCAGCGTGCGCGGGCTGACCTCCAGGCGCCGCGCCAGCTCCTCGCCGCTCCAATGCCGACGGATCTGCAGGAGGGCGAGGAGCTCCAGGACGCGTGCGCTGATCGTGGACATGACTCCACGCTACGACTCCTTGCGGTCACATCCTGACCACAAGAGGACGTTTGGTGGAGTCATGGTTCCAGACACAGACACCATGATCTCGGTCGAGGCGTTACGGCGTGTCTTCCGCGGCCCCGACAGGCAGGACGTGGTCGCCGTCGACGACATCGTCATGAACGTCCCACGCGGGCAGACCCTCGCGATCCTCGGGGCGAACGGGGCGGGTAAGACCACGCTCATGCGGATGCTCACCACGCTCCTGCCGCCGACGTCCGGCACCGCGCGGGTCGCCGGGATGGACGTCACACGCGATGCCCGTCGGGTGCGGTCGTCGATCGGCTATGTCGGTCAGGGCAACAGCGCCGGACACACCCAACGCGCCCGTGACGAGGTGATCGGCCAGGCCCGCATCCACGGGGCGGATCGAGGGGCAGCGGCGCGTCGCGCCACCGAACTGTTCGCCGCCTTCGGCCTGGAGGGTCTCGAGCAGCGCCGCACCCAGCAGATGTCGGGCGGTCAGCGCCGCCGCCTCGATCTCGCCATGGGACTGATCCACCACCCGCTCGTGCTGTTCCTCGACGAGCCCACCACGGGCCTCGACCCGCAGAATCGCGCCAATCTGTGGGAGCACGTGCGTCGGATCCGCGAGAACACCGGCATGACCGTCGTCGTCACCACGCACTATCTCGACGAAGCCGACGCGATGGCCGAACGCATCCTGATCGTCGATCACGGCCGCATCCTCGCCGACGGAACGGCGCACGACCTCAAGCAGGCCCACGTGGGCAGCCATGTCACCCTCGATACCGCCGACGAAGCCGCCGCGTGTTCTCTCGCCGCGCAGCTGGGGCACGGGCGAGACGACGTCACGACCGATGCCTGCACCGTGCGGGTGCGGGTTCGCGACGCGCGATCCGCGTTGCCGACGCTCATCGATCACGCGGCACGGCACCGCATCACCATCACGGCGGCGAGCGCCCACGAACCCACCCTCGACGACGTCTTCCTCACGCTCACCGGCCGCAGCCTGCGGGACGCCGCCGACACCACTCAGGAGTCCGCATGAGCACCCCCACCCTCCGCCGCAACCTCGTCACCGACACCCTGCTGGTCACCGTGCGCGAGCTGAAACCGGTGATGACAGACCCGTTCTCACTCGTCTTCGGCCTCGTCCAACCGCTGTTCTTCCTGCTCCTGTTCGGACCCCTTCTGGAGGCGGAGGCAGGGTCGTCGTGGGCGTGGTTCGTTCCCGGCGTCCTCGTCATGATCTCCCTGTTCGGCACGGCGGCCGCAGGGTCGAACCTCCAGATGGATCTCATCAGCGGCACCCACGAACGGCTCCTCGTCACTCCCCTGGCCCGGCCGGCCCTCTTCCTGGGCAAGTCCGTGAAGGAGTTCGTCCCGCTGGTGGCCCAAGCGGCGGTGATCATCCTCGCGATGCTGCCCTTCGGGTTCCGCCCCCACCTGCTCGGCGCCCTCCTCGGCCTCGTCCTGCTCGGCGTCCTGGGTCTCGGGATCGGTTCCCTCAGCTACGCCCTCGCCCTGGCCGTCCGCAACCAGGACTGGCTGTTCTGGACCGTGCACCAGACGCTGCTGTTCCCGCTCATGATCCTGTCCGGAATGCTCCTGCCGCTCGACGCCGCACCCGCGTGGATGCGCGTCCTCTCAGCCGCGAACCCGCTCACCCACGTCGTGAACGCAGAACGTGACCTCTTCGCCGGCCGACTCGCCACGGCCGACGTCGGCTGGGGAGTCCTGGCCGCACTGATCACCGCGGCCGTCGGCATCCTCGTCGGCCTGCGCGCCCTGACCAGCAGCACCCGGTGACCACCGACCCCATGAGGACACCGGCCATGAGCGCTGTAGACAAACGGGCTTCTCTATCACTATTGATATTGATATCGTTCAGCCATGGACACCTCTTCGGCGTTGCTCCACCCCGTCCGACTCCGACTCGTCCAGATGCTGCTGGGCGAAGGCGACCTGACGACCCGTCAACTGCACGACCGGCTCCCCGACGTGCCGATCGCCACCCTGTACCGCCACGTCTCCCATCTCGCGAACCACGGCCTGATCGAGGTGGCCGACGAACAGCAGATCCGCGGGGCCAGCGAGCGGACGTATCGCCTGGCCGCCGGTTTCGCGAACCCGTCCGCCGACGAGTTGAAGGCGCTGAGCACGGAGGAGCTTCTCACCGCGTTCACCGTGTTCACCTCCGGGCTCATCCACGATTTCCGCGACTATCTGCGGGCCGGCGAGCCCGACCTGCACGCGGATCGCGTCAGCTTCGCCCAGGCGTCGTTCTGGGCGAGCGATGACGAGCTCGACGAGTTCAGCCGAGTTCTCATGGCCGCCCTGCAGGGGCTCGTGGACAACGGGCCGGGGCAGGGACGGCGTCGTCGCACGCTCACCACGGTCCTGATGCCGCGCGAGCAGGCAGAAGCGGGGGCAGCCGAATGATCGCGACCATCACGGCGACTGCCACCGACCTCGTGGCGGGCTACGGCACGAACGCAGTGCTCGGCCCGGTGAACGTCACGCTCCGGCCGGGTGTGACGGCCCTGTTGGGCCGCAACGGTTCGGGCAAGACGACGCTGATGCGGACGCTGTGCGGGATCATTCCGCCGCTTGGCGGGACGTGCGAGGTGCTCGGATCCGCCGTGGCGGACGGGGCCACCGTCCGCTCCCGCGTCGGCTACCTCGGGCACGAGTCGGCCCTCGCCACCGCGCTGACGGTCGCCCAGAACCTCCGTTTCTGGGGGGAGCTCACCAGCACCTACCCCGACGCCACCCTCATCCCCCACGACGAGCTCGTGGCGCGTTTCGATCTGTCCCCCCTTCTCGGCAAGAAGGTCTCGGCGCTCAGCCGCGGCCAACGCCAGCGCGTCGACCTGGCACGGCTGGCCATGACCGACCCCGAGTTCATCGTGCTCGACGAGCCCCTCTCCGGCCTGGATCCGGTCTACGCGGCGCAGACGCGGGCCCTGCTCAGCGAATGGGGCAGGACCCGGACCGTCCTCTACTCGACCCACAGCGTCCCGGAGGCGCTGCAGTTGGCGCGGCATCACCTCGTCGTCCGCGGCCGTGACCTCATCGAACTCGGCGACGACGACGCCGCCACCGTCACCGAATCCACCATCCTCGCGGTCCTGGAGGGCGCGTCATGACCACCACCACATCCCCCATGCAACGTCGCGTCCTCGCGTTCGCGCGCCGCGCCTGGCTGCAACAGGGCATGACCGCGGTCTGGTTGGCCGTGCTCGTCGGCGCCGCCCTCGGCGCGCTCGTCTTCCTCGGCAATGGGAGCGTCACCACCTTCGCGAACCTGCCCGAGATGGTTCTCCTGCAGACCGACGGGATCGTCACCGTGCGTGACGACGCCGGCCGACTCCTCCCGATGACCACCTACCTGCTGACCATGACGCCCGCGCTGCTCGGCACGCTGGTCGCGATCGTCGCCACGCTGACCCTCCCCGGAGTGGTCGCTGACGACATCAGCGGCGGCGGGATCGAGGTGCTGCTGGCCGGCCCGATCCCCCGGCGGCGCCTCTTCACCGCCTACCTCGGCGCCGCCCTCGCCATGACGGCCGTCGTCTGGCTGACCGCGATGGGCGTGTTCGGGGCCGTCGCTGTTGTCACGGCCGCGATCGTGCGCGCTTCGGTGACGCTGTCGCTGGGCTACGGCGTCGCGCTGGTGGTGCTGCCGCTCTCGATGGGCATCTGGTCGGGAACGGCGACGCTGTTCGGCGCGCTGCTCCACCCCCGAGGTCTCGACAGCAAGGCCGGCATGAACGGCGGGCCCATCCGCCTGGTGGCGCTCCTGCCCGCCCTCGTGGTCATTCCGTCCGTGCTGTTCCTGCGGGAATGGGTGCTGCCCGCGCTCGCCGCCGTGCTGGTCGTCACCCTGCTCGCCAGCCTTGCGCTGATGCAGTTCACCGCGCGCGGATTCCGCAGCACCCAGGTGCTCAGTAGCTGAGTGTCGGCTCAGGGGCCTCCAGCGCAGCCGTTGGTTTCTCGACCGTCTCGCGACGACCCGGTCGACCGCGCAGCTGTGTCCCGTCCTGGGAAACACCGTCCCAAGACATCGTCTGACCGACAGACACGACTACCCCGTCCTCGGACGGGCCGGATGCGTGTTCGTAGGTGGACCTGGATCGGGGATTCATCGCATGAGTAGCCCCGCAGCATCATCGACGACGAAGAGAAGAATCACCCATACACCCGACGAGCCCACCGTCAGCGTCCTCGCACACACCAGCATCGATGCCGACGCAAGTCCCCACAGAAAAAACTGCCCCGCCATCAGGCGGGGCAGTTTCGATTTCTCGACTTACGTGGAGCTGAGGGGATTCGAACCCCTGACCCCTTCCATGCCATGGAAGTGCGCTACCAACTGCGCCACAGCCCCGTTCTCGACGCGCCTTGCGGCCCGTGAGCACCCGATGAGTTTAGCCCCCGGGGGCGTCCTCACCAAATCGCGCGCGGAGGTTCCAGCCGACCAGGCGCCACCGATCCTCGTACTCCCCCAACTCCGCCCAGTGGCAGTTGCCGAGGCCGGCGAGGATGCCCCAGGACGTGGCGCGGTCGAGGCCGAGCAGGTCTCCGGTGAGCACGCGCGCGGAGACGCCGTGGGTGACGACGAGCAGGGTGCCGCCGTCGGGGATCTCTTCGAGCAACTCGCCGACCACCTCGCCCATGCGGTCGCCGAGTTCGCCGTATGTCTCGCCGTCGCCCCCACGACGGAAGTCCTCGCGCCCGGCGAGCAGGTCGCCGGCGTCGGGAAAACGCGTGAGCATGTCGGACTTCTCGAGTCCCTGCCACTGCCCGACGTGGATCTCGCGGAGCCGGCGGTCGATGCGCAACTCCTGATCCGGCAGCGCACGCAGCACGGCGAGCGCCGTATCCCGCGCTCGCTGCAGATCGCTCGAGGCGACGAGGTCGGGACGATACGAGGCGACCGCCTCGACCGCGGCCTCGGCCTGGGCGACGCCCTCCTCGGCAAGGGGGCTGTCGAGGTGGCCCTGCCACACCCCGCGGGCGTTGTGGTCGGTGAGACCGTGCCGGAGCACGACCAGTCGACGTCGGCGCCCCGGCCGGTCGATCGGCGGCGTCACGCCTCGTTCGCCTCCACACCCCCACCGGCGCCCTCGCCGGCACGCTCCTGCGGGGCCCCCAGACCCGTCAGCGGCACCGCCGGGCAGTCCTTCCACAGACGTTCGAGCTGGTAGAACACCCGGTCCTCGGCCTGCATCACGTGCACGACGATGTCACCGAAGTCGAGCAGCACCCAATGCCCTTCACGCTCGCCCTCGCGGCGCAGCACCTTGACGCCACTGTCGCGCATCGCCTTCTCGACGCCGTCGACGATGGCGTTGACCTGACGCTCGCTGGGTGCCGAGGCGATGACGAACACGTCGGTGAGCGCGAGATGTTCGCTCACGTCGATGGCGACGATGTCGGTCGCCAGCTTGTCGTCGGCCGCGGTCGCGGCGGTCTGTGCCTGGTCGAGTGCCTCGGGCGTAGCTGCCACGCGGTCTCTCCTCCTGTGGATGGGCGGGGGCTTGATCGGGCGGCGTCTGGCGTCGACCCCGGTCGTGCGCGTCCGACGCTACGTGAGAACCGAGCGCAGCGCAGGGGCCGACGACGCCGGGGTGTGGGGGCGCCGGTAGAGGCTGTACTTGTTGATGTACTGCACGACACCGTCGGGCACGAGGTACCACACGGGAGCGCCCTCGCCGACCCGGTCACGACAGTCGGTGGAGCTGATCGCCATGGCCGGCACCTCCTTGAGCGTGACGCCCTTCTTCGGCAAGCCCTCGTCGGAGAGCTCGTGCCCCGGCCGCGTCACCCCCACGAAGTGCGCGAGGTCGAACAGTTCGTCGGCGTCCTTCCACGACAGGATCTGCTCGAGAGCGTCGGCGCCGGTGATGAAGAAGAGTTCCGCATCGGGACTTTGGTCACGCAGGTCACGAAGGGTGTCGATGGTGTACGTGGGGCCGGGGCGGTCGATGTCGACCCGGCTCACGGAGAACCGCGGGTTGGAGGCGGTGGCGATCACCGTCATCAGGTAGCGATGCTCCGGCGCCGAGACCTTGCCCGCGTCCTTCTGCCACGGCCGACCGGTGGGAACGAAGATCACCTCGTCCAGCCCGAGGAGGTGCTGCACCTCGCTCGCCGCGACGAGGTGACCGTGGTGAATGGGATCGAACGTGCCGCCCATCACGCCCAAACGCCTGGTCAGTGCCGCCCCTCGTCCGCGTGCCGACCCGTGTGCTGGGAGACGCGGTGGCCGTGGCCCCGACCGTCGCCCTCGATCATGACCCGAGCCGTGTGCCGGAACATCCAGACGAAACCCAGCAGCAGCAGGAACACGACGAGCGCGGTGACTCCGTACGCCCACGCGGGCATCGGGAGATGGACTTCGACGGGCTCGGCAGCAGCCGCGAGCGTGAGGAACATCGACATGGAGGACACCCTACCGTGACCGACGCGCCCGAGACCGTGCCGGACTCGCCCGATCCCGGTCCCCTACCCTGTGCACATGCATCCTGAGCTGTCGGTCGTCGTGCCCGTCTACAACGAGGAGGAGGTCCTCCCGCTCCTCGTGCATCGCCTGCGCCCCGTGCTCGACGGGCTCGGCACGACGTACGAGGTCGTCACGGTCGACGACGGCAGCACCGACGACTCCGCGGTCATCCTCCAGCGCCTGCGTCGGGAGTGGCCCGAGATCCGGGTGATCCGGCTGCGCGCGAACGCCGGCCACCAGGCCGCGATCTCCGCCGGCCTCGCCCGCGCGCGCGGGGACTACACGGTGACGATCGACGCCGACCTGCAGGACCCGCCCGAGGTCATCGCCGAGATGCTCTCCCTCGCCAAGAGCGAGCGGGTCGACGTCGTCTACGGCGTCCGCAACGACCGCAGCACCGACACGGCCTTCAAGCGCGGCACGGCCCGCGCCTTCTACGCGACGATGCGCGCGGTCTCCGGCACCGATGCGCCCCCGGACGCGGGCGACTTCCGCCTCATGTCGCGGGCCACGGTCGACGCGGTCAACGCCCTCCCCGAGCACCACCGAGTCCTGCGCCTCGTCGTACCCGCCCTCGGATTCCCCTCGGCCCAGGTCACCTACCGCCGCGAGGAGCGCGCCGCCGGCCACAGCAAGTACCCGCTCACCAAGATGATCAAGCTGTCGATCGACTCGCTCACGAGCCACTCGATGGCGCCGCTGCGCCTCGCGACGTGGTGCGGTCTGTTCGGCGGCATCCTCGCGGTGCTCATCCTCGTGTACGCGCTGATCTCGGTGTGGAGCGGCCACGCCGTGGCGGGATGGGCCTCGACCGTGGTCACCGTCGCCGCCGTCGGCGCGATCCAGCTCCTGTGCCTCGGCCTGCTCGGCGAGTACGTCGGTCGGATGTACACGATGATGCAGGGCATCCCCACCTACTTCGTCGCGTACGACTCCGCCGAGATCCGCCGCGACTCCCGCGTGCGCCACGACCCCGCGGACTCCGGGCTCGTTCGCGTCGAACGCCGCGGAGGCACCGGCAGCAGCGCGGTCGTCGTCGAGGAGGTCGCCGACACTCCGACCGACGAACCGCATGACCAGGGCGCGAGCGCCGAGCACCAGGCCGCCGACGACACGAACACCCGAGCCACACGGGCCGACGACGCGCCCCAGGCCCCCGAGGCGGTCGTGCTGACCGCTCCCGCTGCGCCCCGGATCGCGGAGACGGCGGTGACGCTGCCTGCGGCCGACGCCGTTCCTGGAAACGGCGGTGCACACGTCGCCGGCGACACGATCCCCGAGGCGGACGGCACCGAGCCCGAGGAGCCCACGACCTCGGTGTTGCCCCAGATGGAGCCGTTCGCCCCGTCGGAGTACGACCGCCACACCGCGCCGCGCACGGAGCGCATCGTGACCCCCGCGCTCTCGGCCGAGGACCGGATGGCGCGCCGACACGGCTGACCTGCAACGCGAACCGAACGCACGAACACGGCAACGGGGCGGCCGCCCTCCGGAGATCCGGAAGGCGGCCGCCCCGTTTCGCGTGCGCCCGCTTCTCGCTCGCCCCGCTCGTCGCGTGGTTCGGCGGTCAGGCGTGCGCCTCAGACGCGGCGCAGATCGGCGAACAAGGTGACGCCGGGCAGGCTCGTGACCGGCAGGTAGCGCTCGGCGGTGATGATCGTGCGCAGACCGAGGTTGACGACGGGGTTGAGGTCGTCGAGGTCGCTGCCGCTGCTCGTCTTGCGGCGCATCGCGACGACCGGGCGCAGCAGCACGTTCCACGACGTCATGGAGCGCAGCTCGAGGCCGGGCCGGTCGAGGAGCGCGGTGAGCGTCTCGCGGGTGTAGCGGCGCAGGTGGTCGACGGCCACGTCGTGATCGCTCCACAGCTTGGGGTCGCACGGCACCGCGACGAGGAAACGCCCGTGCGGACGCAGGACGCGCATGACCTCCTCCACGCACCCCTCGTCGTCGGCGATGTGCTCGAGGACGTCGTAGGCGACGACGAGGTCGAGGGCTCCGTCGGCGATGGGCAGACGCGTCGCGTCGGCGCGGATCACCGCGAGCCCGCGCTCGGCGGCCACCTCGGCGCCCGGGGCTCCGTATTCGAGCGGGATCGCGTTCCACCCCAGGTCACGCAGCACCCGAGAGTTGCCACCACCGGCCGCGCCGATGTCGAGGGCCGTGCCCGGAGTCATCCCGCGCAGAGACCTGGCAAGAATGTGGCGCCGCTCCCGATACCACCAGTGATCGTCCTCGAGCGCCGCGAGCTTACGGACCTCGGTGGCTTCCATCGCTCAGATTTCCTGACTGCCGGTTGCGGGTGACGTCCGACTCTAACGCGTCCGACCGGGCGCCGAGACAGCCGCCGATTCCGGCTGGTGCGACCGGCGTGGCGCCCCTCGGCAGCGCAAGGCCGAAGCCGGCGATCGTCGCGGCGTCAGGGTCGCGGGGACGGGCCCGACGAGCGCGCTACCCGCGCACCTGCCCGTCACCCTCGACGATCCACGTCGTGGTGGTGAGCTCCGGCAGCGCCATCGGTCCGCGGGCGTGAAGCTTCTGGGTGCTGATGCCGATCTCGGCGCCGAACCCGAACTCGCCGCCGTCGGTGAACCGGGTCGAGGCGTTGACCATGACGACCGCCGCATCGATACCCGTCGTCCAACGCCGTGCCGCGGCACGGTCGTTCGTGACGATGGCCTCGGTGTGGCCGGTGGAGTAGCGCCGCACGTGCGCCATCGCGGCGTCGATCGAGTCGACGACGGCGACGGTCATCTCCAGGCCGTGGAACTCCGTGTCGTAGAGCTCGTCGGTGGCCTCGTCGACGGGCACGTCACCGGCGAGCGCGACCGTCGCCGTGTCGCCGTGCAGGACGACGCCCCGCTCGTGCAGGTCGGCGAGCATCGTCGGGAGCAGGACGTGGGCGACGTCACGATGCACGAGCAAGGTCTCGGCCGCGTTGCACACGCTCGGTCGGTGGGTCTTGGAGTTGACGACGATGCTCCGCGCCATCTCGTGATCGGCCGCCGCGTCGACATAGACATGGACGTTGCCGCTGCCGGTCTCGATGACCGGCACGATCGACTCCCGCACGACGGTGGCGATGAGCCCCGCCCCGCCGCGGGGGATGATGACGTCGACGAGGCCGTGCGCCCGCATGAGCGCCCGCGCGGCCTCCCGACCGCCGTCGTCGACGGAGGCGACCGCGTTCTCGTCCAACCCCTGCTCGCGCAGCACCCGCCGGATCACGGCCACGAGCGCCTCGTTGCTCCTGGCGGCCGCCGAACCCCCGCGCAGCAGAACCGCATTGCCGCTCTTGAGCGCAAGCGCGGCGGCGTCGACCGTGACGTTGGGACGGGCCTCGTAGATCATGCCGACGACGCCCATCGGCACCCGCACCTGCGTGACCTGCAGACCGTTCGGCAGCGTGGAACCGCGCACCACCTCACCGACCGGGTCGGGCAGGGAGGCCACCTGACGCACGGCGTCGGCGATGCCCGCGAGCCGGGCCTCGTCGAGCCGGAGCCGGTCGAGCAGCGACTCGGGCAGACCGTTCGCGCGACCGGCCTCGATGTCGGCCTCGTTCGCGGGCAGGACCTCGCCGGCGGCACCGTCGAGCGCGTCCGCGAGGGCGAGAAGCACGCCGTCCTTACGAGCCCGAGTGAGGCCGGCGAGCACTCGACCGGCCTCCTTGGCCAGCCGCGCGCGCCGCTCGACCTCGGAGGTCACGGCCGGGTCGACGGTCGACGAGACGTCGGCCGGTCGGGCCGCAGGGTCCGGTGTCATCGTGGTGCCCGTGCCCGCGGCCGGCATCGTCCCCACGCCGCCGCGCGTGTCGTCGCTCATCGAGGTCTCCTTCACGTCGTCGCCGATCGTCAGTCGTTGTCGATCCGGCGGATCAGGCGGGTCATGTACGGCCGAAAGCCGTTCTTCTGGATGAGGGCCATGGCCTCTTCGTTGCTCGACAGGGTCTCGATGCAGCAGAACGCGATCTCGCGCTTCTCGAGCTCCCGGCGACACTGGATGAGCAGCTGGTGACCGATGCCCTGTTCCCGGTGGTCGGGGTGGACGACGAGGGTCTCGATGACGCCCACGGCCTCACCGAGGTTCATGGCGGCGCCCGAGTCGACGAACCGCAGGGCCGCGTACCCGACCAGACCGTTACCGTCGGCCGACGCCTGCGCCGCCTCGTCGTCGATCGCGAGATAGATCACGCCCACCCCGTCGTTGATCCACCCGAGGTACTCCTGGTGACGGCGCTCCCACGCGTCCTTGGCGTCGCGCACGGGCCAGTCGTCGCCCGCGTAGTCGCGGTAGCGCGAGAGCAGGAGCTTCCACAACGGCTTGACGCGGTTCACGTCACGGACGTGGGCACGCTCGATTCGAACGGTCATGCACCGAAGGTAACCACTACCGTCCGGTCCACACGATTCGGTCCCCTTGCGTGACAGCTTGGCGAGCTCGCATGGGTGCGACGCGGCTCACCGGCGCGCAAGACGTGGCCGCAGACCTCGATCGGCCGGGATCAGACGAGGACGAGGTGATCGCGGTGGATGATCTCGCGGGCGTACTCCTCGCCGAAGACGTCGGCGATCCACGTGGTGCTGCGCCCGAGGAGGCGAGGCAACTCGTCGCTGCTGTAGGCGACGAGACCGCGCGCGACACCGGCCCCGCGCCGGTCGACGACCTCGACGGGCGCGCCCTCGTCGAACGAGCCCTCGATGCGCACGATGCCCGCCGGCAGCAGCGACGCGCCGCGGCCCAGCAGGGCACGAACCGCGCCGTCGTCGACGACGAGCCTCCCCGCGGGCTCACTCGCGTGCGCGAGCCACAACATGCGGGAGGCGGGCCGCGCCCCGGTGGGCAGGAACACCGTGCCGACGTCACGGCCGGTGAGCGCGTCGGTGAGCTGATCGGCGCTGGTGAGGATCGTCGTCACCCCCGCGCCGGTGGCGATGCGCGCGGCCTCGACCTTGGTGACCATGCCGCCGGTGCCGACCTTCGAACCGGTGCCCCCGAGCCGCACCGACACGAGGTCCTCCTGGCCGCGGACGAGCTCGAGACGGGCGGAGCCGGGCTCGCTGGGCGGGCCGTCGTAGAGCCCGTCAACGTCGGTGAGCAGCAGCAACGCGTCGGCGTGCGTGAGGTGGGCGACGAGCGCGGCGAGACGGTCGTTGTCGCCGAAACCGATCTCGTCGGTGGCGACGGCGTCGTTCTCGTTGACGACGGGCACGACGCCGAGGTGCAGCAGTCGACCGACGGCGCGGCGGGCGTTGCCGTAGTTCTGACGGCGGATGAGGTCCTCGACCGTGAGGAGAACCTGGCCGACGGTCAGACCGTGCGCGCCGAACGCCGAGGTGTACGCGGCGATGAGCGCGCCCTGACCGACGCTGGCCGCCGCCTGCTGCGTCGCCAGATCACGCGGCCGGGAGGTGTGCCCGAGCGGCACGATGCCGGCAGCGATGGCTCCGGAGGACACGAGCACGACGTTCGACCCCGCGAGGCGGCGGGTCGCGAGCGAGTCCGCGAGCGCAGCGAGTCGCCCGGTGTCGAGTACGCCCTCGGGTGTCGTCAGCGAACTCGACCCCACCTTGACGACGATCGTGCGGGCGTCGCGGATGCGCTCCCGCGCGGCGCTCAGGGCATCGGAACTCACTCGCCGAGCCTACCCACCCCACGCCCCCGCTCGAACAGGCACTTCCACCGCGCATCCTCGCCCGAACAGGCGCTTCTACCCCGCGCCCCCGCTCACACAGGCGTTTCGAACCCGCATCCGCGCTCAAACAGGCGTATCCAACCCGCATCCGCGCTCAGACAGGCGCTTTCACCGCACGGAATCCGACGAAACCGCCTGTCTCAGCGGTCAGAAGACAACGACCCCACCCGGTCAAGTCCCTGGTAGTGGTGTAGCGCTGCGTTCTCCTTCTTGATGGGTCAGGCGGTCAGGGCGGGCAGGTCATCAGCTCCGATCTCGGGTTCGGTGTTGGGGACGATGTTGACCCGGCAGCGGGCGAGGACCTCGAGTCCGAGGTAGCGGCGGCCTTCGGCCCATTCGTCGGTCTGCTCGGCCAGGACGGCTCCGACGAGCCGGACGATGGCGTCGCGGGTGGGGAAGATGCCCACGGCGTCGGTGCGGCGCCGGATCTCGCGGTTGAGGCGTTCGGCGGGATTGTTGGACCAGATCTGGGTCCACACGTCCTTGGGGAAGCCGGTGAAGGCCAGGATGTCGGCGCGGGCGCCGTCGAGGTGGTCGTGGACCTCGGGCAGCTTTCCCTCGACGTAGTCCAGGAGTCGGTCGAACTGGGCGTGGACCGCGGGACGGTCGGGCTGGTCGTACACGCTGTGCAGCATCGCCTTGACCGCGGGCCACATGCTCTTGGGTGTCACCGACATGAGGTTCGCGGCGTAGTGGGTGCGGCACCGCTGCCAGGACGCTCCGGGAAGGTTCGCCGCGATCGCCTCGACCAGACCCTGGTGCGCGTCGCTGGTGACCAGCCGGACACCGGTCAGACCGCGGGCAACCAGGTCGGCGAAGAACTCGTTCCACACCGAGCCGGTCTCAGCAGTGGCCACGCGCATACCGAGGACCTCGCGGTGCCCGTCGCCGTTCACGCCGGTGGCCAGCAGCACGACGGCGTTGACGACCCGCCCGCCTTCGCGGAGCTTCATGGTCAACGCGTCCGCGGCGACGAACGTGAACGGCCCAGCTGCGTCCACCGGCCGGTGGCGGAACTCCTCGACGTGCTCGTCGAGCTCGGCCGCCATCCTCGAGACCTGCGACTTGGACAGTGAGTCGATCCCGAGGGTCTTGACCAGCTTGTCCATCCGCCGCGTGGACACGCCGGCGAGGTAGCAGTCCGCCACGACCGTGATCAGGGCGGTTTCGGCGCGCTTGCGGCGCTCAAGCAGCCACTCGGGGAAGTAGGTGCCCTTGCGCAGCTTGGGGACTGCGATGTCGATGGTCCCGACCCGGGTGTCCAGGGGGCGGTGACGGTACCCGTTGCGCTGCGCGGTCCGGCCCGGGCTGGGGCGGCCGTACTCGGCACCGACCACCGCATCAGCATCAGCCGAGAGCAGGGCGTTGATCATCGTCTGCAACAGCGAGCGCATCAGATCGGGTGAGGCTTCGGCGAGTGCTTCGCCCAGCAGACGTGCAGGGTCGACAATGTGGGGAGCGGTCATCGTGATGACTCCATTCGAGAGATCTGTGAGAGGTGAACTCGAAGGATCACGCGGTGGCCGCGCCTGCGTCCGACGTCCACGCCGGTGACGATCTCGACGACCGCGCTACACCACTATCAGGGACTCAACTCCCCACCCCGGCCCCACTCACACAGGCGTTTCGAACCCGCGTCCGCGCTCAGACAGGCGCTTCCACCGCACGAAACCCGACGAAACCGCCTGTCTCAGCGGTCAGAGGACGACGACTTCACCCCGACCCCGCTCACACAGGCCTTTCGAACCCGCGTCCGCGCTCAAACAGGCGCCTCCACCGCACGAAACCGGACGAAACCGCCTGTCTCAGCGGTCAGAGGACGACGACTTCACCCCGACCCCGCTCACACAGGCGGTTCCAACCCGCGTCCGCGCTCAGACAGGCGCCTCCACCGCGCGAAATCCGACGAAACCGCCTGTCTCAGCGGTCAGAGGGCGACGACTTCACCCCGACCGCGCCCAGACAGGCGTTTCGAACCCGCGTCCGCGCTCAAACAGGCCTTTCCACCACGCGAAACCGGTGAAACCGCCTGTCCGAGCGTCTGAAGCTGGTGAAAGGGCCTGTCCGAGCGCGTGAGACCGGGCGAAACCGCCTGTTCGAGCGGTCAGAGGACGACGTCGACGCGGCCGCTCGCGCGGGACTGCACGAACTGGATCGCGCGGCGCAGGAGTGCGCCGGCGAAGGGGTTGTTCTCGCCGAGGCCGGAGAGCCGGCGGTGGGTGCGGGCGAGGTAGTCAAGGTCGACCTCGCGACCGGCGGGCAGGCGGCCGTTGTGGCGGTCGGTGAGGATCTGGAACGCGAACGCCGACAGGTCGCTCGGGTGGATCATCTCGGCGTCTTCGCCGGTCACGGCACGGATGAGCGCGCGGTCGAGCACGCTGAACCCGAGCCCCCCGGAGTACCCGGCGGCGCTCCCCCACGTGAGACGCGGATCCTTCTCGGCGCGATCGGTATTCGTCGTGGTCTTTCCAGGCGACGGCTGCTGCACCACGGGCACGGCCGGCGGCACCGGCATGCGGGCGTCGATGACGATCACCACGGGCCTCCCTTCGGTTCACACGAGTCACGGGCCTTCGCGAAGGGGGCGACAGCTCCGGCGTCTTCTCAGAGTAGAGAGGAGACGCCGACCTGGCCACGGGTCTTGCGCACAACCGGACGCCCGGGTCCGCGATACACGAAACCGTCGGCGAACGGACCGTCAGTCGTCGGAATCCGCCGACGTCCAGACCCCGGCCCTGCGTTCGGCGGCGAGCTCGTCGCGGGCGGCCTGTTTGGCGGCGCGGCGCAGGTCGTAGTCCTCGCGCTTCTCGGCACGGGTGGGGCGGTGCGACTCCTCGAGACGGATGTCGGTACCGCGGGGGCCGACGGTGCCGAGCAGTTCGGCGCCGGAGGAGAGAGTGGGCTCCCAGTCGAAGACGACCGCGTCGTCCTCGGCACCGATGATGACGGTGTCCCCGGCGACGGCGCCCACCTTGACGAGTTCGTCCTCGACGCCCAGGCGGTTGAGCCGGTCGGCGAGGTAGCCGACGGCCTCGTCGTTGGAGAAGTCGGTCTGCCGCACCCAACGGGTGGGCTTGTCGCCGGTCACGCGGAACGCAACGCCCTCGGGGGTGTTCTCGCGCCGGACGGCGAACGCACCGCCGTCGTCGACGGGCTGGGGCCGGATGACGACCCGACGCCGTTCCTCGACGTCGCCGAACTCCGCGCGGGCGGCTTCGACGTGCCGGGCGAGCGCGAAGGTGAGCTCCTTGAGTCCGGTGCGCGCGACGGCGGAGACGATATGCACCTCGAGACCGCGAGCCTCAAGGTCGGGTTTGACGAACTCGGCGAGCTCACGGGCCTCGGGCACGTCGGCCTTGTTGAGGACGACGACGCGGGTGCGCTCGGAGAGGGGGCGTCCGCCGAGGGACTCGTCGGGCACGTACTGACGCAGCTCGTTCTCGATGACGTCGAGGTCGGTCATGGGGTCGCGACCCGGTTCGAGGGTGGCGCAGTCGACGACGTGGACGAGCACCGAGCAACGTTCGACGTGGCGGAGGAACTCGAGGCCGAGACCGCGGCCCTCGTGGGCGCCGGGGATGAGGCCCGGGACGTCGGCGACGGTGTAGCGCACGTCGCCGGCGGTGACGACGCCGAGGTTGGGCACGAGGGTCGTGAAGGGGTAGTCGGCGATCTTGGGTTTGGCGGCGGAGATGACCGAGACGAGGCTGGATTTACCGGCGGAGGGGAAGCCGATGAGAGCGACGTCGGCGAGGGTCTTGAGTTCGAGGGTGAGGTCGGTGGTGTCACCGGGTTCGCCGAGGAGGGCGAAGCCGGGGGCCTTGCGTTTGGTGGAGGCGAGGGCCTTGTTGCCGAGGCCGCCGCGGCCGCCGTGGGCGGCGAGGTATTCGGAGCCTTCACCGACGAGGTCGGCGACGACCTCGCCTCGGGAGTTCTTGACGACGGTGCCATCGGGAACGGGCAGGATGAGCTCGTCGCCGTGACCGCCGTTGCGGTCGTCGCCTTCGCCGGGCCGCCCGTTGCCGGCGCGGCGGTGTGGGCTGCGGTGGTAGTCGAGGAGGGTGGTGACCTGGTGGTCGACGCGGAGGATGACGTCGCCGCCGTTTCCGCCGTTGCCACCGTCGGGTCCGCCGAGCGGTTTGAACTTCTCGCGTCGCACGGAGGCACACCCGTGCCCGCCGTTCCCCGCACCGATGTGCAGGGTGACGCGATCGACGAACGTCGGGGATGCCATTGGTCCTCCCGGAGGGATTTCGAAGGAAGGGGGTTACGGGTAAGAAACAACCAGTCAACCCTCGTTCACAATTCCCCACCACCGGAGAGTCGCTCAGGCAGTCAGGAACGCGTGCGTGGGCCGACGCCCGAAGAAACCAAGCACGACACGCAAAGCCATAGAAGAAGTGACGCACTTCCCACTCGCGACCAAGAAACCGCGGACAGTACTCGCCGCGCGACCACCGCTTCAACGAACGCCGCGCCGGCAATCACGGAAACCGTGGCCAGAACCCGCGCCCGAAATTCGAATCCCAGGACCACCACCAACGGTGAGCCCTGGGATTCGAATTTCGCCGATCGACCGCGAGCGAAGCGAGCCTCGTCGATCGGAACAGAAAGAACGCCGCAGCGAAGCCGCGTCCACGCCTTCCGACGTAGGCGCGAAGCGCCGGTCAGGCGCTGGCGGTCACGTTGACGGTACGCCGTCCGCGCTTGGTGCCGAAGGCGACTTCGCCGGCGGCGAGGGCGAACAGGGTGTCGTCCTTGCCGCGGCCGACGTTGTCACCGGGGTGGAAGTGGGTGCCGCGCTGACGGACGAGGATCTCGCCCGCGTTGACGAGCTGCCCGCCGAAGCGCTTGACGCCGAGGTACTGGGCGTTGGAGTCGCGTCCGTTCTTGGAGCTGGACGCACCCTTCTTGTGTGCCATGTCTGTGTCTGCCTCTCGCTTGTCGCGTGACGCCTCAGGCGTCGATCGCGGTGACCTTGATCTGCGTCGAGTGCTGACGGTGGCCCTGACGCTTCTTGTAGCCCGTCTTGTTCTTGTATCGCATGATGGTGATCTTGGGGCCCTTGGTGGGCTTGACGATCTCGGCCGAGACCTTGACCTTCGCGAGGGCGGAGGCGTCGGTCGTCACCTTGTCTCCGTCGACGAGGAGGATGGGGGCGAGTTCGAGGCTGTCGCCGGGCTCGCCTTTGACCTTGTCGACGATGAGGACGTCGCCGACGGCGACCTTTTCCTGACGGCCGCCTGCGCGGACGATCGCATACACGTGGATGACTCCTGTTTTCTCGTTCGTAGCACCTCTTGTGACCGGCCCGTCGCGACGGGTCGTGGACGCGGTGGAGCGTCTGGACTCTCGAAGCACGGATCTCGGTGGGCGCACCGACTCTCCAGGGTACGTGAGGGAGTCGGATCCGACCAAACCTGCCTGCCAGGACCGTCAAGACAGCCGTCCTTCCCGGCCCGGCTTTCGTCGGTGAGACGAGATCGGGTGGGTGAGGCAGGAAAGGACGGCTGTCTCGGCGACTCGCGGGTCAGTGCTCCCCGGCCGTGTGCGGCTCCCCGGTCGTGCGCGGCGGACCCGCAGGAGATCCGGCGGCGCGACGCGCGGCGCGGCGCCGTCTCGGGGCGGGCGTGGTGGCGTCCGAGGTGTCGTCGCCCGGGGCGGATGCGTCGTCGGACGCGGGTGCGGCGTCGGCGGCCGCCACCGTCAGGGGCGCGGCGGACATCGAGGGAGCCTCCTCGGCGGTGAACACGCCCCCCTCGGCACCGGCGGGTGCGGTCGACGGTGCGCTCGCCGCCCGTCTTCCGGCGCGGCGACGTGGTGTCCGAGGCGCCTCCGCGGGTTCATCGGGTTGAGCGGTTGCGGCGGGCACGGCCGGCTCTGCGGTCGCAGGGCCGCCGCCTCCCGTCGAATCGGCGCCGCTCGCTGCCTCCGGCGTCTCGCTCGCGACCGTCGGCGGATTCGCTCGTCCCGTGACCCTGCCGGTCACTCGCCCGCTGACCGCGGCCGGCGCCCCCGACGCCCCGTCGGTGGCCGCCGTCTCCGGCTCCACGACGGGCGCGGCCGGGGCCGACGTGGGCGAGGACGCGCGACGCGAACCACGCCGTCTGGCCGGGCGGTGCGATTCGCCATCCGAGACGTCCTCGGAGGTGGGGACGGGAACCTCGATGTCGGACAGGTGCTCCTCGACGATCGCCTCGACGGCGGCGGTCTCCATGGGCGCGTCGCCGTCGGTCGCCTTCGTCGCACCCGATTCGTGCGACTGGACCGCTGCCGCGTAGGCCGCCGCCGCGATCTGCGCAGGCGTCGGTCCCGATGGCGTGGGTGTGGTCTGCTCCGACCTCGTTCCCTCGGCGTGACCGGCCGAGCCACCCCTGCCACCGCTATGCCCTGTGTTGCCGTGTCCACTGCCGCCGTGTCCACTGCCGCCGTGCCCACTGCTGCCGTGCCCACTGCCGCCGTTGCCTCCGCGGCCACCACGACGGCTCCGGCTCCCCCGGCCGCGGTCGTCTCCGCGACCTGAGTCGTGGCCGTGATCGAGGGGCTCGCTGCTGATGTGGATGCCGCGGCCGCCACAGGCCTCGCACTCCTCGGAGAACACCTCGATGAGCCCGGCGCCCACGCGCTTGCGGGTCATCTGCACGAGGCCGAGGGAGGTGACCTCGGCGACCTGGTGCTTGGTGCGGTCGCGACCGAGGCATTCGACGAGGCGGCGCACGACCAGCTCGCGGTTGGACTCGAGCACCATGTCGATGAAGTCGATGACGATGATGCCGCCGATGTCACGCAGCCGGAGCTGACGCACGATCTCCTCGGCCGCCTCGATGTTGTTCCTGGTGACGGTCTCCTCGAGGTTGCCGCCGGAGCCGGTGAACTTGCCGGTGTTGACGTCGACGACGGTCATCGCCTCGGTGCGGTCGATGACGAGCGAGCCGCCCGAGGGCAGCCACACCTTGCGGTCCATCGCCTTGGCGATCTGTTCGTCGACGCGGTACTCGGCGAAGACGTCCTTCTCCCCCGTCCACCGCTGCAGTCGATCGGCGAGGTCCGGTGCGACCGACTCGACGTAGTCGCTGATCGACTCCCACGCACCTTCGCCGGAGACGACGAGCTTGGTGAAGTCCTCGTTGAACACGTCGCGGACCACGCGGGTGGTCAGATCGACCTCACCGTGCAGCAGCACCGGCGCGTTGCCGGTCTTGGCCTTCTTCTGGATCTTCTCCCAGGCACGCTGTAGCCGCTCGACATCGGCGGTGAGCTCGGCCTCGCTCGCCCCCTCGGCCGCGGTGCGCACGATGACACCCGCCTCATCGGGGACGATCGACTTGAGGATCTTCTTCAGCCGCGTGCGCTCGGTGTCGGGCAGCTTGCGCGAGATGCCGGTCATCGAACCGCCCGGCACGTAGACGAGGTACCGGCCCGGCAGTGAGATCTGCGAGGTGAGCCGGGCGCCCTTGTGCCCGATCGGGTCCTTGGTGACCTGCACGACCACCGACTGGCCGTTGCTCAGCGCGTTCTCGATCCGGCGCGCCTTGTGCTGCTCGAGCCCGGCCGCGTCCCAGTTGACCTCGCCGGCGTAGAGCACGGCGTTACGGCCCTTGCCGATGTCGACGAACGCCGCCTCCATGCTCGGGAGCACGTTCTGCACCCGGCCGAGGTAGACGTTGCCGGCCATCGAGGCTCCGGGAGCACCGGCCGCGCCCTGCGCGCTGCCGCCGCCGGAGATGTAGTGCTCGACGAGGATGCCGTCCTCGAGCACGCCGATCTGCGTGTGCTCACCGCGTTCACGCACGACCATGACCCGTTCGACGGCCTCACGGCGCGCGAGGAACTCCGCCTCGGTGATGATCGTGCGTCGACGCCCGGCCTCACGCCCTTCACGGCGGCGCTGACGCTTGGCCTCGAGACGCGTCGAGCCCTTGATGCCGGTCGCGGTGTCACGCGGTTCGCGCACCTTGGTGACGGTGCCGGGCGGATCGTCGGAGTCACCGGCGCTGCCGCTGCGGCGGCGACGACGGCGTCGGCGCCCGGATCCGGAGGAGTCGGCGTCGCCGTTGTCTCCGCCGTCG
Source organism: Mobilicoccus massiliensis (assembly GCF_000826525.2). Classification (GTDB taxonomy): domain Bacteria; phylum Actinomycetota; class Actinomycetes; order Actinomycetales; family Dermatophilaceae; genus Mobilicoccus; species Mobilicoccus massiliensis. The sequence continues at coordinate 345,055 of NZ_LN651329.1, read as the reverse complement.
GTCTGACCACCCTCGCCCCGACCACCGGAGTCGCGAGACCCCTCGGAGCGGGAATCGTCCCGCCCCCCGTCACCGGTCTCGTCGTCGGAATCGTTGTCGCCGGCATCGTCGGTGTTCTCGCCGCCGCGGCCGCCCGAACGGCGGCGGCCGCGCCCCCCGCGGCGACGGCGGCGGCGACCGTTGTCGTCGCCCTCGTCACCGTCGTCGTCCGAACCGTCGTCGTCGCGGTCGCTCGGCTCGGCCTCACCGCCGGCGCGCTGGGGCTGCGCGTCGGTTCCATCCTGCTCGTCCGACCCGTCCCCGGCGTCCTGGCGACCGCCGCGGCGGCGGCCTCGACCACGACCCCGAGAGCGCCGCGAGCCCCGCTCGTCGGAGTCCTCACGGTTGTCGTGGTCACTGTCGTCGGAGACGTCGGACTCGGTATCGGTGTCCTCGCCCGTCGGCGTGGCCGGGGCGAGGAACTCGCTCGGATCGGGCGCCTGGAACAGCAGCCCGAAGCCGGGCGCGGGCGGCGGGGTCTGCGCGGCGGCCGTGCTGCGTCGGCCGCGACCGCGAGCGGCGACGACCACCGGGTCGCTCGACGGATCGGGCAGGGTGCCCGAGAGGTCGACGACCTCACCTTCGCCAGCGCCAGCGGTGGCCTGCGAAGCACTGTCGGATTCCGTCGCCTGAACGTCTTCTGCCCGCTCGCCGCCTTCGTCGGCGTCCTCGGCGGTCTCCGCGACGAGCGTGTCGCCGGGAGCGGCGGGAGCGAACGCCGCCTCACGATCCGGCAGAGGCGCCTCGAGCGTCTCGTCAGTCTCCTCCGTCTCGTCGGAGACGACAGCGGGCGCGGCGACATCGGGAGTGGGCTCCGGTGCGGGAGTCGTCGCCGCGGCAGTCGAACGGCGGCTGCGCCGGGCGGGCCGGGTGCCGGACGCCGGCTCCGCGTGGGTCGCGGGCTCGACGGGCGCGCCCTCGGCCGCGGAGGTCGAGTCGGAGGACCCCGCGGCGGTCGGGACGGCGGTCACAGACGCGTCATCGACCTGAGCAGCGGATTCCTGCGCGAGCCGGGCCGCGGCCTCGGCCTTCTTGCGGGCGCGGGTGGCAGCGGCCTTCTTGGCGGCCGCCTGCCGGGACTCGGCCGTGCGCGTCGAGCGTTTGCGCGGCGCCGGGGCCTGTTCGACGGCGATGTCGGCTCCGGGAGCCGCGGGGGTCGAGGCGGGGGTCGGCGCGTCGTCGGCCGCTCCGGTGGTCGTGCTGGGTGTGTTGGACGCGGTCGGTTCCAGCGACGCATCGTCGGTAGGGGAAGCCATGCGGCGTTCCTTCCGTCATCCGAGCGACGGTGACCACACCTCGGGCGTCCTCGCCCCCTCCGCCGCGCGGGTGCGCGGTTCGTGCGTCGTCGTGCCGGGTTCGGCACGACGGAAGTCGTGTCGTTACGTCTACCCGGCTCGCGTGTCGCGCGTCACCGGATGGACGCCGATGGCCTCCTGATGCGTGGCCAGTGGATCGGCCACCCGCGCCGGTGCATCGAGCAACGGGCCCTGTGCGAGTCGCGTCACCAGCGGGGGCGACGGCGGGCTCAAGGCGGCTGCGGTGCGCAACGCGGTCAGAACGTCATCGGGGCGTACGGCCGGTGTGGTGTGCCGTACGACCATGTGCAGTATCGCACAGGAGCCCCGATCCGCCGCCGAGACGCGGTCGACCTGCGAGCCGTCGAGCGCGTCGTCGTGCTCGTCATCCTGCTCGTCGATGCCGGCCGGAACAGCATCGACGGTCTCGGCGCCCCCGCCGGTCTCGTCGTCCCCGATCACCGCCATGTCGAGCACGGCCTCCCGCACGTCGAACGTGCGCGGCCCCTTCTTGAACGTGCGGGTGACGAGCACCTCGGGCAACGCGAGGAACGCCTCGATCGAGTCGCGCACCTGCTCCGCCGTCACCCCGCCCAGCTCGATCCGCCACAGGCTGCCCTCCAGGGCGTCGGCGAGCGCACCGGTCGTCGCCTCGGCCACGTGCAGCACGTCGTAGCCCGGTGGCAATGCCTCGTCGAGAGCAGCCCGGAGCCGCTCGGGGTCGAGCCGTTCGACGACGCCGATCTCGACGTACTCCGCCTCGCTCGCCGTTCCCGTCGGGGCCGCGTTGGCGTAACTGATCCTCGGGTGCGGGTGGAAGCCGGCCGAGTACGCCATCGGCACCCCCGCGCGGCGGACGGCCCGCTCGAGGGCGCGCTGAAAGTCTCGGGTCGAACTGAATCGCAACCGGCCACGCTTGGCGTACCGGATGCGCAGCTTCTGCACCGCCGGCACGGCGGGCGGACCTTCGGGAACACGCTGACGAGCCATCTGCCGAAGGCTACCGGCCCTCCCGACCCCGTTCGAACCCCTCGCTCGGCGGCGCACCGCGTCGGTGGCGAGCGCCGACGGACGCGTCGAGCCCCCTACTCGAACAGGCGACTCGACCACGCGAGGCCGGATTGAACCGCCTGTTCGAACGTCACACCACCGTGGATGACTCGACCGGAGGACTCGACCGGAAGGACCGCCCGATAGCCGGCCGCCGAAAACTCGCGCAAGAAAGACCGGTCAGTGCGAAGGGTGTAGGAGGGCGCAGCCCGCTGACCTGCAAAGACGCGAACGCGGTCTCACGGCAGTCCGCATCTCACCGGTCTTTGTTGCGCGAACGGTCGCACGGGTCCACGTCGCGTCCCCGTCCGGGGAGCCACACCCTGCTCCTGGTCGAGCGGTCAGGGGCTCCCGGAGCCCGAGGCTCGGGGTTCTCCCCGGTCGACCCCTACGCCCTGAGGCGGTGAGACACCTACCTCGGGATGAGTGCGAATGAGCCTCCGGGCTGATGTGCGCCGATTCCCCCACCGGGAGGATTGAGCCATGAGCATGTCGAGCCCGTCTCTCGCCCCCGCTGCCGTCGTCGCGCAGGATCTGCGTTGCATCCGCGACGGTCGTGAAGTCCTGCGCGGCGCCGATCTGACGATCGCGCCCGGTGAGAGCGTCGCGGTTCTCGGGCGCGACGACGACGCCGGAGCACCGCGCGTCCTCTGTCAGGTGCTCGCGGGCCTGGCGATGCCGACCACGGGCTGGGTGCACTGGGGCGGTCACGACCTCGTGCGTCTTTCCGACTCGGCGCGCAGTGCCCTTCGTCGTAGGGACGTCGGTGTCGTGCTCGATGACGCCGTGCTGCCGGAGCTTCCCGTCTCCGAGAACATCGCCCTTCCGCTACTGCTGGATGGTTGGTCGCACCGCGAGGCCGCGGGCCGAGCGGCCGATCTGCTCGACGTCGTCGGACTCACGGGGGCCGGAGCGCGGCGCATGTCGCAACTCTCCGAGCGCGACCGCGTGCTCGTGGCGTTCGGCCGCGCGCTGGTCACGGCGCCGCAGCTCGTCGTCGTCGACGACCCGACCGGCGCGCTCGACCCCGTCGACCGCGCCGAGGTGCTCGACATCCTTCTCACGCGCTGCACCGCGACCGGTGCCGCGCTGGTGCTCGGCACCGCCGACGAACGCGTCGCCGACCGCTGCGCGCGACGTCTCGAGATCGTGGACGGTCGCGTGCGGCGTCAGGGCGCCGTGCACTACGCGGGCCAGGCCCTGCTGTGAGGGCCGCGGTCCGGCTCTGGTGGCTGCTGCGCTCCACCTCCGAGCACCCCCGCGATCTCGCGATCGCGGCATCCTTCGGCCTCATGACCTGGGCGCTGCTCGCCGCGGGTGGGCTCATCGCCCTCGCCGCCCAGCAGGAGCGGCTCGACGGGACCCTCGTCGGTGCGGTCGTCGCCATCGTGGCCGCACTCGTTCTTACCGCGGTGCTCGCCTCCCGCAGTCTCCTGCGCCGCACGGAGAGTCGCCGGCTCGCCGTCCTGCGCACCACCGGGGCGTCACGCGCACAGACGACGGTCATCGGAGCCCTCGACGTGGCCGACTCGGCCGTGCCCGGCGTCGTCGCGGGCGTGGCCGCCGACGCTCTCCTCGTGTGGCTTCTGCGGTTCACGGGAGCCGACCTCACCCCCACCATGCCGGTCGCCCTGTTGCCCAGCGCGATTCTCGCGCTGGCCGCGGGCGTCATCGTCGTCCGGCGGGTCCGGGTGGCCTCCAGGTCGTGCGCGGACGCCCGGCCCCAGGAGGCCGGGGTCGGCACCGGCCGGGCGTGATCGCCTGCGTCGCTCGAACCGATCGCTCGGTACCGTCGGGACATGCCGAGCCCCGAAGGAACCCTCACCTGGACGTCGCTGGCCGAATCCGCGCACCTCGTCGCCCCCTCCGTCGCCGCCGCGGCCCCGCTCGTTCCCGGCGCGAGAGTCGCCGCGATCGATCCGACGCTCGCCGACACGGCGGCGTTCTGTGAGGCCTACGACGTCGCCCCGGAGGCGAGCGCCAACTGCGTCGTCGTCCACGGGCGTCGCGGTGAGCGCGAGACCCGGGCGGCGGTCGTCGTCCTCGCCACCGATCGGGCCGACATCAACAAGGTCGTGCGCAAGGAGCTCGACGTGCGCAAGGTGAGCTTCGCCGATCAGGCCGACACCGAGGAACGCACCGGGATGACCTCTGGTGGCATCACCCCCGTCGGGTTGCCCGAGGACTGGGTGGTCCTCGTCGACGAGGCCGTGGCGCATGCCGGGCCGGTCGTCATCGGCGGCGGCGTGCGCGACGCGAAGATCCTCCTCGACGGTGCCGTCCTCGCCGCCTTGCCCAACGCGCGCGTGCTGCCGCTCGCTCTCCCCCGGGGCTGAACCGGCGGGGCAGCCCCGGCCCCACGTTCACGGCCCCCGCTCACGGTGCGCGCGCGAGTGCGTGTGGTGGAAACGCCTGTTCGAGCGGGAGGAAGCGGGTGGGCGCGAGATCAGTGGGTGTGCGTGGTCCCGTCCGCGTGGGTGTGCGTGGTGGCGTGGGCGCGCTTGGCAGCGGATGACGCGTGAGTCTGCTCGCTCCACAGCGGGCGGTCGAGGCGTGCGACGGCCTCGTCGCGGAGGCGTTCGCAGCGGGCCCAGTCCTCGTCGTCGAGGGCGACCGCGGAGGCCGGGAACAGGCCGTTGTCCTCGTGGTTGATGTGCTCGAAGAGCACGACGAACTCCTTGAGCAGCGGCTCGAAGTCGATGTCGCCGATGCGCCCTGCGTCGGCGAGGGCGAGGGCGTCGTCGATGAGGGCGTCGAGAGCGTCGTGCTCGTCGTAGAGCGTGCCCGCCATGTCCTCGTACTCCTCGAACCGGGTCATGGAGAGGTACAGCCCGGCCTCCTCGACGACGTTGTGCACGCTGAAGAACCGTTTGAGTTCGCGCAGGTATTCGAGGGCCTCGGCCCGCTCACCGGCCTCGACGTGCCGGCGGATGTGACCACACAGGTTGCGGATCTCGAAATGGTCGTCCATGAGAGCACCGATCGGGCCGATCTGATCGCATCCGCAGTACTGACACATGTCGCTTCCTTCCCGTCTCTTCCAGTCTTCCACGCGATCCGTACGCGTCGTCTCTGGGGCCGAGGGTCGCCCGGCGCGGGTTGCCGAGGGTCCACGCGCAGGAGGATCCGCGCCTCGACAGAGCCACACCGTCGTCGGACCCCACGTCCGCCCGCGGCACGATGACCGACGACGGCCGGCCGCGGCAGGCTCGAGTCATGTTCACGCGCACATCGCGGCCCGCGCCGAAGCCTGTCGTCACCACGGGAGATCTCGTGGCCTCCGCTCTCGTCAAGACCTACCCCGGCGCCGGCATTCCCGCGCTCGACGGCGTCGGTCTCGCCATCGCCGGCGGGGAGACCGTCGCCATCATGGGGCCGTCCGGATCGGGCAAGACGACCCTTCTGCACCTGCTCGCGGGCGTGCTCACGCCCACCTCCGGGGCCGTTCTCTGGGGAGGTCGTGACCTCGCGACGCTCGGCGACGCCGACCGGACCCGCCTGCGGCGCACCGACTTCGGCTTCGTGTTCCAGTCCGGGCACCTGCTGCCCGAGCTCCCGGCCATCGAGAACGCCGCCCTACCCCTCATGCTCGCCGGCCTCCCCCGGGCCGAGGCGACCGCGCGGGCCGCGACGCTGTTCGCACCGCTCGGTCTCGAGACCCTGACGAACCGGCGTCCCGGCGAGCTGTCGGGAGGGCAGGCCCAGCGCGTCGCCATCGCCCGGGCCCTCGTCGGCGATCCCGGGGTCGTCTTCGCCGACGAGCCGACCGGTGCACTCGACCAGCAGACCGGCGCCGACGTCATGCACCACCTCGTCACCCGGTGTCGCGCCGCCGGCAGCTCGCTCGTCGTCGTGACCCACGACGAGAACGTCGCACGCTGGTGCGAGCGCACGGTGCGGCTGCGCGACGGTCGCGTTGTGGCCGACGAACGGCCCGTGCGATGAACGCGCTCGCCACCCCCGTCTCCCTCGCCTGGCGCCTGGCCCGGCACGAGCGGCGCGATACCGCGCTGCCGACGATGCTGTCGATCACCGCCTTCGCCGTGACCACGGCGGCGATCCTCGTCACCCTCGGCGGAGTCGGCGCGTTCGAGAGCCGCGCCGTCCACTCCTCCGCGGCCGGCCACCTGGGACAGGTCTACCTCGTTCTCGCCTACACCGCCGCCGTCCTTCTCGTCGTGCCGATCCTCACGCTCGGCTCGGTGGCGGTCAGGCTCACGGTCTCCCGCCGAGATGCGCGGCTGGCCACGTTGCGGCTCGTCGGGGCGACGAATGGCCAGGTCACGGTGATGACGCTCGCCGAACAGGCCGTGCAGGCCGCGGTGGGTGCCGTCGCCGGTGCCGCTCTGTACGGCGTGCTGCTCGTGCCTCTGTCGTCGCTGAGCTTCCAGGGTCGTCACCTCTCGGTGGCCGAACTCTGGGTGGGTCCCCTCGAGCTCCTCCTCGTGATGCTCGGGGTGATCGTGCTGGCCGTGCTCGCGGGCGTCAGCGGCCTCGCGAGAGTCGTCGTCGGTCCCCTCGGCGTCGTCGCTCGAACGACCCCGGCGCGGCTGAGCATCGTGCGCGTGCTCGTCGCCGCCGCCGTCGTGGCGGTCTGGGTGCTCGGCTTCACTGCGCTCGGCGAGCAGGGCATGGGCGTGGCGCTGGGGTTCCTCGCCCTCGTCGTCCTCATGGTCAACGTCGTCGGACCGTTCCTCGTCATGGTCGCCGGCCACATCGTCGCCTGGTTCGCCCGAACCCCGGCCACGCTTCTGGCCGCGCGCCGGATCGTCGACGATCCCAAGGCGACGTGGCGCAGCGTCAGCGCTCTCGCGCTCGGCATCCTCGTGGCGGCCCTGTCCAGCGTCGGCCCGATGATCGCGTCCGGTGACGCGTCCGAGGCGGAGATCCGTGTCCTCGGTGAGGACATCGGCACCGGATCCCTCGTCGCGCTCACCATCCTCACGGTCGTGGCGGCCACGTCGACCGGAGTCGTCCACGCCGCGCGCGTCTACGACCAGCGTCCTCAGTACCGGGCGTTGGCCTACGCGGGCGCTCCCCTGCCGTTGCTGCACCGGGCACGCCTGCGGGAGGTGACCATCCCCGTCCTCGTCACCGTGGCTCTGGGCGCGACGTTCCCCCTGCTCATCCTGCTGCCGTTGACGGCCCTCATCGGGATCGGCCTCGTCGTGCGGACCGTGGTGGCCGTCGCCGTCGCCTGCGCGCTTCTCGTCGCCGCGGTGCTCGCCTCACGGACCCTCGTCGACGCGGCCGCCCGGTTGTAGAGAGAACGTCGAGGGGGCCGGGCACCGATCGTGGTCGCGGCGCGAGAATCCGTGACGGGCCCCGGATGGCCCTATCCTGCTTTCCGGCCGCGACCGCGGTCGCATCAGCCGGCCCCTCGGCCCCGACAGGCGGGCACGTCCCCATGGTTTCTCTCACAACGTTCTCAGTCCTGGCCGCCGACAGCGTCGGCCCCGCGCAAGCCGCCATCGACTGGACCAACGACAAGCTCACGTGGGTCCTCATCGTGGCGCTGCTCCTCGCGGGCATCTACTTCTCCTTCGGCACCCGCTTCGTGCAGTTCCGCCGGTTCGGGGCGATGGTCAAGGTCATCGGATCCTCGCGGAAGACCGACGGGCAGGGCATCTCGCCGTTCCAGGCGTTCGCGATCAGCCTGGCCTCCCGTGTCGGCACCGGCAACATCGTCGGTGTGGCCATCGCGCTGACCCTCGGCGGCCCGGGCGCCATCTTCTGGATGTGGCTCATGGCGCTGCTCGGCATGGCGACCGCGTTCAGCGAGGCCACGCTCGCGCAGCTCTACAAGGTCCCCCACCACGACGGCACCTTTCGAGGCGGCCCGGCCTACTACATCCAGCGTGGCCTGGGCTCGCGCTTCTGGGGCATCGTCTTCGCGGTCTGCCTGATCTTCACGTTCGGCTTCTCGTTCAACGGCGTGCAGGCCAACACCATCGCGACGCAGCTCCACAACGCGTGGGGATGGGACCCGCTGACGATCGCCATCGGGCTCACGATCGTGACGGCGCTCATCATCTTCGGCGGCATCAGGCCCGTGGCGCGGGTGACCGAGTGGATGGCGCCGCTGATGGCGTTGGCCTACTTCCTGCTCGCCGTGTTCGTGCTGGTCACGCACATCACGCACGTGCCGGATGCCCTCATGTCGATCATCAAGGGCGCCTTCGGACTCGACCAGGCCCTCGCGGGTACCGCGGGCGGTGTCATCGCGGCCATGCTCAACGGGGTCAAGCGAGGCATGTTCTCCAACGAGGCCGGTATGGGTTCGGCACCCAACGCGGCCGCGACCGCGACGACGACCCACCCGGTCAACCAGGGCCTCATCCAGTCCGCCGGGGTGTTCGTCGACACGATCGTCGTCTGCACCGCCACCGCCGTGATGATCCTGCTCGCCGCACCAGAGATCTACACGCCGGGGGTCACGCAGAAGGCCGACGCGGGCACGCTGACGACCACGGCGATCTCCAGTGAACTCGGCGCGTGGGTCGTCCCGGTGATGACCGTGCTCATCTTCGTGTTCGCGTTCAGCTCCATCCTCGGCAACTTCACGTACGCCGAGGTCAACATGAACTTCATCGGCTTCGGCAGGGCGGGCGCCATCGCGATGCGCGTCCTCGTCGTCGTCGCGACGTTCTGGGGCGCCATGCAGGAGCTCGCCCTCGTGTGGTCGCTCGCCGACGTCGCGATGTCGGTGATGGCGATCGTCAACCTCGCGGCCCTGGCCCTGCTCGGCAAGTATGCCTTCGCGGCCCTGCGCGACTTCGACGCTCAGCCCGACCCGAACACGGCCGTGTTCGACCTCGACGGCAACTCCCACCTTCCCGGTGAGATCCCCGGGGAGGTGTGGCACTCCCGCCACGCCCGCGGCGTCTCCGGATCACCGCACGAGTGAGCGCGTCTCCTTACGCACGAACGTGATCGCTCCTACTCGCCTCGCGTCCACACCTGACCCCGCCGGCGCGGGTCGCCTCACGATCCGCGCCGGCAGTCGGTGTCAGCGGATCCGCTGCCTGAGGAAGACCGTCTCGCCGGTGGCGTCCTTGAGGGCGTCGTTGTCGGTGACGGCGTAGGCCGTCCGGCGACCGTCGAACGCCAGTCCCTCGAGTTTCTCCTGCGTCCATCCGTTGCTCGCGCGGAGCGCCGGCAACACGTCGGCCCCGAGACGCTTGCGCAGCACGGGTACCTGCTGACCGTGCGTGGCGCCCTTGGCGGGCAGGTCGACCAGGTGGACACGCTTGAGGGCGGCGGCCGGGCCCGCGAGCTTGTCCCGCTCGATGACGGCGTAGGTGTCACCCGCCACGTGGGAGATCTCCGACAGGCCGACCCAGTCGCCCCTGGGCGGACGTCTTCTCGAGCGGGTAGCCGTACCAGGTCCAGGTGCCCGAGGCCACGTGGTAACGCCCGATGCGGGCCAGGCCACCACCGGCGCCCTGCCCGTCGACGAGACCGGTGGCCTTGTCCGGGTCCGTGAACAGCGGACGCTGGAGCGCGACCGTGACGACCTCTTCGCCGCCCGCACCCCCGGATCCGGTGGCGCTCACACCCTCCAGGCCCCACTTGCCGATGTGCCGGGTCACCTCGACCGGCAGCGCGACCTCGCGCAACACCCGCCCGGAGCGATCGACGCGCACCAGTTTGTTGTCCGCACCCTTGGCCCCCTCGGAGGCCAGCCAGTAGCCACCACGAACGGCGGAGATGCCCTCGATGTCGAGACCCGCCACCGGCTTGGTCCCGTCGTTCACCTCGGTCACCGCGGTGATGCGCGCCGGGGAGCGGCGCGCGTCGACGTCGTAGATGCGCGCGGTCGCATACGCCGAGTCGCTCACTGCGGCAAGACGGCCCTTGCCCACCGAGGTGAGTCCCGACAGTGCGCCCCAGCCGATGGCCCGGCCGGAGCGGTCCGTGCCCGACACGATGCTCGGGAAGGCCGGACGGCCGCGCTCGAGGCGGTGCACGGCGACGGAGGCGCGCACCTGCGCGGAGGCGTCGTCGACCTCCGAGGACGTGACGAACAGGTTGCGCGACGGGATGGGCAGCAGCCCCTCCGGGCCGTTCGTCGTCGGCAGGAGCTGGAGGAAGCGCGGCGAGGTGGGGCGGGACAGGTCGTACACGGCGACCGCGTTGCCCCGCTCGGAGCCGACGAAGGCGTAGCGGCGCCCGTTCATCGTCGCCACGGCCAGGCCCTCCGGCTCGACCCCCTTCTTGCCCGCGCGGCCCTCGTCGTGCAGGCCGTGCGCGGTGAAGATCTCCTCCAGGCTGTTGCCCGCCTGCCAGACCGTCCTGCCGGTCCGGGAGTCGAAGATCGTCCAGCCGCGCGTGCCGCCCTTCCAGTCGCCCTCGTCGGCGGTGGCGAGGTACCGGTCGTCGACCCAGCCGATCGAGTCGGGCTCACGCGGCGCGCTGACGGTGCCGGTCGCGTCGAAGCGTCCGTCCTTCTCGACGTCGACGCCCGTGACGGTGGCCGTCCCGGCGGAGAAGACCTTGGTCAGCTTCTTCGTGCGCAGGTCGACGAGCGCGATGCCGTTGTTCTCCTGGAGGGTCACGGCGAGCTGGCCGCGAGAGTTGATCGAGACGTACTCGGGTTCGGGGTCGGCCGGGGTGTCGAGACCGGCGTCCTTCAACGCCGCGAGCGCGGATCCATCTGCCCCGGTCAGGGCCACCTTCGTCGCGCGCCAACGGCCGGGCGCCCCGGCGAGGTCGAGCACCTGGACGAATCCGGCGGGCATCTGGGGCAGGTCGCCCTTCTTGCCGCCGGCGGGAGCCGCGTCCTCGTCGCGCTCGTTCTCGATGGCGACCGCACCCAGATCGGCGTGCGCGCCGCTGCCGAGGGCGATGGAGTCGGGTTGGCCGCCGAGGTCGATGCTGCGCACCTTCCTGCGGTCGGACAGGCGGTACACGTCGAGGCGCCCGGACGGCTCCGTGAAGGACTCGCTCGTGTTCACCACGACGAGGACGTGATCGCCCTTGATGGCCACCGACGTCGGCTCGACCTCCTTCTCCCCACCCGCGCGCAGGTCGATGACGCCCGTGCCGACCGGGCGTGCCGGGTTGGAGACGTCGAGGAACCCGATCCGCCCGCCGGGCGCGTCGGTGTAGACCACGGTGCGACCGTCGGGACTCGCCGCCGAGATCTCGGCGACGGTCTCACTCGCGCGGTCGACGCCCGCGGGGAGGTTCTCGTACACCGGGTAGGTCGCGAGGCGGTGGAAGGACTCCCCCGCCCGGCCGTGGCCCCCGGGCCGGGTCTGGCCGTCGTGCCCGTTCGTGGCGTGCGCGGCGGGAACACCGGCGAGCGTCAGGGCTGCGGCGGTCAGGATGGTCAGGGGACGGCGCGGTCGCAAGGACATGAGGGGCCTTTCTCGGGTGGCAGACCCGGCAAGGTATCCCCGCCGAACGACAACCGAGTGACACGCCGGAGAACTCCGCCGCACGACGAGGTGTCGCACATCCGCTCAAACAGGCGGTTCCACCCGACCACGCGGCACCAAACCGCCTGTCCGAGCGTCCCCTCCAGACCTCCGAAGGACCCAAGGCGAGCCGGCCCGCCAGACCCACGCTCAAACAGGCGGTTTCACCGGCTTCGTAAGACCAAACCGCCTGTCCGAGCGTTCGAACCCCGGCGTTCAGAGGCGGACGTCCCGGGGAGTCAGGGGGCCAACCCGCCACCCCCAGCGCTCAGACAGGCGGTTTCACCCGACTCCGCGTGACCAAACCGCCTGTCCGAGCGGTCTACTTCTGCAGCATCGCCTCGCGGCCGGAGCCGAGGACGGTGAGTGGCAGGAGCTTCTTGCCCGTCGGACCGATCTCGATGTCGGTGCCCATCTGCGGGCAGACCCCGCAGTCGAAGCACGGATCCCACCGGCAGTCGGGCTGCTCCTCCTCGTCGAGCGAGGCCTGCCAGTCCTCCCAGAGCCACGCCTTGTCGAGTCCGGAGTCGATGTGGTCCCACGGCAGGGTCTCGAGCTCGCCGCGCTCGCGGGTGGTGAACCAGTCGACGTCGACCTGCCACCCGTGCTCGTCGTTCATCCGCGAGAAGACCTCGTCTGCGCAGCGCATCCACCGCTCGTACGAGAAGTGCTCGCTCCACCCGTCGAACCGGCCACCGTCGCGCCACACGGCCTCGATGACGTCGCCGACCCGTCGGTCACCGCGGGACAGCAGGCCCTCGACGATGCCGGGTTCGCCGTCGTGGTAACGGAATCCGATGCTCGAGCCGTAGCGCCGGTCGCTGCGGATCTCGTCGCGCAGCAGCTTGAGTCGCCGGTCGGTGTCGTCGGCCGAGAGCTGCCCGGCCCACTGGAACGGGGTGTGCGGCTTGGGCACGAACCCACCGATGGAGACCGTGCACCGGATGTCCTTGCGGCCGCTCACCTCACGGCCGGTCGCGATGACGGCCTTGGCGAGGTCGGCGATGCCGAGCACGTCCTCGTCGGTCTCGGTCGGCAGGCCGCACATGAAGTACAGCTTGACGTTGCGCCAGCCCGCCCCGAACGCGGCGGCGACGGTGTCGATGAGGTCCTGCTCGCTGACCTGCTTGTTGATGACCTTGCGCAGCCGCTCGCTGCCGCCCTCCGGCGCGAACGTGAGTCCGGACTTGCGGCCGTTGCGGGCCAGCTCGTTCGCGAGGTCGATGTTGAACGCGTCGACGCGGGTGCTCGGCAGCGAGAGACCCGTCTGGGTGCCCTCGTAGCGGTCGGCGAGTCCCTTGGTGATGTCGGCGATCTCGGAGTGGTCGGCGCTCGACAGCGACAGCAGCCCGACCTCTTCGTACCCGGTGGCCTGCAGACCGCGCTCGACCATCTCCCCGATGCCCGTGATCGACCGTTCCCGCACCGGCCGGGTGATCATGCCCGCCTGGCAGAACCGGCATCCACGCGTGCAGCCGCGGAAGATCTCGACGCTCATCCGTTCGTGGACCGACTCGGCGAGCGGCACGAGCGGCTGCTTGGGGTAGGGCCACGCGTCGAGGTCCATGACCGTGTGCTTGCTGATCTGCCACGGCACCCCCTCGATCCCGGGAACCGGCACCACGGCGTCGAGCTCACCGTCGTCGGTGTAGGTGACGTCGTAGAACGCCGGGACGTACACCCCGCCGGTGCCCGCGAGCCGGCGCAGCAACTCCTCGCGCGGGGTGAGCCCGTCGCCCGCCGGGCGGCCCTCGGCCTTCCATTCGCGGATGATCGCGGTGACCGTGAGAACGGCCTCCTCCCCGTCGCCGACGACGACGGCGTCGACGAACGGCGCGATCGGCTCGGGGTTGAAGCTCGCGTGACCGCCGATGAGCACGATCGGGTCGCCCTCACCGCGCTCGGCCGCACGGATCGGGATGCCGGCGAGGTCGAGGGCGGCCAGCATGTTCGTGTAGTTGAGCTCGGTGGGAAAGCTCAGGCCGAACACGTCGAAGTCGCGCACCGCGCGGTGACCGTCGACGGTGAGCAGCGGAACCTCGTTCTCGCGCATGAGCTCTTCGAGGTCGGGCCACACCGCGTACGTGCGCTCGGCGAGGGCCACGGGCTGCTCGTTGAGCACTTCGTAGAGGATCATGACGCCCTGATTGGGCAGCCCGACCTCGTAGGCGTCGGGGTACATCAGGGCCCAGCGAACGGTATGCTCGCCACCGCACTCCCAGTCCTTGACCTGCGAGTTCAGTTCACCGCCGACGTACTGCAGCGGCTTGCTCACCCGGGGCAGCAGGGCCTCCAGGTCGGCGAATCTCGACTCTCCGGACATGTGTTCCAGGGTAGGTGAGCCTCACCCGCAGCCCAAAGCGCCCGCCCTCGCGCCCATCGAACACGTCGCATCTCAGACACGACACCTCCGACACGTCGCGGCGCAGGCCGTCGTGGCAGATGGGGTGGCGGCGAAAGTGGGGTGCCCACCCCACCTGTGCCGCCATCCCGTCTTCCATCTCGGATCACCCGCGGCGGAACGCCCGTCCCGTCCGAGGTCCCGGGAGGTCAGTACCCGCGCGAATGATCCGTGTGGCGGACGTAGAGCTGCCGGCGCACCCTGGCGACGAGGGTGCCCGCGGTGTCGACGATGTCGTTCTCGAGCCACCGCAGCACCTTCTTGCCGCCCTCGGCCGCCGCGCGCAACTCCTCGACGAGCTCGTCGGTCACGGCGAACGTCGTGCGCACGTCGCCGCGCCCGGGGGCGACGAACTCGATCTCGGCACGCTTGTCCCACACGACGTAGTCGGGGCCGAGGCGGTGGCCGACGAGGATCATCCAGAACGGGTCGGTCATCGAGAACAGGGAGCCGCCGTACTGCGTGCCGACGTAGTTGCGCGACAACGGCGTGAGCTTGAGCTCCACCGTCGCGCCCCGGAATCCGCGTTCGATCTCCACGACGCGGATACCCGCGAACCGGAACGGCGGCCAGATGTTGAGGCCCCGACGCAGCATCACCGGGTCGTCGACGAGTTCGCGCCAGGTGGGGATGCGCGCGCCGATCGCGTCGGGGAGGTCGGCGATCACCGGTGGGATGGCGGGAAGCTTGGGCACGGGTGGCCTTTCGGTCGGCGGACGCGGGCGCGCGGCCGGCCACCGGGCACACCCGGCGGCAGGCCGCGCGGATCACCCCTCGTACAACGCGTCGACGGTGTCGGAGTACTTGCGGATCACCGAGCGGCGGCGCAGCTTGAGGCTGGGCGTGAGGTCGCCGGAGTCGACGGTGAGGTCGTGGTCGAGGATCGTGAACCGCTTGATCGTCTCCCACTGGTTGAGCCCGGCGTTGAGCTCGTCGACGTAGTGCTGGACGAGATCGCGGGCCTCCTGCGAGGTCGCGAGATCGGCATAGTCCCGTCCACCGTGACCGTGTTCGGCCGCCCACTGCTCCAGCGCCTGCGGGTCGAGGGTGACGAGCGCAGCGGCGTAGTTGCGCTCGTTGCCGACGACGACGAACTGCCCCACCACCGGGCAGATCCCCTTGAAACGCGACTCGATGGTCGCCGGCGAGATGTACTTACCGCCGGAGGTCTTGAACACGTCCTTCTTGCGGTCGGTGATGCGCACGAACCCGCGGTCGTCGACCTCGCCGACGTCGCCGGTGCGAAAGAACCCGTCGTCGGTGAAGACTTCGCTCGTCGCCTCCGGCTGCCCGTGGTAGCGCGCCATGACGCCCGGCCCCTTGACGAGCACCTCACCGTCGTCGGCGATGCGCACCTCGGTGCCCGGCAACGGCCAGCCCACGGAGCCGTGACGATGCCGACCGGCCGCGGGCCGGTTGACGCAGGTCGCCGCCGACGTCTCGGTGAGGCCGTAGCCCTCGATGATCGGCATGCCGACCGTGGCGAACCACCACGACAGTTCCGGATCGAGTCGCGCGGAGCCGGAGATGAAGAAGCGGACGCGCCCACCGAACCGCTCGCGGACCTTGGCGAGCACGAGCCGGTCGGCGAGCGCGTGCTGGGCCCGCAGCACGGGGCTCGGCATCGCGTCCTCCTCGCGGACCGCAGCCATCCGTCGTCCGACCGCGAAGGCCCACGCGGCGAGCGTCGCCTTGACCTTGCCGGAGCCGTCGAGGTTGGCCTCGACCGCGGCGTAGGCCTTCTCGAAGATGCGGGGTGCCGCGCCCATCCACGTGGGCCGGACGACGGCGAGGTTGGGCACGATCTGATCGATGCGGCCGTCGACGCAGGTCGGCGAGCCGGTGGCCACCGCGATCATCAGCAGCACGTTGCCGAAGACGTGGGCGAGCGGCAGCCACAGGTACTGCAGGTCGTCCGGTCGGATCAGGTCGACCGCCTCGACGGCGACACCCTCGTAGACCAGGGCGTCGTGGGTGAGCTCGGCGCCCTTGGGGTGACCGGTGGTGCCGGACGTGTAGATGATCGTCGAGAGTGACTCCGGCGTGAGCGCGTCGATGCGCGCGTCGATCACCCCGGCCTCCGCGGCCAGACGAGCCCGGCCCCGCGCGACGAAGTCGTCGAGGGAGATCACCCAGTCGTCGAACTCGACGCGGCGCCCGTCGGATTCGGAGTCGAAGACGACGACCGCGAGCACGTCGGGCATCTCGTGTCGGCGTACCCGCAGCTTCTCCACCTGGGCGACGTCCTCGGCGAACACGACGCGAGACCCGGAATCGGTGACGATGAACGAGACGGCCTCGGCGTTGCTCGACGCGTAGACCGTGGTCGTGGCCGCGCCGGCGAGCATGATGCCCCAGTTGGCCCACACCCACTCCTTGCGTGTGGCCGAGACGATCGCGACCCGATCTCCCATCTCGACACCGAGGTCGACCAGCCCTGCGGCCCACGCCTCGAACTCGCTCCAGGCCTCGCGCCACGTGACGTGCTCGAGCTGCTCGCCCCGAAAGTATTGATAGGCCTCGGCATTCGGGCTCGCCTCCACTCGACCGCGCAACAGGTGGGCACAGGAGGCGGGGCGGGACTCGAGAATCGCCCAGTCCACGTGCTCGTCCCTCGCGTTCATGACGGCCACGCGGCCTCCTCCCCGGCGCGGTCGGCGCCTCTCGGGTCCACGTCGTCGTGGACTGGCTCGATTGTGCCAACACTCGCGACCTGCGGGAAGACCGACGCGGCACAAACTTACCGACGAGTCACCGCGTGCTGACGGGATTCCGTCACGCGTGTCCGCTCGCGGACGAGATGCGCGGACGCGGCGGAATGCCGCGGCCATGGACACCGAACCTCAGCCGGCGGCGAGGATCTCTCGCGCGCGGGCGACGTCGTCGGCCATGCGGGCGACGAGCTCGTCGACGGAGTCGAAGCGCAGCGTGGGGCGCAGGTGCTCGACGAACTCGACGACGACCCGCTCGTCGTACAGGTCGAGATCGTCGCGGTCGAGCACGTAGGCCTCGACCGTGCGCTGAACACCGTCGAACGTGGGGTTCGTGCCCACCGAGATCGCCGCGGGGAGAACGCGATCGGGGTCGTCCTCCGCGAGCGTGGGCCGCACGAGCCGACCGGCGTAGACGCCGTCGGCGGGGACGAGCCCGTCGCTGTCCTGGGCGAGGTTGGCCGTGGGGTACCCGATCTCGCGGCCGCGGTGCTCACCGTGGACGACCACTCCGCCGACCGCGTGCGGACGCCCGAGCAGCTCGGCGGCGTGCGCCACCTCCCCCTCGGCGAGCAGCTTGCGCACCTGCGTGGACGACCACCGCGCCGTCCCCGCCTCGCGAGCGCGAGCGGCCTCGCCGACGTCCTCGACGGTGACGACGTCGAAACCGTGCTCCTTGCCCAGCTCACGCAGGGTCGTGGTGTCACCGGAGTTCTTGGCTCCGAACCGGGTGTCGGCGCCGACGACGACGCAACACGCGCGCAGCGCGTCGACGAACACCTCGGCGACGAACCGCTCAGGGCTCCACGACGCGAGCTCGGTGGTGAACTCCATGAGCAGCACGCCGTCGAGACGCGACTCCTCGAGCAGTTCGAGCCGTTGCGGCGTGGAGGTGATGAGCTCGGGCGCGGCCTCGGGCCGCAGCACGGCGAGCGGATGCGGATCGAACGTCACGGCCACCGCCCGCGCACCACGCTCGTGCGCCTGCTCGACGACCTCGTCGAGCACCGCCGCGTGACCACGGTGGACCCCGTCGAAATTGCCGAGGGTGACGACGGTGCGCCCGAAGTCGTCGGGGATCTCTTGCGGGCTTCTCCATCGCTGCACCCGGCCACTGTAACGGTGCCCCGGCCGGCCGCCGGAGCGTCTCGGATCAGGGCACGAGACGCTCGAAGTGTTCGAGAACGACCGGCATACGGGGGTCGAAACCGCCGGAGGAATGCTCGCGAAAGAAGCGTTCGTGCTCCCGCCGCCAGTAGGCGAGGGTGCGATCGCCCTCCCCCTCGGCGGCGGCATGGTCGGCGTCGACCTCGTCGAAGGGGACGACGCGCACATCGGTCGTCGCGAGGAGCGCACGGGGGTGGCCGGCGCCGTCGAGGACGATCGACAGTTCTCCGGGTTCGGGCAGTGGGTCGTCGTCCGTCTCGTAGTCGCACAACGCGCTCGCGGTCGCCGTCTTGACCCCGTCGAGCACGAGGTCGAGGAGCCGGTCGGCCTGCTGCGGGGTGGCGCCGAAGGACCAGGCGGGCGGAACGACGGAATCGGCCGGAGACGGGCCGGTCACGACGGCGATCCGGTTGACCCCGGCGCGGATTCGCGCATCGATCCAGAACGCCTCGATCTCGGCGTCCCTGCCCTGCATCGGTTCGTCGTTCATCCCTGCAGCGTAATGAGGCTTCGCAGACCGCGACCGCAGCGACGTCCCCGCGCCCGCGTCGCGATGTCCCCCGTGAGACCCGGCCCCGTGAGATGGGTCACGTGTTCTACGCTGCGCGAGTGCCCCCACGTCGACGGGCCGCGTTGCCCCACATCGAGAACGGCCGGCTCGTTCTGCGAGTCGCCGGGCTGGAGCACGCCGAGCGCGTGAGTCTGTGGACGCATCTCACGCTCCCGTTGGAGCGGGAGTTCGCGCGAGTCGACGATGGCTGGCTGCTCGAACAGCGCGTCCCCGATCTCGACCGGCTCGAGTACCTACTCGAGGTCACCGACGGTGACGGCCACACGGCGATGGGCCCGGACCCCTCGAACCCGCGCCGGGTCCCGACGGCGTTCGGCGATCACTCGTGGGTGCCGCTGCCCGGTTATCACCAGCCCTCCTGGCTGACCGTCCGCGGCGTCCCGCATCACCACGAGTGGTGGGGAATGTCGGACACACCGATCGGTGACGTCGAGGCGCAGGTGTGGTCGCCGGCGGATTCCGCCCCTGGCGACGATCTGCCGATGCTCGTCGCGCACGACGGCCCGGAGATGGCGGCACTGGCCGGGTTGACGCAGTACGCGGGGGCGCTCATCGCCCGTGGTCGTCTGCCCAGGCTGCGCGTGGTGCTCCTCGCTCCGGGTCACGAGCGGGACGGGCGGTACTCCGCGAACGACGCCTACGCCGACCAGCTCGTGCGCACGATCGAGATCCTCAGCCAGCGGTGGCACAGCAGCGCGCCCCCGATCGCGCTGGGCGCCAGCCTCGGTGGGCTCGCCGCCCTGCACGCCCAGTGGCGCCACCCCGGTCTGTTCGGCGGGATGTGGCTCGCGTCGGGGTCGTACTTCACGCCGGGCACCGACCCCCACATGCACGACTTCGCGCACTGGGACCGCATCACGGGATTCACGGCGGCCGTCACCGGCCGCCGAGACGAGACCGGCCCCGTCGGGCTCGGCGAGATCGCCGTCGTGTGCGGAACCGGTGAGGAGAACCTCGCGAACAACGCCCTCGTGCTCGAATCGCTACGGCGTCGCGGCGTGCCCGCCACGTGGGGCTGCGTGCGCGACGGTCACAACTACTCGTGCTGGCGTGACCTGCTCGACCCCCACCTCACCGAGCTCGTGCACCGCACCTGGGGCTGAAGGAGACCGCGATGGAGCGTGTCCACGTCGAGCTCGACAATCCCGGCCTCGGACGCCGCGGCGCGCTGATCCGCTACGGGCACTGGGGACGTCCTGTGCTCGTGTTCCCCAGCGAGCAGGGCCGGGCCTGGGACTACGAGAACAACGGGATGGTCGACGCGCTCGCTCCGCTCATCGACGCCGGCCGCATCAAGCTCTACTGCGTCGACTCCGCCGACGACGCGTCGTGGTCGAATCGCTCGCTGTCCCTGGAGGATCGTGCCCGCGCGCACCAGACCTATGAGGCATGGGTGCTCGGCGCGGTCGTGCCGTGGATCGGCGCCGACTCCCCCGGAGCGGCCGACATCGTCACGACCGGTTGCAGCCTCGGCGCCTACCACGCGCTGCAGTTCACGCTCCGCCGCGCCGACCTGTTCCCCCTCGCGATCTGCCTCTCCGGCAACTACGACCCCTCGACCTGGCACGCCTGGGGCGAACGCGGCGAGGCCGCCTACTTCACCAACCCGTGCGATTACGTGCCCCACCTGCACGGCGATCACCTGAACTGGCTGCGCTCGCGGATGTACGCCGTGATCAACGTCGGCCAAGGCGCGTGGGAGACCCACCCCACCCGCTCGATCGAGGCCGCGCACCGCATGGCGGGGATCCTCGCCGAACGCGGACTCCCCCACGAACTCGACGTCTGGGGCCACGACGTCGCCCACGACTGGGACTGGTGGCGGGTACAGATCGTCCACCACCTCTCCCGCTTCTGCTGACCTGCCACGAGGAGAACGCCATGCCGCTCGACCGCACCCACCTCATCGGGCTCCTACTCGGCGCCGAGACCGACTGGCCGCAGGCGTTCGAGGCGATCCTGCGCCGCGTCGGCCCGATCACCGACGCCGACGGCATCACCCACCGACTCCGGAGCGAACGACTGACGATCGAGCCGTTCGAGCTCACCGACCCCGTCGGCTCCGATCTCGTCATCGACCGGCTCGCCCACTGGTACTACCACCCGCGCGAATGGCTCAAGAAGGCCGCACTCACCGACGACACCTACCTGCTCAACAGCCCCTTCACGTTCCAGTCGATGGAGAAGCACAGCGCCTACTGCGCGATGGTGCGCCTCGGCCTCAAGGTGCCGCGCACCGTGCTCGTGCCCTACAAGAACCCCGTCGACAACGTCCGCTGGGCCTACACCTCCAAGCGGTACAACCAGCAGTTCGACCTCGGCGCCATCGCCGAGGACCTCGGCTACCCGCTGTACATGAAGCCGTTCGACGGCGGCGGCTGGCGCGGCGTCTCGCGCATCGACTCCCCCGCCGACCTGCACCGCGCCTACGACGAATCCGGGGAGATGCTCATGCATCTGCAGGCCACCGTCGACTACGAGCACTTCGCCCGCGCGCTGTCGATCGGGCCCGAGACGATGGTCATGGACTTCCATCCCGACCAGCCCATGCACAACCGGTACCAGGTCAATCACCGGTTCCTCTCCGACAAGGCGGGCTATGAGGTGGCGGCGATCAGCCGCATCGTCAACGCCTTCTTCGGGTGGGAGTTCAACTCGGCCGAGATGCTCGTCACCGGCAACGAGGTCTACCCCATCGACTACGCCAACGCCTGCCCCGACGTGGCGGTCACGAGCCTGCACTACTACTTCCCGTGGGCGATCACGGCGCTCGTGCGCTGGTCGGCGTACTGCGTCGTCACCGGCCGGCGCGGCGCCGTCGACCTCGAGACCCGTCGCTACTTCGACATCGCCGACGACCGGGAGCTCGACTAC
This sequence comes from Mobilicoccus massiliensis, assembly GCF_000826525.2. Taxonomy (GTDB): domain Bacteria; phylum Actinomycetota; class Actinomycetes; order Actinomycetales; family Dermatophilaceae; genus Mobilicoccus; species Mobilicoccus massiliensis. The sequence continues at coordinate 323,525 of NZ_LN651329.1, read as the reverse complement.
GACGCCAAGATCGCGGCCTACCTCAAGCTCGCCGACACCCACCTCGACTCGGCCCGCTACTGGGAGTGGTGCAACACGCACCTCAGCCACCTGCCCGAAGCCGTGCACGAGTGGGTCACCGGCCCCGAGTTCGCCAGACTCCTGCGCGAGACCGTCGTCGCCACCTACCCCGCCCACGAGCACGAACAGTTCCTCGCCCACTTCGGCGGGCTCGTCGACCTCTGGGCCGACGACCAGCACTCGGTGCTCGGACGGAGTTGAGTCGCTCTCGGCGGCCGGACGCGAGGGACGGCGCTCGCCACGACGGGTGACGTCCCGCCGCCCGGAGGCCGGCGAGGGGCACCGGCGGCTCCGGGCGGACGGGTGAGACGGGTGAGACGGGTCAGGGCGCCGTGGCTCCCGGCGCGTACGCTGCGGGCGCATCCGAGCGCGAGGAATCGTGAGCAGTCTGAGGAAGTGGTGAGCTCGTGGGTCCCCTGGTCCTGGCGTTGAGTTCGGCCGTCGCGTACGGCGTCAGCGACTTCTTCGGGGGCTTGGCCTCACGACGCGCGGCGGCGCTGCGGGTGCTCGTCGTCTCGTACCCGATCTCGGCTGTGCTGATGACCCTCGTCGCGCTCGGTGTGGGCGGGACGAGCCCGCTGGAACCGCTCTTGTGGGGCGCCGCGGCGGGCATCGCCATGGCCGTCGCGGCATGGACGTTCTTCCTGGCCCTGGCGGTCGGGCCGGTGAGCATCATCTCCCCGATCACGGCGTTGCTGGGCTCGGCGATTCCGCTCGTCGTGGGACTCGCCCTCGGGGAGAAGCCGCACGTGACGTCCCTCAGCGGCGTCGGGCTCGCGCTCGTCGCCGTCGTGCTCGTCAGCCTCTCGCCCCACGCCGACACGGCCGCGACCCGCCCGTTCACCCGCACCGTCGCGGCGTGGACGTTCACCGCCGGCCTCGCGTTCGCGCTGAGCTACGTGTTCACCAGCCGCATCCCGGAGAGCGCCGGGCTCATGCCGCTCGTGTCGGCCCGGTGGACGGCGACGCTGTTCATCCTCGCCATCGCCGCGTCCCGCAACGACCTGCACCTCCCCCCGCGCGGACGCGCCCTAAGCTTCGCCGTCACCGTCGGCGTCCTCGACGCCGTCGCACACTTCACGATGCTGCTCGCGCTGCAGCAGAGCCTGTTGTCGATCGGCAGCGTCGTCATCTCCCTGTTCCCGGCGGTGACCGTGCTCCTCGCCGTCCTCCTGCTCGGCGAGCGACTCACCCGGGTACAGACCCTCGGGATGGGCCTCGCGGGCGCAGCCATCGTGCTCATCGGGATGTGACGCGGCCCCACGCCGTCCTCGCCATGCCGGAACGGTTCGTCGTCGTTAGGCTCGCCGAAACGCCGATCCGTGAAGGAGGACGTCATGACCACCCGCCCGGAGAAGATCCGCGAACGCATCCTCGCCAGCCCGGCTCCTCGTGACATCGACTGGAACGAGTTCACCACCATGTGGGAGAGCTTCGCCGACGAGGTCGAGAACGAGTCGGGTGATCGGCTCGCGGTCGAGATGCACGGTCACCGCGTGGTCTTCCGTCGCCCGCGCGACGGCAGCGTCGACATCGAGGACGTCGAGCTCTCCCGGCGCCTGCTGCGTACCGGTCCCACGAAGAGCGAGGGCTCGGGTCACCTGCTCGTCGTCACCGTGACCACGGAGGACGCGCGCTTTCGCGACTTCGACCTGAACGCTCACGACGTCGAGGTCGACACCCACGAGCACGAGAAGAACCCGGATTCCCGCGGCCATCACCTGCGCACGGTCGAAAGAAAGACGGGCCGCGACGACGAGCACGACCTGAGGCGCTTCTTCGACGACCTCGCGGCGACGTTGAAGAAGGACTACTTCGAGCGACGCTTCGTCCTGCTCGGTCACGGCACCGGCAGCTCGAACGCGACCGCGCAGTTCAACCAGTACCTCCAGGAACACCACCCCGTGGTGGCCACGTACGTCATCGCCGAGGGCAAGATCGACCTGCCCTCGGCAACCGACGCCGACATCGAGAACGAGGCGAAGAAGCTCGCCGGGCAGTGATCGGAGGGCGGCGACCGCGCAGGCGTGCGCGTCGGATTCCGTTGCGGATCACGGGGGTTCGCGTCCTTTCCCTCGGGTCGCCCCGGCCTCGGGCGCGGACGCCGAGGGTTGTCGGACCCGGCGTCTAGTCTCCCGGGCATGAGCATGGAGGACGAGAGACTCGACGCCCGGCTGGCGGTGATCACGCGGCAACCGTTCCGCGCGAAGTTCCACCTGCGCCGGCCCGAACTCGAGTACGTGGCGCGCAAGGGGCTGCCGACCGTGCGCGAGCACGCGACCGGCTTCATCGACGCCCGGCTCGCCCCCGCCTCTCCGGCGAAGGACGGCAAGCAGACGCCGTGGGGCGGGCATCCGGTGTTCCGCGCGCAGCACGCCACGGGCACGTGCTGCCGCACCTGCCTGCACCGCAATCACGGCATCACCAAGGGCCACGAGCTCGGCGCGCGCGAGCGGGAGTACGTCGTCGACGTCATCTGCCGGTGGATCGAGCTCGAGTACGAACGGCGGGATTCCGCACCGATCGACGACGTGCCGCAGCCGCGGCGGTCTGGCTAGCGTGAGGCGATGACGAGGAAGAACGTGGCCGGCCCGACCGACATCGAGGTTCGTGGCGCCCGGGTTCACAACCTGGCGGACATCGACGTCGACGTGCCGCTCGGCAAGCTCGTCGCGATCGCGGGCGTCTCCGGGTCGGGCAAGTCGTCGCTCGCGCTCGGCGTGCTGTACGCGGAGGGGTCGCGCCGCTACGTCGAGGCACTCTCGACGTACACGCGGCGAAGGATGGCGCAGGCTCCGCGGGCCGACGTCGACAGCGTCACCCACGTGCCGTCGGCGCTCGCGCTGCGGCAGCGGCCCGGGGTGCCGGGCGTGCGCTCGACGTTCGGCACGTCGACCGAGCTGCTCAACGTCATCCGGTTGATGTTCTCGCGGCTCGCCTCGCACGTCTGCCCCAACGGACACCGCCTCGCCCCGACGATCGACGTCGCAGCGGAGGTGCCGATCTTCTGCCCCGAGTGCGGGGCCAGGGTGCACCCGCCCGAGGCGGAGGAGCTCGCGTTCAACTCCCAGGGGGCGTGCCCGACGTGTCAGGGCACGGGCATCGTCCGCGAGGTCGACGACGCGACGCTCGTGCCCGACCCGTCGAAGACCCTCGAGGAGGGCGCGGTCACGCCGTGGCAGATGTTCGGGTTCCGGGTGCAGCCCGACATCGCCCGCGAGTTCGGGGTGCGCACCGACGTGCCGTGGTCGGAGCTCACCGACGACGAGCGCGAGATCGTCCTCGCGGGCCCCGAGGAGAAGAAGCACATCAGCATCACGACGAGCAAGGGCGTGCACTGGATCGACTTCACGTTTCGCAACGCCCGCCTCACCGTGACCAAAGAGCTCGAGCGGGCCAAGGACGAGAAGCGGCTCGCGCGGGTGAGCCGGTTCCTCGTCGAGAAGGTCTGCCCCGACTGCGGCGGCACGCGCCTGAACGAGCGCGCGCGGACGCCGCGCATCGGGGAGCAGAATCTCGCCGACGTCACCGCGCTCACCCTCGACGAGGTCGTCGCGTGGGCGCCGACGGTGTTCGCGCACCTGCCCGACGACATGCATCCGATGGCGAAGTCGATGGTCGACCAGCTGCTCGGCATGGCGGCCCGACTCGTCGACCTGGGCCTCGGCTATCTCGCGCTCGACCGGGCAGGGTCGACGCTCTCGACCGGGGAGCGGCAGCGGGTCCAGCTCGCGCGGGCCGTCCGCAATCGGACGACGGGTGTGCTCTACGTGCTCGACGAGCCGAGCATCGGCATGCACCCGTCGAACATCGACGGACTCCTCGGGCTGCTCGACGACCTGCTCGCCGACGGCAACTCGGTCGTCGTCGTCGATCACGACGTGCAGGTGCTCCGCGAGGCCGACCACCTCATCGAGATCGGGCCCGGGTCGGGCCAGGACGGCGGGCGCATCATCGCCCAGGGCAGCGTCGAGGAGGTCGAACGCGACCCGAACTCAAGGCTGGCAGGCTTCCTCGACGGGAGCGAGGAGATCGTCGTCCGCGAGCGCGCCGAGGAGTCAGAGCTGTTCGACCACGGGCGGATTCGCCTGCGGACGACGCCGATCCACACGGTGAAGGCGCTCGACGTCGAGATCCCGCGCGAGCGGCTCACCGTCGTCACGGGCGCCTCGGGGTCGGGCAAGACGACCCTCGTGCTGGAGTCGCTGGTGCCGGCGCTGCGGGCGCGGATCGAGGGCGAGGCGCTGCCGGCTCACGTAGCGAAGCTCGAGGCGGAGGGGTTCCGCCGGGTGCACGAGATCGACGCCGCGCCGATCGGGGTCAACATCCGCTCGACGGTCGCGACGTACAGCGGGGTGATGGACGACCTGCGGCGCGCGTTCGCCGCGACGCCGCGGGCGAAGGAGCTGGGTCTCGGCATCGGCGACTTCTCGTACAACACCGGTTCTCTGCGGTGCCCGCGGTGCGACGGGACGGGGCGGGTCACGCTCGACGTCCAGTTCCTGCCCGACGTCGACATCGACTGCCCCGCGTGCGGTGGGACCCGGTTCGCGCCGCAGGCGCAGGCGATCCGACGCCCGGTGTCGTCGAACGACAAGGCCGACGTGTCGCTGCCCGACGTGCTGGCGATGACGGTGGCGGAGGCCGTCGACGTGGTCGGCGACCTGCGGCCGGTGCGCCGGCGGTTGCAGACCCTCGTCGACCTCGGCCTGGGGTATCTCACGCTCGGTGAGGACACGCCCGCTCTCTCGGGTGGGGAAGCGCAGCGGCTCAAGCTCGCCGGGCAGATGGATCGGAGTCAGAAGGACACGCTGTTCGTCTTCGACGAACCGAGCGTCGGGTTGCATCCGCTCGACGTGCGCACCCTCGTCGGGGTGCTCGACCGCCTCGTCGCCCACGGCGCGACCGTCGTCGTCATCGAGCACGACCTCGACCTCATCGCCAACGCCGACGACGTCATCGACATGGGTCCCGGCGGAGGCGACTCCGGCGGCGAGATCGTCCAGGCCGCCACGCCCGAACGCCTCGCCGCCGAACCCGCGGGATCCACCGGGCGCTACCTCGCCAGGCACCTCACGCACTCGCCTGTCTGAGACCGGAGCATCAACGCCTCACGACCCGCGATCGTCCGGCGTGAGGAGGCCGGGTTGCTCGTCGGCCCAATCCGGGAATCCGCCGCGGACGAACGGCCAGCGGATCCCGGTGTCGAGGAGCGCGTCGCAGAAATTCCCGGTGACGTGAGCGGGTGATCGGCCGGCGTTGATTCCCTGGGCCAGCGCCCAGAGAGAGCCATGTACCCGAGCGCCCCGTGTGCGCGCCGCGAACCGTGCGCTGCGGTCGTCGATGATCGCGACCGCGTCGTGCATCTCCGACCACGCAAGGACTGCCGCCTCACCGGCGTTCTTCCCTCCGGAGGTCCCGACGACTCCCTGCCACCGGACGAATGCCCGCAGTGTGTCCACGTCGTCCATGGCCACCTTTTCCAACCATTCGGGCAACGGCGTCCCGCAGAGTTCCGCGACGACGACATCACAGACGACGTGGCGAACAGCCGGCAGATACGTCCCGAGGGAATCGAGGCGCTCGGCACGTTCGGCATGGATGAGCAGCGTCGCATCCCAGCAGTAGGTCGACGTCACCAGGAGTGGTCCACCGGATCGGGGAGGTCGGCGACAGTCAGGCTGGGATCGCCGAGAAGCTCCACCGCACGATCTTTGCTGATGGCCCCGTCTCGCAGCGCCTGCATGACCGCCTTGGCCCACGCCTTGCTCGTGGAACCGGGAGTCAGGTCTTCGGGCACGATCGATCCTGTGACGGCCACGATCTCCCCCCGTACCGGGACGTCGGCCAGCAGCGATTGCGCCTCGTCGGCGTCGATGACACCGGAACGCTGCGCGGTGCGGACGACTGCACTCCACGAGACGCGATACCTGGCAGCGAGTTCGATGAGCACGGTGCGGGTGTCACCCGTGACAGTTGCGACGACCGCGGTGGGGATCAACAGCTCGTGGGCGAAGGCGTCGATGGCCGCTTCCCGCTCGTCTCGCGACGACGCGACACCGATGTCGGCGGAGTATTCGTCTCCGATGACGTGGTGGCCGATCTCATGAGCTGCCGTCATTCGGCGACGCCCGGGGTCGAGATGCGCACCGATGATCGCGACGCCCAGCCCCGGCTCGATCCGCAGGCTGGCTCCATCGACCTCCTCCGTAGTCACGGAGACGTGCAGGCCGAGATCCGCAGCGACATCGCACATGCCGGGCAACGGTTGCTTGCCCAAACCCAGGTGGGCACGGATGTCGAGTGCAGAGCGCTGCGCGTCGACGGCCTCGCGCACGTGGACCGGAGGAACGTTCCGCGCGGGGCTGAGTGCACCGGCTCGGCGGAGCAGTTCGGCGTCTCGGGCGGCCCGGTCCAGGGCGACCTCGGCGCTGAACGCCTGAGCCTCTGCCGCCGTTGCCTTCTCATCAAGAGCGGCACGATGCGACGCGACCGCCGGGGTGGGCTCTTCGACCAGCCACGCCATCGGAACAGCCAATGCCTCGGCGATCGCCAGCATCTCCAGGACGCTGATTTTGCGGCTACCCGCCTCGATGCGCACTACCGCAGAACGGTCGATCCCCAGCCGCTTGCCCAGCTCTTCCTGTGACAGCGAGCGGCCCAAGCGCGCCTGCTGGACGCGCGCGCCGAGCGGCGCCCACTCCGTCAACGTGGCCATGTGTGTGATTTTCACACAGAAGCCCCGCCAGCGTGAGACGAGTTGCGGACAACGTCTACCGGTCGGCGTCCGTGACGAGTTCCGCGGCGACGTCGTCGGGGTCGGGCATGGCGGCGATGTCGGCGGCGACCGTGCGGGCGGCGGCGCGATAGGTGTCGTCGTCGCGTAGTCGAGTGAGGGCGTCGACGACGGCGCCGGGTGGTCGTTCGCCGGGGAACGCGAGACCGATCCGGGTCGACGCGACGGCGGCCGCGTTGAGGAACTGGTCGGCCCCCTGCGGCACGACGATCTGCGGAACCCCGGCCGCGGCGGCGGCCAGCGTCGTGCCCGAACCGCCGTGGTGGACCACGAGATCGGCCTGCCGCAGCACCGTCGCCTGCGGGACCATGCGCGCCGCGTGGATGCCGCGCGACGGATCGTGCACGGTGTCTGGGTCGCCCGCGGGTCCGACGGCGACGAGGACGTCACCGACCTGCGCCGCCTCCCTGACGAGACCGACGATCGGGTTGTCCTCGGAGCCCCACCCACCGCCGGAGAACACCGTCCCGAGCGTGACGTAGATGCGCGGGCGGCGGCTGTCGCCCCACGGCGCGACGAAGTCGGGCCGGGGCTCCTCCCAGGCCACCGACCGCAGCGGCCGGCGGGTGCGAATGCTGCCGTCGTCGCCCTGCTGGAGCGCTGCCGGCATCGGGTCGAGATAGGTGTCGAGCGGCGGTGCGACGTCGAGGGGCGCCCACGGCGGGACGCTCGGGTCCTCGAGGTGGCGACGCGTCACCTCCGACAGGCTCGTCATCATCGGCAAGATGTGGCCGATCCCGCACATCACCGACGGGATACCGAGGTCGTCGGCGACGACCCGGGCGGCGGAATGGGTGGTCTCGTAGACGACGAGATCGGGCCGATCGTGGCTCCACAGGCGGCGCAGCGGCTCGAGCGACGCCTCCGCGTGGACGACGCCGAAGAACGCGGGCACCCAGCGGGTCGCCATGTCCTCCGTCGCAGCCGGGAAGCGGCTCATCGTCGCACCGACCAGATCACCGACCGACGCGGCGTCGGTGCCTCGTTCGGTCGGCACGGGCAGGCGGCCGAGCAGTTCGCCCCCGGTCGCGAACGTCACCCGTGCGCCACGCGCCTGGGTCGCGAGCGCGAGCGGCACGAGCGGGAAGACGTGGCCGTAGGCGGGCAGGGCGGCGAAGGCGACGTGCGGCACGCCCCCATCCTCACCCGACGGGCGCGCCGGCTCCAGTGGTCGCGCCCTCCCGCGGCGACGAGAGGAACGCCTCCGCGCTGTGCGCCGGCGAGAGGTCGAGGCGGCGCAGCAACTGGGCGTTGAGCGCGACGATGACGGTCGACAACGACATGAGGACGGCGCCGACGCTCATCGGCAGCACGAACCCGATCGGCGCGAGCACGCCTGCGGCGAGCGGCACGGCGATGAGGTTGTACCCCGCTGCCCACCAGAGGTTCTGGCGCATCTTGCGGTAGGTCGCGTGCGAGAGCTCGATGACCGACAGCACGGCACGCGGATCGTCGCCGGCGAGGATGACGCCCGCGGAGGCGATCGCGACGTCGGTGCCGGCGCCGATGGCGATGCCGACGTCGGCCCGCGCGAGAGCGGGCGCGTCATTGACGCCGTCGCCGACCATCGCGACCTTGCGGCCCTCCTGCTGCAGCTCGGCGACCTTGGCGGCCTTGTCCTCGGGCCGGACTCCGGCGTAGACGCGGTCGATGTCGAGCTCGGCGGCGACCGCGTCGGCGACGGCGCGGGCGTCTCCGGTGATCATGACGACCTCGACCCCGGCGGCGTGCAGCGCCGCGACGGCCTCCCGCGACTCCGGCCGCACCTCGTCGGCGAGGCGCAGGGCTCCGGCGACGCTGCCGTCGACGAGAACGTGGAGAACGATCGCCCCCTCGTCGTCCCAGCCCTGCGCGGCGTCCATCGCCTTCGCTCCGTTCTCCTGGAGCAGGTACGGACCACCGACCTCGACCGTCGCACCGTCGACCGTGGCGCGCACCCCGACCGCCGGCGAGGAGGAGAAGTCGACCGCGCGCGGCAGGGACAGGCCGCGCTCGCGGGCGGCGCCGACGATCGCGCGGGCCAGGGGGTGCTCGCTGTCGGATTCGGCCGCGGCCGCGAGCGCGAGCACGTCGTCCTCACCGCGGTCGCCGACGGGCTCGACCGCCGTGACGGTCGGCTCGCCCTTCGTCAGCGTTCCGGTCTTGTCGAAGAGGACCGACTGGACGGTGCGCATCGACTCCAGGGCGAGGCGGTCCTTGACGAGCACCCCGGCGCGGGCGGCGCGTTCGGTGGCGATGGCGACGACGAGCGGGATCGCGAGGCCGAGGGCGTGGGGGCAGGCGATGACGAGCACGGTGATGGCGCGCACGACGGCGGAGTCGGGACGGCCGAGCACGGCCCACACGACGGCCGTGACGAGCGCGGCGCCGAGGGCGTACCAGAAGAGCCAGGCGGCCGCGGTGTCGGCGAGGCGCTGCGCCCGCGATGACGAGCTCTGGGCGTCGGAGACGAGCTTCTGGATTCCCGCGAGGGTCGTGTCGTCGCCGATGGCGGTGATCTCGACGCGCAGGCCCGAGTCCGTCGCGACGGTGCCCGCGACGACCTGGTCGCCGACACCCCTTCGGACCGGCCGGGATTCGCCGGTGACCATCGACTCGTCGACGTCGGCCGACCCCTCGACGACCCGCCCGTCCGCCGGGACCGACCCGCCGGGGCGCACGACGACGACGTCGCCGACGACGAGCTCGGAGGGGGCCACGGTGACGGTGTCGTCGCCGACGACCTTCTCGGCCTCGTCGGGCAGCAGCGCCGCCAGCGAGTCGAGGGCGGAGGTCGTCTGCGCGAGCGCGCGCATCTCCAGCCAGTGGCCGAGCAGCATGATGACGACGAGGAGGGCGAGCTCCCACCAGAAGTCGAGCTGGTGGTCGAGCACGCCGAGCGACGCGCCCCACGACGCGACGAACGCGACGGTGATCGCGAGACCGATGAGGAGCATCATCCCCGGCCGGCGCGATCGGACCTCCGAGACCGCGCCCTCGAGGAACGGCCGCCCGCCCCAGACGTACATCACCGTGCCGAGCACCGGCGACACCCACGACACCCACGCCGCGGCGGGCAGGTCGTAGCCGATGAGCTCCGCGAACATCCCGTTGAACCCGACGACGGGGATCGCGAGCACGAGCATGATCCAGAACAGCCGCCGGTACTGCGCGACGTGCGAGCCGTGGTCATGGCTCGATTGGTCGTGGCCCGCGTGGTCGTGACCTGCGTCGTCGTGGTGTTCGTGGTCGTGGGCGTCGTCGTGGTGGCGCCGACCGTGATCCGCGCCGTGGCCATCGGGACGGTTGTCGAGTGGCCGGTCGGCGCCCTGTTCGCTGCTCGGAGCGGCGGCGTCGCGATGCCGGGCGTTCATCACACTCTCCCTGGGGGTCGGTTCTCCTGGGAGGCACCGGGTCTCGGAGCGTCGACGCGCAACCGCGGGGGCGCCTCTCTGGCATCAGCGTTACCCCCGGGGGGTATGTTCCGCGATTCGACCGCCTGCCGATCGAGCGGATGACCGAACTCGTAGGCCTGTCACTCGAAGTCGTCGAACACCCGGCGTCGGATCTCGTCGGCGACGAGAGCGCTCTGCTTCTCGGGGAGCCAGTGGTCGGCGTCGACCTCGACGAATCGGTAGTCGCCTCGGCAGTGCTCGACCGTACGTTCGGCCGCCGCCCGGCCGAGGAACGCGTCGCGATTCCCCCAGATGAATGTCGTCGGGAGGGTGATCGGCCTGGACTCGCGTACACGCGCATCATCGGTGCCCCTCGTGAACATGCCGCGGTAGGGCCCGAGCGCGCCGGTGAGCGCACGCGGTTGTGACAGCGCATGCACGTACGCAGCGGCCTGCTCGGGCGGCAGGGCGAGGGAGTCGAGGCCGTTGCGTTCGATCCCCCACGCCAGTACGCGCTCCGGCAGCACCGGAACCTGGAACGCGAGCATGTACCAGCTCTTCAATCCCTGGGTGGAGTGCCGCATCGCCCATCTCAGTGCCGCGGGGTGCGGCGTCGACAGCACGGTGAGGGTGCGCAGCCTCTCCGGATGCCGCCGGGCCACCTCCCACGCGATCGCGCCGCCCCAGTCGTGCCCGACGAGGTGTATCGATCCGAGACCGGCCGCGTCGAGGAGGGCGACGACATCACCGACGACGCGCTCGATGCGGTACATGCTGCGTGCTCGCGGTCGCGCCCCTGCCGAGACGCCGCGTGTGTCGGGCGCCAGCGTGCGCAGGCCGTCGGCGTGCAGGCGTTCGCTCACCGGACCCCAGGCCGCCGACGTCTCCGGAAAGCCATGCAGGAGAACCACGGTCCGCGCCTCAGGAGCGTCGCCCGGGCCGCCGTCGACGACCGAGAACGTCATCCCGTCGTTGGTGAAAGTGCGCATGCGAAGCTCCTTTGCCGAGGGGCCGGTTACCTGCGCGTCACCCTAAGCAGCCGGGAGCATCCGGCGTCCTTGAACATTCACGCAAATCCCCGGACTCGGCCTCGCCACGCGGCTGACATGCAGCGATGTGGCGCGACGTGTGGGTCGCGCGGTGGACTGGCCCCGCTCGGCCATGACACCGAGAGGCTCTCTCACGGAATCGGCCTCCTCCCGGCGACCGACGCCGAAGGTGCGCTCCGAACTCACGCAACAAAGACCGGTCACTGCACGCGCCCGCTGCCCGCGTAACCCTCTGATCAGGGAAGACGGGCCGCCGAAGGGCGAGCGCGGCGGTGCTGACCGGTCTTTGTTGCGCGACGCTGCGGGCGTCACCGCGCCTGGCAGCTCCGCATGCACTCGACGGCTAACGCGGGCGGAGCCTCCGCGGCCTCCACGGCCTCCGAGCGCGGTACGTCCGAGTAGCCCCGGGCGGGATCTCACGGCGCGGTGAAGACCACTTCCGGCATGACCCGCTCCCCCGACTCGTCGAGGATCGCCACGAGTGTGCCGTCGGGGGCGAAGGCCGCCACCGGCCCCGCGCGACCGGGCTCGGCCGAGGGGATGCGTACGCCGTGGGAGACGAGGCGCGTCTCCTCCTTGTCGAGTCGTCGCTCGGGCATGGAGGCGCGGGCGGCGTCCTCGAGGGAGACGAGCGGGAGCCCCGAAGTTCCGGGCAGCGCATCCGGGGTTTCTCGGGAAACACCTGCGGCGCGGGCCGATTCGAGCTCCTCCATCGTGTGGGCGACGTTGAGTCCGATGCCGCCGACACGGGTACGCCGCAACGACGTCAGGTGCCCACCGACACCGAGGGCCTCCCCGAGATCGCGCGCCAGGGCCCGCACGTACGTGCCCGACGACACCGTCACCTCGACGTCGAGGTCGAGCACGACAACCGGGTCTGCGGAGACGGACGACGTCGGAATCTCGACGCGCGCCTCACCGCGATCGCGCCGGTGCACCGCCGAGGGGTCATCGGCCTCCTCCTGCGGCGGAATCCCCATCCCGCGTCGGCGCTCCAGGACGTCGAACTGCGACACGCGCGCCGGGCGTCCCGCGAGCGCGACGTCCTCCCCCGCCCTGGCCCGCGCGTAGGCGCGCCGACCGTCGATCTTGATCGCGCTCACCGTGCTCGGCACCTGCGAGATCTCCCCGGTCAGCGCCGCCACAGCGGCATCGACCGCGGAGTCCGTCAGCGCCTCGACCGCGCCGGCCGGGGCGACCGCCGTCGCGACCCCCTCGGCGTCGTCGGTCATCGTCGAGACACCGAGACGAATCGTCGCCGTATACGACTTGTCCGCACCGACGATGTACGTGAGCAGCCGGGTCGCCTTGTTGACGCCGACGACGAGCACGCCCGTCGCCATCGGATCGAGCGTGCCCGCGTGACCGACCTTGCGGGTGCCCGCCAGGCGCCGGCAGGCGCCGACGACCTGGTGAGAGGTCCACCCTGCGGGCTTGTCGACGACGAGCAGCCCGTCACCGACGGTCGGGTCGATCGCGCGGGCCACGTTCAGCGGCCCTCGCCGCGAGACACATCCTCGTCGCCGTCGATCTCGCTCGCCCGCTCGCCGATGAGGTCGTCGATGGCGGCCTCCTCGTCGAGCACTTCCTGATCGACCTCGTCGTCGGTCTTGCGGTACGGATCAGCGCCACCCGCATACGTCGCACCCGCCGCGGCCTGGGCGAGCTCGGCGTCCCGCTTGCGGGTCTCGGCGAGGACCTCCTCGAGGTGCGCCGCCCCCTCGGGAATCGCGTCGGCGACGAACTCGATCGACGGCGTGAGCCGGATTCCCAAGCCCTTGCCCACCGCCGACCGGATACGGCCGCGGTTCTCCTCGAGCACCTCCGCCGTCGCGGCGCGTTCGTCGTCGGAGCCGAACACCGTGTAGAACACCGACGCGTGCTGCAGGTCACCGGTGACCCGCACGTCGGTGACGGTGATGAAGCCGAGGCGCTCGTCCTTGATCCGGTTCTCGAGGTACTCCGCGACGATCACCTTGATGCGGTCGGCCACCTTACGGGCCCGTGCCGGATCTGCCATGGTCTTCTCCACCTTTCACGAGGCCGTCTCGCGGATCTGTCGATTCCCGCGTCGCGACTCTCGACTCGTGCCCGAAGGCGTGACAGCACGCGCCACCCGGGACCGGGCAGAACGCAGGGTCACAAGCCTAGAGCGAGCGGACGACACGCTCGAATCGGCACACGATGCAGCCCCGCGAGAGAGCGGACATCGGACCGAGCGAGCACGGTGCGAACACGGCAAAGCACGGCACGAGCACGGCGCGAGCACGGCGCGAACCTCCCCCAACCCTCGCTCGAACAGGCCTTTTCACCCACGACCGGCTCTCCCCCGCGCTCGGACAGGCGCTTTCACCAGCCAGCCGACGGTAGAACCGCCTGTTTGAGCGTGAAGAAGAGCAGGCGCCGGTTGGAAGCGCCTGTCCGAACGTGCGAGCGAACCGGCACCTGGGGTGAAAGAGCCTGTTCGAGCGGACACTTGGGATGAAAGAGCCTGTTCGAGCGGACGCCCGGGGTGAAGGCGCCTGCTCGAGCGGGCACCTGGGGTGAAACCGCCTGTCCGAGCGGACGACGAACAGCGGCGCCCCCGTCCGTGAATCCCGGACGGGGGCGCCGCTGCCGTATTGACCTGCGGACGTCGATCAGACGCGAGGCTTCTCGCGCATCTCGTACGTCGTGATGAGGTCCTCCACCTGGAGGTCGTTGAACGAGCCGAGGTTGATACCGCACTCGTAGCCCTCGCGGACCTCGGTGACGTCGTCCTTGAACCGGCGCAGACCGGCGACCTCGACGTTCTCGGCCACCACCACGCCGTTGCGGGTGATGCGGGCCTTCGAACCGCGGCGGATCTCGCCCGAGCGCACGATCGAACCGGCGATGTTGCCGAACTTGGAGCTGCGGAAGATCTCGCGGATCTCCGCCGAACCGAGCTCGTGCTCCTCGTACTCCGGCTTGAGCATGCCCTTGAGCGCGGCCTCGATCTCCTCGATGGCCTGGTAGATCACCGAGTAGTACCGGATCTCGACGCCCTCACGCTCGGCCACCTCGGCGTTCTGCCCCTCGGCGCGCACGTTGAAGCCGATGATCACGGCGTTCGACGCGGCGGCGAGGTTGATGTTGTTGAGCGTGATGGCACCGACGCCGCGATCGATGATGCGCAGGTCGACCTCGTCGCCGACGTCGATCTGGAGCAGCGCGTCCTCGAGCGCCTCGACCGAACCCGACACGTCACCCTTGAGGATGAGGTTGAGGGTGTCGACCTTGCCGGCTGCGAGGGCCTCGTTGAGGTCCTCGAGGCTGATGCGCTTGCGCGCCTTGGCCAGGGACGCCTGACGATCGGCGGCCTCGCGCTTCTCGGCGATCTGACGGGCCGTGCGGTCGTCGGGAGCCACGATGAACGTGTCACCCGCGCGCGGCACCGAGCTCAGACCGAGCACCTGCACCGGACGCGACGGCAGCGCGACATCGAGGTTGTTGCCGTGCTCGTCGAGCATGGCCCGCACGCGACCGTGCGCCGAGCCGGCGACGATCGAGTCTCCGACGCACAGCGTTCCCGAGGTGACCAGCACCGTCGCGGTCGCACCACGGCCACGGTCGAGGTTGGCCTCGATCGCGACACCGCGTGCGTCCTTGTCGGGGTTGGCCCGCAGGTCGAGCGCCGCGTCGGCCGTGAGCAGCACCGCCGACAGCAGCTCGTCGATGTTCTGGCCCTGCTTGGCCGAGACGTCGACGAACATCGTGTCGCCGCCGTACTCCTCGGCGATGAGGCCGTACTCGGTGAGCTGACCGCGCACCTTGGCCGGGTCGGCTCCCTCGACGTCGATCTTGTTGACCGCGACGACGATCGGGACGTCCGCCGCCTGGGCGTGGTTGAGCGCCTCGATGGTCTGCGGCATGACGCCGTCGTTGGCGGCGACGACGAGGATCGCGATGTCGGTCACCTTGGCACCACGGGCACGCATGGCGGTGAACGCCTCGTGACCCGGGGTGTCGATGAACGTGATCGGACGCTCCTCGCCCTCGTGCTCCTTGACGATCTGGTAGGCACCGATGTGCTGCGTGATGCCGCCGGCCTCGCCCTCGATGACGTTGGCGTTGCGGATGGCGTCGAGCAGTCGCGTCTTACCGTGGTCGACGTGACCCATGACGGTCACGACCGGCGGACGCGGCTCGAGCATGCTGTCGTCCTCGGCCTCGGCCTCCGCCTCGGCCTCGAGGTCGATGTTGAACTGCTCGAACAGCTCACGCTCCTCGTCCTCGGGCGAGACGACCTGGATGTCGTAACCCAGCTCCTCACCGAGAACCTTGAACGTGTCCTCGTCGAGGGACTGCGTGGCCGTGGCCATCTCACCGAGGTGGAACAGCACGGTCACGAGGCTCGCCGGGTTGGCGTTGATCTTGTCGGCGAGGTCGGTGAGCGAGGCACCACGACGGATGCGCACGACCGTCGACCCGTCACCACGGGGAACGATCACGCCGCCGACGCTGGGCGCCTGCATCTCCTCGAACTCGCGACGCTTCGCGCGCTTGCTCTTGCGACCGCGGACGGGACGACCGCCGCCACGACCGAACGCACCCTGGGTGCCGCCGCGCGGACCGCCGCGGAAACCACCGCCGCCACCGGGACGACCGCCGCCGGGACCACCGCGGTACCCGCCGCCACCGCCACCGGGACGACCGCCGCCACCGGGACGCTGGCCGGGACGGCCGACCGACGTGCGGTCGGGCATCATGCCCGGGTTCGGGCGCGGACCGGCACCGGGGCCGGGACGCGGACCGCCACCGGGACGCGGACCGGCCGCACCGGTGCCGCCGGGACGAGGCCCGGGGCGTGCGCCGGCGCCGGCACCGGCAGCGCCACCGGGGCGCGGGCCGGGACGGGGGCCGCCGGAGCCGCCGGGACGCGGCATGCCCTGGCTGGACGCGAACGGGTTGTTGCCCGGGCGCGGGGCACCGCCGTCGCGGTCACGACCGCCACGACCCATGCCCTGGCTGGGCGCGAACGGGTTGTTGCCCGGGCGCGGACCCGGACGAGGAGCGCCACCCGGACGCGGCGCACCGCCGGAGGGACGGGGCCCCGGACGCTCCGAGGTCGGACGCGGGCCCGGCTTCTCGGCCGCCGGACGCTGCGGCGCCGGACGCGGACCGGGCTTGGCACCCGGCTTGGGCGCACCGCCCGACGACGCCGCAGGAGCGCTGGGCGCAGCGGGTGCAGTGGGCTCGGTGGGCTGCTCCGCAGGCTTCTGCGGGGCAGGACGCTCGGACGCGGCGGGAGCCGACGTCGCGGATCCGGGCTTCGGCGCAGCACCCGGCTTGGGCGCGGCACCCGGCTTGGGCGCGGCACCCGGCTTGGGCGTGGTGCCCGGCTTGGGGGTCGCCCCAGGCTTGGGCGCACCGCTCGGCTTGGCCCCGCCTGCGGCGGGCTTGGGCGCGCCGGGCTTGGGTGCGGCCGTCTTCTTGGCGTCGCCGCCACCCTGCTCGGCGACGAACGACTCGCGGACACGGCGCACGACCGGCGCCTCGATGGTGGAACTGGCGGAGCGGACGAACTCGCCCTTCTCCTTCAAGTGGTTCAGAAGTGTCTTGCTCTCGACTCCGAGCTCTTTCGCGAGCTCGTAGACCCGGACCTTGGCCACGTTTCTCCTCTATCTGCCGGCCCGGGGTGGAGTCCTCGGACCGACGTCAGTGCTGGGCGGACCTCATTGCTGAGTACTCATCGGTGACTCATCAGCGTCTAACCCGCTTTCGGTTCTCTTCAGTGCCCCACCGACACCGCGTCGGTGGTCGTGCCGCGAACCGGATCGGTCGTCCCGGCTCGCGTCGCGTTCGTGCTCGACCTCCAGCGCCTCGACGTAGGCGCGAACCTGTTCGAGGTCCACGCCCTGGGTGAGGCGGAGGGCCCGCCCGAAGGCGCGCCGTCGCGCCGCCTGCTGCAGACACGCACGCGTGGGATGGATCCACGCACCGCGCCCGGGCAGACGCCCCGCCGCATCCGGCACGAGAACCACGACCGAGGTGGGTGTGGGAGGCCGCGTGCCGGCGACGAGTCGCAACAAGGACGACCGTGGCTCCCGTCGTCGGCAGCCGAGGCACGTGCGCAACGGAACATGGGCTCCGTCGCGCGAGTCGTTCGTGCTCGGTCCGGCCTTCGCCGGAGTCACGGCATCGCTCATCTTACCCCGCCGCGGGCGGGCCGGACGAGCGGCCGGGTCGTGCTCCCTGCTGCGGGGCTGCTCCCGCGGCCTGCCGAGGGGCCGGACCCGACTCGGACTCCTGATCGGAGTGGATGTCGATGCGCCAGCCGGTGAGCTTGGCGGCGAGGCGGGCGTTCTGGCCCTCCTTGCCGATGGCGAGCGAGAGCTGGTAGTCGGGCACGACCACGCGCGCCGCGCGCATCGCCGGGTCCACGATCTCGACGGAGGACACTCGCGCGGGCGACAGCGCCGCGGCGACGAACTCGGCCGGGTCGTCGGAGTAGTCGACGATGTCGATCTTCTCCCCGCGCAGTTCGGTGGTGATCGACCGGGCCCGCTGACCCATCGGACCGATGCAGGCGCCCTTGGCGTTGACGCCCGGGACCGTGGAGTGCACGGCGATCTTCGTGCGGTGCCCCGCCTCGCGCGCCAGCGCCTCGATCTTCACCGTGCCGTCGGCGATCTCGGGCACCTCGAGCGCGAAGAGCTGCCGGACGAGGTTGGGGTGGGTGCGCGACAGTCCGATCTGCGGGCCCTTGAAACCACGCTTGACGCTGACGACGTAGCACCGGATGCGCTCACCGTGCACGTACTTCTCGCCCGGCACCTGCTCGGCCTGGGGCAGGATGCCCTCGACCGTGCCGAGGTCGACGAGCACGTTGCGACCCTGGCTCTGCTGGATGACGCCGGTGACGATGTCGCCTTCCTTGTCGCGGAAGTCGCCGAGCACCGCGTCGTCCTCGAGGTCGCGCATCCGCTGCACGATCACCTGGCGCGCCGTCGACGCCGCCACGCGTCCGAAACCCTCTGGAGTGTCGTCGAACTCGGGGCCGGGCTCGCCGCGCGTACCGTCCTCCAGCAGCGGCGGGTCCTCCTGCGCCCAGACGATGACGTGCCCCGTCTTGCGATCGAGGTCGACCCTGGCCCGCTTGTACGCACCCTCGGTGCGGCCGTAGGCGAGCAGCAGGGCCTGCTCGATGGCGGGGATGATCACCTCCATCGGGATGTCGCGTTCGCGCTCCAGCAACCGCAGTGCGGCCATGTCGATGTCCATCAGTCCTCCTGCTCGTCGCTGTCGTCGCCGTCGGTCGGCGCGTCCACCCGGCCGAACTCGACCTGCACGTCGCCTCGCCGCACCTCGGACAAGGGGAAGGTCATGATCTGCGGGGCCTTCTTCGCGTCCTCGACCCGCAGCCGGAGGGCATCGCTGCCGGCGGCGAGAAGGCGGCCGGTCACCGGCGCCCCGTCGGCGAGGGCGAGCGTGACGAGGCGGCCGACATTGCGCCGGAAATGGCGGGGCAACGTCAGCGGACGGCTCACGCCGGGCGAGGTGACCTCGAGGGTGTACGGCGCGTTGCCGAGCGCGTCGGATTCGTCGAGCGCGGCACTGATCGCCCTCGTGGCGTCGGCCACGGCGTCGAGATCGAGGGGCGGGATCTGCTGCTGCGTCGTCCCACCTCGCGTCGCGTCGTCGCTCGCATCCTGGCCGGCGACGTCGAGCACCGGGACATCGCCGAGATCGCGATCGACGGCGATCCGCACGACGCGACGCTTGCCCGCCGGGGTGACGGTGACGTCCTCGATGAGGAGCCCCGACTCCCTGACGGCGCCGGAGACCGCGTCCTCGACGCGGCGTGCGACGGGTGAATCCCCCATGCCACACCTCCCGATGTTCTCGAATCCTGCCGACTGCGCGCGAAGGTCGACCTTCGCAAGCGCCCACTCTAGGCGACGGTGACGAAGACCGGCGCATGTCCGCGGGGCCGCGCGCCGGAGTGATGCCGCGGCAAGCGGAACGCTCGGCCTCGCGACCTGCGATGATGACGGGGTGGGGTGGAGTTCGCACAGGGACCGGGGGACGGTGGGTGGCGCCGCGCACGTGAGCAGGCGAGCGCTGATGCTGGGGGCTCTGGCGGTGCCGCTCGCCGGATGCCGGATCCGCCTGGAGTCCGACGCGCCCGCCTTCCTACCCGAGCCCTCCCCCGACCCGGCAGGCCCGGCGATTCTCACCGAACGGCGTCGGGTCGCGGGGCTCGTCGCGGCCTGCGTCGGAGTCGACGACCCGGTCGTGGCGCGGTGGCGGCCGGTCCAGGTGGCCCAGCTCGCCGCGCTGGACGGGGCCTTGGCGGCCCTGGACCCGCCGCTTTCCCCCGCACCGGCCCCGCGCACGTCGGCGCCGGCGCGTCGGGCCGACCTCGGTGACCTCGCCGATCTCGAGTTCGCCGACCTCGACGGGCCGGGACTGGTGGCCCTCGACGGACTCGCGCCGCGGGCGGCGGGAGTCGTCGTCGCGAGCCACGCGCAACGAGCCGTCGTCCTCGACGCCCTGCGTGCCGCCGGAGCACCAGGTGGAGCCGCGCTGCCGCCGCTGCCGTGGCGAGCGGCCTCCGAGGAACTGGCCGCCCACCTCATCGGCGCGATCCGGTCGGCGGCCTACGGGTTGGAGGTCGCCGCCGCCCAGTCCGACGCCGCGCGACGCACACCGATGCTCGACGGGTTGCGGTCGCTACGCCTCGCCGAGGCCGGGCTCGCCGCGGGGGTGCACGACCTGCCGCCGCGCCCCCTCGGCTACCCACTGCCGGGCCCGGTGACCTCGCCGTCTCAGGCGGCGCGTCTCGCGAACACCGTGCTCGACCGGCTCGTCGCGGTCGTTCTCGATGCCGTCGTGCCGACGGCCACCGCGCTGCACGACGCCGATGACGCAGGCGACGAGTCCGGTGGAGATCCCCCGCCGCCTGGGGCTGACGCGCAACCCACCGTCGCCCCGGAGGCGATCATCCCCTCCGGCGGACCGTACTCCGGGGCATCCGCGAGCCTCCTCCGGTTGACGTCGCTCGCCGAGACGACCCGGCTGCGCTGCGGCGGGGCCGTGCGTCCGCTCCCGGGGCTGCGTCCGGCGGCGGCCCCGGCCGCACCACCCACCACGTCCCCGACGGCAGACGCGGCGCGTCCGTCCCCTCGCTCGGCCTCACCGAAGACGGCGAACCCGCCGGCCACGACCTCGCCGCCCACGACGCCACGGGCGCGGACCCGTGCCTCGACACCGCCGCCCCGCGGGTGACGCCCAGCGGAGGGATGCGCGCGCCGCGCCCGGCGAAGAAGGAAGACGTGATGGCAGCCATCCCGGGGTCCTCACCCCCGCTCGGCCGCCATCCCATCTGCCACCTCGCAGGTCGGGCCGCTGCCAGGGTCGGTGCGCTCGGGCACCGGGTCCGGAGACGTCGTCGCGGGAGCGGACCGCTCGTCGGTGGGGAGCAGTAGGCTCGCGAGCGTGACCGACCTGCGACGCTGCACCCTCACCGCCCTGGCGGTGGTGGGGCTGTCGGTCTCCGGACATCTGCTCGGCGGAGGCCGCTCGCCCTCTCCCGTGGCGTTGCTGCTCGTCGCGGTGCTGGCCCTCGTGCTCGCTGCGCTCATCGAGGTGGCGTCGCCGGCCCGCCGAGCACGTCGGCTCGCGGTGTTCTTCGGCGCCTTCCAGGTCATCGCGCACGGGGTGTTGCACACGGTCGCGACCTCGGGAGCCGTGATCACGACCCCGACGCCCGGCCACGCCCATCACGGCGGACACCTCGGGCTTCCCGTCGGCCAGGCCGTGGCGATGGTCCCACCGGCACCGCACGCGCACGGCGTCTCACCGCTCATGCTCACGACGCACCTGCTCGCCACGGTGCTGCTCGCGTGGCTTCTCGGCCCCGCCAGGCAGCAGGTGCGTCGAGCGATTCGCCGCGTGTTGCGCGTTGCCGTGCCGGTGTCGAGAGCGACCCCGCGAGTGCGCGCCACCTCACCCGTCGTCGCATCCGCGGCCCGCGATGTCGTCGTCGCCGTCGGGCTTCGCGGCCCACCTCGGTTCGTTCGCGCCTGATCCACGCACGAACCGACCCGAAGGACTCCCATGTCACGCACGACCCTCGCCTCGATCCTCGCTGCCCTCACACTCGTGACGGCAGCCGGCTGCAGCAGCGGCCAGAACACCCCTGGCGCCGACACGCCCACCGCCTCGCCCACGACGCCCACCGCACCGATCCGCGTCACCGACGCGTGGGCGCGCGCCGTTCCCGAACTCGGCGACATGCCGATGACCGGCGTCTTCGCCACCCTGCAGAACACGACCGGCTCCCCCGTGACGATCGTCTCGGCGACCAACTCCCTCTCGCCGCTCACCGAGATCCACGAGACCGTCACCGCCAACGGCCGGGCCACGATGCAGAAGGTCGACGGCGGCCTCACCATCGAGCCGGGTGCCACTCGCGAACTGCGCCCCGGCGGCGACCACGTGATGGTCATGAAGATGACGCAGCCCCTCACACCGGGCCGGACCGTCACCGTGACCCTCACCACGCAGGACGGGCACCAGATCGCGTTCGACGCGGTGGCCAAGACCTTCACCGGCGGCGACGAGAAGTACCACTCCGGCTCGACGGGGACGACGTCACCGTCACCGGCCTCGCCCGCCGCCACGCCGAACGCGACCCCCACGTCCTCATGAGTGCCGGCACGTCGGGACTCTCGCGGCGTGCTCTCCTCGGTGGCGGTGCCGTGCTCGCGGGCACCGCGCTGGGTGGCGGCGTGATCGGACACGCCGTCGGCGCGCGTCCCGGTGATCCCGAGGGAACCGGCGCCGGCGGAGCCGAAGGGGCGATGCCGGCACGCGAACCGGTGGCCGGGCCGGGCGCGGCCGGGCGCCCCGGAACGCAGTCGGTGCACGGAGCAGTGACCGAACCGTTCTGGGGCGCGCACCAACCCGGCATCGCGACCCCGCACCAGGCACACGGAGTGTTCCTCGGATTCGATCTCGCGAGGGGTTCCGACGCGGCCGCCGTCGAGTCGCTCCTCCGACTGCTGAGCGACGACGCCGCACGGCTGATGGCCGGGCGGGCACCGCTCGGCGCCGTCGACGGGCAGCTCGCGACCACCCCGGCGCGGCTCACCGTGACGTTCGGGTTCGGCCCGGGGTTGTTCGACGCCGTCGGCCGACCCGAGGCGTGCCCGCCGGTCGTGCGGCAGATGCCCGCGTTCTCCACCGACCGGCTCGACCCACGCTGGGGGCCCACCGACCTGCTGCTGCAGGTGTGCAGCGAGGATCCGATGACCCTCACCTACGCCCAACGACGCCTCGTGCGCGATGCCGCGGACTTCGCCTCGCTGCGGTGGGCGCAGCGCGGGTTCCTGCCCGCGCGCGGAAGCGAGCCGGACGGCACGACGCCGCGCAACCTCATGGGCATGCGTGACGGCTCGGCCAACGAGTCCGATCCGGCGCAGGTCGCGAGCGTGCTGTGGAACGACGGGCGGGCTCTGCCGTGGCTCGCGGGCGGCTCGCAGTTCGTTCTGCGGCGGATGCGGATCGACATGGCCACCTGGGACGACCTGTCCACCGAGGCCAAGGAGATCGGTTTCGGCCGCCGCGTCCACGACGGTTCGCCGCTCACCGGCACCCAGGAGTCCGATGTCGTCGATCGCACGAAGGTCGACGACCAGGGTTTCCCCGTCATCGCACCGAACGCGCACGCGGCCCGGGCCCAGGCGCGGTCGGCGGCCGAACGGATGATCCGGCGTCCGTACAACTACACGGTCGAGACCGAGAAGGGCCTCGAGGAGGGCCTGTTGTTCGCCGCGTACCAGGCCGACCTGGCCACGGCGTTCGTCCCGGTGCAGCGGCGCCTGGCCGAGGCCGACGCCCTCAACGCCTGGGCCACGCACATCGGCTCGGCCGCCTACGCCATCCCTCCGGGTGCGAAGGAGGGATCGTTCGTCGGCGCCACACTCCTGCGCGCCTGACCTCACCACGGCGGTGAGTCCGCCCCGACGCTCACACAGGCGGTTTCCGCCACGTTCCCAGGCGAAAGCGCCTGTGTGGGCGTTCGACCCGGGGCCTGGCTTCGTGCGGCGGACTCCTCGACGCGCCAGGCGAATTGGCTCATGAATCTCTCGGCCGGGTCGATCGGGTGACCACACCCCCGATGTGAGGTCCGGTCGATGAACAAGCCGTTGCGCTTCGCCGTGGTGGCGTCGCTGCTGGTCGCAGCACCGGTCGCGGCGTCGGTCGCGGCACCGGTGTCCGCGCGTCTCGTCCCGCCGCAGACCGTCGCCGCGCGTCCCGACGTCACCGCCGGCTCCGATGCCGGAGGCGCCGTCGCCGTCGACCCGCCTCGTGCCCCGCAGGCCGAGCCGGCCCGCTCGACGGTCTCGGTCGAGGGTCTTCCGCCGTTCGTGGCCGAGGACATCCCGCTTCGGGTCGTTCCCGACGCGCAACTGCCCCAGCGGGTGGGCCGGATCGGCCTCACCCCGACCGCCGTGGCGACGACGAACGGCATCGTCGGCTACCGGCACCGCAAGACCGGCGTCGTCCACGACCACCCCGTCATCCAGGCGACGCACATCATGGGCTGGCTCGAGAGCTACCGCGCCACCGGTGACTCCCGGTACCTGCGGCTCGCCGTCAAGAACGCCGACCATCTGCTCGGATACGCGGACCGTTCTCACGGTGCCCTGTTCTTCGGGTATCACTTCGACTTCGCCCTCCACGGCGAGGACCGGTGGACCCTTCGAGCCCCCTGGTACTCGGGCATGGCTCAGGGGCAGGCGCTCTCGGCGCTGCTCCGGCTCCACGACGCGACCGGCGACCCGCGCTGGGCCGAGGCTGCGGATGCGACGTTCGCCTCCTTCACCCGGCCGCGGACCCCGGACGAGCCGTGGGTCACCGACGTGCTGCCCGGCGGCAGTCTCTGGCTCGAGGAGTACGCCGGAACTTTGCACGACCGCGCGTACAACGGCCACAACTTCGGGCTCTTCGGCATCTACGAGTACTGGCGCGAGACGCAGAACCCCGAGGCGGCCACGATCCTTCGCGGTGCGATGACGGCAACGCTCGACCGCGCCGAGGAGATTCGCGTCCCCGGCGAGGTGTCGCGCTACTGCCTCGAGCACGACGAACGCAGTGAGAAGTACCACGCCATCCACGTGCGACAACTCAACGCCATCGCCGGCTTCTCCGGTGATCGCCGCTTCGCCCACCTCGCCGACGCCCTCCTCGAGGACGCCCCGGCCGCATTCCAGGGCGGCCCCGGGGAGCTCGCGCGGGGCGCCCACGTCCTGCTCAGGAAGTCACCCAGCGGAAAGGTCGCCGAGGTGCGTCGCATCACGCGCGCCGATGCCCGCCACGTCCGCTACGACGCCCGTGAACGGATCGACGGACGAACCGGCGTCTGGCTGCGCATGGCCGACGGCCCGTATCGGGGCGAGTGGGTGCGCGAACGGCCCCGGCGGGCCTTCGTCACGGGAGTGTCCGAGGTCGTCGAGTTCCCCGGGACGCGACCGGCGATCCTCGCCGCCGGCGCGCACACCGGGCGATCTGCCGAGGCGCACGGGCCGACCCGCACCGTCGTCCTGGAACGCCCGTCCCGCGCGCCGGCACTGCGGCGGGTGCTCATCGACGGTCGGCCCCACGTCCAACTCGGGGCGGGCGCCTTCGCGGGGATGTACGTGCCGCTCGACGACCGGGTCTCGCTCGACTGACGAGGCGTCGGCGTCAGGCCGGGTCCCCGCCGAAACAGCCGTCGTTTCCACGGCAGCGTGGACGACCGCACTCATGGATCTGTTCGGCCTCGGCCACGCTGCCGGGTGACACCGCGGCGGTCGGTCCGGACGCCCGAGCACGGTCGGGCCCGAGCGGCGTGTCACAGTGTCGGACATGTCGGGCGTCGACGTCGCAGCACTGATTCCGGCGGAGTTCCGCGCACTGCTTGCGGGACGTCCGCCGGAGCCCGATGTCTCCGGCGACGACTGGCTGCGGTCCCTTCCGAAGCTCCTGCGCGGAGCGTTGGCGCGGTGGGAGCTCGCGGTCGACGGGCCCGCCCGACACGGGGTCTGCGCCCTCGTCGTCCCCGTCCGCTGCACCGACGGCACGCCGGCCGCGCTCAAGGTGGCCTGGCCGCACGCCGAGTCGCGCGACGAGCACCTCGCGCTACGTGCCTGGGACGGTGACGGCGCCGTGCCGCTCCTCGCCGCGGATCCGTCGCGCGCCACGCTGCTGCTCGCCCGGCTCGACGCCGACCGCGACCTGTCGAGGCTGCCCGTCGACGAGGCCTGCGAGATCTTGGGAGGACTACTGCGACGCCTCGACCGCCCCGCCCTGCCTCGGCTCGCGCGACTGTCCGGATGGGCTCAGCGGGTCGCGTCCTTCGATTCTCCGGCCGTGACGCAGGTCCCGCGCCGGCTGGTGCAGCAGGCGCGGTCGACGATCACCGGACTTCTCGAGGACGACGTCGACGGCCGGCTCGTCCACACCGACCTCCACTACGAGAACGTCCTCGCCGTGCTGCCGAACTCGCCTGCCGCCGAAGGGGACTCGCGGGCCGACGACGCACCCGATCCGTCCGGCGGCGAATGGCTCGCCATCGATCCCAAGCCCATGGCCGCGGAGCCCGCGTTCGCCGTGTGGCCGGCGCTGCACAATCGATGGACCGAGATGGGCACCGAGATCGCCTGGGGTGTGCATTTACGGCTGGGATGGATCTGTGACGCGGCAGGGATCGATGAGGATCGCGCCCGAGCCTGGGCACTCGTGCGCACCGTCGACGACGCGCTCGAGGCCGCCGAGCGCGGCGACGCAGCGACCCTCACGGCACGCATCGCTCTCGCCAAGGCCCTCTCCCAGCGTTGGTGATCGCTCGAACAGGCACCTTCACCCCGACGGCCCACGCCACCCCACGCCCCCCGCACCCACCACCCGCTCGAACAGGCTCTTTCACCGCGTCTCGTGGACGAAAGCGCCTGTCCGAGCGTGAATCGGCGGTCGGCGTGTGACGAAAGCGCCTGTCCGAGCACGAAACGACGGCCGACGTGTGACGAAAGCGCCTGTCCGAGCGTGATCAGTCAGAGCGCCCAGGGTGAAGCGGCCTGTTCGAGGGTGCGCTACCGGGTGGGCGGCAGGTCGGTCGTCGCGCGGGATCGGGTCGGGTCGGTGCGCAGACGGTCGGCGATGCCGTCGAGGTCACGTAGAGGTGCGGCATCGGCGTCGTGCCCGAGCCCCAGGCGGGCGGCGAGTTCGAGCACCCACGGCCGTCGCAGCCGGGCGGCGTCGAGCAGATCGGTGCGATCGAGCACGTCCGCGGGATCGCCCTGCACGACCCGGCCGTCGAGGACGACGGCGCAGTCGTGCGCCCACGCGAGCGCGAGGTCGACGTCGTGGGTCGCGAGGACCACCGTCGTCCGATGCGCCTCGAGTCGGCGCAGAGCCGCCAGCACCTCCTCGACGCCGACCGGGTCGAGGCCCGCCGTCGGCTCGTCGAGCAGCAGCAGGCACGGTCGCATGGCGACGGCGCCGGCGATCGCGGCGCGTTTGCGCTGGCCGTAGGAGAGCTGGTGCACGGGCCGCTCGGCAAGATCGGTGATACCGAGCAGGTTCAGGGCCTCGTCGACGCGCTCACGGGTCTCGGCCTCGCTCAGCCCGAGGTTGAGCGGTCCGAAGCTCACGTCTCGACGCACGTCGGCGGAGAAGAGCTGATCATCGGGGTCCTGGAGGACGAGTTGCACGTTCTGGCGGTGGTGCCGCATACCGGCGCGGTCGTAGCGCACCGGCTCACCGTCGAGGAGCACGCGTCCCGACCTCGGCTGCAGTGCACCCGAGAGGCAGCGGAGCAGCGTCGTCTTGCCCGAGCCGTTGGCACCGAGCAGCGCGATCCGGGTGCCCCCGTCGATCGCGAGGTCGGCGCCGGTCAGCACGGGCAGTCCGTCGTAGTCGAAGGCCACGCCCTGGGCGTGCAGCGACTGGTGACTCATGCCATCCCCTTCCAGGCCGGCCAGACGTTCGGGTCTGCCAGCGAGACGACGACCGAGGTCGTGACGATCGAGGCGACGAGCAGGATCGACGCGACGAGGAACCGTGACGAGGCGTGTCGGGGCGGGTCGAGCGTACGCAGCGAGTCGGTGTAACCACGCCCCGCGAGCCCGTCCTCCAACCGGCGGGCCCGCGTCCAGGCACGCACGAGCACGGCCGCGACGAGCGCCGACATCGACCGGTAGGCCGCGGACCGGGAGGAGTATCCGAGCCGGGACTCCTGCGCCTCCCGAATCGCGCCCGCCGACTCCAAAAGAACGAACACGAGCCGGTACACGAGGCTCGCGACCTCGATGAGCGGATCGGGGATGCGCGCCCGGCGCATCGCGGCGAAGAGATCGACCATCGGGGTGGTCGTCGCGAGCAGGAACATCGCGAGAGCGCCCGCGGTGCCACGGACGAGCAGCGTGCCGACGGTCGGGAGCATTTGCGGAGCCAGCCCGATGCGGGGGCCGCCGTCCCAGGAGACCGTGACGAGCACGGTGACGGCACCGACGACGATGAAGACGAGTGGCGCGAGCAGACAGCGGACGAGCAGGCCGGGGCGCACGCAGGCGGGTCCGAGCATGATCGCCAACGCCGCGACGCCGGCCAGCACTCCCCCGGGAACGGGTGGGAGTGCGACGGCGCAGGCAAGAAGCCCGAGCGCGAGAACGGCCTTGTCGAGCACCCGTCGGGTGCGCCACGGGCTCGACCACGCCGCGTCGTCCAGAGCGAGTCCGCGAGCGGTCACCGTGGCCACTCCTCTGACAGACTCCCGCCATGAGCACCGGCATCGAGTCCACCGAGGACGCAGCCGTGCCCATGAGCGCACGGGCCCGTGCGGCCCTCGCGTCCGGCTACACGATCCGCGTCGCGCAGATCGCCGACGCCGCGCGCCTTGCGAGCGTGCACGCGCAGGTGTGGCGAGAGACGTACACGGGGCTCATGCCGCCGGAGGTTCTCGACGGCCTCGACGCCCGCGCGGGTGAGGAGCGGTGGGAGCAGATCCTCACTGCCGACCCGAAGACACGACCACAGACCCTCGTCGGGGTCGACCCGGGCGGACGGATCGTTGCCCTCGGGTCCGCGGGGCGCGCCCGCGACGAGGACGCGCCCGTCGGCCTGGAGCTGTGGGCGATCAACGTTCTCGCCTCCGACCACGGCACCGGGCTGGGCGACCTGCTGCTCGCGCACCTCGTCGGCGAGGCACCCGCGTACCTGTGGGTCGTCGACGGCAACGCCCGCGCGATCGCCTTCTACACCCGCCACGGCTTCGTCGTCGACGACGGCAGACCGGACGCGCGCTTCGGGGTTCGAGAGCTGCGGATGAGCCGGGGTTCGCACGAGTGGCGCGACACCCACTGACAGGATCGAGACGGCCAGCCGGACATCGGCCCCTCCCCCGCAGTGGCGGGGGAGGGACCGGGAGCGGTCACTGCAGACGAGAGTACCGAGCGAGCAGGGGTTTTCGTGTTCGGAGCGTCGACAACGGTCCCCGGCCACAGCGGCTGGGTGACGCGTCACCTGGCGGGCGACTCGGCCGGCTCGGCGGTCGCGCTCGACGCCTCGACGCGGCGGCGCCCCTGCAGACGTCCGACGCAGTAGCCGAGGACGATGCCACCAAGACCTGCCTGGGCCGCGAACAGGCCCGACTCGAGTTCGCTCGAGCCCAGTTCGACCACCGGTCCGAACCACGGCCGGGCGCCGCCCTCGTCGAGCATCTCGGTGACCTGGGCGTCGGTGCCGCCGAACGCCTCGTCGCCGGCACCGGGATCCTGACGCAGGCCTCCGACGAAGAACGAGGCCCCGAGCACGGCGATGATGCCGACGAGCAGCAGCAGCGTGACGACGTGCTTGTTCATCGAGTCACCTCCGTGGCCTCCGAACGGTCGCGATCCTGCCCTGCGGGCCGAGCGGGGCGCCCGAGGACACCGAGCCGGACGAGTTCGGGCTTCGCGATGTCGGTGAGCAACCGGAACACGAGTACCGAGAGCAGGCCCTCGACGACGGCGAGCGGGATCTGGGTGAGCGCGAAGACCGAGAGGAACTTCGCGGCGGCACCGGCGAACCCGGACGTGGCGTCGGGATAGGCCAGCGCGAGTTGCAGGGAGGTCATGCAGTAGGTCGACAGATCGGCGAGCGCGGCGGCGAAGAACATCGCCACACCCGTGTTGGCGCCCTTGAGCAGACGCCACGTCGCATACCCGACCCAGGGGCCGACGACGCCCATGGAGAAGACGTTCGCCCCCAGCGTCGTGATGCCTCCGTGGGCGAGCAACAACGCCTGGAACAGAAGGACGATGGTGCAGAGGAACGCCATGACCGGCGGCCGGAACAACACCGCCCCCAGCCCGGTGCCCGTGGGGTGGCTCGAACTGCCGCTGGCCGACGGGAGCTTGATGGCCGAGAGGACGAACGTGAAGGCCCCGGCGGCGCCGAGCAGCAGCCGACTCTCCGGGTTCTCACGTACCTGGCGGACGACGGCGCGCGCGCCGTGGACGACGAAGGGTGCGGAGGCAGCGGCCCAAGCCGCGGCGTGTATGGGGGGCAGATACCCCTCGGTGATGTGCATGGAGTTCTCCTTCGGGGATGACGCGTCCCCCTCGATGCGGCGGGTGAGTGTCTGACTCGGCCCCTCGGGCCTCACAGTGGCGCGACCGTGCCGGATTCACACCGGCTTCCTCGCCTCGACCGCGGAGTGTCGTGACCCGCCGAGTATGGCATCACCGTTCGAGGGGGTCGAGGTGTGGCGGTGCGCCGGGGGCTCCGCATCGCTACGCGGTGGGCGGCCCGCCTCAAGCATGCCGGAGGCGATCGGCCGCGGGCCTCGAGCGAGCCCAGCGAATCGAGTGATCACGCGGTGCGCGACAGAGGGCGTCGCCGCGGCGGCGGTCCTCTGGCCGCGCCGGGCGGCACGTGTTAGACAGAACCCATGGCTACGACAGCTCTCAAGGGTTCCCCCGTCCAGACCTCCGGCGACCTGCCCTCCAAGGGCGGCAAGGCGCCCGGATTCCGGCTCACCGGAACCGATCTCGCCGAGATCACCAACGACGACTTCGAGGGTCGCCGTATCGTCCTCAACATCTTCCCCAGTGTCGACACCGGTGTCTGCGCCCAGAGCGTGCGCACCTTCAACGAGCGGGCCGCCGGCCTCGACAACGCGACCGTCGTCTGCGCGTCGGCCGACCTGCCGTTCGCGCTCGCGCGCTTCTGCGGTGCCGAGGGCATCGACAACGTCACCGTCGCCAGCAGCTTCCGCACGGACTTCGGCGACGAGTACGGCGTGACGATGATCGACGGCCCGATGCGCGGCCTGCTCGCTCGCGCCGTGGTCGTGCTCGACACCGACGGCACCGTGCTCCACACCGAACTCGTGCCCGAGATCGGCCAGGAGCCCGACTACGACGCCGCGATCGCCGCGCTCTCCTGAGCCGAGCACCACGGGAGTGACGAACGCTCGAACAGGCGGTTCGCCCCAGATTCGGGGTCCGAACCGCCTGTTCGAGCATCAGGAGGCCACGGTTAGACCGCCTCATCGCCGGCCCGCCCGGCGTCCCGCGCTCGGACAGGCGGTTCCGCACCCGGGACCCCGCACCCCGAACGCTCGGACAGGCGGTTTCACCCCGCGAAGCCTGGTGAAACCGCCTGTCCGAGCGTTATCCCGGCTGATGTCGGTCGTCGCCGATAGCGTTGCGGGCGATGACGAGCTCGAAGAAGCGGAAGAGCGCCCCGGCGACTGTACGCACGGGGCCATCTCCCGACGACCCGCACGACATCGTCTACTTCAGGCGGCACGTCAACGACGACCCTGCGCAGGCAGAGCCAGGTCGCGAGGCCTTGCGGTCGTGGCCGAGGTCGGTTCGCGCGAAGGCCAACGCCGTTCTCATCGCTGTGGCGACGGCCCCGCCAAAGCGGTTTGCCGGTGGTGGCTACTGGGAGGCGATGAAGGGCGACATGCGCGGGTGGTTCGAGGTCCGCGTCGATGGTCCGAAGCGTCACCACTACCGCTTGTTCTGCCTGCTCGACTACGAGGCCAAGGGACAGGAGAAGCCGCTGCTGGTCATCATCGACGGCCGCGACAAGCCGTTCCGCTCCACGTTGAGCGATGCGGATTACGCCGAGGTGCGCTCGATGGGTGAGGAGTACCTGGCCCACAACCCGCGCTCGATCGACTGATGCTACGCAGGGACCTTGCTGCGGGTCCGCAGTTCGCGAAGGTGGCGGGCAAGCGCGTCGGGGTCAGCGGCCCGCCCGGCCAGGAGAGGCTCGGTGACCTTGGTCCGCTCGTCGTCGTTGAGCGGCTCGACGGTGATCCTCATCCCGAGAGCGGCAGCGACCTCGGCCAGCGTGCCGAGCGTCGGGTTCGACTTGTCGGAGGCGAAGAGGCGACGGATGGTCGCGGGCTCCGCCTGAATCGCGCGAGCAAGCTCGGCCTTGGACATCCCGGCGGCCTCGCGAGCGTCATCGAGCGCATTGACGACCTCGTCAATGGTGGCGATGCGCATGGACTCCACGACGAACTCCCGAAGGAACTCGGCGTCCTCGAGGTCGCGCGCAAGGTCATCCCAGAAAGCGCTGGTACCGGTCATGGTGGTCACCCCTCTCGATGAGAGAGCGTATCATAAATGTTACGGCCTGGAGACGGTCGCGCTTTGATCCGCGCCCGCAACCGCCGCCCGGCTACAGACCGAGGGGCGTCATGCTGCTGAGGGACGCGATCCTTGCAGAAGTTCCGCGACCCACGGGATCGCCTCTGGATACCAGGTGGTGTCGAGGACGAACTCTTGGCCGCGCGCGGCACTTTGGAGGTCAACTCGGTCGCCATCAGGTCGCCAGCGGCTCAGATCGCAGTGGTAGCCCAGCGGAGGTCGAGATCCACCCGGAGCAAGCCAGCCTGGGAGACTCCACAGCGAGCGGTTGCTGCCTTCCTTTGTGAGCCGCAGGCGGTCGTCGTAGCGGGTGAAGTGGCCGGCACCGGCCAGCCCGAGTTCGATCCCGTCTAGGACGAGCTTCTCTCGCGCGACATAGATCGTGTTGCCGCGTCCGCGGGTGTTCGCGACGTGTGGGTGGTAGGCCATCCACACGGGATGCGCACTGCCGTCGACGGGGACGACTTCGTCAATCTGCATCCATCACATCACATGTAAGTCAGGCGCGCCCGGAACGTAGCGGAACCGCCCGGCTGCGGCCGTCACCCGTCGGAACCATCCGAAGAAGAGGAACAGATCTCCAGGCCCAACCCCTTCGCGTGCCAAGACCGACTGAGCAGCGTCGACCTGCCCGAAGATCGGTCGCCAACCGGGTGCGCGTGGATAGGCGGACTCGATCAGGTCCGGGTCAAGATGGGCGAAGTGGCTGGCTCGCGACCTTCCGTTCGTCAGTTCCGATGCGAGCTTGCCGAGGTTCTGACCGGCGATGGTGATGTCCTGGTAGCGGATGGGCGACTGCTTGTCCGGGATGGGCAGGGGCACCAGCGTGCCGTCATCGAGGATGGGGTTGGCGACCTTGCCTGCGCTCGACTCGAACGCCTTGCGGCTCAGGATCAGTTTCATGACTCACGCCAACTCTGGTCGCCAGCTTTCCACTGAGCGGGCGGGCCAAGAACGCCGCCCGGGAGACCAGCAAACCATCCGGTGACGACGTCGACCTGGTCACGGGTGAAGTTGGAGCGGTGGCCGCGCCCAACGGAGAGGAACGCCAGACCCTCCGGCAGGGTCGGCCCGCTGCGCCCCCAGTGGGTGAAGCGCTCGCAGACGAGAACGTGCTCGCCGCCGAGGTCTGTGCGTTTCAGTGTGGCGGCCTCCGACCCGTCGCGGTTGGAGTGGAACGAGTGCAGTTGCCGGAATCCGGCATCGCTGGGCTCGTAGATGTTGTCGCCGACGCGATAGACGATCTGCGGAGAGTCCATGACTGGCCTTCGCACCTGGTACCTCGGGTCGGCCCAGTACTCCTCGAATCCGATCACCTCGGCGACCTGCGTCGCGTAGACGATCCGCTCGCTCCGGCTCGATAGGCCGACGATGATGTCGCCGACGCTGGCAGTCCGACGGATCCGCGGCTTGCAGCAGGCGAGCGTCAGGAGCCCGTGGAACGGGTTCGGCGAGAAGCCGGTGTCGTGAACCACGATGTAGGAGAAGACGCGACTCGCCCGAACCGAATCACCACCCTGCCAGAACGGCTCGTGCTTCGGGGTGAGCGACAGCGGTACGCCATCGCGGCCATTTTCCTTGAGCGCTGGCGCTTCACGATTCAGCGTCGAGAGAACCGGCTCGTCATCCCACCGAGGCCCGCAGTCTGCCGGACGACGACGATCGCTCGGCCGAACGGAAGCAGATGGGGTGGCCAGCCGTGTCGCGGTGTCACGTATCCACGAGCGGCCGCACCCGTCACAGGTGATCTCCCTGCGACCGTCATCGAACGGGCGACCGCCGAGTTCTTCGTCTTCACCGCACTCGGCGCACCGAATCATGGTGGTCATCTCCTCCCGTTCTGTCTGTGACCAAGCCTAGATTGACGGTGCGACATTGTGAGTTCCAACTCGACCCACACCCTCATCTGGGCAGAGGCAGATAACCTGATAGCCGCTGCCGCGCGACACCTCGGCAGAGGGCCTTCACGAGAACGTTTGCATCATTTGTTTACATCGTTCAAGGATTCCCGATGCACACATCTCTGACGGGAGGACAGGCCATGGCGAACCGACTGGCCGAGGCGACGAGTCCGTATCTGCTTCAGCACGCCGAGAACCCCGTCGACTGGTGGCCGTGGTGTGACGACGCGCTGGCCGAGGCGAAACGTCGTGACGTGCCGATCCTTCTGTCGGTGGGCTACGCGGCGTGCCACTGGTGCCACGTCATGGCGCACGAGGTGTTCGAGGACGACGAGGTCGCCGACGCGCTGAACCGCGGGTTCGTCGCGATCAAGGTCGATCGTGAAGAACGTCCCGACATCGACGCCGTCTACATGGCCGCCACCGTGGCGCTCACCGGCCGCGGCGGCTGGCCGATGACGTGTCTGCTCACGCCCGACGGCCAGCCGTTCTTCGCCGCGACGTACATCCCCAAACCCCAGTTCCTCCACCTGCTGGCCAGCGCTGCGGAGGCGTGGAGCGATCGCCGCGCCGAGGTCGAGGAGTCAGCCGACCGGATCGCCGAGGCCCTCCGCGCGCAGGCGTCGGTGCAGACCACTCCCCCGCTCGCCATCGACGATCCGAACGCCGGCACCGCCGGGCCCGCGGCCGAGCTCGTCTCCATGCTCGACTCGGCCGAGGAGCGAGCGGCCTCCGTCTTCGATTGGGAGCGTGGCGGATTCGGCACCGCGCCCAAGTTCCCGCCGTCCATGGTGCTCGCGTGGCTGTTGCGCCACCACGACCGCACGGGCACACGACGCGCGCTCCAGATGGTCGAGTCGACGTGCGAGGCCATGGCCCGCGGGGGCATGTACGACCAGCTCGCCGGCGGCTTCGCGCGCTATTCCACCGATGCCGACTGGGTCGTTCCGCACTTCGAGAAGATGCTGTACGACAACGCGCTGCTGCTCTCGGTCTACGTCGACTGGTTCCGCGCCTCGGGCTCGCCGTTCGCGCGGCGCATCGCGCGCGAGACCGCCGACTTCCTCCTCACCGACCTGCGCACGGCACAAGGCGCGTTCGCGTCCGCTCTCGACGCCGACACGGTGATCGGCGGTCGTAGCGTCGAGGGCGCCACCTACGTGTGGACGCCCGACGAGCTGGCCGAGGTCCTCGGCGAGGAGGACGGTGCCACGGCGGCGCTCCTGCTCGAGGTGACCGCCGCCGGCACGTTCGAGCACGGCTCGTCGGTGCTGCAGCGACGTGTCGACCCGGAGGAGAGCTGGTGGGCATCGGTGCGCCCGCGCCTCCTCGCCGCCCGCGCGAAACGCCCACAGCCCGCGCGCGACGACAAGGTCGTCACCGCGTGGAACGGCCTCGCGATCGCGGCCCTGGCCGACGCAGGCGCGTTCCTCGCCGAGCCGTCATATGTGGCGGCCGCCGCGCGCTGCGCCCACTTCGTCCTCGAGGAACACCTCGTCGACGGCCGTCTGCGCCGCACCTCACGAGACGGGATCGTCGGAGACGCTCTCGCGGTGGCCGAGGATCACGGCGACCTCGCGTTCGGGCTCGTCCGGTTGCACCTCGCCACCGGCGACACGTCGTGGCTGGAGATGGCCGAGGCGATCCTCGACGTCGCCCTCCCCCTCTTTCGCGCCGAGGACGGCGGGTTCTACGACACCGGCAGCGACGCCGAAGAACTCATGCTGCGCCCGCGCAACGACGCCGACACGGCCGAGCCCTGCGGCACCTCCGCGCTGGCCAGAGCGCTCCTCGAGTTCGGTGCGGTGGCCGGGTCCGCTCGTCATCTCGCGGCGGCGAAGGAGGCACTCGACGTCTCGTGCGGCGCCGCGCTGCGCACCCCGGTCTTCGGCGGCTGGTCACTGGCCGCGGCCGAGTGCGCGGTCGACGGTCCGGTGACCGTCGCGATCGTCCACGCCGAGAGCCTGACCGACGCGGGCCACCTCGCGAGAGGCGTGCCGGCCGAAGCGAACACGCTGGTGGAGGTCGCCGCGCGCCACCCACGGACTCTGCTCGCGCACGGCGCCCCGGGCAGCATGCCCCTGCTCGCCGACCGGCCGCTGCGCGACGGGCTCCCGACGGCCTACGTCTGTCGCGGCACGGTCTGCGGACCGCCACTCACCGATCCGAGCGCCCTCGAAGCCGCGCTCGACGCCCAAGCGGACGATCACCCCGCGGGGGCTGATCCGAGGCGCTGACCCTCTGGTCGTCAGCCCTTCGGACGCATCCCGTCCGGCATCCTCACGGCGACCACCCGCCCGGTCGCGACCTCGACGCCGTCGACGGTCACCGAGACGTCGGTGACGACCTTGCGGTCGGTCTGCTCGGCGATCCGCCCGCGGGCGACGAGCGGAGAGCCCTGTGGGGTCGGCTTGCGGAAGTCGACCTGCAGTGAAGCGGTGACGAAACGCGGCGGCGTGCCATCGCCGATCTCGTGCCCGTTCGCCCGGTGCGCCGCGGCCGCGGCCGAACCCGTGCCGTGGCAGTCGACGAGCGAGGCGAGGATCCCGCCGTGGACGTAACCGGGGATCGCCGTGTGCTCCGGCCTCGGCAGGTACTCGGTGACGGTCTCGTCGCCGTCCCAGCGTGTCTTGAGCTGCATGCCGTCGGGGTTGTTCGCCCCGCAGCCGTAGCAGTGGCTGAGCTCCTCGGCGTAGGAGTCCTGGATCGCGGCGCTCATGCGGACCTCTTCTCGGGCTCGATGCGTTCCTCCGGAGGGTAGCCCGGTGGACGAGGCACGAGCCCTCGAACGACGTGACCGCCCGCGGGGTCACGCGCCCCGCGTCACCTCCCCCGCGTGAACACCTCATCGACGGCGGGGATACGGGCGCGGTAGTCGGCGAGGAGTTCGCGTGCGACGGACACGGAGTCGACGAGCGGGTGCAGGGCGAACGCCTCGACCGCCCGATCGACCGACCCCGTGATCGCGGCCTCGATGACGAGCCGGTCGACGGCCTTCATCTGTTGCACGAGCCCGAGCGGGTGACCGGTCAACGGCGGTGTCGGGTGCGGGTGCGGCCCGGTCGCGTCGACGCGACACGGCACCTCGACGACGGCGTCCTGC
Source organism: Mobilicoccus massiliensis (assembly GCF_000826525.2). GTDB lineage: Bacteria > Actinomycetota > Actinomycetes > Actinomycetales > Dermatophilaceae > Mobilicoccus > Mobilicoccus massiliensis. Next base: position 286,585 of record NZ_LN651329.1, on the reverse strand, counting down.
GGCAGGCACGGGATCGTCGTGCCGTTGCGCACGTTGAGGATGAGTTCAGCGGGCTCGTCGCGGGCGATGGCCGCCATGAGCGCGAGCGCGACCCCCTCGTAGCCTCCGCCCTCGATGTCGTCGTCGTCGCGTTCGTCGTCGGCCCCGCGCGCCTCCTTCATGTACGTCGCGTTGCGTTCGAGGCGCACCCGGTCCCACTCGGCGAGCGCATCGACCGTCTCGTCATTCAACGTCGCGTAGAACGAGGACTGCTGCGCGTCGAGGTACTCCCCTCGCGTCTGCCCGGCGGCGAGGATGCCGGTGACCGCGTCGCGGGTGAAGTAGTAGTAGTACAGGTACTCGTTGGGCAGCATGCCGATCGTCCGCAGCCACTCCGACCCGAACAGTCGGCCCTCCTCCGTGGCGAGCAGCAGTCGGTCGTCGCCGAGCAACTGCGGCAGCCGGTCGACCCCGTCCACCTCGAGCGCCCGCAACCAGCCCAGGTGGTTGAGCCCCACGTAATCGACGCGCGTCCGCTGGGGGTCGAGGCCGAGCAGGCGAACCGCCCGGCGCGCCATGGCGATCGGACTGTCGCAGATACCGACGACCCGTTCCCCGAGCACCCCCGCCATCGCCTCGGTGATCATGCCGGCGGGGTTGGTGAAGTTGATGACCCACGCCCCCGGCGCCACCGCAGCGACCCGCCGAGCGACGTGAAGCGCGACCGGAACGGTACGCAGCCCGAACGAGATTCCACCCGGTCCTACCGTCTCCTGCCCGAGCAATCCGTGGGCGAGCGCCACTCGCTCGTCGGCCGTGCGCGCCTCGAGGCCGCCGGTGCGAATGGCCGAGAACACGAAGTCGACCCCGTCGAGCGCCTCGTCGAGATCGGTCGTCGCCCGGACGACCGGGGCCTGCGCATCGCCGTCGGCCATCGCGTCGAGCACGCGCGTGATCGCGGCCAACCGCGCCTCGTCGACGTCGTGGAGCCGCACTTCGGTGACCCGCCGCTCGGCGGTGTCACCCAGGAGCGCCCGGTAGACCAGTGGCGTGCGAAACCCGCCGCCGCCCAGCATCGCCAGCTTCATCGATCCGTCCCTTTCGTCTCACGCGTCTCGGTAGGAGTCGTGCCGTCTCGACCTGCTCGGTGACCGTCCTGACCGGCACGCTACTGCCCCTCACCGACAACCCCTCGACGGCTCGTCTGGGGCGGGCACGGGATGCGACATCCGTGCACCCCTGATCGCGCTGAGGCACGCGATCTGGGGCGTACAGGCACGACCTCAAGCGTGTCTCGACTCCACCACGTGTCCGAAGGCCGCCCGTGCCGACTGCTCGCCTCGACGGACCGGCGGTCTCGGAAACACCCCGCCGACCACGCCTCGTCTCGCCCCCGGCGTGCGTAGTATCCAGTCACGCCGACGACGAAGGACGCCACCGGGCGCTTCGCGCAGCCACGTCCCGTTCGCCGCCGAGGTCCGTCCGATGTGCAGGAGTCACCATGAGTCGCCCGATCGTTCGTCTCGTCGCCCTCGCCGGGATCAGTGCTCTCGCCGTCGCCGGATGCGCGGCGCCGGGTTCGACATCCGCCCCGCCCAAGGATGCGGCGACCCCGAGCGGTGAGGTGAAGACCGACCCGGCGGCTCTCGGCAACGTGACGCTCACGGTGTGGGACCAGGAGGTGCGCGGCGGTCAGGCGCAGCAGATCACCAAGCTCAACGACGAGTTCCAGAAGAAGTACCCCAACATCAAGATCAAGCGGGTCTCGCGCTCGTTCGACGACCTCAACAAGACGCTCAAGCTCGCGCTCTCCGGCGACACCCCGCCCGACGTCTTCCAGAGCAACAACGGCCGCTCCGACATGGGCACGTTCGTCAAGGGCAACCTCCTGCTCTCTCTCGACCCCTACGCCAAGGCGTACGGCTGGGACCAGCGCTACCCCGAGTCGGTGCGGCAGTACTCGAGCTACACCCCCGACGGCAAGACGTTCGGCAAGGGCAGCCTCTACGGTCTGCCGCAGGTCGGTGAGGTCGTCGGTCTCTACGTCAACACCGCGCACCTGAAGGAGGCCGGTCTCCAGCCCCCGACGACGTGGGCCGAGTTGGAGTCGAGCATGGCCACGCTCAAGACCAAGCGCCCGAACGAGGCACCGCTCGTGCTCGGCAACCTCGACAAGTGGCCAGCCGTCCACGTCTTCGGGCCGATTCAGGCCCAGTACGTCGCCCCCGACACGATCCGTCAGCTCGGCTTCGGCCAGCCCGGCGGCAACTGGGTCACCCCCGAGAACACCAAGGCTGCGCAGACGCTCGTCGACTGGGTCGACAAGGGCTTCCTCGACAACAAGGCCAACGGGCTCGGCTACGACCCGGCCTGGCAGTCGTTCGGTAAGGGCACCGGCACCTACCTCATGGCGGGCACGTGGCTCGCGCCCGACCTGTCCAAGGCGATGAAGGGCGACGTGACCTTCATGCTGCCGCCTCCCTCGTCCGCCGCAGGGGGCAAGCCGGTCTCCACCGGCGGCACCGGCATCCCGTGGGCAATCTCGTCGAAGTCGAAGAACCCCGACGCGGCTGCTGCCTACATCGACTTCATCACGAACAAGGACGCGATGAAGACCCTCGCCGAGACGGGCAACCTGCCGGTCGTCGACACCGCCGCGCAGAAGGCCCCCGACGCTCTCACTCAGGACGTCTTCACCGCGTTCGGCACGATCGTCCAGCAGAACGGTCTCGTCCCCTATCTCGACTACGCCACCCCGACCATGGGCGACACGATCGGCGCGGCGTTGCAGGATCTCATCGCGAAGAAGAACACCCCCGAGCAGTTCTTGCAGACGGTGCAGAAGGACTACGGCGATTACGTCGAGAAGAACGGCTGACATGAGCGAGGCCGCGGACACCGCCGGCACGTCGCGATCGGAGCCCGCCGCGTCACCACGCCGGCGTCGCGGCGGGCCTCCCGGTGAGCCACGAGCCGTGGGTTGGCTGTACGTCTTGCCCGGTCTGCTCGTCTACGGACTGTTCCTGCTCTACCCGCTCGGGCGGGCCGTGCAGATCTCGTTGTACGACTGGGACGGCCTCACCGTCGGCACGTGGGCCGGCCTGCAGAACTACGTCGACCTCGTCGCCGACGCCGAGTTGCGCGGCGCGTTCGTCCACGCGCTCATCCTCATGGTGTTCTTCGCGGCGATCCCGGTCGTGCTCGGGCTCGGCCTCGCCTCGATCCTCAACCGGGCCAAGGTGCGCGGTCTCGGGTTCTTTCGCACGGTGATCTTTCTGCCGCAGGTCGTCGCCATGGTCGTCATCGCCGTCGCGTGGCGGCGCATCTACGACCCGGTGAGCGGGCTGGGGCCGCTTCGGGGATGGCTCGGCAGCTACGACCTCGCGCTGCCGGCGATCGGGCTCATCGGCACGTGGTTCGAGATCGGCCTGGTCACGGTGTTGCTGCTCGCGGGCATGGGACGCATCCCCGGTGAGCTCTACGAGGCCGCCCGCCTCGACGGCGCCGGCGCGTTCCGGGAGTTCTTCGCCGTGACCCTGCCCTCGGTGCGCGGCGAGATCGCGGTCGCACTCACCCTGACCGTCATCGCCGCGCTCAAGACCTTCGACCTCATCTACATGACGACCCAGGGTGGCCCGGGCACCTCGACGCTCGTGCCCTCCTACGCGGTGTACGACCGCGCGTTCCAGATCGGCGAGGTCGGCTCGGCGGCAGCGATCGGCGTGGCCCTCACCGTGCTCATCTTCGCGATCACGTTCGTCATCAACCGGATCGGCGATCGGAGCACGGCATGAGGGTCTCCCCCGCCGAGAAGATCGCCAACTACGTCGTTCTCATCGCGTTCGCGATCTTCGCCCTCTACCCGATCCTCACCGTCGTCGCCGCGGCGCTCGGCACCCCCGACACCGGTGAGCAGACGACGAGCATCCTCGGCGTGCATCCCGGCAACTTCGCCGAGGCCTGGCGCATCGGGCACTTCGGCACGTACCTGCGCACGAGCCTGCTCGTCTCGGTCATCGTCGTCGCGGTCAGCGTCGTGCTGTCGGTCCTCGCCGGCTACGCCCTCGGCTCGATCCGCTTTCCCGGCTCCGAACTCGTGCTCTACCTCTTCCTGCTCGGGATGATGATGCCGAACGAGGCCGTCGTCGTGCCGCTCTACTTCGACCTGCGCGACCTGCACCTCACCGACACCCTGTGGGCCGTCGTCCTCCCGCAGATCGCCCAGTCGGTGGCGTTCGGCAGCTACTGGATGCGCACGTACTTCCGCTCCTCCTCCCGCGCCGTCGTCGAGGCCGCCCGTCTCGACGGGGCCGGTCACTGGCGCACGTTGTGGCTCATTCTCGTGCCGCTCGCCCGGCCCGCGATCGTCACGCTCACCGTGCTCACGTTCATGTGGACGTGGAACGAGTTCCTCATCCCGCTCGTCATGGTCACCGCCGAGGGGCTGCGCACCGCCCCGCTCGGGCTCGCGTTCTTCCAGGGCCAGTACACGCAGGGCTTCACCCTCCTCGCCGCGGGCGCGTGCATCGTCGCCACGCCGGTCGTCGTGCTCTACGTGTTCCTCCAGCGTCACTTCATCGCCGGCATGCTCGAAGGAGCCGTGCGTGAGTAGGTGACGATCCCCCTTCGCGAAAGGACACCGCCATGCCACGACGCACGTTGCTGCGCGCGGGCACCACGCTCGCCGCGGCCGCCGCGCTCGGTCTCGCCCCCGCCCTCGCCCACACGACCGGTGCCGCCAGTGCCGACGGTGCCGCGGGACGCCGCCCGACCGCTGCCCCACCGGACGCGACGACTTCGTCGGGCAGACCCGTCGACCTCGGTGCGCTCTACATCGGCGCCCACCCCGACGACGAGGCCTGGACGCTGTCGACCATCGGCCAGTGGGGACAGCGCAACGGGCTCGAGACCGGCGTCGTCACGGTCACCCGTGGGGAGGGCGGCGGCAACGCCGTCGGCCCGGAGGAGGGTCCGGCGCTCGGGCTGCTGCGTGAGAGGGAGGAACGTGCCGCGGTGGGCCGGGCCGGCATCACGAACATCTACAACCTCGACGAGGTCGACTTCTTCTACACGGTCTCCGAGCCGCTGACGCGCCAGACCTGGGGCCACGACAGAACCCTCGCCAAGATCGTGCGGGTCATCCGTGAGACGCGTCCCGAGATCCTCGTGACGATGAACCCGGCCCCCTCGCCGGGCAACCACGGCAATCACCAGGAGGCGGCACGCCTCGCGATCGAGGCGTACGAGGCCGCGGGCGACCCGAAGCGATTCCCCGAGCAGATCACCAAGGAGGGGCTGCGGCCCTGGGCACCGGCCAAGGTGTTCCGCAGCGGCTACGACGGCACGTCGGTGAACGGCCCGGAGTGCGCCGCGAAGATCACCCCGAAGGACCCGTCGAGCACCGTCTACGGCGTGTGGTCGGGGGCGAAGGCGCCCGACGGAAAGACGTGGGCGGAGATCGAGCGCGCGGCCCAGCGGCAGTACGCCTCGCAGGGCTGGGCGGGGTTCCCCGACGTGCCGGCCGACCCGAACCAGCTCGGCTGCGACTTCTTCACCCAGGTCGCCTCGCGGGTGCCGTTCGCGGCGATGGGCACCAAGGAGGCCGCCGACCCCGCGGCGGCGCTGCAGGGTGCGACCGTGCGTGCGTCGGGCGGGCTGCCGCTCGGCACGCGACTCGAGGCCTCGACGGCGAGCATCGACGTCCTCCCCGGCAAGGCGTTCACGACGACCGTGCGTCTCACGGCTCCGCCACGCGCCACGCTGCGACGCGCCCGGGCCTCCCTCACCGTGCCGTCGGGGTGGAAGGCCGGACGGATCGACTTCGGCACAGTGCGTCCCGGACGGACGGTCACCCGCACGGTCACCGTCACTCCGGACGTGTCGGCCAAGGCCGGCACCCGCGTCAAGGTGGGGGTCGACGTCGCCGCCGCCGAGGGTCGTGGACACACGGAGACGGTGGTCGCGGTCACCGCTCCCGTCACGGCCCACCAGCAATTCCTGCCGCAGGTCGCGCAGTTCGAGAACTGGGTGCGCGAGGCCGGCCTTCCCGAGCTCAGCGGCATCGTCACCCCCGTGACCGTCGTCCCGTCCGGGCGGTCCGCAAGCGTGCCGGTCGTCGTCACCAATCACTCGGCCTCGACGCAGTCCGGCACGGTGACGCCCGCCGCGCCGGCCGGGTTCACTGTCGAACCGGCGAGCCGGTCGTACACCGCGCTCGCCCCCGGGGCCTCGACGACCCTGCAGTTCACCGTCGAGAACACCGACACGAGCCTCAAGACGTCGAACCAGGGCGGCACCCCCGGCGGCGCACCGGGCGACTATCGGTGGACGATCGCGACGACGAGCGGCGGAGCCACGTCCCAGGACACCGGCGCGCTCGAACTCGTCCCCTCGACGACGATTCCGCGAGCGGCCACGGCACCCGCCGTCGACGGAAAGGTGAGCAACGGGGAGTATCCGGCTGCCACCCTCGACCTGTCCCGCGTGTGGGAGGGCGAGCCCTGCACCTCGGCCGCGGACTGCTCGGCCACCGCGAACGTCACCTGGCGCGACGACACCCTCTATGTCGCCGTCACCGTCAAGGACGACGTGCTCGGAACCAAGCTCGACTCGAACGACTGCAAGCGTCACTGGCGCACCGACGCCGTCGAGCTCGCGTTCGACCCCCGCGGCACCTCGGAGAACACCTCGACGACGTTCAAGGCGTTCATCCTCCCGGTCACGGCTCAGGGCGGGGCGTGCTTCGGCCGCGACGCCGACAACCGCCAGGGCGGTGCGGAGACCGCGCCGGGAATGAAGGTCGCCTCGACCGTGACGAACGGCGGCTACACCGTCGAGACGTCGATCCCCATGGCCGACCTGCCCGGCGCGATCGACCCGGCGCACCTCGGCATGAACCTGTTCGTCTACGACTCCGACACCCAGGACAAGACGGGCCAGACCCGCATCGGCTGGTCCACCTGGGGCGGCGTCCAGGGCGACCCGTACCGCTGGGGTGTGGCCACGGTCCAGGGGTACACGCCTCCGGCCGGACGCCCGACGACGCCGCCGAAGCCGGTCATGCCGCTCACGGCGCTGAAGTCGGTGGACTCCCCGCCGAGCATCGAGCAATCGGTGCGCGACAACGTCCCGCTGGCGGGTGGGCCCGCCTCCGATCGCCGTTCGTCGGGCTGGCTCACGCGGGCGCAGGTCGCCCGGGGCAGCGGACAGGGCGTCGTCCGGGTGACCGGAACGACGACCGGTCGCGCACGCACCGGCGCCGCTCACGTGTTCGTCGTCGACGCCTCGGGGATCGCCGGCCGGGCGGTCGTGCCCGCTCCGCGCCTCCGGGGATCGGTGAACATTCCGCTCACCCGTGCGCTCGAGGGTGAGGCACGAGCCGTCGCCGCCTGGGACGACGGCCGAGGCACCCTCTCCTCCGCCGTCCCGATCCGCCGCTGATCCCGATCCCCACCCCACGCCGAGACAGCCGTCGATTCCACCCTCCGGGGCCTGACCCTCGCTCGAACAGGCACTTTCACCCCACGCACGCAGAAAAAGCCGCTCGAACAGGCACTTTCACCCGCCCCCATGGCGCACACCGAGGTGAAAGCGCCTGTCTGAGCGCATCATGGCGGAGTGGAATCGACGGCTGCCTCGGCGCGAACTCCCGGGCGGCCCCGAGCACCCCAGGGACCTCCGCGCTCGCACGAACAGGCACTTTCACTCGCTGCCACATGCAAGAAGGCGCTCGAACAGGCACTTTCATCCGCCTCCATGGCTCGCACGAGGGTGAAAGCGCCTGTCCGAGCGCGCGTCACGACGGAGAGGCCGGAATCGACGGCTGCCTCGGCGCGAACTCCCAGACGGCCCCGAGCACCCGAGGGACCTCCGTCCCCGCTCGAACAGGCACTTTCACTCGCTGCCACATGCAAGAAAGCCGCTCGAACAGGCACTTTCATCCGCGCACGGGGGTGAAAGTGCCTGTTCGAGCGCATCACGGTGTGAGTGCCTAGGGTGTGGGCATGGCTCGTCTGCTCGTCGTGCATCACTCCCCGTCGCGGTCGATGACCGCCCTCACCGAGGCCGTCCTCGCGGGCGCGAGCGACGACGCGATCGAGGGCGTCGAGGTCGTCGACCGCCCCGCGCTCGAGACGACGGCCGACGACGTGCTCGCCGCGGATGGGGTGCTGCTCGGAACGCCCGCGAACTTCGGTTACATGTCGGGTGCGCTCAAGCACTTCTTCGATTCGACGTTCCTGCAGGTCGGCGGTTCACTGGCCGACGACGGCGGCGCGGCGGAGGGCGGCAGCGCCGAGCGCACGATCCCCTTCGGGCTCTACGTGCACGGCCGGTACGACACGACGGGAGCCGTGCGGGCCGTCATGTCGATCACCGGTGCGTTGCCGTGGCGGCAGGCCGCCGAGGTGCTCGACGTGCTCGGCGACATCTCCGACGACGACCGGGAAGGCGCCTACGAACTCGGGGGCACTCTCGCTGCCCTGCTCATGGACTGAGACAACGAGGACCGAGGCTGCGAGCCGTCACATCTCGGAGTCGTCGACGCCCTCGTGAGCGCTGGCGGCATCGTCGTGGATGTCGACGACCCAGACGACTCCGAAGCGGTCGATGACCTGCCCGAACTCGTCTCCCCAGAGCTGCTTCTCGAGGGGAACGGCGACCTGCCCACCGTCGGCGAGCGCCTCGAACCAGGCGCGCAGTTGCTCGGGCTCGTTCCCGCTGAGGCTGATCGCCATGTTGCGACCGGGCTCGTAGGCCATCCCGGTGGGCGTGTCACCGCACATGAGCGTGAATCCCGTAGGCGTCTCGAGCTGTCCGTGCATGACCTTGTCGGCGTCCGGAGTGTCGGCGAGCCCGTACTGCGAGAAGTGCGTGATCGTCACCGTGCCGCCGAAGACGCGCTGATACAGCTGGAGGGCGTCTTCGGCGGAGTGCGGAAAGATGATGTACGGGTTGAGTCGCGTGGTCATGGCAGCCCTTCGCTCGCCGGGGTCTCGGTGGCGACGCTACCGGCGCCGCGGGGGCCGGTGGGGCGCGATTGCCCATCCGCGCCCCGACTCACCAGAGGCCGAGCACCTCTCCGCCGAGGCGCACGACGAACGCGCCGACGACGACGAGGAGCACCGCGCGCACGAACTTGGGTCCGAGTGCGACCGCGCTGCGGGCGCCGATGTACCCACCGAGGATGTTGGCGGCCCCCATGACGAGCCCCAGCTTCCACATCACGGCCCCCTGCGGGATGAACACGACGAGAGCGGCGAGGTTGGTGGCGACGTTGGCGATCTTGGCCAGGCCGCTGGCCTGCACGAACGCGTATCCGCAGATCGCCACGAGGCCGACGACGAGGAACGAGCCGGTACCGGGCCCGAGCGCCCCGTCGTAGAAGCCGATGACGGCACCGATGAACGCCGCCGCTCCGACGTGGCGGCGACCGGTGAACCGCATCCGCTGGACCTGGCCGATGCTCGGTTTGAACAGCGTCCACGCACCGACGACGACGAGCACCACGAGGATGATCGGCGTGAAGACCTCCTTGTGGAGGAACGTCGCGACGAACGCTCCACCGCACGAGCCGGCGAACGCGGCGACCGCGAGCGGTACCGCCGTGCGCGCGTCGGGTGTGATCCGCCGCGCGTATGTCACGGCGCTCGTGGTCGTGCCGCAGATCGACGCGAGCTTGTTCGTCGCGAGGAGTTGCACGGGCGCCGCACCCGGCATGAGCAGCAGCAACGCCGGCAGCTGGATGAGGCCCCCGCCGCCGACGACGGCGTCCACCCACCCTGCCGCGAGCGCTGCGACGGCGAGCGCGAGCAGCACTCCGGGTTCGACCGGAGGCGTCACCGCGGCGGGGAACGCGGTGGACAGCGATCCGGCGAGCAGGGTGCCGGAGGTCAGAAGTGGCAGCACGGGCCGATTCTGCCGGGTCGGCACTCATGCCCGGCCGACGGGCTCGAGCGACGAGGCACCCCGGTCACCGGAGCGACGACGGCACCTCGTCGATCCCCGACCGTCAGCCGCGACCGATCTCGGTGAGGATCTCGTCGACGAGGGCGTCGGCCTGCACCTCACGGCGCGTGCCGCTGCGGCGGTCCTTGATCTCGACGACCCCGTCGGCGAGTCCGCGGCCCACGACGACGATCGTGGGCACACCGATGATCTCGGCGTCCTTGAACTTCACGCCCGGGCTCACCTTGGCCCGGTCGTCGTAGATGACGTCGAGCCCGCGAGCCGAGAGCGCCTCGGCGAAGCCGGTGGCCGCCTCGAAGATCGCCGCCTCCTTGCCGGTGGCGACGACGTGGACGTCGGCGGGTGCGACGTGACGCGGCCACACGAGCCCGGCCTCGTCGTGGTTGCTCTCGGCGATGGCCGCGACGGCCCGACTCACACCGATGCCGTAGCTGCCCATGGTCACCGTGACGAGCTTGCCGTTCTCGTCGAGCACCTTGAGGCCGAGCGCCTCGGCGTACTTGCGGCCGAGTTGGAAGATGTGGCCCATCTCGATGCCTCGCTCGCTGCGCAGCGGCCCCGCGCCGTCGGGGCTGGGGTCGCCGTCGCGTACCTCGGCGGCCTGAATGGTGCCGTCGGCGGAGAAGTCACGTCCGTACACGAGGTCGACGACGTGGTACCCGGCGCGGTCGGCGCCCGTGGCCCAGGCGCTGCCCTCGGCGATGCGGGGGTCGAGGAGGTAGCGCACGCCGGTGCGGTTCTCGCCGACGCCGCGCAGGCCGAGGGCGGCCGGCCCGATGTAGCCGCGGACGAGTTCGGGGTGAGCGGCGAAGTCGGCCTCGGTGGCCTCGTCGACCTCGGCGGGAACGACCTGGGCCTCGAGACGCTTCATGTCGACCTGGCGGTCACCGGGAAGGCCGATGGCGAGCAGCTCACGGCTGCCGTCGGGGTGGCGCAGGGTGACGATGACGTTCTTGAGCGTGTCGGCCGCCGTCCACGCCCGGCCGTCGGCCCGCGGGTGCTTCTCGTTGAGCGCCGTGACGAGGGCGTCGATCGTCGGAGTGTCGGGGGTGTCGACCTCTCGCGCGGCGGGGATGCGCGCGACCTCCTCGGCAGGAAGCGCCGGTGCCTGCGGAACCTCGACGGCCTCGACGTTGGCGGCGTATCCGGACTCCTCGCAGCGCACGAAGGTGTCCTCACCGTCGGGGCTGACGGCGAGGAACTCCTCGCTGGCCGAGCCGCCCATCGCCCCCGAGGTGGCCTTGACGATGACGTAGTCGAACCCGAGCCGGTCGAAGATCTTGATGTACGCCCCGCGGTGCCGCTGGTAGGCGGCTTCGAGCCCGGCGTCGTCGACGTCGAAGCTGTAGGAGTCCTTCATGATGAACTCGCGCCCGCGCAGCAGCCCCGCCCGCGGACGTGCCTCGTCGCGGTACTTGGTCTGGATCTGGTAGAGCGCGAGCGGCAGATCCTTGTAGCTGGAGTACATGTCCTTGACCGCGAGGGTGAACATCTCCTCGTGGGTGGGGCCGAGCAGCATGTCGGTGCCCTTGCGGTCCTTGACGCGGAACAGGTTGTCGCCGTACTCGGTCCAGCGCCCGGTGGCCTCGTACGGCTCGCGCGGCAGCAGCGCGGGGAAGCTCAGCTCCTGCGCGCCGATGGCGTCCATCTCCTCGCGCACGACCGCCTCGACGTTGCGCAGGACCCGCAGCCCGAGCGGCAGCCACGAGTACACACCCGGCGCCGCCCGGCGGATGTACCCGGCACGCACGAGGAGCTTGTGGCCGGGCAGCTCGGCGTCGGCCGGGTCCTCTCGGAGCGTGCGCAGGAACAGGCTGGACATGCGGGTGACGGACACGGGGGCTCCTTGGATCTTGAGGACACCGGCAAGCGTAACGGGCCCCACCGACGAGCCCCCACCGCGTTTTGCGAGGCGCGACCGGCCGCGTCGTGACGGGCCGGACCTCTCGGCCGCGGTCAGAACAGGATGGTGGCGAACCGGCCGATCTCGTCGAACCCCACCCGCCGGTACGTGGCGAGCGCGGCGGCGTTGTAGTGGTTGACGTAGAGGGTGACGAGCGGCGCGACCCGACGCGCACGTTGGACGACCGCGGCCATCGCGGCGGCGGCGATGCCCTGCCCGCGGAAGGCGGGGTCGATCCACACGCCCTGGATCTGGCAGGCCCCCACCCCGACGGAGCCGATGTCGGCCTTGAACACGACCGTGTCGCCCTCGGTGATGACGAAGGCGTGCCCACGGCCGACGAGAGCGCGCACGGCCCCCCGGTAGGCGCGCAGACCGCGCTGGTCGCGGTAGGGCGGGTAGCCGATCTCCTCGGTGAACATCGCGGCCGCCGCGGGGGTGAGGACGTCGAGGTCGGCGGGGGTCGCCGGTCGGAGCCGGGGATCGGGTGCGACCCGCAACGTGCGGTCCACCGGAATCGCCATGAGCGGTTGCGGCACCCGCAGCTCGATCGGCTCACGCCAGCGAGACGAGAGGGTGTCCCACATCCAGGCGACCTCCATGGCCGGCCCGAAGATCGACGAGCACTGGGACTGCTGCCGCCGCAGGCGGTGGGCGAACGCCGACGCCGCCGCCTCGTCGCAACCGACCGGGACGAAGTTCGCCGACGCCCAGCAGACCGCCTCGACCGGGCCGTGCGGGGCGTAGCCGAGCAGAACTCCTCGGGCGCGGTCGAGATCGGTCTCGCCGATGCGGGCCGCCACGTACACCCCGGCGGCCGGTTCGCGGGCACACACCGCGAGCGCCTGCTCCCGGTCGGCGTTGCGCAACGCCCTCACCTCACGCTGCGCCCACACCATGAGCCCATTGTGCCTGGTGGCACCGGGTCCGACGGAGTCGTCGTCCGCGATGCCGCCCGACGGGCGCCTGAGAGCCCGCCACGGCGACCGCGGCGATGAAGGTCATTCCTTGACGGCTCCCTCGGTGAGCCCGCCGCGCCAGAACCGCTGGAGCACGAGGATGAGGATCGCGAGCGGGATGACGCTGAGCATCGCTCCGGTGATCGTCAGCTCGAAGAACTGCGGTGAACGTTCGGTGATTCCGCGCCAGCCGGCGAGGCCGAGGGTGACGGGGTAGAGCCGTTCGTCGGCGAGCATGACCAGCGGCAGGAAGTAGTTGTTCCAGATCGCGACGAACTGGAACAGGAAGATCGTCACGAGCGCAGGCGTGAGCTGGCGCAGCACGATGCGATGGAAGATGCGCCACTCCCCCGCACCGTCGATGCGTCCCGCCTCCAGCAGCGAGGTCGGGACCGCCGCTTCGGCGTACGTGCGGGCGAGGAACAGTCCGAACGGGCTGACGAGCGAGGGGATGAGCACCGCCCAGTACGTGTTCGTCAGGCCGATGCCGCTGAAGACGAAGAACAGCGGCAGCGCGGTCGCGGTTCCCGGCACGAGCACTCCGGAGAGCACGAACAGCAGGATGAGGTTGCGCCCGGCGAACTCGAACTTGGCGAGCGCGTAGCCGGCCGCTGCCGCGAGGTAGGTCGCCACGAGCGCGCCGACCCCCGCGTAGAGCAGCGAGTTCAGCGCCCACCGCAGGTAGATGCCGCCGGAGGCGGAGAACACGTGCCGGATGTTGTCGACGAGGTGGAAGGAGTCGGCGAACCAGAACCCGTTCGAGGAGAACAGGCTCTCGTGGTCCTTGGTCGAGCTGACGAACAGCCAGTAGACCGGGAGGAGGAAGTAGACGGCGACGACGACGAGGACGCCGGTGACGAGGATCGTGCGGGCCGCGCCGCTGCGCGAGACGGGCTGGGTGCTCATCGGGAGCCTCCCCTCGAGGTGACGGCGAGCGCCACGACGCTGAGCACGAACGCGGTGACGGCGATGACGACGGCCTGCGCCGAGGCCATGCCGATGTCGTTGTAGACGAACGCGTACGTGTAGGCGGACATGTTGGGGGTGTACTGGGGGTCGATCGAGGGCGCGACCCGCGAGAGCACGAGCGGCTCGGCGAACAGCTGCAGCGTGCCGATGATCGAGAACACGACGGTGAGCAGCACCGCGGGTCGGATGAGCGGGAGCTGGATCTGCGTCATGACCCGCCAGGCGTTCGCCCCGTCGATCTTCGCGGCCTCGTAGACGTCACCGGGGATCGCCTTGAGTTGGGCGATGATGATGAGCATGTTGTAGCCCGTGTACGTCCACGTGACGATGTTCGCGATCGACCACAGCACCATGCCGGGCGCGAGCGGGTCCACGTCGAGGCCGACCCACGAGGCCACGTCGATGATCGGGCTGAGGCCGGGCACGTACAGGAACGACCAGAGGATCGTCGCGATGACGCCCGGGATGCCGTACGGCAGGAAGTAGGCCGCGCGGAACAGCCACGGCCACCGCGCGGAGGCGCTCTCGAGGAGCATCGCGAGGAGGACGGCCGCGACGATCATCACGGTCACCTGCACGACGCCGAAGAGCAGCATCCGCCCGATGGAGGCGACGAAGTTCGCGTCGCGAAAGGTCTCGACGTAGTTGTCGAGCCCGGCGAACGTGGCCTGTGCACCGAGCTCGCCGAGCAGGCCTCGGCGTTCGACGCGCTGGAAGCTGTAGCCGATGGTGATGACGATCGGCACGACCATCGTCAGGACGAAGAGCGCGAGGAACGGCGTGAGGAACATCCACGGCGTCAACTTCTTCTTCACGGTGCGACCTCCACGTCGAGTCCGATGTTGCGCATGATCGCGACGAGCCGGTCCTCGACCTCGGGCATCGACTCGCGCAGGGGTTTGCCCTCGAGGGCACGTCTTCGCAGCGCGTCGGCGAGCACGGCCTCGGAGCGCTGGGTGATCGGGGAGAACACCCAGTCGAAGTTCTGTTCCTTGGCCGCGGGCGCGACGACCTGCTGGTTGTACCGCTGGCCGCTGTAGAACTCCGAGGGCTGCATGCGGGATCGGCCGATGTAGTCGCGAGCCGGTGACCAGCCGATGCCGGTGTGCTCGATGAGCCCGTCGATGCCCTCGTGGGAGGTGTGCAGCCACGTGAGGAACTCGAGTGCCTCGTGGGGGTGCGCGCAGTTGGACGTGACGGCGCCCGCGCTGCCGCCGTGCTGGCCGGAGCCCACCCCGATGTCGGTCCAGCGGGGCATCGGCGCGACGGCCCACTTGCCCGATCCGCCCGGAACCCCCTCGATGAGCGCGTCACCCCACGAGCCGCCGATGAAGCCGAGCATGTCCCCGCTCGCGGCGGCGGTCATCCAGGGGGTCGAGAACGGGTTGACGCTCGTGTCGACGAGACCCTTGTCGAACAGCGAGTCCCAGAACTCGGCGACGCGCATCGTGCCCTCGTCGTGCAACGAGACGACCCAGGACTCCCCCTCGGGCCTGAACCAGCGCGCGCCGGACTGCTGCATCCACATGACCATCGGGCCGGTGTCGGCCGGCGAGATCGACATGAGCGAGCGCTTGGCGGTCGAGACCTCGCCCATGAGGTCGGCGAACTCCGGCCACGTGCGCGGGGGTTTCAGGCCGAGCTCGTCCTCGAGCACGGCCCGGTTGTAGAACATCACCGACGGCCCCGTGTCCTGCGGAACGGCGTAGACGTTGTCGCCCACGACGGCCTGCGTCCAGGCGGAGGGGTCGAACCGGTCGGCCACCTCGTGAGCGCCGTAGCGGCCGAGCTCGGTGAGGGCTCCGGCGAACGCGAACTCCGGCACGATCTTGAGCTCGACCTGCGCGATGTCGGGCCCGCCACCGGCAGCGATGGCCGAGAGGATCTTGGCGTACCCGCCCTGGTTGCCCGAGGCGATACTCGAAGCGACGACCCGGATGCGGTCCTGGGAGGCGTTGTAGACGTCGAGGACCTTCTGCAGATCCTTGATCCACGCCCAGTAGGTGAGCGTGACCCGGCCGGTCGCGGGAGGAATGGTCGGGCCGGGGGCGGCACCCGAGGCGGCCGGCATCGCGCAGCCGGCGAGCCCGAGACCCGCGATCCCGGCCAGGCCGCCGAGCAACGCCCGCCGGGAGAGGCCGAGGCGGGGTGGGGAAGCGCCTTCGGGTGGACCGCCGGAGAGTCGCTGGGTGTCTGACATGACGTCCTCCTCGTTGAGAACAGTGGGCAGGGTCGATGAGTGAGGCGGTGCTAACGGCGCACCGAGCTGTCGCGGACGACGAGGTGGGTGGGAAAGACCTGGTCGGTCGGGTTCTCGCCGCCAAGGGCGGCGGTGAGCATCTGGACCGCGGTCGTGCCGATGCGCCGAATGGGCTGGTGGACCGTGGTCAGGGCCGGTGTCGCGGCCGCGCCGATCTCGTGATCGTCGAACCCTACGACGAGGACGTCGCCGGGAACGTCGATGTGGGCCAGGCGCATTCGTTCGAGCGCACCGAGAGCCATGCGGTCGGAGGCGCAGAACACGCCGTCGAGGTCGGGACACCGGTCGAGCAGACGCCCCATCGCCCGAAACCCCGACTCCCGGCCGTAGTCACCGTGCTCGACGAGGTCGGGATCGAAGGCGCCGCCGAGTGCGTCGCGCACGCCGAGGAGGCGGTCGCGGCTGCCCGCGGCCCGCTCGGGACCGGCGATCACGGCCACGCGGGTCGCCCCCTGCTCCCGCAGGTGGCACCCGGCCTCGTAACCGCCGAGGCGATCCGTCGTGCCCACGGTCCACGTGCGAGACGAGGCCCGGCCGTTCCCGGCGTCACCGCAGACGACGACCGGAACGCCGCTCGCGGCGCAGACCGGCATCATCGGGTCGTCGATCAGGGGGCTGATGTGGATGACGCCGTCGACGTGGCGCGGATCGATGAACCTCGCCGCACGACGTTGCTCGTCGTCCGTGCCGGCAAGCAGCAGGACGAGCCCGAGGTCGGTGGCCGCGAGGCCGTCGGAGATGCCCTGCAACAGCAGGCTGAACGTCGGATCCTCGAAAAGTTCGGGGTGCGGCCGGGTGAGCAACACCCCGATCGTGTCGTTGCGGCCCGAGGCGAGCGAGCGGGCGTGCGGGTTGGCGCGGTACCCGGTCTCGCCGATGGCCCGCTGCACAGCCGCACGGGCGGCCTCGCTCACCCGCGGGCTGTCGTTGAGCACGCGCGAGACGGTGCCCCGAGACACGCCTGCGACCCGGGCGACGTCCTCGATCGTCGCCCGTCGCTCAGTCATGGGCGATCCTCACGCACAGCTGCTGCGAGCTCGGCCAGAGCTGGTACTCCGGCAGCACGTCGGGCCCGCAGCTGCGCGACCCGATGCCGTGTTGGGCGGCGTCGAGGTACACGTGGGTCGCGGTCGACGGTCCCAGCGCGTGCTGGTGCGTGGCGGCGGTGATCGCGTGGACGTCGTGCCGCAGCACCGTGAGACCGGGCAGGCGGCCACGGGAGCCGGGAGCCTCGAGCGCATCGATGCGCAGGGGCGGCAGGCCGGGGCCGGTGATCCGGGCCCGACGCAGGCCGGGGCGGTGGCCGCTCTCCTCCGGAACGGCGTAGCGAATGGCGAAATCGTCGATGTCACAGGCGAACCGCCCGACGACGTTGCCGTTCCCGGTGTCGGCGTACCCCTCGTCGGGCCCGACGCCGAACCACTCGACCCGCATGTAACCGGGTGGCAACGCGAGGTGGTAGCCGACGCGAGGCCACGTCGACTCCCCCAGCGGACCGATCGGGGTGACGTCGAGCGTGAGGACGACCCCGTTCCCGTCGGCGGTCCACGCCACGCGGCTCTCGGCGCCGGTGACGGCCTGGGCCCCCATGAGGCGCTGAACGGCGACGACGGCGTCGTTCTCGACCCGGACCGAGCGCGTCGTCGTGACGAGCCGATCGAGGCCCGCGAGCCGCCACCGCTGCGCCGACGACGGACCGGGGGCGCCCTCGCTCAGTGCCGGGTCGGCGAGCTCGTAGGAGGGGAAGTCGCCGAGGAGGTCGTTCTCGGTGGGGGCGCGCCACAGCTCGACTCCGGCGTCGTGCACCTCGAGGTCGCCGAGGCGTCGAAGGCGGCCGGAGTGCGGCTCGAGGACCGCCGGGCCGACGAGGACCTCTCGCTCGTGGACGACCGGGGCGGCGCTCGGTGCGGGCCGGGCCGGGCCGGGCTCGGCGTCGAGACGCACCTGGCTGCGGGACAGGACGTGCCCGGCGCTCGCCCATGGCATGTCCTCGGCGAGCTCGGCGACGACCGTGAGGTGGGTGTCACGACCCGGGCACTCCAGTGCCGCCGCGGGCAGCTCGACCACGCCACGCTCTCCGGCGGCCACGCGAGGGGAGGCGAGGACCCCGGCATCGACGCGTTCGCCGTCGGTCTCGAGCGTCCACCGGAAGCAGAGGTGCTCGAGGGTGCGGGCGTGGTAGCGGTTGTGGAGGCGCAGCTCACCGGTCCCCTCCTCCTCGAGGTGGATCGTCATGACGACCGGCGTGAACACCGCCGCGACGTCGCGCAAGGCCGGTGACGGAGTGCCGTCGGCGAGAACGAGACCGTCGCGGACGAAGCTGCCGTCGTGCACGACCTCACCGAAGTCGCCGCCGTAACCGTGGAACTCGACGCCGCCCTCGGTGCGGGTCAGCAGACCGTGATCGCGCCACTCCCACACGAACCCGCCGTGCCACTGCTCGAGCGTCTCGAACAGCTCCTCGTACTCGGCGAGCGCGCCCGGCCCGTTGCCCATCGCGTGCGCGTACTCGCAGAGCACCATGGGCCGCTGCGCCAGTGCTCGTGACTGCCCCGGCGTCGGGCCCAGACCGTCGCCGAGACCGGCGCTGAGCTCGCGCATCTGCCGCAGCGAGCTGTACATGCGGCTGACGACGTCGGTGTACGCACCCTCGTGATCGCTCTCGTAGTGCACCGGCCGGCCGGGGTCGCGCCGGTGGATCCACTCCGCCATCGCGGCGAGGTTGGCTCCGGTCCCGGACTCGTTGCCGAGCGACCACGCGACGATGCACGGATGGTTCTTGTCGCGCTCGACCATGCGCTCGACGCGATCGAGGTAGTTCGCGCGCCAGGCCGGGTCGTCCGAGGGATTGCCGCGCCAGCCGGCGAGCTGGAAGCCGTGGGTCTCGATGTCGCACTCGTCGATGACCCAGAACCCCAGCTCGTCGCACCATTCGAGCAGCTGCGGGTGCGGCGGGTAGTGCGCGGTGCGGATGGCGTTGACGTTGTGCCGCTTCATCAGCAGCAGCCCCGCGTACGCGTCGTCGGGGTCGAAGACCCGGCCCTTCTCGGGGTGGAACTCGTGCCGGTTGACCCCTCGCAGGCGCAGGGGCACGCCGTTGACGAGCCACTGGTGTGCGCGAATCTCGATGCGCCGAAAGCCGACCCGCGTCGCGACCTGGTCGAGGGCGTTGCTCAGGGTCGCGTCGTAGAGCCGAGGCCGGTCCGCCGACCACGGGACGACGCGACCGACGACCACCGGCTCCACCTCGCCTCGGGCCTGCCACGTGCGCTCGATCCCGAGCTCCGGCACTCGCAGCGTGACGGGGAAGGCCTCCTCGCTCGCCCGCACCTCGACATCGAGGATGCCCTCGCCGGTGGCCGGGTCGAAGTCGGCGCGCAGCCAGTGGTCATCGATCCCGTGCCTCGGGCGGCGCACCAGCGTGACCTCGCGAAAGATGCCGGGCAGCCACCACTGGTCCTGGTCCTCGACGTAGGTCTGTGCCGACCACTGGTGCACCCGCACGTGCAGCAGGTTGCGGCCGGGGCGCACGTGCGCGGTGACGTCGAGTTCGGTCGGCAGGCGCGACCCGGCGACGTCGCCGACATGCGTGCCGTTGACGTGGACGCGGGCCACCGACTCGACCCCGTCGAAGCGGATGAGGACACGCTCGTCCTCACCGGCGTCGAGATCGAACCACCGCCGGTAGTCACCCGTCGGGTTGTCGTCGGGGACGCGCGGCGGGTCGAGCGGGATGGGAAAGACGACGTTCGTGTAGATCGGCGGGCTGTGATCGGCCCCGGGGTACTCGCCCAGCAGACTCCAGTGCGACGGCACGCGGATGCGGGCCCAGTCCGCGTCGTCGACATCGGGCCGGTGCGCGTCCTGGGGAGCGTCCACGGGCCGGGGGCTGAACCGGAACGCCCAGGCACCGTCGAGCCGCGTCGCGCGGGGGTCGTCTCGCCGCCACGATCGGGCGGGTTCGCGACCGGTCACGTCGATCGCCTCGATCAGATCTGTGTGAACGCTCCCACACGCCATCGTGTGTTCGCCCCTTTCGCGGTTCGAAAAGAGAGCTCCCTCAGTTCGACTCACTGTGGGATCGCTCCCACCCTACTGCGAGCCCCGCCGCTTGGCCAGAGTGACGACGGCCCCGATGCGGTCGGCATCGGAGAGATGGGCAGACGCAGAAGCCGCCGTCTCGTGGCCGGATCCCCTCCAGCGAGGGTGATCCGGGGACGGGACGGCGGCTCGGTCTGCGAGCGGATGTGCGGGCGCGTCGGCGAGCGGAGACTCTCTCAGCCCACGCTGACCGTGGGAGCGCCACCCTCGGCGTCGACCGGCTCGCCCATCTCCTCGGCGATGCGCATGGCCTCCTCGATGAGGGTCTCGACGATCGCGTCCTCCGGGACGGTCTTGATGACCTCGCCCTTGACGAAGATCTGCCCCTTGCCGTTGCCGGAGGCGACGCCGAGGTCGGCCTCGCGGGCCTCACCGGGGCCGTTGACGACGCAGCCCATGACCGCGACCCGCAGCGGCACGGTCATGCCTTCGAGACCGGCGGTGACCCGGTCGGCGAGGGTGTAGACGTCGACCTGCGCGCGCCCGCAGCTCGGGCACGAGACGATCTCGAGCTTGCGAGGCTTGAGGCCGAGGCTCTGCAGGATCTGGTTGCCGACCTTGACCTCCTCGACGGGCGGGGCCGACAGCGAGACGCGGATCGTGTCGCCGATGCCGCGCGAGAGCAGCGCGCCGAACGCGACGGAGGACTTGATCGTGCCCTGGAACGCGGGCCCCGCCTCGGTGACGCCGAGGTGCAGCGGCCAGTCACCGCGCTCGCTGAGCATCTCGTAGGCCCGCACCATGACGACCGGGTCGTTGTGCTTGACCGAGATCTTGAAGTCGTGGAAGTCGTGCTCCTCGAACAGGCTCGCCTCCCACACCGCGGACTCGACGAGCGCCTCGGGGGTCGGGCCGCCGTACTTCTGGTACAGCCGCTTGTCGAGCGAGCCGGCGTTGACGCCGATGCGCAGGCTGACCCCGGCGTCCTTGGCGGCCCGCGCGATCTCCTTGACCTGGTCGTCGAACTTGCGGATGTTGCCCGGGTTCACCCGCACCGCGGCGCAGCCGGCCTCGATCGCGGCGAAGACGTACTTGGGCTGGAAGTGGATGTCGGCGATGACCGGGATCTGGCTCTTGGCCGCGATGGCCGGGAGCGCGTCGGCGTCGTCCTGGCTCGGGCACGCGACGCGCACGATGTCGCAGCCGGCGGCGGTGAGCTCGGCGATCTGCTGGAGGGTGGCGTTGATGTCGGTCGTCGGCGTCGTGGTCATCGACTGCACCGAGACCGGCGCGTCACCCCCGACGTAGACCGACCCGACCTTGATCTTGCGAGTGGGGCGACGCGGGGCGATGACGGCCCCGCCGTCAGGGCCGGAGACCCGAGGCATACCGAGGTTCACGCTCATACGTCCAAGTATGGAGCACGCCCTCCCGCGCCGCCTGAACGGACCCTGCGCTCCACCTGAGCCCGCGATGTCGGCATCATCCGCCGAGACAGCCGTCGTTTCCGACTCGATCCGACCACGATGCGATCGCCGCGTGGTCGGATCGACGACGCGCGATGGCTGCGCGAGGGAGCCGTCAGAGTCGGACCGGCTTGACGAGGTCGGCGTAGATGAGCAGGACCGACATGCCGATGAGCACGATCGACATGGCGTAGGTGAGCGGCAGCGCCTTGGCGACGTCGACGTAACCCGGGTCGGGGCGGTGCGCGAGTCTCGCGACGCCGCGCTTGATCGCCTCCCACAAGGCGCCCGCGACGTGGCCGCCGTCGAGCGGCAGCAGTGGGATGAGGTTGAAGACGAACAGGGCGATGTTGAGACCCGCGATGAGAGTCCACAGGGACGCGACCTTCTCGCCCAGCGACAAGGTGATCGGCGAGCCGGTGCGGTCGACCATCTGGTCGGAGCTCATCTCACCGGCGACCCGTCCGACCCCGACGACGCTCATCGGCCCCTCGGCATCACGCTCCTCGGTGCCGAACGCGGCCTGCCACACGTCGACGAGCCGCTGCGGCAGGGTGAGGACGACGCGGCCGGTGCGTTCGGTGACGTACCAGACGAACGCGGGCACGTCGGCGAGCGAGTCGTACTCGCGCATCGGTGATCCGGTGCTCGTGCCGATGAACCCCGCGGTGACCGTCTTCGCCGCACCCGAGGCGTCGGTGACCGGACGCCCCTTCGCGTCGACCTGCGGCATCTCGTTGGCGATCGGGGTGAGCGTGAGGTCGACCCGTTGCCCGTCGCGCTCGACGACGACCGGCAGCGCCTGGTCGGCGCGGGTGCGCACGATGCGGCCGACGTCGGCGGGGCTCGTGACCTTCTCCCCCGCGATCGTGACGAACTCGTCCCCCGGCCTCAGCCCGGCCACGGCCGCGGGACTCGGGGTGTCGGCGGCGGTGCACGGCTTCTGCCCGGCGGTGGGCTCGGCCGAGACCGGCCGTACGCACTGCGAGACGGATCCGACCACGGCGCCGTCGACGGGGGCAGCCGCGCCGTTCATCGGGACGAGGAACGCGAAGATCAGTGTGGCGAGCAGCAGGTTCATCACCGGTCCGCCGAGCATGACGACGATCTTCTTGGGGGTACTGAGCCGGTAGAACGCGCGGTGCTCGTCGCCCGGCTCGATCTCGGCGAGCGACTCGGCGCGGGCGTCCTCGATCATCGTCGCGAAGCGCCCCGAACGGGCCTTGGGCTCCAGCTCGCCCCGGATCCGGGGCGGGAACATGCCGAGCATGCGCACGTACCCACCCAGCGGAACGGCCTTGAACCCGTACTCGGTCTCACCGCGGCGGGTCGACCACAGGGTGGGGCCGAACCCGATCATGTACTGGCTGCACTTGACCCCGAACCGCTTGGCGGGCACGAGGTGGCCGATCTCGTGCAACGCGATCGAGACGCTGATGCCGACCACCATCGCCAGCACCCCCAGCAGGTACCACACCGCCGTCACCGGTCACGTCCCTTCGTCGTTCCGCGCTCCGTGCCGGAGCGCCGCTGCGTCACGAGCCTCTCAACCGAGCCCGAGAACGGCCTGAGCCCGCCGACGCGCCCACGCGTCGGCGGCGAGCACCGTCTCAACGTTCTCGGCGTGCGTTTTGTTCGGCGTCACCTCCGGCGATGCGTCCCAGTCGTCGACGACGCGCTCGAGGGTGTCGACGATGTCGAGGAACCCGATGCGCCCGTCGTGGAACGCATCGACGCACACCTCGTTGGCGGCGTTGTAGACGGCCGGGTACGTGCCGCCGGCCTCGCCGACGCGCCGGGCGAGCCGCACCGCGGGGAACGCCTCGTCGTCGAGCGGGAAGAACTCCCAGGTGGCGGCCGTGGACCAGTCGCAGCCCGGCGCCGCGTGGGGCACCCGGTCGGGCCACGCCAGGCCGAGCGCGATGGGCAGGCGCATGTCGGGCGGCGAGGCCTGCGCGAGCGTCGAGCCGTCGACGAACTCGACCATCGAGTGCACGACCGACTGCGGGTGCACGACGACGTCGATGCGCTCGAAGGGCACGTCGAAGAGCAGATGCGCCTCGATGACCTCCAGGCCCTTGTTGACCAGGGTCGCGGAGTTGGTGGTGACGACCCGGCCCATGTTCCACGTGGGGTGGGCGAGCGCCTGCTCGGGCGTGACCTCGGCGAGCTCGGCGCGGCTGCGCCCGCGGAACGGGCCCCCGCTCGCGGTGACGACGAGCCGCGCGACCTCGGTGTGCGTGCCGCTGCGCAACGCCTGGGCGAGGGCGCTGTGCTCGGAGTCGACCGGCACGATCTGCCCCGGCCCCGCCTTGGCCCTGACGAGGTCGCCGCCGACGATGAGCGACTCCTTGTTCGCCAGAGCGAGGGTGGCGCCCGCCTCGAGCGCCGCGAGCGTGGGCATGAGGCCGATCGAGCCGGTGATGCCGTTGAGGACCACATCGGTGGGCTGCATGGCCGCGAGGGTGCTCGCCTGCGGCCCGACCGCGATCTCGGGCTCCCCCATGCGTCCGCTCGGCCGCTCGGCGACGCGGATCGCAGCCCGGAGCTCGTCACGCTCCCCCGACGCGACCGCGACGAACGGCACCTCGAACTCGACGGCCTGACGCGCGAGAAGACCGAGATCGCTGCCGCCGGAGGACAACCCGACGACGCGGAACCGATCGGGATTGCGCCGGACGATGTCGAGCGCCTGCGTACCGATCGAGCCGGTCGAGCCCAGGACGACGACATCGCGGCGCCGAGGCGACCCGTCGACGAGATCGGCCTCGGTGGCAGGAGACGCAGCGGCAGGAGACGGCATGCGCCCATCGTGACAGAGCCCACCGACAACGCTCACCGGGCGGCGGGTCGAACGCAGACGACACCGGAGCACCGATTAGCGTCCGATCCAGACCGCACTCCACAGCGCCCCCGCAGCACCCGCACAGCACCCGCAACACGCCGCAGCACCCCGCAGGAGGATCCCGATGCCCGAATGCCGTTCCGCCGACCCGGCGCTGCACCTCGCGGACGCGTTCACCTCGTTCCAGGTGCCGGCGACCGACCGCAGCGAGCGGGTGAATCACGGCAAGGCGCTCCGCGAGGCCACGCCCCACGCAGCCCTTGCGGAGTGGACGCCGACGAAGGACCGGCCGGGCGTCGTCGACATCATCAGGTCCTCCCACGTCGACCGGTTGTCCTGGCTCTTCGGTCTGCGGGTGGCGCGGATGGCCGCCTCGCCGTTCGGGTTCCTGCGCGGTACCGCCAATCTCATGGCGCACGACGTCGCGCACCTGCCCGCCACCGGTGTCCAGACCACGGTCTGCGGCGACGCCCACGTCGGCAACATCGGGTTCTACCGCTCGCCCGAGGGCAACCAGGTCATCGACCTCAACGACTTCGACGAGGCCCACACCGGCAGTTGGGAGTGGGATCTGCGGCGGCTCACGGCGTCGATCTGGGTGCTGGGCCGCGGCAACGGCACCTCGGAGGAACAGTGCGAGGCCGCGATCCACGCGTGCGTCACCGCCTACCGCGACGAGGTGAGCTTCCTCTCCAAACAGCCTCTGCTGTGGCGCGCCTTCGACCACCTCGACGTCGACCGGCTGCACGAGACCGCCTCGGAGAAGAGCCTGCGCTCGGAGATCAAGCGCGCCGCCGAGGCCGCTCGCAAACGCACCTCCGACCGCAAGCTGCCCAAGATCGCCGGCGGGTCGTCGCACGCCGAGCGCATCGTCGACGACCCGCCGCTCATCACCCACCCCGACGACGAGCAGGCCGAGGCCCTCGCCGCCGGACTCGACGCCTACCTGCCGACACTCACCCCGCAGTGGCGGCGCATCGTCGGCGGCTACACCCTGGTCGACATCGCCCACAAGGTCGTCGGGGTCGGGTCGGTCGGCATGCGCGCCTGGATCGCGCTGCTCGTGGGCTCCCGCCCCGACGACGTGCTGTTCCTGCAGCTCAAACAGGCCCAACGCTCGGTGCTCGCGCCGTTCGTCCACGGCGAGCAGGCCTGGCACGCCCACCAGGGGCAACGGGTCGTCGAGTACCAGCAACAGCTGCAGACGGTCTCCGACCCGCTGCTCGGCTGGACGACCGTGGGAGAGCACCAGTACTACGTGCGGCAGTGGCGCAACATGAAGGGCGGAGTCCCGCTCGACGCGATGACCCCGCGCGCGCTCGTCGACTACGCCGGCATCGTGGGCACGCTGCTCGCCAAGGGGCACGCTCGCACCTCCGGCGCGTCGGTCATCTCCGGTTACCTCGGCAAGAAGGACTCCGCCGTCGAGGCGTTCTGTGCCTGGGCCCGCGCGTACGCCGATCAGACCGAACGCGACCACGCCGAACTCACCAAGGCCGTCAAGGCCGGTCGTCTGCCCTCCGAACCGGGGATCTGAAGGCGGCGTCCGAACACCCCCGCCCGCTCGAACAGGCGTCTTCACCGCGGCGGGACCGCCGAGACAGGCGTTTTCGTGCGGGGGCGCGCACGACCGCCCGGTCTGGACCCGGGGAAAACTACTGTCTCGGCGCTGGGGTGTGGGCGCGCGTCACCGCTTGAGGTACTTGAGCAGGTTCGTGCTGCGGGCGAGAGCCGGGCCCCACACCCGCTGGGGGAGCGATCCGGGGCCGCCGAAGTTCAACGCGCGACTCTGGGTCGCGATGGTGTGGGCCTGGGTGTACTTGAGCAGGCCTTCGCTGCCGTGGCGGTAGCCCACACCGGAGATCCCCGTGCCACCGGACGGGCCTGCGAGGCTCGACCACGCGGCGGGGTATCCCTCGTCGACGTTGACCATGCCGGCGTCGATACGGGTGCCGACCTCGTACCCCTGCTCCGGAGTCGCGCAGAACACGGCCGCCGTGAGTCCGTATTCGGAGTCGTTGGCGCGCGCGACGGCCTCGTCGAGATCCGCGACCGGGTAGACGGAGACGACCGGGCCGAAGGTCTCCTCCGCGTGGCAGGTCGCGTCGGCGGGGACGTCGACGAGCACGGTCGGCTCGTGGAAGAGCGGGCCCAGGTCGGGGCGGCGGTGACCACCCGCGAGGACGGTGGCGCCCTTGGCGACGGCGTCGGCCACGTGCTCGGTGACGACCGTCATCTGGTCCTCGGAGACGAGCGAGCCCATCTCAGGCCCCCACCCGTACCCCGCACCGAGCCGCATGGCCTGCACCCGGCGGGCGAACACGTCGCAGAACTCGTCGTAGACCTCCTGCTCGACGTAGATGCGCTCGATCGACATGCAGAGCTGGCCGGCGCTCGCGAAGCACGCGCGCACCGCGATGTCGGCGACCTGCTCGAGGTCGGCCCCGGCACCGACGACCATCGGGTTCTTGCCGCCGAGCTCGGCGGAGAACGGCACGAGTCGCCGGCCGATCTGCGCGCCGAGTCGTGCGCCGGTGGCCGAGGAGCCGGTGAACATGAGGAAGTCGCAGCGGTCGACGACGGCCCCGCCCACCTCACGGCCGCTGCCGGGCACGACCTGCCACACATCGTGCGGCAGGCCCGCCTCCTCCCACAGCTCGACGCCGAGGAGGGTGCTGAAGGGTGTGAGCGACGCGGGCTTGTGGACGATGGCGTTGCCGGCGAACAGCGCGGCGAGGCCGTCGCCCATGGGCAGACTGAACGGGTAGTTCCACGGCGAGATCATGCCGACGACTCCGCGCGGCCGCCGGACGACCGTCGCCGACGAGAACAGCGGGATCGCGCCGGGGATCCGGCGGTCGGCGAGCAGCCCCGGCCCCTTGTCGGCGTAGAAGCGCGCAGTGAGCATCGCGTCGAGCACCTCGTCCAGTGCCGACATGCGGTTCTTGCCGCTCTCGGCCTGGACGACGTCGAGGATCTCCTCGCGGCGGGCGTGCACGCGGTCGGCGAAACGTCGCAGCACCGCGGCCCGCCGACGCACCGGGGTCTCCGCCCATTCGGCCTGGGCGCGGCGGGCCCGGACGAACGCGTGCTCCACGTCGTCGACGGTGCCGACGGGAACGTCGCCGAGCACCTCACCGGTGAAGGGCTCGTGGACGGTCATGGTGGGTCGCGCCGTCGAATCTCGTTGCCACACAGGGATGTCGACCCTGCGGGCCAGAGCGGCGAGTCGGTCGTTCCTCGGCCTCCCCATGAGGACCTCCCTCTGATCGCACCTCGACGAGGCGTCCGTGCCGGTCACGGGCGGCGTCGGGATCACACTACCGCCGGGTAGTGGCCGCCACACCAGCCTCGGACCGGGTACCCGGTGCCTCGACCGACGTGGCAGATGGGATGGCAGCGAGAACGGGGTGATCACCCCACCGGAGCTGCCATCCCATCTGCCTCCTCGTTCTGTGACGGGCGCCACGGGGTCGGGTGGACGGATCAGTCCCCTGCCGCCCGCAGCACGAGTTCGGCACGGCGGATGTCGGCGCGGATCTCGTCGGCGGGGCGAGCGGAGCGGACGGGGTGAGTGAGGATGTCGCGCAGCGGCGCCCGCGCCTCGGCGGCGCGCGTGGAGAGCTCGCGAGCCTCCGGGTGCCAGGCGAGGCCGAGGACGAGGTAGCCGAGATCGGAGAGCCCGCGTTCCATCTCGCGATAGGGCTCGACCTGAGCGCGGTCATCGGCCGCGGCCCGGCGCGCGATTCGATCGGATTCGAGCAGGTCGTGGTACAGCAGTCGGCGGTGCTCGCGGGCGTCTCGGTTCTCGATGCGACCGGAGGCGAGGTCGGCGAGCACCGCGTCGACGCCGAGCACGACGTTGCGGGCGTAGGCGCGCAACACCGTCACCGACGTGCCGCGCCCCACGAACTGCAGGACGACGAGGGCGACGACGACCCCGATGAGCGTGTCGAGACCGCGCTCGAGCAGCAGGGAGACCGGGTCGGCGCGACCGGAGGCGTGCATGCCGATCGTCAGCGCGAGCGGGGTGATGACGATGACCGCCAGCCCGTAGTTGCGCACGACGAGCATCTCGATCGAGAACTGCAGGGCGGTGATGACGAGCACGAGCGCCCAGCCCGACGGTCCCGCCCACTGCAGGAGCGCGAACACACCCAGACCGATGAGGGTGCCGCCGAGACGCTGCACCCCTCGGACGGTCTGCGCGTCGCGTGTGCCGCCTTGGTGGAGGACCAGCGTCGCGAACGCCACGGCCCAGTACACGTGGGGCACACCGAGCGTGCCGGCGATCGCCCCGGCGATCAGCGCGGCGGTGGTGACCCGGGCGACGACGAGGAGCACCTCGGACGGCCACCGGGCGGCGCCGCGCACGAGCGGCCACGCCGGCGGCCGGCCGAGCGAGGTGTCGCGGATCTGCTCGGCATCGACCCGCTGCTCCTCATGGCGGGATCGGGCCGGGCGGGTGGTCAGCTCGTCGGCCAGACCCTCCCCACCGGCCGGCTGACCCCACGGCGACGGATCGAACCCGAGCTGCCCGCCGGTGACCCGGGCCGTCGCCGCGATGTACCGGCCCTGCACCTCCCACAGCCGGTCCGTCCACCGCGCGGCGGAGCCGGCGTCGGTGACGACGGTCCAGGCGCTGTGCAACGCGGTCGACGCCGCCTGCCGCACGTCGGCGAGCCGCTCGAGGTCGGTCGCGGCTTCGAACCGGTCCATCGCCGCCTCGGCCGCCTCCACGGCGCGGCGTTCCGGCCCGCTGGGGTCGAACGCGAGGTCGCTCATCCCGGCGATGATCGCGACGACGACACCGCCCGCGACGGCCCCGATGATCGTCACGGCCGGGGTCCCGTGCGCGGCGGCGAGACCACCGACCCCGTGGACGAGGACGAAGAAGAACGCCCCCGGCGGCCCGATCCGCAACGCCAGGCAGAAGAACGTCGCGACGGCGGCCGTCATCGTCAGGGTGAGGACCTCGACGACGAGCGTGCGCGATGTCAGCGCGCCTGCCGCCGCGGAGGCGACGAGCAGGGTTCCGACCGCCGTCATGAGCCGGATCCGTAACCGGGCCGGCGACGCCGGGCCGTAGAGCACCGTGAACGCCCCGAGGCTCGCGAGCACCCCCAGCGACAGGTGTCCCGCGACCTGAGCCGCGGCGAGGATGACGAACATGGTCGCCGCGGCCTTCGTCGCGATGACCCAGGTGCCCCGTGCCGGGGCGAACGCGAGTGAGGCGCGCGCGTGCCGCCGCCAGGAGTTCGATGCCATCGCGCACATCCTCTCCCGGAACGTCGCGCTCGCGCAGCAGCCGCCCGCCGGCCCTGTCGGGGCGGCGGCCACCCCGTTCGGAGCCCCTCACCACGTCCTCATCGAGCCCTGCCCGACTCTGCCGCGCAAGAAAGACCGGTCACGCGGACGCCGGTCAGCTGCCACAGCACGCTGACCAGCGGCTATCCCGATCGATCACCGACGACACCCCGGCGTGACCGGTCTTTCTTGCGCGACACTCGGCGGGGAACCGTCTGCCGAGTCAGCGACGGGCCCGCGTGTCGTCGCGGTACCGCGCGAAGAAGGTCGCCTCCGGCCACTGCGTGACCCCGCCGGAACGCATCGCGGTGGCGGCCCCGGTGTCGTCGCGGGTGAACCGCCACAACTCCCCCGGCGCACCGAACCCGTCCTGCGGGCGCGCGGTGAGGGTGTCGGCGTCGACGACCCGCAGATCCTGGTACTCGTCGACCGGGGTGGGCGAATCGGGAGAGAACGCGACGAGGCGATCACCGAGCATCCGGACGTCGGTGTAGCCCCAGGCCGAGACGAACCGCCCGGTGAACGAGGCCGGGTCGATCCCGCGCTCGGCCGCGACCTGCGGGGCGAGGCCGACCGGCGCCCCGAGCGGCAGCGACCGGGCCGCGACCTCGTCGTCCTCCGGCATCGGGTCCCGTTGCGCGACGTCGATGAGCTTGACCAAGCCGGTGACGAGCTCCGTCGCCGGTCCGCCCGTCTGGTTGGTGAGGACGCAGACGACCAGACCCGTGTGCGGATCGACCATCGTGCGCGTGATGAACCCCGGAAACCCGCCCGAGTGCCCGACGAGCCGTCGCCCGCCGATCTCGTCGACGATGAGCCCGAGACCGTACCGCCCCTGCTCACGGCCGTCGACCGTGAGCACGGTCTCGTCGCGTTGCATGAGCCGTTTGCTCGCGTCCGAGAGCAGCCGCTCGTCGCCGAACGCATGTGCCGCCGCGTAGGCCGACAGGTCCTCCGCGCACGCGACGAAGCCCGTGGCCGGCGCCATCGCGCCCGTGGACGGACTGCCGAGCACGAAGGTCTCCAGCTCGACGCCGAAGTGCCCCGAGTGTCCCCACGCACACTCCTGCCGCGGCACCCCGTCGATGTCGGGGTGCACCCGCGCCAGCCCGAGCGGGTCGAGGATGCGTTCGCGCACGACGTCGGCGTACGTCCGCCCCGTGGCGCGCTCGATGACGAGGCCGAGCAGGGAGTACCCGAAGTTCGTGTACTTGAAGTGCGTGTTGGGTTCGAGCACGACGCCGTCGCGGCGGACCTCGGCCAGCAGGGCGTCGACGCCGGGAAAGTCCCCGAGGAGCTGCCAGAAGTCGGCGTCCTCGCCGTCGCGCACGATCCCGCCCTGATGACCGAGCAGTTCACGCACGGTGACCGCCCCCACCGGGTGATCCTCGAGCTCGCTCACCCACCGGCCGAGCCGGTCGTCGAGCCCGAGGACTCCGGCCTCGCGCAGTTGGAGCACGGCCGTGGCCGTGAACGTCTTGGAGTGCGACGCGATCCGGAACAGGTGCGAGGTCGTGAGGTCGGTGCCGCGCTCGACGTCGGCGGTGCCGAGCGCAGCGGAGACGAGCACCTCGTCACCGACCCGGATGCACACCTGCACGCCGGCACACCGCAGGAGCCGTCGTCGTAGATCGACCCACGCCACGAGCGCGTCGGAGGACTCCCGCACCACGCGGGCGAGTCGGTCGCGGGACGAGCCGGGAGCAGTCATGTCGCTCATCGTGCCCGTTCGAGGGTCGCCGCCGAACCGCTTTCCGAACGACACGCCCAGGTGGTCTCGCAGCACGCTCGGGCCGACGATTCTCGACCGTCGCGCACCCGCCGACACGACGAACGGCGCGCTCCCCAGAGGGAACGCGCCGTTCGTTCGGCGTGACACGTGATCAGGCCGCGGACGCCTCGCGGATCTTCGTCGCGGCGTCCTTGAGCATCGCGTCGAACTCCTCCTGGCTCTGCTGGGCCGAGAGACCCTCGGAGAGGGCGCGACTGAAGCTCGCGATGAGGCCGGGGTTGCGGGCGAGCCGCTCGTTGGCGTCGTCGCGGGAGAAGCCGCCGGAGAGCGCGACGACCCGCAGGACCTTGGGGTGCTCGATGAGCTCGGTGTACGCGCCGTCGGTCTCCGGGATGGTGAGCTTGAGCATGATCTGCTCGCCCTCGGGGATCTGCGAGTCGAGGTGGGCGAGGATCTCGTCCTTGAGGGTCTGCTCGATGGCGGAGCGATCCTCGGCGTGGATGTCGACCTCGGGCTCGAGGATCGGCATGAGGCCGGCGTCGAGCACCTGGCGGCCGATCTCGAACTGCTGCTCCACGATGCGCTTGATGCCGGCCGGGTTGTTCTCCTTGATGACGGAGCGCTCCTTGGTGCCGAACATGTTCTTCTCGACGCCACGCTTGAGCAGCTCGGCCAGGCCGGGGATCGGCTTCATGAGCTGCACGCCCTCGTCGAGGTCGGCGAGACCCTTGTCGATCTTGAGGAAGGGGACGATGCCCTTCTTCTGCCACAGGTAGTCACCCGTCGGCATGCCCTCGACGTCACGATCCATCGTCTGCTCGAAGAGGATGGCGCCGATGATGTCGTCGCTGGTGAAGCTCGGGCTCGTGATGATGCGGGTCCGCATCTGGTGCACGAGGTCGAACATCTCGTCGTCACCGGAGTACTCGGACTCCTCGATGCCGTACAGCTTGAGCGCCTTGGGGGTGCTGCCACCGCTCTGGTCGAGCGCGGCGATGAAGCCCTCGCCGTTCCGGATCTTCTCGGTCATCTCGGTGTTCACCAGACTGCTCCTTCCGTCGCGGGATCTCGCACGTCGTCGTGCGCCTCACTGCCCACCCTATGAAGGATCGGCGGGCGTTGCGAGGTGGGGTCGCGGACATCCGATCGAACCACGCGCCCGAACGGCCGGGGATATGACGAGGGGCCGGTGTCCTGGCGGACACCGGCCCCTCGATCGATCGGGAGGATCTCAGGCGCGACCCTGGTCGCGCAGATCCATCGACTCCTGCATGGCGCGCTGGAAGTCGCGCTGCTCGTCGCTCATATCGTGCTCCTTGCCTCGTGCATGTTCAGGGGGCACCACGGACGTCCGGCCGGTGCCAGGACGGAGTACGAGTCGGTCGCGGGATCTCCGCACCGACGACTTCGAGTGGTGAGTCGGGGCGTCGTCGCCCACGCCCTCCAGGATGAAACCGCGATGGCCGCCCGCGCAGATCGGTCCGTATTTCGAGACGCCCATCTCACGCACCGGCATCGGTCCATGCCTGGGGCCCGTTCGCGCGACCCGCGAGCGCGTCCGGCGTAGCCTCGAAGACGACCGACCGCGCGAGAGAGGACGTCATGGCCAAGGACGAGGGACTCAGCCTGGGGTACCGCCTCTGGTGGAACATCCGCAAGGCCGTGCTCACGGTGTTCGGCCCGGCACAACTGGGTGATGCCGACCCGCTGGAGCGGCTCCGCCGCGAGCGCGAGGAGAAAGCGGCTCGGGCTCGCGCCCGCAGGGGTGGCAGCGACCGCCGCTGAGGCGAGCGCCACCGCACGCCGCATCACCGCCCGGCGAACGAGGCGACCGTTCGGCGCCCCCGCCACCCGTGGACGAGGGCGGCGCTGTCACGACACGGCCAGAATGCCCTACTGTTCGCGCCATGAGTTCTGGCACCCCGCTGGTCGTCCTCGACCACGTCAACAAGCACTTCGGCGACCTCCATGTGCTCAAGGACATCGACCTGACCGTCGACTCCGGCGAGGTGCTCGTCGTCATCGGCCCCTCGGGGTCGGGCAAGTCCACGCTCTGCCGCACGATCAACCGGCTCGAGACGTTCGAGTCGGGCTCGATCACGATCGACGGCAGGCCGCTGCCTGAGGAGGGCAAGGAGCTGGCCCGTCTGCGCGCCGACGTAGGCATGGTGTTCCAGAGCTTCAACCTCTTCGCGCACAAGACGATCCTCGAGAACGTCACCCTCGGCCCGATCAAGGTGCGCGGGCAGAAGAAGGAGGCCGCCGAGAAGCGCGCCCTCGAACTGCTCGAGCGCGTCGGGGTCGCCCACCAGCGCGACAAGTACCCCGCCCAGCTCTCCGGCGGTCAGCAACAGCGCGTCGCGATCGCCCGGTCCCTCGCGATGGACCCCAAGGTCATGCTCTTCGACGAGCCCACCTCGGCCCTGGACCCCGAGATGATCACCGAGGTCCTCGACGTGATGACCGATCTGGCGAAGTCGGGCATGACGATGATCGTCGTCACCCACGAGATGGGCTTCGCCCGTAAGGCCGCCGACCGCGTCGTGTTCATGTCCGACGGGCAGATCGTCGAACAGGCCGAGCCCGAGAAGTTCTTCACCGACCCGCAGTCGAGCCGAGCCAAGGACTTCCTCGGCAAGATCCTCACCCACTGAGTCCCGCACATCACGCGGGACGATCCGCCGTCCCGCCAGGCACCACCGTCAAGGGAGACGACACATGAAGCACACTCGAATCGGGCTCCTCGCCCTCGTCAGCGCCGCCGGCCTGGCCCTGTCCGCCTGCGGCGCCGGCACCACCGGCGCGGGAGGTGGAGGCGGTGACGCCAACACGGTCAAGGTCGGCATCAAGTTCGACCAGCCCGGCATGGGCCTGAAGAAGGGCGAGGAGTACTCCGGACTCGACGTCGACGTGGCCAAGTACATCGCCAAGGAGCTCGGCAAGACCCCGCAGTTCAGCGAGGCCCCCACGCCGCAGCGCGAGACCCTGCTCAAGACCGGCCAGCTCGACTACATCGTCGGCACCTACTCGATCACCGACAAGCGCAAGCAGGAGATCAGCTTCGCCGGCCCGTACTTCATCGCCGGCCAGGACCTGCTCGTGCGCGCCGACGAGAAGGCGATCACCGGCCCCGACACCCTCGCCGGCAAGAAGCTGTGCTCGGTCAAGGGCTCGACCCCCGCGCAGAAGGTCAAGGAGAAGTACCCCGACGTGCAGCTGCAGGAGTACGACACCTACTCCAAGTGCGTCGAGGAGCTCGTCAACGGCACGGTGGACGCGCTCACCACCGACGACACGATCCTCGCCGGCTACGCCGCGCAGGAGCAGTACAAGGGCAAGCTCAAACTCGTCGGCAAGCCGTTCTCCGAGGAGAAGTACGGCGTCGGCCTCAAGAAGGACGACACGCAGATGTGCCAGAAGGTCACCGACGCCCTCAAGAAGATGATCGACTCCGGTGAGTGGCAGAAGATCGTCGACGCCAACCTGGGCCCGGCCGGCTTCAAGCCCGGCCCCGGCAACCCGCCCACCCCCGCTGCCTGCGGCTGAGTCCGCTCGCTGCCCTGCCGGTGACCAGGGCGGGCGGGTCACGACGACCCGCCCGCCCGGTCTCGTGACCGTCGCTTCCCGCCGTCTCGGCGCCGCCATACACCTCGAAAGGCACCCGCATGGGTGAGATCCTCACCAACTACGACGTCCTCGGCGCGTTCTGGATGACGATCAAGCTCGCCGTCCTCTCCACGCTCGGCTCGCTGGTCATCGGCACCGTGCTCGCGATCTTCCGCCTCTCCCCTGTCGGGCTGCTGCGCGGGCTGGGCGCGTTCTACGTCAACACCGTGCGCAACACGCCCCTCACGCTCATCGTCGTGTTCACGATGCTCGGAGCGCACTCCAACCTGGGGATCCGGGTGGGTGACACGATCCTGCAGACCGTGTTCCGGTGGGCCGTCATCGCGTTGTCGGTGTACCACGCGGCGTTCGTGTGCGAGGCGCTGCGCAGCGGTGTCAACACGATCCCGGTGGGCCAGGCGGAGGCGGCTCGTTCGATCGGCCTGTCGTTCGGCCAGTCCCTGCGTCATGTCGTCCTGCCGCAGGCCTTCCGCGGCGCGATCGTCCCCCTCGGCAACACGATCATCGCGTTGGTGAAGAACACGACGGTCGTCGCGGTCATCGGCGTCGCCGAGATCGCCTACCTCACCGCGACGGTGATGGAGAACGACCCCGGGCTCATCCTGCCGCTGTTCCTCGTCGTCGCCCTCGGCTTCATCGTCCTCACGGTGCCGATCGGCCTCGCCACCACCCACTTCGGACGCCGGTTGGCGGTGCAGCGATGAGCGCGACCGCGACTCTCTTCGACGTTCCCGGTCCTCGTGGCCGGATGCGGCAGCGCATCGCCGCGGGCGTCCTCCTCGTTCTCGCCCTCGCGCTCGGCGCCGCCGTGCTGTGGAAGCTCGGCGAGAAGGGCAACCTCTCCCCCGACAAGTGGGCGCCGTTCGCCGGCGGTGTGGTGTGGCGCTCCTACATCCTGCCGGGCATCATCAACACGCTCTACGCGGCGGCGATCTCGATCGCGCTCGCGGCCGTCCTCGGGCTCGTCCTCGCGTTCGCACGCATGTCGTCGATCGCCCCCGTGCGGTGGGTGGCCACGGCGTTCGTCGAGTTCTTCCGCGCGGTGCCGGTGCTCGTCATGATGCTGCTGTCGTTCTGGGGGTACCTCGCCTCCGGTCTCGTGCCCTCGGCCTACCTCTCGCTGGCCGGAGTGATCACCGGCCTCACGCTCTACAACTCCTGCATCCTCGCCGAGCTGCTGCGCTCGGGTGTGCACTCCCTGCCCCGCGGGCAGGCCGAGGCCGGGCTCTCGATCGGCCTCACGCCCGGTCAGACGCTCCGCGCGATCCAGCTTCCGCAGGCGCTGCGCGCGATGCTGCCGGCGCTCGTCGGTCAGCTCGTCGTCATCCTCAAGGACACCGCCCTGGGGTATCAGATCCTCTACCCCGAGTTGTTGCGTCAGGCCGAACGCATCGGCAGCGCCTACTACAACATCGTGCCGGCGCTCATCGTCATCGCCGCCATCTTCATCGCGATCAACTACGGCCTCACGAGCTTCGCCCACTGGCTCGAACGGCGTCTCACCCATCGGGGTCGGGTCGCCGGTGGGGCGATGACCGCCGACCCGGGCGCCGAGGACGCGATGGTGCCGGCCGCGGTCGATGCCGGTGGCGCCCACCGCTGATCCGCGTCCTTCCCGTACGACGACGAACGCCGAGGCCGCAGGGCCTCGGCGTTCGGTCGTCTCGGTTCGGTCGGGCTCGTGCCGTCGGGCTCGTGCCTCAGAGTTCGATGTTGGCCATGACGTGCTTGATGCGGGTGTAGTCGTCGAAGCCGTACATCGACAGGTCCTTGCCGTAGCCGGAGTGCTTGAACCCGCCGTGGGGCATCTCGGCGACGAGCGGGATGTGGGTGTTGATCCACACGCAGCCGAAGTCGAGCTTGCGGGACAGGCGCAGAGCGCGGCCGACGTTCGAGGTCCACACGCTGCTCGCGAGGCCGTACTGCACGCCGTTCGCGTGGCTCAGTGCCTCGGCCTCGTCGGCGAAGCTCTGCACGGTGATGACCGGCCCGAAGATCTCCTTCTGCACGGCCTCGTCCTGCTGAGCCAGCCCCGAGACCACGGCGGGCCGCAGGTAGTAGCCGCCCGCGAACTCTCCGCTCATGCGGTCGCCGCCGCTGAGTGAGGCGTGGTCGGGCAGGCGGTCGAGGAAGCCGGTGACGTGCTCGATCTGGTTCGCGTTGTTGACCGGGCCGAGCAGCGCGTCGTCGTTGTCGGGCAGGCCGACCACGGAGTTCTTCGCGAACTCGGTGAGGGCGGCGACGAACTCGTCGTGGATGCCCTGCTGCACGAGCACCCGGGTGGCGGCCGTGCAGTCCTGGCCCGCGTTGAAGTAGCCGGCGGTGCCGATGCCCTCGATCGCGGCCTCGATGTCGGCGTCGTCGAAGACCACGACGGGGGCCTTGCCACCGAGTTCGAGGTGGACGCGCTTGACGTCCTTGGCGGCGGTCTCGGCGACCTGCATGCCGGCGCGCACGGAGCCGGTGATCGAGACCATCTGCGGGGTCGGATGCTCGATGAGGGCCTGACCCGTGCTGCGGTCTCCGGCGATGACGTTGAACACGCCGGCCGGGAGGAACTCCGAGGCGATCTCGGCCATCCGGATCGTCGTCTCGGGGGTCGTGTCGCTCGGCTTGAGGACGACCGTGTTGCCCGCGGCGAGTGCCGGCGCGAACTTCCAGACCGCCATCATCATCGGGTAGTTCCAGGGCGTGACCTGGCCGATGACCCCGATCGGCTCCCGCCGGATCCACGAGGTGTGGCCCTTCATGTACTCCGCGCTCGCGAGGCCCTCGAGCACGCGGGCGGCGCCGGCGAAGAAGCGGATCTGGTCGGCCATGACCGGCACCTCCTCCGAGGCGGTCAGGGCGTACGGCTTGCCGGTGTTCTCGGCCTCGAGCCGGATGAGTTCGTCGCCGTGCTCCTCGATGGCGTCGGCGATCGCGAGCAGCGCGGCCTGACGCTCCGACGGCGTGGTGTCGGCCCACCCCTCGAAGGCGGAATCCGCCGCCGCGTAGGCACGGTCGACGTCGGCTTTCGATGAGACCGGTGACGTCGCGACCACCTCACCCGTCACGGGACTGCGGATCTCGAGCCGCTCGTCGGTCTCGGCGTCGACGTACTCACCGCCGACGAAGTTCCTGATCTGGCGCGGGTCCTGCGTCATGCCGACTCCTTCGTCGCTTCGTCTCGCGGCCCGGGGTTGGGCCACCGGTTACCGGCACTGTACCGACCGGACGGTTCTGCCGACAGAGGCTCGACCCGCAGCGCGGGTGGACGTGATCGGATGACACGTCATACCAGGGACGCCCGCGTGTCAACCCCAGGACCGATGTGCCGGTGGCGTTTTCGGTGCAGACTCTGGCCGACGGCGCGAACGACGCGTCTCGGGGCGAAGGGGAACTGGGTGGAAACCGTCCGGCGGTACGTCTTTCCGATCATCTGGATGGTCATCCTGGCCGTCATCGCGGCGTCACTGGCCAAGATCGCGTTCTTTCCGAGCGGCGCCCAGGCCGCGGGCGGCGACGAGACGGCGCCCACCGCCTCTCTCGCGGCCGACGAGACGGTGCCGGTGACCAAGGCCGACATCTCCTCGTCCCTCGACCTCAACGGAACGGTGCAGCCCGACCCCGGCACGACGGTGGCGGCCACCACGACCGGCGAGATCAACAAGATCTGGGTGAAGAACGGCGACACCGTGAACAAGGGCACGTGGCTGCTGCAGGTCAAGGTGCCCAAGGACGTCGAGCCCGTCGCGCCACCGGCCGCCCCCTCCGGCGTGCCTGGGGCGCCCGCGGCACCCGCCGCACCGGTGGCTCCGGCCGCGCCGGCGCCGGCGCAGCAGTTCACCTACCACACGCTCATCTCGACCGGTTCGGGAACGGTTCGTGACCTCAAGGCCGCGGTCGGCCGGCAACTCAACGCCGGGGACACGGTCGCGACGCTCTCCCCCGGCACCTACGCCGTCGTCGCGGATCTCACCCCAGAACAGCAGCTCGACCTGCTCGACCGCAAGGTCGAGGCCACGGCGACGCTACCCACGACCGCGGCACCGGTGAAATGCGACTCGACCCGCATCGAGGAGGACGAGGCCGGTGAGGACTCCGAGAACGCCCAACCCGCGGCGCCACAGATCGACCCCATGACGGGTATGCCGGCCGAGACGTCGACCTCCGTCGCGAGCCTGCGCTGCGCCGTCCCGCCCAAGGCCAAGGTCGTCCCCGGCCTCGCCGTCAAGGTCAAGGTCGCCCTCGGCTCGGCCAAGGGCGTGCTCACCGTGCCGACGACCGCGGTGGAGGGAAGCCTGTCGAAGGGCGCCGTGTACCTGGTCGACGAGAACGGCGGCGAGCCCGCCCGCCACGAGGTCGGGCTGGGGCTGCGCGGCGAGGACGTCGTCGAGATCAAGAGCGGGCTCAAGGAGAACCAGCAGGTCCTGCGGTTCGTGCCGGGCGTGGACAACCCCGACGCCGGTGGAATGCCCGCGGGGCCGGGCTGGTGAGCATCGACCACTCGGCCACGACCACACCGCCGCTTCTGCGCATGCGCGCGGTGACGCGCTCGGTGCCGCTGCCCAACCGCGAGACCCTGCACATCCTGCGCGGCATCGACCTCGACGTCTGGCCCGGCGATCACGTCGCGGTCGTCGGCAGGTCGGGGTCCGGCAAGACGACGCTCATGAACCTTCTCGGCCTCATCGACCGCCAGAGCACGGGCGAGCTCGAACTCGACGGTCAGGACGTCGCCCGGATGAGCGACGGCCGCCGAGCGCGGTTGCGCGGACGCAGCGTCGGCTTCGTCTTCCAACAGTTCAACCTCCTGCCGGGGCGCACGGCGCTCGAGAACGTCATGATGCCGATGCTCTACGGCAACGCCCGCCAGTTCCTGGGCCGCGAGCGCGCGGCGATGGAGATGCTCGATCGGGTCGGTCTCGGCGACCGTGCCCAGCAGAAGCCCAACCGGCTCTCCGGTGGCGAGCAGCAGCGCGTCGCCGTGGCCCGCGCGCTCGTGCGGCGACCGCGGCTCATCCTGGCCGACGAGCCCACCGGCGCCCTCGACGTCACGACAGGCGAGGCCGTCATGGCCCTGCTCGACGAGATCGCCCGCGATTCCGACGCCGCCCTCGTGACGATCACCCACGACCTGCAGGTCGCCGCGCTCTCGCAACGCACCTACCTGCTCGACGAGGGCGTGTTGCACGACGTCGACGTCGAGGAGGCAGGAGCCGCGCTCGCCACGACCAGCGGCATCAGAGCGCGACGCGGTGCCGTCGCCTCGGCGGCCACCGCTCCCCTTCCCCGCACGGAGCCGCCGCCCCCGACCGAGACGATCGACGACCCGTTCGGTGAGACGTTCGGCGACTGGACGGAGGACGGGCGGTGACCGGCTTCCTCGCCTCGATCGTCGAGGCCTACGGCGAGCTGCGGGTCAATAAGGGGCGGGTGCTGCTGTCACTCATCGGAGTGGCGTTCTCGGTGTTCGCGATGACCGGCGTGCTCGGTGCCGGAGGGATGCTGAGCAGCGCGCTGCAGCAGTCGATCGAACGCGAAATGGGTCGGCCGACGGTGCTCATGCTGCAGCCGACCGGATCGGTGGAGAACGCGAGCGCCGCGACCCGTCGCGACGACGCCGTGCTCGCGGCGCTCGACCGCATGGGCATCACCCAGCGCTCCCGTACGGTCCAGGTCCCGCTACGCGTCCAGACCCGCCAGGGCGTCCTCACCGCCCAGGTCAACGCCGTCGACCCCTCCTGGGCGGATATGTACCGCATCAAACCCTCCGCCGGACGCTGGCTCGCGTCCAGCGACGCCGAACGACTCGCCCCCGCAATCGTCGTCGACGACGAGTTCTATGAACGTCTCGGGCGCCCACCGCTCGGCACGGCCACGGTGACGGCCTACGGCGTCGGATCGTTCGGTGGACCGCCCGGTGCCGATTCCGGCGGCGCGTCGTCCGGGTCGACGGCGTCGACCGGCGGCGCCGTCGACCTCGTGATCGTCGGCGTCCTGCCCCCGCGCCCGGGCGAGGAGCCGGACGGCATGATCTCGGCCTTCGTCACCTCGGATGCGCTATCTCGTCTCCCGGACGCGGAGTCGCTCGCCACCCAGCGCAGCTACGTCGCCTGGGTTCCCCCCGATGTGGCCGACGAGGTGTCCTCCCACCTTCGGCAGCAACTGAGCGGCGTTCCCGGTGGCCCGGTCGAGCCGCAGAACATGGGCATCGACCTCGAGGAGACCGGCTTCAAACAGGTGCGGTGGGGCGTGCTCGGGGTCGCTGCGGTCATCCTGTTGCTGGGCGCGCTGGGGCTCGTCAACATCTCGCTGGTGACCGTGCGCTACCGGATGCGAGAGATCGGCATCCGCCGTTCCTACGGCGCGACGGGGTGGCGGATCTTCGTGGGCGTGCTCATGGAGTCGGTGGTCGCCACCGCGATCGCCGGTTTCGTCGGCGTCGCGTGCGCCGTCGCCCTCGTGCGAGCGCCGTTCGTACAGAGAGCTTTTACGCAGATGGGCCTCGTCGACATGCCCCCGTTCCCCGTCTCGGCCGTCGTCATCGGCCTGACCGCCGCGATCGGCGTGGGGGCCCTGGCCGGTATCGTCCCCGCCCTCATCGCCACCCGGGTCAAGGTCATCGACGCGATCCGTGCCTGACACACCGCCGCCCCCGTGCTCGGAGGTGGTCGAGGACGGGGGCGGCAGGTCGGTCATGCCGAGGGCGTCACTCCTTGCGCAGGACCGGACGCAGGGTGTCGAGGACGCTCGGGTCCTCGATGGTGCTGGGCACCATGGCCTCCTGGCCGTCGGCGATCTGACGCATGGTCTTGCGCAGGATCTTGCCCGAGCGGGTCTTGGGCAACGCGACGACGACGTCGACGAGCTTGAGCGCCGCGACCGCGCCGACCTCCTGGCGAACACGCTGGACGAGCTCGCTGCGCAGTTGCTCGATCTGCTCGTCGCTCTCGATGCCCGCGCCGGACTTGAGCACGACGAACGCGCGCGGGATCTGGCCCTTCATCTGGTCGGCCACGCCGATGACCGCGCACTCGGCGACGGCCGGGTGCCCGGCCAGGGCCGCCTCGATCGACCCGGTCGACAGGCGGTGTCCGGCGACGTTGAGCACGTCGTCGGTGCGGCCCATGACGTAGACGTAGCCGTCCTCGTCGATGTAACCGCCGTCGCCGGTGAGGTAGTAGCCGTCGTAGGCCGAGAGGTAGGACGACACGTAGCGGTCGTCGTCGTTCCACAGCGTCGGCAGGGTGCCGGGCGGCATGGGCAGCTTGATCGCGATCGAGCCCTCGGTTCCGGGCGGCACCTGCTGACCCTGCTCGTCGAGCACCTGCACGTCGTAACCGGGGGTGGGAACGGTGGGCGAGCCCGGCTTGACCGGCAACTCCTCGATGCCGACCGGGTTGGTGGCGATCGGCCAGCCCGTCTCGGTCTGCCACCAGTTGTCGATGACCGGGATGCCCAGGGTCTCCGAGGCCCACTTGTAGGTCTCCGGGTCGAGGCGCTCACCGGCGAGGAAGAGGCGTCGCAGGCTGGAGACGTCGTACTTCTTCAGCTCCTCGCCGTTCGGGTCCTCCTTCTTGATGGCCCGGATGGCGGTGGGTGCCGTGAAGAGCGAGGCGACCTCGTACTTCTCGATGACCCGCCAGAACGCGCCGGCGTCGGGGGTGCCGACCGGTTTGCCCTCGTAGACGATCGTCGTCGCCCCGGCGAGCAGCGGCGCGTACACGATGTAGGAGTGGCCGACGACCCAACCCACGTCGCTCGCCGCCCAGAAGACCTCGCCCGGCTGGATGCCGTACAGGTTGGGCATCGACCAGGT
Organism: Mobilicoccus massiliensis; assembly: GCF_000826525.2. Taxonomy (GTDB): domain Bacteria; phylum Actinomycetota; class Actinomycetes; order Actinomycetales; family Dermatophilaceae; genus Mobilicoccus; species Mobilicoccus massiliensis. Next base: position 243,727 of record NZ_LN651329.1, on the reverse strand, counting down.
CAGCGCGACGGCGTGGCCGCCGTTGTCGCGCACGATGCCCTTGGGCTTGCCCGTGGTGCCGGAGGTGTAGAGCACGTAGAGCGGGTCGGTGGCCTGCACCTCGACGCACTCGGCGGGCTCGACGACGCCCGGTTTCATGACCTCGTCCCAGTCGAGGTCGCGCTCCCCCATCTCGGCCGTGACCTGCTCGCGCTGGAGGATCACGCACCGGTCGGGCTTGTGGCTCGAGCGGTCGATGGCCTGGTCGAGGAACGGCTTGTACGGGATCGTGCGGGTGGGCTCGATACCGCACGAGGCCGCGACGACGACCTTGGGCTGCGCGTCCTCGATGCGGGCGGCGAGCTCGGCCGGGGCGAAGCCACCGAACACGACCGAGTGGATCGCGCCGAGTCGCGCGCAGGCCAGCATCGCGATGAGGGCCTCCGGCACCATCGGCATGTAGATGACGACGCGGTCACCCTTCTCGACACCGAGGCTGCGCAGGACGCCCGCGAACCGTGCGACCTGTTCGACCATCTCGGCGTAGGTGTAGGTGCGGGAGGTGCCGGTCACGGGGCTCTCGTAGATGAGCGCCGCCTGGTCACCGCGCCCGTTGACGACGTGCCGGTCGAGGGCGTTGTAGCAGGTGTTCATCGTTCCGTCGCTGAACCAGCGGTAGAACGGCGGGCGGGAGTCGTCCAGGCCGGTCTTGGGCCGGCGGATCCAGTCGACGCCCTGGGCGGCCTCGGCCCAGAACGCGGCGGGATCCGAGCTGCTTCTGTCGTGAAGGGTTCGGTAGGCGCCGTTGCTCATGGGGTCATCCTCTCCCCCGCGAGGGCCTCGCGGGGGCTGTGGCGCCCGACGGATCGACCGATGTGCGCCGCCTCATCGCCGAGCGGTGGACGTGAGCATCCGAACGTCGATCGCGACGGAAGGGTCAACCGATCCGAACCCCGGCCGATCACGGTTGCCAGACGCCCGGTCCAGCAGCACGGTCGTCGCCCGCCGGGGTGATTCGGCGAGACGAGAAAGCGGTCGGCGTGGGCCCCTGTTCCCACGCCGACCGCTTGGGCCCATCGCGCGGTGCGCGTGAGCTCCATCCGGGACGAGCCGCCGTCAGGTCGCCGCCCCGGACATCGAGGGGGTCACCCGCAGCTCAGGCGCAGCGCCTTGAGCGTGGAGTTCGGTGCGACGTCGCAGCCCACCTCGGCCGTGCCGAGGTCGACGACCTTCCAACCGGCGCGGGACTTCTGCAGCAGGACCGTGGCGGGGTCGAGCTCGGCCGTCTTCTTGGGCTGCAGCGTGACGCGCGCCCACGAGCCGCTCGTGCGCAGGTTGCGCACCGTGTAGGCCGAGGCCGGCACGCCGTCGGTGAACTCGCTGGCGCGAACGGCCTTGGTGACGGCCGCGAGGGTGACCGAGCGGGCCGGAGTCGCGGCGCGACGGCGGAGGTCGGAGGCGCGCACGACGCGGTAGTGCGCGGCGGCGGTGCCGGACACGGAGGCGGCGGCCAGTCCGCTGCGCCCGCCGGAGGCGGCCTCGGCCTGGGGCGCGGTGGCGACGGTGGCCCCGCACAGCACGGCGGCGGCGGTGGCGGCGCCGAGGAGTCGGCGGTGTGCACGCATGATTCTGTATCCCTCCTGGGTGAGGCTCCCCTGGCCTCGAACACCCCTATCTTCGCGTGTGCGACGACCTGCGGAAAGCGGAAATCCGGCCCCGGGCATCACAAGTCGATGACGTTCGGATCACCGCATGGACTCAGCCTGTGACCAGCGTCTTCGCAGGTCACGGACGGGTTACGCCGGGTGCGGTGAGGGGTGCGTCAAACCCGTTCTGCCTTGCCGGCCGGCACCATCTGGCGGGGATGTCCGTGCCGTCTCCCCCGCGGTTCGCCGGCGCTGTGCCGCCACCCGTCCTGCGCGCGTGACGCCGCGTCGGACCTGCGTTCGGCCTCCGCCACGATGCGCGGCATGATCGAGACATGGACATCGAGTCGATCGAGGCACTCGAGCGGGCCCTCGCCGACGGCATCCCCCTCGGCACGTTGCGGCTGCAGAGCCTCGACCTCACCGAGCACGCCTACCTGCTCACCGGCAGGGACGACATCGAGGGGCTCGTCGTCCTCGGTGGGCGCATGCCCATGGCGCTCGCCCGCCACCTGACCCGCCACGGGGCCGTCGTCCTGCCGCCGGCCCCACACGCACCGGTCGATCCGTATCGCGCGCACGTCTACACCCCCCAGGAGCTCTACGACGGGCTCGACGACGGCGGGTACGACACGACACCGGACGCACGCGCCTACGCGTGGAGCCGCTCGGCGCACCTGCGGCACGACGCGTACGTCGCCGTGCTGCGCGCGACCCACGACGTCGCGATGGAGGACGCCCTCGACGAGGTGCTCGACCGGCGGCCCGTGGCCGGGGTCATGGGCGGGCACGCGCTGCGTCGTGACGAGGCGTCGTATGCCGACGCGGCACATCTGGCGCATGCTCTCGCCGATCGGGGCCTGGCCGTCGTCACGGGCGGTGGGCCGGGAGCGATGGAGGCCGCGAATCTCGGCGCGTTCGCCCCCGACTCGGCGTCCCTGGAGGCCGGCCTCGCCCGGCTGGCCCAGGTGCCGTCGTTCGCCTCCGACGTCGGGGCGTGGGCCGCCCTCGGCCTGAGCGTCCGCGCCGACCTCGTCGCGCACGGTAGGGCGACAGAACCGCACGGCAGGGCGGCAGAACCCCGCAGCGTCGGCATCCCGACGTGGTTCTACGGTCACGAACCGCCCAACGTCTTCTGCGACGGCATCGCGAAGTTCTTCTCCAACGCGGTGCGGGAGGAGGAACTGCTCGCGCGCTGCACGGCGGGGATCATCGTCCTGCGGGGGGCGGCCGGCACCGTGCAGGAGATCTTCCAGGCGGTGACCCCCCGCTACTACGCGGACGACGAGATCCCGCTCTCCCCGCTCGTGCTCGTCGGGGTCGAGCACTGGACGTGCACCGTGCCCGTCTGGCCGGCCCTGCAAGGCCTGGCCGCCTCGCGCCCGATGGCGAGCGCCGTCCACCTCGTGGACGACCTCGAGGAGGCCGCGGCCATCGTCACCGGCCGCTGAACCTCGGAGCCTTCTCGGGTCAGGCCGTCGCGGCCGCGAGCTGCCCGCAGGCGCCGTCGATGTCGCTGCCACGGGTGTCGCGCACCGTCGTCGGGATGCCGTGGGCGCGCAGGCGTTCGACGAACTGCTGCATGACGCCGGGTCGCGAGGCGGTCCACTTGCTGCCCGGGGTCGGGTTGAGCGGAATGGGGTTGACGTGCACCCACCCCTTGCCGCGGGCGGCCAACTTCTCACCGAGCAGGTCGGCGCGCCACGCCTGGTCGTTCATGTCGCGGATGAGTGCGTACTCGATGGAGACCCGCCGCCCGGTGGCGTCGAAGTAGCGCCGCGCGGAGTCGAGGGCCTCGTCGACGCTGTAGCGGTTGTTGATGGGTACGAGCTCGTCGCGCAGTGCGTCGTCGGGTGCGTGCAGGCTGAGCGCGAGGGTGACGGGGATGCCCTCGGCGGCCAGCCGGTCGATGCCGGGCACGAGACCGACGGACGACATCGTGATGCCGCGGGCCGACATCCCCAACCCCTCGGGGGCGGGTGCGACCATGCGGCGGATCGCGGCGACCGCACGCTTGTAGTTGACGAGGGCCTCCCCCATGCCCATGAAGACGACGTTGGTCACCCGGTCGGGACCGGCCGAACCCTTGGCGTCGGTGGCCGATACGTCGCCGTCCTCGAGCGCGTCGGGGGCGTCGAAGGCGCCGACCTCGGAGTCTGAGTCCTGGGTCGAGCCCGAGTCACCGGCGGCACCGGCGACACCGACGTCGCCTTCGGCGAGCATGCGGGAGGCCTCGACGACCTGCTGGACGATCTCGGCGGTCGAGAGGTTGCGGGTGAACCCCTCCTGGCCGGTGGCGCAGAAGGGGCAGTTCATACCGCATCCGGCCTGGCTGGAGATGCACACCGTGGCGCGGCGGGGATAGCGCATGAGGACGGACTCGACGAGCGCGCCGTCGTGCAGCCGCCACACCGACTTGATCGTCGCGCCCTCGTCGGCGGTCAGGTGCCGCACCGGTGTCATGAGGGTCGGCAGCATCGCCGAGACGAGGTCGGCGCGACCCGCGGCAGGCAGGTCGGTCATCTCGGCCGGATCGCTCGTGTGGTGGACGAAGTAGTGGCGGGAGATCTGCTTGGCGCGAAAACCGGGATGGCCGAGTGCTTCGACCGCCTCGACGCGGCCTGCCATGTCGAGGTCGGCGAGGTGCGTGGGCGGCATGGGGTTGCCGGGCGGAGAGAAGGTCACCTGCCCACGGGCGGGGCGACGCCGCTCGAGGCGGACCGGGACGGGGGACGATGTCGGGTCGGTCACGACACTCCTGACGATGGTCGGATGGGGTCGGGGGCGGCGATCGCTCGGGGGTGGGCGGCCGCTCAGACGAGCAGGCTGAAGACGAACCAGGCGACCGGGGCCGTGACGAGCAGCGAATCGATGCGGTCCATGAGTCCACCGTGGCCGGGCAGGAGGTGGCCGAGGTCCTTGACGCCGAGGTCGCGCTTGAGCATGGATTCGGTCAGGTCGCCGAGGGTGGCCATGAGGACGGTGAGCAATCCCAGCAGCGCCCCGGCCCACAGTGAGCCGCCGAGGATGAGCGGCACCGAGATCATGCCCGCCACCAGACAGCCGACCAGCGATCCGAGGGCGCCCTCCCAGGACTTCTTGGGGCTCACCGAGGGTGCCATGGGGTGGCGGCCGGCGACGACGCCCACGGCGTAACCGCCGATGTCGCTGCAGATCGTCACGAGGATGAACACGGCGACCCGGCGGGGGCCGTCGGGTTGGGCGAGCATGAGCGAGGTGAAGGCCGACAGGAACGGCGCGTAGGCGGCGACGAAGACGCCGGCGGTCACGTCTCGTGCGGCTCCGTCGATGCCTTGGACGCTGCGCCAGGCGACGACGGCGAGCAGGGTCATGCCGAACGCCATCATCAGCCCGGGGCCGCCGCTGAGGTAGGCCGCGAGGTGCATGGCCACGGTTCCCACCATGACGGGCACGACGGGGACGTGGAAGCGGCCGGCGGCGAACGCCCGGGCGAGCTCCCACACTCCGAGGGAGATGGCCGGGACGACGAGGACGAGCCAGCCCCACCGCACGATGAACAGGCTGGCGAGGACGAGAGCCCCGAGACCTAGCCCGACGCCGATGGCGACGGGAAGGTTGCGTCCGGCCTTGCCGGGGGGCCGCTTGGCGGGGGCGACGGGAATCGTCATGGGGGGAGCCGGAGGACCTCGCTGCTCAGACGCTGAGGAGCTCGGCTTCCTTGCCCTTGAGCAGCTCGTCGACCTGGTCGACGTGCTTCTTGGTCATGGCCTCGAGCTCCTTCTCGGTGCGGGCGCCCTCGTCCTCGCCGATGTCGCCGTCCTTGACCGACCGGTCGATCTGGTCCTTGGCGGTGCGGCGGATGTTGCGGATCGCGATCTTGGCGTCCTCGCCCTTGCGGTGCGCCATTTTGATGTAGTCCTTGCGGCGCTCCTGCGTGAGTTCGGGCAGGATGCAGCGGATCGCGTTGCCGTCGTTGCTCGGGTTGACGCCGAGGTCGGACTCACGGATGGCCTTCTCGATGTTGGCCATGGCGCCCTTGTCGAAGGGGGTGATGAGCATGGTGCGCGCCTCGGGCGTCTGGAACGAGGCGAGCTGTTGCAACGGCGTGGGGGCTCCGTAGTAGTCGACGAGCAGGCCGCTGAACATCGCCGCGTTCGCACGACCGGTGCGGATGGAGGCGAAGTCCTCCTTGGCCACCTCGATGGCCTTGCCCATCTTCTCCTCGGCCTCGAACATCGTCTCGTCCAACATGGTGGGTGCCTTTCACGCTCTTCGGATCGCGTCGCAGGTCAACGCGAGTGGGTCCCATGCTGTCAGACGTGCACCGATCTCGCCCCGCATGGGTGGGCGACGATGTGAAGACGGACCGGCGCGGCCCGTGACGGTCAGTCCGCGTAGACCTCCGTACCCAGCGGCTCACCGCGCAGCACCCGCGAGATCGTCGAGTCGCCCTGCATGGCGAAGACGACCATCGGCAGCTTGTTCTCCATGCACAGGCTGAACGCGGCGGCGTCGACGACCTTGAGACTCTGCGCGAGGGCCTCGACGTAGGAGACCCGGTCGAGCTTCTTGGCCTCGGGGTTGGTGCGGGGGTCGGCGTCGTACACCCCGTCGACGCCGTTCTTGCTCATGAGCACGGCGTCGCACCCGATCTCCAACGCCCGCTGGGCCGAGACCGTGTCGGTGGAGAAGTACGGCATGCCGGCGCCGGCTCCGAAGATGACGACCCGCCCCTTCTCCAGATGCCGGATCGCGCGCCGCGGAATATAGGGCTCGGCCACCTGCCCCATCGTGATGGCGGTCTGCACCCGCGTGTCGATGCCTTCCTTCTCGAGGAAGTCCTGCAGCGCGAGGCAGTTCATGACGGTGCCGAGCATGCCCATGTAGTCGGCCCGCGACCGCTCCATGCCCTTCTCCTGCATCTGGGCGCCGCGGAAGAAGTTGCCACCGCCGACGACGACACCGACCTCTACCCCGTCGCGCACGGCCTCGGCGATCTGCGCCGCGATGCCGCGCACGACGTCGGGGTCGACGCCCATGCCGCCACCTCCGAACGCCTCACCGGAGAGCTTGAGCAGGACACGCTTGTACTTGCGCGAGGAGTCGGTCACGGGGGTCTCCCTGTCAGTCGAGGTCGGGCTCATCTTTCCATCGGCCCAGGCACCGACCAAACGGGGCCGGGCCCGAGCGTGTGCGCCGCTGCTGCGGAACGCGGCGTAACGAACCACCGAAGTCTCGGCCCTTCAGCCGGGCTCTCGGCCTGACCGGAACCGAACAGACAAGGCTGGGGCGGGGGTGTGTGTCGCGACGACTGGCTGGGCCTGGCGGGAGCACTCCGAGCCGCTAGGCGAGGACGAGCCGCTAGGGAGGAGTGCGGATGGTAGGCGTCGCGACACACACCCCCGCCCCGGCCGACCGCAACGTCAACACGGCCCCCTCGCCCGACCGGAACCCCGGCCCGGCCGCAACGTCAACACGACCCCCCTCGCTCCACCGGAACCCGGCCCGACCGCAACCGGCATCGGCGCCGGCACACGACGAAGCCCGCCGCCCCAGGGGGGCGGCGGGCTTGCGATCGGTCGCGGCCGGCTCAGGAACCGACGCGAACGCGGGCGTAGCCCTTGGGCTCGATGCCGGCCTCCTTGAGGATCGCCTGGACCTGCTTCTTCTGGTCCTTGGCGAACTTCTGCTCGAGGAGGACGTTCTCGGCGAAGAAGCCGTTGACGCGGCCCTCGACGATCTTGGGGAGGGCGGCCTCGGGCTTGCCCTCCTCGCGGGCGGTCTCCTCGGCGATGCGGCGCTCGTTGGCGACCATGTCCTCGGAGACCTCGTCGCGGGTCATGACGGTCGGGCTGAACGCAGCGATGTGCATCGCGATGTCGCGGGCCACGGCGTCGTCGTCGCCGGCGTAGCCGAACAGCACGCCGATCTGCGCGGGCAGGTCGGGGCTGGTCTTGTGCAGGTAGGAGATGACCTTGGGGGCCTCGACGCGGGCGACGCGGCGGACCTCGATCTTCTCGCCGATGCCGGCGTTGGCCTCGTCGAGCAGCTCCTTGACGGTCTTGCCGTCGACCTCGGTGGCCAGGAGGGCGTCGGCGTCGGCGGAGCCGGAGGCGACCGCGGCGTCGAGGACCTTCTGGGCCAGCTCGCCGAACTTCTCGCCCTTGGCGACGAAGTCGGTCTCGCAGTTGATCTCGACGAGCGTGCCGACGCCGCCGTCGACGTGGGCGGTGACGAGGCCGTTGGAGGCGCTGCGGCCTTCGCGCTTGGTGACGCCCTTGAGGCCCTTGACCCGGAGGATCTCGGTGGCCTTGGACTTGTCGCCCTCGGCCTCGTCGAGGGCCTTCTTGACGTCCATCATCCCGGCGCCGGTGGCCTCGCGGAGCGCCTTGATGTCAGCAGCGGTGTGGTTCGCCATGCGATATCCCTGTCTGTTCGATATCTGGTCGGTGGGTGTCGATCCGGCGGTGCCGATCAGGCCTGCTCGGTACCGGCGACCTCGGCGGCGGTGGGCTCGAGGGCCTCGGTGAGGGCCTCCTGCTCGGCGGGGTCGGTGGTGTCGGCGGCTGCGGTGTCGTCGGCGGCCTGGGCCACGGAGGTGGGGCCGGTCTCGACGTCGGTCGCGTCGGCGGCCTTCTCGCCCGGGGTCTGCTCGCCGGCGAGGAGCTCGCGCTCCCACTCGGCCATGGGCTCGGCGGCGGAGGCCTCTTCGGCGGATCCGCCCTGGTGGCGGGTCATGAGGCCGTCGGCGACGGCGTCGGCGACGACGCGGGTGAGCAGCGTGACGGAGCGGATGGCGTCGTCGTTGCCGGGGATCTTGTAGTCGACCTCGTCGGGGTCGCAGTTGGTGTCGAGGATCGCGATGACGGGGAGCTTGAGCTTGCGCGCCTCGGTGACGGCGAGGTGCTCCTTCTTGGTGTCGACGATCCACACGGCCGAGGGGACCTTCGACATGTCGCGGATGCCGCCGAGGGTCTTCTCGAGCTTCTCCTTCTCGCGGCGGAGGACGAGGAGTTCCTTCTTCGTGCGGCCGGAGCCGGCCACGTCGTCGAAGTCGATCTCCTCGAGCTCCTTGAGGCGCGTGAGGCGCTTGGAGACGGTCTGGAAGTTGGTGAGCATGCCACCGAGCCAGCGGTGGTTGACGTACGGCATGCCGACGCGGGTCGCCTGCTCGGCGATGGGCTCCTGGGCCTGCTTCTTCGTGCCGACGAAGAGCACGGTGCCGCCGTGGGCCACGGTCTGCTTGACGAACTCGTACGCGTCGTTGATGTACGTCAGCGTCTGCTGCAGATCGATGATGTAGATGCCGTTGCGCTCCGTCATGATGAAGCGCTTCATCTTGGGGTTCCAGCGACGGGTCTGGTGCCCGAAGTGGACGCCGCTCTCGAGGAGCTGGCGCGTGGTGACGACGGCCATGCCGTGTCTCCTTCCTCTCGTAACCGGTTCATCGCCGCGTCCGCGGGAGTGCGGCCGAGGCGCCTGGCGTTCCGGCCGTCGTCACCGACCTGCGAGAGCAGGGTTCGGACCATGACGACGCGCCCCGGTGCCGCACATGGCGGGTCGACCGGTCTGGAACGCGCGAATTCCACTGCTGCACGCCGACGGGAGTCGGGACACGGCAGTGGTATCCCCCATCGTAGTCGCAGACCCGGCCACCGAGCCAATCGCCCGCCTCGTGGCGGGGGCCGGGGGCGAGGGTCGGGGCATACTCTCGCGTCATGGCGAATCCGCTCGTTGAGTCCATGGTCCCGTACGCGTCGACGATCTTCTCCGAGATGAGTGCTCTCGCGGTGCAGACGGGGGCGACGATCTTCTCCGAGATGAGTGCTCTCGCGGTGCAGACGGGGGCGGTCAACCTGGGGCAGGGGTTTCCGGATGCGGAGGGGCCGGGGTTCCTCGTCGAGGCGGCCTGTCGGGCGGTGCGCGAGGGTCACAACCAGTACGCGCCGCGCGCCGGGATTCCGGAGTTGCGGCGGGCGATCGCCGATCACCAGCGTCGGTACTACGACCTCGAGGTGGATCCGGATTCGCAGGTGGTGGTCACGGTGGGGGCGACGGAGGCGATCGCGGCGGCGATCCTCGCGCTCGTCGCGCCGGGTGACGAGGTGGTGACGTTCGAGCCGTTCTACGACTCCTACCCGGCGATGGTGGCGCGGGCCGGCGGGGTGCTGCGTACGGTGCGGCTGCGCTTTCCCGATCACGCCCTCGACGAGTCGGCGCTGGCGGCGGCGTTCTCCGATCGCACGCGGGTCGTGCTGCTCAACACTCCCCACAACCCGACGGGCAAGGTGTTCACGGCCGACGAGTTGGCCGTCGTCGCCGACCTCGCGCGGCGGCACGATGCGTGGATCGTCACCGACGAGGTGTACGAGCACCTCGTGCTCGATGGGCCGGGGCATGTGCCGATGGCGACCCTGCCAGAGGCGGCCGACCGCACGTTGACGGTCTCCTCGGCGGGCAAGACGTTCTCGATGACGGGCTGGAAGGTGGGTTGGGCCACCGGACCGGCCGAGCTCGTCGCGGCGACGCTCGCGGTCAAGCAGTGGTTGACGTTCACCGCGTCCGGCCCCTTCCAGTACGCCGTCGCCGACGGACTCACCCATGGCGACGAGTGGTACGACACGCTCGTCGCAGAGCTGCGGGCGCGCCGCGACCAGCTTCTCGACGGACTCGCGGCAGCCGGGATCCCGACGAATCATCCCGCGGCGACGTACTTCGCCATCGCCGACCTGTCGGGGCTCGGGGTGCGCCGAGCACTGGCGCAGTTGCCGGAGTTCGCCCGGGAGCGCGGAGTCGTCGGTGTCCCCGTCTCGGCGTTCCACACCGGTGAGGCGGTCGAGGAGACGGGGTCGCTGGTGCGTCTGGCGTTCTGCAAGTCGCCGGAACTGCTGGCCGAGGGGCTCGAACGGCTCGCCCGGCCCGGGGCCTGAGCCTGCGGCGGCCTCACCGCGCCGTCGTCCACAGCCGGCGTCGGCGGCCACTGTTGTCCACCGACCGGACCAACGGTCGCCGCACGGTGCTCCCTGAGCGGTGAGGCTGGCGGCATGGACCCCGTCGTCGTCGCCCCCTTCGTCGTCTCGATGGCGCTGTTCGCGCCGGCCGCGGTGGTGCCGCCGGTCGCCGCCACGGTCGCCACCCCACGTGGGCCCGTCGCCACTCCCCCGGCGCCGGCAGCCGACACTGCTGCCGCCGATCGCCGTCCCAGTCGGTCCACGAGCGACCACGCGGCGAGCGGTGAGGCGGGGTCGTCGTCACGAACCGCCGCGCGGGTGAGCCGCTGGATCTCACCCGTCACGCCGCTGCGGGTGGCCCGCTCCTTCGACGCCCCGGCGCAGAACTGGCTGCCCGGTCATCGCGGTGTCGATCTCCCCGCGCCGCCGGGCACGCCGGTACGGGCCCCCGCCGACGGGCGGGTGGCGTTCGTCGGCATGGTCGCGGGGCGGCCGGTGGTGTCGATCGACCACGACGACCCGGCGGGGACGGGGACCCTGCGCACCACCTACGAGCCGGTCGTGACCCGGGTGTCGACCGGCGACCTCGTCACCGGCGGCGACGTGCTCGGGAAGGTGGTGTCAGACGCCGGGTCACACTGCACGGGCGGGTGTCTGCACTGGGGTGCGCGTCGTGGCGAGACCTACGTCGACCCGCTCTCGTTCCTGCGTACCGGCGTCAGGCTGTGGCCGCCGTCCGGGTCGGCCGCTCAGCGGCCCTCGCGCACGGGATAGGGGTTGGGCCGGCAGCCCTCGAGTCGGAGCGTCTGCTGCAGCATGATCGGTGCGAGCGCGCCGCTGCTGGGGCACGCGAGGTGGTTGTGCCCGAGGGAGTGCCCCACCTCGTGGTTGACGAGGTAGACTCGGTATCTCTCGAGGTCGTCGCCGTAGGTCTTCGAGCCGTGCACCCACCGCCACGCGTTGATCATGACCTTGCCTCGGTGGTGGCACGACAGACGGCCGTTGGTGCGCAGTGGGGCGCAGACCCGGTCCACCAGGCGTGGGCTGGCGAACTGGATGCGGATGTCGGTCTCGGCCCCGCGACGGCGCTCCTTCGGTGAGACGTTGACGAAGCGCACGCCGTCCGCGGTCTGCCAGCCGCGAGGGTGCGTGAGGTCGCGGCGCACGGCCTCGGGAAAGCCTGCGGCGACCTTCTCCAGACCCTTCTCGACCTCGACGGTGTAGCGCACCGTGCGTCCGGGAGCGGCAGATTCCTCGGAGTCCTGGCCGGGCACGTCGACGACGTCGGTCTCGCCGGAGGCCGACTCGGGCACGGTCAGCGTCGAGGGGTCGGGGGTCTGCTCGGTCGGGCCATCGGCCTCACCTGCCGGAGTGGTGGGCATCGAAGGGGCGCCGGCGGGCGCGGTCTCGCCGGAGGTCGTCGCAGCTGGGCTGGAGGGCATCTGTCCGCCGCCTGCCGTGGAACACGCCGCCAGGAGGAACGCCGACAGAGCGATCGCGACTGCCGAACGGCGCCGGCGTGCTGCCGTGGTCATGGCCTTCTCGCCTCGTTCCTCTTCGATGGGCCGGCCACCACCCCTCCGAGGAACCACCTAGGCACGGGGGTGCGCACGAGTGTAGGAGCGGATCAGCCGGTCGGTGGACACGTGGGTGTAGATCTGGGTCGTGGAGAGAGTCGCATGCCCGAGCAGTTCTTGCACAGCGCGCAGGTCGGCACCCCCCTCGAGCAGGTGGGTCGCGGCGGAGTGACGCAGACCGTGGGGGGAGAGATCGGGGAGCCCACGGTCGGCGGCGGCGCCGTGCACGACCTCGCGGACCCGGCGCGCGTCGAGCCGGCCTCCACGGACACCGAGGAAGAGGGCCGCGCCACTGCGCCTGGTGACCAGTCGGCTCCGGCCGTCGGCGAGCCACGTGCGGACGGCGTCGCGTGCGGGGATGCCGAACGGCACCACTCGCTCCTTGTCGCCCTTGCCGACGACCCGCGCCGTTCGCTCGTCGAGGTCGACGTCGTCGATGTCGAGCGCGACGAGCTCGCCGACGCGGCAGCCCGTGGCGTAGAGGAGTTCGAGCAAGGCCGCGTCCCGAAACGCGGCGGCGCGAGCGGTCGGGTCGTCACCGGGCGTGGATGGGGCGTCCGAGCCCGAGCCCGACGTCGTCGACTCCGGGCTCACCTCAATCGCATCCGCGCCGATCGAATCCGCGTCACCACTCACTCCGGCGGCGCCGGGCTCGCCGACCACGCTCGTCCGCGACGCGCCCGCCTCGCGGCGCTCATCCGCGCTCGCCGTTGCGGCCGGGTCGAGCAGCGTCTCGACCTGGTCGGCGCGCAACACCCCGGGGAGCGTTCGTCCTCGTTTGGGCGACATGAGCCGGGCGGCGACGTCGGTCTCGAGGTGTCCCTCGCGCGCGGCCCACCGTGAGAAGGCTCGGGCCGCGGCGGATCGCCGTGCCGTCGTCGCACGCGCGGCCCCGCGGTGGGCTCCCTCGGCGAGCCATGCCCGCAGCACCGGCAGCGTGAGTGCCGACATGCCGTCGTCGGTGGCGGACGCGGAGCGGGCGAAGTCGAGCAGCGCAGTGACGTCTTGCCGGTATCCACGCACGGTGTGTGGGGATCGCCCCCGTTCGGCGTCCAGGTGGCGGACGAACAGGTCGACGACCCGCGCGTCGGAAGTGTCCGGCATGCCTCCACGGTATCGACTGCACACGAACGGGCCGCCTTCTGCGCGTGCTCAGCCACCGTCGCCGACTCTCCAGCCGGAATCGGTGCGGCGAGCGTGCCCGTGCAGCTCCAGCCGCGCGAGCGCGGCGCGAACCGTGGCCTCGGACTCCCCCGCGGCGACGCTCAGGGTCTCGACGTCGCAAGCTCGGCGCCGCGGCAACGCCTCGAAGACCCGACGATCGGCGCCCTCGAGCCCGTCGCCCGCGCGGGTGGGGACGGGCGTCTCGGGGGCCAGGTCCTCACCCATGACGCCGATGAGCTCGACGATCTCGGCCGCGTCGGTGACGAGCTGCGCCATGCCGCTGCGGATCATCTCGTGGCATCCCACCGAGGCGATCGACGTGATCGGGCCCGGCATGGCGAGTACGACCCGGTGGTGGGCGGCCGCGGTGCCCGCGGTGTTGCGCGACCCGGACCTGCGCCCCGCCTCCACGACGACCGTGCCCAGTGTCATCGTCGCGATGAGACGGTTGCGCAGGAGGAACCGCGAGCGCAGCGAGGTCGAGCCCGGCGGCATCTCGCTCACGAGCGCTCCCGTGTCGGCGACGTGCCCGAGGAGCCGGTGGTGGGCGGCCGGGTAGGGCCGGTCGACGCCGCCGGCGAGCACCGCGACGGTCGTGCCGTCGACCGCGAGCACCCCGCGGTGCGCCGCCGCGTCGATGCCGAACGCACCGCCGCTGACGACCGTCACGTCGCGCTCGGCGAGCCCCGCTCCGAGGTCGGCCGCGACGGACTCTCCGTACGCGGTGGCGGCGCGGGCACCGACGACGGCGACGCTGCGCCGGGCCGTCGACGCGAGGTCGGCGGGCCCACGCACCCACAGGCAGTGCGGCGGCGCCTGCAGATCGTCCAACCCGCGCGGCCACTCGCGGTCGTCGGGGGTGACGACGCGTGCGCCGCAGGCCCCCGTCTCGTCGAGGATCCGTGCGAGGTCGAGACGCCCCAGGCGAGGCCGAAAGCGTTCGAGGGCGGTCTCGCTGCGTGAGGCGAGGGCGGCCAACGCCTCGACGGGCCCGAGTTCGGCGACGAGGCGACTCGCGACCGGATCCCCGGGTTCGGCGAGGGCCGACCACGCCACCCGCGCGAGCAACTCGGGCGACAGGCCGTCGAGTCCGGCGCGCACGAGGTCGAGGACCCGCCGTCCGCTCGGGATGGTCGCCGGCTCGAGGTCGAGCAGTGCGTCGCTCATGCCGCCAACCCAGCCTGCGTGCGCAGCCCGAGAGCCAGGCCCACGTCGTCTCGATCGGGTGATGCCGCGCCGCGCAGGTCGGCCGCGGTCCACGCGATGCGCAGAACCCGGTCGTACCCGCGCAGGGTCAGCATCCCCCGGTCGAGAGCGCGGTCGATGTCGGCGGTCGTGGACCGTGGCAGCCGCATCGCGCGATCGCGCAGCACCGGGCCGGGAACGTGGGCGTTGAGGTGCCACCCGAGCGGCGCGAGTCGGTCGCGTTGCGCACCACGCGCGAGGGCGACGCGCGCGGCGACCGTGGCGCTGTCCTCCCCCGCCGTGTCGGTGAAGGCGGGCCGGGTGACGGCCGCGACTCTCAGCTGCAGGTCCACCCGGTCGAGCAGCGGGCCCGCGAGCTTGCCCAGGTAGTCGCGGCGGGCCTTGGGTGAGCACGAACAGTCCATTCCCTTGCCGTGCCCCTTGCCGCACGGGCAGGGGTTGGCGGCGAGGACGAGTTGGAAGCGGGCGGGGAACCGCGCCGACGACCGTTGTCGCGCGATGACCACCTCTCCCGACTCCAGCGGTTGACGCAACGACTGCAGCACCGCTGTCTGCGCCTCCGGAGCCTCGTCGATGAACAGCACCCCGGCGTGGGCCTGGGAGATGAGGCCTGGGCGCACCATGCCGCTGCCCCCGCCGATGACGGCCGCCGGAGAGGCACCGTGGTGCGGGGCCACGAAGGGTGGGCGACGCACGAGGTGGCCGCCGGCGAGCAGCCCCAGAATCGAGTGGACGGCGCTGACCTCGAGCGCGACGTCGTCCGGCAGATCCGGCAGGAGGCCCGGAAGACACTCGGCGAGCATCGTCTTGCCCGCTCCCGGGGGTCCCACCAGAAAAAGGTGATGACCGCCCGCGGCCGCGACCTCGAGCGCGGAGCGCGCCTCGGACTGTCCGACGACCTCCCGCAGGTCGCGGCGCCGGGGCACGAGCTCGGCGACCTCGCCGGGCAGCGCCTCGTCCTCGCACGCCTCACCCTTGTGCGCCGCTCGATGACGGGCGACCACACGCGCGAGTGTGGAAGCGCCGACGACCTGCACGCCCGTGACCAACGCCGCCTCCCGCACGTTGTCCAACGGCACGACGACCTTCGTGTATCCGGCGTCCCGTGCGGACAGCACGAGCGGAAGCACGCCCGTGACCGGCCGCAGCGAGCCGTCGAGGCCCAACTCCCCCAGGTGCACGATCTCGTCGACCACCGCGGCCGGCACCTTGCCCGCGGCGACGAGCACCGCGATCGCGATGCCGAGGTCGAAGTGCGAACCGGACTTGGGCAACGACGCCGGCGACAGATTGACGGTGATGCGGCGGTTGGGAATCTCGAGGTCGCTGTTGCCTCCGGCCGCCTTGATGCGGTCACCCGACTGTCGGCAGGCCGTGTCGGGCAGGCCGCCGATGACGAAGGCCGGCAATCCCTGCACGATGTCGGCCTCGATGTCGACGACCGCACCCGACAGGCCGACGAGCGTCACGCTGCGCGTGCGTCCGAGCGCCATCACGCCACCGCCACGAGGTGCTCGACCCGGGCCGGGCCCTCGATCGGACGCATCACCGCGATGACGTCGATGCGCACGTCATGGGTCCCGGTGTCGGGGTGCTCCTCGATCCAGCACCCGGCGAGTCGGCGCAACCGGGCGGCCTTGACCGGGGTCACAGCAGCCGCCGGGCCGCCGAAGTCGAGCCGCCGCCGGGTCTTGACCTCGCACACCACGAGGCAGTCGTCCTGCCGCGCGACGAGATCGATCTCGCCGACCTCACATCTCCAGTTGTGGTCGAGGACCACCAGTCCCGCCTCGCGCAGGTATCGCGCTGCGAGGCGCTCGCCGTACTCTCCGAGCGCCCGTCGTCCGTCCGTCATCGTGGGTCACCTCCACCGCCAGCCTGGCGGAGGAACGGGACCCTGAGAGGCCGCGAACCCGGGAGTGTGGACAACCGGTGACGCCGCAGCGCCCTGTGGACGACCGGCAGCCCTCCCGCGTCAGAACTTGCCGTCCTCCGGCACCTCGAGGTCGCTCTTGGCCAGCTCCTCGATGTTGACGTCCTTGAAGGTGACCACCCGCACGTTCTTCACGAACCGGGCCGGACGATAGACGTCCCACACCCACGCGTCGGACATGCTCACGTCGAAGTACACCTCGCCCGCGTCCGAACGCACCTTCACGTCGACGGCGTTGCACAGGTAGAACCGTCGTTCGGTCTCGACGACGTGCGTGAACAGGCCCACGACGTCGCGATACTCGCGATAGAGCTGCAGCTCCATCTCGGTCTCGTACTTCTCGAGGTCCTCGGAACTCATGTCAGCCTCACCTTCACCGACCCATCATGACCCATGCCGGGTCCGCTCCCGCCGCCATGCCGTCGTCGGCGTCGTCTGCGACCCGCCCCGTACCCGCCGGCATGGACGGCTCCTCACCGAGCAGGCGCCACGACCTGCGGTGCTGGTCGCACGGCCCGTGCTCCAGCAGGGCCGCGCGGTGCTCGGGCGCGGCGTACCCCTTGTTGATCGCCCAACCGTAGTGCGGATGCGAGTCCGACAGCGTCACCATGTGCGCATCGCGCTCGACCTTGGCGATGATGCTCGCGCTCGCCACGCTCGAACACGTCATGTCGGCCTTGATACGAGTGCGCACCCGCGGCACGACCACGTCGGGCCAGGTCGGCGTCGGACGCACGTCCACCTCGAACAACGCCTCCTGCGGGCTCTCCTGGGAGCGCGCTCTCAGGCTCAACCAGTCGTGCTTGCCGTCGAGGAGCACGATGTCCGGCACGACCCCGCACGCGGCGAGGGCCCGCATCCCGGCGAGCCGGAGCGCGGCGAGGATGCCGTAGGTGTCGATCTCGTCGGGCCCGGCGTGGCCGACGCCGTGCGCGTGCGCCCACCGACGCACTCTCGGCGCCAAGGTCTCACGCAGCGGCGGAGCCACGAGCTTGGAATCCTTGACCCCCGCCGGGGCGCTACGGGTCTCGGCGGTGACCACGACGACCCCGACCGAGACGGGTCCGGCGAGCGCACCGCGACCGACCTCGTCCATGCCCGCGACGAGCGCGAATCCCTCACGCGACAGTTCCCGTTCGGCCCGCAGGGACGGGCGACCGGAGCCGTGCGGCGCCGCTCGCCGCGTCGCTCGGGTGCCGCGCGGGGAGGCGGTGGACGTCGGGCTCACGGCGATCCTGCCGAGGTCGGGGACCCACCCGAAGGCCTGCTCGACACCGGCGAGGGTGGAGCGCTCGGCGCCGGCACACCGGCGAAGGTCTCTTGCTGCTGCCCGAGCCAGGCGAGCCGGTTGAGCGGCCACACGACCGCGAACGCACGCCCGACGATGTGGTCGATCGGCACCGACCCCACGCTGCCGGGGTCCGCGTCGCCCTCCTGGTAGCGAGAATCGCGGGAGTCGGAGCGGTGATCGCCCATGACCCACACGCGGTCTGCCGGCACGGTGGCGTCGAACTCGATGTCGCTGGGCGTGTCTCCGGGGTGCAGATACGGCTCGTCGATCGCGGTTCCGTTGACGGTGAGCCGGCCGTCCTCCGAACAACACGCCACGCGGTCGCCGGGCATGCCGATGACGCGTTTGATCAGGTGGTTGCCCTCGTCCTCCGGCAGCAACCCCACCCAGGTCAACGCCGAGTTGATCGACTCCCCCAGGCCCTCTCGGGGCGGGGTCTGCACCGTCGGGTCCAGCCACCCGCCCGGGTCGGCGAACACCACGACGTCGCCGCGATGCAGCGCGAACGGCGAGGGAGTGAGCTTGCTGACGAGCACCCGGTCGTCGCGCACGAGTGTGTTCATCATCGATGCCGACGGAATCCAGAACGTCTGCACCAGCCACGTCTTCGCGATGAGCGAGAGCACGACGGCCAGCGCGACGACGATGACGATCTCGCGCCCGAACACGAGCAGCGAGCGCAGGATCGACGAACCCCCGAGGTCCTCGCCCCGCCGACCACCCGCGGCCGTGCTCCCGGCACCGCCGTTCGCCGATGGGTGCGTGCTGTCGCCGCTCTCGTGCGCTCGGCTCATCCTCGTCCTGTCGTCGTGCTACGGATGTCGGTGCTCGCTCTCGCGATCCGACGACGGGCCCGCCGGCTTCGGCCCGATCGTGTCTGCGGACTCATCGGCGCGAGACGCGCGCCACGCCCACGGGGAACCGTACCGCGTGAGCTCGAGGCCTCCGGGCACCCGGCCCGGCCATTTCGCCGTCGCGGGCGGGCGAACCGGACGCACGTCCGCCCCGGCACGAATCGGACGGGCCGGGGCGGACGATGCGGATCGGGAGACGCGTCAGCGCTTCTCGCGGATCTTCGCGGCCTTGCCGCGCAGGTTGCGCAGGTAGTACAGCTTGGCGCGACGCACGTCACCGCGGGTGACGACCTCGATCTTCTCGACGACCGGGGTGTGCAGCGGGAAGGTGCGCTCGACGCCGACGCCGAAGCTCATCTTGCGGACGGTGTAGGTCTCGCCGATGCCGCCGCCGTGACGGCGGATGACGACGCCCTGGAACACCTGGACACGGGTGCGGTTGCCTTCGATGACTCGCACGTGGACCTTGACGGTGTCGCCCGCGCGAAAGTCGGGGATGTCGGTGCGCAGGTTGGGCTGGTCGACCAGGTCGAGCTTCTTCATGACTCGTTCGCTTTCTCGGCGGTGCCACGGGTCACCCCGGATGAAAAACCGATGGTGTGAAACGGTGCGTCGCGGGCCGCATGCGCCAGGAGGCTGCACGTCCCCCCGTGGTGGGGGCCGGATGAGTTGGACGCGAAGGTCCATCTTGCCAGAGAGGGCGCCCGTGCCGGAAATCGTCGAGGTGAGCCCGGCCGGCAAGCGCGATCCCAGCCCGGCCGTCACCGACGCAGTCGCTTCTCCATGACGAGGGCGCCGTGGCCGGGATCCGGGTCGGGGTCGCGGACGACGCGGAATCCCGCCTTCTTGTAGAGCCGCTGGTTGCGCAGACTGTGCCCACCCGTGACGAGCCGGGCGCGTTCGGCCTCCGGCGGGGCTGCGGCGAGCGCGAACTCGAGCAGAGCTCGGCCGAGGCCGCGGCCGGTGAGATCGGGCATCACCATGAGGCGCCCGATCTCCCAGACCCGCCCCTCCTCGTGCAACCCGCCGCGCACGGAGGCCAACAGTCGACCCGAGTCGGCGTCGCGCACCACCCAGGTGCGCCACGGCGATTCCGCGCCGAGGGAGGCCCGGATGTCGTCGAGGCTCTCCGTGACGGGCGGGATCGTGAGATCGCCGTTGAGCTGCACCTCGAGCAGCCAGCACGCCCGGGTGGCGGTGTAGAGCTCGCCGGCGTCGGCCGGCACGGCGGCCACGACGGTGAGGTCGCCCTCCCCCGAGCCGAGGCTCGTTCCGGACGTGAGCGCGGCAGGTCGGAGCAGGTCGGGGCGGCGTGCCGCCGTGCGCGCGAGACGCTGCTCGTGACGCCAGCGGGCGATCGCGCCGTGATCGCCACCGAGGAGCACCGACGGCACCTCGCGCCCACGCCAGATCGCGGGCTTGGTGTAGAGCGCGTATTCGAGCAGGCCGTCCTCGTGCGACTCCTCGACGAGCGATGCGGCGTTCCCGACGACCCCCGGCAGCAGCCGAACGACGGCCTCGACCATGGCGAGAACGGCGACCTCACCGCCGTTGAGCACGTAGTCGCCGAGCGAGACGATCTCGACGCGCCCCTCGAACGCCTCCCGGGCGTGCTCGTAGACGCGTTCGTCGATGCCCTCGTAGCGGCCGCACGCGAAGACGAGGTGATCCTCACCCGAGAGGCGGTGCGCGGTGGCCTGGGTGAACGGCGTGCCACCCGGCCCGGGAACGATGAGGCGCGGTGGGCGGGCAGCGGACCTCGATGGCACCTCGGCCCCAGCCGCCACGGCTCCGGCCTCGGCGAGCACGGCGTCGAGCGCCTCCCCCCACGGCTCGGGCTTCATCACCATGCCCGCTCCCCCGCCGTACGGGGTGTCGTCGACGGTGCGGTGCCGGTCGTGGGTGAACTCCCGCAGATCGCGCACGCGCAGGTCGACGATCCCCTCTCTTTGGGCGCGGCCGATGAGCGAGAGGTCGAGCGGCGCGAGGTACTCGGGAAAGATCGTCAGGACGTCGAGACGCACCGGCCCTCCTCAGGACTCGAGGTCGAACAGGCCTGGCGGAGCGTCGACGACGACGTACTGCCCGCCCTCGGCCTCCTCCGGCTCGGCCTCGTCGCCCTCGGCACCCCCGAGCACGACCTCCGGCACGATCTCCTCGACGAACGGCACGAGTCCGGTCCGCCCGTCGAGCAGCCGCACCTCGAGCAGGTCCTGGGCGGGGCGCACGTGGAGGGCGACGATCTCTCCGATGGCCGTCCCGGCCGGGTCACGCACCTCGACGCCCACGAGCTCCTCTGCGTACCAGGCGTCCTCGTCGTCGTCCTCGTCTTCGTCGACGACGAGGCGGGTGCCACGCAGCGCCTCGGCCGCCGTGCGATCGGGCACCTCGTCGAACTGCAGCAGCCACACTCCCTGGTGCACCCGGGTGCCCACGATCGTCAACACGCCACGATCGGGCTCGGTCGCGAACTGCGCACCTGTGGCGAAGCGCTCGTCGGGATTGTCGGTGTGCACCTGCACGGTGACCTCACCGCGCAGCCCGTGCGGTTTGCCGATGCGTGCGACGACGGCGCTCATCACTCTGCCCTCCTGCGGGACGACGAACTGGTCACGACAGACGGATCCCCGCCCACCGGGCTCGAAGCCACAGTAGGCGGGGATCGGTGATGTCGGAGTCGGGGTTCAGCGATCGAGGTCGACGATGTCGATGCGGACCTGACGCCCTCCGGCGAGAGCGCCGACGACGGTGCGCAGCGCACCGGCCGTGCGGCCCGAGCGACCGATGACCCGGCCGAGGTCGTCGGGGTGGACCCGAACCTCGAGGAGCTCGCCTCGGCGCAGCTCACGGTGGCGGATCTCGACGTCGTCCTCGTGATCGACGATGCCCTTGACGAGGTGCTCGAGAGCTTCCTCCAGCATGACCGGACTCAGGCTTCGGGCTTCTCGTCGGTCGCGGCCTCGGCGGCCTCGGTCGCCGGAGCGTCCTCGACCGGGGCCTCGACAGTGGTCTCCTCCGCCTCGGGCTCGGCCTTGGGCTCCTCGGCCTTGGCGGCCTTGGGCTCCTTCTTCTTCGGCGGGTTCTTCTCGTAGTCCTCGTCGGCCTTGCCGGCGGCGGCCATCGCGGCCTCGTAGAGGTCCTTCTTCGACGGCTTCTCGGGCTGGGCCTGCAGCGTGCCCTCGGCACCGGCCTCACCCTTGAACTTCTGCCAGTCGCCGGTGACCTTGAGCAGCGCCGCGACCTGCTCGGTCGGCTGCGCGCCCACACCGAGCCAGTACTGCGCACGCTCGGAGTCGATCTCGATGACCGAGGGCTGGCGGGTGGGGTGGTAGAGGCCGATCTCCTCGATCGCACGGCCGTCACGCTTGGTGCGCGAGTCCATGACGACGACACGGTAGAACGGGCTGCGGATCTTGCCCATCCGCTTCAGGCGAATCTTGACGGCCACGTCGGTGGTCTCCTCGTGTTTCGTGAGCACGGCAAGACCGGCAACGGAATCTGCCGGGGAACCGATACTCGGGGTGTAGGCGCCCGAGATCCCGGCGGAACGACGCGATGCCGGGCGGGTACAGCCGTCCATTATGCCAGAGGATCCACGGCCGGCGGGACGCTCACCGAAGCGCGGCCTGCGCGACCCGCCCGGGATGCGGCCGTCGCGCAGACGGTGCCAGAGTGAGCCGGTGACCCCACCGCCCTCCGCTACCACCGCCGCCGACGCACAGGCACGCAACAGTTCTCGCCGGATGCTCGCCGTGCTCATCGCGCCACTGTTCATGGCACTCGTCGCGGTCTCGGTGATCAACGTCGCGCTGCCGTCGATCCAGAGCAGCCTCGAATCCGACAGCACCCACCTGCAATGGGTGATCTCGGGCTACGCGCTCTCGTTCGGCGTGCTGCTCATCCCGGCCGGGCGGCTCGGCGACGCGACCGGGCGCCGCCGGCTGTTCATGATCGGTCTGTCGATCTTCACGGTCGGCTCGGTGATCTCGGCGCTCGCGCCCTCGATCCTCGTGCTCAACGTGGCGCGAGTGCTCCAGGGCATCGGTTCCGGCCTGCTCAACCCCCAGACGATCGGCATCATGCAGCGCACCTTCACCGGTCAGGCGCGGGCCATGGCGTTCGCGCTCATGGGAACGACGGTCGGGCTCTCGACGGCGATCGGGCCGGTCATGGGAGGCATGCTCATCGGCATGCTCGGCCCCGACCTGGGGTGGCGGTGGATCTTCGGCATGAACGTGCCGGTCGGGATCCTCGCCCTGATCGGGGCGGCCCGATGGCTGCCGTGCGACGAACGCCCCCGGGACGCCCGACGACCCGACCTCGACCCCGTGGGCACCGTCCTGCTGGCGATCTCGGTTCTCGGCGTGATGCTGCCCTTTCTCGAGCGCAAGGCACACGGCCTCGCGTTGGCGACCCCGGTTCTCGCGCTCGGAGTCCTCGGCGTGTGGGTGTGGTGGGAGCGCCGTTACTCACGCCTGGGCCGGCAGCCGATGGTGCGGGTCGACATCTTCACCCAACCCGCCTTCCGCAACGGCATCGCGCTCATCACCGTGCACTTCATCGGCATCACGTCGGTGTGGATCTCGGTCGCGCTCTTCGTCCAGCTCTCCCTCGGCGCCTCCGCGCTCGAAGCGGGGCTCGTCGGTTTGCCGGCCTCGATCCTCAACGCCATCGCGGCGCAGGTCGCCGGACGACACGTCCTGCGCATGCGCCGCCTCGTCGTCATCCTCGGGTTCGGGTTCGCGATCGCGGGCCTGCTCGGCGCCATGGCCGTCATCCCGTTCGTCAACTCCGGCGCCTGGCCACTGTGGGCGCTCTCGATCCCGCTCTCGCTGCTCGGCCCCGCACAGGGATGCATCGTCAGCCCCAACCAGACCCTCACCCTCGAGCAGGTCGACGCGCGGTTCGGTGGGGTGGCCGGCGGCATCCTGCAGACCGGGCAGCGGCTCGGCGCGGCCATGGGCACCGCGCTCATCCCCGGCATCCTCTTCCAACTCGTCGAGACGGGGAACTCGTGGGCCGTGGCGATGAACGCCGCCCTCGCCCTCATCGTCGCGCTCGCGGCGATCGCCCTGCTCATCGCGGTCCTCGACCGTCGCCGGGAGGCCCGCATCTCTAGCGACTCCTCGGCCTGACACGCCCTCTCGCACGCTCGAACAGGCCCTTCCACCCACCCCATCCGCTCAAACAGGCTCTTCCACCCACCCCGGGCCGGAGCCGGAAGCCGGAGCCGAATCCGGAGCCGGGATCCGAGTCAGCCGTGGGCGCGAAAGCGGGCCTCGAGGGCAACGCGGGTGATCGAGGCGGGGTCGGCGAGGTCCGTGGCCGAGACGACGTCGTGCGCCCTGACTCCCTCCTGCCTTGCCTCGTCGAGGTCGGCCAACACCACCGCACCGGTGACGGCGTCGTCGAGGCATCGCGCCCATGATCCCGAACGCTCACGCAGCAGGGGCACTCCCAGCTCGATGGCGAGGGCGCGCGCGGCCGCGACGTCGGCGTCGACGGGCGGACGACCGGTGGGCGTGACGACGACGACCGGCCTGTCGTGATCGTGGGTCGCGTACCGCTCGGGCGGCCACTCGGCGCGGTCGACGCCGTGGACGACGTGGTCACGCCATTCCTCCCTGCCGGAGGCGTCGCCGAGCCAGAGGTAGCGGGGATAGTCACCGCGGCGGCGAAAACCGAGCGAGCGCAACAGCCCGGCCGAGCGCACGTTGCCCGGCTGCACGGCGGCCTCGACGCGGTTGAGGCCGAGACCGTGCGGCTGCGCACGGAACGCGAGGTCGACGACGAGACGCAGCCCGTCCGCGAAGAGTCCGCGACCGGCGTAGGGGTCGTAGGCGTCGTAGCCGAGGACGCCGTTGAACGCCCGGCCGCGGGTGATGCCCGTGACGTTGACCTTGCCGACGACCGTGTGCTCGCGGGCACGAAACTCCGGCAGGGCCCGGATGAGGAACGTGCGGTGCTCGTCGGACTGTCGGCCCAGGTGATAGGCGAGATCGCCGGCGTTGACCGGATTCCACGGCCGGATGCGCTCGCTCGACATCTCGACCGCGCGGCGGTACTCGGGCACGTCGGTCTCGGAGATCGTGTCGACGCGAACCCGCTCCCCCACCGCCGAGAGAGGGGCGGGTTCAGCGGACAACGACGCCGCGCAGGACGATGTGACGGGGGTCGGCCAGGGTGCGCAGGTCCTCGCGCGGGTCGTCGCGGTAGACGACGAAGTCGGCGACGGCGCCCTCGACGAGGCCGTCACGGCCGAGCCACGCGCGGGCCCGCCAGGTCGCGGCGTCGATGGCCTCGGTGGCGCTCATGCCCGTGCGCGTGAGTTCGGAGATCTCCTGGGCGACGAGCCCGTGCGGCAGGCTGCCGCCGGCGTCGGTGCCCACGAAGATCGGCACCCCGGCCTCACGTGCGGCGCCGATCGTCTCGTAGCGGCGTTCGTGCAGGTCACGCATGTGCGCGGCGTAACCGGGGTACTTGCGCTCCCCCGCCGCGGCGATGTCGGGGAACGTGCCGATGTTGATCAACGTCGGCACGATGGCGATGCCCTGGCGTGCGAACGTGTCGATCGTCTCGGGTGCGAGCCCCGTGGCGTGCTCGATGCAGTCGACCCCGGCCTCGGCGAAGTCGACGAGCGACTGCTCACCGAAGCAGTGCGCGGTGACCCGCGCCCCCTCCTCGTGCGCGGCATCCACCGCGAGCTTGAGGGCCGACACCGGCCAACACGGTCCGAGGTCTCCGACCTCGCGGTCGATCCAATCGCCGACGAGCTTGACCCAGCCGTCGCCGCGGCGGGCCTCCTGGCGCACGTACGTGACGAGGTCGTGGGGCTCGATCTCGTGGGCGAAGTTGGGGATGTAACGACGGGTGCGCGCGATGTGCCGCCCGGCGCGGATGAGCTGGGGAAGGTCCTCACGCTCTTGGACGAACCGGGTGTCCAGTGGCGAGCCCGCGTCCCGGATGAGCAGCGTGCCGGCGTCTCGGTCGGTGAGGGCCTGTTCGACCGCGGTGTCGTGTTCGACCGGCCCGTGCGCGTCGAGCCCCACGTGACAGTGGGCGTCGACGAGGCCGGGGAGCACCCAGCCCTGCACGCTCTGCACCTCCGCCGCGGCCGGCGGGCGCTCGAAGGTGATGCGCCCGTCCACGACCCACATCTCGTCGACGATCTCCGCCGGTCCGATGAGGACCCGACCACGTACGTGCAACACCGGAGCACCCATGGCCCGACCTTACTGGGCCGAGGTGTCCTGGGCGGCGTGGAGGCGGGCGATCACCCCCCGAGTCCCGGCACTCGTCGCGACGACCGGTCCGCACCCAACCCGAGGATCAACGTCCCGTAGCGACAAGGCCGACGTGCCCGATATGCCAAGTAGGAGAAGAACCCGGGGCGCGCGTGGCCGAATCTCGTGGCCCCTCAACCGAAGACGGTGAAGAACATGAACAGGCGGATCCCACGGCCGTTGGCGCTCGGAGCAGGCGGGCTGCTCCTCTTCCTCACGGGTCTGACCGTGGGCAGCAGTGGGAACGACGCCGATGTCGACGCCCTTGCCGCGCAGCGGCTGGCGGAGATGCCGACGCCGACCGTCACGACCACCCTGCCGGCCGAGCCCGCGCCGACGGTCACCGTGACGAGTACCCCACCGCCCGCGCCGACCGTCACCGTCACCGCCGAACCGCTGGTCCGCACCGTCACGAAGACGGCCGAGGCACCACCCCAGGCCGCCGCAGAACCCTCGGCGGACTCCCGTGACGCATGGGCGGACTACAGCGACGAGGCCCAGGATCCGCCCGTCGACGAGCCCGGCGCGTCCTACGGCAACTGCTCCGAGGCTCGTGCGGCAGGAGTCACCCCCTTGCACCGCGGCGACCCCGGCTACGCACCCCACCTCGACCGTGACGACGACGGCGTGGCCTGCGAGTAACGGCGATCGAGCGCGACGGTGACCCCGAAACGCACCGACGCCGAGACAGCCGTCGTTTCCGGTCCGAGCCCGTCGCCAGGTGAGCCTTCGACGTGCGCGGGCCGGAAACGACGGCTGTCTCGACGCTTGTTCTACTTGAGGAACCTGTCGAAGCCCTTGGGGAGCTTGTTGGGGTCGAAGTCCTGCATGGCCTTGGCGAGGTCGGCCTGACTGGGCTGACCTCCCTGGCCGCCCTGACCACCCTGGGCCGGAGCGCCGAACCCACTCCCAGGTGCCGGCTTCTCCTCGCCACCACCGAGGGCGCCGGCGATGGCGTTCTCGCGGGCCTGCTTGGCCTTGAGTTCGGCGTCGCGCTCCTGCTGGGCGCGCTTGGCGGGGTTGCCGCTCTTGCCCTTCTTCTTCGGCGGCGCCTTCTTCTTGCCGCCACCCGGTGAGCCGGGCATCCCGGGCATGCCGCCGCCGCGCTTGAGCTGGCGGATCATCTTCTGCGCCTCGCCGAAGCGTTCGAGAAGCCCGTTGACCTCGCTGACGTGCACACCGGAACCGCGGGCGATGCGGGCGCGCCGGGAGCCGTTGATCTGCTTGGGGTGCGTGCGTTCGAACGGGGTCATCGAGCGGACCATCGCCTCGACCCGGTCGAACTCCTTGTCGTCGAGCGCGTTGAGCTGGTCCCGCATCTGGTTCATCCCCGGCATCATGCCGAGCAGCTGCTTGAGGTTGCCCATCTTGCGCACCGCGGCGAGCTGGGAGAGGAAGTCGTCGAACGTGAAGTCCTCGTCGGCGAGGAACTTGCGCGCCATCTCGTCCTGCTGGCGCTGGTCGAACGCGCGCTGCGCCTGCTCGATGAGGGTGAGCACGTCACCCATGTCGAGGATCCGCGACGCCATGCGGTCGGGGTGGAAGACCTCGAAGTCCTTGGTGTTCTCACCCGTCGAGGCGAACATGATCGGCTTGCCCGTGACGTGCGCGACCGACAGCGCCGCACCACCGCGGGCGTCGCCGTCGAGCTTGGAGAGCACGACACCGGTGAAGTCGACGCCGTCGGCGAACGCCTGCGCCGTTTCGACGGCGACCTGGCCGATCATCGCGTCGATGACGAAGAGCACCTCGTCGGGCCGGATCGCGTCGCGGATGTCGCGCGCCTGCTGCATCAGCTCCATGTCGATCGCGAGCCGACCGGCGGTGTCGACGATGACGACGTCGCGCTGCTGGCGGCCCGCCTCCGCGACCCCCGCGCGGGCAACCCCGACCGGATCGCCGTACCCGCGTGTGCCCGTACCGAACTCGACCGCCGCGTCGTAGCCGGCGACGTTGCCTCGCTCGGGGGCGAACACCGGCACCCCGGCGCGCTCACCGACGATCTCGAGCTGCGTCACCGCGTTCGGACGCTGGAGGTCGGCGGCGACGAGCATCGGGGTGTGCCCCTGCTGCTTGAGCCAGTAGGCGAGCTTGCCCGCGAGCGTCGTCTTACCCGAACCCTGCAGACCGGCGAGCATGATGACCGTCGGCGGGTTCTTGGCGAACTGCAGCGTGCGCGTCTGCCCACCGAGGATGCCGACGAGTTCGTCGTTGACGATCTTGACGACCTGCTGCCCGGGGTTGAGCGCCTCGTGCACCTCGCTGCCGAGCGCGCGCTCACGCACGGCAGAGGTGAACGCACGCACGACCGGCAGGGCGACGTCGGCGTCGAGAAGGGCGACGCGGATGTCGCGGATCGTCTGGTTGACGTCCTTCTCGGTGATACGACCCTTGCCCCGCAGGTGCTTGAAGGTCAGCGTGAGGCGATCGGACAGGTTGTTGAACACGCCCCCCAGGCTAACGGACGGCGAGCAGCGGCCCGTGCGTCGCGATCCGGGCCGGCACGGGGGTGCGCGCGGCCACCGCGGCACCGGGTTCCGCGCTCGGGGGGCCGACCGCCGACTCCCGGACGCGCGCCTTGGGCCGTCTCATCACTCGTGTCTTCGCCGCTCTGGGCGGCCCGGTGGGTGCAGGATGTCCCGGGCCTGCTGCCGGGAACGAAAGACGAGAGACCATGAGCACCCCCGTGAACACCCTGGACACCGAACCACGCGACGACGCCCCCGACGAGGACTACGCCTTCGAGGCCGTGCCCCGCAGTGGACGCCGCGGGTTCTGGGCCGTCGGCTTCGTCATGCTCGGGTTCACCTTCTTCTCGGCGAGCATGAGCGTGGGCGCGAAGCTCGGCAACGGTCTCGACCTGCGCGGCTTCGTCCTCGCGACGACGATCGGTGGCGCACTCCTCGCGGTCTACACCGGAGCGCTCGCCTACATCGGCGCGAAGAGCGGGCTGTCGATGGACCTCATCGCCCAGCGTGCGTTCGGCGTCCGCGGCAGCTACCTGCCCTCGGCGCTCATCTCCCTCACCCAGATGGGGTGGTTCGGCGTCGGGGTCGCGATGTTCGCCCTGCCGACCGCGGAGCTGCTCGGCGTCCCGGCGTGGCTCGTCGTGCTCGTCGCGGGCGGACTCATGACCGCCTCGGCCTACTTCGGCATCCGCGCCATCGAGATCGTGAGCTTCGTCTCGGTGCCGCTCATCGCCCTGCTCGGCACGTGGTCGATGATCTCGGCGGCCGAACAGGGCGGCGGCCTGTCGCAGGTCCTCGGCACCTCGGACGGGATGCCGCTGCTCACCGGCATCGGCCTCGTCATCGGGTCGTTCGTCTCCGGCGGCACGGCGACCCCCAACTTCACCCGGTTCGCCGCGACCCCACGCAGCGCCGTGCTCACCACCGTCATCGCGTTCTTCGTCGGCAACACGCTGATGTTCGGCTTCGGCGCCGTCGGTGGCGCGTTCACCGGCCGCGACGACATCTTCTACGTGATGATCGCCCAGGGCCTCGCGGTTCCCGCGATCGTCGTCCTCGGCGCGAACATCTGGACCACGAACAACAACGCGCTCTACACCTCGGGGCTGGGCTTCTCGAACATCACCAAGGCCCCGCGACGCCCGCTCGTGCTCGTGGCCGGCGTCCTCGGCACGGTGGGCGCGATCTGGCTCTACGACAACTTCGTCGGCTGGCTGACCTTTCTGTCGGCCGCGCTGCCGCCGGTGGGCGCCGTGTTCATCGCCGACTTCCTGCGCCGCCCCGCCTCGTACGAACAGGGGGCGAGGCCGCGCGAGGGAATCGTCGTCGGAGCGGTCGTCGGCATCGTCGCCGGTGGCCTCGTGGGCTCGTTCCTGCCGGTCGGGGTGGGCTCACTCGTCGCGATGCTCATCGCGCTCGTCTGCTACCTCGCCGGTGAGCGCGTGCGCCACGCCGCCACGCCGGTGTCCGCCCACGCGGGTGAGGAGGTCGGGCGATGATCGTCCGCGACGTCCGTCTCGAGGGTGCCGCCACCGACCTGCGCGTCGCGGACGGCGTGTTCACCGAGATCGGCCCCGATCTTGTCGCCACGCCCGGTGAGGAGATCGTCGAGGGCCATGGCCGGCTCGTCCTCCCGCCGTTCATCGAGTCGCACATCCACCTCGATTCCGTTCTCACCGCGGGCGATCCGGAGCCCAACCGCTCCGGGACGCTGTTCGAGGGGATCGAACGCTGGGCACAGCGCAAGGAGAAGCTCACCGTCGCCGACGTCAAGGAGCGCGTCAACCGGGTCGTGCGCCAACAGGCCTCGTTCGGAGTCCAGTTCGTGCGCACCCACGTCGATGTCACCGACCCGTCGCTCACCGCGCTGCGCGCCCTGCTCGAACTGCGCGACGAGCTGTCCGACGTCATGACGATCCAGATCGTCGCCTTTCCGCAGGAGGGCATCTGCTCGTTCCCGGGCGGCAAGGACCTCATGCGCGAGGCCGTCGGCCTGGGGGTGGACGCGCTCGGAGCGATCCCCCACTTCGAGTTCACCCGCGAGTACGCCGTCGACTCGCTGAACTTCGTCGCCGAACTCGCCGCCGAGTCGGGCCTGCTCATCGACGTGCACTGCGACGAGATCGACGACGAGGCCTCCCGCGGGCTGGAGACCCTCGCCACCCGCGCCTACGAACTCGGCCTCGGCGGCCGGGTCACCGCCTCGCACACGACCGCGATGCACAGCTACAACAACGCCTACTTCACCCGGCTGCTGCGCCTGTTGACGATGAGCGGCATCAACTTCGTCTCCAACCCCGTGGTCAACACCCACCTGCAGGGACGCACCGACACCTACCCCAAACGTCGCGGCGTCACCCGCGTCAAGGAGCTCACCGAGGCCGGCATCAACGTCTCGTTCGGTCAGGACGACATCTGCGACCCGTGGAACCCCCTCGGAACGGGCAACCTGCGCGACGTCGTCTTCACCGGCCTCTACGTCACCCAGATGCTCGGGCACGACCAGATCGCCGACTCCCACCGGTTCGTCACCACCAACGCCGCCCGCACCCTGAACCTCGGGGAGGCGTACGGCATCGAGGTCGGGCGGCCCGCGAACTTCGTCGTCCTCGACGCCGGCAGCTGGTACGACGCACTCAACTGGAACGCGGTGGTCGTCGGCTCCTACCGGGCCGGCCGGCTCATCACCCGCACCGAACCGGTCCGGCGCGAGGTGTTGTTCTGAGCCGCAGCGCGCCGCTGCGCCGCCGACGGGTCGGTCAACGCCTGCTCGTCGCGCACCGGACGCACCGATCGGCCTGAGGTCGCACCTCGAGACGCTCGACGGGGATCGGCTCTCCGCACACCGCGCACCGACCGTCCCAACCCGCCTCGACGCGCGCGATCGCGGCGTCGATGTCGGCGAGCTGCCGTCGCGCCGAGTCGGCGGTCGCTGCACTCACGGCCCGGTCCCAGGCGACGGTCGAGCCCTCGGGGTCGTGCTCGTCGTCGGTGTCGGAGTCGCCTCGCGCCTCGGCGAGGTCGCGCGTCGTCGCGTCGAACTCCTCCAGGCGCCGGGCGGCCACGCGGCGCGATTCCTGCAGCGTGGCGAGCAGCTCGGCGGAACGATCGGTCATCACCGCAGGTTACGCGGGCGGCGCGGCGTGCGACTCGTTCCGGTCGGATGCGTGGGGTCTTCCAGGGCGTGTCCGGCGGCGTCCGGTCTCTGAGAGGGTGGAGGCATGAGGTCCTGCTGCGCGGTCTACGTCGATGTCGGTTATCTCCTGGCGGCTGCGGCCACCCGGGTGACCGGCAGTTCGCTACGCCGCGGCATCCAGGCCGACTACGAGTCGCTCATCGCCTGGCTCGTCGAGCACGCCGAGACCGACTCGGGGCTGCCGCTCCTGCGGGTCAACTGGTACGACGCCGGCGGCCGTCCGGGCGGAATGCCCGACGCCTCCCAGGACGAGATCGGGCAGCTCGCCCGAGTCAAGCTCCGCCTCGGCCGCCTCTCCTACTCCGGCGAGCAGAAGGGCGTCGACGTCCGCATCGGACTCGACCTCGCCATCCAGGCCCGGCAGCGCGTCGCCGACGTCGTCTACCTCGTCTCCGGCGACGACGACCTCACCGAGGCCGTCGAGGACGCACAGAGCCACGGCGTCCAGGTCGTCCTCCTCGCGGTGCCCCGGCACGACGAGAAGCCACTCGCGGTCTCCAAACACCTCCTGCGGGAGGTCGATCGCACGCAGGTCATCTCGCAGGAGGCCATTGACCACGCGTTCAAGCCGACCGCGATCCCCGAGGCCCTCATCCCCTCGCCCGACGACGAGGAGGGTGCCGGGGAGACCGTCGAGACGACCACCGGCACCTCGCCCGGTGAGGCTGCCGGCGAGCTCACGATCGAGACGGCGACCCCCGTACCCGGCCCGCCCCGGCAGCGCCGACGCCCCGCGCCGACGCACCATCCGCGTGCACGAGGAACCGGCCTCCGAGGCGCCGCCCGAGACCGCACCCCAGCCCTCGCCCGAGCATCCCAAGCCGCAGCCTCCCGGCACGGCCCCGGCGTCCCCGGCACCCGCCGCGCCTACGACCGAACCACCCGCGCAGGGCGCCTCGGAGGCGCCGGCTCCGACCCCCGCGATGTTCGCCCAGCGCAAGGCCGGCGGAGTCACGCTGCCGGGCGCGAGCAGCGGCGTCCCGGTCCCCCCGGCCGACGAGCCCGGGATCACCCTCGCGGTCGTCGACGCCGTGGCCCGGCAGGTCGTCGCCGCGTGGTGCTGGTCGGCCACGCCCGACGCACTCGCCGCGCTCAAGGCAGCCGCACCGGTCATCCCCTCCGAACTCGACCGGGCGCTGCTCGTCGACCTCTCCAGTCGGGCCGACGACGGCGACCTCGACGACGAGACCCGTCACCAGGTGCGCGCGCGCTTCTGGTACCACATCGGGCGCGTTCGCCCCGTCTGATCGGCTCCGTTCGCGCGGCGGGCGGTGGCGGCGTCACAGACCGGTGACGTCGGCGAGAGTGCGTTCGCGCACGGCGGCGAGGATCTCGGCGCGCTCTTCGATGGCCTCCGTCGTCGTCGCGTCGAGCGAGACCCACGGTTCGATGCGCACCGTGAGCTTCGTGCCCTTCGACGACGGTCGCCAGGTACCGACGATCTCGCCGTCGACGGCGACGAGGCCGGGACGCCCGAGAACGGGCCAGGCCTCCTTGTGACGGGCCTTCTCCACGAGCAGCGTCCGGTCCTTCGCCGCCGTGAACAGGTCGAAGGGCGACAGCAGACGTACGGTTCCGGGACCGGGCCGCGCGGCGTCTTCGAGAGCGTCGACGTCCTCGGGCAGGATCCACGCCCTCGTCCCCGCGCGGTCGACCTCGACCGCGTCGGTCGGCCAGGTGCGTTTGACGATGGTCGCAGTGGTGTCGAGGTAGGCCGCGACGTCGCCGGGGGTGGCCGGACCGAGGAAATGCAGGTAGGCACGGGTCACGTCGAGATGACGGGGCACACCGTCGTGATCGGCGGCGGGTCCGACCGGCCGGGCCGTCGGCCACCCGGGGACCCTGCGCAGCACCGGCGGGCTCGTGCCGGGCTCGAGTTCGACACCGGCGAACAGCGGCGCCAAGCGAAACGCCATCTCGGCCGGGTGGGTCGCGTTGCACGGGCGGCAGTCGGTCTCGTACTCGGCAGGGACGTTGCCGTGTAGTTCGGTCGACAGGACACCCTTGGCGGTGGGCCGTTCGAGCCGGTCGCGCATCGCCTCTCCGAGGTTCGCGAGAGCGAGGAACGGATCGACGTCCGCCTTCTTCCACACGCCGCCGGTGCCGGCGAGACGCTTGTAGGCGTCGGCCGCATCGAGCGGCGACAGGGCGGTGGCGACATCCGGCAGCTCTCTGCGCCGGTAGTGGTGCGGGGCACCGCGGACACCCCACACGAGAGCGACGTCGTCGTGGAATCCGCTTGTGACGTCGATCGATTCGCCGACCGGCACGCCTCGGTCGACGAACGAGCATCGGGCCGCGTCCTGCGCCCCGTTCTGCACGCCGAGATCGAGGATGGCGAGGTCGGCCAGTGTGGTGGTGTCCACGTCGCGATCGAGCTGTTGCACGTGCCAGCGGTAGCGCAGCACCTGCTCACGGGTGACGTTCACGAGCGAAGCTCTCCGGTTCCCGGCGTCTCGATCGTCACGATCGCGACGACACCCTCACCGTCCACGTTGACGATGTCGGACGCATCGTCGGTGAGCACGACGTCGAAGGGCTCCAAGGTGGCCGACCGCTCCCCCACTCGCACCTCGGGACGCCCGGTGAGAGCGGCCACGATGAGGGTTCCGCCATCGGGGGCGACGACGTCGAGCCGTCCCGTGGCGGGGTTCTGGCACCGGACGACGGCCGCTGCCGCCCCGCGCCTGGTCATGACGTTGAGGTCCCACGTGGGGGCGGGCACCTCGCACGTCACCTCGCTCTCTCCGGCGAACGCGAACGCCTCGCAGGACCGCAGCGTGTGCTCTTCGTCGTCGTGCAGTTTGAGACGCATCTCCTCGCCCTCGACGAGGACGAGAACCCGGTCGACACCCGGGAACACCGAGAACGGCCCGTTCCCCTCGACATGGGCGAAGCTCAGCCTCCAGTCGAACTCGTCGTCGGAGCCCTCGGGTGAGCGCGCCACCTCGAGCGTGGTGCCACCGCCGTTACGCCAGGGCATCTCTGCGTGATCGTCGCGTCGGCGGATCGTCATCGGCATGGGCCGTCCTCCTCCAGCAGCGTCGACGACCGCGGTCGCCGGCTCGATGCGGTGACCCTACCGAGGGCACGGACGCCGAGGAAGACCAGCGAGAACTCCCGATCTCAGTCGTCGGCGTCGGGCTGGTCGAGACCGGACCTCTCGTCGCGGTCGGCCCATTCCAGCAGCGGGGCGAAGTCGAAGACCGCGTCGTCGATGCCGGCGTGAAGGTCGCCCAGGCGGGCGAAGCGTTCGGGCATCGTGCGCACGGTGAAGTCGTCGGGCTCGCACTCGGCGATCTCGTCCCAGGTGATCGGCGCGGAGACCGTGGCACGCGCGTTGCCGCGCACCGAGTACGCCGCGGCGATCGTGTGGTCGCGGGCGTTCTGGTTGTAGTCGACGAACACCTTGGCCGGGTCGCGGTCGCGTCGCCACCAGGACGTCTCGACGAGCTCGGGCGCTCGACGCTCGACCTCGCGGGCGAACGCGAGCGCGCCGCGACGCACGTCGCCGAACCCGTGCTCGGGAGCGATGCGCACGTAGACGTGCAGGCCGTGGCCGCCGGAGGTCTTGGGCCATCCCGTCGCGCCCAGCTCGTCGAGAATCTCGGCGACCACCGGCGCCACCTGCTGCGCCTGCACCCACCCCGCCTCGTCCCCCGGGTCGAGGTCGATGCGCCACTCGTCGGGACACTCGACGTGCCCGCGACGGCTGTTCCAGGGGTGGAACTCGACGGTCGACATCTGCACGGCCCAGGCCACCTGGGCGAGTTCGGTGACGCAGAGTTCGTCCACGTCGCGGTCGAACCGGGGGAAGTGGACGCTCACCGTCTCCACCCAGTCGGGCGCGCCGGCGGGCAGCTTCTTCTGGTGGATCTTCTTCTCGCCCGTGCCCTTCGGAAACCGGTGCAGCATGCAGGGCCGCTCGTAGAGCGCCCGCACGATCCCGTCGCCGACGGCGAGGTAGTAGTCGAGCACGTCACGCTTGGTCAGGCCGAGGTCGGGAAAGTAGACCCGGTCAGGGCTGCTCAGCCGCACCGTGCGGTCCCCGACCTCGATCTCGACGGCCTCGCCCGCGTTCTCCCTCGCCATGCAGGCAGCGTAGGGCCGTCGGCTGCGGTCATCGCCGAAGCTCGCGCAACAAAGACCGGTCACCCACCACCGCCTTGGCTCCCCACGCAACATCACTGCAGGTCATCGCGTTGTGCGCGGTTCGACCGCGAGTGGTGACCGGTCTTTGTTGCGCGACATCGGCCGGCACCTCTTGCGGCAGCCACCCTGAACCCCCTCCGGGACCTCCCTGAAAAGACGCCGGATGCACCGGAACTGCCCCACGACGCCCCTACGCTGGCGGCATCCGACCACTCCAGGGGGTAGCGAATGACGATCTACGGTCCGCTGTTCGAGCAGTACGCCGAGCAGGACGCGCGGGAGCCGTTCTCCAAGCAGAACTCCAAGATGCTCAAGGTCCGCATCGACGGCGGAACGGTGTGGGCGCGTGCCGGGGCGATGGTGGCCTACCAGGGCGAGATCGGTTTTCAGAACACCGGCTCGGGCGGCCTGGGCAAGCTGCTCAAGAAGGCCGCCACGGGCGAAGGCCTGAGCATGATGAAGTGCACGGGCCGCGGTGAGATGTTCCTCGCGAACATGGCCGCCGACGTCCAGGTCCTCTACCTCGAGAACGACACGATCTCGGTCAACGGCCGTAACGTCCTCGCCTTCTCCGACGGCATCGAGTGGGACATCCACCGCGTCCAGGCCCGGGGTGCGGTGATGACCGGCGACCTGTACAACGTCTCGCTGCGCGGCACCGGCTTCGTCGCGGTGACGACGAAGGGCGAACCGGTCGCGCTCGACGTGGGCAGCGCGCCGACGTTCGGCGACCCCGACGCCGTCGTGCTCTGGACGCAGGGCGTGACGATGGACGTCCGCGTCGACGCCGGCGGCCTCGGCTCATTGTTGCGCGGTGGCTCGGGCGAGACGTTCCAGATGGCCTTCGGCGGTCGCGGGCACGTCGTCGTCCAGCCTGCCGAGAACGTCCATCCCGCGGGCGGTTCGTCCGGCGGCAGCGGCGGTGGGTTCCTCGGGGAGCTCTTCGACGGCTGATCGACCCCGACGCCGATGCAGGCGGGTCACCCCCCAGGTTCACCGGGGGTGACCCGCCTGCGGCGTCAGGCGACCGGTGGTTCCTCGGTCGAGCGGAGTCGGGCGGAGAGTGCGCGTCGCCCGAGCGCGGCGGCACGGGCGAGGTGGCGCGCGCCGAACGCGGTGAGGAGCACGAAGGGTGCGGTCCACAGCGGGGCATGGGCGAGTTCCCACGCCATCACCGCACCGAACAGCGGCGCGCGCTGGGTGACGGCGAGTACGCCTGCGGCTCCGAGCAGAGCGAACACCGGCAGCACGACGCCACCGGAGTACGCGCCGAGCGGGCTCGCCACCACCGCCCCGAGCGCGCCGCCGGTGGCCAGGGCCGGGGTGAGCAGACCGCCGACGGCGCCGGAGCGCAGACACAACGCGGTTGCCACCGGCTTGACGATGAGGAGTACGGCGAACAACGACAGTCCCGCGTGTGTCGAATATGCGAGCTGGAGGATGTCCTTCCCGTTGCCCGGCAGTGCCGGCAGGGCGATCGACGCCACTCCGACCAGCGCCGACGCGCCGCCGACGAACAACGGAAGGCGCCATCCCGGCGCAGGAGGATGACCGCGCGCCCAGCGGGCCAGACGGTGGAACGCCGCGCCGACGAGCGCTGCTGCCGGCACACACGCCCCCGTCCACGCGAGCGTGACGAGCACGACCTCCGGCGTCGGAGTCACCACCGGGAACCGGTAGGTCGGATCGCTCGTCACCACGGGCCAGGCGACGACCGTCGCGATCCCCGACATGGCTGCCGCGATGAGCACCGCGCGCACGTCGCGCCGCACGGGCAGGGTCTCCAGGGCGAAGACCGCCCCCGCGAGGGGCACGTTGTAGACGGCGGCGAGCCCTGCCCCGGCCGCGGCGGCCATGACGGCGCGACGCGATGCGGCCGAGACCTCGAACCGGGACGACAGCGCGTCGGCCAGCGCGGCCGAGGCCTGGCGAGGCGCGCCCTCGCGGCCGATCGACGCGCCGGAGCCCACGACGAGGATCTGCAACAGGGCGTCGAGCACGGTGCGGCGCAACGGGAGTCGTGGGGCCTCATCGGTGAGGGCGTCCTCGACCGTATGAACGTCGACCCGGCGACGCAGCCACCACCACCCACCCCCGGCGAGAGCCCCGCCGACGAGAGGACCGATCACCCGGCGCAGATCGGAGGCCGATTCGACCTCCTCGAGCAACGAACCGCTCGCCTGCCCGTACGTCACGGCCTCGACGAGCAGCAGGAGAGCGGCCATGGCCGCCCCGACGAGCCCCGCACCCACCCCGGCGAGCACGACGAGCACCGCCATCCGCAGCCCACGCCGCGCGGCAGGCACGACAGCCCGGAGAGCGGCCATGGCCGCCCCGACGAGCCCCGCACCCACCCCGGCGAGCACGACGAGCACCGCCATCCGCAGCCCACGCCGCGCGGCAGGCACGACAGCCCGTTCCACGCCCATCCGCTCCCCAGGTCGACCCGCACGCGCCACGTGAGTCGTGGCCCCGCCCACTGTCTCAGCTCTCAGGCGACCGGGTGCGGGCCCGGCCCGGTCTCCGCCCACCGCCCGGCGCCACGTGCAGGAGGCGTCGTCGTGAGAACCGGCAGGTCAAGCGCCTGGTCGCCGCGATCGTCCGCACCGCTCGTCCACGGTTCACCTGCCCGTCACCACCCCGCCGACGGGCGCGAGCCGCCACGCGGGATGCTCGAACCATGACGGCATCGACCCCCCCGGTGCGGGGGCTCCACCTGCAGTTCGGCGCGGACGCGGCTCGTGAGGTCGTCGTGAGCTGGTGGACTCCCGACCCGGTGACCGCGCCGCGATGCACGATCCGTACGCGCGACGGGGCAGCGACGACGCACGCGGCCTCGACCCGCTCGTACGCCGACGCGCGATCGGGCCGCACCGTGCACGCGCACCACGTCTCGTTCACCGGTCTCGAGCCCGCCACCCGTTACGAGTTCGTCGCCGAACACGACGGAGCGGCACCGGAACACGGCGACTGGCTGACCGGCCCGGCGGGCAGGGCGGCGCTGTCGTTCACCGCGTTCGGCGACCAGGGTGTGCCGATGGATCCGGTCGAGGCCGAGCGGCTCGGGCTGCCAGG
Source organism: Mobilicoccus massiliensis (assembly GCF_000826525.2). Classification (GTDB taxonomy): domain Bacteria; phylum Actinomycetota; class Actinomycetes; order Actinomycetales; family Dermatophilaceae; genus Mobilicoccus; species Mobilicoccus massiliensis. The sequence continues at coordinate 204,970 of NZ_LN651329.1, read as the reverse complement.
CGTGGGCGGTGGGCTCGGGGCGCCCGAAGCGGCCGGAGCCACGGCCGGGGTCGAGTCGCTGCGGCCGTTGTTCCACGTCCCCGCGGGTGATCTGGCCTACGCCAACCTCGCCCCCGACCGCGTCGAGACGTGGGCGCGCTACTTCGACCACACGTCGACCTCGGCCCGGCACCGGCCCTGGATGCCCGTCCCCGGCAATCACGAGAACGAGCACGGCAACGGCCGCTTCGGCTACGACGCGTATCGCACGTTCTACGCACTCCCACACGCGAGCGGACACACCGACGACACCCGCGGACTCTGGTACGCCTTCACGGCCGGATCCGTGCGCATCGTCGGCATCCACACCGACGACTTCGCGATCCAGCACGCGGGCGACGACGTCATCCACGACTACTCACGCGGCGCGCAACTCGCCTGGCTGCGCGAAGAACTCGGCACCACCCGCGCCGACCCCGACATCGACTGGGTCATCGTCGTCGGCCACCAGTTGTGCATCAGCACCGCCGACCGCGCCAACGGCGCCGACCTCGGGCTACGTCGCGTACTGCTCCCGCTGTGCGCGGAGTTCGACGTCGACCTCGTCATCGGCGGCCACGACCACCACTACGAACGCTCGCACCCCGTGCTCGGCGGCGCCGACAACGAGACGTGCACCCCGGTCGTCGCGGCGACACGCCTCGACGAGATCGACGCGACCGCCGGCACCGTCCATCTCCTCGTGGGCAGCGGAGGCACCTCGGCACCCACTCACGAACGCATGACGACGCCGCCGCGCTGCCGAGTCATCACCGACGTCACCCTGACCGACGACCGCTGGGGGCGCCGACTCCCCGTGCACGTGTGGGAGGACGCGCCGTGGTCGGCGAGTCGCAACCTCGCGCACCCCTTCGGCTTCGTGCAGGTCACGGTGGATCCCGGTGACCGGCCCGGCGGCCTCACACGACTCACGGTGACGTTCCACGAGGTGCACGACGCGGCCGGCACCCTGCGGGAGTTCGAGACCTTCACCCTCGTCCGGCCCCGCTCCGACGCTCCCACCTCCGGCAGCGCCGCGCGTCGACTGCCGGCACGCGCCCCGGCCTGAGGCCGGCGACGGCCCCTCACGGCTCCGTGTCGTTCGAGCCCGGCGTGCGCGATTCGCCGTCCGTCTCGCAAGAGACCTCGGCATCGGCCACGCCCGCCACGTCAGGCGTCGTCTCGCCCAGGGTCGGCGTGTGAGCCACCCGGGCCCGCGCGACGGCGAGCCCGACGGCGCCGGCCACCGCCGCGGCGGCGCGAAGCGCAGAACGTCGAATCACACCGTCGAGCCTACGACCGGCCCCGGGCCACGCACGCTCGGAGTCCTCCGCGGCCGACCGTCTGCCCGGGTGGGCGAGCCACGCGCGACACTGGGCCGCATGACCTTCCACGAGAGCTGGGTGGAGCGGCAGATCCGCGAGGCGACCGAGCGTGGCGAGTTCGACAACCTGCCCGGCCGTGGCAAGCCGCTCGACCTGCACGATCTCGACGATCCGGAGTGGTGGACCAAGCGGTTCCTCGAACGCGAGGGTTTCGACGCGTCGGCGACGATGCCCCCGGTGATGCAGCTGCGCGCCGAGCATGCGACGTTCCCCGAGTCCCTGGCCGAGGTGGGCCGCGAGGAGAACGTGCGGGAGATCCTGCGCGACTACAACCGTCGTGTCGTCGAAGACCGTCTGCGTCCCGTGGTCGGCAAGGCGATGCCCGCCGTCGCGCCTCGCGTGGACGTCGAGGAGATGGTCGGCCGGTGGCGTGAGCTGCGCATCGCCCGGGAGAGCGTCGGACACGAGAACGACACGGCCCCCGACGGCCCGCCTTCGCGCTGGCGTCGCGCCTGGTGGCGTCGGGTCCTGGGCGTGGGCCCGGGCACGGACACGCCGCCACGCTGAACCTCACGGCGGACGACATCGACGCAGTTCCCGGCGGGCGATTCCCCCGATCACCGCGAGCAGACGCAAGACTGGGCGACTCCGGGAGACCCCGGCACACCGGCGCTCGCGTCGGCACGACGAACGGGAAGCGAGACAGACGATGATGCGCACCGCCGACGACCCGGATCCCACCGCCAGTTGGGGCCAGGCGATCCAACCGGTCAGCGACCTGCTGTGGAGCACCCCGATGGTGGTGCTCATCCTCGGCATCGGCCTGGTGTTCACGCTCGCGATGGGCTTTCCGCAGATCCGGCGGATCCCCGACATGCTGCGTCAACTCGTCGGCGGTGGCGGCTCCGAGCGTGGGGTCTCCTCCTTCGAGGCGCTGGCCATGGCGCTCGGGGGACGCATCGGCACCGGCAACATCGCCGGCGTCGCCACGGCGATCGGCCTCGGCGGCCCGGGGGCGATGTTCTGGATGTGGGTGACGGCGATCGTGGGCTCGGCGGTCGCCGTCGTCGAGTCCTCGCTCGCGCAGGTGTGGAAGGAGGAGATCAACGGCGAGTACCGCGGTGGCCCCGCCTATTACATCGAGAAGGGCATCGGCTGGAAGTGGCTCGCACTCGGCTACGCCGCCGCGACCGTGTTCGCGACGACGATCACCGGCCCGTCGGTGCAGGCGTACAACATCGCCGAGTCGGCGAACACGGCGTTCCAGATCGACGTGCGCCTCACCGGCGTCGTCGTCGCCGTGCTGTTCTGCGCGGTCGTCTTCGGAGGCATGAAGCGCATCGGAAGGGTGTGCGGATTGGTCGTGCCATTCATGGCGATCGGGTACATCGTCATGGGCATCGTCGTCCTCTCCCTCAACGCCGCCTATGTGCCGGAGATGTTCCGTCTGATCTTCTCCAGCGCCTTCGGCGGCGAGGCCGTCTTCGGCGGGATGTTCGGCGCCATCGTCATGTGGGGCGTGCGGCGCGCGGTCTACTCCTCCGAGGCCGGCACGGGTTCTGGCGCCCAGGCGTCCGCCGCCGCCGAGGTGAGCCACCCCGTCAAACAGGGCCTGGCCCAGGGCTTCTCGGTGTACATCGACACGCTCTTCGTGTGCACGGTCACCGGCCTGATGATCCTCGTGACGAACTCCTACAACGTCATCGACGAGAACGGGCGCAAGGTGCTCGAGTACCTGCCCGACGTCAAGGCGGGCCCGGCGTTCACGCAGAACGCCATCGAGTCGGTGCTTCCCGGATTCGGCGCTCCGTTCGTCGCGATCGCGATGTTCTTCTTCGCGTTCACCACCCTGCTGTCGTTCGGGTTCTACGCCGACACCAACATCGCCTACCTGTTGCGGGGCAAGAGCTACGAGCGTCGGACGAACACGGTCTTTCAGATCGTTCTCGCGATCTCCATCCTGCTCGGCTCCTGGCGTTCTTCGGAGTTCGCCTGGGGCCTGGCCGACATCGGCCTCGGGCTCTACACGTGGATCAACCTCATCGGCCTCGTGTTCCTCGTGCCCGTCGCGATGCGGGTGTTCAAGGATTACGAGCGACAGCGCAAGGCGGGCCACGATCCGGTGTTCCGCCCAGAGGCCGTCGGCATCACGAACGCGCCGCTCTGGAACACGATCGCCGATCGGTACCAGAGGGAGGCCGACTCCCCGGTCATGCGCTGACCCGCGCGGACGCCCTGGCCCCGCGGCGGGACGGGTGAAGTCCCGATCCTGGATCCCGCGCGCGACGCGATGCGACGCCGTCCTTCGCCGCGGGCTGCCACAGGGTGCAGACATCGACGGCCGAGCGCCGGACCGCGGGTGCGGTCCGGCGCTCGGCCGTCTCGGTCAGGCGGGGGTCACTTGGCGGCGGCGCGCTCGTCGACGACGGTGAAGCGGATGGTGTCGGTGTAGACGCGGCCGTGGCGGTCGGTGCCCTTGACCGTGGCGGTGTGGACGCCGCGGTTCAGGGACTCGGGGAGCTGGGCGCGCCAGATGGACGTGCCGTCCTGAGGGACGTTGCCGTTCTTCGAGAGCAGGTTCGCGTTGGCGCCCTCGACGTCGGCGAACTCCCAACCGGTGTTGAGCTTCTCGCCCTTGGCAGGCTGCATGAGCTCGGCGACCTTGGGGGCGCGGCCGTCGACGGAGACCTCGACGGTGGCCTTCGTGGAGGCGGCGAAGAAGTTGGCGGAGATCCAGGTGCCGCCCTTGAGGTCCTCGTCGGTGATGACGTTGAGGTCACCGAACTCGGGCGCGGCGCCCTCGTTCTCGTTCTTGTCGGTGCGCCAGGCCAGACGCTTCGGGGCCCACTCACGCCAGGACGGGGAGTTGACGCCGAGGGAGAAGCGGTGGCTGTAGGGCTTGTTGCGCACCTTGTAGGACTCGACGAACTCGTTGCCCTTGAGGCCGATGGTGAGGGTGCCGGGGCGGACGCCGCCCTTGCCGATGGCGTAGGGCAGGCCGTACTCGTCGAGGTTGCCGGAGTGCCAGTCGCCGGAGACGGTGCCGGTCACGATCTGGTGGAACGGCAGGCCGTCGATGCCCTTCTTGGCCCACTCCTCACGCTTGTCGCCGGGCAGGAGGTTCTCCATCGTGTGCGTGTGTCCACCGATGAGCAGGGTGTTCTCGGCGGTGCGGCCGGCGGCCTTGAGGGCGTCGAAGACCTCCTTGGCGTCCTGCGTGCCGGTGTTCCGGTAGTGCACGAACGGGGCGTGGGCCTGGATGACGACGAGCTTGTGCGCGGGGACGCGAGCCAGGTCCTTCTTCAGCCATTCGAGCTGCTGGGCGTCGAGGCCGGTCTTGTAACCGCCGGACTTGGCGTTGGGGACGGCACCGTTGTAGAGGATGTTGTCGAGGCCGATGAGGTGGGTCTGGCCGACCTCGTAGGAGTAGTACTCGGGGCCGAACTGGGCGCGGTAGGTGTCGAGGCTGCCCTCGTCGTCCTTGGCGTCGAAGTCCATGTCGTGGTTGCCGGCGACGAGGCGGATCGGGCCGCGGAGGTCGCGGTAGATGTCGCGCATGGGGGCGTTGAGCGAGAGGTCGTCCCACACGTTGTCGCCGAGGAGCATGACGCCACAGCCGCCGAGGTCGGTGCGCTTCATGAGGTCGCGCACGGGCCCCTGCTTGGCGTAGTTGAGCTCGGTGAGGTTGCGGGGCTGCGTGTCGGAGGCGACGGCGCAGTTCTGGACGTTCTTGGCGGTGGCCTTGGACTTCACCATCGGGAAGTTGACGGCCTTGGGCAGGGCGCCGGTGGGGGCGATGCCGCCGAACTTGAGCTTGGGCGAACCGTTGGGGAAGTGGTTGTAGGAGAACTGCGCGATGTTGTCCTCGTTGACCGGGACGGCGTAACCGGCCGGCTGCGTGACGAAGACGGTCATGCGGTCGTACACCGGCAGCGAGTACTGACCCGCCGCGTTGGTGGTGACGATGTCGCGGCCGTTGGAGACGGCGACTCCCGCGATGCCGTTCTCGTTCTTGTCCTTGCGGCTGTTGCGGTTCTTGTCGACGAACACCGATCCGGTGAGCTTGTTCTCGTCGGCGGCCTTGCCGCGGACGACGTCGACGTGGCCGCTGTAGTCGTCGCGCACGACCTCGGCCTTGCGCTCGGGGTCGACCCGCGGGGTCGAGTCCGCCTGGGCGATACCCGCCGGGACGAGGGCGAGCCCGACGAGCGGAAGGATGGCGGTGGCGACGCGACGCTGGACTGTAGACATGGAGTTCTCCTGACCGAGAAGGGTTGGGAATCACCGAAAACGGGACGACTGTCACGTTTCTCCGTTCAGGAGACGTCCGGGTTGCCCCCGGCCGATCTTTGGGCGGCGATCTCGGTGGAGAGGTTGCATTCGCTTGAACGCCAGGCCAATTCGCCGGCTCGAACCGACGAGAGGCCTGGTCGAGCGTCGCCGGGTCGTCCCCGCGCGCATCGGCGCCGACGCCCTTACTCTGGCGGTACCCGACCGAGGAGGCAGCAACCATGAGTCAGAGCAACGACGACATCGAGACCGAGAACGCGCCGCAGACCCAGGTCGACGACAGCCACACCGAGCCCGACGAGACGACCGCCGGTCCCGCCGAGCGCCACGACCCGGGCAACGACAACCCGGCCACCAACGCGCCCGTCGAATGACATGCCGAACGACATGAGGATGACGCCCGAGCGCTGAGTCCCACGTGCCGTCGAGGCCTTCGCACCCACCGTGTGCGGGGGCCTCGACGAGTTCCCGGGCCCGGGGGACGTGATCGACGTCGCCTTTCACCGGCGTCGTCTGTCCACTGGCCGGGCCACGACGGTCACCACGCCGATCGGCCGCGTTCATACCGTCCCTCGCACGACACGCCGAACCATCGCCCTCCTCGCCTGCCTCCTGATCTCGGGATGTGCGCTGCCCTCACTCGCCGTACCTCGGCCGGCGGCGCCGACGACCGATGCGGTCACGCAGGCTCCGGCCGGCGACCCAGCCCCCACGGCGCCTCCGTCGGCCACGGCGCCCGCCGACGCTGCCCCCACCGACACGGCCCCCGCGGAGGCCCACCCCGACGACTCCGGTGTGGTCACGTCGCGGACCTCCACGGTTCTCCCGTTCGATCAGCGCACGACGATCGACGGGCACCGACACGGCCCCCGCGGAGGCCCACCCCGACGACTCCGGTGTGGTCACGTCGCGGACCTCCACGGTTCTCCCGTTCGATCAGCGCACGACGATCGACGGGCTCACGGTCATCGTCCACCGCCCGGTCGCGGCCGACGACGCCTTCCGTCGGAAGAACGACCTCCCGACCGTCCGGACGCTGTTCACCGTCGAGATCCTCAACGATCCCCGACGGCCGGTCGACCTCGACGCCTACACGTTCATGCTGTTCCGCGGCAACACGCAGGTCAGGCTCGACGAGGCACCGTTCTCTCGCCGAAGTGGCCCGATCGATCGCCAGGGTCACATCCTCCCCGGCGGGACCCACACGCTCCTCGTGGCACTCGAGACCGATCCCGCCGATTCCTACACGGCCGGATTGGTCAAGTCGGAGGCCGGGCAGGCCCCTCGACTCCTGGCCGTCTTCACCCACCGTCTCCGTGCCGCCGACACGCATCTGGTCGACCCCAGTCGAAGCCGCGGCCTGACGTTCCACATCCGGGGTGGGGCGTCGTTCACGGCGGGTCAGACGCCGGGCAGCCGCTGATCAGGGCAGCAGCGCGATCTTCTGCCAGATCTTGGTCTGCAACCCGGTGGTCAACGACTCGATCCCCTCGATCGAGGTGAGCACCACGTCGTCCGAGGTCGACTGGGCGTACAACGCGGCGGACTTGCCGACGAGCGAGAGCATCTCGCTGCAGTAGTCGAGGTAGTGGAACAACTCCTCCGCCGTCATCGTGTCGCGCACCGATTCGGCCGTCCTCGAATACCGCGCGCGGATGCGTTCCGGGTCCTTGGTGAGCTGGTGCATGTCGATGACGTGCGCGAGCGAGCGCAGCCGATGGAGCACACCGAGAACGCGGCGACGTTAGTTGAGTCCCTGATAGTGGTGTAGCGCGGTCGTCGAGATCGTCACCGGCGTGGACGTCGGACGCAGGCGCGGCCACCGCGTGATCCTTCGAGTTCACCTCTCACAGATCTCTCGAATGGAGTCATCACGATGACCGCTCCCCACATTGTCGACCCTGCACGTCTGCTGGGCGAAGCACTCGCCGAAGCCTCACCCGATCTGATGCGCTCGCTGTTGCAGACGATGATCAACGCCCTGCTCTCGGCTGATGCTGATGCGGTGGTCGGTGCCGAGTACGGCCGCCCCAGCCCGGGCCGGACCGCGCAGCGCAACGGGTACCGTCACCGCCCCCTGGACACCCGGGTCGGGACCATCGACATCGCAGTCCCCAAGCTGCGCAAGGGCACCTACTTCCCCGAGTGGCTGCTTGAGCGCCGCAAGCGCGCCGAAACCGCCCTGATCACGGTCGTGGCGGACTGCTACCTCGCCGGCGTGTCCACGCGGCGGATGGACAAGCTGGTCAAGACCCTCGGGATCGACTCACTGTCCAAGTCGCAGGTCTCGAGGATGGCGGCCGAGCTCGACGAGCACGTCGAGGAGTTCCGCCACCGGCCGTTGGACGCAGCTGGGCCGTTCACGTTCGTCGCCGCGGACGCGTTGACCATGAAGCTCCGCGAAGGCGGGCGGGTCGTCAACGCCGTCGTGCTGCTGGCCACCGGCGTGAACGGCGACGGGCACCGCGAGGTCCTCGGTATGCGCGTGGCCACTGCTGAGACCGGCTCGGTGTGGAACGAGTTCTTCGCCGACCTGGTTGCCCGCGGTCTGACCGGTGTCCGGCTGGTCACCAGCGACGCGCACCAGGGTCTGGTCGAGGCGATCGCGGCGAACCTTCCCGGAGCGTCCTGGCAGCGGTGCCGCACCCACTACGCCGCGAACCTCATGTCGGTGACACCCAAGAGCATGTGGCCCGCGGTCAAGGCGATGCTGCACAGCGTGTACGACCAGCCCGACCGTCCCGCGGTCCACGCCCAGTTCGACCGACTCCTGGACTACGTCGAGGGAAAGCTGCCCGAGGTCCACGACCACCTCGACGGCGCCCGCGCCGACATCCTGGCCTTCACCGGCTTCCCCAAGGACGTGTGGACCCAGATCTGGTCCAACAATCCCGCCGAACGCCTCAACCGCGAGATCCGGCGCCGCACCGACGCCGTGGGCATCTTCCCCACCCGCGACGCCATCGTCCGGCTCGTCGGAGCCGTCCTGGCCGAGCAGACCGACGAATGGGCCGAAGGCCGCCGCTACCTCGGACTCGAGGTCCTCGCCCGCTGCCGGGTCAACATCGTCCCCAACACCGAACCCGAGATCGGAGCTGATGACCCGCCCGCCCTGACCGCCTGACCCATCAAGAAGGAGAACGCAGCGCTACACCACTACCAGGGACTTGACCGCGACGTTCGAGGCGCTCGGGCAGGGCGTGGAGAAAGAACACGGCCACACCGGCGAACACGATGTCGTTGATCGTGCTCTCCACGAGCGGCGGCCAGTCGATCGCCGAGAGTCGATGTGCCTCACCGAACGCCGCCCCGGCGCCGACGACGACCGTGGCGGTCACGGCGACGACGATCACCGCGATGAGTACTCGGCAGCCGTTGCGGATGAGCACGAACGCGGGTGAACGGTCGCGCTCTCGCCCGATGGTCTCGACGAGGTCGCAGAGCTGGTCGGCGAGCTCTGCCAGGTGACGCTCCGGAAACCGGGCGCGGACACGGCGCTCGAGACGCCGTGCGGTGCCGTAGACCGGGCCCGCGTCCAGACGATGAGCGCTTTCGCCGCCCGTGCCGGGCCGCGCCGACCCCTCGAGACGCCTTCGGGGGTTCGTGCGGGCCGGCCCAGAGGAATCGCTCTCCACGGCACCGAACCTAGCCGTCCGAATCGCCGTCGGAGGCCCCGTGGCCCGACCGCGCCCGAGTTCCACGCAACACGGGCGGGCGACACGGACACGCAACAGAGACCGATCAGTCCCGCCCCTGCGGCGAGCCTCGTTCGCATTCGTCCTGGTCATCGCCCGACCATGTCGCGGCGTCGTCGAGCTGGCCGGTCTTTGTTGCGCGAACTGGGGGCGGCCTCACGAGACGAGGAGCATGGCGGCGATCGACAGCATCGTGATTCCGACGACGACGTCGATCGCCTGCCAGAGGCGCGGGCTGGCCAAGCGGGGCGCGAGGGCGCGGGCGCCGAGGCCGAGGCCGGTGAACCAGACGAGACTGGCCGTGACGGCACCGGTCGCGAACTGCCAGCGCCCGACCGGCCCGTGCTGGTTGGCGACCGACCCGAGCATGAGCACGGTGTCGAGATAGACGTGCGGGTTGAGCCAGGTGAGCGCGACCGCGGTGAGCGCGACCGAGCCGGCGCCCCGGGGAATCGAGGCGACGAGCCCGCTCGCCTTTCGCGCCGACCAGAGGCTGCGCACTCCGAACCAGGCGAGGTAGGCAGCGCCGCCGAAGCGGAGCAGTTCGAGCACTGCGGGGTGCAACCGGCTCACCGCTCCGATGCCCGCGACCCCCGCGAGGATGAGGACGAGGTCGCTCAGCGCGCAGATCGCGACGACGATGCCGATGTGCTCGCGTCGGAGGCCCTGGCGCAGAACGTAGGCGTTCTGCGCGCCGATCGCGATGATGAGCGCGGCGCCGGTGGCGAATCCGAGGAGAGCGGTCGTCATGCCGGAAACGGTAGGGATCGGCGTCGATTCAATCCAGCGAAACATTCTTCGCGACCCTAAGGTCAGCTTATGCACGCTGATCAGCTCGCTGCCCTCGTCGCCGTGGTCGACGAGGGCTCGTTCGAGGCCGCCGCGAGGGCCCTACACGTCACGCCGCCGGCGATCAGCCAACGCATCAAGGCCCTCGAACGGCACCACGGCCGGGTCCTCGTCGTGCGTTCCTCGCCGTGTCGGGCGACCGCCGACGGCGAGGTGCTGCTGCGCCTGGCCCGCCAGGTCGCCGAGCTCGAGGCCGACGCGGTGTCGGCACTCACCCCCGACACCGTGCACCGGCGCCGATTGCCCCTCGTCGTCAACGCGGACTCGCTCGCGACGTGGTTCGTCCCCGTGCTGGCCGAGGCCGCCACCTGGCCGGACGTCACGCTCGAACTGCTCATCGAGGTCGAGGACCACGGCACCCAACACCTGCGCACCGGCGCCGCGGTCGGAGCCATCACCTCCGACCCCGTGGTCGTGTCCGGATGCACGATCGAGCCGCTCGGAGTCCTCCGTTACGTCCCGGTGTGCACCCCGCAGTTGCGCGAGCGCCACGCGTCGACGCAGGTGGACTGGGCCCGGTTGCCGATGGTCCGATTCAGCGACGAGGACGAACTGCAGCATCGGCTGCTGCGTAGACACGGCGTCGAGGGTGCCGAGATCCAACACCTCATCCCCGAGAACCACGCGTTCCTCGCCGCGGTGCGAGCGGGTCTGGGGTGGGGACTCATCTCCGAGCCTCAGCTCGGGGACCTGCTCGACACCGGGGAGCTCGTGCGCATCGGTCGGAACGACGATCACGTCGACGTCCACCTCGCCTGGCAGAGTTGGCGTCTGCCGTCCCGAGCGACCACGCGCCTCGGCGAGGCGATTCATCGCGCAGCGCGAAACGGGCTGCGGCCACCCCCGCGCCCGTCCTCCTGACCGGCACGCACACGAGAACGCCCTCGGCACTCGCAGTGCCGCAGTCCGAGGCGCCGGTGTCGCCTCATGTCACACCCGTGCACGTCCTATGCCCGGTGAGCAGGGGATGGATGACGTGCCCGGTGCCCACAACCCGGGCGTGCATGGCCTCAGGCGTGCACGGAGTCTCGAATCCGTACCGCAACGTCGTGTCACTCCTTCGGCCGCGACGACCGCACGGTTGCGGTCGTCACGCGGGGGTGCCAGCATCCGACCCACCCCGTCCTCCCCGAAGGGAATCCCCATGACTCACCGTCGAGTTGCCGTTCTGCTGTCGACGGCCGCGGCCGTCGCTCTCGCCGCGCCGGCGAGCGCCGCCCACGCCTCCTCCCCCACACCGACGACGACGCCCGGCAGCGGAGTGTTGCGCGCCGCCTGTCTCGACGCCTCCGCTCCGCTCTCGGTCGAGGAGAAGCGTCTGGACGCGCGGCTGCCCGACCCGGCGGACCCCTCCCGGCTCACCGCCACGAGTTTCGCGCAGGACATGATCGTCGGCGGCGGGTTCGAGGACGTCGCACCGCGGCTCGTCGGCATGATGTGCGGCGCCCACGACTCCCGGCGTGCACGGGTGGTCGCCGAACGGGAGGGACGCCGGTTGTGGAAGGCGGCCGTGGCCCGTGTGCAGTCGACCGGCTGGGTGCGAGGCACGCTTCCTCGCAGTGACGATCGACCGCTCTATTGGACCCGCCTGCAGGTGACCGCCGCGCTGCGACAGTGGCAGCCGCGGCACGGCCTCACCGCTCCGGAGCGTGAGCGCATCATCGAGACCTTCGAGAAGGCCTCGCGAGGCATGACCGACATCTCCTACCCGGCGGGCGAGCGGTACGCCCGGGTCATGGTGAGCGGCTTCGACCCGTACACGCTCGACGGCGGCGACGCCGGTACGGCCACGGGCGCGGCGGGGAACAACATCCGGCACGGCAATCCCTCGGGCGCCACGGCTCTGGCCGTCGACGGCACGACGCACGTCGGCAAGGACGGCCGCCGTCAGGTGATCAACGCCTACCTGCTCCCGGTGAACTACACGGAGTTCACGGCGGGGTGGATCGAGGACACCGTCGGCCCGCACATGCGCGGCGGCCGCAAGGCGCTGACGGCGTCGATCACCGTGAGCCAGGGCCGCGAGGGGCGCTTCGACCTCGAGGTGTGGAACGGCCGGTACCACGGGGTGTCGGCCGGCAACGACGGCAGTCGGCCGTGCCGCCCCATCGACGGCGTGCCCCAGATCGCGAAGAACAACCCGGGCTGCAACACGACGGTCGTGCCACGCTGGGGCGGTCCGCGGGTGTTCGACCTGCACAACCCGCCGCAGTGGACGACCTCGACGTTGCCCTTCGCGCCGATGGCCGAGGCGGGCACCGGAGCCGACCTCGCGCCCCCGCCCGGTGCGCAGTGGGCCGAGGGCGAAGGGTTCCCGGTCATCCGCAACACCGAGTACACGGAGTTCCCGAACTGCGACTCACCCGAGCGGGTGACCCGCAACGCTGCTCTCACGGGCACGACGACGCCCGTGCAACCCGGCACGCCCCCGTCGAAGGACTCCTGTGCGTATGCCGGAAGTGGTGGGACGTACCTGTCCAACGAGAGCGGCTACCGCAACACGCTGCTGCGAGACCGACTCGGCCGCGACATTCCCGCCGGGCACATCCACACGCCGATCATGCAGCACTTCGAGAAGACGAATCTGTACGCACCCAGTGACGCGAGCTTCGATGCGTGGCGGCAGGTCATCGTGCGACAGACGGTCGCGCTCGTTCACGCCGCCGCGGAGCACTGAGTCGTTTGGCGTACGGGTCGTCCGGGTAGATGGGGCCATGAGCAACCGAGAGAGCAACGGAGAAGACGCAGCCAAGGCCGAAGCCGTCGAGAACGTCGAGAGCGGAGCCCGGTCGCAGGTTCCCGGGGCCGAGCCCGAGACCGTCGAGGAACACCTCGAGAAGGGTTTCGATGACGCCGGTGTCGATGTCCCGCAGGACAAGGTGAGCGAGATGGCCGACGAGATCCACCGGGACAAGGACGCCCAGATCGAGGAGTGAGCCGCACTCCAGCGAGACAGCCGCCGACCGCGGTCGACCCGAGATCCGCACCGACCTCGGATAGGCCGCGGAATCGGCGGCTGTTTCGGCGTTCGACCTCGTGCCCGTGATGACGCTTCTAGCCTGGGCACATGACGATCTCCGAGGACCTCTTCCTGCTGCTCACCCGAGACGACGGCAAGCCCGAGAGCGCGTTCACACAGGCGAGCTACGGCTACGCGGCGGCCAACGTCGTCGACCTGGTTCTCGCCGAGCGCGTGCGGCTGAGTGAGGACAAGGATCCGCGTGTCAGCGTGGTCGACGCCTCCCCCACGGGGCATCCCGCGCTCGATGCCGCGCTCGCGCGGCTCGGTGAGAAGGACGGCAAGAAGGCCTCCCAGCTCATCAGCGACGGCCGGGTGGCCGCGGAGGACCAGATCGTCGACTCGCTCGCGCAGGCCGGCATCATCCGCGTCGAGGAGAAGCGGATGCTCGGGCTTGTTCCCGAGAAACGTCCGGTGCTCGACCCGTCGCCGGAGCGCGCGTTGCGGGGCCGACTGCGGGCCGTGCTCCACGGCGGCTCCGCCACGCCGCAGGAGGCGACGGTGCTCTCGATCCTCCAGGGTCTCGACCTCGCGGCCAAGGTGTTGGCCGACGAATGGGCCGGGCTGAGCAAGCGGGAGGTCAAGACGCGGATCAAGGAGCTGGCCGCCGACATCCGCATGAGCGAGGCGATGAGCAAGGCGGTGGCGAACGCCGTGGCCTCGATGAACGCGGCGATCATCTCCGCCGTCGTCGTCTCTACCGCGGTTTCCGGAAGCGGTTCCTGACGCTCACCCCCACTGCGCGACGACACCGCGTCAGCGGTGATGCGAACGCGTCAGGCCCTGCCCTGCCCGGGGGACGACCGCATCGATGATCGTGTGCGGTCGCCCGGTGCCCTCGACGTCAGCGACGCGACGGCCGCGGCGACGCCGGCATGAGCGCGACGGCGCCGGCGGCGAGGACCGCGACGACCGCGAACACGTAGAAGCCCCAGGGGTGCCCGAGACCTGCGGTGACGAGCATGCCGGTGACGAACGGACCGACGATCGCACCGATGCGACCCACGCCGGAGGCCAGACCCATCGCGGCGCCGCGCACCTCGGGCTCGAAGAGGTGCGCGACGAGCGCGTAGACGAGCCCCTGTGCGCTGAAGACGAACAGCCCCGTGACGAACACGACCGCGTGCAGCAGGACCTGGTCGTTCATGCGCAGGCTGAGCAACGCGAGGAACACCGCGGACGCCCCGAACCACACGAGCGTCGAGCGTTTGATGCCCCGACGGTCGGCGACGATGCCGCCGAGCGCGAGCCCGGCGATCGCGCCCGCGTTCATGATGAGCAGCAGGCTCAGCGACGAGGCGAGCGAGTAGCCCGCCGACCGCATGATCTGCGGCAGCCACGTGTTGAGCCCGTAGACGAGCAGCAGGCCCATGAACGAGGCGAGCCACGAACCGAGCAGCGCCCGCGGGTGCGCGGCGAGGAGTTCGAGGATTCCACGTCGCGGCGAGGTGCCGGGACGGTCGTCCGTGCGGACCATCGGCGCGGTCTCGGGGACGTGGATCCAGACCAGCGGCAACAGCAGCAGACCGGCGACGCCGCCCGCGTAGAAGAGGACGTGCCAGTCGGGCAGGACGACGATGGCGAGCAGCGACATCGCGACCGCGCCCACGTGGTAGCCGGTCATCGTCGCCGTCGTCGAGGTGGCCTTGCGGTCCGAGCGGGAGGTCTCGGTCATGATCGTGATGGCGGTCGGCATGCAGGCACCGAGTCCGAGCCCGGCGACGAGGCGGGTCGCCGCGAGCAACGTGATACTCGGCGCGAGCGGCACGAGGATCGTGAAGACCGAGAACACCGCGACCGAGACGAACAGCCCCACGCGGCGTCCGAACCGGTCGTTGACGGGCCCACCCGCTGCCGCACCGATCCCCACGCCGACCAGCGACAACGTCGCGACGAGCGTCGCATCCGGGCCGGTCATGCCGAGGTGGCCGGTCTCGAGAAGGGTCGGGATGACCGCGCCGAACGCGACGAGGTCGAAGCCTTCGAGGGCGACCGTGAGCCAGCACAGGAGCGCGATCAGAAACGACGCGCGTCCCACGTCGGCTCCGCTCCGAGCGGTCGAGATGGTGGAGCTCACGGTGCCTCCTCGCGGTTCCGGGCGCCTCGCGCTCGGCGGGAGCGACGGTGCAGAACCCCAGGACTCCCCCGGGCGTCGACGCCGCCCTCTCGCCCCCGAAACCGGGCGTCGTCGTCGACGCAGCCTAGTCCGATCTGGACACTGGTCCAGGTCGGTTGTCGACATGGATCGAACCGCAGGCACGTGTGTACCGACGTCGAACTCGTGCCTGGTGAGGCGGCCGACGAGAATGGCGTCATGAACAGCGCTCCCCTGGACGACGTGCGTGCCGGCATCCCGACGACGTGGGTGAACCCGCGCCGTTCGCAGGACGTGCCGGGGGTGGTCACGCTCGACGACGTTCGGGACGCCGACGCCCGCCTGCGCCGGTTCGCCCCCTTCCTCGCCGAGGCGTTCGACGGCCCCTGGCACCTCGGACCCGAGGGGATCGAGGCGGGGATCATCGACTCTCCGATCGTCGAGGTTCCCCGGATGCGCGCCGCGCTCGGCCTCCGCGGTTCCCTGTGGCTGAAGCGCGACGACGAGCTGCCGATCTCGGGGTCGATCAAGGCCCGCGGCGGGATCTACGAGGTGCTCACCGTCGCCGAACGACTCGCGCTCGACGCGGGGTGGGCGGGCGGAGACCCGTCGGCCGGTGATCACCGCGACTTCGCGGGACCCGACCTGCGCGAGCACCTGAGTCGGTACACGATCGCGGTGGGTTCGACCGGCAATCTCGGTCTGTCGATCGGCATCATGGCCCGTGCGCTCGGGTTCCGGGCCGTCATCCACATGAGCGCCGACGCGCGGCAGTGGAAGAAGGAGCTGCTGCGCAGCCTCGGTGCCGAGGTGATCGAGTACGAGGGCGACTACGGCATCGCCGTCGAGACGGGTCGCGCGCAGGCCGCCGCCGACCCGCACACCCACTTCGTCGACGACGAGAGCTCACGCGAACTCTTCCTCGGGTACGCCGTCGCGGGGCTGCGCCTCGTCGATCAGCTCGAGACCGCGGGTCTGACTCCCACTGCGGAGCATCCGCTGCACGTCCACCTGCCCTGCGGGGTCGGCGGCGGCCCGGGCGGCATCGTCGCCGGGCTGCACCTCGCATTGCGCGATCGCGGCGTCGATACGGCGCACCTGCACTGCTGGTACGCCGAGCCGGTGCAGGCTCCCTGCATGCTCCTCGCGCTCGCGACCGGGCGGGGCGACGCGATCGCCGTCCAGGATCTCGGCCTCCACGGTCGTACCGTCGCCGACGGGCTCGCCGTCGGCCGCGCCTCGCAGCTCGCCTGGTCGGCGACGAAGGATCTCGTCGCCGGTGCGTACACCGTCCGCGACGACGAGCTGTTCCGACTGCTGCGCCTCCTCGACGAGACCGAGGGCATCCGCCTCGAACCCTCCGCCCTCGCCGGAGCCGCGGGCCCGACCGCGCTACGCGACCTCGAGAACCCGTCCGGCGCTTGCCATCTCGCCTGGGCGACCGGCGGCTCGATGGTCCCCGACAGCGAGATGGCGACCTACCTCGCCTCCTGACCTCGCCTCACCTGCCCCCACGACGGAAGGTCGCCTCCTATCTACCGGTTCCTTCGGCGCCCCTGGTCCGCGACCGCGGAGGAGACGTCCCCGTGGCGCGGTACAAGTCGATCCACGCCGACGTGGTCATCGACTTCGGCAGGTCGGAGCCGGCGAGTCCTCGGCTGCGCAACCACCGGGCAGCGCTCGTCGTCGTCCCGAGGCCGGTGTTGCGGGCGAGGATCTGCGCGAGCCCACGGCCAGGGCCGGTGTAGATCCGATGGACGAACGCGTGAAAGCGTCGGCGTTCGCGCACAGGGACGAGCGGATCCGGGCGGCGACGGATCGCCATCAGGCCGCCGTCGACTCCGGGGCTCGGCGTGAACGCTCGCGCGGGCACCCGGCCGTGGAGGGTGAAGTCGAACCAGGGCGACCATTGGGCGGTCATCATGCTGGCCCCGCCCACGCCCGCCCGCCGCCGCGCGACCTCCCACTGAACCAGGAGCACCGCATCGGTCCACCCCGGCGCGTGCAGGATGCGGCGCAGGATGGCGGTGGTCCGATCGAAGGGCAGATTGCCGACGATGACGTGCGGATGATCGGGGATCGTGTGTGCGAGGAAGTCACCTTCGGTGATGAGCGCCTTGCCGTTGAGCTCCTTCGCGAGCTTTCGTGCGAGTCGCCCGTCGATCTCGACGGCGTGGACGGGCCTGCCCAGGGCGAGGAGGGGTCGGGTCAGTGCCCCCTCGCCCGGTCCGATCTCGAGGATCGGGCCGCTGGTCTCCCGGACGAGGTCGATGACGCGACGGATCGTCCGAGGATCGGTGAGAAAGTTCTGGCCGTGTTCGTGCCGGCCATGGTGGTACGTGGACACTGCATCGCTCCGTGGTTCGTGGCGGAGCCGGGCATGACAAAGCGGCCGCCCGGCATGACTACGGGGGCGGGAGCGTCACGAAGTGGTGCTGCTCGCCGCCGTCAGCGCCTGCGCAGGCGCACTGAAGCGATGCCACGAACCAACATGCTCGTCAGCCTAGAGGACGGCAGCGTCGAACCCCACCGAATTCATGGCCGAGCGGTCGTCCCCCGGGGCTGTGTCACGTCGTGACGGGCTGCCCGTCACGAGTTCCTCGAGTGGGCCCGAGGGCCGGTCAGCCCGAAGCCCCTTCGGCGATCGCGGCGAGCCGCTCGATCGAGGCGGTCAGTGCCTCGGAGGTCGTGCGACGAGCACGGTTCATGCGCCTCTCGTGGGTGAGGTCCGTCCAGTCGTAGGTGTGTCGCACGAGAGTGGTGCCGTCGGCCTGCGGCTTCAACTCCCACCGCCACAGGTGGCCAGGCGGGGGCGAGCCGATCTCCGAGGGAAGCCACGCGATGAGCCGCCCCTCCTCGAACTCGACGATGTGGTTGCGGCGCACCGCGCCGTCCTTGGTCAGGGTCATGTCGAACGTGTCGCCGACGGCGTGCACGCGCTGTCCGGTGGCGGCCGAGGCGAGGTTGTCGTTGCCGTCCCACCGCGGCTGCTGTGCAGGGTCGGCGATGAGCTCGAAGATCGTCGCCGGCGTGGCCCGGACGACGCGTTCGGCGGAGGCCACCCGTGATTCGGTTTCGGAGGTCATGCCTCACCCAACCATGCGGGAACCCACCTGGGTATGCCTCGCGCCGGGCTCTCTGCCGACGCGGCCTCCGCGCGGACGACCTCGTGCGACGGCACACGCCGCGAGCGTCGCCTGTGGACGAGCGCCGTGCGGGCGAGCGACGATGGTCGAGGATGACCGGCGAAAGGAGGCCCGATGACCACCCTGCTCTCCAGCCCGCTCCCACCCTGTCTCGACCTCGACGAATGGGACGCTCTGGGCGAGACCGACGAGCGCCTCGAACTGGTCGACGGGTACGTCATCGTGGTTCCGAGCGAACAGTGGCGCAACGTCGAGGCGCAGGCCCTCTTCATCGAGCGAGTCCGCGATGCGACCGGCCGGACGCTGCGGTGCGGGTCGCAGATGAGTGTCGTGCTGCAGGACGTGCCGGCGACGGTGCGACAACCCGACATCGTCGTCCTCCGGCGCGACATCGCCTCCGGGTCGACGCGGCTGCGCGCCGACGACGTGCTGCTCGCGGCCGAGATCGTCTCCCCCAGTTCGGTCGAGACCGACTGGCTCACCAAACGCCGCGAGTACGCCGCCGCCGGAATCCCCCACTACGTCGTCGTCGACCTCCGCGACGGCCACCGCCGCATCACCCTCTTTCGCAGCCCCGGCCCCGACGGCTACACCGACATCACCGGCGGAACCCACATCACCCTTACCCTCGGCGAGCACCAGTTGACCATCGGCCTCGCCGACCTCACGGGCTGAGCCCGGCCTCGGGCGACCTGTGGACGAGCGCCGTGTGGGCGAGCGACGATGGTCGAGGATGACCGGCGAAAGGAGGCCCGATGACCACCCTGCTCTCCAGCCCGCTCCCACCCCGTCTCGACCTCGACGACTGGGACGCCCTGGGCGAGACCGACGAGCGCCTCGAACTGGTCGACGGGTACGTCATCGTGGTTCCAAGCGAGACCCCGCTCAATGCGCGCGCCGCCGTCAGGTTGTCCTCCCTCCTGGAGCGACACGTCGGATCGAGCCTGCTCACGTTCACCCACCTCGACGTCTCGCTGGCTCCCGCGCCCGCGACCATCCGCTGCCCCGACGTGCTCGTCGCGACACCGCAGGTCCTCGCCTCCGAGGCGAGACGGGCTCCGAGCAACCAGGTCGTCCTCGCGGCCGAGATCGTCTCCCCCAGCTCGGTCGAGACCGACTGGCTCACCAAACGCCGCGAGTACGCCGCCGCCGGAATCCCCCACTACGTCGTCGTCGACCTCCGCGACGGCCACCGCCGCATCACCCTCTTTCGCAGCCCCGGCCCCGACGGCTACACCGACATCACCGGCGGAACCCACGTCACCCTCACCCTCGGCGAGCACCCGTTCACCATCGGCCTCGCCGACCTCGTCGACGCCCCACGCTGAGCCGCCTCGGATCATGTTGCGCGCATCGGCAGGACGGACCGAGCCCGCCCGGTCCGCCGATGACTCGCGCTCGTCAGTCGACCGGTCGCACGGGTTGACGCAGGATCGTCCGCATCCCCTCGGGTGCGCACCGGCGCGGGTCGCTGAGGTAGATCTCGTGATGGGGGCCGGCGAACGTGAGGCCGGCATCGGGCATGACCTGCTCGTGCAGACGGGCGAGCGTCGGTGCCTCGTCGGAGAACGGCCCGGCGTGCATGATCTGCAGGCACCGCCCCTCGTGGATGCGGCGGATCTCGGCGCGCGGCAGGTGCGGCTTCTTCGCTGCGGACCGGGTCAGGCCGTCGCGCACGTCGCCGAGCGACACCTCGGCGGGTAGCGGGATGAGCATCGTCCACCGCCAGTCCGAACGGTCATCGCCGGTGAACGCCGACGTCTGATCGCTGGGATTGGCGCTCCACCACAACCCTTCGAGCGGGCCGACGACGAAGTCCGAGCCCGTGCGCGCCTTGAACACCGCGCGGATCGCGTAGCCCGTCGTGTACAGGGCCTCGACCGCGGCCGCGTACCCCGCGGTCGTGTTCGGATCCCCTGCTCCGTCGACCGCCAGGTACTCGTACGCCGGGACGTCGACCTCGACGAACTCCGACGACGGCGGTCGATAGAGGTCGCGGCGATCCTTCTTCAGGTCGATGCGCACACCGGCTCCCTCCCGAACGAGCGTGGGCCCGTCGGATCGGGTGACGATCCCACGGGCCCACCGTATCGGCGACGGGGCGCCTCACTCCCCCAGCAGCGCCTCGGCGAAGGCCTTGGGGTCGAAGGGGGCGAGATCGTCCGGGCCTTCGCCCAGGCCGACGAGCTTCACCGGAACGCCGAGCGCCTTCTGAACGGCCACGACGATGCCGCCCTTCGCCGTGCCGTCGAGCTTGGTGAGCACGATGCCGGTGACGTCGACGACGTCGGAGAACACCTCGGCCTGCCGCATGCCGTTCTGTCCGGTGGTCGCGTCGAGGACGAGCAGCACCTCGTCGATCGGCGTCTTCTTCTCGACGACGCGCTTGACCTTGGCGAGCTCGTTCATGAGGTCGGCCTTGTTGTGCAGACGACCGGCCGTGTCGAGGATGACGACGTCGGCCTCAGCCTCGATTCCCTCGGCGACGGCCTCGTAGGCGACGGACGCCGGGTCGGCGCCCTCCTTCTCGGAGCGCACCGTGGGCACCCCCACCCGGGCGCCCCACGTCTCGAGCTGGTCGGCGGCCGCGGCGCGGAACGTGTCGGCCGCGCCGAGCAGCACGTCACGGTTCTCGGCGACGAGCACCCGCGCGAGCTTGCCGATGGTGGTCGTCTTTCCCGTGCCGTTGACGCCGACGACCATGATGACGGCCGGACGACCTTCGACGCGGGTCGAGGCGATGCGGCGATCGAGCTGCGGCTGGAGCTGGGTGAACAGGTCCTCCTTGAGCCAGCCGCGCATCGTCGCCTCGTCACGTACGCCCTCGGCGGCGACGCGGTTCTTGAGGGCGGCCACGAGCTCGGTGCTCGCCTCGACCCCGAGGTCGGCGGCGAGCAGCGTGCTCTCCACGTCGTCCCAGGTGTCCTCGTCGAGCTGGCCGCCTTGGAGCAGCGCGAGCAGTCCGCGACTCAGCGCCGAGTCGGAGCGCGCGAGGCGCGAGCGCAGTCGCTGCAGCCGGCTGCGGGTCGACTCCGGTGTCTCGACCGACGGCGGCGCGACGGGCTCGTCGACGACGACGCCGGGTCGTTCCTCGGTGAGGACCCCGCCGGGCGCGCCCTCGCTCGGCTCACCCGGTTCACTCGGTGCGCCCCGCAGGTCGGGCCGCGTCTTCGTGTCGATGCTGCGGCGGCGGCCGCCGCCCCTGACGAGGCCGATGATCGCCCCGACGCCCGCCACGAGGAGGACGCCGACGACGGTGAGAAGTGCCCAGAGGTCGTGAAAGATCCAGTCCACGCGCCAAGTCTCGCAGACCACGACGACGGGGCGAGGGCGGTCGAGGCGGCTCGTGTGTCGTCGCCGGGCGGGCGATCTCGGGCGTTGGTGTCAGGCGGCCTTCACGACACGCGCGTCAGTGCGCCCCGTCGGTTGCGCGGGGGCGAGTCCACGCCCTGCGACAACAACGGCGTGAGGTCGAGCGGCTGCTTCTGCCGCGCGAGGAAGAGGTTGTTGCGGCGGCGGCGCGTGGGCCTGGCCGGGCGGGTACCGCGAACGAACAGGCGGCGATTGACGATCGTCGCACCGCGGCGACGGGCGGGGATGATGACCACCGCCGCGAAGAGCGCGCCGAGTACGGTGACCATCGCGATGGAGAGGAGCACGACGTCCATGCCTCTCCAGTCGGCAGCCGGGCGCGCGTCTGCACCACCGTGATGGCCGATTTCGGTCACGGAGTCATCACGATCCTCCCTCAATCTCCCGCTCCGGCATCGGAATTCGGCGTCATCGCTGGTGGGACGGAGTGGCGGGACGGGTGCGCGGGACGCCGCTCGACGCGAATCGCGCCGAGCTCGTCCTCGGCGACGAGCCACCGCGCACCCGACCCGGGCCGGACGCGCGCCCTCGGCGGCGAACACCGGCCCAACACGACTCAACTGTCGATGCTCGGGAACCGGGGCTCCTTGATCTGGCGGGACATGGACCGGAAGTTCGGGTGTTCGCACGTGCGCAGCCATTCGAAGATCGCCATCTCGGCGCTCACCACGCACGCGCCGGCCTGGGCGAGGCGGGCGAAGGCCGCGTGCGCGTCGCGTGGATCCCGCGAGCCGCACGCGTCGGCGACGACCCACGCCTCGCGGCCCGACTCGATGATCCCGAGCGCGGTCTGGAGCAGACACACGTGCGCCTCGCAGCCCGCGAGAACGATCTGCGAACGGCCCGGGGCGACGTCGTCGAGCAGATCGGGTAGGCCGTCGTCGCAGGCGCCGAACGACATCTTCGGCAGGATGCGTCGGCACAGGTCGGGGAGGTGGTCGACGAGCGGCCCGAGCTTGTCGGGGTTCTGCTCGGTCCCGACGATCGGCACCGCGGTCTGCTGTGCCCCGTATCCGAGCAGTCGCGCACGCTGGCGTACGGCGGCGTCGTCGTGGATCACGGGCATGAGGCGTTCCTGCAGATCGACGTAGACGACGACCGAGTCCTCGGCGGCCAGGCGCAGGCTGCGTCCCGCACTCCCCCGGGCGTGGGAGGAGGCGCCCGTCGTGGTCGCCTCGAGTGCGGAGTCGCGGGCGTCGGGCGTGGTGGTCACATCGGCCTCCTCAGGCGGATTGGGCCACGCGTTGCGAGACGACGGTCGTGATGCCGTCGCCGCGCATCGTGACCCCGTACAGCGCGTCTGCTACCTCCATCGTCCGTTTCTGGTGCGTGATGACGATGAGTTGGCTGGAATCGCGCAGCTCTTCGAAGATCGTGAGGAGGCGGCCGAGGTTGGTGTCGTCGAGCGCCGCCTCGACCTCGTCCATGATGTAGAAGGGGCTCGGGCGCGCCTTGAAGATCGCGACGAGCAGCGCCACGGCCGTGAGCGACCGTTCGCCACCCGACAGCAGCGACAGCCGCTTGATCTTCTTGCCAGGGGGACGCGCCTCGACCTCGATGCCGGTCGTGAGCATGTTCGTGGGGTCGGTGAGGGTCAGACGTCCTTCACCCCCGGGGAACAGCCGCGAGAACACGCCCTCGAACTCGGCTGCCGTGTCGGCGAACGCCTCGGCGAACGCCTGCTCGACGCGGGCGTCGACCTCCTTGACGATGTCGAGCAGGTCGTCGCGACTCTTGCGCAGGTCGTCGGTCTGCTCGGTGAGGAACGTGTGGCGTTCCTCGAGGGCGGCGAACTCCTCCAACGCGAGAGGGTTGACCCGGCCGAGGCGGGCCAGGTCACGCTCGGCCTTGCGCAGCCGCTTCTCCTGCTCCTCGCGCACGAAGTGCGCGCCCTCCTCCTCGACCGGAGCCATCGGGGGCAGGGACCACGGCGACCGGGTCGCGGGGGCCTCGGGCCCGTGCTCCGGGCGCGTCTGCTGTTCGGAGGTCGACACGGCCTCGTCCGGCGCGTCGACGTCGCCCGACTGCAACGATGCGAGGTCTGCGGTCTCGTCCTGTGCGCTGAGCTCGTCGGACTCACCGGACTCCCCCGACTCCCCGGGCACTCCGGACTCCTCGGCGGCCTCGGCCGCGGCGCGTGCAGCCGCGCGTGCCCGGGCCTCCTCCTCCATGCGGCGCGTGATGGATTCCGGAGTGATCTCGGGGATGCGGCGATGCGGGCCGAACTCCTCGACGAGTACGTCGGGATCGATACCGAGCTCCTCGATCGACCGGGCCCGTAGTGCGTCGATGCGCAGGCGCTGCTCGGCCCGGGCGATCTCGTCGCGGTGGACCGAGTCGGTGAGCTCGCGCACCCGCGTCGTCAACGACTCGACGGCCGACCGTGCCTCGGTGAGCTCCTCGTCGAGTGCGGATCGGCCTGCCGCGGCCTCGTCTCGGCGGGCGAGGGCGATGTCGACGGCCGCGCCGACGGCGGCCACGGCCCGCTCCGCGCCGCGTTGCACCTCGCGGGCGACCTCGACCTGCGCGGCACGGCGGCGGCGACGCTCCTCGGCCGCGGCGCGCGCCGCTCGTTCCTGGCGGGCGGCGTTCTCGAGACCCTCGGCTCGACCGGCCAGCGAGCGGACCCGTTCCTCGCGGCTGCGCAGCCGCAACCGCGCCTCGGTCTCGGCGGCCCGGCAGGTCGCGGCCGCGTCGGCCAGCCGGTCCCGTTCGTCGGTCGTCGGCTCGGCGTCGCCCTGATCGTCGCCGGCGAGGGCCTCGGCGTGGCGCCGTTCGAGGTCGACGTGCTGGGCGCGGTTCTCCTCGAGGCCGGCTCGTACGGCCTCGGCGGATTTGGTGATGCGTTCGGCCTCGGCCTTGGCGCTGCGCACCTGCGATGCGAGGCGTCCGAGCTGCTCCGCGACGCCGGCGAGGCGCGCGTCCGAGGCGTGGAGGTCGGCGAGTGCGGCCTGCTCGGCCTCCTCGAGGGCCTCGAGCGTGGAGCGCCCCGAGGCGAGGGCGAAACGCGCCTGGTCGCGGCGGGCCTCGGCGTCACGCTGGGCAGCGGCGGCCTCGACGACGGCGGCCTCGACCTCGATGAGGCTCGGTTGCGCCTGCCCGCCACCGTGCAGGAGGCCGGGCGCCACGACGTCTCCGGCCGTGGTGACGGCGGTGAGCTCGGGATGTTCGGCGTGCACGGCGAGCGCCGTTTCGAGGTCGGCGACGATGAGGACTCCGGCGAGCAGGTGCTGGACCGCCGGCCGCAGGTCGGCCTCGCAGGAGACGACGTCGAGCGCCCACACCGCTCCGGCAGCAAGCGATTCCGCGTCGGCGGCGGCGCCACGGGGCGGGGGCGCAGGAATGCCTGCGACGAGCAGACTCACCGCTCCGGCGTCGCTGTCGGCGAGCGACTCGAGGGCGGCACCACCGGTGGCGAGGGAGGAGACCGCCAGACCGTCGGCGGCGCGTCCGAGAGCCGCGGCCACGGCCGCCTCCTGTCCGGCCGCGACGGTGACGAGTTGGGCGATGCGTCCGATCACCCCGTCGGTTCCGCGGTCGAGCAACACCTCGGCGCCGTCCGTCCGCTGCAGGCCGATGGCGAGCGCCTCACGGCGGGCGGCGGCGTGGGCCCGGTCGGCCTCGGCGGTGCGTTCGGCCTCCTGCGCCCGCTCGACGACGGCGCGGGCGACCTCGACGGCCTCGGCGGCCTCTTCGTACGCGGCGTCGAGACCCTCCTCGCCCTCCTCCTCGTCGGCGACACCGGCCTCGAGCACCGCGAACTCACGCTGCGCCTCCTCGGCTCCGGCGCGGGCACGCGCGGCGGACGATTCGAGGCGCCCCAACTCGGCCTCCCCGGCCTCGATGCGGCTCCGCGCGGCCGCGACCTTGCCCGCGAGCTTGGCTAGGCCCTCACGCTGGTCGGCGGCCGCCCGGGCGAGGCGCGCGAGCCGATCCTGTTCGTCCTTGTGTGCACGCTCGGCCTGCTCACGCGCCGCGACCGCCTCGGTGAGCGCGGTCTCGGCACGCGCGATCTCCTCCCGCAGCGCGGACTCGTCGGCGCGAGCGGCCTTCGCCTGCTCGAGCAGGGTCTCGGGGTCGCGACCGCGCGTCGTGTCCTCCGGCTCGGTACCCGACAGCAACCGCACGCGCTCGGCGGCGAGCGATCCCGTCGAGCCCAGCCGGTCGCGCAGCGAGGAGAGCGTGAACCACCGCTCTTGCGCCGCGGAATGCGCGGCCCGCAGCGTCTCGGCCCGCTGTTCGGCGTCGGCGAGCCGCGACCGGGTCGCCGCGAGTTCGGCCTCGGCCGCCTCCCGCGCCGCGACCTGCGCACGCTCGTCGGCGACGTCGGCCTCGAAGCTCGTCGTCAGTTGCACGAGGTCGTCGGCGAGCAGACGCAGGCGTGCATCGCGCACCTCGGCCTGGATGACCCCGGCCCGCCGGGCGGTCTCCGCCTGCCGGCCGAGCGGCCCGAGCTGACGCCGGATCTCGGAGGTCAGATCCTGCACCCGGCGCAGGTTGCTCTCCATCGTCTCGAGCTTGCGCAGCGCACGTTCCTTGCGCTTGCGGTGCTTGAGAACGCCGGCGGCCTCCTCGATGAACCCCCGCCGCTCCTCGGGCGTCGCCCGCAACACCGCGTCGAGCTGCCCCTGACCGACGATGACGTGCATCTCACGACCGATACCGGAATCGGAGAGCAGCTCCTGGATGTCGAGCAGCCGGCAGTTCGTCCCGTTGATCGCGTACTCGCTGCCGCCGGTGCGAAACATCGTGCGGCTGATCGTCACCTCGGAATAATCGATCGGCAGCGCCCCGTCGGAGTTGTCGATCGTCATCGTCACCTCGGCCCGTCCGAGCGGCGGACGCCCGGAGGTGCCCGCGAAGATGACGTCCTCCATCTTTCCGCCGCGCAGGCTCTTGGCGCCCTGCTCCCCCATGACCCAGGCGAGCGCGTCGACGACGTTGCTCTTGCCGGAGCCGTTCGGGCCGACGATGCACGTGATGCCCGGCTCGAGCCTCAGCTGGGTCGCCGACGCGAACGACTTGAAGCCCTTGAGGGTCAGGCTCTTGACGTACACGGCGGGCGGAGCTCCTCGAGGCGACGATCGGTGCCTGCACACCCTAGCCCGACAGGGCCTCCATGCCCCGGAGGCCGAGCCCGACGACCAGGCCCGGCCGAGGGCGCGAACCGGCCGGATACGACCGCGTTCGAACGCATGCGATCTCGGACGCCCAGCTCAGAAGCGACCGGTATCGTGGCCCTCGCGCACCGGCGAGGCATCGCCCGCCCGTCCCGCCGGCGTCGGGGTCACGAACTCGCGCCGGTTGCGTACCACCGGCCTCCGTGCTCGGCGGCCACGTCACACCAGGAGAGGCCGACCATGCTTCGCACCCGCATCGCAGCCGTGATCGTCGCCGCCCCGCTCGCCCTCGCCGGGTGCAGTGGAGACGCCACCCCGCCGCCGGCCGCCCCCGCCTCGACGGCCGCGTCGGCCGGCGCGTCGGCGTCCTCGCCCCAGCCCGGCGACCAGGTCGACGAGACCGCGTTCTTCGAGAACGTGCAGAAGGCCATGCTCTCGGCCAAGACCTACTCGATGACGATGCGTATGGGCTCCGGCGGCGAGGCCATGACGATGACCGGCACCGGCGATGTGGGCGACCAGCGACGTCCCAAGGCCGACATGTCGATCTCCGTCCCCGGCGGCAGCGGGCCGATGCGCATGATCATGGACGGAGACGCGGTCTACATGCAGATGCCCGGCGGGGCCGGAGGCGGCAAGTTCGTCAAGATGCCGATGGAGTCGCTCAGCCAGGCCAGCGGGCAGGACCTCGGCAAGCTCATGAACCCGGCCGAGAACCTGCAGCTCACCCGTGACGCGGTGGAGAAGGTCGTCTACCAGGGCACCGAGGATCAGGCCGGGGAGCAGCTCGCGCACTACTCGGTGACGATGAACCCGCAGAAGCTGCAGCAGCAGCTCATGACCTCCCATCCCGCGCCCAGCCCCTCGGCGATGCCCTCGGAGTTGCCGTACGAGGTGTGGCTCGACAGCGCCAACCGGGTTCGCAAGATGACGATGACCGTCGAGGGCACCCAGATGACGATGACCGTCGACAAGTACGGCCAGCCGGTCTCGATCGCCGCCCCGCCGCAGGCCTCGGTCACGCAGCCCCACCCCCTCACGCTCGAACAGGCAGTTCGCCCCACGCGAGTTCGCCCCCTCACGCTCAGACAGGCCTTTTGAGCCACCCGGCCCACGCTCTCGAGCTCGGACAGGCGGTTCTCACTCGCGAACCCGGTGAGAACTGCCTGTCCGAGCTCGGTAAAGGGCGTGAGGCCGGCGGTCAGCCCTCGCTGAATCCCGTGACCCCGTCGCGAGGCTGCGACCACTGAGTCGTGCACGAGGAGACACGGCCGGGGCGACCGGCCGAGCTCGGGGATTCCCGCAGCAATTCGTCGAGACGTTCCACGGCTGCTCGCGGTCCCTGGGCGACGACCTCGACGCGCCCGTCGAGGAGGTTGCGGGCCGTTCCGACGAGCCCGAGCTCGAGTGCGGTCGCGCGGGTCCACCAGCGGAATCCCACGCCCTGCACCTGGCCGGAGACGAAGATCGTGGCTCGTACCGTCTCGTCTGCGCCGCTCATCCGCTCGCTCCTTCGATGCTCGTGGTGCGACCAGCCTAAACGGCGGAGCCGGGTGGCTCCTCGCTCAGCTCACGTTCGTACCGGGTGGCTCCTCGCTCAGCTCACGTTCGTCAGAGGCAGCGGGCGGGCCACTTCGAACGGCAGATGCAGGCCTTGGCCTTCGTGCTGGACATGGAGGGTGAGTGCCCCGAACTCCCAACGGGGACGTACGTGTCCGCCGGTGACGATCTCGGCGTCGGGCTCGAGCACGGTGCCGCCGACCTCGACGACGACGTCGATGGCGGACTCGGCGATGATCTGCCCGGCCGTCATCGTGCCGATGAGCGACTCGACACCGGGAAAGTGGACGCAGCGTCCGGCGATGCGGGTCGTTCGTTCGGCGACGGCCGAGCGCGCGGCCTCGAGGTCCTCGCCGCTACCGACGCTGTGGCGTCCCACGCTGATCGCGCACGCCGACCGGCGGCGCATGACGGTCGCGCAGAGTCGCCACAACTGCCAGTCGTGCGCGCCGGCGGCCGAGACGGCGAGAACGTTGTGCAGATCTCCGGAGCGGGTGACGATGCGGTGGGTGTCGATGAACATCCCCGAGGGGTCGATGCCCGCCGTGTGCGCCGCGTCGACGATCAGGTCGGCAGCCCCGTCCGCAGCATCGAGGGGCACGGTGCCCAGGTCGACACCGGCGATCACGACACTGCCTCGGGTCATGTCCCCTCCTGACCTGCTCCGACGGAACCCTCACTGTGAGGGCCGTGAACGACCACATCGGTTCAGTCGCGTGAACGTTGTGTGAACGCCGCCGCAGGGGTTGGGTCGCGAATCCGCAGGTCGAGAACTCGCGGCCAGGAATGCCCACCCATCCCAACGCCGACGCAGCCGCCGACTCCTCCACCCGGCACCGCCGCCCACTCCCCCTCCCGAGGTGGCAGATGGGATGGAAGCAGAACTGGGGTGATCACCCCGTTCTCGCTGCCATCCCATCTTCCACGTCGGGTGGTCGGCTCACGGGCCGGCTCGCGTCACAGGGATCAGAGCCGGCGGATCCGTGGGCGTGGCTGGCAGACGGGGCAAGAGAAGGAGCTGCGGTTCATGAACGTCTCGCGGCGGATCGGTGCGCCGCAGCGCGAGCACGGACGCCCCTCCCGCCCGTAGGCGTCGAGGGAGCGGTCGAAGTAGCCGCTCTCGCCGTTGACGTTGACGTAGAGGGCGTCGAAGCTCGTTCCGCCGACCTCCAGGGCGGATCGCATCACGTCCTCGGTGTGTCCGAGGAGCCGGACGATCGCCGGTTTCGTCAGTTGCGCCGCCGCCCGTTCGCCGTGGATGCCCGCGCGCCAGAGCGATTCGTCGGCGTAGATGTTGCCGATTCCGGAGACCACCCGCTGGTCGAGCAGCAGCCGTTTGATCCCACTTCGAGTGCTCTTCATCCGGCGGGCCACGGCGAGCGGATCGAACGCCGGCTCGAGCGGATCGAGGGCGATGTGCGTGACGACGCTCGGCACTCCGAGTGGGTGCTCTCCGCCGCGCTCGTCCGGGACGAGGTCGGTCAGCGCGAGACCGCCGAACGTGCGCTGGTCGACAAACCGCAGCTGTGGGCCGTCGTCGGCGAACGAGAACGTCGCGTGTTGATGCGCCCGCACGGGCGCGGAGACGTCCTCGACGAGCAACTGCCCGCTCATGCCCAGATGGACGACGAGCCCCTCCCCGCCGTCGAGGGCGAGCCACAGGTACTTGCCACGACGGTCGGCGGCGAGAACGGTGCGTCCGGCGAGACGCGCCGCGAGATCCTCCGGCCCGGGAACATGGCGGCGCGCCACCCGTGCCCCGCGCAGCGCGACCTCGTCCAGGGTCCGGCCGACGACGTGGTCGGCGACGCCGCGTCGGACGACCTCGACCTCGGGCAGCTCAGGCACGACGCTCACTCTCGCCGGCGACCATCGGCCGGCACGAGCGACGAACAGCCGGCACAGGCGTCACGAGTCCGAATCGTCCTCGGGCGCGACCTCGGTCTGGAGCACGGCCGCCGCGCGTCGGGTCAGCTCGGTCCATGCCGTGTGGGCGGCCTGTTGTTCGGCCTCCTTCTTGCTGCGGCCGACGCCACGGCCCAGCTCCTCCTCGCCGACGACGGCGCGAGCGGTGAAGACCTTCTCGTGGTCGGGCCCCTCCTCCGTCACCCGGTACTCCGGGATGCCGTGGGAGCCGGAGGCGGCCAGTTCTTGCAGGCTCGTCTTCCAGTCCAGACCCGCGCCCAGACGCGTGGAACTCGCGAGCAACGGGTCGATGAGGTGGTGCACGAACACCCGTGCCTTGTCGAGGCCCTCGGCGAGGTACACCGTGCCGAACAGGGCCTCCATCGTGTCGGCGAGGATCGACGCCTTGTCACGGCCGCCGGTGGTCTCTTCACCGCGCCCGAGCAGCAGGTAGTCGCCGACGTCGAGCGTGCGCGCGACCTCGGCCAGGGCACGCATGTTGACCACCGCGGCTCGCAGCTTGGCGAGCTGGCCCTCGGCCATGTCGGGGTGGTCGGCGTACAGCGACTCGGTGACGACGAGGCCCAACACCGAGTCACCGAGAAACTCCAGGCGCTCGTTGTTGGGCACTCCGCCGTTCTCGTACGCGTACGAGCGGTGCGTCAGGGCATGACGAAGCAGCGCCTCGTCGAGACGCACGCCGATGATTCCCTCGATGTCGGCGGCGAGGTCGGCCAGCGGTCGCACCGCCTTGTGGCCGGCCTTCGCCCCCGTCTTGACACCCATGAGGGCCCGGCTCAGTTCTGGAGCTCGGTGCGCTCTGCCTCGGGGTAGTGGCGGCCGTTGTACGTGCCGCAGGAGGGGCACGCCACGTGCGGCTGCTTCGGGGCGGCGCAACGCGGGCACGAGGCGAGCGTGGTCGCCGTCGTCTTCCACTGCGCGCGACGCGAACGGGTGTTGGAGCGCGACATCTTCCGCTTCGGGACGGCCACGTCAGTTCCTCTTCTCTTCGGTCTCGTCACCCGTCAGGGACCGCAGCGCGGCCCAGCGGGGATCGAGGATCTCGTGCTGATGGGTCGGGTCGTCGGCCAGGCGGGCACCACATTCGGAGCAGAGCCCCGGGCAGTCCTCGTCGCAGACCGGCTGGAACGGCAGGGTGGGCACGACCGCGTCCCGCAACACGGGTTCGAGGTCGAGGGTGTCACCCTCCCCGAGGACGTACTCGTCGTCGTCCTCCTCGTCGCCGACCTCACGATGGTGCGCCGCACGATCGGGGTAGGCGAACAGCTCCTGGAACTCGACGTCGATCGGATCCTCGACGTTCTCCAGGCACCGCACGCACGCCCCGGTCGCGGTGGCGCGCACCGTTCCGCTGGCGAGCACCCCCTCCATCACCGATTCGAGCCGCAACTCGATGTCCAGCGGGTCTCCGGCGGGAACCGCGAGGACGTCGGTGCCGAAGTCCGCAGGTGCGGGAGCGGTGAACTGCTCCTCGACCATGGTGCCCGGGCGACGCACGAGTCGCCTGGTGTCGATCACCAGGGAGTTGTCGTGCAGAGG
Source organism: Mobilicoccus massiliensis (assembly GCF_000826525.2). Lineage (GTDB taxonomy): Bacteria > Actinomycetota > Actinomycetes > Actinomycetales > Dermatophilaceae > Mobilicoccus > Mobilicoccus massiliensis. The sequence continues at coordinate 173,016 of NZ_LN651329.1, read as the reverse complement.
GCTGGTCATGGCTGCGGCTTTCGTACGGAGGGCAACTTGTGCGTCGCGTTCGCTCGTGCGGGTCCGTGCCCGGGCGGGGCCCGCGGTGCATCACGGATGCACGATCGCGGGGCTGACGGGTGCGCCGGCAGCCACGGCCACGCGACGACGAACGGGACCGACCGTCAACTTTAGCCGAGCGCACCACCAGACGCACATTCCGTGCGTGTTCCGGCAGCCGCCGGCCGCGCGCGTCAGCCGCTCGTGGTGAATCGCGCGGTCAGCGCCTCGTCGACGGCGGGCGGGACGAACCGGGAGACGTCGCCGCCGTAGCGCGCGACCTCCTTGATGAGAGAACTCGAGACCTGGGCGAACTCCGGATCGCTGGGCAGGAAGAGGGTCTCGATGCCCGCGAGATGGCGGTTCATCACGGCCATCGGCAGTTCGTAGGAGTAGTCGGTCTCGCCGCGGAGTCCCTTGACGATCGCGCCCGCCGCCGTGCTGCGGCACACGTCGACGAGCAGCTGGGCCTCGAACGTGAGCACGCTGACGCCGTCGAGGTCGCCGACCTCGCCCTCGATGAGCGCGACCCGCTCGGCGGGGGTGAACAGGCCGGACTTGTTGGGGTTGACCAGCACGGCGACGACGACCTCGTCGTAGAGGCTTCTCGCGCGCCTGACGATGTCGAGGTGGCCGAGCGTGACGGGATCGAACGACCCGGGGCAGACACAACGCGTGATGCTCACACGGCGAACCTAACAGTGGCCCGGTGGAGGGTGGCGGTTCAGGCCGCCTTGTCCATCGTCACCAGGTGTCGGCGCACGAGCGCCGGATCGGGGTTGGTGCAGGCCTCCCCGTCGGGGAGGATCACGGTGGGCACGGTCTCGGCGCCTCCGTTGACGTCGCGCACGAAGGCGGCCGCCTCCGGATCCGACCAGATGTCGACCCACGTGGCCTGGTCGCGCAGCGCGCCGAGCCGCAGCCGTAGCCGGGTGCAGAAGAAGCAGCCGGGCCGCCAGTAGACGATGACCCGCCCGTCGCGCACGAGGCGTTGCTGGGCATCCCAGTGCTGGGGAGTGGTCACCCGCTTGCGCGGCGCGGCGAGCCAGGCAAGAACGAGCGCGAGGACGAGCGCCAGGGCCGCCGCGAGGTGCCATCTGAGCAGCGACAGGACCGATGACAGCAGGACACCGCCGACGATGACGACGGCGGTGTTCCACCACTGGGCACGTTGGGACCTGCTCACGTCACCCGAGTCTAGGGGGCTCTGACGTGACGTCAGGGACGGATCCGGGGTCCATGCCGGGTTAGTGATCGACCTGTGACCTCACCGTTGACGCTCCGAAACACGTGTGTCGACACGATTGCGACCCCGCTGACGTGGGTCATTCGTCCGTATCGGCCGGTTTGTCCAGGGCCGGATCGGGCGCCGATTCCGGGTCCGACTCATGGGCCGGCTCGGAGGCCGACCCCGAGTTCGGCTCGGCGTACCAGAGCGCCGTCTCCCCGTGGCTCTTCGAGGCGAACCTTCGCAGCCCCGCCGGCCATTCCGGTTCGTCCGATCGTGTGGAGCGTTCGACGACGACCACGGCCTCCGGTGCGAGCAGCGGCACGAGAAGACCGAGCGTGCGCGCCAGTGCGGGCTGCGTGAGGTCGTAGGGAGGATCGAGGAAGGCGACGTCGAACTGCCTCGCCACCTCGACCTCACCGAGGGCGGCGTCGAGGGCGGCGCCGTCGGCCTGATCGATCCGCGAGCCCACCCGACGTAGGTACCGATCGGCGTCGGCGACCACCACCTCGGCCGGAGCCTTCAGCTCGCGCACGTTGCGGCTCGCCACCCGCGCGGCCCCCGCCGCGATCTCGACGAGGACGGCCTCGGCCGCGCCTCGGCTCAGGGCCTCCAGACCGAGTGCCCCCGAGCCGGCGTAGAGATCGAGCACCCTCGCGCGGTCGAGCACGCCGAGGTGATCCAGACGGGAGAACAGGGACTCACGCGCACGGTCGGTGGTCGGCCGGGTGTCACGGCCGGTGGGTGCGAGGAGCCGGCGGCCTCCGTAGGTTCCGGCGATGATGCGGGTCACGGCAACTCCTAACCGCGGGTGAGGAACTCGGCCGCCTCGTCGTCGACCGCCCGCATCACGGCCTCTCGCAGGGCGGGCCACTGCGCCAGCGTGGGGTCACCCTCGAGGAGCCGGGTGGCGTCGTCGCGCGCGGCCTCGATGATCTTCTCGTCGCGACTGAGCCTCAGCCACCGCAGCCTGGACCGGCCGCCGCTCTGGCGCGCGCCGAGGATGTCGCCCTCGCGGCGTTCGTGCAGGTCGACGTCGGCGAGCTCGAAGCCGTCGGTGAGCTCGGCGACGGCATGGATCCGGCGCAACGACGCCTCGTTGCGGGTCTGGGTGACGAGCAGGCAGAGTCCGGGTGCACTGCCGCGACCGACCCGGCCACGGAGCTGGTGGAGCTGAGAGACCCCGAACCGGTCGGCGTTCATGACGACCATGACCGTGGCGGCGGGCACGTCGACACCGACCTCGATGACGGTGGTCGAGACGAGGACGTCGAGGTCTCCGGCAGCGAACGCGGTCATCACCGCGTCCTTCTCCTCCGAGGAGAGCCGGCCGTGCATGATGCCGACCCGCACACCCGCGAAGTCGGGACGGGCGGCGATCTCGGCGGCCACCTCCCCCACCGTCGACAGCTCGCTGATGGGCAGCTCCTCGGGCTCACCCCCGACCCGGCCAGCCTCGCCGTGGTCGAACAGCGCGTCGTCGTCGCTCTGATCGTCGGCGTCAGCGCTCGAGTCGCCCTCGAAGGAGACGAGATCGGCGTCGTCGGTGTCGTCGCCGTCGATGCGCGGGCAGACGACGTACGCCTGGTGGCCGGCGGCGACCTCCTCGGCCACCCGCGCCCAGGTGCGGTCGTACCAGCGGGGGTTGTCGACGACGTGGGTCGCGATGGGTGACCGCCCCGGCGGCAGGTCGGTCATCGTCGAGACGTCCATGTCACCGAACACCGTCATCGCGACCGTACGCGGGATGGGGGTGGCGGTCATGACGAGCAGGTGAGGGATGCCGTTACCGTTCTGAGCCGCTTTCTCGTTGAGCACGTCGCGTTGTTCGACCCCGAACCGGTGCTGCTCGTCGACGACGACGAGGCCGAGCGAGGCGAACTCGACCTTGTCCTGCAGCAGGGCGTGGGTGCCGACGACGATGCCGGCCTCTCCGGTGACGATGTCGAGCAGCGCCTTCTTGCGTGCCGCCGTCGACATGCCACCGGTGAGCAGTGTCACGCGGGTGCCGTCGGCACTCCCGCCGAGCAGGCCCGCCTCGGCGAGGTCACCGAGCAGGGCCGTGATGGAACGGTGGTGCTGTACGGCGAGCACCTCGGTGGGAGCGAGCAGCGCGCACTGCCCCCCGGCGTCGACGACCGACAGCATCGCCCGCAGTGCGACGAGCGTCTTGCCCGAGCCCACCTCCCCCTGCAGCAGCCGGTTCATCGGCTGCTCGCGCGCGAGATCGGCCGCGATGCGCTCCCCGGCCTCGCGCTGGCCGGGGGTGAGCTCGAACGGGAGCCGCTCGTCGAACCGGGCGAGCAGCCCTTCGGCCGGTGCCACCCGGGGCACGGCGAGGCCGGTGCGTGCCTCGCGGCGGCGCTGCGCGAGAACGATCTGCACCGCGAGGGCCTCGTCGTAGGCGAACCGCCGACGCGCGAGCTGAAGGTCTGTCTTCGACGTGGGCAGATGCCGCATCCGCATCGCGTCGAGAAACGTGGGCAGCCCGTGAACGGCCCGGATCTCCTCGGGCAGCGGCTCGTCGACGTCGAGAGCATCGAGACACAGGCGGGCGCAATGCCCGACGGCCCAGGAGGTCATGCCCTTGACCTCGCGGTACATCGCGACGATCCCGCGATCGAGTTGCACCGGCGCAGAGGGGGCCACGTCGTCGGGGAGGATGTCGTAGAAGGGGTGGGAGATCTGCCACTTGCCGTTGAACTCCGTGACCGGTCCCTGGAACAGGCCCGTGGCCCCGGGCGTGATCTTGTCCTCGTGCCCGTACGCGGTGAAGAAGACGATGTTCAGCGGCCCCGAATCGGTCTCGACGGTCGCCGACAGCATCTTCTTGCCCGCGCGACGCCCGGCCCGCATGTACTTCGCGTCGACCCGGGAGATCGTGCCCAGGGTGACGAGGTAGCGACCGGGCCACAGCGGCTCCCGCAGCGAGGTGGCCACCTCGCTGAACCGGGTGGGCACGAACCACAGCAGGTCCTCGACGGTCTCGATGCCGCGCTTGCCGCCCAGGTGCTCACACGTCTTGGCGTCGAAGACCCTGGTCAGCCGCGTGTCCAGCCGGACCCGTTCGACGAGGGGGAACGACGCACCCAAGGTCGTCCCGGCCACGTGCACCGCGCCCGCCAGTGGACCGTTGACGGCGGTGTTCCCCGCCTTGCTCGGTTTGCGCCCGGCCATCACTCCACCCCGATCAACAGGTCGTAGACGTTCTGCCCTCCGTCGAGGACGGTCACGTCGAGCCGCGGGTCGAGCGCCTCGGCGACGGTGGCGCCCAGACCGGCGGCGCGTTCGCCCTCGACGAGCGTGACGATCTCGGCGTCGTCACCTCCCAGGGCACGCACCACGTCGACCGCGACCCGACCGGCCTCATCACCGACGTGCGTCACCCGGCCACCGGTGAACCCGATGACGTCACCGGGCTCGCACGGTCCCGCGTCGGTCATCGCGGCCGCCGTGGCAGTGGCGACGACGCCGCAGCGCACCGCGGCCGCGGCCTCGCTCATGCGCTCGACCGAGCACGGGTCGGTGGGATCGGCGACGGCGAGCGCAGCCAGACCCTGCAGGACGTAGCGACTGCCGAGGATCTCGAGCTCGATACCCTCCTCCGCTGCGACGTCGCGGGCGGCGTACGCGGCGAGGATGGCGTCGGCGTCGTCGGGCAGCACGACGACCCGACGTGATCCGGTGGCCTGCGCCGCCGCGACGATCTGGGCGGGGGTGACGCGGCGCCCGGGCGCGTCGGCGAGCGCGACCGCGCCGCCCTGCTCGAACAGCGGGATGAGCCGGGGCGCCTGCACACAGGCGACGATGCCGAGCACGGCCGACCGGTCACCGCCCGACTCGTCACGGCTGGACGTCGAGGATCGGCCCGCCTCCACGGCTGCGACCGGGAACGTCTCGTCGGCCGCAGGGCCCGAGGCGCGCGCGCCGGCTTCGGAGCCGACCGGCGTGTCGGCCGGGGCAACGTCGACGGGCGAGGCCAACGACGAGATCCGCACCCCGTACGGCCGGCCGGCCGCCATGCCCGCCTCGACGGCGGCTCCCGGGTCGTCGGTGTGCACGTGCACGGTGCGCAGCCTCGCGTCACCGGCGACGAGGACGCTGTCACCCAGGATGTCGAGGTCGGCACGCAGAGCTGTTGCCTCGTCGTCGGTCAGGCCGTCGAGCAGGAACATCACCTCGTAGGCCGGGGACACCGGCGGCCGCGAGACGTGCGGTGTTCCCGCTTCGAGGGCCCACGGCGCGACGTCCACCGATCCCTCGGCCCCACCACGAACGACGCCGTCGAGCACGTCGAGCATGAGCACGAGACCGGCGCCCCCGGCGTCGACGACGCCCGCCCGCGCGAGCGCGCCCAACTGCGTGGGCGTGGCCTCGAGAGCGGCTCGCCCTGCCTCACGCGCCGCGTGCACCACCGCCGACAACTCGGCACGACCCGCGTCGACCTCCTGCCGCGCCGCCTGCGCCGCCGCCCTCATCACCGTGAGGATCGTGCCCTCGACCGGCTCGGCGACGGCTCGTCGAGCCCGCTGGTCGGCCAGATCGAAGGCGTCGGCGAGGACGGCGCCGTCGATGCCCACCTCGTCGGCTCGCGGGTGGGCGGCCAGCGCCGCCGACAGCCCTGCGACGAGTTGGCTGAGGATGACCCCGGAGTTGCCTCGGGCGGCGAAGAGCGTGGACCGTGCCAGCGCGGACACCCCGGCCGCGATACCGAGAGGCTCGTCACCCTGTCGCGCCTGGGTGACGAGGGCGTCGAGAAGCCCCTGGAGACCCGCGTCGAGGGTGAGGTGGAGGTTGGTGCCGGTGTCACCGTCGGGCACCGGGTACACGTTGAGCGCATCGATGCTGCCGCGGTGCCGGCCCAGGGCGTCGCGGGCGCCGAACAGCCACCGACGCAGCGCGGCGTCGTCGAGGACCTCGAGGACGCCGTCGGCAGGGGCGGCTGAAGACCGGTTCACGGGATCATCCTCACATCCCCCACCGACAAGACCCCCGACGACGCGTCACCGACCGCGGTCGCCCCCGCCACCGGCGCATTTGGGACCGCCGCCGCCGGTGACGTACGCTTGGCCGGTTACCTTCGACCGACGGGCTCTCGTCCCTCGCACGTTCGCACCGGTCGGAGTCATCTCTCGACCATCGTGAATCATCAGGAGTGACCAGTGGCTGCCACCTGCGACGTCTGCGGCAAGGGACCGACCTTCGGTCACAACATCTCGCACTCGCACCGGCGCACCAACCGTCGTTGGACGCCGAACATCCAGAAGGTTCGCGCCTTCGTCGGCGCCGAGGGCAAGACCCCCAAGCGCCTCAACGTGTGCACCTCGTGCATCAAGGCCGGCAAGGTCGCCCGCTGACGCACGTGCGCTGACCCCCGGGTCACGCCGCATCTCGACTCTCGGCGCCGCAACCACCCATACCGGTGGGCTGCGGCGCCCTTTGTCGTGCCCGAGCGTCCGCACCGGTCGAACCGGCGAACTCGACAGGCCGCCGTCACCGGTCGGCGTCGAAGTGATCCCACCCGCCGCCGGTGCGAGGGACGCCGTCGACCCGTACTCCTGGGGTCGGGTCGTCGAGACCTGCGGGATCGCGGACGACCCCCACGACCCGCCAGCCCGGCGGTGGCTCCTCGGCGAACGTCGCGAGCAGGGAGTGCTCCTCGCCGCCGGTGAGGACGCAACGTTGCGCCTCCTCCTCCCCCACCGCGGGCGCGAGCGCCTCGATGTCGGGCCGCAGGGCCGACAGCGACAGGTCGACGACGACGTCGCTGCTCAGGGCCACGCGGCCGGCGTCGCGCACCAGCCCGTCGGAGAGGTCGATCATCGCGTGCGCGCCCGCGATCGCCGCCAGCGGCCCCTGCTCGAGCGGTGGGGCGGGCCGCAGATGAGCCCGGACGAGATCGGGCCAGGCCGACGCCCCGCCGTCGCGCAGCAGCGCCCAGCCCGCGCCCGAGCGTCCGAGCGACCCGGCGACCGCGACGACGTCCGCAGGCCGTGCTCCGTTGCGTAGTACCGGCCGCCGCCCCTGGGTGGTGCCGAACGCGGTGACGCTCACCATCACGGTGCCGGGATCGGCGCCCGACAGGTCTCCCCCGACGACCACCGCTCCTGCGGCCGCCGCCGCCTCCCCGAGCCCCCGCGCGAGATCCTCGAACCACGCCACCGGCGACGACGGATCCGCGGCGATCGTGACGAGCAGCCCCGTCGTCACCCCGCCCATCGCCGCGATGTCGGCCGTGTTCTGGGCGACGGTCTTGTGGCCCACGTCGGCGCCCGTCGACCATTCGTCGAGCCAGTCGTGGCCTCGCACCATCGCGTCGGTCGTCGCGAGGTAGCGACCGTCGGGGGCGTTCATCCACGCCGTGTCGTCGCCCGGCCCGACGAGGACGACCGGGTTCTCACGGCGCAGCAGCGGAAAGATGCGGGCGAGCACCTCCTCCTCGGTGATGTCGGCCAGGCGCAGCACACGGGCGTCGTTCACGGGCAGGGCTCCTCGGGGATGTCGGTACTCGGTGTCGCGAGAGGGCAGAACGGGTGCAGATCACGGGTGCCCACGTCGAACGCGCGCCCGCGGCACCCGAGCACGGTACCGTCGAGACAGGCGCTCGCGCCGCTCCAGATCCGCCGCAGCCGTGTCGCACCACGGCTGCCGTGTCGCATTGCAGGAGGCACCGATGGTCCAGGCGTACGTCCTCATCCAGACCGAGGTGGGCAAGTCCAGCTCGGTGGCCCAGAACATCCGCGACATCGACGGCGTCGCGGCCACCGACGAGGTCACGGGCCCCTACGACATCATCGCCAAGCTCGAGGCCGATAGCGTCGAGGAGCTCGGCACCCTCGTGCTGGCCAAGGTGCAGGACGTCTCGGGTATCACCCGTACGCTCACCTGCACCGTCGTCCACGCTTGAGAACCGCCGGCCCGCGCCGGAGACCGGCGCCGGTCGTCCTCGCCGGCGCCGCGGTCACGGCGATGACCCTCGCGGGGTGCGCCACCACGGTCGAGGTCGCTCCCGCGCCGGCGGCGGACTCGCCCGGTTGCGCGCAGATCGGTTGGCCCGAGAAGGTCGCGGAGGCCGGGCGTGCCGACACCCGTCCGGCCTCTCCGGCCACAGCGGCCTGGGCCACCGGAGGCGACCCGGCGATCGTCGCCCGGTGCGGGGTCACCGTGCCGGGGCCGACGGCTCACGAGTGCATCGCCGTCGACGATGTCGACTGGGTCGCCGAGCGTCTCGACGACGGCATGCGGTTCACCACGTACGGCCGGGATCCGGCGGTCGAGGTGCTCGTCCCCGACCGGTACGCTCCCGAACCTCTCGTGCTGTCCGCCTTCGCGGCGTCGGCGAAGGCGGGAGCCCCCACCGGACGCCGCTGCCGGTGACCGTGCCTCAGCGCAGGCCGACCCGCCGAGCCAGCGCGAGTTCGATGAGCTCGGTGATGAGTTCGCGGTAGCTGAGCCCGGCGGCGAGCCACATCTGCGGGTACATCGAGTGCGGGGTGAACCCGGGCATGGTGTTGATCTCGTTGACGAAGATCTCACCCTCGGGGGTGTAGAAGAAGTCGACCCTGGCGAGCCCCTCGCAGCCGGCACCCTCGAACGCCTGGGCCGCCATGTCGCGGATCCGTTCGGTGACGTCCGACGGCAGGTCGGCCGGGCAGGAGAGCACGACCTCCTCGTCGGCGAGGTACTTGGCGTCGAAGTCGTAGAACGTGTGCCCGCTCTCGACGACGATCTCGCCGAGCGGGCTCGTGCGCGGTGCGTCGTTGCCGCGACCCTGCAGCACTCCGCACTCGATCTCGCGCCCGGCGATGCCCTGCTCGACGACGACCTTGGGATCGTGGGCGCGCGCGGCCTCGATCGCCGCCGGGAGCTCGTCGGGGCTCTCGACCCGGCTGATCCCGACGCTCGACCCGGCGCGTGCGGGCTTGACGAACAGGGGGAACGTGAGCGCGCACGCGGCGTCGATCGCTGCCTGCGGATCGGTCTGCCACTGGCGGTCGGTGATCGTGACGAACGGCCCGACCGGCAGGCCGTGGCCAGCGAGCACGCCCTTCATGTAGTGCTTGTCCATCATCGTCGCCGAGGCGAGCACACCGCAGCCGACGTAGGGGATGTCGGCGAGCTCGAGCATGCCCTGGATCGTGCCGTCCTCCCCGAACGGCCCGTGCAGCAGCGGGAAGACGACGTCGACCTCGCCGAGGACCGCAGTCCCACTCCCGCCCGCGATGTCGACGACCTCGCGGTCGCTCACCGACAGCGGCAGACGCACGTCCCCGTCACCGAGGACCTCAGGGGTGCGGCCCGGCGTGAGGGCGAGGGCGGCCGGGTCGTCGATGCCGGGGATCCACCGCCCGTCCTTGGCGATGCCGATGGAGACGACGTCGTAGCGATCGGTGTCGATGGCCGCGAGGACGCCCGCCGCCGTGGCGCAGGAGACGGCATGCTCGGAGGAACGGCCGCCGTACACGAGTGCGACACGGGTCTTGCGCTGGGAGGTGCTCATCGCAGCAGACAGTACCGGCCGCTCCCGCCCGGCCGTGGCATCGGCAGGCGTGACCCGCGGGGGTGGCAGGGCCGAATCCGGTCCCGGGGCGCCGGCGAGTATCCGGAAGTCCCGTACACCGCCCCACACCACCAGGGCAGTCGCGCGGACGTCCGACCTGGCCACGGGTCGACATCGCCCCTGCTCGCGCCGCCTCGTCCTGGTTCAATGGAGAGGTGCCTGTGAGATCCATCGCGCGGTGGCTCGTCCCGGCGCGACGGGCCGGGGCCCGGGTGTTGGCGCGTCTGTGGCCCTCCCACCCCAGCCGCATGAGCGACGCGATGCGCCGGGTGCGGGCGGCCCTCGTCGAGATCGGCCGCCTCACGGTGGCGGCGGTCATCGCCTTCCTCCTCGTCCTCTGGTTCACCGGGCAGCAGAGCGACCTCACCGGCGCCCTCACGGCGCTGCTCGTCGTCCAGGCCACGACGTACTCGACGCTGAAGATGGGCGTCGTGCGGGTCGGCGCCGTGCTCACCGGGGTGCTCGTCGCGGTCCTGCTCACCAACTGGTTCGGGCTGAGCTGGTGGTCACTGGGCGCGGCGGTGTTCCTCGCCCTGCTGCTCGCGCGCATGTTGCGCCTCGGCGATCAGATGCTCGAGGCCCCGATCTCGGCGATGCTCATCCTCGCCGTCCACGGATCGGGTGTGGCCGTGCAGACGCGGGTGGTCTCCACCCTGATCGGCGCGGCCGTCGGCATGGCCTTCGGCCTGTTGTTCGCTCCGGCCGTGCCCGCGCGCAAGGCGGCCGTCGAGTTGCGCCGGGTGGCCGACGACGTGGCGGCGGTGCTCCGCAGTTCGGGAGCGTCGATGCGTGAGCAGCGGGTTCGGCGTCGAGACGTCGAGGAATGGCTGGACGCGACGCGGCAGGTCGGTGGGCAGATCGCGGCCGCCTCGACCCGGGTCTCGGAGGTCGGCGACAGTCGGCGCCTCAACGTGTGGGCGATCGGCTCCTACAGCGGCGAGACGAGTCTGCGTGCGAGTCTCGACACGCTCGAGGGAGCCCAACGGGCGGTCGTCGCCCTCTACACCGTGCTCGCGCGTGAGCTCCCGGCCAGGGACGCCGAGGAGGATCCGTTCGACGAGCCGATCCGCGAGGCGTTCTCGGTCGTCCTCGACACGATGGCCGAGGCGATGATCGCGTTCGGCGGGCTGCTCGAGGCCCAGTTCGGAGGTTTCGAGGACGAGGTGCAGCAACACTTCGAGGACACGCTGGAGAACCTGCGCGAGAGCCGCGCCATCCTCACCGAACTCATGTTCGTCGACCCTGCCTCGGGCACCGTCCAGTGGTTGCTCCGGGGCTCGGTGCTCTCCGCGGTGGAACAGACGCTGAGCACCCTCGACGTGCTCGAGCGGGTTCGCGACGACCGCGAGAGTCAGCAGCGTCGCAAGGTGGCCTCGATGGTCGTGGATCGCTCCGCGCTCTCCGCGACCTTCACCCGGCGCCGGCGCTGTGAGCAGACCGCCTGCGACGACTAGAGCTTCTCGGGCTTGCGCTGCCGCGACATGAGGGCGTCGGCGATGAGTTCGGGCCGCTGCCCGTCGGCGACCATCGCGACGACCGACTCGACGATCGGCACGTCGACCCCGGCGTCACCGGCAAGGGCGAGGATCGACTCGCACGAGGTGACCCCCTCGGCCGTCTGGCCGATCTCGGCGACGACATCGGCCAGAGTGCCGCCGCGCCCGAGGCCCACCCCCACCCGGTGGTTGCGTGAGAGCGGCGACATGCACGTGGCGATGAGGTCGCCGACACCGGCCAGGCCCGAGAACGTCGCCGGATCGGCCCCCAGCGCCGACCCGAGACGCACGGTCTCGGCGAGGCCACGCGTGATGACGCTGGCCTTGGAGTTGTCGCCCAACCCGAGCCCTTCAGCCGCGCCGACGGCGAGCGCGATGACGTTCTTCGTCGCGCCCGCGATCTCGCACCCGACGACGTCGGTGGACGTGTACGGACGAAACCACGGGCAGGCACAGGCCGCGGCCACGGTGTCGGCGGTGCGCGGATCGATCGAGGCGACGACCGCGGCCGCGGGCTGCCGCTCGGCGATCTCGCGGGCGAGGTTGGGTCCGGAGACGACGGCGAGCCGATCGGCGGGAAAGCCGGTGGCCTCGAGGATGACCTCGCTCATGCGGGCGCCGGTGTGCATCTCGATGCCCTTGGCGAGCGAGACGAGGATCGCGTTCTCGGGCAGGTGGGGAGCCCACTCCGCGAGGCCGGCGCGCAGCTTCTGGGCCGGCATCGCGAGCACGACGATGTCGGTGCCCTCCAGCGCCGTAGGGATGTCGGAGGTCGCCGTGATGTTCTCGGGCAGGTCGATGCCGGGCAGGTAGTCGGGGTTGCGCCCGGTCTCCTCGATGGCACGGGCGAGTTCGGGCCGGCGAGCCCAGAGGCGCACGTCGAGGCCGGCACCGGCGAGGACGAGCGCGAAGGCCGTGCCCCACGATCCGGCGCCGACGACGGTGGCGCGTTCGGCGTTCACGGGTGCTCCTGGGGCTCGTCGCGACGGTCGGGGTGTTCGGGGTGATCGGGGTGATCAGTGTGGACGGGAACCCGGCGCCCGAGCGCGCGATCCCAGCGCTCCTCGGGAGGCTCCTCGCCGCGTAGGTCCGCCACGAGACCGGTGATGGCCTGCATGAGACGGTCGCTCGCCGCAACGAGGTCGTCGCGATCGACGGTGCCACCGGCGAGGTCGGAGAGGTCGACCGGTGCGCCCACCTTGATCCGCATCGTCTTGCGGGGCCACGGCCGCGGGCGTCGAGAACCGGGCGCGATCAGGTCCTGGGCGCCCCACTGGCCGAGCGGTACGAGCGGACACCCCGTCGCGAGCGCGATCCGCACGGCGCCGGTCTTGGCGCGCATGGGCCACAGGTCGGGATCGCGGGTGATCGTGCTCTCGGGCATCACGACGATCATCTTGCCCGCGCGAATCGCCGCGACGGCATCGGTGTACGCGCTGATCGCGCGGCCGGTGCCGCGGTACACCGGCACCTGCCCGGTGGCGCCGAGCCAGCGGCCGAGCAACGGGAGACGAAAGAGGCTGTCCTTGGCGAGGAAGAACGGCGATCGACCGGTGTCGTAGAGCATCTGGGCCACGGCGAACGGATCGGCGTAGGAGATGTGGTTGGCGGCGACGAGGCAGCCACCCTCGGGCAGGTTCTCCAGGCCCTGCCAGTCGGTCTCGGTGGCCAACCGGATCGGTGTCAGCGCGGCGACGGCGGCCGAACGGTAGGCGAAGGACCGTTCGATGCCCGGCTCCAGCACCCTCGAACAGGACACGCCGATCCTCTCGTCCCCACGGCCACGGTCGCAGGCCATCTTCGCCCGACCGGCCGGTCATGTCGAGACGGTTCCACCCTGCGGGGGGCGTCGCGACCCGACGCGGGCAGGCGGCGGTGATCCGTCGAGGAAGCGTCCGGGCACGCGACACCCCCGCTCACCGGTTGAGGGGCCCCGGTGAGCGGGGGTGTCCATTCGTCAGGCGCTGCGGCGCCCGCCCTTGGTCCTCTTGGCCTTGGACTGGGCGATGGCAGCCTCGGCCTTGGCGCGAACCTCCGAGGCGGTACCCGCAGCAGCACGCGCGGCGGCCGGTCCCGTCTTGGGCAGGGTTGCGGGCTCGGCCACGTACAGCTTGAACGCCGTCCCGGGGCGGAACTTCGGAACCGCGGTCGATTCGATGCGCACGGACTCACCCGTGCGCGGGTTGCGACCCGTGCGGGCCGCGCGGTCGACGCGCTCGAAGGTGCCGAAGCCGGTGATTCCGACCTTTCCACCTCGTGCGACCTCGCGGATGATGACGTCGAAGATCGCCTCGATGGCGTCCGAGGCAGCCTTGCGGCCACCGAGACGCGACTCGAGAGCGTCGACCAGATCAGCCTTGTTCACTACTCTCTCCCTCCAGAGATGTGTGGCTCGCGATGCGGGCCGTCGAGCCGTGGCAAGAGCTCAAGACCCCTCCACGTCCGTGTGCAGACCCAAGGATCGGGTCATCTCACCTATGCTCGTGAACGCGTCCTGGCAGGAGGCGATCACGGTGAGGCATGTGTACCCCACGATTCACCTATCGGCATGAAGTCGCTACACCCACAGAGGAACCGGCTCCGGGGGCGACCAGCCCCATCGCGAGAACCCGGTGATGACCGGCGAATTGCCTGCTCAGAGGGGGTCCGACCAGAGATACGAGCGGGCGGCGCGCACCGCGTGCGGAGCCGAAACGACCGGGTGGACAGGACAACACGCGGCCCGGCGACGTGGCGAAGCGACCCCGTCACCCCCCGCCTCGTCTCGGAATTCGAGCGAAGCGGGCGTTCGGCACGAGACGATTCTCAGGCCGTGGTCGGCAGGAACGACGGTCGTTCGGCCTCGAAGGCGGCGATGTCTGCCTCGTGGGCGAGGGTGATGTCGATGTCGTCGAGGCCGTTGAGCAGCCGGTAGCGCTGGTAGTCGTCGACGTCGAAGGGAACGACGACCCCACGACACTCGATGGTGCGTGCCTCGAGGTCGACGGTGACCTCGGCGCCGGGTTCCTCCTCGAGCAGCTTCTGCAGCAGCTCGGCGTCACCGGGCTCGACGAGGGCCGTGAGCAGCCCCGCCTTACCCGAGTTGCCGCGGAAGATGTCGGCGAATCGCGAGGAGACGACGGCCTTGAAGCCGTAGTCCTGCAACGCCCACACGGCGTGCTCGCGGGAGGAGCCGGTGCCGAAGTCGGGTCCCGCGACGAGCACGCTTCCGCCGCGGTAGGCGTCCCGATTGAGGACGAACTCCGGGTCGGCACGCCAGCCGGCGAACAGGCCGTCCTCGAATCCCGTGCGGGTCACCCGCTTGAGGTAGACGGCGGGGATGATCTGGTCGGTGTCGACGTTGCTGCGGCGCAGGGGGACGCCGACGCCGGTGTGCGTCGTGAACTTCTCCATGGCGGTGTGCTCCTGGGGGCGTCGCGGATCAGAGGTCGGCAGGCGCGGCGAGACGGCCACGCACGGCGGTCGCGGCGGCCACGGCGGGGCTGACGAGGTGGGTGCGTCCGCCCTTGCCCTGGCGACCCTCGAAGTTGCGGTTGCTCGTCGAGGCGCACCGCTCCCCCGGCGCGAGCTTGTCGGGGTTCATCGCGAGGCACATCGAGCAACCCGGCAGTCGCCATTCGGCGCCGGCCGCGGTGACGACGGCATCGAGTCCCTCGGCCTCCGCCTGTGCGGCGACCTGCGCCGAGCCGGGCACGACGAGCATCCGGACACCGTCGGCGACCCGGCGTCCGTCGAGCACCCCGGCCACCGCCCGCAGGTCCTCGATGCGCCCGTTCGTGCACGACCCGACGAACACGGTGTCGACGGCGACCTCGCGCAACGGGGTGCCGGCCGTCAGGCCCATGTAGGCGAGCGCGCTCTCGGTGGCCCGCCGCTGCTCCTCGTCGTTGATCTGCGCCGGATCGGGCACGCGGGCGCCGAGGGGGGCTCCCTGACCGGGGTTCGTTCCCCACGTGACGAACGGCGTGAGCTCGGTCGCGTCGAGACGCACCTCGGTGTCGAACACGGCGTCGTCGTCGGTGCGCAGCGTCTTCCAGTACTCGACCGCCGCGTCCCAGTCCTTTCCCTGCGGCGCGTGCGGGCGCCCCTCGAGGTAGGCGAACGTCGTCTCGTCCGGTGCGATCATGCCGGCGCGGGCCCCGGCCTCGATCGACATGTTGCACATCGTCATGCGGGCCTCCATCGACAGGCCCTCGATCGCGCTGCCGCGGTACTCGATGACGTGGCCCTGCCCACCGCCGGTGCCGATCTGTGCGATCACCGCGAGGATGACGTCCTTGCTCGTCACACCCTCCGGCAGCTCGCCGTCGATCGTCACCGACATCGTCTTGAACGGCTTGAGCGGCAGCGTCTGGGTGGCCATGACGTGCTCGACCTCGCTCGTGCCGATGCCGAACGCGAGTGCGCCGAAGGCACCGTGCGTGGAGGTGTGGGAATCGCCGCACACGACGGTCATGCCGGGCTGGGTGAGCCCCAGCTCGGGGCCGATGATGTGGACGATGCCCTGGTGGACGTCGCCCATGGGGTGCAGACGGACGCCGAACTCCTCGCAGTTGCGGCGCAGCGTCTCGACCTGGGTGCGACTCGTCGGGTCCTCGATCGGGCCCGGCAGCGTGGGGACGTTGTGGTCCTCGGTGGCGATCGTGAGGTCGGGACGGCGGAGCCGGCGACCGGCCAGACGCAGGCCGTCGAACGCCTGCGGGCTCGTCACCTCGTGCACGAGATGGAGGTCGATGTAGAGCAGATCGGGCTCGTCGTCGGCGGAACGCACGACGTGGTCGCGCCAGACCTTCTCGGCCAGAGTGCCGCTCATGGTGCTCCTTCGCGATCGCTGCCAGGCGGTCTGCCCAGGCTAGGGTGACGGTCCGACAAGTTCAGGATGTGAAGCGCTTGCGTCTCATGAGACGAGACGGCAAGATGCGCTCATGGAGAAGAGCAGCGGTGTAGGAGTCCTCGACAAGGCCGCGACCGTGCTCGGCGCACTCGAGGCCGGGCCCGCGACGTTGGCACAGCTCGTCGCGAGTACCGGATTGGCACGTCCGACGGCCCATCGCCTGGCCGTGGCGCTCGAACATCACCGGCTCGTCTCCCGGGACATGCAGGGCCGGTTCATCCTCGGCCCGCGCCTCGGCGAACTCGCCTCCGCCGCCGGTGAGGACCGCCTGCTCGCCGCCGCCGGCGCCGTGCTCGGCGCGCTGCGCGACCACACCCACGAGAGCGCGCAGCTCTTCCGCCGCCAGGGCGACATGCGCATCTGCGTCGCCGCGGCCGAGCGGCCGATGGGCCTGCGCGACTCGATCCCCGTCGGGGCCACCCTGTCGATGCTCGCCGGCTCGGCCGCCCAGGTGCTCCTCGCCTGGGAGGAGCCCGACCGTCTCCACCGCGGTCTGCAGGGCGCGGAGTTCACCGCGACCACCCTGTCGGGCGTCCGGCGCCGTGGCTGGGCGCAGAGTGTCGGCGAACGCGAGCCCGGAGTCGCCTCCGTCTCCGCCCCGGTGCGCAACCCGGCCGGCAGGGTCATCGCTGCGGTGTCGATCTCGGGCCCCATCGAACGCGTCTCCCGCCAGCCCGGCCGCCTCCACGCGGCCACCGTCGTGGCCGGTGCCAACAAGCTCACCGAGGTCCTCGCCCGCGCCCACGCCGCACAGCAGCAGAACTCGCAGGCGGACAAGTCTTCCTGAACCGGGGCGTCCGGCCGTACCATCACCGGCCGTCCCGCCCGGTGATGGCAGATGGGATGGGAGTGGCGCGGGGGTGAGCACCCCACCGGAGCCGCCATCCCAGCTGCCGTCACGCTCCGGGTCGGGGCCTGAGCGAGGAGAAGGGCATGGGTCTGAGCATCACCGCGGTCAGGCGTGCGCTTCCGGAGGACCTGGCGCACGTCCGGGTCGTGGAGCTCGCAACCGAGGGTCGGTCGGGCGAGACCGAGGTCGATGCGAGCGCACCAACCGCCGAAGACACCCGGGAGGGAACGCTGCTCGTCATCGGGCAGCCGCCCGCCGGTTTCGCCCGTGTCGTGCAGCGTGACGGCGTCCACCACCTCGAAGCGCTCGCCGTACACCCGCGAGCCGCCGGCCGGGGCCTCGGCACGAGCTTGGTGCGCGCCGCCTACGGGCTCGTGCTCGATGCGGGAGCGGACTCACTCACCGCGTCACCCACGAGCGGAGCGTCGTGGTTGCTCGAGCGCGGCTTCCAGCCTGGGCCCGGCAAGACGCCGGACGCCTTGTACCGGTACATCGAGGACTCCCCCGCACCGACACCGGCGGTGAGCGTCGTCCCCGTCCGCGACGGCGACGGCGGCCTCGAGGTGTTCGTCCAGCATCGCGTGGGCTCGATGGACTTCGTCCCCAACGCGGTCGTCTTTCCGGGCGGCCGCGTCGACCCGGGCGACGCCGAACTGGGCGCCGAGCTCGATCTGCCCGATGATCTCGTGGCCGAGCACCAGGCCGCGTGGGCGTGCGGCCATCACGAGCGGTGGGGTGAGGAGCACCAGGCCGTGCGAACGGCGCTCGCGACCGGTGTACGCGAGGTCGCCGAGGAGACCGGTGCGCGCATCGACCCCGCCGCCCTCGTGCCGTGGGACGAATGGATCACGCCCGTCGGCAGCGCCAAGCGGTTCGACGTGCGGTTCTTCCTGCTCCCCGTGCGAGATCGCGGCCTCGCCAACGCGATGCAGCACACGACGACCGAGGCGCATCTGTCGGAGTGGACGCCAGTTTCCGAACTGGCCGCCGGCGCAGAGGCCGGCTCACTCCTGCTCGTCGCGCCGACCCGGGTGCTGGTGGAGGAACTGCTCACGCTCGGGTCGGTCGCTGCGGCGATGCGCCTGCGTCCGCGCATCGTCCCGGTGCGGCACGACCTCTGCCCGCTCCCTGCCCAGCGCGGACGCCTGAACCGGCTCGACGCACCCGTCGCCACCGACTGATCGCTCGAACCGTCGAACAGTCCGAGAACGACGAAGACCCGCCCCCTGCAGGGAGCGGGTCTTCGTATCGTGTAGCCCCGACCGGATTCGAACCGGCGCTACCGCCTTGAGAGGGCGGCGTGCTAGGCCACTACACAACGGGGCCAGGAACAGCGTCGAAAGACTAGCTGAACACTCGTCCTTCTCCTAATCGGGTGAAACACCTGATCAGAGCTGGGGTACCAGGACTCGAACCTAGACTAACTGAACCAGAATCAGTCGTGCTGCCAATTACACCATACCCCATGGGGTATCCCGAGCGATGTCCTCGACAGGCGAGAGCGATCGGCTCGCGATCACGAGGACTCACTCTAGCCGCCCGAGCGTGTCGCGCCCAAATCCGGATCTCTACGTGAGGGACGACGACTCACGTCACGGGAACGGCCGGGCAGCGTCGCGTTGTCCCGGTGTCGACCGGTCGCCTTCACGCCCCTGCCGTCGAGCGTGCGCGACTCGCCCACCGAAGCGCGATGTGCGGCCCGGACGCGCCCTCGAACGAGTGGCTGCGAGGAGATCTCGCGCAACAAAGACCGGTCAGCGTCCGACGCCGCGATGACCCCTAGCCCGCTGACCTGGGCAGATTCGAGAACCCGCCGTCCAAGCGAGGGGATTGACCGGTCTTTGTTGCGCGAGATCTGCGTCGCCCTGCCGACTCAGCCCGCCTGCGCGCCCGGTCGAGGCCACTCCGCGATGGCCCCGCGCCGACGCCGTGCCACCCCCGCCCTGATCGCCCTGGGAGCACCCCCGAGTCACCCGCGCTTCACGCGACCACGGCCTGGGTCGGGCGATGCGCCGCGAGGTGCCAGCGTCGAGGCCCGGGAGGGGGTCGTCACCCGTGGACCGTGCCGGGCCGCGGGGCGGTCGCACGGTAGGATTCCACCCATGACCGAGGCCGTGAACCCCGCCCCCACCAGCGACTTCGTGCGTGACGAGATCCGTGCGGACAACGAGGCCGGCACCTACGGCGGTCGTGTGCAGACCCGGTTCCCTCCCGAGCCCAACGGTTATCTGCACATCGGTCACGCAAAAGCGATCTGCGTCGACTTCGGTATCGCGAAGGACTTCGGCGGCGTCTGCAACCTGCGCCTCGACGACACCAACCCCGACACCGAGGACGTCGAGTACGTCGACTCCATCCGCGAGGACATCGCGTGGCTCGGCTACGAGCCGCAGTCGGTGCTCTTCGCCTCCGACTACTTCGAGCAGCTGTACACCTGGGCCGAGCTGCTCATCGGCCAGGGTCTCGCCTACGTCGACGAGCAGGACGGCGAGACGATCTCTGCCCAGCGTGGCGGTTACGGCAAGCCCGGAGTCGAGTCGCCGTTCCGCGACCGGCCGGTCGAGGAGAGCCTCACCGAGTTGCGCAAGATGCGCGCCGGGGAGTACCCGGACGGGTCGCGGGTGCTGCGGGCGAAGATCGACATGCAGCACGAGAACATGCAACTGCGCGACCCGGTCATGTACCGCATCCGCCGCAGCAACCATCACCGCACGGGTGACACGTGGTGCATCTACCCGACCTACGACTGGGCGCACGGGCAGTCCGACGCCATCGAGGGCGTGACGCATTCGCTGTGCACGTTGGAGTTCGGCAGCAACCGCGCCCTCTACGACTGGTACCTCGCGCACCTGCCACTCGAGCAGGCGCCCCCGAAGCAGCGGGAGTTCGCGCGCCTCGAGCTCACGCACACGGTGACGAGCAAGCGGCGTCTGCGTCAGCTCATCGAGAACGGTGTCGTCGACGGCTGGGACGACCCGCGCATGCCCACGATCTCGGCGCTGCGTCGCCGTGGCTACCCGCCTGCCGCGATCCGGGAGTTCTGCGCCTACATTGGTCTGACCCGCACCAACAGCCGGCACGACATCGAGCTGCTCGAGAGCTTCGTCCGCAAGCACCTCAACCTCACCTCGCAGCGACGTATGGCAGTGCTTCGCCCGCTCAAGGTGGTCATCGACAACTGGCCCACCGACGCCTCCGGCGCGCCGGTCGTCGAGTACTTCGACGTCGTCAACAACCCGGAGAACCCCGACGACGGCATTCGCAGCGTTCCGTTCTCCGGTGAGCTGTGGATCGAGCAGGACGACTTCGCCGAGGTGCCGCCGCCGAAGTTCTTCCGCCTCTCCCCCGGTCGGGAGGTTCGGTTGCGTGGCGCTTACCTCGTGACGTGCACCGATGTCGTCAAGAACGACGCGGGCGAGGTCGTCGAGGTGCACGTGACGATGGACCCGGAGTCCCGCGGGGGCACCGCCCCCGACGGCCGCAAGGTCAAGTCGACGATGCACTGGGTCTCCGCCGCCCACGCTGTCAACGCCCAGGTCGCGCTCTACGAACGGCTCTTCTCCGCACCTGCCCCCGGCGAACGCACCGGTGACGTCATGGACGACCTCGATCCGCACTCCCGTGAGCTGCTCACGAACGCCAAGGTCGAACCGGCCCTCGCCGACACCGCCCCCGGCGAGGTCGTGCAGTTCGAGCGCCTCGGCTACTTCGCCCACGACCCCCGCACGCCCATGCTCTTCCACCGCACCGTGGGCCTGCGCGACGAGTGGGCCAACATCCAGAAGCGTCAGAACAAGGGCTGAAAGCCGGCGCTCCTCGCGGGAGTTCGTGCCGGGGCGCGGCGGAGCCGGGTGTCGCGCGACGCATGCGGTCCACCCCCGATAATGGCGGCGTGACCGCACCTCACCCCGACGCCGCCATGCTCGAGGCGATCGCCGACCTCGTCTCCGGCGGCGACGTGTGCGTCCTCACCGGCGCGGGCATGAGCACCGAGTCGGGGATCCCCGACTACCGCGGCCCGGACGGGCAGCGACGCGTGCAGCCGATGCAGTACTCGGAGTTCGTCTCCGGGCCGCAGTCGCGTCGCCGGTATTGGTCGCGGGCGCACGTGGGGTGGGCTCGGTTCGCCTCGTCGCGCCCGAACGCCGGCCACCGTGTCGTCGCGGCGCTCCAGCGTGAGGGGTTCGTGTCGTCGCTCATCACGCAGAACGTCGACGGACTCCACCAGGAGGCGGGCGCGACCGATGTCCTCGAGCTCCACGGCACTCTCTCGCTCGTACGGTGCCTGACCTGCGACGACCGACTCCCCCGCGACCTCATGGAGCAGCGCCTCGCCCAGCTCAACCCCGGCTTCGCCGAGCGGGTCCGCACCGGCGAGATCCGCCCCGACGGCGACGTCACGCTGCCCGACGCCGACGTCGAGCGGTTCGTTCTCGCCGACTGCGGCCGGTGCGGCGCCGACACCCTCAAACCCCACGTCGTGTACTTCGGCGAGCAGGTGCCCAAGGATCGCGTCGCCCGCGCCTACGACGCGGTCGACGCCTCGCGATCGCTGCTCGTGCTCGGTTCGAGCCTGCAGGTGATGAGCGGATACCGGTTCGTCCGGCACTCCCACAAGGCCGGGCGCCCGGTCGCGATCATCACCCGTGGCCGGACCAGGGGCGACGGGGAGGCCACGTACCGCATCGACGCGGGACTCGGCGAGTCTCTCGTCGGCCTCGCCCGGCTCCTGGGCGTGCACGACGACTTCGGCCCGGTCGTCGACGGCGAGTACGCCACGGGGCTGCCGCTCGGTCTCACCTGAGCGGGGATCGCGAACGGCGCCGGAAGCACGCGTCTTCGTCGACGCCGGTGACGCCCGCCTCGGCCCCGGACGGGACCGCGCCAGCGCCCGTCAGGACGTCAGCAGAGGCAGCAGGTCGGTGAGCGTCGTGACGATGCGCACGCGCGGGTCGTCGACCTCGATCGCCCATCCGGCGTTGCGCGGTTCGGGCTTGTCCACGCGCTGCAGCCACGCGACGCGCATCCCGGCGGCGAGCCCTCCCTGAACGTCGGTCGGCAGCGTGTCGCCGACGATGATCGTCTCGGCCCGCGGCGTGCCGATCAACTCCATCGCGCGGGTGAAGACGGCCGGGTCGGGCTTGCCGACGCCCAGGGTGTCGGTGGTGACCACCGGTCCACGTCCGCGCAGGCCGACGGCGTCGAGCTTGACCT
Source organism: Mobilicoccus massiliensis (assembly GCF_000826525.2). Classification (GTDB taxonomy): domain Bacteria; phylum Actinomycetota; class Actinomycetes; order Actinomycetales; family Dermatophilaceae; genus Mobilicoccus; species Mobilicoccus massiliensis. Next base: position 150,735 of record NZ_LN651329.1, on the reverse strand, counting down.
CGGTCTGTTCGGCGCCGGAGTTGGTGACGAACGCGATGCGCACCCCCGCCCGGGCGGCGGTGTCGAGCAGCTCGAGCGCGTCGTCGAACAACTCCTGGGAGCCGGCGAAGGCGACGCGGTAGGTGCTCTCGAAGGTCTCGAAGCCCTGCAGCGACAATCCCAGGCGTCGGCACGCCTCGTGGTAGCGGGCCGCCCGCATCTCGGCGAACGGAAACTCGCCCCGGGTGTAGCGGTCGAAGAAGTCACCGGGATCGTCGTAGAAGATCGCCGAGATCGCCTCGTGCACCTCGGCGGGCTCCCCCGGCCACGCCGTCGCCGCACCTCGCGCACACGAACTGCGCATCGCCGCCTGCGTGTCGACGAGCGTGTCGTCGATGTCGAGCAGCAGCCCACGCACCGGGGCGTCCCAACCGCCCCCTTTTCGCGCGGTCGTCGAGGAGACCGGGGTGCTGTCCGGTGCCGCGGTCCGACCGTGGCTCGTCCCACGTTCCGTCGAGGACGTCATCACAGCGAGGCGCGGAACGTCTTCAGCCGGGTCAGGGTGGCGTCGCGGCCGAGGATCTGCATCGACTCGAACAGCGGGGGCGAGACCTTCTTGCCCGAGATCGCCGTGCGCACCGGCCCGAACGCGAACTTGGGCTTGAGACCCTTGCCCTCGACGAGCGCGGATCGTAGCGCCGCCTCGATGTTCTCGTGAGTCCAGCCGCGGCCCTCACCGAAGACGTCACCCGGGGCGGTGGAGACGCCCTCCAGCGCCTCGATCGCCGCGTCGACGACCTGCGGCGCGTCGTCCTTGAGCTGTGCGCGGGCGTCCTCGTCGACGGGCACCGCGTCGTCGGGCACGTAGAACGGAGCGACGAGCGCACCGGCCTTGGTGAGGTGCGTCAGCCTCGGCTGGATGAGCGCGGTGACCGACTCGAGTCGTGCCAGCTCGGCCATCGTCGGGTTGGGCGGCACCGCGCCCTCGTCGATGAGGTGCGGCAGCAGGCGCGCGGCCAGCTCGTTCACGGGCAGCTCACGGATGTACACGCCGTTGAGCCAGTCGAGCTTGGTCAGGTCGAAGATCGGCCCGACGGGATTGATCTTGCTCCATTCGAACCCCTCGCTGAACTCGCGGAACGAGAACACCTCGCGCTCGGTGCGCTCCCCGTTCTCGTCGGTCTCGACGATCGGCGGGTAGCCCAGCAGCGCGAGGAAGTTGACGAGCGCCTCGGGCAGATACCCCTGCTCCCGGAACCACGTGAGTCGCGCCTCGGGATTCTTGCGCTTGCTGATCTTGGACTTGTTCGCGTTGCGCAGCAGCGGCATGTGGGCGAACTTCGGCTCCGGCAGGCCGAGCCAGCGGTAGAGCAGCAGGTGCTTGGGCGTGGAGGAGATCCACTCCTCGCCGCGCACGACGTGGGTGATGCCCATCTCGTGATCGTCGACGACGACGGCCATGTGGTAGGTCGGGAACCCGTCGGCCTTGCGGATGACCTGGTCGTCCGGGCGGGGCGCCTTGAGCCGGCCGCGGATGAGGTCGTCGAACTCCAGCGGGACGTCGTCGGGGATGAGCATGCGCACCACCGGCGTCTCGGAGAATCCCGGCAGCTCGGCCCGCTGCTCCTTGGTCATGCCGTGGCAGAGCCGGTCGTACCCCGTGACCGGCGACTTCGACCTCTCCTGCTCGGCCCGCAGCTCCCTGAGTCGCTCCGAGGAGCACCAGCAGTAGTAGGCGTGGCCGCTCTCGATGAGGCGCTCGATGTACGGCGCGTACGTGTCGAGTCGCTCCGACTGCCGGTACGGCGCGTACGGTCCTCCGACATCGGGCCCCTCGTCCCAGTTGAGCCCCAGCCAGTCGAGGGTGTCGAAGAGTTGCGCCTCGCTGTCCTCACGGAACCGCGCGCGGTCGGTGTCCTCGACCCGCAACACGAACCTCCCCCCGTGCTTGCGCACGAAGGCCAGGTTGAACAGGGCCATGTACGCGGTGCCGACGTGCGGATCGCCGGTGGGCGACGGCGCGACGCGAAGACGCGGCGTGATCGCGGAGGGCTCGGAGGCAGGTGTCGTCGTCATGATGGGCCCAGCCTACCGAGCACGACGGACAGGCCTTCGCCGCTCGGCCGGCCCCTGGACCCCGCGCGGCGCCGCCGCCGCGGCCTCGTGGGAAGGCCGGGTAGCGGCGGATCCGGACCAGGCGACTCAGCGCCGGACGAACGGGTTGGACAGGGTGCCGATCCCCTCGATCTCGACCTCGACGCGCTGACCGTCGGTGACCGGCCCGACCCCGGCCGGCGTGCCGGTGAGGATGATGTCGCCGGGCAGCAGCGTGAACGCCCGCGAGCACGCCTCGACGAGGGTGGGCACGTCGAACACCATGTCGGAGGTCCGGCCGTCCTGCACGACCTCGCCGTCGCGGCGCGTGACGAGACGAAGGTCCTCGGGGTCGAGGTCGGTCTCGATCCACGGTCCGAGCGGGCAGAAGGTGTCGAGGCCCTTGGCCCGCGCCCACTGTCCGTCTCCGCGCTGCAGGTCCCGGGCCGTGACGTCGTTGGCGCAGGTGTAGCCGAAGATCACGCTCTTGACCTGGTCGGCCGGCACGTCCTTGCACATGCGCCCGATGATCACCGCGAGTTCACCCTCGTAGCTCACCTCGTTCGTGAGGTCGGGCATGGCCACCGGATCGCCCGGTCCGACGACCGCAGTGTTGGGGACGAGGAACATCAGCGGCTTGGTGGGCAGGTCGTTGCCCATCTCCTTGGCGTGGTCGGCGTAGTTGCGGCCGATGCCGATGATCTTGCTGCGCGGGATGACCGGGGCGAGCAGCCGGGCGTCCGCCATGTCGACGCGCTGCCCGGTCCCGGAGACGGGCGTGTACAGCGGATCCCCGCCGACCTCGGCGATCCACTGCTCGTCGCCCTCGCCCTGCACGATGCCGTAGCGCGGGTCCTCCCCGGTGGTGAAACGTGCGATCCGCATGTCATCTCCTTCGCGTCAGCGACGTCAGGACGGCGTCTCCGATGACGCGATAGCCCTGGTCGTTCGGGTGGATGTCGCCGCGGCTGCACATCCACGTCCACGTGCAGATCCGCGCGACCCTGACCGGAACCCTGCCATGCCCGGGCAGGTCGACGCGACGCAGCCACCCGTCGTCGAACGGCTCGGTGACGTAGGCGACCCGCACGCCCGCGTCCCGGGCCGCTCCCCGGACGGCGGCGTTGACCCGGGTACGAACGATTCCCGAAAGGCTCGCGGCCACCCGGGTCGAGGTGCCGCGCAGGTAGGCGGCCTGGAAGGGGTCGTAGTAGTCGAGAACGAGGATCCGCGCGTTCGGGGCCGCGCGACGGAGCTCGGTGAGGAGCGAGGTCAGCCGAGGTCGAAGCCTGCCGACCGAGCGCTGGGTACAGCGCACGTCGACGCGGTACGTCCGCCCGCGTTCGGAGAGGCACCGCAGCAGATCGTTGGCGCCGAGCGAGACCGTCACCAGCGTCGTGTCGGGGTGGGCGCGCAGGAACGCCAGAGCCGCCGCGCGTTGGCTGCCCTCGCGATAGGCGCATCGCCCGCCGGTACGCATGGTCGAGGTGCTCTCCCCCGTGCAGGCGAGGTTCGTGATGCGCACCGGGGTGCCTCGCCGTGCCATGCCCGACGCCACCCGGGCGGCGTAACCGCCGCGCTTCTCATCCCCCTGCCCAGGCTGGTAGCCCGCCGAGAGCGAATCACCGAGCACCAGGTACGGCCGCACCGTCGCCGTCGTCTCGGCAGGGGAGGCGGCCGCGGTCGGCAGGCCCGCGGCGAACAGTCCCAGAACGAGCGAAAGAACGACGACACCCACACGCAGACAACGCATTTCGCCTCCTGAGAAGAGCGCGGTCCCGACCAGAGTACGGTCCGGCCACCAGCGACACCGGCCGCACGACGCGCAGGGATCTCGCGGCGGCGTGTCGCCGCCGGTCGGAGGCAGGGCGGCGGTGACGACCTACGCATCTCGCGCAACAAAGACCGGTCACTGGTGATGCCTCCAACAGGCACAACGGCGTGACCAGCGGAATCGCGCTTCCTCCCTGCCGCGGGTCGTCCCGTGACCGGTCTTTGTTGCGCGAGATCCGCCGGCACCTCGTCGCTCGCGGGCCTCGACTACCCTCGTCGCCGTGGAGCGACGGGCGGAACAGCAGTGGCAGGCGCAGGAACGAGCCCATACCGACGCGATCGACCACCTCACCGACGCCCACCTCGTCCGGCGGCGCGCCGGAGCCGGCCACCCCGTCGAGGACTTCCTCTTCGTCTACTACCGGCATCGGCCCGGGCAGATGCGGCGCTGGCATCCCGGAGCCGGGGTGAAACTCCTCGGTGACGATCCCCGCGGCCGTGGCGCCTGGGCGTTCTACTCCCACGACGAGGAGGGCGTCTTCCTCGACGTGGGCGCCTACCTCGCCAAACGGGGTGACACGGTGCGGTTCGTCCACGACCTGCTCGCGGCCACCGCCGCCCGGCCCCCTCACCTCGGGTGTTTCGGCCTGCACGAGTGGGCGATGGTGTACGCCCTCCGCCCGGGCGAGCAACGACACGAGAACTGGCCGTTGCGGCTCGGTCAGGCCGACACCGACGCGGTCACCGAGTCACTGCCGATCCGGTGCAGCCACTTCGACGCCTACCGCTTCTTCACCCCGGCCGCGCGTCCCCTCAACCTGCTCGCCCCCACCCGCGAGTCCCAGACCGACCACGAACAGCCCGGCTGTCTGCACGCGACGATGGACCTCTACAAGTGGGCGACGAAACTCGGTCCACTCGTCCCGGGTGCGCTGCTCGTCGACACGTTCCGGCTCGCCCGCTCGGCCCGCGAACTCGACATGCGGGCATCGCCCTACGACCTGCGCGAACTCGGCTTCGACCCCGTCCGCATCGAGACCACCGAGGGCCGGGCGATCTACGTCGCCGCCCAACGCGATCTCGCGACCCGGGCCGAGCCGATCCGTCGGCGTCTCATCGAGGTCTGCGCCGCCGTCCTCTGATGGGGCCCGTACCCTCGTGACGCCCTCCTGCGTCCGCGATGACGGCGCGGACGCCGCGCGGCAGACGACCGGTGCGTCCGCGCTTGGGGTCGGAGCGCACGCGTGAACAGCGGTCCCCGCCTGACGGTCGCCCCACCCGGCCGCACCTGTCGAAGATCCCACGACGTCCCGCGCCGCCCTATGCTGGAGTCCGGAGCAATCCAAGGCCGGTGTTCCTGCACGGGGTTGCCCACCGAGCGAGGAGCCCCGACCGACGAGGGGAGTCGAGGGTGGGTCGCACCACCGACCTCACCCGTCACCGCTGTCAGAGTGCCCGGTTCTCGCCGACCTTCGTCGCCACGGTCGCCGTCGTGGTGAGCTGCGGAGCAGTCGCCTGCATCCTGGGTCTCGCCTCCATGAACACGCACGACGTACTCGGGTACGACTTCGGCCAGACACCGGGTGCCTATCTCGCCTACGGGTTCCTGTTTTTCGGCGCGATGTGCGCCCTGGCCTGCGGCGTCGTCGCACTTGCGACGTATGCGTGGCAACGCCGGAGGGCGCGTCCTCGGACCGTCCGCAGCGACGTCATGGCTCTGGCGGCCCTCGTCGTCCTGCTGTCGACGGTCTGGCTTCTGACGCCATAGCCGAACCATCGGGTTCGCAGTCCGATCATGGCTGTCATGAGGGTGTTCACCCCTCAGTACGGGTGGCCGGCCCTCCCCGCGGTGCCGCGTGCGGTGCGCCAGAGTCGACGGTTACTCGTCAGCGGAGTCGTCGGCGGCGGAACCGCCTCGAGTCAGGGCAGGCAGCACGGTCCACACGATGGGGATGAGCAGGAACCACAGCCACGCCTGGTCCATCGAGTCGTTGGTGAGGAAGAACAACGCCACCGCGACGAGCGGGACGACGCCCTGGATCGCTCCGGCGATCTTGGGGTCGAGCCCGCGCCTGGAGCTCTGCGACACCTCTCCCGACGGATCGGGAACGGCCACCGCTGCGCCCGTGGGGCGCTCCTCGACGGGCGAGATCGGCGGGATGGGCGAGAGCCCACCACCGGTGTGAACGCCGCCGTCGACGTCCCGGAGGTCACCGCGTTCGATCGCCTCGACCTGCTCGATCGACTCCGCGCGTCGCAGAGCGGTGGTGCGACGCTCGTGCTCGCCGGCCTCCATGTAGCCGCGGCGCCACGCCTCGCCGAGCCTCTCGGCAGCTGCCTGCCGGGCCTGCTCGATGCTCTCGTCCATCGTCTCCCCGATCGTGGATGGTGACGTCGACTCTACGGGCCGCCCTCGGCGAACACGCATGAAGCACGGCGTCCGGCCGCGGCGGGGCGCGGCCGGATGCCGTCGCTCGAGTCGAGCTCCGTTACCCGGCTCAGACGAGCCGCTGCATCCACCCGCGGGTGTCGGCGGTCTTGCCGTACTGGAGGTCGAGCAGGGTCTCGCGGATCTTCATCGTGGTCTCACCCGGCTCGGTCGAGACCGTGCACTCGCCGCCATCCCACTTGAGGGTGCCGACGGGGGTGACGACGGCGGCGGTGCCGCACGCGAAGACCTCGGTGATCTCACCGCTCGCGACCCCGTCCTTCCACTCGTCGATGGGGATACGACGCTCGACGACCTGCAGGCCGAGCTCCGAACCGAGCTGGAGGATCGAGCTGCGCGTAATGCCCTCGAGAATGGTGCCGGTGAGCTCGGGGGTGACGAGGGTGCCGTCGCGGTGCACGAAGAAGATGTTCATGCCGCCGAGCTCCTCGATGTAGGTGTGGGTCGAGGAGTCGAGGAAGACGACCTGGTCGCAGCCGTGGGCGACGGCCTCCACCTGACCGGCCAGGCTCGACGCGTAGTTGCCGCCGCACTTGGCGGCGCCCGTGCCGCCCTCGCCCGCACGGGCGTACTCGGTGGAGAGCCACAGGGAGACGGGCTTGATGCCCCCCGAGAAGTACGCCCCCGCCGGCGAGGCGATGACGTAGAAGGTGGCCTCGTGAGAGGGCCGCACGCCGAGGAACGCCTCGGAGGCGATCATGAACGGGCGCAGGTACAGGCTGGTCTCACCGGTGCCGTACTCGGGCACCCAGTTCTTGTCGGCCTCGACGAGCACCTTGATCGACTCCACGAAGTCCTCGACCGCGAGCTCGGGAAGCGCGAGGCGGCGAGCACTGCGCTGCAGGCGCTCGGCGTTCGCCTCGGGCCGGAAGGCCCAGATCGAGTCGTCCTCGTGCCGGTAGGCCTTGAGGCCCTCGAAGATCTCCTGCCCGTAGTGCAGCACCCCGGCGGCCGGGTCGAGGGAGATGGGCCCGTACGGCAGGAGTTCGCCGTTCTCCCACCCGCCGTCACGAGTCCACTTGATGCGCACCATGTGGTCGGTCATCGTCTTGCCGAAGCCCGGGTCGGCGAGGATCGCGGTGCGCTCCTCGTCGGGCATGGGATCGGTGCGGCTGTTCGTGGTGAACGTGAGCATGGGCGGGATCCTCTCCACGGCGTCGGGGACGGGCACCCGAACGGTGGCGCCCATGGGTGGCGGGCGGCATCGGCGGGCGATCGTTCCCCCGCAGGGTAACGGACCCCGCCGACACCCCTTCGCCGAACGTGCGGGTCTCGTCCGGTGCGGGAGAGACTGCGGAAGAGGGCGTGGCTGGATACCCCCGCACCGACCTGCGGTTCGACCGACGACCGGCACCCAGCTCGTGAGGAGGACGCCAGGTCGCGTCAGGCGAGACGGGCGACGATGGCGTCGCCGACCTCGCTCGTGCTGCGGACGGCGCCTCCCCGCGCGGCGAGATCGGCGGTGACGGCCTCGTCGATGCGCGCGGCCTCGCCGGCGCGGCCGAGATGCGCCAGCAACATCCCCGCGGAGAGGATCGCCGCGGTCGGGTCGGCCTTGCCCTGCCCCGCGATGTCGGGTGCCGAGCCGTGCACCGGCTCGAACATGCTCGGCACCGACCGGTCGGAGTTGATGTTGGCGCTGGCCGCGAGGCCGATTCCGCCGCCGACGGCCGCCGCGAGGTCGGTGATGATGTCGCCGAAGAGATTGTCGGTGACGATGACGTCGAACCGGCCCGGGTCGGTGACCATGAAGATCGTCGCCGCGTCGATGTGCAGGTAATCGGTGGCGACGTCGGGGAACTCGGCCCCGACCTCCTCCACCGTGCGTCGCCACAGGTGACCGGCGTAGGAGAGCACGTTGTGCTTGTGCACGAGCGTGAGCCTGCGACGCGGGCGTGCCTGCGCCCGGGCGAACGCGTCCCGGACGAGCCGCTCGACGCCGAACCGGGTGTTGACGCTGACCTCGGTCGCGACTTCGGCGGGTGTCCCGACGCGCAGCGCGCCGCCGTTGCCCGTGTACGGCCCCTCGGTGCCTTCGCGCACGACGACGAAGTCGATGCCCTCGCCGGCCACCGCGTCGACGTCGAGAGGGCTGCGCGCTCCCGGGTAGAGCTTGGTGGGCCGCAGGTTGACGTAGTGGTCGAGTTCGAAGCGCAGGCGCAGCAACAGGCCGCGTTCGAGCACGCCGCTGGGCACGCTCGGGTCGCCGATCGCCCCCAGCAGGATCGCGTCGTGCCGGCGCAGGTCGGCCAGCGTCCCGTCGGGCAACGCCTCACCGGTCTCGTGCCAGACGCGGGCGCCGAGGGCGTAGTCCGTCGTCGTCAGCCCGTCGTCGCCGAGAACCGCACGCAAGACCTTGACCGCCTCGGCGGTGACCTCCGGGCCGATGCCGTCGCCGCCGATGACGGCGATGTCGAGGGGGTCGGCGGAGGAAGCGTCGGTGTGCGTCGGCATGGCCCACATCGTAGCCCGCGACGTCTCGGCAGGCGATACGCCCACCTCACGATGCGAGACGCGTCAGCGCACCCGCCCACCCGAGGGCAGCAGCGAGGATCGGTAGATCGAGGAGTACCGGATGTCGAGACCGGTGCGAGGCGCCTCGATCATCCGGCCGCCTCCGACGTAGAGGCCGACGTGGTGGATGGAACGCTCGGAGGACCCGAAGAACACGAGGTCGCCCGGCCTGAGTTCGGAGATCGGCACCCGCGACGTCCCGGCGTACTGCCACTGGGCCGTACGCGGCAGGCCTCGACCCGCCGAGTTCCATGACCCGACGGTGAGGCCGGAGCAGTCGAACGCCCCCGGCCCGTTGCCACCCCAGAGATAGGGCTTGCCGAGCTGCGCCGTGGCGAACGAGATGGCGGCCGCCGCTGCCGTGGAATCCGGAGCCGGCAGATCTGTCGGCGCAGGCTGCTCCGCCCCCGACGTGATCGGCCGCGCGGCACGAGCCTGTGCCTCCTGGGCCAGGCGGGCGCGCACGCGAGCCTGCTCGGCCGCCTGGGCCTCGGCCAGGAGCTGGGCCTGACGGCGCTGCTCCACCTCGACGCTGGTGCGTCGCAGCCGGGCCAGGCGAGCGACGAGCACCTTCTCTTCGGCTGCGAGGTCGGTCGCCTGCCGGTCGGCGCGGGCCGCGGACTTCTGGGCCGCGGAGAGCGCGCTCGCGGCCGCGGTGGCGGCGGACTTCTGACGGGCCTCGGCCTGCACGGCGGCCCGCTCGGCCTTCTGCGCCTCGGACTGCGCATCCCGCGAGCGGCGCAGGTGATCGGAGCGGTACTCCTGAGCCGCGCGCACGTCGGCCCGTGCCCGGGCCGGGTCGTCTCCACCGCCGAGCACGGTCGCGAGCCAGGCGAGATCGGGCAGGGCGGCATCGCCACGCATGTACAGCTGCGCGGCCATGTCCTCCTTGACGGCCTGGGACTGCTCGGCGCGCGCCGTGGCGGCCCGCGCCGCTGCCCGCGCCTCGACTGCCGCGGCCGTGGCCTTGCGAAGCTCTTCCCGGGCGCCGTTCGCGGCTTCGGCGGCGATCTCGGCGTCGACGTGCGCCTGCTCCACGGCTGCTCGCGCCCGCTCGAGACGAGCCTGGGCAGCTTCGACCGCGGACTCGCCACGCGTCACGGCGCGCTGCGCCGCATCGACCTCCGCCTGGGTCGTGCCGGGGCGGCCGTCGGGATCGGGCGTGGCCGACGCGCCGGCCGGGACACCGAACGTGAACGCGAGCGCGACGCAGAGGCCGGCACGGACGCGGGAGAGGGACATCGTCGAGAGCCTTTCGGATCGGCCGAACATCGGCAGGATCACCCTTGTCCGCATCGGCAGTTCACCGCCGCGATGAAGCGGAGGCGACGAGGAGATGACGCCGTGTCCTCTCCAGTGCAGCACGTGGCTCGCGACCCTGCTCGCCACGACGCGTCGATGTATACCGAATCCGGGTGCGTCGCAGAGATCGTCAGCGCGCGACGGGGATGACCGGAGGCGTTCTCGTCGCCGCGCCCACGAAGTCGTGCCGGTACTCCCCCGACGCGACCGAATAAGGCTAGGCTTACCTGCATGATCGTGTGCCACTGTGAGGTCGTCAGCGACCGCGACATCCGCAAGGCCGTCGACGACGGAGCATGCACCCTCGCTCAGACCTGCCGCGCCACCCGAGCGGGAACCGGGTGCGGCGCCTGCGTCTTCGGAGTTCGTGCCGTGCTGGAGACCTATACTCGCCAGGACCACATCACCTTGCACGAGCCCTTCGAGGAGACCGATGCAGCCACGCAGCCCCCGCGTCGTCGAGTTGCTTAACGACGCCCTGACGTTCGAACTCACGGTCGTCAACGCCTACTTCCTGCACGCCCGCATGCTCGACAACTGGGGCCTGCCCAAGCTCGGCAAGGTGTTCTACGACCTGTCGATCGGCGAGATGAAGGACGCGGACGAGCTCATCAACCGCATCCTCATGTTCGACGGGCACCCCAACGTGCAGCGCCTCAACCCCATCTCGGTGGGTGAGTCGGTCGAGGAGATGCTGCGCCTCGGTCTCGACAGCGAACTCACCGCGGTGCGGCAGTTCAACGACTCGGCGCAGGAGTGCCACGACCTCGGTGACCACGCCACGGCCAGCATCTTCGAGGAGATGGCCCGCGACGAGGAGATCCACGCCGACTGGTTCGAAGGCCAGCTCGACGCCGTGGCCCGCGCCGGCATCGAGAACTACACGGCCATGCAGGTCGCTCCCGGCGAGGCTCCCGCCTGAGCCACCTCACGCGGCCACGACATCGCGCGAATCACGCGCAATGACGTCGCGCGATGAGGCGCAATCACGAGGGCGGGGCCGGAGGATCATCCTCCGGCCCCGCCCTCGTGCGTGTTCGAGTTCGCGCGTGTTCGAGAACGTCTCAGCGCGCGGCCGAACCCTCGGTGTAGTCGGCGTCGCTGTCCTTGACCCAGGCCATGAGCTTGCGCAGCTCCTTGCCGGTGGCCTCGATCGGGTGCTTCGCGCCCTGCTCACGCAGCTTCGTGAACTCCGGCGCACCGGCGTCCTGGTCGTCGATGAACCGCTGGGCGAACGTGCCGTCCTGGACGTCCTTGAGCACGGCCTGCATGTTCTCCTTGACGTGCGGGTCGATGACACGCGGTCCGGAGACGTAGTCGCCGTACTCGGCCGTGTCGGAGATCGACCAGCGCTGCTTGGCGATGCCGCCCTCGATCATGAGGTCGACGATGAGCTTGAGCTCGTGCAGGCACTCGAAGTACGCGATCTCGGGCTGGTAGCCGGCCTCGACGAGCGTCTCGAAGCCGTACATGACGAGCTGGCTCGCACCGCCGCAGAGCACGGACTGCTCGCCGAACAGGTCGGTCTCGGTCTCCTCGGCGAAGGTCGTGCCGATGCCGCCGGCGCGCAGGCCGCCGATGGCCTTGGCGTAGGCCTTGGCGATGTCCCAGGCGTGACCGGACTCGTCCTTCTCGACGGCGAGCAGCACCGGAACGCCACGACCGTTGCTGTACTCGCGGCGCACGAGGTGCCCGGGCCCCTTGGGCGCGACCATGAACACGTCGACCCCGGCGGGCGGCTCGATGTAGCCGAACCGGATGTTGAAGCCGTGCGCGAACATCAGCGCGGCGTCGCTCTTGAGGTTGGGCTCGATCTGCTCGGCGTACACCTTGCGGGCGTGCTGGTCGGGCACGAGGATGACGACGATGTCGGCCTCCTTGGTCGCGTCCGCGACGGAGAGCACACGCAGGCCCTCCGCCTCCGCCTTCTCCCGGCTCTTGCTGCCCTCGGCGAGACCGATGCGCACGTCGACGCCGGAGTCGCGCAGGTTGAGGGCATGGGCGTGACCCTGGCTGCCGTAACCGATGACGGCGACCTTCTTGTCGGCGATGACCGACATGTCTGCATCGTCGTCGTAGAACATCTGTGCCACGAGGGAGCTCCTTCTCTTGGGTGGATCGGGGCGCCGCCGAGGCGGCTCGAGTTCGGGTGAACCTGGGTTGTGATGAGACGTGCGGCTCGGGTCTCAGTGCCGCGCGCCGCGATCGGTGATCGAGCGAGGGCCGCGACCGATCGCGACCATGCCCGACTGCACGAGCTCGCGAACCCCGTAGGGCTCGAGCAACGCGAGCAGCGCCTCGAGCTTCTCGACCTTGCCGGTCGCCTCGATCGTCACGGTGTCAGGCGTGACGTCGACGACGCGGGCGCGGAACAGGTCGACGGTCTCGAGCACGTGAGTGCGGGTCGCGGCGTCGGTGCGCACCTTGATGAGGATGATGCGGCGCTCGACGTACTGCTCCAACTCGACGACCTTGATGACCTCGATGAGCTTGTTGAGCTGCTTGGTCACCTGCTCGACCGGCAGTTCGTCGGCGTCGAAGACCACGGTCATCCGCGAGATGGCGGAGTCCTCGGTCTCACCCACCGCGAGGCTGCTGATGTTGAAGCCGCGCCGGGAGAACAGGGCCGCGATGCGCGTGAGCACACCGGGATGGTTCTGCACGAGCACCGAGAGCACGTGGCGGGTCATCGGGCACCTCCAGCCTTGTTGCCGGCGTTGTTCATGGCCTCGATCGCCTGGGTCTCGTCCTCGTCGGCACGGTCCCACACCGGCGAGACGCCGCGCGCGTACATGATCTCGTCGTTGCTCACGCCGGCGGGAACCATCGGCCACACCATCGCGTCACGGCACACGACGAAGTCGATGATCACCGGCACGTCGTTGATCTCCAGGGCCTTGCGGATCGTGTCGTCGACGTCCTCGACCCGCTCGCAGCGCAGTCCGACGCAGCCGTAGGCGTCGGCCATCTTGACGAAGTCGGGGATACGCGAGGAGTCGTGGCTCGTGTGCAGGTCGGTGTTGGAGTAACGCTCGTTGTAGAACAGCGTCTGCCACTGCCGCACCATGCCCAGGGAGCTGTTGTTGATGACCGCCATCTTGATGGGGATCTTGTTGATGACGCAGGTGGCGAGCTCCTGGTTGGTCATCTGGAAGCAGCCGTCGCCGTCGATGCCCCAGACGACGCGGTCGGGTTCGCCCACCTTGGCGCCCATCGCCGCCGGCACGCAGTAACCCATCGTGCCGAGGCCGCCGGAGTTGAGCCAGGCGTTGGGACGCTGGTACTCGATGAACTGTGCCGCCCACATCTGGTGCTGACCGACGCCGGAGGCGTAGATCGCCTCCGGGCCCGAGAGAGCACCGATGCGCTCGATGACGTACTGCGGGGAGAGCAGCCCACTCTCGGGCTCCGTCCATCCGAGCGGGTAGGTCTCCTTCCACGACTGGGCCTCGCTCTGCCAGGCCGCGTAGTCGGGGGTGAAGCCGGAGTCGGTGAGCTCGGTGATGAGGTCGGAGACGACCTCCTTGCAGTCTCCGACGATCGGCACGTCGGCGACGCGGTTCTTGCCCACCTCGGCCGGGTCGATGTCGGCGTGGATGACCTTGGCGAGCGGCGCGAACGTCGCGAGCTTGCCGGTGACACGGTCGTCGAAACGCACACCGAGAGCGATGATGAGGTCGGCCTTCTGGAGCGCCGTCACGGCCGAGACCGAGCCGTGCATGCCCGGCATGCCGAGGTGCAGCGGGTGGGAGTCCGGCACGACACCGCGCCCCATGAGCGTGGTGACGAGCGGGATCTGGGTGAGGTCCACGAGCTTGCGCAGTTCTTCACTCGCCCCCGAGCGCACGACGCCGCCGCCGAGGTAGAACACCGGGCGCCGCGAGGACACGATGAGCTTGGCGGCCTCGCGGATCTGCTTGCCGTGCGGCTTGGTCACGGGGCGGTAGCCCGGCAGGTCCATCTTCGGCGGCCACGAGAAGTTCGTGCGCGCCTGCAGGGCGTCCTTGGTGACGTCGACGAGCACGGGGCCGGGGCGGCCGGTCGAGGCGATGTGGAACGCCTCGGCGATCGCGCGCGGGATGTCGTCGGGGTCGGTGACGAGGTAGTTGTGCTTGGTGATCGGCATCGTGATCCCGCGGATGTCGGCCTCCTGGAACGCGTCCGTGCCGATCGCGGCGCTGCCGACCTGGCCGGTGATCGCGACGATGGGCACCGAGTCCATGTGCGCGTCGGCGAGCGCGGTGACGAGGTTCGTCGCACCGGGGCCGGAGGTGGCCATGCAGACCCCGACCTTGCCGGTGGCGGCGGCGTACCCCTCGGCCGCGTGTCCGGCCCCCTGCTCGTGGCGCACGAGAACGTGCCGGACCTTGGTCGAGTCCATGAGCGGGTCGTAGGCCGGAAGGATCGCACCGCCGGGCATCCCGAAGACGACCTCGACACCGACCTCCTCGAGAGACCGGACGAGGCTCTCGGCTCCGGTGAGGTCGACCACGGCCGGCTGGGCGGCCGTGGAGTCGTCGCGCTGGGGCCGCGGGGGCGGCGCAGGACGCGGGGCGCGTGGATCGGTCACGGTGGGTCACCGCTTTCGTGAGATCGATTCGTGTGGGACGAGATCGAGGACGGGACGAGTCGAGAGGCACGGTCGTGCACTCGATTCTGCCGCTTCACCCGCCGGAGCCGGTGAGGTGGTCCTCCCGGATCGGTCGATCCGGGTCTGCTCATGAAAAAACCCCGCCGTCCGCCGTGGGGACGATGGGGTTGCGCATCGACGGGATCTCGTCGATGCGCTCAGGTAATTACGAGGCTCAGGAGCATGGAGCCACCATGCCCGCGCCACGCGCCGGGGTCAAAGATTCGAGACGCGCTTCTCACCATGTGAACCGGGCGGTCGCCTGGGTCCCCTCGCGCCGCACCCGTCGACCGTTCCCTCGGTCCGCCGCGTTCACCGGGTCGGTGAGCCCTCCTCGGCGGTCAGCGGAAGGTCGCGGCTCGCCACGGCGACCAGGAACCCACCGAGGACCCCGACCGCGCACGCACCCTGACCTGGACGGTCACGCCGCGGGCGGCCCTGAGGGGTGCCGACGTGCGAGTCGTCCTCGCGTACCAGGTCTGCTCCCGGCCGGTCGATCGACCGACGACCCGGCGGACGACCGCGTCGTAGCGCACCGGCCCCCTTGCCGTCGACCTCCACGACACGATGCCCCGGGTCGAGATCGTCACCGACGGGGTCGCCGGACGCACGGCCGCGGTTCGCGGAGCCGCGGCACGAATCGGGGTGACGAGTCCCGCCCTGGCGCCCGCGAGGCCGCGACCGGCGCCGGTGAGGGTGATCGTCACCGACGCGCGCTCACCGCGGAGGGCGAGCACCGAGACCCCCACTCCTCCCCCGTAGGAGGTGAAGCGGGTACCCGCGGGCAGCGTCCAGGCCACGTCGTCGTCCCGGCCGGTCGGTGAGGCGTCGAGGGCGATCGATGCGGCCCACGGCTCTGCCCTGGTGGCGGCCTCCTCACGGAGGACGCGGACGCCGGCGGTCATCGGCAGGTAGAGGCGGGCGTCGCGACCGGTGCGGGTGCGGTACTCGACCCAGTAGATCGCCCCGTTACGGGGGTCGCGCACGCGGGCGCCGCGCACGCCGGTCAGGCTCGACACGGAGTCCAACGTCACGGTGCGCGAGCCGGTCACGTCGACGTAGTCACCGGCCGCGGCGAAGCCCAGACGGGCGGCCTGCGGAAGCGAGAGCGAGCCCGCCGCGTCCTGAGCCGAGGCCGACATGACGTCGAAGGGGTCGCCGTACTCCTCGATCCGGCATCCGGAACCCGGCCGCGCGAGGTTCGTGTCGGTCACCGAGCGACAACGCAAGGCCTTGGCGTGGGCGAGACCGAAGTTGTGACCGATCTCGTGGGCGAGCACCGGCCAGGCGGTGTCGGCCACGTAGGCGAGGCCGCCGCTGGAAACGCCCTCCCCCATCGACGCGAGGCCGTAGGAACAGCCGGCATCGCCGGCGGATCGGGGCAGGACCATGACGAGGTGCTTGCTCGGGCCCTCGACGAAGCCGGTGGCGCGGGCCGCCTCGGTCCACATCGAGAAGGCGTTGTCGTCGCACGAGAACGCCGAGGCGTAGGGCGTGGTGACCGACGCGAGCCGGAGGCCGAGCGTGCCGCGGCTCTGCTGGCGCCAGTACGCGTCCGCGCCGCGCAGCTGCGCGGTGACCTGCGCCATCGTGGGGACCGCCCCCTTGACGCCCTTGGGGACGACGATCGCGACCGTGACGTCGTGCGTCGCGGCGGTGGCGGCCGGCGCGACCTTCTGCGCATGAGCGAGCATCGTGACGCCCGTGGGCGCGACCGACGCCCCCTCGGCAACGGCGTGCTCCACCGTCGCGTCGGCCAGCTCGGAGCGGGCGGGCGCGGGGGTGGTCGTCGCGCGCCGCAGTTCCCGTCGGGAGATCTCGACCGGGCCGTCGCCGCCGGAGACGGCCTCACCGGCCATGACGTCGTCGACGACCTCGTCGGGCACGGGAACGGTGACCCGGACGCGGTCGCCCCTGGTGATGCCGACGGCGTCGCGAAGGGGCAGACGGCGTCCGTCGGACAGGCGGACGGCGCTGCCTTCGTCGGTCGGGGCGTCGGCGAGTTGCTCGACGATGCCCTCGATCACGACCTGCGCGTCGCCACCGGCTTGGGGTCCGGTGGCGAGCGCGGGGATCGGTGTTGCCAGGATCGCCGTCACGGCGACAGCGGTGAGAGAGACGATCCGTCGTCGATTCACACGCATCCTGCGTACCTCTCGTCCAGGCGCCGTCTCCATCCGTGGAGGCGGGCCGCCCGCGTGGCAGTCGGGCGGCAACCGGGATATCGGCCGCGCGGGGGTCATCCTGAACGCTGGAGGCCGCTAACTTGGACGCGCGTCGGTGATAGAACGTTCAACTACGGTGGAGTAACGACGAATTCGCGTCATCGTGGCTCGCGTGTGGCGTACGTCACTGCCACTCGGCGGCTATGTCGAGTTCGTCCCGGTCTACCCGCGGGTCAGGACGCGCGACCCTCACCCCACGTGACCAGCACCGTGCCGTCACCGGGGAAGTCGCTCCACTGGCCGGGATGAGAGATCACACCGAACGTCGCGGGTGGCCACGTCGACGGCCGCTCGCAGTGGGCCTCGACCTCCGACGCGAGATCGGGCACCGACGGGGAATGGCCGACGAGGACGACGACGCGTGCCTGCTCGGGAGCCGCCCGCACCGCCTCGACGAGATCCGCCACCTCGCCGTTGTAGAGCGCACGATCGATCCACACGTCGCCTGCCGCGAGACCGCCGCCGGCCATCGCCTCCCAGGTCTGACGGGTTCGCGTCGCCGAGCTGACGATCGCGACGTCGGCGCGCACCCCCTCCTCGACCAGCCGACGACCTGCGGCCTCGGCGTCCGCGCGCCCCCGAGCGGTGAGCTCGCGCCCCTCGTCACCGGTGTCGGAGGAGGACTGCGCCTCACCGTGCCGCATGACGACGACGAGCCGCAGATCGGAGTCGAGATCGGGTGTCTGCTGTGTGGTCATGGGCCCAGCATGCCCCGACCCCGAGCGGCCGTGCGACACAGCCCGGCCGGCATCCGGCGAGTCGATGACGAGCCGGGCGGAGGGTTCCCCTCAGGCTCGCCGGGGCGTCAACGCGAGCCCCACGGCCGCGGCGAGCACGACGACACCGCCGAGCACCGCCAGCGCCGCGGGGCGTTCGGCGAGCAGCAGCGAGGCGAGGACACCGGCGACGACCGGCTCGATCGTCGCGATGACCGAGGCGCGGGTGGCGGCGAGTCGCTGGAGCCCGGCACTGTGGCAGAGGTAGGCGACGTAGGTGCTCAACACCCCGACGCCCGCGACCGCCGGCCACGCCCGAGCGAGGGCGTCGGGCGAGTACACCGCGGGGCTTGCGAGGGGCGTGAGCGCGACGACGGCCACTCCGAGCGCGACGGCGAGGCACGCCGAAGGGTGATACCGCTGGTAGAACGCGCGACCGTAGAGGTAGTACAGCGAGTACGTGAAGCCCGCGAGCAGCCCGGCCCCGACGGAGAGGACCGAGACGGTCACCCCTGCGCCGCCACCGAGGGCGACGAGCCCCACGCCGACCACCGAGGCGACGACCGCGACGACCTCCACCGGGCCGAGCCGTTCGCGCAACACCGGCACGCTGAGCATGGCGACGAACGCCGGTGCCGTGTAGAGCAGCACGCTCGCGAGGCTCGCTCCCCCGGCCGCGACGGCCACCTGATACGCGCCGTAGAACACCGCTCCCGAGACCAGACCGAACAGGGCGGTGACGGCGAGATCTCGGCCCCGGGGGAACCGGGCCGAGACGACGAAGGCGTGAACCCCGAAGAGGACGGCCCCGGAGGCGGCCCGCCACCAGGCGACGTCGTACGGGCTCAGGCCGGCGCGCTGGGCGTAGGTGCCGAAGATGCCGAGGAGCCCCCACAACGCCGCCGCGACCAGCACCAACACGGCACCCACCAGTGGTGCTCGGGGCGGAGCCGCCGTCGGCACTGTCTCGGACCCCGAGGACGACCGCGACGACCGCCGGCCGCGCGGGCTCCCGGCCGCCCGGGGGTCGCGGGCCACGCCGTCAGCCGTCGACGCCGAGGGTGGCGAGGATGAGCTGACGCACCTTGGCCGCGTCGGCCTGGCCCTTCATCTCCTTCATCACCTGACCGATGAGGGCGCCCGCGGCCTGGACCTTGCCGCCGCGCACCTTCTCGGCGATCGCGTCGTTGCGGGCGATGACGGCGTCGACGGCCTGCTGGAGGGCGCCGTCGTCGGAGACCACCGCGAGACCTCGGGCGTCGGCGACCTGCGTCGGAGTTCCCTCTCCGGCGAGGACACCGTCGAGCGCTTGGCGGGCCATCGCGTCGGTGAGCCGGCCACTACGGACGAGCTCATCGAGCTCGGCGATGTGCGCAGGCTCGACGTCGAGCTCGGTGAGCTCGAGCCCGTCGGACCTGGCGCGGCGGGCGAGTTCACCGAGCCACCACTTCTTCGCCGCGGCCGGCGTGGCCCCGGCCTCGACGGTGGCGGCGATGAGCTCGAGCGCGCCGGAGCCGAGGACGTCGCGCATCTCGAGGTCGGAGTACCCCCACTCGCCCTGGAGCCGGCGCCGCCGCGCCGAGGGCGGCTCGGGCAGGGTGGCCCGCAGCTCCTCGATGCGCTCGGAGCTCGGGGCGACGGGGACGAGGTCGGGCTCGGGGAAGTAGCGGTAGTCGTCCGCGTCGGACTTGGGACGGCCCGACGTCGTCTCACCGGAGTCCTCGTGCCAGTGACGGGTCTCCTGGAGCACCGCGCCGCCCGCGTCGAGGATCGCGGCCTGGCGGCGGATCTCGTACGTGGCGGCCGCCTCGACGCTGCGCAGGGAGTTGACGTTCTTGGTCTCGGTGCGGGTGCCGAGCGGGACAGCGAGCTGCTCGGCACTCGTCGGCTCGCCCTGACGGGCGCGAAGGGAGAGGTTGACGTCGCACCGCAGCGAACCCTGCTCCATCCGGGCGTCGCTCACGTCGAGGGCGCGCATGATCTCGCGGAGCGCGGCGACGTAGGCGCGGGCCACCTCCGGCGCTCGCTCCCCCGCGCCGACGATGGGCTTGGTGACGATCTCGATGAGCGGGATGCCCGCCCGGTTGTAGTCGATGAGAGAGTGCGCCGCACCCGAGATGCGACTGCTGCCGCCGCCGCTCGCCACGTGCGTGAGCTTGCCGGCGTCCTCCTCCATGTGCGCGCGCTCGATCTCGACCCGAAAGGTGGTGCCGTCCTCGAGCTCGACGTCGAGGTGACCGTCGTGCACGATCGGCTCGTCGTACTGGGAGGTCTGGAAGTTCTTCGTCATGTCGGGATAGAAGTAGTTCTTGCGCGCGAACCGCGAGTACGGCGCCACCTCGCAGTCGAGCGCCAGCCCGATGCGGATCGCCGAGTCGACCGCCGCGGAGTTGACCACGGGCAGCGCGCCGGGCAGGCCGAGGCACACCGGGCAGACGTGGGTGTTGGGCGGCGCGCCGAACTCCGTGGAGCAGCCGCAGAACATCTTCGAGGCCGTCGACAGCTCGACGTGCACCTCCAGCCCCATGACGGGGTCGTACGCCGCGAGGGCCTCGTCGAGGTCGAGGGGCTCGATGTCGTCGTACGTGCGATCGGTCGCGGTCATCGGCCGGCCTCCGTGGTCGTCGCGTCGCCCGCGAGGGCAGGGATTCGGTCGAGCAGGCTGCCGCCCCACTGCTCGTGAAGGCGTCGCTCGAGTGCGGCACCCACGGCGTAGAGACGGTCGTCGGCCATTGCCGGCGCGTAGATCTGAAAGCCGCTCGGCAGGTCGTCCTCGGCGAGACCGTCGGGCACCGAGAGCCCCGGCAGACCGGCGAGGTTGGCCGGGATCGTCGTGATGTCGGCGAGATACATCGCCAGCGGGTCGTCGGACTTCTCCCCCAGCGGGAACGCCGTGGTGGGCGCGGTGGGCGAGACGAGGACGTCCGCCTGCTCGAACGCGCGCTCGAAGTCGCGTGCGATGAGGGTACGCACCTTCTGGGCCTGGCCGTACCAGGCGTCGTAGTAGCCGGAGGACAGCGCGTAGGTGCCGAGGATGATGCGGCGTTTGACCTCGTCACCGAACCCGGCGGCGCGGCTCGCGGCCATCGTGCGTTCGGTGCTGGGCGCCTCGACCCGCTGCCCGTACCGCATCGCGTCGTACCGGGCGAGGTTGCTGCTTGCCTCGGCCGGGAGGATGAGGTAGTAGGCGGCGACGGCGTGGGCGAAGCTCGGGCAGTCGACCTCGACGATCTCGGCACCGGCTGCCCGCAGGTGGTCGAGGGACTCGGTGAACCGGGCCCGCACGCCGGGGGCGAGGCCCTCGCCGAGCAGGTCACGGACGACACCGATCCTCATGCCCGAGACGTCGGCGCGGCGGGCGGCATCGACCACCGGAGGAACCGGGACGTCGAGCGAGGTCGAGTCCTTGGGGTCGTAGCCCGCGAGGACCTCGTGGAGCAGGGCGGTGTCGAGCACCGTGCGGCCGCACGGACCGATCTGGTCGAGGCTGCTCGCGAGCGCGATGACCCCGGAGCGCGACACTGCGCCGTAGGTGGGCTTGCACCCGACGGTGCCGGTGAAGGCCGCGGGCTGCCGGATCGAGCCACCGGTGTCGGAGCCCACCGCCAACGGCGCCGAGAACGCGGCGAGCGCCGCC
Source organism: Mobilicoccus massiliensis (assembly GCF_000826525.2). Lineage (GTDB taxonomy): Bacteria > Actinomycetota > Actinomycetes > Actinomycetales > Dermatophilaceae > Mobilicoccus > Mobilicoccus massiliensis. Next base: position 129,416 of record NZ_LN651329.1, on the reverse strand, counting down.
GACGACCCGCCGCCGGATCCACCGGGAGTGCGGTCGAGGTTCCAGGGATTGTGGGTGCTGCCGTAGGCGGAGTGCTCGGTGGAGGAGCCCATCGCGAACTCGTCCATGTTGGTCTTGCCGAGGATGGGCATGCGTGCCGCGCGCAGCCGTTCGACGATCGTGGCGTCGTAGGGCGGCACCCACCCGTCGAGCATCTTCGACCCCGCGGTCGTGACGAGTCCCTTCGTACAGGCGACGTCCTTGACCGCGATCGGCACCCCGGCCAGGGGCGGGAGGTTCTCTCCGGCCGCACGGGCGGCGTCGACCTCGGCGGCGGTCGCGAGGGCTCCCTCGGCGTCGACGGCGAGGTAGGCGTGCACCACCGGATCGGTCGCCTCGATGCGGTCGAGGTGCGCGCGGGTGAGGTCGACCGAGGTGATGCGCCCGTCGGCGAGCGCGGTGGCGAGGTCGGCGGCGTTCGCCCGGGTGAGGTCGGTGTCGAGTGAGTCGGGCACGGGAGTCCTTGTCGACGGATGGGGCAGCGGGGCGGGCACGGGGTGGAGCGACGGATCGGGCGGGAAGAGTGCGTCAGTCGTCGGAGAGGATGCGCGGCACGAGGAACCGCTGATCCTCGATCGCGGGCGCCCCGGCGAGGGCCTGCTCGGCGGTGAGACCGGGGCGCACCTCGTCGGCCCGCATGACGTTGACCAGCGGCTGCGGATGCGACATCGGCGGCACGTCCTCGGCCGCGGCCTCGCGCACCTGCGCCAACGAATCGAGGATCACCGACAGGTCGCCCGCGAGGCGCTCGCTCTCCTCGTCGGTGAGGTCGATGCGGGCGAGCATCGCGAGATGGTCCACCTGGTCACGGGAGATCATCGACATGCCGACCAGTCTAGGTGCGGCCTCCGACAACCCGGACGAGGCGGCCGCGCCGACCCCGCCACGGCCACGACTCCGCTCGAACAGGCGCTTTCACCGCGTGTCCGACGACGAAAGCGCCTGTTTCGCCGGGTCGTCGGGTCGTCGGGTGCCGGTGTGCTTCGCCCGGACTCGGGGTAGACAGGATGGCGTGAGTCTTCCCGCACACCTCCGCCTGCCGACAGCCCCGATCGCCGCCTCCGAGAACGTCGTGGTCGGCGCCCACCACCGCTTCTCGGTGCTGACCGACGGCCTCGTGCGTCTGGAGTACAGCCCGAGCGGGGCGTTCGAGGACCGGGCCTCGCAGACCGTGCTGCGCCGTGCCACTCCCCCGGTGGAGATGACCGTGCGCGAGAACGAGCGGCAGCTCGACCTGAGCACGGCTCGCTTCCACCTCACCTACGACCTCGGCACCGCGGATGCGCCGTTCACCCCCGAGGGGCTGTCGGTACAGTGCGCGGGGAACGTGAGTTCCTACCACTCGGTATGGCGCTACGGCGAGCCGGTCGAGGGCAACCTCGGCGGAACGGCCCGCACCCTCGACATGGTCGACGGACGCTGCGCGCTCGAGCCGGGCATCTGCTCGATCAACGGCGTCACCGCAGTCGACGACTCGATGACCCTCGTCTTCGCCGACGACGGCACCCTGGTCTCTCGTGAGCCCGGCTCGATCGACGTCTACGTCTTCGCCTACGGCCGCGACTACGCCGACGCGCTTCGGGCGTTCCACGAGCTCACCGGCCCCGTGCCGGTCCTGCCCCGCTATGCGCTGGGCAACTGGTGGAGCCGCTACCACCGCTACTCGGCCGAGAGCTACGAGCGCCTGCTCGATCGTTTCGACGCCGAGGCCGTACCGCTGTCGGTCGCGGTGCTCGACATGGACTGGCACCTCGTCGACGAGGTCGATCCTCGTCACGGCAGCGGGTGGACCGGCTAGACGTGGAACCGCGAGCTGTTTCCCGACCCCGCCGCGTTCGCGAAGCGGTTGCACGAGCGCGGCCTGGCGCTCACGCTCAACGACCACCCCGCCGACGGGGTCCGCGCCTTCGAGGACGGTTACGAACGGCTCGCCCGGCGGCTCGACATCGACCCGGCCACGCAGGCCCCCGTGCGGTTCGACGCGGCCGACCCCGAGTTCCTCGGCGCGTTCCTGGAGGAGATCGCGCACCCTCTCGAGGAGGGCGGTGTCGACTTCTGGTGGATCGACTGGCAGAGCGGGCCGTTCTCACGGGTCCGCGGACTCGACCCGCTGTGGATGCTCAACCATCTGCACTATCTCGACTCGAGCCGCGACGGTCGGCGGGGCCTCGTCCTGTCGCGGTACGCGGGACTGGGCAGCCATCGCTACCCCGTGGGGTTCTCAGGGGACACGGTGATCTCGTGGGAGTCACTGGACTTCCAGCCGGAGTTCACCGCCACCGCGGCGAACGTCGGGTACGGCTGGTGGAGTCACGACATCGGCGGCCACATGTTCGGTGGCCGCGACGACGAGCTGACGACGCGCTGGGTGCAGTTCGGGGTGTTCTCACCGATCCTGCGGCTGCATTCGATGAACGACGAGTTCGCGAGCAAGGAGCCGTGGCGCTTCGGCGAGGTCGAGCGGCGGATCATGGAACGCGAACTGCGTCGCCGCCACCGCCTCGTCCCCTACCTGCACACGATGAACCGGCTCGCGAACGTCTCGGGACAAGCACTGGCGCGCCCGATGTACCACGACAATCCGTGGGAGCCCGAGGCCTATTCGGTGCCGAACGAGTACGCCTTCGGCACGCAGCTCGTCGTCGCCCCGGTGACGGCGCCGACCGATCGAGCGACCGGCCTCGCCTCGGTGAACGTGTGGCTCCCGCAAGGCGATTGGGTCGATCTCGACACCGGGCTGCGTTACCGCGGCGGACGCCGGTTCGTCGCACACCGCCGCCTCGACGCCGTCCCGGTGTTCGCGCCCGCCGGTGCGATCCTGCCGTTGGCCGGCCACGGTGACGTCGCGGTGGGCGTCGAGAACCCCACCGATCTCGACGTCCTCGTGGTGGCCGGCGCGGACGGCACCTTCGACCTGCACGAGGATCGGGACGACGACGCCTGGGCGAGCACCCCGATCCGCTTCGACGCAGGCACGGGGCGGGTGACGATCGGGCCGGTGAGCGGCGCGCGCGAGTCCGTACCCGACGTCCGCGACATCGACGTCGTCCTCGTCGGATTCGATCGGGCCGACGAGGTCGCCGTCGAGGTGGCCGGGGAGCGCCGCGGGTGCGATTCCCGACCGGACACGCAGGGGGTGCGCGTTCACGTCGGCGAGGTGCGCCCCGAGGAGGAGGTCGTGCTCACGATCGTCGGTGGCGGCGAGCTCGCACCCAATGACGTTCGCGCCCGCGTGCGCGACCTCGTCGACCGCGCCCGCATCACGTACGTGGCCAAGAACGACGTCATGCGCGCGTTCGACACGGCCGCCGAGCCGGCCCACGCCCTGCTCGCCGTGGATGCCCTCGAACTGCCGGACGTCCTGCGCTCGGCGATCACCGAGGTCGTCCTCGCGACGTGAGCCGGGACCGCCCGTAGACCACGCGACCTACCGCGTCGAGACGGCCCGATCCACGTGACGACGGGTCGGGCACGGATCACGAACCGGGGACAGCGACGCCGGTCATCGGTCTCACGCTCGCGGGCGTCTCACCGCCCCGGCAGAAGCCCGCGCTCGAAGGCCACGCGCACCGCTGCGGCGCGGTCGCTCACGCCGAGCTTGGCGTAGGCGCGGCGAAGGTGGGTCTTGACCGTGGCCTCGCTGACGAACAATCGGTCGGCGGCGGCCTTGTTCGTGCCGCCGCCGGCGATGACGCGCAGCACCTCGAGCTCCCGCGGGGACACCAACGGCTCCTCGGCGGTCGGACGACGCGCGAGACTGCGCACGACGTCCGGCGAGAACACCGCGACCCCCGAGGCGAGGTCGCGGACGGCGCGCACCAGCTCGGCGCCCCGAGCGTCCTTGAGCAGGTAACCGTCGGCGCCCGCCTCGAGTGCGGTGCGGATGTCGTCGTCCGTGTCGTATGTCGTGAGCACGAGGACTCGGGGTTCCGGGCCGCCCGCCCGGAGTCGACGGATCGCCTCCACGCCGCCGCCACCGGGCATCCGCAGGTCCATGAGGACGACGTCGATCCCTTCCCTCAGACGCCGGCAGAGCGCGAGCGCCTCCGGGCCACTGGCCGCCTCGCCGACGACCTCCACTCCCGGTTCGGCCTCGAACATGCCTCGTAGCCCGTCGCGGACGACGGGGTGATCGTCGACGAGGACGACTCGCACGCGGCGCTCACCGGTCATCGCCGACACCCACGCGATCGTGCTCCGGCGAGGTGAGCAGGCGCGCCCGTGCCGCGTCGGGCGCTGCGCGTGCCTCGGTCATCGGGACCATCGGGACCTCGACCGATACCGTGCACCCTTCTCCAGGCGCGGCCTCGATCACACAGGTTCCGCCGGCTGCCTCCACGCGGTGCCGCATGCCGGCGAGCCCACACCCGTCGGCCGGGTGGCCGGGGTCGAAGCCGCGCCCGTCGTCGCGAACGTCGAGGCGCACGACGTCGTCCGGAGCGTCGAGGTAGGTGAGCGTGACCCCCACCCGGGTCGCGGCGGCGTGACGAGACACGTTCGCGAGCGCCTCCTGGGCGACCCGCAGCAGGACGGCGTCGCAGGCTCCCGGCCGGGCGACACCGTCCACGACGACCTGCGTCGCGACGTCGTTCTGACCCGCCCAGGACTCCGACAGTCGCTCGAGAGCCGCCGGCAGGTCGTCACGGTCGAGGCGTGGTGAGGCGAGGGCCCGAACCGCGCGTCGGGCCTCGGCGAGGCACTCGACGGCCGACTCCCGCGCGCGCTCGACGCGGACTCCTCGCTCGCCGTCCGCTGCCTCGATCGCGTCGAGCTGGCGGATGATGCCGACCAGCCCCTGGGCGACGGTGTCGTGGATCTCGCGCGACAGCCGAGCCCGTTCGTCGAGGATGCCGGCCTCTCGAGCGCGGTCGGCGAGACTCGCCTGCAGGCGCGCGTTCTCGCGTTCGATGCGAAGAAGATCCTCGGCGGCCGCGAGTCGCTCGCGTGACTCGCGCTCCCTCGCCCGTTCGACGGCCGCCATGACGAGCGCGATGGCGACGTTGATGACGACGAAGACCAGGTAGACGGGCCACGTCGCCCACCGGCCCGCCAGTCCACCCACCTGCGAGAACGCGAGAATCCCCGCCATCGCGAGCGTTCCGAGCATCTGCCGCCACCCGGACGACACTCGCGCCGCGTCGATGTACCCGGTGAAGGCGTAGACCCCGTAGAGCGGATGCAGCGCGACGAGAGCGAAGCAGACGACCACGTGGGCGGCGAACAGCAGCCCGGGCACGGGTCGACCGGCGCGAACGACGCGCTCGAACATGTACCGGTACATCACGAGGGCGCCCGCGATGGCGGCGAACCACACGGGCGCCACCCCGGGACTCATCACCGGCGTGGCCGCGCAGACCAGCGAGGCGACGACCGCGAGCACGGCCGCCAACGCACCCTCGCGGGTGACGAACACCCTCTCCAGAGGGGTTCGCAGCGATGGCACCATGTCCGCAGTCTCTCGTGAGAAGCCCGGTCCCGTGTCCTCCGATCGGTGGACACCACGTGTGACCGGTCGGCGGACGCGACGCCGACCTGCGGGTTTCTACGGTCGAGACATGACCTCGAGCGCACCCCGATTCCACGGACTCGACGCCTTGCGCGCCGGCGCCCTTCTGCTGGGCATCGTCCTGCACGCACTCATGCCGTTCGTGCCCGGGATGGGCTGGATGATCACCGATACCTCGCCCGCCGCCTGGGCCATGCCGACGATCTCGGTCATCCATCTCTTTCGGATGGTGCTGTTCCTCCTACTGGCCGGATTCTTCGGCCGGCTGGTGACGACCCGGCGCGGAATGCCACGGTTCCTACGCGAGCGGACGGTGCGAATCGCGCTGCCGGTGTTCGCGTTCTGGCCGATCGCGGTGCTGCCACTCGCGATCGTCACCGCGTTGTGGGCCGCCGCGCACGGCATCGTCACCGCTCCCCCACCGCCCGAGCCCGGCGTCCCCGTGATCCTGCAGTTGTTCACTCCCGGACAACTGTGGTTCCTGTGGGTGCTCTACCAGTGCTGTCTGTTGCTCGCCGCCGCGCGCTGGGCGGCGCGCCGCCTCGCGCCCGTACCGGCCACGCGCGTCCTCGACGTGGCCACCGCGCTTCTCACCGGCCCGTGGGCCGTGGCGATCCTCGCCGCCCCCTACGCCTGGACCGTCGTGACGCAGGGAACGACGTACGCCGGGGTCGACGAGCCCCGCACGCTCCTGCCCGACCTCGTCGGCCTCATCACCTACCTGTCGGCGTTCACGGCGGGATGGCTGATCCACCGCCGGGGTGACGCCCTGGACGACATCGCCCGGCGCCGGCGCGCGCACCTCGTCGTCGCCGTCGCCGGCTCGATCGGAGTGCTCGTCCTCACCGGTCAGCTCGGTCCGGCGGTGCCATGGAGCACGGTGACGGCCGCCGAACGGCACACGGTGACGGCGATCGTCTCGGCCGTCACGGCATGGTCGTGGGTGTACGGGCTCCTCGGTGCGTGCACCGTCCATCTGCGGGCCGAACGGAGGTGGGTGCGGTACCTCGCGGACGCCTCGTACTGGATGTACCTGCTGCACCTGCCGCTGCTCATCACCATCGGAGCGCTGTTCACGGATCTCCCGTGGCCGGCGACGCCGAAGCTCCTCCTCACGATGGCCGCGACCACGGCGATCCTCGTGCTGACGTACGACGGGTTCGTCCGCTCGACGTGGATCGGCGCCTGGCTCAACGGGCACCGACGGCCGCGGGAGATCTTCACCAGGCGCGAGGGGCGCCGCGGCCGGTCACGGACCCGTACCGCATCACCTGCCGTATCCGTGCGGTGAACTGCGGCTTCATGACCTTGCGCGGCCACGGCGACGCGACGTTCACGACCCCTCATCACGCACGTCGTCGAGCGCCAGAGCCGCGTCGGTGAGAATGGTCGGGTGAGTGCGACGATCCAGACCCGCGGCCTCGCCGCCGGTCACGGTGACCGAATCCTCTTCTCGGATCTCGACCTCGTCGCCGCCCCCGGAGATGTCGTCGGTCTCGTCGGGCCCAACGGGTCGGGCAAGTCGACCCTCTTGCGGCTGCTCGCCGGCCTCGACGCGCCGGTCGCGGGCACGGTCGAGGTGACTCCCCCCGACGCGCGCCTGGGGTTCCTCGCCCAGCAGGTGGAGCGCATCCCCGGCGAGACGATCACCGATCTCGTCCTTCGGCGGACGGGCGTCACCGCCGCACAGGCGGCGATGGACGCGGGCGCGCACGATCTCGCCGATGGCCGCCCGGGCGCCGATGACGCCTATGCGACGGCCCTGGAGGCGTGGTTGGCCCTGGGCGGGGCCGATGTCGAGGAGCGGCTCGCCGCCGCGGCCGACGACCTCGGGCTCGGCGTTGGCCTCGACGCGCACGTGGCTTCGCTCTCCGGCGGGCAGGCTGCGCGCGTGGGCCTCGCGGCGCTGCTCGTCTCCCGCTACGACGCCTATCTGCTCGACGAGCCGACGAACGACCTCGACGTCGACGGCCTCGATCACCTCGAGGAGTTCGTCGACGGCCTCGACGCGCCCGTGGTCCTCGTCAGCCACGACCGTGAATTCCTCTCGCGCACCGTGACGTCCGTCGTCGAGATCGACCGCAGCCTGCAGAAGGTCGCCGTGTACGGCGGCAGCTACGACGACTACCTGAACGAGCGCTCGATCGCCCGCCGGCACGCCCGCGAGGCCTACGAGGAGTACGCCGCTCGCAGAGCCGAACTCGAGGAACGCGGGCGACGGCAACGGGCGTGGATGGACAAGGGCACCAAGGCCGCCATGCGCAAGGGCCGGGCGGGGCGCGGCAAGGAGAAGGACAGGTTCATCCGTCATCACGCCCGTGCGACGAGCGAGAAGCAGGCCGCCAAGGCGCGTCAGACCGACCGGATGATCGAGCGGCTCACCGAGGTCGTCGAGCCGCGCAAGGAGTGGCGCCTGCAGTTCTCGATCGCCTCCGCGGAACGTTCGGGCGACGTCGTCGCCACCGCCCGCGGGGCTCGGGTGAGGCGCGGCGACTTCGAGCTCGGCCCCGTCGATCTGCAGATCGACGTGCGCGATCGCGTCGCCATCACCGGCCCGAACGGCGCGGGCAAGACGACGCTGCTCGCGTTGCTCCTCGGCCGGCTGCGTCCCGACTCCGGCGATGTCGCGCTGGGGTCGCGGGTGCTCGTCGGCGAGATCGACCAGGCGAGAGCGGCGTTCACCGGCGACGTCTCGCTCGCAGCCGCGTTCGCCCGCGAGATGCCTCGGTGGCCGGACGCAGAGGTACGCACCCTACTCGCCAAGTTCGGTCTCAAGGGAGAAGGAGTCGAAAGGCCGGCCGTCTCGCTCAGCCCCGGCGAGCGCACCCGCGCCGCCCTCGCGCTGCTCCAGGCCCGGGGAGTCAACCTGCTCGTGCTCGACGAGCCGACCAACCACCTCGACCTCCCCGCGATCGAGCAGCTCGAGCAGGCGCTCGACGCGTTCGACGGCACGATCCTGCTCGTCACCCACGACCGTCGGATGCTCGAGACCGTCCGCCTCACCCGCCGACTCCACGTCGAGAACGGCACGGTCACCGAGATCGACCCCGAATGAACCCGCGGCCGGCGACCGTGCCGGCCGGGCTCTGGGCCGCTTGCGCTGAGTCTGCGTCGAACGGTAAGCGGACAGGCTCGGATCGTCAGCCTCCGAGCATCGTCAGCCTTCGACCACGGAGATCCGCACCTGCCGCTCCGGGTTGTCGACGTTGAGGTCGACGAGGCAGATGCTCTGCCACGTGCCGAGCGCGATGCGCCCACCGACCACCGGAACGGTCGCGTGCGGAGGGACGATCGCGGGCATCACGTGCGTGCGGCCGTGACCCCGGCTGCCGTGGGCGTGCTTCCACCGGTCGTCGGCGGGAAGCAGGTCGCCGAGCGCGGTGAGCAGGTCGTCGTCGCTGCCCGCACCGGTCTCGATGATCGCGATGCCGGCGGTGGCGTGCGGCACGAACACGTTGAGCAGCCCCTCCCCGACGCCAGAGTCGCGCAGGACCCGCTCGCACTCGGAGGTGAGGTCGAGCACGACCTCGTCGGAGCCGGAGGTGATGTCGAGGGTCTCGGTGTGCATGGGAACTCCTGGATGTCTCGGGGCTAGGGGCGCCGCGGCCTGCCCGGGCGCCAGGTGAAGCGGTTCAGGCCGGGCGGCGGTTCGACGAGGCGGGGGTCCTCCCCGCGGATGATCGCGCAGATGCGTCGGAACGAGGTCGTGCCCGGCTCGACCGTGTCGGCGTGACCGCGAGGTCCGAAGAGGATCTCGCCGGCCTGACGGTCGTCACGATCGACCTCCCAGATACCCGGATCGAGCTCGATGATGCCCGGCAGAGTCATGGGATCGGCGCCGAGGACCCGTTCATCCATCCACGCGGCCGCGGTGCGCACGGGCGCGAACCGGAACGAGGTCAGCGACGACAGCGCCGCGTCTCCCTTGCGCCAGACCCGGATGAGGTCTCCGGGCGCCGTCAGGGCGTAGCGCGTGACGCGGCGGGCGCGCCCCAGCGCGTCGGTGTCGGGATAGTCGGCCACCGAACGAACGCCCGGTCCGACACCCGGCACACCGGCGAGGACGACCCGGTCGGCCCGCAGCCCGAGCGCCTCCGCGGCGCCGACGATCGTGCCACCGTAGGAATGCCCCACGACCGTGATCGGGACGTCGTCGGGCACGTCGAGGCCCTCGACGCAGTCACGCAACGGCGCGGCCGCCGCCCTCGCAAAGCGTCCGAACGGTGACTGGGTACCGATCGCCGAGGGGAACTTCGCCCCCATCCACGTGACCACCGCGGTATGACCCGTCGGGTCGGAGCGCATGAGCGCGCGGACGATGTTGGTCGGCCACCCGAACTGGCGCACGGTCGTGCCGGTGCCGCCGACGTACACGACGACCTGCTCGGTCTCGTCGTCGAGCCGCCCCCACAACTCCACGATGAGCCCGGCGGGGCTGAACGCGACGACCTGCCGATGTCCCCACTCGCCACGTCCCTGGTCGACCCGATCGTGCAGGAGCTGCTGGGTCACGGTGACGAGAGCCCGCAGGTCGGCCCGCCGAGCGGCCGGTCGATCGGCCTCGACCGTCGCGATCGCCGTGATCTCGTCGTTGGCCAGCCACGCGTCGAGCACCGCCGCCTTGAGCACGCCGATCGAGGACGACGCGTCGCGCGCCCGTTGTTCGGCGAAGACGCGCTCGAACGCGCGGTCCCGGTCACGCATCCGGCGCAGATCGGCCCGCATGACGAGGCGGTTCGCGGCGATGCGCAACGACACCGGCGCGCCGTCGAGCTCGCCGATGGCGCGCGGGTACAGCAGCATCGCCCGGGTCAGCGCCTCCGGGGTCTGCGCGGCGCACGCCGCACGCACCCGCGCCACCCGGAGCAACGAGTTCGCGTGGCCGGGCAGAGCGTCGCTGCCAGGCGCGTCCTCGAAGGCGGGGGCGAGCCAGCCCGGAGGGCTCGGATCGTCGGGGTCGGTGAGGCGCGCGAGCAGCTCGGGGTCGCGAGCGATGACGCCGGGGAGGTCACCGGTCGTCACGCGGGCGAGCGCCTCCCGCGACGCGGCGGGCCCAGCGGCCGTAGCGGGATCACCCGCCGTGACCTGCGGCGTCTCCGCCGTGCCTCCGGCCTCGCCGGGCGCCGAACGTGCTCCGTTCGACGTCGGCTCCCACGGCGATCCCCTGAGCAGATCAGCCAACGAGGGCAGGTCGCGGGTCGCGCACTCGATGCCGTGACGGCAGGCCGCGTCGGCCTCACCGAGAGCGTCGGTACAGGCGCGGATCTCGGCGAGTGCGAACGGCCGCTCGCGCAGGACTCGTCGCAGCTCGCCGCCGTGGTGCTCGAGGGCGTCGGCGAGGCCCGCGAGGCCCTGCCGCGCCGTACGGATCGCACCGGCGACCCGCTCCGCCCCGGCCTCGTCGACCTGCGCGCGAGCCAGCACGGACTCCAGCCTGGGCAGGTGGTCGTCGAGCTGCCCGACGGCGTGTCTCACCGACGCCGGATCGGCGAGCATCCACGGGTGCACGAACGGCCGCCACACCGCGGAGGCGAGGACCGCCACCGCCGACCCCACCGAGTCGGCGTGGTCTTTGGCCCGACGGGTCATGACCCGTCTCCCCCGAGGCCATCACCCGGGACGCCGCCTCGAGGATCCTGCCCCGGGCCGGTCGTCTCGATCACCGTGGCGAGGTCTGCCAGGAGGAGCCCGAGGGAGATCGAGAAGTCGTATCCGACGTTCGACGTCGAAGAGCCCGGCAGGTGGTCGATCGAGTACTGCACGGCGGCCGGAGTGCCCCAACCGCCGGCCAGGTCGTTCAACTCCCCGATCAGCGCGTCACGATCCTCACTCATCGGGTTCCCCGTCGTCCGTGGCCGCCTCGCCGGTCTCGACGTCGGCACCCAGCCCCACCCCGGCCAGCCCCCCGGACAACAACCGGCCGAACCCGGCCTCGTCGAGGATCGGCACGCCGAGCTGTTCGGCCTTGTCGGCCTTGCTGCCGGCGTTCTCACCGACGACGACGACATCGGTCTTCTTGCTCACCGAGCCCGACGCCTTGCCACCGCGCGCGATGATCGCCTCCTTGGACTCGTCACGCGAATAGCCGTGCAGCGAGCCGGTGACGACGACCGTCACGCCTTCGAGCGTGCGTTCCAGCCCCTGCTCGCGCTCATCGGCCATGCGCACCCCGGCGGCCGCCCACCGATCGACGATGGCGCGATGCCAGTCGACCCCGAACCACTCCCGCACCGACTCGGCGATGATGCCGCCGACTCCCTCCACCGCCGCGAGCTGCTCGACCGACGCCTCCCGAATCGCCTCCATCGACGCGAAGTGCATCGCGAGCGCTCGGGCCGCGGTGGGGCCGACGTGCCGGATCGACAACGCGACGAGCACCCGCCACAGCGGCTGCGTCTTGGCCTTCTCGAGGTTCTCGACGAGCTTCTGCCCCGTGGCCGAGAGCACCCGCCCGTCGACGACTCCCGGGGCCGGCACCGACGTGGAATCGTCGAGTTCCTTCTTCTTCGCGGCCCGCGTGTAGAGCGGCACCCGCACGACGTCGGCGGCAGTGAGGTCGAACAGGCCGCCCTCGTCCTCGATGACCCCCGTGTCGAGCAACGCGGCCGCCCCCTCCCAGCCGAGTGCCTCGATGTCGAGGGCACCGCGGGAGGCGAGCCCGAACAACCGCTCGCGCAGTTGGGCCGGACACGTGCGGGAGTTGGGGCACCGGATGTCCTTGTCGCCCTCCTTCTGCGGCGCGAGCTCGGTGCCGCACGACGGGCAGTGCGTGGGCATGACGAACGGACGCTCGCTGCCGTCGCGCAGGTCGACCACCGGAGCGAGGATCTCGGGGATGACGTCGCCCGCCTTGCGCAGGACGATCGTGTCGCCGATGAGCACGCCCTTGCGTTCGACCTCGTGCGCGTTGTGCAGGGTGGCCATCTCGACCGTCGAGCCCGCCACCTGTACCGGCTCCATGACCCCGTACGGCGTGACCCGGCCCGTGCGCCCGACGTTGACCCGGATGTCGAGGAGCTTGGTGGTCACCTCCTCGGGCGGGTACTTGTAGGCGATCGCCCACCGCGGTGCGCGTGAGGTCGAACCGAGCCGGCGCTGCACCGCGATCTGGTCGATCTTGACGACGAGCCCGTCGAGCTCGTGCTCGAGGTCGTGGCGGTGCTCGCCGAAGTAGTCGACGCGACTCTCGATTCCCGCGAGGTCGGTGACGATCGCGTTGTGCGTCGAGACCGGCAGACCCCAACCGCGCAGGATGTCGTAGGCCTGGCTCTGCAGCTGGATGTCGAAGCCGGTGCGCGCCCCGATGCCGTGGACGAGCATGCGCAGCGGCCGTGAGGCGGTGACGGCCGGATCCTTCTGCCGCAGCGATCCCGCCGCGCAGTTGCGGGGATTGGCGAACGGCGCCAGCCCCTGTTCGACGCGGGCGGCGTTGAACTCCTCGAACTCGGTGACCGGAAAGAACACCTCGCCGCGCACCTCGACGAGCTCGGGGATGGGCACCGTGCCGGAGGACTCGTCGTGGGCGTCATGGGGCTGGGTGAGCTCGGTCGGGATGTCGGCGATGGTGCGCACGTTGAGCGTGACGTCCTCGCCCGTTCGGCCGTCGCCCCGCGTCAGCGCTCGGGTGAGCCGCCCGTTCTCGTACAGCAGGTTGACCGCGAGCCCGTCGATCTTGGGCTCGGTGAGAAAGCTCAGCTCCGCGCCTCCCGCGTCGGCCGTGACCCGCGCGTACCACTCCGCCAGCTCCTCGCGGGAGAACACGTTGTCGAGGCTGAGCATGCGTTCGCGGTGGTCGATGGGCGCGAAGGGGACGAAGACGTCGCCCTCCTCGTCGACGACCGGCTCGGCGCCCGCCGTGTCGCCCTCGGCGGCCGCGGCCACGTCGAACCCGCCCACGGTCTGCGTCGGGCTCTCGGGCACGCGCAGGGCCGGGTACTCGTCTTCGAGCTCGGTGAGCTGCCGCAACAGCGCGTCGTACTCGCCGTCGCTGATCGTGGGTGCGTCCTTGGCGTAGTACGCGAACTGATGCTCACGCAGTTCCTCGGCCAGCTCGTCCCAGCGCCGGCGCACGTCGTCGGGCGGAGGCGGCGCCGGCTGCGACGGCGTCTCGATCGGCGACTCCACCGACGGCTCGGACTCGGCGTTCGTGCTGCTCTTGGTCACGAGCGCCATCTTGCCTCAGCCCACCGACAACCGTTCCGACCCCGCCCCCAACGACGAGGACCGCGCCGAGGCGCGCGGCCTCAGGCGTCGGAGCGTCGGGCGATGGTGGCGGCCGCGCGGCGCACGGCGTGGACCGAGGAGTCCGGCACGATGCCCTCGAGGAAGTCGTAGCGCCGGCGGATCGACGCCTCGTAGGCCGACGTGGGTGTCGTGTCGCGCACGTGGTGCCACCAGTCGGCGATGTCGCCCCAGCCCGGCGCGGCGAGCGAGCCGCCCACCTGCTGCACGGCGAGCGACGAACACAGCGCCGCGAAGGCGAGACGGTCGGAAAGGGGCCACTGCGCGAGCGTCCCGAGCGCCATCGCCGCGCCGAACACGTCGCCCGCACCCGTGGGGTCGACGACGGGCACGCGCAGTGTCGGCACCGATGCCTCCTCACCCGTCGTCGAGTCGATGCCGAGCGCTCCGTAGGGGCCGTTGGTGACGACGGCGAGCGGCACGTGGTCGGCCAGGGCGTACAGCGCGTCCTGCGGGGTCGTCGTGCGGGTGTAGGCCATCGCCTCGCCCGCGTTCGGCATGAACGCGTGGCAGTTCTTCAGCTCGTCGAGCAGGTGCGCCGGCCACTCCCCCGTCGGATCCCAGCCCACGTCGGCGAAGAGCAACGCGCCGTCCTCGCGGGCCATGTCGATCCAGGTCGGGTCGTCGGTGCACCCCGGCGGGCGCGCCTCGACGAGGTCGAGCAGCACCGCCCGAGCACGCGGTGGCCGGCCGATCATCCGGGTCGGACACTCCGGCGCGTCGTGGCCGTGGGTCACCATGTTGCGGTCGCCGTCGACGGCCATCGAGACGGTCACCGGGGAGTGCCACTCGGGATAGCGCTTCGACGTGCGCAGGTCGATGCCCTCCTCCGCCAGGGTGCGGTGACAGAACTCGCCGTAGTCGTCGTCGCCGAACGCCGCGCCGAGCGAGGTGCGCAGGCCGAGGCGGGCGGTGGCGACCGCGAGGTTGGCGATGCCGCCGGGACAGCTGCCCATCCCCTCGGCCCACAGCTCGCGCCCGGCCGAGGGCATCTCCGACAGCCCCGAGAAGACGATGTCGAGGAACACCATGCCCTGCAGGTAGACGTCGAACTCGGGTGCGTCGTCCTCGGTGCGCAGGGCGGCGAGCGGATCGAAACCCTCGTTCGTCATGGTCACCTCTCCCGGTCGGGTCGTGTGCGCGTCGTTGTGCGGCCCTGCCATCGTGCCGGACGAGGAGGCACGTGGGCCACCCGCCTGCCGCAGCCCACCGTCGAGAGGTGTTCGCGAACCTCAGGACTCGGCGATGCGCCAATGCAGTTCGCGGGCGGAGTCGAGCAGGACGCGGTGAACGTCGACGGCGGTCTCCGGGGTGACTCCGGCGAGTCCGCACGGCGGGGTCAGCGTGGTCGCGTCGAGCAGCGAGGCGTCGAGTCCCAGTTCACGCCACCGTCGCAGCAGGGGGTCGACGACGCGATGGTGCGCGCCCTCGCGACCGGCGGCCCGTTGCGCTGCGGCCTCGGCGACGTCGAGGCCGGCCCAGAGCGCCACCCCCGCGTCGACGCTCTCGCCGAGCTCCTCCCAGCCGGCTCGGGTGAGCAGGCTCGTGTCCAGGGCGACCCCGTCGATGCCGGTGCCTCGCAGCAGCGGCAGGGGTGGTTGCGGGGCGCAGCAGTGCACGACGACGCGGGCCGCCCCGGCCAGCCGCGCCGCGTCCACGACCTCGGCGAGCATCCGGCGCACCTCCTCGGGATCGACGGCGCGCAGCCGCCCGAACCCCGACGACGTGGGGAGCGCTCCGGCGAGCACCGCGGACAGCGAGGGTTCGTCGAGCTGCAGCGTGAGGTCGGACCCCGGCAGAACGCGCGCAATCCGTCCGAGGTGGACCCGGATCCCCTCGGCGAGGGATTGAGCCACGTCGCGCCGAGCCCCCTCGTCGACGGCCACCCGCTCGCCGCGCGCGACCCGCAGGTGCGCGGCCAGGGTCCACGGCCCGGTGACCGACACCTTGAACGGTCCGGCGTAGCCGTCGAACGCCTCGGCGAGATCGTCGAGGTCGGAGCGCATGAACTGCCGGGCGCGCTCGAGGTCGCGGCCCGGGTGGTCGACGAGCCGCCAGCCCGACGGCTGGAGGTCGACGGGCATCTCCACGAGCAGCCCCGCCGCCCGGCCGATCATGTCGGCGCCCGGACCGCGAGCCGGCAGCTCGGGCAGGTAGGGCAACCCGAATCGCGTGCCGTCGGAGTCGGGCTCGGCGAGCAGGTCGCGCACCCACCGCAGAGCCGTGCGCATGTCTTCCCCCGGCCACGAACCGATACCGGTGGTCACGCTCATGCCGTCTGCCTCCCGCGTCGGATGTCCCGCCGACTCTAGCCCTCGCGCGAGCACACCGAGCGTCGCATTAGGCTGGTCGACGGCACCGACTCAGGTATGCCTTACCGACCGCGATCATCGAGGAGACCCCGTGCCGGAGATGTTCGCGGGCTGGCCGCTCTGGGCCTTCTTCGCGTTCCTCTTCGCACTCGCGATGCTGCGAGGCCAGGCCATCTACTGGCTCGCGCGCTACCTCACCAGCGCCGGCCTGCGCAACGCCCCGGAGCACGGGTGGCGGCACCGGTTCGCCACCTGGCTCGACGGCTCCGGCGTGAACCAGGGCGCGGCGATGCTGCGCCGGCTCGGACTCGTCGCCGTCCCCCTGTGCTACGTCACGGTCGGTCTGCAGAGCGCCGTGCTCGCGGCCGCAGGCGTCCTGCGCATCGGCGCGCCGCGGTTCGCCCTCGCCCAAGTGCCGGGGGCCCTCGCCTGGGCGACGATCTACTCGACGATCGGGTGGGCGTTGTGGGAGGCGACGATCATGGCCGTCGCCGGATCCCCCTGGGGCATCGCCGGTTTCGCCGCGATCGTGGTCGCCGTCGTGGTGGCCACTCTTCTGCGACGCCGCGCCCGACGCCGGTTCGACGGCACCGACTGACGCCGGTCGCGGACGCGCGTCGGCAGGATGGGTCCATGACGACGTTCGGCCTCTTTCCCACCCCGCTCCAGACGTTCGAGCTCGGCGCAGATCGCCCTCCGCTGCTCGTCAAGCGTGAGGACCTGTGCGGAGTCGGGTTCGGCGGCAACAAGGTTCGTAAACTCCGGGCCCTGCTCACCGACGCCCGTGCCCGCGGCGCGAGCACCGTGCTGACGTGGGGCGGCCCGCAGTCGAACCACTGCGCGCTCACCGCCGTGGCCGGCCGCATGGCGGGGTTCGACGTCGAGTTGTTCTTCATCGGCGATCGCCCGCCGCACGTCGTGGGCAACCAACGCGTCGACCACCTGCTCGGGGCGCGTCTGCACTTTCCGGGCGTACGCGGCGAGGACGAGATGTGGCTCGCGATGCAGGCGCGGGCCGATGAGCTGCGAGCGCGCGGAGAGATCCCGTACCTCGTCCCGCTGGGCGGGTCGAGCGCCATCGGGGCCCTCACGTACATCGACGCCGTCGGCGAGGTGGTGACGCAGGTGGGCCGGGCGCGGTTGCCTCATCGCATGGTCGTGGCAGCCGGATCGCTCGGCACCCTGGCCGGCATCATCGCCGGGACGTGGGTTCACGACGTGCCGACGCAGGTCGTCGGAGTCTCGGTGCTCCACGGCGCGGACGAGGCCCGAAAGCGCGTCGACGCGCTGCTCGAGGAGATGCTGCCCCACGTCGGGGTCTCCCGACGGGACAACTACGTTCTCGACGACGGCCGGCTCGGCGGGGGTTACGGCGTTCCCACCGAGGCCGGTCGGGCCGCGGCCGCCCTTGCGGCGTCGCGGTTCGGCCTCATGCTGGAGCAGACCTACACCGCCAAGGCCTTCGCGGGCCTCCTCGCCGGGATCGACGACGGAGCGAACACCGAGGCGCCGATCTTGTACTGGCACACCGGAGGCACCGGCGGGTTCTTCGCCGAGAACCCGACCTAGGACTCGTACTTGTATCAGTACATCACTGGCGCAGCCGACCAGAGGGTCACAGACCGAGCTCGCGCCCGATGAGCTCCTTCATGATCTCGTTCGACCCCGCCCAGATGCGGGTGACGCGGGCGTCGCGCCAGGCTCGCGCGACCCGGTACTCGTTCATGAATCCGTAGCCGCCGTGGAGTTGCACGCACGCGTCGAGCACCTCGCCCTGCACGTCGGAACTCCACCACTTGGCCTTGGCCGCGTCGGTGGGGCTGAGCCTGCCCTCGGCGTGGAGGGCGACGCACGCGTCGACGAACGCCTGGGTGACCTCGATCTTGGTGACGAGCTCGGCCACGAGGAACTTGTTGTGCTGGAACGAGCCGATCGGCTGACCGAAGGCCTTGCGCTCCTTGGTGTAGGCGATGGTCTCGCGCAGGATCTGTGCGGCGTGAGCGGTGTTCGAGACCGCGGCCCCGATGCGCTCCTGCGGCAGGTGCTGCATCATCGCGATGAAGCCCATGCCCTCGGGGCCGAGGCGGAACTCGTCGGAGACCCGCACGTCGTCGAAGAACAGCTCGGCAGTGTCGGACTCGACCTGCCCGACCTTGTCGAGCTTCGTGCCCTTGGTGAAGCCCGCCATGCCGGCCTCGAGGACGAACAGGGTGATGCCCTTGGCGCCCTTCGTCGGATCCGTGCGCACGGCGACGATCGCGAGGTCGCACTGATGGCCATTGGTGATGAAGGTCTTACTGCCGTTGATGATCCAGTCACCGGAGCCGTCGTCGGCGCGCACCGCGGTGGACTTGAGAGCGGCCAGGTCGGAGCCACCGGAGGGCTCGGTCATGCCGATCGAGATGATCTTCTCCCCCGACGCGATCGCCGGCAGCCACCGCTGTTTCTGCTCCTCGGTGCCGAGGTCGACGATGTACGGCGCGCAGATGTCGGAGTGGATGCCGAAGCACGACGACGTCGCCGCGTTGAAGTGTGAGAACTCCTCGGCGAGGACCGCGTTGAAGCGGTAGTCGTCGGCGCCCGCACCGCCGTACTGCTCGGGGATCGAGAGGCCGAAGAATCCCTGACGACCGGCTTCGAGCCAGATGTCGCGGGGGATCGTCTTCTCGCGGATCATCTCCTCGGCCCGCGGGGCGAGGACGCGCTCGACGAACTCCCTCGCGGACCCCCGGAACGCCTCGTGGTCCTCGGTGTACGTGGTGCGCAACATGATCGGCTCCCTGACATTGGCTCGAACACCGGAACTCGCCGGCCTCGGTGAGCGACCTCGGTCGGCCGCGACTCGCATCAATACTCATCGGTAACCACGAGGGCCGTCAAGGACTCCCGGGGATGGCGCGACGCAGGTCACGTCGAGGATCGGCCGAACCTCAGGAGAGCCGGCGAGTGTGCGTGATCGTCGCGGACCCGACGACGCGGGTGCCGTCGTAGAGCACGACGGACTGACCGGCGGCGACGCCCCGCTCCCGGTGCTGCAGGTGGACGACGACCTCCCCGTCGGGCCCGGCCTCGGCGGTGGCGGGGAGTTCCCGGCCGTGAGCGCGCACCTGCGCACCTACGGTGACGCGGCCCTGCGGCGGCGGTCCGCACCAGCGGGCCCGGTCGCCGACGATGACGTCGATGCCGAGCAGCGCCTCGGGACCGACGACCACGGTGTTCATGGCGACATCGGTGTCGACGACGTACCGCGGGCGGCCGTCGGCGGACGGACGCTGCAACGCCAGTCCCTTCCGCTGGCCCACCGTGTAGCCGTAGGCCCCGCCGTGCGTGCCGACGACCTCGCCGTCGACGTCGACGATGTCCCCGGGGCGTTCGCCCAGGTGGCTGGCGAGAAAGCCGCGGGTGTCGCCGTCGGCGATGAAGCAGATGTCGTAGCTGTCGGGCTTCTTGGCGACCGCGAAGCCCCGAGCGGCCGCCTCTTCGCGGATCTCCGGCTTGGTCGTATCGCCGAGCGGAAAGTGCGCGGCGGCGAGCTGAGCCTCGTCCATGACTCCGAGCACGTAGGACTGGTCCTTGGCGTCGTCGACGGCGCGGTGCAGCTCGCGGCGGCCCGTCGTATTCTGCGGGTCGTCGGGCTCGACGATGCGCGCGTAGTGGCCGGTGGCGACGCCGTCGAAACCGAGAGCGACGGCCTTGTCGGCGAGCGCGGCGAACTTGATGCGTTCGTTGCAGCGCAGACACGGGTTGGGGGTGCGGCCGGCGGCGTACTCCTCGACGAAGTCGTCGACGACGTCGCGTTGGAAGGCGTCGGCGAGATCCCATACGTAGAACGGGATTCCGAGCTTGTCGGCGACCCGCCGCGCGTCTCCGGAGTCCTCGATCGTGCAGCACCCGCGGGCCGATTCACGCAGCGTCGCGGCGCTGCGCGAGAGCGCGAGGTGGACGCCGACGACGTCGTGCCCGGCATCCAGCATGCGCGCCGCGGCCACGGCCGAGTCGACGCCCCCGCTCATCGCGGCGACGATGCGCATCAGCCCGCCCGCCTCGCCTGCCCGGCCCGCCAGGCCCGTTGGGCACGCTCGACACAGTCGCCGATGACGTCGAGCACGGCCTGGACGTCGTCCTCGGTCGTGTCGTGTCCGAGGGTGAGGCGGATGGCTCCCGACGCCATGTCCTCCGGGTGGCCGAGGGCGAGCACGACGTGACTCGGGCGGGGCACGCCGGCGTGACAGGCCGACCCCGTGGAGCAGGCGATGCCGGCGGCGTCGAGCAGGAACAGCAGCGAGTCGCCCTCGCATTCGGGCACGAGCACGTGGGCGTTGGTCGGGCTGCGTCGCAACCGGTCTCCCGGCTCCCACGCACCGGTGACGACGGTGCCGGGGACCCGCTCGAGGATTCCGGTGATGAGCGCGTCGCGCAGGTGCATGAGCCGCTCTCCCTCGGCCTCGCACTCGGCCGTCGCGAGCGCGATGGCTGCGGCCAGGCCGGCCACCAGATGCGTGGCGAGGGTGCCGCTGCGGATCTTGCGTTCCTGCCCTCCGCCGTACGAGGTGGCATCGATGGGTGCGTCGCGCCGCGCGAGCAGGAGTCCGATGCCGGGCGGGCCTCCGAGCTTGTGCCCGGTGACGGTCATGAGGTCGACGCCGGAGTCGGCGAAGTGCATCGGCACGTGGCCGACGGCCTGGACGGCGTCGCTGTGGAACGGGATGCCGTGCGCGTGCGCGGTCGCGGCGAGGGCGGGAACGTCCTGGACGACCCCGATCTCGTTGTTGACCCACATGATCGTCACGAGGGCGACGGTGTCGGGCCCGCCGTCGGCGTCGATCGCCGCGGCCAGAGCGGTGGGGCTGACGATGCCGTCGGAGTCGCACTCGACCCACGTCGCCAGGGCTCCCTCGTGCTCGACGAGGTGTTCGACGGCGTCGATGACGGCGGGGTGCTCGAGGGCGCTGACGAGCACGCGGGTTCGTGCCGGGTTCTCGCGGTGGCGGCGGCGGTAGGTGCCGACCACGGCGAGGTTGTCGGATTCGGTGCCGCCGGAGGTGAAGATCACCTCAGAGGGGGTCGCGCCGAGAGCGTCGGCGATGGCCTCGCGGTGCTCCTCGAGCCGGGTGCGGGCGGCGCGGCCGGGGCCGTGCAGGGAGGACGGGTTGCCGGTGTGGGCGAGTTCGCGCGTCATGGCGTCGACGGCTTCGGGCCGCACCGTGGTGGTGGCTCCGTGGTCGAGGTAGGTCGGTCGTCGCGTCACCCGAGGAGTCTACGGCCGTCTCCTGGGCACAACCTCGGCCTGGGTGGATCGCCGAGACAGCCGCCGTTTCCGGCCCACGCTCCCCCGACGCGAGCACCGTGTCCCGGAAGGGCCGGAAACGGCGGCTGTCTCGGCGCGCCGGCGGACACGGATTTCGGGAGTCGGCGTGCGAGCGTCGAGGGAGTTGATGTACTTTTCATTTACCTGCCGAGAGGTGAACCCGGCAGTCCCCTGATCCACTGAGCCCCGACGACGACCCCCGACTCCGTCGGGGCTCAGTGCTGCCAACACCGGCCTCTCGCGGCATCGCACTCGAACGCTCAGACAGGCGGTTCGGTCCCGCAGGTCCGGGTGAAAGCGCCTGTCTGAGCGTTGTGGGAGGCACAGCGGGCGCGCCGACCCCCGCCTCCCCGGGACGCCCACCTCCGAACGCCCGGACTCGAACGCCCGGACTCGAACGCACCCGCCCGCGCGAAGCCCGCCGAATCACAGCCCCCGAAGCGCGCCGAAACACAGGCACACCGGAACCGCGAGAGACCCGCGACCCGGCGCCCCGAAAACACGAAACCCCTGCACCCGATGAGCGAGTGACAGGGGTTTCGTGTTTTCGCCGCCGATTCGACGAGCGAAGCGAGTCTTGAATCGGCGGAACAACAAGGACGCCGCGGCGAAGCCGCGTCCCCGCGGCCAGCGCGTGAGTCAGCCGCGGTTTGCCTTGACCGCCTCGGTGGCCTGGGGGAGGACCGTGAAGAGGTCGCCGACGACGCCGAAGTCGACGAGTTCGAAGATGGGGGCTTCTTCGTCCTTGTTGATGGCGATGATCGTCTTGGAGGTCTGCATGCCGGCGCGGTGTTGGATGGCGCCGGAGATGCCGCAGGCGACGTAGAGTTGGGGTGAGACCTGCTTGCCGGTCTGGCCGACCTGGCTGGTGTGGGGGTACCAGCCGGCGTCGACGGCGGCGCGGGAGGCGCCGACGGCGGCGCCGAGGGTGTCGGCGAACGCTTCGACGGGGCTGAAGTCGCCGGCCGTGCCGCGGCCGCCGGAGACGACGATGGCGGCTTCGGTGAGTTCGGGGCGGCCGGTGGTCTCCTTTTCGCGGCGCTCCGTGATCTTGGCGGCCTTGGCGGCGTCGGAGATGGTGACGTCGACGGTCTCGTCGGCGGCTGCGCCGGTGGCTTGCTCGGGGCTGCAGGAGTTGGGCTTGACGGTGATGATCGGCGTGCCGGTGGTGACGGTCGCGTCGACGGTCCAGCCGCCGGCGAAGACGGACTGCGTGGTCTCGATGCCGTCGCCTCCGGCGCGGATGTCGACGGCGTCGGTGATGAGTCCGGAGTCGAGCTTGATGGAGAGGCGGGCGGCGATCTCCTTGCCGTGCGGTGAGCTGGAGAGCAGGATCGCGGCCGGCGTGGCCTTCTCGGCGATCTGGGCGAGGACTTCGGCGACGGGGGCGACGAGGTAGTCGCTGATGTCGGCGCTCTCGACGCGGTAGATCTTCTCGGCGCCGTAGGAGGCGAGGTATTCCTTGGCGGAGTCGAACCCGTCGCCGATGAACACCGCGGAGGGCTCGCCGATGCGCTTGGCGAGGGTGAGCAGTTCGGCGGTGGTCTTGCGGACGTCTCCGTCGACGTGGTCGACCAGGACGAGAACTTCGGACATGTCTTTCTCCTTCTACCGGTCGAGGCTGCTCAGACGAACTTCTGCATGGCGAGGAACTGGGCGAGCACGGCGCCGCCGCTGCCGTCGTCGGTGACGATGAGGCCCTGTTCGCGCGGGGGGCGCTTCTTGGTGTCGAGCACCTTGGTCCAGGCGTTGTCGAGGCCGACCTGGCCGGCGTCGACGCCGATGTCGGAGAGCGACCACGTCTCGACCGGCTTCTTCTTCGCGGCCATGATGCCCTTGAACGAGGGGTACCGCGGTTCGTTGATCTGGTCGGTGACCGAGATGACGGCGGGCAGGCTGGAGCTGATGATCTCGGTGGCGACGTCACCGTCGCGGCGGATGGTGACGGCGGAGCCGTCGAGAGTGACCTCGGAGGCGAAGGTCACCTGCGGGAGGCCGAGGCGCTCGGCGAGCATGGCGGGGACGACCGACATGGTGCCGTCGGTGGAGGCCATGCCGGTGATGACGAGGTCGACGTCTCCGCACTTCTTGATGGCCTCGGCCAGCACAAGCGACGTGGCGGCGGCGTCGGAGCCGGCGATCGCGTCGTCGGTGACGTGGACGCCCTTGTCGGCTCCCATCTGCAGGGACTTCTTGACGGCGTCGGCGGCGCCAGCCGGGCCCACGGTGAGCACGGTGACCTCGCCCTCGCCGGATTCCTTGATCTTCAGGGCCTCTTCGACGGCGTACTCGTCGAGCTCGGACAGCAGACCGTCGACGCTGTCGCGGTCGACGGTGTGGTCGGAGTCCTCGAACGTGCGGTCACCCTGTGCGTCCGGTACGTACTTGACGCAGACGACGATGTTCATGTGGCGCCCTCTCCTTCGGTGCTGCTGGTCTGGTCGGCGCGTCGCGCCTCCCCCGAGACCCGGGATGGGCATCGCGTGAATCGCGCGCCGGGACCCGCAGATCGTCGAGGGAACTCCGGTCCGACTCTACTGAGCCTCACCTCACGGCCCAAGCGTGGGCCCGGGTGGCGCAGCCCACATGGCGGCCCTGGCAGCGGGCGCGGCGGGTCTCGCCGACGGGCGTTCGTGGACGACGAAGGGCCGGCCCGCGCGTCGCGGACCGGCCCACTCGAGGTGTGGATCAGGCCTGCTCGGGCGGCATCTCGTCGCCGAACACGTCCTGGCCCAGCATCATCTGGTGCCAGAACTGCACGGCGGTGAGCACGAGCTGCGTGCTGATCTGCAGCAGGCTGCGGATGTCGGCACCGGGGCCGACGATGTGCTCGGCGGTGACGACGAGCGTGCCGTTGTTGACGCCGACCTTGACGATGTTGAGGCGCAGCGAGAGGTCGTTGGCGTTGCGGAGCCGCAGCATCTCGTCGACCGGGAGGTCCTCGCCGATCTGCCACTGGCCGAAGACCCGCATCACGGGCACCTCGCCCTCGGCGCAGTGGACGAAGAGCTGCTGGCCCTCGACCTTGAAGCTGACATCGCCGTCGCCGTCGATGTCGGGACGGAAGCCCTCGTCCTGGAGCGCGTCGAGCACGCGCCCACGCAGCGGGTGGTCGTCGGCCGGCGGGGGGAAGTTGGGCAGAGAAGTCGGGTCGGTCATGGGTCAACGGTAGCGAGGATCGGCCCGGTCTCTGAAGTGCCACGGCGAAATACCCGGGTGAGCCGGTCGAAGTCCGTCTCGGCGAGGGTGGGCAGCGCCGTAGCCTGGAACAATGCGACCCCACCGCGACATCGCCCCTCCCCTCGGCGCCACGGCCGACGACGAGGGCACGACGTTCGCGCTGTTCGCCGCACACGCCGACGCCGTGGAGCTGTGCCTCTTCGACGAGGGCGACGTCGACGGCAGCACCGAGCGGCGTGTCCCGATGCGTGACCGCGTGCATCACGTGTGGTCGACCCATCTGCCGGACGTCGGACCCGGTCAGCGGTACGGCTACCGGGTGCACGGGCCGTGGCGCCCGTCGCACGGGCTGCGACACAATCCGGCGAAGCTGCTGCTCGACCCGTACGCCCGCGCGATCGACGGCGTGCCCCGCTGGAGCCCGGAGCTGTTCGCGCACGAGGTCGACGATCGGTTCGCCGGCAGCTCCGACGTGCGCGATCATCGCGACAGTGCCGGGGTCATGGCCCGCTCGGTGGTCGTCGCACCGTCGAAGGCCGCGCTCGTGCAGCGCCGGCGGGTCCCGTGGACCCACACCGTGATCTACGAGGCGCACGTACGCGGCGCCACACTGCGGCACCCCGGCATCCCCGAGGAGTTGCGCGGCACCTACGCCGGCCTCGCCCACCCGGAGTTCCTGCGGCATCTGCGGGAGCTGGGCGTGACCACCCTCGAGTTGCTGCCCGTCCACGCGTTCATGGACGAGCGGCACCTCGCCGAGAAGGGCATGCACAACTACTGGGGTTACAACACCCTGAGCTTCTTCGCCCCGCACGCCGCGTACGCGGTGGCCGACGATCCGGCCGGGGTGGTCGAGGAGTTCCGGGCGATGGTGCGCACGATGCACGAGCACGGCATCGAGGTCATCCTCGACGTCGTCTTCAACCACACGTGCGAGCAGGGCCACGACGGGCCCACGGTGTGCTGGCGCGGCATCGACTCGGCGTCGTACTACCGCCTGGACGACTGGGGCCACAACGTCGACGTGACGGGCTGCGGCAACACCGTCGACCTGCGCAATCCCTACGTCTGCGGCATGGTGCTCGACTCGTTGCGGTACTGGGCGGGCGAGTGCGGCGTCGACGGGTTCCGCTACGACCTCGCGGTCGCCCTCGCGCGGGGGCCGCAGGACGACTTCAACGCCGACCACGCGTTCTTCGTGGCCCTGCGCACCGACCCGGTGCTGGCACGGCTCAAGCACATCGCCGAACCGTGGGACATCGGCATGCAAGGGTGGCGCACGGGCCAGTTCCCGCCGCCGTTCTGCGAGTGGAACGACCGGTTCCGCGACACGGTGCGCACCTTCTGGCTGCCCGACGTGGCCACGACCTCGGAGAACGGGCACGGGGTGGACGAGCTCGCGACCCGCCTCTCGGGCAGTCAGGATCTCTTCCACTCCGGCGACCGCGGCCCGTCGGCCTCCATCAATTACGTCGCCTCCCACGACGGGTACACCCTCGCCGACACGACGGCCTACGAACGCAAGCACAACGAGCCCAACGGCGAACTCAACCGCGACGGGCACGGCGACAACCGCTCGTGGAACCACGGCGTCGAGGGCCTCACCTCCGACCAGACGGTGCTCGCCCGGCGCCGGCGTTCGGTGCGCAACCTGCTCGCGACGACGCTGCTCGCCACCGGCACCCCGATGATCTGCGCCGGCGACGAGTTCGGCCGCACTCAGCGTGGCAACAACAACGCGTACTGCCAGGACAACGAGACCTCGTGGCTCGACTGGGATCTGGGGCCCTCCCGCCGCGATCTGCTCGCGACCACGCAGTTCCTGCTCGGGTTGCGACGAGAGCACCGCGTGCTGCGGCAACCGTCGTTCTTCGTGCCCACCCCCGAATCCGGCGACGGCATCGTCGACGTGCTCTGGTACGGCCGTTACGGCGAGAAGATGACGGCGGCGGCGTGGCAGGACCCACGGTGCCGCGTGCTGCAGATGTTCCTCATCGGCGACGACGTCGACGCCCGCACGCTGCTGCTCGTGTTCCAGGGCAAGGCCAGCGACGAGGAGGTCCGTCTCCCGCCGCTGACCGGTGGCGGGTTCCGGCTGGTGTGGGACAGCGTGTGGGAACGCCCCGACTCCGGTGAGGAGATCGTCCACGCACCGGGTGAGGTCGTGCCGATCACGGCCGACTCGATGCGGGTCTACGTCGCCGACCGACAGGGCTGAGCGTCGCCGCGCCGCGCGGGGGCGTTCGGCCACGGTGCCCGAGTGCTCGGCGGGTGCCCGACGGGCCACGGCACATGCCACGCAGCGAACCTCCGCTGCACGCGGGCGCCGAACCCGATAGTTTCGGGCTCGTGAGAACCACGACCTCGATTCCCACGTCCTCCGTCCTCGACGCAGCCGGGCAGCGGCCCCTCGGCCGCATCCCCGTGATGAACGTGCAACCCGTCGTCGACGGCGGTGCCTATCCCACCGCCGCGGTGGTGGACGAGGACATCGTCGTCTCGGCCGAGGTGTTCCGCGAGGGGCACGACGCCGTCAACGCCTCCGTCGTCCTCACCGATCCCGACGGGGAGGAGCACGTCGTGCCGATGACGTGCCGCAACGTCGGCCTGAGTCTGTGGGACGCCTCGATCCGCGCCGGCCGCACCGGCATGTGGACGTTCCGGGTCGAGGGCTGGTCCGACCCGTACGCCACGTGGGAGCACGACGCGACGATCAAGATCGAGGCCGGGGTCGACGTCGAGGTCATGCTCGAGGAGGGCGCGCGCATGATCGAGCGCGCGATCGACGAGGTCGACCGCTCCGAGGACGCCCGCCGCATGCTCGCCCGCGCCGTCGAGACGCTGCGCGACACCGGCCTGAGCGTGAGCGAGCGCCTGGGTGCGGGCATCGCGAGCGACGTCGAGCACGAGCTCGTCACCACCCCCCTGCGCGACTTCGTCTCCCCCAGCACGGACTATCACCTGCTCGTCGAGCGCGAGCGCGCCCTCTACGGCGCGTGGTACGAGTTCTTCCCGCGTTCCGAGGGCTGCTACTACGACGAGGCCGCCGGTCGGTGGGTCACCGGCACCCTGCGCACGGCCGCGGAGCGTCTGCCGGCCGTCGCCGACATGGGGTTCGACGTCATCTACCTCACCCCGATCCACCCCATCGGCACGATCAACCGCAAGGGCCCGAACAACACCCTGAACGCCGGCCCGGAGGATCCGGGCAGCCCGTACGCGATCGGCAGCAAGGACGGTGGGCACGACGCGATCGAGCCCAGCCTCGGCACGTTCGAGGACTTCGATGCGTTCGTCGCGCGCGCCGGCGAACTCGGTCTCGAGGTCGCCCTCGACCTCGCCCTGCAGTGCGCGCCCGACCACCCGTGGGTCACCGAGCACCCGGAGTGGTTCACCACGAGGGCCGACGGCACGATCGCCTACGCCGAGAACCCGCCCAAGAAGTACCAGGACATCTACCCCCTGAACTTCGACAACGACCCGGCCGGCATCTACGCCGAGATGCGCCGCGTGGTGCAGGTGTGGATCGACCACGGCGTCAAGATCTTCCGGGTCGACAACCCCCACACCAAGCCCGTGCAGTTCTGGCAGTGGCTCATCGCCGACGTCGCGAAGCAGCACCCCGACGTCATCTGGCTCGCCGAGGCGTTCACCAAGCCCGCGATGATGGCGACGCTCGCCAAGACCGGGTTCCAGCAGAGCTACACGTACTACGCCTGGCGCAACGAGAAGGCCGAGCTGCTCGAGTACATGGAGGAGCTCTCCGGGCCGGCGGCGGCGTACATGCGGCCGAGCTTCTGGCCGACGACCCACGACATCCTCACGCCGTTCATGCAGTTCGGCGGCCCGACGGGCTGGAAGCTGCGCGCCGCGCTCGCCGCGACGCTCGTGCCCACCTACGGCATCTACGCCGGCTACGAGCTCATGGAGGCCGTGCCGCGACCGGGTGCCGAGGAGCAGATCGACAACGAGAAGTACCAGTTCAAGAACCGGGAATGGGAGCGGTACGCCCCGGGCGGCGACCGCGAGGGTCAGCTCTGGATGGCCGACTACCTGCGCACGCTCAACGACATCCGCCGCGCCCACCCGGCACTGCACCACCTGCGCAACTTCCACGCGCACACCGCCGACGACGACGCGACGATCTGCTTCTCCAAGCGCCGCGTCATGGGCGGCGCCGAGGACACGATCATCGTCGTGGCCAACCTCGACCCGCACAGCACCCGCGAGACCTTCGTGCACCTCGACATGGAGGCCCTGGGCCTCGAACCCGGCTCGGGATTCATCGCGAAGGACCTCATCACCGGGGCGTCCTGGCACTGGGGTGAGCACGACTACGTGCGCCTCGGCGTCGACGGCGAGCCGGTGCACATCATCCACGTCCGGAGGTTCTGAACCCGATGACCACCAGCCTCACCTCGAGCCAAGGGGTCGGTTACGACCCGGAATGGTTCCGCACCGCCGTGTTCTACGAGGCGCTCGTGCGCGGCTTCGCCGATTCCAAGGGCTCCGGCAGCGGCGATTTCGCGGGTCTCATCGGCAAGCTCGACTACCTCCAATGGCTCGGTATCGACTGCCTGTGGATCCCGCCGTTCTACGCCTCCCCGCTGCGCGACGGCGGGTACGACATCAGCGACTACACCGCCGTGCTGCCGGAGTTCGGCACCCTGCCGGAGTTCTCCGAGCTCATCACCCAGGCGCACGCACGCGGCATCCGCATCCTCATCGACTTCCCCGTCAACCACACCAGCGACCAGCACCCGTGGTTCCAGGCGAGCCGTTCGGATCCCGACGGCCCGTACGGCGACTTCTACGTGTGGAGCGACGACGACACCAAGTACGGTGACGCCCGCATCATCTTCGTCGACACCGAGGTCTCGAACTGGACCTTCGACCCGGTGCGGCGCCAGTTCTTCTGGCACCGGTTCTTCAGCCACCAGCCCGACCTCAACTTCGAGAACCCCAAGGTGCGCCAGGCGATCCTCGACGTCATCCGGTTCTGGATGGACCTCGGGGTCGACGGCGCCCGGCTCGACGCCATCCCCTACCTCTTCGAGGAGGAGGGCCACAACGGCGAGAACCACCCCCGGACGCACGAGTACGTCGCGGAGATCCGCCGCATGGTCGACGAGGAGTACCCCGGGCGCATCCTGTTGGCCGAGGCCAACCAGATGCCGAACGAGGTCGTCGACTACTTCGGCACCGAGGAGGCCCCGGAATGCCACATGTGCTTCCACTTCCCCGTGATGCCGCGGCTGTTCCGCGCGGTGCGTGAGGAGAAGGCGACGCCGATCATCGACGTGCTCGCCGAGACCCCGCCGATCCCCAAGGGCACGCAGTGGGGCACGTTCCTGCGCAACCACGACGAGCTCACGCTCGAGATGGTCACGCCCGAGGAGCGTTCGGCGATGTACGCCTGGTACGCCCCCGACCCGCGCATGCGCGCCAACGTCGGCATCCGCCGCCGGCTCGCGCCGTTGCTCGACAACAGCCGCGCCGAGATCGAGCTCATGCACGCGCTGCTGCTCTCGCTGCCGGGCTCGCCGTACCTCTACTACGGCGACGAGATCGGCATGGGCGAGAACATCTGGCTCGAGGACCGCGACGCGGTGCGCACGCCCATGCAGTGGACGCCGGATCGCAACGCCGGCTTCTCCACCGCCGACCCCGGCAAGCTCTACCTGCCGGTGATCCAGTCGCTCGTCTACCACCACAACAACGTCAACGTCGAGGCACAGATGGCGCACTCGAGTTCGTTGCTGCACTGGGTGCGGGCCATGTTGCACATGCGCAAGCAGCACCCGGTGTTCGGCCTCGGCAGCTTCGAGGTGCAGGAGGTCGACAACGAGGCGATCCTCGCGTTCGTCCGCGAGACCACCGATCGCGGCGAGGACGACGAGGTCGTGCTCTGCGTCAACAACGTCGCCTCCCGCCCCCAGTCCGGGGTGGTGCAGCTGCCCGAGCGGTTCGCGGGAGCGACCCTCAAGGACCTCTTCGGCGGATCGGGATTCCCCCGCGTCGGCGACGACGGTCGCGTGCACCTCACCCTCGGCTCGCGGGACTTCTTCTGGCTCGCGGTGGAGGTGCAGTGATGTCGAAGATCTACGACGCGGCCCTGTTTCCGACCAAGCTCGAGCTGCTCGCGGCGTGGATGCCGTTCCAACGCTGGTACGGCAGCTCGACGCCTCCCGAGTTGCGGCGCCTCGGCGGGTACCGCCTCGACGACCCGGCCGGCGAGGTCGGGGTCGAGACCCTGATCGTCTCCGACGACTCCGGGCCGCACCCGGTCGTCTACCAGGTGCCGGTGACCTACCGTCCCGAGCCGCTGACCGGGGCCGAGCGTGCGCTCATCGGCACGATGGAGCACAGCGTGCTCGGCCTGCGGTACGTCTACGACGCCCCGCACGACCCGGTGTACGCCGCGCTGCTGCTCGGCCTCCTCACCGGCCGGGAGCAGCCGCAACACGCGACGATCTCGCACGAACCCGACCCCTCGATCGTCGGTCGTCCCCTCGACCCGGCCGACACCCGCGAGGTGCTCTCCTCCCGCGTGCTCAGCGGCGAGCAGTCGAACACCTCGATCATCATCGACACCCGCACCGGCGACGGCCGCGAGGCGCCGGTGATCTGCAAGGTCTTCCGAGTGCTGCAGCACGGCCAGAACCCCGACGTCGTCCTGCAAACGGCGCTCGCCCGGGCCGGCAGCACCCTCGTGCCGGCACCGCTCGGGTCGATCGACGGCGTCTGGCTCGACGCGGAGGTCGAGGGCGCACAGGCCACGGGCCCGTTCGCGTTCGCCAGCGAGTTTCTGCCGGGCACGCAGGACGCCTGGCGGGTCGCGCTCGCCGCCGCCCGCCGGGGCGAGGACTTCACCGAGCGCGCCCGGGCCCTCGGCGAGGCCACCGCGCGCATCCACGTCGCGCTCGCCGAGGTCATGCCCACGCGGCCGGCCGAGGAGAGCGACCGCGTGGCGCTGGCCCGCAGCTTCCGCGAGCGCGCGCAGACCGCGTTCGCCGAGTACCCCCAGCCCGCCGGTCTCGCCGAGAGCGTCGACCGGGTCGAGGCCGCCGGCATCCGTGCGCAGTGGCCCGACCTGCAACGGGTCCACGGCGATTACCACCTCGGTCAGGTGCTCGACGTGCCGGATCGGGGTTGGGTCGTCCTCGACTTCGAGGGCGAGCCGCTGCGCCCCATGGCCGAGCGCCTCGAGCCCGACCTCGCCCTACGCGACGTCGCGGGCATGTTGCGCTCGTTCGACTACGTCGCGGGCACGCTCGCCAAGGAGGCCGCCGAGCCCGCCGAGGCGACCGGCGGCGAGGAGGTCCCCGCTCGACCGACCGCCGCCGAGGGGCGGGCCTGGGCCGACGCCGCTCGCGAGGCCTTCCTCGACGGTTACGCCGCCCACGGCTCGGACCCCCGCGACCCGCAGTCCGCGGCGCTCCTGCGTGCCCTCGAGCTCGACAAGGCGCTCTACGAGGTGACGTACGAGGCCCGCAACCGCCCGGCGTGGGTGACGATCCCGGCCGAGGCGGTCGCCACCCTCTGCGAGGCCTATGAAGCCGAACACGAGGGCGAGTCGCACGCGTCGGCCACTGAAGACACACACGTGGAGACGCAGACGACCCATCCCCACGACACGCACGAAACGAACGACACGACCGACCCGCACGACACAATCGTCCGAAGGAGCGTGACGCCGGTGTCCGAATCCACCGACCCCACCCGCCAGACCAGCCCTGCCGAGACTGCCGGAGGCGACGGCATCACCGGTGGCGGCACGTCAGGCCAGGCCGAGCCCACCGTCGCCCCGGCTCAGGCGCCCGCCGAGGGAACGGCCGTGCGCGTCGCCTCGTCGTCGGCGACCGGTGACACCCTGAGCGGCGCCCAGGTGGCAGGCGGGGCGGAGACCGCCGGCGCGGCCGTCACGGAGACGACCGAGGATCCCGTGCCGCGGGCGATCGTCCCCGAGGCCCTCCACGTACACCTGCCCGAGCTCGACCTCCTCGTGCGTGGCGGACACGGCAGCCCGCACAGCGTGCTCGGTGCGCACCCGCACGGCGACGGAACGACGATCCGCGCCCTGCGCCCGCTCGCCAAGAGCGTCGTCGTCGAACTCGCCGACGGCCCGCGGCACGAGATGGTGCACGAGCACGAGGGCATCTGGCTGGCGCACATCGACGGCCGCGTCGACGACTACCGCCTCCTCGTCACCTATGAGGGCGGCGACGAGCTGCGCCAGGACGACCCCTACCGCTTCTGGCCCACGCTCGGCGACATCGACCTGCACCTCATCGGCGAGGGCCGCCACGAGGAGCTGTGGAAGGTGCTCGGCTCCCACGTGCGCGAGTATCCCGGCGGTCAGCTCGGGCCGGTCAGGGGCACCTCGTTCGCGGTGTGGGCGCCCAACGCCCGCGCGATCCGCGTCGTCGGAGAGTTCAACAACTGGAACGGCCAGGCGTACCCGATGCGTGCCCTCGGCAGCACGGGTGTGTGGGAGCTGTTCATCCCCGGCGTCGGCGAGAACACGACGTACAAGTACGAGATCCTCGGCCGCGACGGCTACTGGCGCACCAAGGCCGATCCTCTCGCCCGGGCCACCGAGTGCCCGCCCGCCACGGCCTCGGTCGTCACCGAGTCGCACTACGAGTGGAACGACTCCGACTGGCTGGCGCAGCGTTCGAGTCACGCCGAGCCGCAGAACCGCCCGATGAGCACCTACGAGGTGCATCTGGGCTCCTGGCGTCAGGGGCTGAGCTACCGCGAGCTCGCCGAACAGCTGGTCGACTACGTCAAGGACCTGGGGTTCACCCACGTCGAGTTCCTGCCCGTGGCCGAGCACCCTTACGGCCCGAGCTGGGGGTACCAGGTCACCGGGTACTACGCACCGACCTCCCGGTTCGGCTCTCCCGACGAGTTCCGTCACCTCGTCGACCGCCTCCACCAGGAGGGCATCGGCGTCATCCTCGACTGGGTCCCGGCGCACTTCCCCAAGGACGGGTTCGCGCTCGGTCGCTTCGACGGCGAGCCGCTCTACGAGCACCCGGACCCGCGGCGCGGCGAGCACAAGGACTGGGGCACCTACATCTTCGACTTCGGTCGCCCGCAGGTACGCAACTTCCTCGTGGCCAACGCCTCCTACTGGATCGAGGAGTTCCACATCGACGGCCTGCGCGTCGACGCCGTGGCCTCCATGCTCTACCTCGACTACTCGCGCAACGACGGCGAGTGGTACCCCAACCAGTTCGGTGGCCGCGAGAACCTCGAGGCCGTGCAGCTGCTGCAGGAGACCAACGCGACGCTCTACCGCCGCTACCCCGGCGCCGTGACCATCGCCGAGGAGTCGACGAGCTGGGCGGGCGTCACCAAGCCCACCTACATGGGCGGCCTGGGCTTCGGCCTCAAGTGGAACATGGGCTGGATGCACGACACGCTCGGCTACGTCGAGCTCGCGCCGATCTACCGGCAGTACCACCACCACCAGATCACCTTCTCGATGGTGTACGCGTACAGCGAGAACTTCGTCCTGCCGATCAGCCACGACGAGGTCGTCTACGGCAAGGGCTCGATGCTGCGCAAGATGCCGGGCGACCGGTGGGAGCAGTTGTCCAACCTGCGCGCCTACTACGCGTTCATGTGGAGCCACCCCGGCAAGCAGTTGCTGTTCATGGGCAGCGAGTTCGCGCAGGAGAGCGAGTGGGCCGACTCCCGCAGCCTCGACTGGTGGCTGCTCGACCACGCGCCGCACCAGGGCATGCAGTCGCTCGTCCGCGACCTCAACGAGCTGTACTCGTCGCATCCGGCGTTGTGGGAACTCGACAACGACTGGGAGGGCTTCTCCTGGATCGACGCCAACGACGCGAGCGGCAACACCTACTCCTACCTGCGGTTCGGCAAGCCCGACGAGCGCGGTGACCGGCCGACGCTCGCCGCCGTCGTCAACTTCAGCGGCATGGAGCACCACCAGTACCGCATCGGTCTGCCGCGGCCGGGCGTGTGGCGCGAGGTGCTCAACACCGACGCGGAGCAGTACGGCGGCGCGGGCGTGGGCAACCTCGGCGAGATCGTCGCGGAGGACGTGCCGTGGCACGGCCAGCCGTACTCGGCGCTCGTGACGATGCAGAAGCTGTCGGCCGTCTGGTTCGAGCCGGTCGTCGACGGTGAGGGCGAGGCGCCGCAGGCCCAGACTCCGGGTGTTCCACGTCCGGAGCTGAGCCGCACCCCGGTCGTCGAGGAGGACGCCGTGCGCAGTCGTCTGTCGCAGGCCGAGCTCCGCGACACTCCGACGGCTGACATGCCGTCGAGCAGTGAGGGCCTGAGCTGATCGGCGGTTGATCCGGCCCGGACGCGCCTCACGCGTTCCGTGACACGGAAGATGGGATGGCGGCGACGCCGGGGTGATCACCCCACGTCGGCTGCCATCCCATCTTCCGTGTCGGGGCCGCGGCGGTCGTGCTGTGGCGGCGGTCGCGCTCTGGTGGCGACCGTTGTACCCGCTGGTAGCCTGTGCCTCGTGGAGACACGGACCTGGGAACGTTTTGTCGCCGTGGGTGATTCGTTCACCGAGGGACTCATGGATCCCTCCCCCGACCAGCCGGGCGCCTTCGCCGGCTGGGCCGACCGCCTCGCCGCGTACCTCGCGGCCCACAACGCGCAGGCAGGCGCCGAGTTCGGCTACGCCAACCTCGCGATCCGCGGCCGGCTCATCGCCGATGTCGCCGGGCCGCAGGTCGACGCCGCACTGGAGCTCACTCCCGACCTCGTGAGCTTCTGCGCGGGCGGCAACGACTGCCTGCGGGCCAAGGTGAGCATCGACGACGTCGTCGACCAGCTCGAGGACGCGGTCATCCGTATCAAGGAGACGGGGGCCGACGTGCTGCTCGTCACCTCCCCCAACGTGAGCGAGTCCCCGATCGTGGGTCGCGTCAACCCGCGCATGGCGGAGTTCACGGCGGGGCTGTGGGGCGTCGCGAGTCGGCACGAGTGCTACGTGCTCGACCTGTGGAACCTGCGGCCGCTGCGCGATCCGCGCATGTGGGCCGAGGACCGCATCCACTTCTCCCCCGAGGGGCACGCCCGCATCGCCGCGCAGGCCGCCTACACGCTCGGCGTGAGTGAGGACGCGGAGTCGTGGCGGGAGCCGTTGCCCGCCGCCTCGCCGTTGTCGCGGTGGGAATCGCTCGCCGCCGACCGGGAGTGGGCCCGGACCCACCTGCGCCCGTGGATCGTTCGGCGCATCCGCGGACAGAGCTCGGGAGACGGCATCGCACCCAAGCGACCGCGCATCGCGCCGCTCACGCTCGAACCCGAGCAGGGTGGCGAGCGCGAGCGGGGTGGTGAGCGCGAGCAGGGTGACGGGCACGAGCCAGGCGGATCGACGCGCCCTGGCCCGTCGGCCCCCGCCTGAGTCGCCCGACCCCGCCGAGACAGCCGTCGTTTCCGGCACCCCTCGACCCTGCGCGGAGTCGGAGGCGCGACGAGGTGAGGACCGGTCCTTTGCGCCTTCCCCCGGCCCACCAGGCGAACTCCCCGGAGGGCGACGAGCCGCGCCCACTATCGTGGCGACGGCTTCACGGCCACGAGGCCACACCGACCGCTCGATCCGGAGACACCACGTGCCCGTCAACATTCCGCACTCTCTGCCCGCCCGGCGCACCCTGGCGGAGGAGAACATCTTCGTCATGTCGCGCGAGCGCGCGGATCATCAGGACATCCGGCCGCTGTCCATCGCGATCCTCAACCTCATGCCCACGAAGATCGCGACCGAGACCCAGTTGTTGCGGCTGCTCGGCAACACGGCGATGCAGGTCGAGATCACTCTGCTGACGATGCGCACCCACGAGTCACGCAACACGGCCCCCGAGCACCTCGACGCGTTCTACCGCAGCTTCGACGACGTGCGCGACGAGACGTTCGACGGGCTCATCATCACCGGCGCACCGGTCGAGAAGCTCCGGTTCGAAGAGGTCGACTACTGGCCCGAGCTGTGTGAGCTGCTCGACTGGAGCCGGACGAACGTGTGGTCGACGATGCACGTCTGCTGGGGCGCGCAGGCCGCGTTGTACCGGTACTTCGGCATCGACAAGGTCGAGCTCGACGCCAAGATGTTCGGGGTGTTCGAGCACGACGTCCTCGCCCCGAGGGCCCGGATCGTCAGCGGGTTCGACGAGACGTTCTTCGCCCCCCACTCCCGGCACACCGGCACGCGTATCGCCGACGTCGAGGCCGAGCCGGCTCTCGAGGTCATCGCCACCTCCGACGAGGCCGGGCTCTACCTCGCCGCGAGCCGCGACGGCCGACAGATCTACGTCACCGGTCACCCCGAGTACGACGCCGACACACTGGCCGGCGAGTACGAACGCGACATCGCCCAGGGCAGGCAGATCGAGGTGCCGCGCCGCTACTTCCCCCACGACGACCCCACGCAGCGGCCGCGGCAGTCGTGGCGCTCCCACGGCTTCCTGCTCTACGCCAACTGGCTCAACTACAGCGTCTACCAGCGCACCCCGTTCGACCGCACGACGATCACGGCCGGCAGCCTCTCCGACGACGAGGACTGACGAGGAGCGCCTAGGAGCACCCAGGAGGGAGTAATTGTCAAGACCTGTGGATCGGTGGGTTACGCGGCGTGAGCGTCGGGGCTTGATTCGTCGGGTCGTTCGACGAGGACGCCTTTGTCGAACTTCGCGCCGGCGCGGACGAGGGCGACGAGGTGGGGCGCGTTCACGGCCCGCCACCGGGATTGTGCGGACTGGATGAGCTTGAACGCCATCGCGACTCCGGCGGCGCGGGAGCCGGGGCCCTTGGTGACCCGCTGCCGCAGCCGGACNGGGAGCCGTTGCCCGCCGCCTCGCCGTTGTCGCGGTGGGAATCGCTCGCCGCCGACCGGGAGTGGGCCCGGACCCACCTGCGCCCGTGGATCGTTCGGCGCATCCGCGGACAGAGCTCGGGAGACGGCATCGCACCCAAGCGACCGCGCATCGCGCCGCTCACGCTCGAACCCGAGCAGGGTGGCGAGCGCGAGCGGGGTGGTGAGCGCGAGCAGGGTGACGGGCACGAGCCAGGCGGATCGACGCGCCCTGGCCCGTCGGCCCCCGCCTGAGTCGCCCGACCCCGCCGAGACAGCCGTCGTTTCCGGCACCCCTCGACCCTGCGCGGAGTCGGAGGCGCGACGAGGTGAGGACCGGTCCTTTGCGCCTTCCCCCGGCCCACCAGGCGAACTCCCCGGAGGGCGACGAGCCGCGCCCACTATCGTGGCGACGGCTTCACGGCCACGAGGCCACACCGACCGCTCGATCCGGAGACACCACGTGCCCGTCAACATTCCGCACTCTCTGCCCGCCCGGCGCACCCTGGCGGAGGAGAACATCTTCGTCATGTCGCGCGAGCGCGCGGATCATCAGGACATCCGGCCGCTGTCCATCGCGATCCTCAACCTCATGCCCACGAAGATCGCGACCGAGACCCAGTTGTTGCGGCTGCTCGGCAACACGGCGATGCAGGTCGAGATCACTCTGCTGACGATGCGCACCCACGAGTCACGCAACACGGCCCCCGAGCACCTCGACGCGTTCTACCGCAGCTTCGACGACGTGCGCGACGAGACGTTCGACGGGCTCATCATCACCGGCGCACCGGTCGAGAAGCTCCGGTTCGAAGAGGTCGACTACTGGCCCGAGCTGTGTGAGCTGCTCGACTGGAGCCGGACGAACGTGTGGTCGACGATGCACGTCTGCTGGGGCGCGCAGGCCGCGTTGTACCGGTACTTCGGCATCGACAAGGTCGAGCTCGACGCCAAGATGTTCGGGGTGTTCGAGCACGACGTCCTCGCCCCGAGGGCCCGGATCGTCAGCGGGTTCGACGAGACGTTCTTCGCCCCCCACTCCCGGCACACCGGCACGCGTATCGCCGACGTCGAGGCCGAGCCGGCTCTCGAGGTCATCGCCACCTCCGACGAGGCCGGGCTCTACCTCGCCGCGAGCCGCGACGGCCGACAGATCTACGTCACCGGTCACCCCGAGTACGACGCCGACACACTGGCCGGCGAGTACGAACGCGACATCGCCCAGGGCAGGCAGATCGAGGTGCCGCGCCGCTACTTCCCCCACGACGACCCCACGCAGCGGCCGCGGCAGTCGTGGCGCTCCCACGGCTTCCTGCTCTACGCCAACTGGCTCAACTACAGCGTCTACCAGCGCACCCCGTTCGACCGCACGACGATCACGGCCGGCAGCCTCTCCGACGACGAGGACTGACGAGGAGCGCCTAGGAGCACCCAGGAGGGAGTAATTGTCAAGACCTGTGGATCGGTGGGTTACGCGGCGTGAGCGTCGGGGCTTGATTCGTCGGGTCGTTCGACGAGGACGCCTTTGTCGAACTTCGCGCCGGCGCGGACGAGGGCGACGAGGTGGGGCGCGTTCACGGCCCGCCACCGGGATTGTGCGGACTGGATGAGCTTGAACGCCATCGCGACTCCGGCGGCGCGGGAGCCGGGGCCCTTGGTGACCCGCTGCCGCAGCCGGACGGTGGCGAACGTGCTCTCGATCGGGTTCGTGGTCCGTAGGTGGATCCAGTGTTCGGCCGGATAGTCGTAGAACGCCAGGAGCTCCTCGAGGTCCTGGGTGATCTTCGCGGCGGCCTTGGGCCACTTGGCCCCGTAGTCCGCGGCGAACCGTCGGGCCGCCTTCTCGGCATGGGCGCGGTCTTCGGCGTTCCAGATCTCACCGAGTGCGGCCTTCGCGCCCGCCTGGGCCGACTTCGGCAACGTGTTCAACACGTTGCCGATCTTGTGGAACCAGCACCTCTGCTCACGCGTTTCGGGCCACACCTGGCCTAGCGCGGCCCAGAACCCCAGCGCGCCGTCCCCGATGGCCAGCACCGGCGCCCTCATGCCGCGGTCATGGACCGAGCGCAGCAGGTCCAGCCATGACTCTGTCGACTCCCGATGGCCGTCGTCGAGGGCGATGAGCTCCTTGGTGCCATCGGCACGCACCCCGATCATCACCAACAGACACACCCGGTCGGCCTCGAGGCGAACCTTGAGATGGATGCCGTCGACCCACACGTACACGAAGTCGGTCCCGGTCAAGGACCTTTGGGTGAACGCGGCGGCCTCGGCCTGCCAGTCCTTGACCAGCCGGGTGATCGTCGCTGCCGACAGGCCATGGCTGGTGCCGAGGAACTGCTCCAACGCCGGCACGAAATCCGACGTGGACAGTCCATGCAGGTACAGCAGCGGCAACACCTCGGCGACCTGCGGGGACTTACGGCACCAGGCCGGCAGGATCGCCGAGGAGAACCGGCGACGTTCCCCAGTGGCAGGATCGACGCGCTTGTCGTTCACCCGCGGTTGCCGGACCGCCACAGCGCCCGCGGCCGTGGTCACCTCCCGCGGCTCGTGGTAGCCGTTGCGGACCACCAAACGGCGCCCGTTCTCGTCCACGTCTTCGGCGTGAGCTTCGATGTAGGCGGCGACCTCGGCCTGCAACGCTGTCGCCAGCATCTTCCTTGCGCCTTCGCGGGCGAGTTCATCCAACAGCGACCCGCCACCGGCGGCGTTGGTCGTCGTCTCGTCCTGGACTACGGTGAGCATGAGCGCACCTTTCTGAACCAGCGCGCCAACGCCGGTCCTGATCAGAGTTCTGTTACGACAAGATCATCCTCGGGAAGGTGCGCTCCACCACGCCCACCCGCCGAGAGCCATCCACAGGTTCTGATCATTGCTCCCCAGGAGGACCGAGGAGGACCGAGGCGTGCCGAGGAACGCCGAGGAGGACGACGACGCGATCGGCCCCCCTCACGCTCGAACAGGCGGTTTCACCCTCTCGAACCGAATGAAAGTGCCTGTTCGAGCGGTCGGTGGCCGTGGTCCTCGTGGCGCGGCCGGCTCTCAGTGTTCGTGACCGGCGTGATCGTGGCCCTCAGTGTGGTCGTGACCTTCAGTGTGGTCGTGACCCTCAGTGTGGTCGTGACCCTCGGTGTGGTCGTGGCCCTCGTGCGCGTCGGCGGGCACCTCGGCCTTTCCGGTGGTGACGGCGATCTCGACGGGCGCGGCCGGCAGGTCGTAGGTCGTGACGACCTTTCGGGTCGCGAGGTCAACGACCGACATCTTCTTGTTCTCCGCGTCGGTGACGTAGGCCTTGGAACCGGCGACTTCGACGGCCGGTCCCGGCTCCTGCCAGTCCTCCTTCTCCTGCCAGGGCTCGATGACATCGATCGCGGCGGTCTGCTTTCCGGAGTCGACGTCGATCACGTGCAGCTTGCCGTCGTAGGTGAGCACGAGCCCCTCCCCCTGCGGGCCGCGCGCGAACGAGCGGAACCAGTACGGCGACTTCAGGTCGACGAGCCGGAGGGTGTCGGTGCGGGTGTCGATGAGCGAGATGCGCGTCGGCCGCTCGACCGGCTTCGCGTCCTTGTCGATCTTGTAGTCGCCGAGGACGATCGGGCTCTCCTCGTGCCCGAAGAGGTTGCCGCTGCGTGAGTACGCGTCCTTGACCGGCACCTTGTGGAACGCGCCGTCGCGGTAGACGACCGGGCCGTTCTCGCAGCCGAAGGCCAGCACGTCGCCCTTGGCCGTGGGCTCGGCGACGGCCTCGCCGTGCACGCCGGGGCAGTCGGTCGTCTCGGCGGTGGTCTTGCCGTCCTTGATGGCCTTGATCGTGTGGCGTTCGTCCTCGGTCCCCTCGGTGCGCACGAGGGTGTCGTCGGCGAGCTCAACCGCGACGCCGTGGTGCGGGGTGTCGGTCTTGTACTCGGTGATCTGGGGCTTGGCGCCCGCGATCTTCGTCGAGTCGAGGGCCTTGATCTCGCCGGTGCCGTCGGCGAAGAGCACCGTGCGGCCGTGATGAAGGACGACGTGCCCGGCGTGGGGCATCGCGTACGTCTTGGCGGTGAGACCCGGGATGTATTCGTAGTTGTGGTAGTGGTCGCCGTGCTTCTGGGCCTGGATGCCGGTGTCGTACACCCGGAACGTGTCGCCGTCGGCCACCATGACGTGCCGGCCGTCGCCGGCGTTGGCGAGGCGCAGGAACGCAGGGTGCTTCTTGTTCGCG
Organism: Mobilicoccus massiliensis; assembly: GCF_000826525.2. Lineage (GTDB taxonomy): Bacteria > Actinomycetota > Actinomycetes > Actinomycetales > Dermatophilaceae > Mobilicoccus > Mobilicoccus massiliensis. Next base: position 87,782 of record NZ_LN651329.1, on the reverse strand, counting down.
ACGACGACTCCGGAGTCCGCATCGAGCAGCGTGAGGCCTTCGGCGTGGGACATGAGCAGCCGCGGCTTCACGGTTGCCACCTCCTTCTCGTTCCCACCCGCATCCGAGTCGGCCACCGGACCCTGTTCGGCCGCCGAGCCCGTGGAGGCCGGCACGGCGGTGGGCGCCTGGCGCGCGGGTGCCGTGGGGGAACCGCCGCAGGCGGCGGTCGACGTGAGCGCGAGGACCGAGAGGGCCGCGAGCGTGCGGGAGCGAGACTTCTTGTCGAGAATCATTCCAATCATGGTCGCGATCGTACGTGATAATCCTTCTCATCTAGACGCCCGCCCGGTCGCGCCCTCCGTCATGGCACCGTGGGGCCCATGTCTTCTTCCCGCGTGCCGGTCATCGTCCTCTCCGGGAGCCTCGGCTCGGGCAAGACGACGCTGCTCAACCATCTGTTGCGACAGGGAGTCGGGCGCGTCGGCGTCGTCATCAACGACTTCGGCGACGTCAACGTCGACGCGTTCCTCGTCGAGGGCCACGTCGACGCGACGGCGACGATCTCGGGTGGATGCCTGTGCTGCCTCTCGGATCCGAGCGAGCTCGACGACACGCTCGCGTCACTCTCGGCACCGGCTCTCGACCTCGACGTCATCATCGTCGAGGCCTCCGGACTCGCCGAGCCGCGCGAGCTCGCGCGGATGATCCTCGCGAGCTCGGTTCGGCGAATCCGGTTCGGTGGCGTCGTCGAGCTGCTCGACGCCACGCTGTGGCTCGACGAGCCCTCAGCCGGCAGCACGCGTGACGCGCTGCCGATCGCGCTCGACCACCTGCAGGTCGCCTCCCTGCTCGTCGTCAACAAGACCGACAGTCTCGACGAGGCCTCCGGCGCGCTTCGCCGGCTCGACGAGACGCTCGCACGCCACGCCCCCGGCACACCGGTCGTGCGGACGACCTTCGGGCGAGTCGACCCGGCGATGCTCTTCGACGCCGCGGACCGCGAGGAGCCCACCGGGCAGCTCTCGTTCACCGACCTGCTTCGAGAGTCGGTCGCAGGGCACGACCATCACGCCCACGACCATCACGACCACGCCCACCACGCCTTTACCTCGGTCAGCGTGGAGTCCCCCCTCCCGGTGTCCCCGCGCGACCTCGTGGCGTTCCTCGAGAACCGGCCGGCCGGAGTGTTCCGCGTCAAGGGCCGCACGTGGATCGACCTGCCGGGTCACCGGCGGCAGTACCTCGTGCAGGGCGTGGGCGGATGGCTCGCGTTCGAGCGGCGTCCCTGGCCGGACGGGCAGGACCCTTGCACGCAACTCGTCGCGATCGGGACGGGGATGGACGACGCCGAGGTCGAGTCCGCGATCCGCGCCTGCCTCACCGCCGAGCGCGTTCCGGCCGATCACGTGCACGCGATGAGCCGCTACACGCGCTGAGCGCCGCTACGATGGGCGGACCGACCACGGGTGCCTGCGGCAGCGGGCTGAGATGGGGCTGAGGCCGCCCCGGACCGTCACACCTGATCCGGGTCATGCCGGCGGAGGGACTGTCGTGGTGGGCGTTCGATCGTGTCACCGATCGCCGTATCCATCTCGCCGCACCCGGCCCGCGCGGCCCGGCCGAGCGGAAGCGAGAGTCATGACGACCACGCCCACGAGCACGAACACCACGAGCACCACCGGCATCACCGGCGAGAGCGCTCCCGAGCACTCCCCGATCCACGCCGAGCACCTGACCACGGTGCATCCGGCGCACACCCGTGTCGAGACCGAGGTGACGGCGCCCGGCGGGGAGCGCCTGCGGGTTCCGGTCACGCGGGTCGCACTGACGAACGGCGAGTCGTTCGACCGGTACTCGACCTCCGGCCCCGGCTCCGTGCCCGAGCAGGGCCTCGCCCCGATGCGCCAGGCGTGGATCGAGGCGCGGGAGGACGTCGAGGCGTACTCCGGACGTGAGCGCGACCTGCTGGACGACGGCCGCTCCGCGATGCGCCGCGGTGCGGCATCTCAGGAATGGCGCGGCGAACGACGCCGACCGTTGCGCGCGAAGGACGGCCGGCGCGTCACCCAGATGCACTACGCACGCCGGGGCGTCGTCACGCCCGAGATGGCGTTCGTCGCCGCGCGCGAGGGCTGCGACCCCGAGCAGGTGCGCGAGGCCGTCGCTTCGGGCCGGGCGATCATCCCCGCCAACGTCAACCACCCCGAGAGCGAGCCGATGATCATCGGCCGCGACTTCCTCGTCAAGGTCAACGCCAACATCGGCAACTCGGCGGTGACGAGCTCGATCGCCGAGGAGGTCGACAAGCTCACGTGGGCCGTCACGTGGGGCGCCGACACGCTCATGGATCTGTCGACCGGCGACGACATCCACACGACGCGCGAGTGGATCATCCGCAACTCCCCCGTGCCCATCGGCACCGTGCCGATCTACCAGGCGCTCGAGAAGGTCGACGGCCGGTCCGAGGCGCTGACGTGGGAGATCTTCAGGGACACCGTGATCGAGCAATGTGAGCAGGGCGTCGACTACATGACGATCCACGCCGGGGTGCTGCTGCGGTACGTGCCGCTCACCGCCGACCGGGTGACGGGCATCGTCAGCCGAGGCGGCTCGATCATGGCGGGCTGGTGCCTGGCGCATCACCGAGAGAGCTTTCTCTACGAGCACTTCGACGAGCTGTGCGAGATCTTCGCGCGCTACGACGTCGCGTTCAGCCTCGGCGACGGGCTGCGGCCGGGATCGGTGGCCGACGCCAACGACGAGGCCCAACTCGCGGAGCTGCGCACCCTCGCCGAGCTCACGCAGCGCGCGTGGGAGTACGACGTGCAGGTCATGGTCGAAGGGCCGGGTCACGTGCCGCTCGACCTCGTCGCCGAGAACGTCGAGCTGCAGCAGGACTGGTGCCACGGCGCCCCGTTCTACACGCTCGGTCCGCTGGTCACCGACATCGCACCCGGCTACGACCACATCACCTCGGCCATCGGTGCGACGAACATCGCGTGGAAGGGCACGGCGATGCTCTGCTACGTCACTCCCAAGGAGCACCTCGGGCTGCCCGACCGCGACGATGTCAAGACCGGTGTCATCACGTACAAGATCGCGGCGCACGCCGCCGACGTCGCCAAGGCGCATCCCCACGCGCGCGCCTGGGACGACGCGATGAGTCGCGCCCGGTTCGAGTTCCGCTGGCACGACCAGTTCGCGCTGTCGCTCGACCCCGTGACCGCGCAGGCGTACCACGACGAGACCCTGCCGGCCGAGCCGGCGAAGACCGCGCACTTCTGCTCGATGTGCGGACCCAAGTTCTGCTCGATGCGTATCAGCGCCGACATCCGGCAGAAGTACGGCGCGGCCCGTGGTGAGACAGAAGAGACCGGCGATCTCACCGACGACTCCGTCATCGAGGAGGGCATGCGGGAGAAGTCGAAGGAATTCGTCGAACTCGGCGCGAGCGTCTACCTCACGCCGGAGGAGGCCACGCGAGCGTGACGCAGCCGTGGTGACCGTGCGACGATCTCGTTCAACGGGCAGAACCGCCAGTCGTGTCTGCGTGACGATGCGGAGGGCGACATGACCATCCGCACGCTGCGCCCGGTCGAGCCGGGCGACCTGGCGTGGATCGAGGAGTCGTGGCCTGCCGATGCCCGCGGCGCGCCGCGACGTCCCGCAACCTTCGCGGCGGGGGTCGCCATCCCACACGGCCACTCACCCGACGGTGGGCCCACCACGGTGCAGGCCGGCCATCTCCGACGCGCTCTGCTGGCGCGGTCGGGACCGACCGCGAACGGCGTCCGCGGCTTCTACGGAGGTGGGTTCGACGAACCGTGGGACCCCCCACTGGATGTCGCGGTGGCCGTGGACAGGGATGTGCGCTACCGCTTCGTCGCCGGCACCCTCGCCGACCTGACGGCGCCGTGGTGGGACGAAGCCCTCGCCGGGGAGTTCCGGTGCTTCCTCTGGCCTGCAGACCGGTCCTGGCTGCTGTACGCGAGCCCCGATCTGCCGACCGGTTTCGTGTTCGGCGACGACGCCCTCGCCGCGAGCCTGCTCGCGACGCCGGGCTTGGCTGCGCGCCCCTTGGCTGCATCGAACGGAGAGGGCTTCTCCCCTCCCGTGGTACGTCCTCCCACTGATGGCGAGTGGTTCGCGCCCGACCGCGCCGAACTGGCGTGGGTCGTCGACGCCCACCCGAGCACCTGGATCTACACAGAGGCCGGAGTGCGGCACGGTGCCTTCGGTCGCGCCGTCGCGATCCCCCATCACGATCGACCGGGCGACCGGCCCACGTCGCGACAACGGGAGGCCGTGCGGCGCTGCCTGCTGGAGCGAACCCCGGCGTCGGCGGCAGCGACCCGGGGGTTCGGTGACGCCACCGGCGCCGTCTGGCAGCCTCCCGTCACGACTCACGTCGAGCCCATCGCCACGCGGTTCGTCGGTGGCCGGCTCGGTGACCTCCTCACCCCTTGGTGGGATCAGGAGATGGACTGGGAGTGGATTCGGTTCCTGTGGCCCGCCGACCGATCCTGGCTCGTCGAGCGTGGGGTCACCGATCGAGCCACCCTCATCGGGGGCGACGATCCCCTGATCGCGGCTCTGCTCGCCGACCCGCATACCCATGCCACCCTCACCCGGGACGAGCCGGCCCGACGCAACCACCCGTGACGCCCTCACCCGTCCCACGGTTCGTGGGCGCGGACGACGGCGATGCCATCGACGCGGGGCTCTCCCTGGCCCGGGTCCGCCTCTTCATCGCCTCCGACGAGGCGGGTCGGGCCGCGCTGCTGCATCGGCATCGCGAGGATCTCGCCCGGCGAATGGCCCTCGCGGACGCCACCGTGGATGGGCCCGCAACCCTCTCCCGACGGGAGTTGCCCTCCTGCCTGTGACTTCTCGGGCGGCGATCGGGCTTCACCTCACCGCGCCGGTCCGGGGACTGCCAGGATGGGGGCATGAACGACTCACGCGCCGGTAAGCCCGCCCAGCCGTCCGATCTCGTGGACGTCCCCCACCTCGTCACCGCGTACTACGCGTTCACGCCCGACCCCGAGAACGTCGACCAACAGGTCAGTTTCGGCACCTCGGGCCACCGCGGTTCGAGCCTGAAGACGGCGTTCAACGAGCATCACATCCTCGCGACGACGCAGGCGATCGTCGACTACCGCACCGAGCAGGGTTTCGACGGGCCGCTGTTCATCGGGCGCGACACCCACGGACTCTCCGAGCCGGCGTGGGTCAGCGCGATCGAGGTGCTCGTCGCGAACGGGGTGCGGGTGCTCGTCGACGCCGAGGACCGCTACACGCCGACCCCCGCGGTGAGCCACGCGATCCTGCGGGCGAACAAGGGCAAGATCGGTGGGGTCGACGACCTGCCGGCGCACTCCGGGCTCGCCGACGGCATCGTCGTCACCCCGAGCCACAACCCGCCGACCGACGGCGGGTTCAAGTACAACCCGCCCCACGGCGGCCCGGCCGACACCGACGCGACGACGTGGATCGCCGACAAGGCCAACGAGTACCTGCGGGCGGGGCTCGAGGGCGTGCAGCGGCTCCCGTTCGCGCAGGCCAAGGAGAAGTGCGAGCCGTACGAGTTCAAGCGCATCTACGTCGAGGACCTCGAGAACGTCATCGACATGGCTGCGATCAAGAAGGCGGGCGTGAAGGTCGGCGCCGACCCGCTCGGCGGCGCGTCGGTCGACTACTGGCAGGCCATCGCCGACCACTACGGACTCGACCTCACGGTCGTCAACCCGCTCGTCGACCCGACCTGGAGGTTCATGACGCTGGACTGGGACGAGAAGATCCGCATGGACTGCTCGTCGCCGTGGGCGATGGCGAGCCTCATCGCGCAGAAGGACACCTACGACATCGCGACGGGCAACGACGCCGACGCCGACCGGCACGGCATCGTCACTCCCGACGGCGGTTTGCTGAACCCCAACCACTACCTCTCGGTCGCGATCGAGTACCTGTTCGGCGGGGCACGTCCGCAGTGGCCGGCCGACGGGTTCGTCGGCAAGACCCTCGTGTCGAGCTCGATGATCGACCGCGTCGCCGGTGATCTCGGGCGCCGGCTCGTCGAGGTGCCTGTCGGGTTCAAGTGGTTCGTGCCCGGGCTGCTCGACGGCTCTGGCCCGTTCGGTGGCGAGGAGTCGGCGGGCGCGTCGTTCCTGCGCATGGACGGCACGGTGTGGACCACCGACAAGGACGGCATCATCCTCGCCCTGCTCGCGAGCGAGATCCAGGCCACGACCGGCAAGAGCCCTTCGCAGCACTACGCCGAGCTGGTCGCCAAGCACGGCGAGCCCGCGTACGCCCGGGTCGACGCCCCGGCGAACCGCGAGCAGAAGGCGCGACTCAAGAAGCTGTCGGCCGCCGATGTATCGGCACAAGAACTCGCGGGCGAGCCGATCACGGCGATCCTCACCGAGGCCCCGGGCAACGGAGCCCCGATCGGCGGGGTCAAGGTCGTCACCGAGTCGGCGTGGTTCGCGGCCCGCCCGAGCGGCACCGAGGACGTCTACAAGATCTACGCGGAGTCGTTCAAGGGTCGCGAGCACCTCGCGCAGGTGCAGCAGGAGGCGAAGGAGGTCGTCTTGGCGGCGCTGGGGGGCTGATCGTCGAGCGACGCGGGGGTCCTCCCCGGTCGGGGGCGCCTCCGCATGATGGAAGACGGGATGGCAGCAGACGTGGGGTGATCACCCCAGCCTCGCTGCCATCCCGTCTTCCACGTCAGGTGACCCGCCGCCGCGTCGGGAGGCCGGCGTCATCGGCCGAGGACGAGATGCGGCCGGTCCGCGAGATCGAGGCGGCGCGCCCGCACGCCGTAGACCTGCTCGACCCGCGCGGGGTCGAGCACCTCCCCCGGCGTCCCTGCGGCCACGATCCGACCGGCATCGAGCATGACGACGCGGTCGCAGAAGGCTGCCGCCAGATCGAGGTCATGGAGGACGACGAGCACCGTCTCGGGGCCGTCGTGCAACAGACCGAGCACGTGCTGCTGGTGCGCGACGTCGAGATGATTGGTCGGCTCGTCGAGCACGAGCGTGTCGGCCCCCTGCGCGAGCGCCCGCGCGATGAGCACCCGTTGACGTTCTCCGCCCGACATCGCATCGAGGCGGCGGTCGGCGAGCCCGGTCAACCCCATCCGTTCGAGGACGACCTCGACGGCGTGCGCGTCCCCGCGGGTCGTGCGCTCCCAGTCGCGCCGCAGACAGGCACGGCCGAGGGTGAGGATCTGCCGGGCGGTGAACGGTGCGTCGCCGTTCTCGACCTGGCCCACGTAGGCGACGCGGCGCGCGCGGTCGCGATCGCGGACCTCGCCCAGGTCGATCCCATCGAGCCTGGCCACGCCCTCGTCGGGTCGCGCGAGCCCGGCGAGAACTCGCAGCAGGCTCGTCTTGCCGCTGCCGTTGGGACCGACGAGCCCCGTGGTCGCCCCGGCCACGACGCGCAGATCGGCGCGCTGCACGGCAGTCGTCGTGCCGTGACGCACGGTGACGCCGATCGCCTCAAGACGGGCGCTCGGCGCACGGGTTCGCGTCGTCGCGGCGGCCACGGCCGTGCCGGATTTGCCGGACTCATCGGGCTCAGGCACCGGTCACCGCATCCGCCACGGCCTTCAGCGCCTCGACGACCCGCGGGGACGGCGCACTGGAGTCACTGGGAACGAGGATGATCCGGTCGTTCTTCACCGCCGAGAGGGTGGCGGCGCCCTTCTCGGCGCGGAACTTGGCCTCGGCCGCCTCCTTGCTCTCGCCGTAGCCCCCATAGCTGAGGACGATCCAGTCCGGGTCCTGCGCGAGCAGGGCCTCGGGGCTCGTCTCGACGTAGGTCTTCTTCTGCGAGGCGAAGACGTTGGTCAGGCCGGTGCGGGCGAGGACGTCATGGGCGATGCCCGTCCCCCCGTACGCCGAGAGGGGATCGGTTGCGCCGAAGTAGTAGACCCAGGCGGCCGTGCCCGAGCCCTTGCGGGTGGTGAGTCGCTCGATCTCCGCCTCGAGCCCGGCCGCGGACTTCTCCGCGACCTCCGAGGTGCCGAACACCGTGCCGAGACGGCGGACGTCGGCGGGGACGACGTCGATCCCCAGCCCAGGTCCGGAGTCGCCGGTGTCGTGGCCACATTCCCCCTGGACGGTGAGCAGGGTGATCCCCGCCTTCGACAGGTCGGACGGCTCGGCCTCGAACAGCCCGTAGCCGACGACCGTGTCCGCGCCGGAGTCGAGGATCGCCTCCGCCTTGGGGTCCGCGGGGTCGAGGATCGTCGACGACGTGGGAGGCGTGCGTAGTCCGGGCGGCAGTTCCGCGCCGAACTCGCCGGAGCGGGCGACGATCCGGTCGGAGGCGCCCGCGGCGTCGAGCAGCCCGACGGCCGCCTGACCGATCGTCAGCACCTTACGGGGAGCCTCCTCGACCGTCACCGTCGTGCCGCAGTCGTCGACCGTCATCGGATAGTTGCCGGAGGCGGGGGTACTCGTGCCGCCGCTCGCATTCTCGGTGGCGACGGGCGTGGCGCCGCACGCACACAGCGAGCCGGTCAGGGCAAGGGTCGCGGCGAGTGCGCCGATCCGGGCGTAGGTGGTGGGGGCCATCGGGGTCTCCTTGGGTGGTTGAAGCGACGACATGGGCGACGGTCAGGGACGCTCGCCCTGGCGGCGGACGAGGACCATGAGCAGGGGCGTGCCGAGGAGCGCGGTGAGCACGCCCAGTGGCAGTTCGCGAGGGGCGAGGACCGTGCGGGCCAGGGTGTCGCCGACGACGATGACGAGAGCCCCCAGCAGGGCGCACGTCGGCAGCAGCACCCGGTGGGAGGCACCGACGAGGCTCCGGGTGAGGTGGGGCACGACGAGCCCGACGAACCCGACGGCGCCGCTCACGGCGACAGCGGCCGCGACCCCGATCGCGGTGATCGCGGTGGCCTGGACGCGCAGACGCCCGGGGTCCGTGCCGAGGCTACGGGCGACGTCGTCGCCGAGGGAGATCGCGTCGAGCCGGCGCGCGATGAGCGTGAGCGCGGCAAGCATCCCGAGCACGACGAGCGCAAGCACGGGCAGGTGGGTCCAGTCGGCGCGGGCCAGCGAGCCGAGGGTCCAGAACATGATCGCCCGCACGGTGTCGCGGTCGCCGGCGACGGAGACGACGAGGTTCGTCACGGCCGAGAGGAAGAACGAGACGACGAGCCCGGCGAGCACGAGGTGATGGACGGCGACGGCGCCCCTTCGCCCGGTGAGCAGGAGCAGGAGCACGACCGCGAGGCAGGCGCCGAGGAACGCACCGCCGACGAGGGTCACCCCGCCGAGCGCGGCGCCGAGACCGAGGGCGATGACACCGGCCGCGCCGAGGCCGGCGCCCGAGGAGACACCGAGCAGGTAGGGATCGGCGAGCACGTTGCGCACGAGCGCCTGCAGGGTGGCGCCCCCCACCGACAGCGCCGCTCCCACGAGCGCGCCGACGAGCACGCGTGGCATCCGCAGCTCCCAGACGATCGCCTGCTGCCGCGCGGTGAGGGGGTCGGATCCGACGCCCATCCGAGCAGCCACGGACGCCCAGATCTCGCCCGCGCCGAGGTCGGCGGCCCCGGAGGCGATCGCATACAGGCAGGCCAGGACGAGAGCAATCGGCAGGACGATCATCGTCGCCGCCGCCCGGACCCCGGTGTTGACCCTGCCCGCGACACCGCTTAGCGTCTGCTGCACTTGATAATCAATATCACCTAGGACGCGATGATTCACCTCCGACTCTTCCGGCTCCTGGGCTCCCGCCCGCGGGCGATCGTCGTGACCGCGACGCTCGCGGCGATCGGTGTGCTGCTCGGCGCGACGTTCGTCGCCCAGGCCCTGCTGATGGCGCAGGTCTTCGGCGGGATCGTCGGCGCGTGGGGCCGCGACCCCGCCGACCTCGGCGCCCGCGTCGCCCCCTGGCTCGCCGGTCTCCTCGCGGTGCTCGTTGCCCGGCCCACCCTCGTCGCGCTGCGCGAGCTCGCCGCCGCCCGACTCATGACGCGGGTCAAGCTCACGCTGCGGGCCGACCTCGCCGAGGCCCTCGTGCGACGCTCCGCCGCCGACGTCCGCGGGCGGACGGGCGCCGACCACGCGCTCGTCGTCGACGGGGTCGAGAATCTCGATCCGTACCTCTCCCGCTACCTTCCTCAGCAGGTCACCGTGCTCGTCACCTGCCTCGTCGTCGGCGCGGTGCTCATCGCCGTCGACCCCCTCGTTGGTGTGGTCACCGTGGCCGCCGTACTCGTCCTCCCCCTCCTGCCCCGGCTCTGGGATCGCGCGCTCGCCGCTCGCGGGGCGGACCACTGGGACGCCTACGGGCGCATGCACGCCGAGTTCCTCGACTCGATGACGGGGATGACGACGCTCGTCCTCGCCGGCGCCGACGCGCGGCGACAGGAGACCCTCGAGGGCGCCTCCCGCTCACTGCTCGACCGCACGCTCGGGCAACTGCGCCTCTCGCTCGTCGAGTCCGGCCTCTCGGCCTTCGCCCTGTCGGCGGTCCCGGTCGTCGCGCTCGCCGCGGCGCTGGGCCGCGGGCTCGCGCCGACGGTCGTCTTCGCCCTCGTCATGCTCTCGACCGAGCTCGTCCGCCCCCTGCGCGACCTCGCGAACCACTGGCACGCCGGCTACGCGGGCACCTACTCCGGCCGGCAGATCCTCGACGTGCTCGATGCCGCGTCGCCGCACGGCTGCTGGACACCCGGGGCCGCGCGACTCGACACGCTGTCCCGGCCCCCGCGCGCCTGCGCGAGGATCGACGGCGTCGGGCTCACCCTCACCTACCCGGGGGGCGACGCCGCCGCCCTCTCCGAGGTCGACCTGCGCCTGACGTCCGGTATGAACGCCGTCGTCGGGATCAGCGGATCGGGCAAGTCGACGCTGGCCGCGATCCTCTCCGGCCTGCTCGTGCCGCAGGAGGGGACCGTGCTCGTCGACGGCGCCCCCGTCTCCGCAGCCGATCTGCTCTCCCTCGTCGCCACCGTTCCCCAGGACCCGGCGCTGTTCGCCGGCACGGTCGCCGACAACATCGCACTCGGCGACGCGTCGTCGGACTCGCAGGCCCACCTCGCATCGGGCGACGTCTCGGCGGATGACGCCGCCGGGGACGACGACGTCTCGGTGTGCGCCCGGCTCGCCGGGATCGGCACCGACGACCCGACCTTCGACCTGCACACGCAGGCCGGGGAGCGCGGCGGCCTGCTCTCCGGCGGCCAGCGCCAGCGCGTCGCCATCGCACGCGCCCTGCGCCAGGACCGGCCCGTCCTCGTCCTCGACGAGGCGACCTCGGCGCTCGACCTGCGCAGCGAGGCCGCTCTCGTCGCCCGCCTCGCCACGCACCGCTCCGACCGGATCGTCCTCGTCGTCACCCACCGGCTCGGCTCACTGGGGGGCTCCGACCGGGTGCACGTCCTCGCCGACGGGCGGCTCGTCGAGTCCGGCCTCGCCGCCGACCTGCGCCGCGCCGACGGCGGCTTCGCCCGGCTCGCCGGTGTGACGGAGGTGCCCGCGTGAGCCTCGTCGCGCCGCCCCGGTCGGTCGGCGCCCTCGTGCGCCCGCTCGTCGATCTGGGTGTCCACCTGCGGGCTGACCGCGCACTGTTCGTGCAGGTCATCGTAGTGGAGGTCGCGTCCGGGCTCGCGGTCGTCACCGCCGCCGTGCTCGGGGCCCGCGGTGCGACCGCCGTGGCGACGGGCGATCCCCGTGCCGTCGCGGTCATCGTCGCGCTCACCGTGGCCGTCATGCTCGTCGGCGTGTTCGGCTGGGCCGACATGTGGCTTGCGCACGTGCTCGCCTACCGCGTCATCGACTCCGTGCGCGCCGAGCTGCACCGGGCCCTGCGCCGCCTCGTCCCCTTCGGACTCCGACGGCGCCGCTCGGGTGAGGTCGCCGCGGCCGCGATGTCGGACGCCGAGGCCCTCGAGTGGTTCTACGCCCACACGGTCGCGCAATGGGTCGCCTCGTCGATCGTCGCGGTCGTCGTGTCGGCCGTCGCCGTCGGGTGGCTCGGTCCCGTCGGGCTGCTCGTCCCTGCCGGACAGCTCCTGCTCGTCGCCGTCCCGGTGCTCACCGCGGTGCCGGCGGCGCGGCAGGGGGCACGCCTGCGGCACACCGTCTCCGAACTGTCGGCCGTGGCCGTCGAGGCGCGCCACAGCGCCCGCGAGATCGTTCTTCTCGGGCTGCTCGGGCGACATCACGAGCAGATCCGCCGGGGCACGTCCGACGTGCAGTCCGCGCGGCGCGCCATCGCGCTGCGGCTCGCCGGGGAGCAGGCCGCGACCGAGTTCGTCGCTGCGCTCGTCACCATCGGTGTGCTCGTCGGGTGCACCGCACGCGTGGCCACCGGAGACCTCGCCCCGCAGGATCTCCCACCGGCGACCGCCCTCGCCGGTGCGGGACTCGTCTGCATCGTCATCGCCACGGCCGGAATCCAGCGCCTCGGCGAGATGTCGGCTGCCGCCTCCCGGATCGTCGGGATCGTCACGGCCTCTCCTGCGAGCCGTGACGACGCCACCGCCGAGGGTGTCGGACGCGACGTCGTCCCCCACGCAACAGGACGCGACGGCGGACGCGACGCCGCCCTCGCCGATCTCGTCGGACCGGGGCGCCTCGAGGTCGACCGCATCACCGTGCGCTATCCGGACACCGAACGCGACGTGCTGCACGATCTCTCGGCCGTCGTCGGCGCCGGCGAGCACGTGGCCGTCGTCGGCGCGAGCGGGGCCGGCAAGACGACGCTCGTCCACACACTGACGCGGCTCATCGACCCGGCAACCGGGTGCGTCCGGCTCGACGGACGCGATCTGGCGACCGTGTCCCGCGAGGCGACGCGCTCGGCGGTCGTCCTCGTCGAGCAGCGGCCGTACGTCTTTCGCACCACCGTGCGCGAGAACCTCGATCTCGCGGGCGTCGGTCACGGCGACGAGGCGATGTGGGCGGCGCTGCGCGACGTCGGCCTCGCCGGTCACGTGCGAGCACTGCCCGACGGGCTCGACACCGTCGTCGCCGAGGCGGGCCGATCCTGGTCGGGCGGGCAACGCCAACGCCTCGGGCTGGCCCGCGGGCTGCTCGCCGACCCCGTCGTCCTCGTCCTCGACGAGCCGACCGCCGACGTCGACGCGCTCACCGAGGCCGACCTGCTCGCCGCCCTCGACCGGCGACGCCGCGGTCGCACGACGGTCGTCGTCAGCCACCGCCCGACGACGATCGCCGGGTGCGAACGCGCCCTCTTCCTCGCCGGTGGGCGCATCGCCGCCACCGGCGCCCACGACGACCTGATGCGTACGGAGCCGCGGTACGCCGCGGTCCTCCACGACGGCGCGTCGGGGACACCCACGACCGACGAGCAGGAAGGAGGTGAACACGATGCCCACGATCCAGATGGTCGAGGTGCGTGAGGAGCGGTCCGAGCAGGCCGTCCTCGCCCCGAACTCGAACCACCACGGACACGTCGCGACCAGCTTCTCCTGGAGCTGAGCGTGATCGTCGACCCGGTGGGCTCCCGGCCGGCGCAATCGGCCGGGAGCCCACCGCCCATTCTCCCGCTCGTGGAAGGCCCCACCGATGACCACGTCCGCCGCCCCCACCGGCGTCCCTGCCCCCGCCGTCGCGCCGCCGCGCGCCCGCGTCGACGTCCGCGCCCTCGACGCGCACGCGAGCGTCCTGTCCACCCCCGACGGGCGCCACCATGTCCTGCCGTTGCGGGCCGACGACGTGCTGCGCCTCCTCGACCTATGGACGAGCGGGACGACCGAGGCACCGCCGGCGGGCGCGCTCGATCCCGACCTCGCGCGGGCCGCCGCCGGAGGGCGCGAGACCGAGGCACCGCCGGCGGGCGCGCTCGATCCCGACCTCGCGCGGGCCGCTGCCGGAGTGCGCGAGAAGCTCGTCGGCTGCGGGGCGTTCGAACCGGGCACGCTCGCCGTCGGAGTGCAGGACGTGGCCGCGCGCCTGGCGCCGCCCGCGACGCCGCTGCTCGTCGCCGGAGACACGGCCGTGGCCGAGGCGATCCGGCCGGAGGTCGAGGCGCTCGGATGGGACGTGCGCTTCTCCGCGGCGACCGGCCGCGCGGCGGTCAACGAGGCGTTCGGCACGAGGCGGCTGCTCGTCGTCCTCACCCACGGACCGAGCGACCCCGACCTCGTCGACGTCGACCGCTGGTGCCACGACATGCGGGTGGACTGGCTGCCGGTCGAGCTCGGGCGAGGTGTCGTCCTCGCCGGACCGCGGGTCACCCCGGGCGAGGGTGCCTCCTACGAGGACCTCGTCGGCCGTCGCTGCGCCGCCGCCTACGATCGGCGCGTCCACCGCGCGCTGCGCACCCCTTCCCTGACCGGCGACTGCGGCCCGGCGCCCGCCGACGTCCCGGGTCTGCTCCTGCTCGCTCTCATGCTCGGCGCGAGGAGTGCCGGCGACGTCCTCCTCCGCGTCCGCTGGGAGTCCGGGGATCCGGTCGTCACCGAGCACCCGGTGCTGCCGATGCCCGGATCCGTGACCCGCCACCGCGTGCACCGGCCGGAGGATCTCGTCGACGAGCTCACGGGCCTCGTCGTGCGGACCCGCACGATCACCCACGATGCGTCGGTGCCCGCGTCACTCGTCACGCGGCAGTGCGACGTCGCCGACATCCGGGCCGTGAGCAGGTGGGCCAACAACACGCTGTGCCAGGGGTCCGTCTTCGGCGACGCCGACCTCGCGGGCCGTTCTCCGCTCGGGGAGTCGATCGAGCGCTACTGCGCGAACATCCTCGACACCCTGCCCGTCCGCCACGCCTCGTGGGACGAGCTGCGACGACGCGGCATCCCCGCGCTCGATCCGGACACGCTCGTGCTGTACTCGGACCGTCAGTACGCGGCACGCGGTTTTCCCTTCGTCCCCCTGACCCGGCAGACCCGGGTGCACTGGGTTCCGGGGCGCTCGCTGAGCCGTGACACCGAGGTGCTCGTGCCGGCCTCGCTCGTCTACGTCAACTGGTACGCGGCGGGCTACGCCGGCTCGCCGTTGACGAACTTCTGCGCGTTCGCCGGCATCGCCGCAGGACCGGACCTCGACTTCGCCGTGATGAGCGGGCTCGAGGAGGTCGTCGAGCGCCACGCGACGATGCTCTGGTGGCTGAGCGGTCACGTGCTGCCGGGTCTCGTGGCGACCGACGAGTTGGAGCAGCTCTGGGACGGAACCGATCCGCGTCGGCAGCGGCACGGACTGATCCACATCGACTGCGACATCCCCGTACCGGTCGTCGGGGCCACGGTGCACGACGACGTCGACCGGCTCGTCAACATCGGGTTCTCCGCGCGGCACGACGCGCAGGTCGCGGCGGCGAAGGCGTGGACCGAGGCGCTCACCCTGCAGGAGGGGTCGCGTGACCTGCTTCGCATGGACGGCCTGCACTGGGGCGTCATGGCGAGCGGAGAGCTCAACGGCCGGGCGTTCAAGCCGTGGCGCGCCGACCGCGCGTACCTCGACGACTTCCGCGCCGACATGCACGACTGCGACGACCTCATGGTCCAGCAGCAGGTGTACCTCGACCCGCGGGCCGCGGAGCGGATGCGGCATCTGCTGGAGCCGCCCGCGAGTCGGCCGATGTCGGCGACGTCGGCCCTGTCGGAGCGCTCGCTGGGCGCCTACCGGGCCGCCGTCGAATCGGCCGGCTACGAGGTCGTTGTGGTCGATCTCACGACCCCCGACGTGGCGAGTACGGGGATGGCCGTCGTGCGCGTGCTCGTGCCCGGCACGATCGGCAACGCGCCCGCGGCCTTCCCGTTCCTCGGTCGCGGCCGGGTCCCCGAGCTGGCCCACCGGCTCGGATGGACCGACCGGCTTCTCGACGAGGACGAGCTCAATCACTTTCCGATGCCCCATGCCTGAGGTGTCGTTGTTCGCGACCCCGCTCGAGGTGCACCGCGTCCCGGGCCGTTTCGGGCTGCCCGAGGCGTTCGTGCACGACCAGGTGCGGATGCCGCCCCGGGAAGGCGTCGACGCGTGGGCGCCGGCGCCGCAGCTCGTCGGCGGCGGCGGGCCGGATCCGGCGGTGCGCGTGGCAGCGGCCGTGCGCACGTGGTGCGGTGAGGACGGCGGTCAGCTCGAGGTCCGCTCCGCCTCGTGGGACGCGTTGCGGGCAGAGGGTGCGCCGGTGTTGCGGGTCGAGGAGCTCGACGGGCCCGCCGCGGAGGTCGTCGACGATCCGGCGTCACCGTTCGTGCGGGCCGGGCCCGCCGACGTGATGCGGTGGTGCCGCGGGTGGCGGCACGGCGACAGCGGCGGGCCGGTGGCGGGGTGGGTTCCGTACGCACAGGTGCCGGTGCGCTTTCTCGACGCCCACCCCGACGAGCCGCCCATCGGTCCGATGAACATGAGCGGCCTCGGTGCGGGAATCGGCCTCGACGCCGCGATCGACGCGGCGTGGGCCGCACTGATCTGCGAGGACGCGCTCGTGACCTGGTGGGAGGGCCGGGTGCCGGCGGCCATCGAGACGGCCCCTGTCCCGGAGGGTCCCGGCGTCACGGTCGATGTCCGCTCGCTGCCCGCCTCCGGAGGCCGCCGGGTCGCCCTCGCGGTGGCCTGTTCGTTGCCTGGGTCCTCGGTGCGGGAGGCTTCGGTGCCGGAGTCGTCGGTGCGGGAGGCCTCGGTGGCAGGGTCTTCGATGGAGAGGTCTTCGATGCCGAAGTTCTCGACGCGGGAGTCGCCGGTCGTCACACTCGGGGCCGCACCGACGCCGGCGGAGGCCTCGGTGGCAGGGTCTTCGATGGAGGGGTCTTCGATGCCGAAGTTCTCGACGCGGGAGTCGCCGGTCGTCACCCTCGGGGCCGCACCGACGCCGGCGGAGGCCTCGGCCCGTGCGCTCTGGCAGCACTCGCTCGCTCGCACCCTCCTCGACGATCCGGGGCGCTTCTCGGGTGGGCCACCGCCCGGCGTCCTGCCCCATCGCGCCGATCGGGCCTACCTCGGTGACGCCCCGACCCCCGATTCCGCGGCGCTGCGTGCCGGCACCGATCCGCTGGCCTCGCTCCAGGTCGGTCTCGACCCCCGTAGCGTCGCAAGGACTCTCGAGTTCGTCTCCGGGCTGCGGCGGTGGGAGGAACCGCTCCCCGACTCGGCCCCGGCCCGGGGAGACCGCCCCTGGTGGGTCGTCGACCTGACGACGCCCGATGTCGCCCCGACCGGGTGGCGCTGCGTCCGAGTTCTCGCGCCCGGGCTGAGTCGGGTGGCCGCGCCGGCCTTCCCGCGACGCACCGATGGCGTCCCACCGTTTCCCGGCTGGTAAGCGGGCCACCAGGACCGCTCGACCCCTCCGACGGCGTCTCCGCTGCCAGGATGTGGCCATGACGGGATCCCGCGCCCGGCATGCTCGGAGCTTCGTGAAGCGCGCACCAGGCGCCGGTGCCGAACGAGCGCCGGGAAGGTCGTCTCCGCGACTGGGATCTCGGGTCAGCGCACGTCTCCGACCCCGAGCCGTCACCGGCCTCGTCGAACGGATGGACGTGATCGCAGTGTTGCCCACCCGAGAGGCACGATCGTGAGTATCCGCGTGCTGCACGACCACGACATCCCGAGTCGTCGGGCGATCCGCGTTCGGCCGGGCGAATGCGTGCGTGTCGGTGAGCGCTCGCCCGAGTGGCCGGCGTTCGTCTTCGTCGTCACCACGAACGGTGAGGGTTGGGTGCCGGAGCGACACCTCGACGCGTCGCGGCCCGAGGCGATCGTCTGCGACGACTACGACACACAGGAGCTTCCCGTAGGGACCGGCGATCTCGTCGAGGTCCTGCGCTCCGACGATCCGAGTGCCTGGTCGTGGTGTCGCGACCGCGACGGCCGGGAGGGCTGGGTGCCGCATTCGGCGCTGACGTGAGTCCCGCCCTGACGGGACAGCCGCCGCCCCAGACCGCCCTGTCGGCGTGAATCCACAAGGTGGCAGATGGGATGGAATCAGATCTGGGGTGTTCACCCCACTTTCGCTGCCATCCCATCTTCCATGTCGGGCTCTGCGCGCGTGCGCCGGCGCTCGGGGCCCCACCGGCCCACACCACCGCCGAGACAGCCGTCGTTTCCGGAATCGACGAGACTCGTGACCGAATCCCGAGACGTGAGGCGGAAACGACGGCTGTCTCGGCGCGTTGGGTGCTCAGGCGTCGATGGGGCCCAGGACGCGGTCGAGGTAGGGGTTGCGTAGGAGTCCGTCGGGGTCGACCTGGGCCCGGACGCGGCAGGCGTCGGCGAATCGTGGGTAGAGCTCACCGAGTCGAGCGGCGTCGAGGCGGTGCATCTTGCCCCAGTGCGGCCGTCCCTCGTACGCGGCGAAGACGTCCTCGACGACCTCGAAGTACGCCCGGTGGTCGGCACGCACGTACTGGTGGGCGGCGACGTAGACGTTGCGACGTTCGAAGCCGGTCGACAGCCATGCGTCGTCGGCGCCGGCGAAGCGCACCTCGAGCGGGAACGTCACCGGCATCCGACGACGATCGAGCTCACGGCGGAGCTCGCGAACGACCTCGCCGGCGGCCTCGATGGGCAGGGCGTATTCGGTCTCCCGGAACCGCACGCGTCGCGGCGAGACGAAGACGTCGGCCGAAGCGGCCGTGTACGTGCGGGCCGAGAGCGACCTCGCGCTGATCGCGTTGAGGGCCGGGACGAGCCGCGGCATCGTGGCTCCGAGCCGGTTGACGCCCTCGTACAGGTCGTTCGACAACAGCTCGTCCTCGAGGCGACGCCGCCACGCCGGCAGCGGTCGGCCGCTGTCGTCGTCGGCGGCCAGACGGGTGTTGAACTTGGCCGCGACGCGATCGGTGCCGGGGAACCAGAAGAACTCGACGTGGTCGGCCTCCGTGGGGAACGTCTCGATGCGATCGAGCACGGCGTCGAGGCTCTCCGGCCGCTCCTCGGCTCGCATGCGAAACGCGGGCACGCAGTCGACCCGCAACGCGACGACGACGCCGAACGCACCCAGCCCCACGAGCGCGGCGTGGAACAGGTCGGACTGCTCCTCCCGGGAGCACTCGACCAGCGAACCGTCCGCAAGAACGAGGCGCAGCGCCGAGACGAAGCCGGCCAGCCCGGTGAAGTGCAGACCGGTGCCGTGCGTGCCGGTGGAGACCGCCCCGGCGAGCGTCTGCCCGTCGACGTCGCCGAGGTTGGGCATCGCCAGCCCGAGACTGGCGAGCACGCTGTTGAGCGCGCCCAGCGTCGTGCCGGCCCGCACCCATACGCGGGCGCACGTCTCGGGTCGGGCTCCGGGCGGGGCCGCCTCCAGGTGCTCGACCCCGTCGAGGCCGGTCATGGCGGCGACGTCGAGCATGACGTCGTCCGTCTCGGCGCAGGGGGTGAACGAGTGCCCCGATCCGACCGGACGCACCCGCCGCCCTGCATCACGTGCGCGCCGCAGCACGTCGGCCACCTCGATCGCCGTCGTCGCGTACTCGACGCGGCCAGGGCGGCACGTGACGTTGCCGGCCCAGTTGGACCACGAACCGGGTGCGTCGTTCATCCGAAGCATCGTCCTTCTCCTCGGTAGGTGGGGGTGGTGCCTGCCAGGTCTCCGGCGGCGACGAGGTGCAGATGATCGAAGCGTTCGCAGAGTTCGCCCGCCTTGGCGTGGCGGAACCACACGCGATCACCGACGTCGAGACCCGTCTCATGTGGCGTGACGAGCGGGGTCTGCACCTCGCCCGCACCCTCGGCGCCGATGAGGCGCAGCCCCTCGGGCCACCACGGCTTGGGCAACCGCGACCTGCCGGCCGCACCGGAGGCGACCAACCCACCACCGAGCACGGTGACGATGCGCGGTGCGGGCCGCCGAACCACGGGAGCGACGAAGAACGCGGCGGGCTCGGGGGCGAAGGAGCTGTAGCCGTCGAAGAGGTGCGGTGCGAACAGCCCTGATCCGGCGGCGAGTTCGGTGACCACGGTGTCGATGCCCATGACGTGCAGGCTGCCGGTGCCGCCGGCGTTGACGAGGAGAGCGGAGCCGGCGACAGCCCTGGCGGCGTCGACGATGCGCCTGCGCCGCCCGGCCAACTCGGCCGCCGAGCGTCGTTGGACCTCGCGGATGAGGCGATTCGAATCCGCGATCCCCGCGATCTGCGCGTCGTAGAACATCAGCCCCGCCGGGGCGAGGACGTCGGAGTCCACCAGGCGTCGCAGCAGCGGCACGACGTCGCTCTCGGTGCGCAGCGGAGAACGCCGGGCGCCGACGTGGACGCGACCGATGCGGTAGGAGGCGTCGACGTCGAGACACACCCGCAGCGGCGCGTCACCGCGGCCGTGCTCGCGCATCGCGGCGCTCGCCAGATCGAGGTGGGTGTGACAGTCGGCCATGACGGTGACCCGGCGGCGCGCTTCCTCGTCCGCGGCGAGGCGGGCGAGCGCCGAGCGGTCGACGCTCGGGTAGGCGACGAGGACGTCGTGGCCGGCGGCAAGAGTCTCCCCCTCGCCAGCCACGAGCCACAGCGCCTCGGGCAGGGAGAACGCGAGGACTCCGCGGAACCCCTCGTGCCGCAACGCGCGAATCATCAGAGAACGGCACCGCACCGACTTGCTCGCCACCCGGATCGGCGTGCCGGCCGCGCGTTCGACCAGTCGGGCGGCGTTGCGGTCGAACGCGTCGAGATCGACGACGGCGAACGGCGGCTCGAGCGCCGAGGTCAGCGCGTCGAGGGCGGCCATGGCATGCCCGACCCGACCCGACGCGGCGATGCGCCTGCCGACCATACGGACCTCCCCGGTGCGAACTCACCGCGCGGTGACGTGCCGGTAACAACGACCAGTGGACCACGCCGTGTCAAGCCCCGCACGGACTTCGCACGAACGCGGCCGAGCCGCCCCCGCGGTGCGCCTGGATGCGCCTCACGCCCCAGCCCGAACGAACCGAGAGCCCCCGGCCGGTCCGCGCCCACGCCGCGAAGCGCCGGTCACGCGGAGTCGCGGTAGCGTCGTCGTCCGTGACGAACTCGAAGGAACGAGGCGGGCACGCGGCGGCCTCCGACACGGCTTCCACGACGACCGGCGGGAGCGGGGGCAAGGGCGAGTCCTCCGGCAGCCTGCTCACCGTCCTCATCGCGCTGGGGGCGAACGCGCTCATCGCGATCGCGAAGACGGTGGCGGCCGTGGTGTCGGGCTCGGCGTCCATGGTGGCGGAGGCCTCGCACAGTTGGGCCGACACCGGCAACGAGATCTTCCTCTTCATCGCCGAACGCCGCGCGACCAAGCCGGCCGACGAGTCCCACCCCTTCGGCTACGGACGCGCCGCGTACGTGTGGTCGATGATCGCGGCGTTCGGCCTCTTCGTCGCGGGTTCGATCCTGTCGATCACGCACGGCATCTCGGAGCTGCACGCCGAGGGCGAGGGTGCGGACTACCTGCTGAGCTACATCGTGCTCGCCATCTCGTTCGTTCTCGAGGGGGTCTCGTTCTCGCAGGCGCTGAGGCAGACGCGGTCTTCGGCTCATAAGGCGGGGCTGCACCCGATGCGGTACATCCTCGACACGTCGCAGACGACGCTGCGGGCCGTGTTCTTCGAGGACGCGGCCGCGTTGATCGGCATCCTGCTCGCCGCGGGCGGACTCGCTCTCCACGAGATCACCGGCGACGCGATCTACGACGCGATCGGGTCGATCCTCGTCGGCGTCCTGCTCGGTGTCGTCGCCTTCGTTCTCATCCAGCGCAACGTCGCGTTCCTCGTCGGCCAACAGGTCAGCGCGGCCACGCGAGAGAAGGTCCTCGCGGCCCTCTACGACAACCCCGAGATCGACGTGGTGACGTTCCTCCACATGGAGTACGTCGGACCGTCGAAGGTGCTGATCATCGCGGCGGTCGACCTCTCCCTCGACGACACCGAATCCGTGCTGCAGACCCGCATCCAGGCCATCGAGGACCGCCTGGAAGCGACTCCGCTTGTCGCCCGCGCCTTCCTCACCCTCTCGGCTCCCGGCTGGAAGCCGCTGGCCGACCCCGATCCGCAGGCCGGCTGACGGCGGCTTGTCGGTGGCTCGTGGCAGGGTGAAGTCCCCGACGAAAGGCGCGTTGTGAGCAGCGATCCCGACTCCGTGAACCCCTCCGATGACAACACAGCCAACACCGACAGCACCGACAGCACCGAGGGCCGGTTCTTCCTCATCACCGGCCCCGGCGCCGACGACGTGGCCCGCGCGCTGTCGGCGGCGCTTCCTCGCGCCGCCTCCGTCGACGGTGCCGTGGTCGCGGCGATGTTCTCGAGCTCCGACGCCGGGGCGAGCGGTCGTGACGAGATGGAACGGCGCTTCCTGCGCTACACCGCGGGCATCGCGCTCGCCGACAGTTTTCGCCTGGCCGGGTACGACGCGGTCGTCGCCGAGGACGTGCCGCTGGAGCATCTCGAGGCGTATCTCGACTTCGCCTCCCCCACGCCCGTACACCTCGTCCGACTCGGCGACGAGTTCGACACCGACGCCGTCGGTCTGGGCGTCTCCGACGACGACGCCGAGGCCATCGCGGCGCAGATCGTGCGTCGTGCCGACGAGGCGGTGGTCGAGGCGCCCGACGAGCGATCCGGCGATGCCGACGGCACGGTGACGCGACCCGACGCACCGTGAGGCGGCGGCGAGCCCGACGTCGAGCACCGAGCGCGCGAAGAGGGTGCACGACGACACCGCGGGTGGAAGGGTGGTCCACATGAGCGAGCACACCTCGACGGGACTGACCCCGGACCGGTATCTCGAGGCGATCGAGTCGAACTCTGCCCGATTCGCCGAGGCGCTCACCGACATCCCCGGCGATGCCCGCGTGCCGACCTGCCCCGCCTGGAACACCGACGAGCTCATCCATCACCTTGCGGTCGTCCAGCACTTCTGGGGAGGGGTCGTGCGGGAGGGCCTGACCGAGAAGGCCCAGGTCGACGCGCTGCGAGAGCATGATCCGCTGCCGGGTGCCGAGAGCCACGAAGCCCTGCTCGAGCTGCTGCGTGACGCCACGGCCCGGCTCGTCGACGCGCTGCGGGACCGCTCGCCGGACGAACCGGCGTGGTCATGGTCTCCGGAGCAGACGGTGGGCTTCGTCCTCCGCCGTCAGGCGCACGAGGCCTGTATCCATCGCATGGACGCCGAACTCACCGCGGCGCCCGACGGCAGCGCCCGCACCCTCGTCGATCCGATGCTCGCAGCAGATGGTGTCGACGAGGTGCTGCGTCTGATCGCGACGTTCTGCCCGGCCGCGTCGGGTACGCGCGACAACGGTCGGGATGAGGACACCCGCCGCCTGCGGGTCGTCGCCTCCGACACCGGAACGACGTGGCTCGTCACGGTCGGTCCCAACGCCTCGGGCATCGACGTCGCCGACCATGACCCGGCCGACGGCACCGTGCGTCCCTCGGCGATCGTCACGGGCACGGCCGAGGATCTCGTGTGCACCTTCTGGGGACGCCCCCCGATCGGGGCGATCCACCGCACCGGCGACCTCGTGCTGGTCGCCGAACTCGAGCGCGTTCTGGCCTCCCGGCCGGGTGGCTGAGCGGGCGGGCGCGACCGGCACCGTGCCGCGACCGGTGCGCCTCACGAGACGAGGAGCACCCCGCCGAGCGCGATGAGGGCGACGGCGACGGTGGTCGCGGTCGCGAGCACGAACGGCCGCCCGCCCACGGTCTTGAGCGTCGCGAAGCGCACACCGCAGCCGAGCGCGAACATCGCCGCGGCGAGCAGAAGGGTCTGCGCGACCTTGAGCACGTCGAGCACTTCGGCCGGCACGACCCCCGTCGTGCGCACGACGACGGCGACGAGGAACCCCACGACGAACAGTGGCACGAGCGGGGGCAGGTGGCGCTCGCCGTCCGCGTCGGCGGTGACCGCGCCGGCACGCCGCCGCGTCTGCCACCCGAACCACACGGCGACCGGCGCGAGCATGAGCACTCGTGCGAGCTTGACGACGACGGCCGTCTTGAGCGCCGGGCCACCGATGATCCCGGCGGCGGCGACGACCTGGGCCACCTCGTGGATCGATCCGCCGGCCCACAGCCCGGCGGTCTGCTGGTCGAGGCCGAGGAGCGTCACCAGCAGCGGCACGAGCGGGATCATCAGGGTGCCGAAGAGGACGACGAGGGCGAGCGCGGTGACGACGTCCTCCTCACGCTTGTCGTCGATGACGCCCTCGACGCCCGCGACGGCCGCGGCGCCGCAGATGGAGAACCCGGCCCCGATGAGGCTGCGCTGCGCGGGGACGATCCCGAGCCGGCGCCCGACCACCTCGGCGACGACGAGACCGCCCACGACGACCGCGAGGACGACACCGACGATCCCGGCCCCGAGCCCCGCGATGTCGAGCAACGAGACCTGAAGGCCGAGCAGGACGATGCCGACGCGCAGCACTCGCTTCGAGGCGATCGCGAGGCCCGGCGCGGTGGCCTCGGGTAGACGCACGAGGTTGGTGAGCGCGACGCCGATGAGGATCGCGACGAGCAGCGCGCTGACCGTCGGCAGCAGGAGGTTCACCCCATACGCGACGAGCGCCGCTGCGGTGGCGAGCGCGAGCCCCGGGGCGAGACGGCGCGTCGGCGTCGTCGCGCGTGGTGTCGGACCCGACGTGGCGGGGCGGTCTCTGCGTACGGATGTCACCCCGTCCACGCTGCTCCTGCGCCTCCGGCGGCGCTAGCACCCTCTTTCGAATGAGCCCATATCATTCGTGCATGACCTCGCGCCGCCCGGACATCGCCGGTCTCGCCCTGCTCGCCGCGGTGGCCGAGACCGGCAGCGTCGGGGCGGGCGCACGATCGCTCGGTCTCGCCCAGCCCAACGCCAGCCGCCTTCTCGCGCGGCTCGAACGCGATCTCGGGCTGTCTCTCATCGACCGCAGTCCCACCGGATCGCGGTTGACGGCACACGGCCGGCTCGTCGTCGACTGGGCCGAGCCGGTGCTCGCGGCCCTCGACCTTCTCGCCGCGGGCGCCGACTCCCTGCGCGAGGATCTCGACTCACACCTGCTCGTCGGCGCGAGCCTGACGATCGGCGAACACCTGGTCCCCCGCTGGCTGACCTCGTTTCGCGAGGTCCATCCGCACGTGCAGGTACGTGTTCGGGTGATGAACTCGACCGACGTCGTCGCCGCGGTGGAATCCGGCGAGCTCGACGTCGGCTTCATCGAGTCGCCGGGCCGCCCGCCGACGCTGCACGGAACGGTGGTGGACCGCGACGAGCTCGTCGTCATCGTCGCCCCGGGACATTCGTGGACGCACCGGGCGCAGGTGACACTCGACGAACTCGCCGTCACACCGCTGGTGGTCCGTGAGCCCGGCTCCGGCACCCGGCAGACCATCGACGACCTTCTCGCCGGTCGCGAGGTCGCGGCGCCGGTCATGGAGTTGTCGAGTACGGCGGCGATCGTGCAGAGCGTCGCCGCCGGCATCGGCCCGGCCGTCGTGTCGACGCACGCGATCGAGGCGGCCCGGCGCGAGGGCCTCGTGCGAGTCGTGCCCCTGGCCGGGGCGTCACTGCGGCGCGAGCTGCGCGCGATCTGGCGCCCGACCCGCCGATTCACCGGAGTGGCGTGGGACTTCGTACTCCACGCCCGCGGCGTCTGACGAGCGAGCCGGTCTACGCGCCTCGCCCGTCCCACCCGGTGGTGTCTCCTACCGTGACGGCAGATGGGATGGAAGACGTGATGGCAGCCGGATGGGGGTGATCACCCCGTTCCCGCTGCCATCCCATCTTCCACGTCCTCCGCGCTCCACTCGGCCCGAGTGGACCCGGGTGGCCGGCGGAACGTCCGGAGGCTCAGAACAGTGCGCTCATGAGCGCGCGACGAGCCTTGACGACCCGCTCGTCCTGCGCACCGACGACCTCGAAGAGCTCGACCAGACGGGTGCGGACCTTCTCGCGGTCCTCGTCGGCGGTACGGCGCACGAGGTCGACGAGCCGCGAGAACGCGTCCTCGACATGCCCGCCGAGCACGTCGAGGTCGGCGACGAGGAGTTGGGCGTCGATGTCGTCGGGCCGAGACGCCGCGTCATCGCGCGCGGAGGCGAGATCGGCGCCCTCGGTGCGCTGCATGAGCGAGACCTGAGCGAGACCGGCCGCCGCGTCGGCGTCCTTGGGGTTCTTCTTGAGCGCGGCCTCGTAAGCCGCCGCCGCAGCGCCGTAGTCACCGGCCTCGATCGCGTCGTACGCGGCCTGGTGCTCGGGTGAGAGCGGCTCGGGCTCGGGCTCCTGCTCCCCCTCGCCGGCGACGACGCGACCGGTCACACCGTTCTGGGCCGCGACCTCGAGAAGCTGCTCGAGCGCCGGGAGGAGCTGGTCGACGGGGATGACGCCCGGCGACAGCGGCACCGGCTGGGCGGCGATGACACCCAGGGTGAACGGCAACTGCTGCACCTGGAACGCCTGCGCGAGCCGGGGCTGCGCGTCGGCGTCGACCGCGACGACGCGCAGGCGCCCCTGCAGCCGCTCCGCCGCCGTGACCGCGTTGCGCACGGCGGCCTCGGTCTCCGGGTGCGACGCCGACCAGACGACGACGAGCGCGGGAACCTCGCGGGTGCCGAGCATGAGCTCCTCGAACGACGCCTCGTCGGCGTCCACCCGGATCGAGCCGGGCTGCGACGACCCGGGCGCGTCGTTCTTCGGACCCTTACCCAGTGAGGAGAGGTCGACGGCACCACGAAGAGCGGAGGAACGGATCGGAGGCTGTTCGGTCATGTCTGCATTCTTGCCGAACCACCGTCGCCGGGCACAGTCGGGCAGCGCTCCGACCGAGCGATCACGAGCGAGAACGCGCCCTACTTCTCCACGTGCTGGTAGTCGTAGCTCGACAGCCACGTCCAGCCACGACTCGTGAAGGCCCTCGTCAACGGGTTGGACGCGACCATCATCCCGGGCCGCACGTCGGCCCGGTTCCGGTAGGCCCGACCCGCGGCGGGCGAGACGGTGCCCTTGTAGATGTACGGGTTCTGCACGGGGTTGACGTCGATCGCGCGGCCGAAGGAGTGCTTCGACCACCCCTTGCCGTTCGTGATGGCCCGGCAGTTGAACGCAGAGGTGTTGTTCGCGGCCATGGACCGCTCGTCGCTGCCGCCGTACGCCGACACCTCGCGCATCGCGGCGATGGGGAACTTCGAGGAGATGCCGACCTGGAACGCCTGCAGCGCACTCGTCGTCGCCGTCGAGGCGAGGACGATGCGGCCACGATGCATGCGGCCGTCGAAGCCCCAGTGGTTCATCTCGACGGTGGAGAGCCTGGAGTAGTGCACGGGGCATCCCGGACGCCACGTCTTCGCCACGTCCGCGCGGGTGGTCCGGCGCACCGCAGGCGCGAGCACCGCGGTGCGCCTCAGCGTGACCAGCGGGCTCACCGCCCCCTGGGCGGAGACGACGCGGTGCGAGAAGGTCGCGACTGCTCCCCGGCCGTACGACAGGGGCACCGAGTACCTCCCGTCCCGTCCGGCGGTGAGGTGGCGGTTGGCGCGCCAACGACCACCGAGTCGGACCTGCACCGTGAGGCGGCTGCCGGCGGGGGCGGTGCCGCGCAACACCGGATCGCGCAGGGTGTCCTGGGAGACACGGGTGGTCGAGACCGTGACCCGGCCCGCGCCGGAGGCGGCGGCCGGCGTCGGGGCCGTCGCGACCACGGGGGCGGGAATCAGCACGAGGCCGAGGACGAGGGGAAGGCGTCGCATGTCGTTCCCTTCGGCGACGGGCCGGCCCACATGAAGCCGACACACTTGAACAACGTGGCCCGGATCGACGACATCTCCTCGATCCGGGCCACGATCCGTGTGCGCGACCTCGCTCAGAAGCGGGCCGGCTCGCGGTAGATGCCCCACTCGTCGCGCAGGGCGTTGCAGATCTCACCCAGGGTGCACTCGGCACGCACGGCGTCGAGCATGGCCGGGATCATGTTCTCCTTGGTGCGGGAGACCTCGACCATCCGGGCCAGGGCGTCGGCCGCGATGTCCTCGTTGCGGGCGGCGCGCCGCGTGTCGAGCTCACGCACCTGCTCCTTCTCGACCTCGTGGCTGACGCGCAGGATCTCGAGCTCGTTCGCGACGGAGTCGGTGTGGCAGTTGACGCCGACGACCTTCTTGTCGCCCTTCTCCAGCGCGATCTGGTGCTGGAAGGCCGCGTCGGCGATCTCGGAGGAGAACCAGCCCTCCTCGATGCCGCGCAGGATGCCCGAGGTCATCGGCCACACCGCGTCGTCGCCCTTGTTGCCGGCGTTGGCGCGCACGACCTCGGCGAGCGCCTCCTTGTCGGCCGAGCCCAGACCGCTGGTGCCCATGCGCAGGATCGAGTCGAAGATGCGCTCGGCCTCGGCCTCGATCTTGTCGGTGAGCGCCTCGACGTACCACGAGCCGCCGAGCGGGTCGGCGACGTTGACGACGCCGGTCTCCTCCATGATGACCTGCTGGGTGCGCAGCGCGACCTCGGCGGACTGCTCGGTGGGCAGCGCGAGGGTCTCGTCGAGCGCGTTGGTGTGCAGGGAGTTCGTGCCGCCGAGCACTGCGGCGAGCGCCTCGGTGGCGGTACGCACGACGTTGTTGAGCGGCTGCTGCGCGGTGAGCGAGACGCCCGCGGTCTGGGTGTGGAAGCGCAGCCACTGCGCCTTCTCGCTGGTCGCGCCGTAGACGTCGCGCAGCCACTTCGCCCAGATGCGACGCGCCGCGCGGAACTTGGCGATCTCCTCGAAGAAGTCGACGTGGGAGTCGAAGAAGAAGCTCAGGCCGGGCGCGAACGAGTTGACGTCGAGACCGCGGGAGAGGCCGAGCTCGACGTAGCCGAAGCCGTCGGCGAGCGTGAACGCGAGCTCCTGCGCGGCCGTCGCGCCCGCCTCACGGATGTGGTAGCCGGAGACCGACAGCGGCTTGTACGCGGGGATCTCGGCGTTGCAGTACTCCATGAGGTCGCCGATGAGGCGCAGGTGGGGCTCCGGAGAGAACAGCCACTCCTTCTGCGCGATGTACTCCTTGAAGATGTCGGTCTGCAGCGTGCCGTTGAGCACGCCGGGGTCGACGCCCTGACGCTCGGCGGCGACGAGGTACATGCAGAACACCGGCACGGCCGGGCCCGAGATCGTCATCGAGGTGGTGACGTCGCCGAGCGGGATGTCGGAGAACAGGATGTCCATGTCGTTGGCCGAGTCGATGGCCACGCCGCAGTGACCAACCTCGCCGAGGCTCATCGCGTCGTCGGAGTCACGTCCCATGAGGGTGGGCATGTCGAACGCCACCGAGAGACCGCCGCCGCCGCGGCCGAGGATCATCTTGTAGCGCTCGTTGGTCTGCTTGGCGTTGCCGAAGCCCGCGAACTGGCGGATGGTCCACGTGCGTCCGCGGTAGCCGGTGGGGTACAGGCCTCGGGTGAACGGGAACTCGCCCGGCCAGCCGATGCGCTCGAAGTCGGGGTCGGCGGCCTCCTGCTCGGGGGTCGGGCCGTAGACCGGGTCGACCTCCATACCCGAGAGCGTCGTGAAGTCCGCCTGACGGACCCGGGAGTTGTCGAAACGCTGCTGCCAGCGCTCGCGACCGGACATGGCTTGCTGCTGCGTCTGCTGTGGCTCCGTCATCGTCATGCCCCCAAAGTACTAGGAAGTCCTAGTACTTATCCAGACCCGATCTCCGATTTCTCGAATCGATCCACGCGATCGGAGGGGCGCGGAGCGTCGTGGGACGCGAGAATCACGGCCACGACAGCTCGGGTGGGCCTCGCTTTCATCGCCACACAGCGATATGATCGTCTAATGGCGATACGAGAAGAGCCCCCCGTGCTCGACGACACGGCGACCGCCGCCTACGCGCACCTGTTCGACACCCTCGGCGAGCCCACGCGGCTGGCCATCCTGCAGCACCTCGCCTCCGGCGAGCACCGGGTGCGCGATCTCGTCGAGCATCTCGGACTCGCGCAGTCGACCGTGAGCAAGCACATCGCGTTCCTGCACGAGTGCGGCCTGGTGACGCAGCGACCCGAGGGCCGAGCGACCTGGTACGCGCTCGAGAACCCGGCGCGGCTGCGCACGCTCATCGCCGCGGCCCGGGACATCCTGCGCGCCACCGGCTCCGAGGCGGTGCTGTGCCCGCACCTGCACACCCCCTGACCGACGACACCCACCCGCACATCGCTCACGACACCCGGAGGAGGATCCACATGGGCGCAGGACACGACCACCGGCCCACTGTCCCCGAGGCCGGCCGCCCCGGGGATCACCGCCGCAGGCTCTGGATCGCCTTCGGCCTCACGGCGACGATCGTCGTCGCTCAGGGGATCGGAGCGGTGGTCACGGGCAGCCTCGCCCTGCTCACCGACACGGTCCACGCGCTGACCGACGCCTCGGGCCTGCTCGTGGCGCTCGTCGCCGCCACGCTCATGCTTCGGCCGGCCGATGCCAGGCGCACCTGGGGCTTTCGTCGTATCGAGGTCATCGCGGCGCTCGGTCAGGCGGCTCTGCTCACCGCCGTGGGCGTCTACGCCGCGGTCGAGGGGGTCCGGCGCCTCCTCGAGCCACCCGAGATCCCCGCCGGCGAACTGCTGTTCTTCGGTGCCGTGGGGCTCGCGGCCAACGTCGTCGCGATCACGGTCCTCGCCTCGAGTCGCGGCGCGAACTTCAACATGCGCGCGGCGTTCCTCGAGGTGCTCAACGACGCGCTCGGTTCGCTCGGCGTCATCGTCGCGGCCATCGTCATCTCGACGACCGGCTTCCAGCAGGCCGACGCCGTCGCGGGCCTCTTCATCGCCGCCCTCATCCTCCCTCGCGCGTTCGTCCTCCTGCGCGAGACGACGAGCGTGCTCATGGAGTTCGCGCCCGCAGGGCTCGACCTCGAGGAGGTCCGCCGCCACATCCTCGCCCTCGATCACGTGAAGGACGTCCACGACCTGCACGCCTCGACCGTGGCCACCGGTCTGCCGACACTCACCGCCCACGTCGTCGTCGACGACACCTGCTTCACCGACGGCCACGCCGCGGAGATGCTGGAGGACATCAGGGCGTGTGTCGCGGAGCACTTCGAGGTGTCGATCCACCACTCGACGTTCCAGATGGAGACCGAGCGCATCGCCGCGCACGAACCCGAGGCGTGCCGGTACCCGTGACCCGCGAGCATGACCCGTGAGCTCTGATCCACCGGCGCGCGTGGCCGGTCAGGGCCGCAGGCCGCGACCTACGCACCTTCCAGCGCGTCGAAGTCGCCGTGGTGGCGGCGGATCTTCTCGAGCAGCCGGAACAACTCGACCCGTTCGGGGCCCGTGAGCGCGGCGACCCCGAACCCGGAGTCGACGAGCTTGGCCATACCCCGCTCGGCGACGGCGCGGCCCGCCGGGGTGATGACCGCGAGCGTGCCGCGCCCGTCCAGCGGGTTGGGCACGCGCTCGACGAAGCCCTGCGACGCGAGTCGCTGGATCACGCTCGTCGCCGAGGTCGGATGCACCATGAGCCGCTCCCCCACCTTGCTCATGGGCAGCCGCCCCTCCCGGCTGAAGGTCAACAGCACCAGCGCCTCGAACCGAGGGAAGGTGAGGTCGAACTCGGCCAGTTCGGCGTCGAAGTCGGCGAGCAGCAACTGCTGCACCCGCATGACCGAGGTGGCCGTCGCCATCGACTGCGGCGCCGAGGCTCGCCCCCACGTGCGCTCCCACAGCACGGCCGCCCGGCGGATCGGGTCGAACGCGAGCGTGCGAGATGACTTCATGCAGGTCAGCCTACTGTTCACCGGACCCACGACGATCCCGGGCCCGGCGTCGTCGCCGTGCGCGACGCCCCGCGAGCCAGGCCCGGCCGACGATCAGGTGAGGGCGGCGAGCACCTCGTCGGCGGCCCGATAGGTGTCGGTGCGGCCGGCGACGACATCGCCCGCCAGGTCGTCGATGCCGTGGCCGTCGCGCAGGTCGCCCATACGCGCCCGCAGCTGGGCGAGGACGATCGACTCGATCTCCTCGGTGGCGCGGGCGCGACGGCGACGGTCGAGTTCGCCGTGTTCGGCCATCCACGCCTGGTGCTTCTCGATGCCCTCGATGACCTCCTCGACCCCCTGCATGCGGTCGGCGATGGTCTTGAGGACCGGCGGGCGCCACAGGTTGGGCTCGGTGCGATCGCCGAGGCTGATCATGTGGCGGATGTCGCGCACCGTCGCGTCGGCTCCGTCGCGGTCGGCCTTGTTGACGACGAACACGTCACCGATCTCGAGGATGCCCGCCTTGGCGGCCTGGATGCCGTCGCCCATGCCCGGGGCGAGCAGGACGAGGGTGGTGTCGGCCATGCCGACGATCTCGACCTCGCTCTGACCGACACCGACGGTCTCGACGAGGATGACGTCGCAGCCCGCGGCGTCGAGCACGCGCATCGCCTGGGGGGTCGCGGCCGAGAGGCCACCGAGGTGGCCGCGGCTCGCGAGCGAGCGGATGTAGACCTCGGGGTCGAGGGCGTGATCCTGCATGCGGACCCGGTCACCGAGCAGGGCTCCCCCGGAGAACGGCGAGCTCGGGTCGACCGCGAGCACGCCGACCCGCTTACCCTGCTTGCGCAGCGCGGTGACCAGCGCGTTCGTCGACGTCGACTTGCCGACGCCCGGGCTGCCGGTGATGCCGATGATGTGCGCGTGCCCCGTGTGCGGCGCGAGCGCGGCCATGATGTCGCGCAACGCCGGGTGCCCGTCCTCGACGAGCGAGATGAGCCTCGCCACGGCACGCGGCGAACCCTTTCGCGCGTTCTCCACGAGTGCGGGGACGTCGACCTGACGGGCCATCGGTGAACTACCTCATTCGGGGTCTCGAGTGCGGACTACAGCGACCGGCGTCGGCAGTGGATGTGCGGAAGGTACGGAAGATGCGGAGGCCGGACCGGTGAGCAGGAACCTGCCCACCGGTCCAGCATGCCCCAGCGATCAGTTCTTCGGGACCCGGACGATCAACGCGTCGCCCTGACCGCCGCCACCACACAGCGAGGCGGCACCCACGCCGCCGCCGCGGCGCGCGAGCTCCTTGGCGACGTGCAGCGTGATGCGCGCACCCGACATGCCGATCGGGTGGCCCACCGCGATGGCCCCGCCGTTGACGTTGACCTTGTCGTCCGACAGCCCGAGCGCACGCGCCGAGGCGACGCCGACGGCGGCGAACGCCTCGTTGATCTCGACGAGATCGAGGTCGCCGGGCTCGATGCCCTCCTTGCGGCAGGCCTCGACGATCGCGTTCGACGGCTGCAGCTGCAGCGTGGAGTCGGGCCCGGCGACGACGCCGTGCGCACCGATCTCGGCGAGCCACTGCAGGCCGAGCTCCTCGGCCTTGGCCTTGCTCATGACGACGACCGCGCACGCGCCGTCGCTGATCTGCGAGGCCGAGCCGGCCGTGATCGTGCCGTCCTTGCCGAAGGCCGGACGCAGCTTGCCCAGGCTCTCGGCCGTGGTGTCGGGGCGGATGCCCTCGTCCTTGGTGAACTGCACCGGGTCGCCCTTGCGCTGCGGGATGGAGACCGGCACGACCTCGTCGTCGAAGACCCCGTCCTCCCAGCCCTTCGCGGCGCGCTGGTGACTCCGCGCCGAGTAGGCGTCCTGCTCTTCGCGGCTGACCTCGGCGTCACCGCTGTTGCCGCTCTCGGTGAGGTTGCCCATGCCCTGGTCGGTGAAGGCGTCCCACAGACCGTCGTAGTCCATGTGGTCCTTCATCGTGACGTCGCCGTACTTGAAGCCCGAACGGCTCTTGGCGAGCAGGTGCGGGGCCTGGGTCATCGACTCCTGGCCGCCGGCGACGACGATGTCGAACTCACCCGCACGGATGAGCTGGTCGGCGAGCGCGATCGCGTCGAGCCCGGAGAGGCACACCTTGTTGATCGTGAGCGCGGGAACGTTCATCGGGATGCCCGCCTTGGTGGCGGCCTGGCGGGCGGGGATCTGACCCGCGCCTGCGGTCAACACCTGGCCCATGATGACGTAGTCGACCTGCTCGGGCTTCACCCCGGACTTCTCGAGTGCGGCCCGAATGGCGACGCCGCCGAGATCGGCACCGGTGAATCCCGCGAGCGAGCCGAGGAGCCGACCGATCGGGGTGCGCGCCCCATCGACGATGACGGTGGTCGGACGGTTGGATGAATCGGTCATGTGCGATGGCCTCCGTGTCGTGCCTGACTGGGTCGTCTTTGACTGGGTCGTCGGTGACAGCGCCCCCACTGTAGGGGTGTGCTCCGACAGCCTCGACGCACTGCCCGGCCCACCGGCCGGCTGTCTCGCGGTTCGGGCGGGCACGGGCGGGCACGGGCGACGTGCGGGGCGGGCCGTTCGTCCCCGATCCGCCCGCGATCGCCCTGCGCGGACGCCGGCGCTCCTACCCTGGAGACATGAGCGCACAGGGACTGTTCACGCACATCGACCATGTCGGCATCGCCGTCCGCGACCTCGACGAGGCCATCGCCTTCTACGAGGAGAAGTACGGCATGAAGATGGCCCACCGCGAGATCAACGAGGAGCAGGGCGTCGCCGAGGCGATGATGGAGGTCGGCGACTCGACCTCGTGCATCCAGCTCCTCGCCCCGCTGAACGAGAACTCCACGATCGCCAAGTTCATCGACAAGAGCGGCGTCGGCATCCAGCAGATGGCCTACCGCGTCGAGAACATCGACGAGGTCTGCGAGACGCTCAAGGAGCGCGGTCTGCGTCTGCTCTACCCCGAGCCCAAGCGCGGCACCGCGGGCAGCCGCATCAACTTCATCCACCCCAAGGACGCGGGCGGTGTGCTCGTCGAGCTCGTCGAGCCCAACCCCGAGGGCATGCACTGACCCCACCCGATCGACGCGCCGAGCAGGCGGCTCGTCCCGGCCGAGGAGGCGGGGGACGGGCCGCCTGTTCGCACCCCGGGGCGGGGCGTCGGCAGTGCTGGTGATGAAGCTCACCCGCTCCCCTACTCCCGCCTCGGCCCCCGTGCCGGGAAGGTGAACCTGAGGATCCGGCCCACGTGCCGGTCCACGTCGTTGACTCGAGGACGAGCCGAAGGAGAGGCCATGCAGGAGATTCTCGACGCCATCATGTCCGGCGACCGGAGCGAGGAGACCTACGCGGGCCTCTCGGTACCGGAGTCGTTCAAGGCCGTGGTCGTCCGCAAGGACGAGGTCGACATGTTCGAGGGGGTGCCCAGCAAGGAGAAGGACCCCCGCAAGAGCCTCCACGTCGACGAGGTTCCGCTGCCCGAGCTCGCGCCCGGTGAGGCGCTCGTCGCGGTCATGGCGAGCTCGGTCAACTACAACACCGTGTGGACCTCGATCTTCGAGCCCGTACCCACGTTCGGGTTCCTCGAGCGGTACGGCCGGTTGTCGGACGTCGCCAAGCGGCACGACCTGCCCTACCACATCGTCGGTTCCGACCTCTCGGGCGTCGTGCTGCGCACGGGCCCCGGCGTGCACCTGTGGAAGCCCGGCCAGGAGTGCGTCGCGCACTGCCTCAGCGTCGAGCTCGAGCACCACGACGGCCACAACGACACGATGCTCGACCCCGAGCAGCGCATCTGGGGCTTCGAGACGAACTTCGGCGGGCTCGCCCAGCTCGCGATCGTCAAGGCCAACCAGCTCATGCCCAAGCCCGAGCACCTCACGTGGGAGGAGGCGGCGAGCCCCGGCCTCGTCAACTCCACTGCCTACCGTCAGCTCATCAGCAAGAACGGCGCCGGCATGAAGCTCGGCGACCGCGTCCTCATCTGGGGCGCCAGCGGCGGCCTCGGCTCCTACGCCACCCAGATGGCCCTCGCCGGCGGCGCCACCCCGGTGTGCGTCGTCTCCTCGCCCGAGAAGGCCGAGATCTGCCGCCGCATGGGCGCCGAGCACGTCATCGACCGCAACGAGATGGGCTACCGGTTCTGGAAGGACGAGAAGACCCAGGACCCCAAGGAGTGGCGCCGGTTCGGCAAGGACATCCGTGAACTCACCCGCGGGCACGACGTCGACATCGTCTTCGAACACCCGGGGCGCGAGACGTTCGGTGCGTCGGTCTACGTCGCTCGCAAGGGCGGCACGATCGTCACGTGCGCGTCCACCTCGGGGTACATGCACGAGTACGACAACCGGTTCCTGTGGATGAACCTCAAGCGCATCATCTCCAGCCACTTCGCCAACTACCGCGAGGCCTGGGAGGCCAACAGCCTCATCCGCCGCCGGCTCATCCACCCGACCCTCTCCAAGACCTACCCGATGAACGAGGTCGGTCAGGCCGCGCAGGACGTGCACCGCAACGCCCACCAGGGCAAGGTCGGTGTGCTGTGCCTGGCCCCCAAGGAGGGCCTCGGCGTGACGATGCCCGAGCGCCGCGAGCCGCACCTCGACGCGATCAACCGCTTCCGCAACATCTGACGGATCGGCGATCGCCCCGACCGCCACGACCGGCCCGCCTCCCGCACTCGCGGGCGGCGGGCCGTCGTCGTCTCTCCCGTCGTCTCGTCGTCTCGTCGTCTCCCGCCGTGACCCCGGCGTAATCCTCACGTGAGCTCGCCCACTGCCTCGTGCGCGAGGGGCGTCGAGTGGCTCACCCTCGCCGAGTCGGGCACATGACCAGGACGTGCGGCGTAGTAGGCTCGGCCGGAGCCGCGCGGCGACGGGCCTTCGCCCACGACCCGGGGCCCGCGCCGCCGATCGATCGACCGGCGCGAATCTTCACGAGTTCTGAACGGCCCGGGGGTGGACGAGTGCGACCACGCGCGTCAGCGGTAGGAGCCTCGCGGTGGTCGTCGATGACGGGCGCGCCAGCACGACGTGTGCCAGTGTCGGCGTCCCGAGACACCCGCTCCGAGGCCGCTCTCGGGCCACACGACGACGTGCGACGACCCTCCGGAGAAGCTCTGCTGGCACCCCGGGCACACGTACCGGCGCCCGGGATCACGGCCCGTCACCTCTCGCACGACCCACGTCGTGCCGTCGAACTGCTCGCGCAACTCTCGGACGAACAGTCCGGGATGCAGGCCCCGCTCGTCGCGGCGGCGTCGGTTGGCTCGTGGCACGACCACATTCTGCCCACCACGGCCCACCGCTCGATCAGCCGTGTCAGGAGGACCCGATGACCGACCCCCGCCTCCCCTCGCGTCGCGACTTCATGCGGACGAGCGCTCTCGCGGCCGGGGCCGTCGCGTTGTTCTCCGGGTGCACCGGGCAGTCCCCCGCGCCGGCCACGTCGACGACCTCCACGACCTCCGCCAGGCCGACCACACCGGCGAGCCCGACGGGTTCTCCCACCCTCGACAACGACTCCTGGGCGCCCAACCCGACGAAGGTCGGAAAGCTGTCGGTCACGGCCTCCCAGCAGGGCGAACAGCTGCTGCTGCACACCCTCGACGGCGATCGGTCGTTCCTCGCCGGCGTCGGTCTCACGGCGGTGCTGCCCGGGCACCTGCCCGAGGACTTCGCGCCCAAGGCCGCCGACTACCGCCGGTGGTTGACGATGATGGGCGAGACCGGCATCCGGGCCGTGCGTCTGGACTCACTGCAGGCGCCCGCCCTCTACGACGAGCTGCTCGCCTACAACAAGGCCCACCCCGACGCCCCGCTCTACCTCGTGCAGGGGGTCACGATCGATGCGCTGCGGGCGCCGGTGGACAAGCCCGCACCCCTCGGCTCGGCGGTGCGCCGGGCCCTCAGCGCCGAGATCGCCGACACGAGTGCGGCGATCCACGGCGACCTCAGCCGCGCGTCCTCGGCGACCGGACCGACGGGGCGATGGCGCAGCGACGTGTCGCGCTGGGTGGCGGCCTGGGTCGTCGGCTCACCCTGGGATCCACGGGTCGTCCTCGCGACCGACCGCGAGAACAAGGCCCGACCGTTCTCCGGCACCTACTTCATCTCGACACCGCAGGCGAGTGCCACGGAGTCGTGGATCGCCGCCCGCATGGACGAACTCGCCACGCACGAGGCGAAGCGGGGCTCGTGTGCCCCCATCGGCGCGGCCAACCACGCCGCCACCGATCCCCTGTCCCACCCCGAGGAGCCGGTCGCGACCGACGACCAGGTGGGCGTCGACGTCAACAACATCGGGGCACGCACGGCGTGGCCTGCCGGAACGTTCGCGGCCTACCGGGCGATGCCGTACGCGCCGATGTTCCTGCGCTACCAGGCCTCCTATCAGACCGGTGACCCCTATCGCGCCTACCTGCTCGACCTGCGCGCGCATCACCAGGGCATGCCGCTGCTCATCACGGAGTTCGGTGTGCCGGCCTCGCTCGGCCAGAGCAGTACCGGCGCCAACGGGCGCACCGAGGGGTTCCTCTCCGAGCAGCAGGCGATGCGCGCGAACGCCGACATGCTGACGATGTTCCGCGAGATCGGCATCGCCGGCGGCCTCCTGCCGTCGTGGACCGACGACTGGTCGGCCACCTCGCCCCCGACCGAGCCGCGGTCGCGCCTCGTCGCCCCGGCGCGACGCGCGCTGTTCCACGACCCGCTGACGAGCGGACAGTGGTTCGGTCTGCTCGCGCACGACTCCGCGCTCGGAGGCACGAAGGTCGTGCACGAGGCGCCGGAGGACGAGATGACGAAGGTCGCCGTCGACCACGACGCCTCGTACTTCTACATCACGTTCTACTTCACACGCCGCGTCACCTCTCCGGTCGACGTGGGCTTCAGCCTCTACGACACGAGCGGTCTGCGCCTGCCCGGCGGCTCGGGCGACGCCGACTACGACGTCGCTCTGCGCCTCGTCCCCACGATGAGCACCGTGACGATGTACGTGCGCCGCACCCTCGACCCGGCGCGTCTCGACGGTCTGCCCACGCTGTACCTTCCCCGCGCCAACCTGCGCGGATGGGTCGTCGAGCAGCTCACCCTCGCGCCGCCGATGGAGGTCCCGGGCCGCCGCAACGCCGTCCCCGCGGAGATGCAGAAGGTCGGCGAGCTCGTCATGGGAACGTGGGACTCCGCGAGCCCGGCGTACACCTCGCTGGCCACGTGGCAGCTCGTGCGCCCCGACCCCGCCCTGCCGATGGAGTGGCGCCTCCGGCTGCCGTGGTCGATGCTCACGTTCGCCGACCCCGCCGGGCGCCAGGGACTCGTCCCCGACCTGGGCGAGCCCTCGCTCGTCCCCGTCACCGGCATGGACGTGATGATCGAGTCGAGCACCCCCGGCAGCCCCGCGAACTTCCACGTCGACGTGCCGGGGTGGAAGTCGGTGCCGCGCACGACCGAACGTCTCAAGAGCGGCATGGACGCCCTGCGCGACGCTCTCGCCGCCACCTCGCGCGCCACGCCCTGAACCGGTCTCGCGCCGGCCGCGCGCGAGAACGTCGACGCCCCGCCACCTCCTCGGAGGTGGCGGGGCGTCGGCATTCCGTGAGCGCGACGGCCCGGCTCAGGCGTACGTGCGGAACCCCCGCTTGGACTTGCGACCGAGATACCCGGCCTTGACCAGGTGCTCGAGCAGCGGGGCCGGAGCGAAGCCGCGCTCGCGGAACTCGAGGTACAGCTCCCTCTGGATGGCGAGCGAGACGTCGAGGCCGACGATGTCGAGCAGCTCGAACGGACCCATCGGATAACCACATCCGGCCTTCATCGCCAGGTCGATGTCGTCGGTGGTCGCGTAGTGCGCCTCGAGCATCTTGATCGCGTCGTTGAGGTAGGGGAACAACAGCGAGTTGACGATGAACCCCGAACGGTCGGCGCACTCGACGCCGCGTTTGCCGATCTTGTCGCACAGGTCGACGATCGTGGCCTCGACGTCGGCGGCGGTCGCGACCGTGGAGACGATCTCGACGAGCTTCATCACCTGCGCCGGGTTGAAGAAGTGCATGCCGATGACGTCGGCCGGGCGGGAGGTGGCGACGGCCACCTCGATGACCGGCAGCGACGAGGTTGTCGTCGCGAGGATCGCACCGGGCTTGCAGATCTCGTCGAGGTTCTCGAACATCGCCTGCTTGGTCGAGAGCTCCTCGCTGATGGCCTCGTCGACGATGTCGACGTCGGCCAGGGTCTCGAGGGAGTCGCTCGTCGTGATCGACGCGATCGCCTTCTCGCGCACCTCGTCGGTGAGCTTGCCGCGCTGCACGGCCTTGGCGAGCGACTTCTGGATCGCGCCGTAGGCCTCCTCCACGCGTCCCTTGTGCCGCGAGACCATCTGCACCGGGTAGCCGGCCTTGGCGAAGACCTCGGCGATCCCGGTGGCCATCGTGCCGCTGCCGACCACGCCGACCTTGTGAATCGGGCGGATGCCCTTGCCGTCGGCTGCGGGCCTGGGCGTCTGCGGGTCGTCGACCACCTTGCCGGAGCCGGGCTTCTCGTAGGTGTAGAACCCGCGACCGGTCTTGCGGCCCAACAGACCCGCGGTGATCATCTGCTTGAGCATCGGCGCGGGCGCGTGGAGCTTGTCGCGCCCCTCCTTGTAGATCGTGTCGAGCACGGCGTACGCCACGTCGAGACCGATGAGGTCGAGCAGCGCGAGCGGCCCCATGGGCAGGCCGCAGCCGAGCGTCATCGCGGCGTCGATGTCCTCGCGGCTCGCGTATTTATTCTCGTACATCATGACGGCCCGGTTGAGGTAGGCGAGCAGCAGACGGTTGGCGATGAAGCCGGCCTGGTCGCCGACGACGACGGGCTCCTTGCCGAGCTTCTCGGCGAGCGCACGCACGTCTTCGAGCACGTCGGGCGAGGTGATGACCGTCGCGATGATCTCGACGAGCTTCTGCACCGGGGCGGGGTTGAAGAAGTGGAGGCCGATGACACGGCTCGGGTCCTTCGTCGCCGTCGCGATGTCGGTGACCGAGAGGCTGGAGGTGTTCGTCGCGAGGATCGCGTCGTCTCCGACGATGCCGTCGAGCGTGGTGAACACCGACCGCTTGATGTCGAGGCTTTCGGGCACCGCCTCGATGACCAGCCCGCAGTCGGCGAGCGCCGACATGTCGTCGGTCGTCGTGACCCGGCCGAGCAGCGCCGCCTGATCCTCCTCGGACATCTTGCCGCGCTGCACCGCGCGGCCCGTGGAGTTCTCGAGGTGGCCCCGCCCGCGCTCGACGGCCGCGGCGTTCATCTCGACGCCGACCACCTCGAACCCGCTGCGGGCACACACCTCGACGATTCCGGCACCCATCGTGCCGAGTCCGATCACACCGATCTTCGTGATTTCGCGAGCCATGCCCGGAGTCTTCCAGACCGCGCGACGTCGTGGCCCGGTTCCGCTCCTGTGGCACTCGGCACGTCAGTCGATCGCCACCGGTCGATCGCCACCGACCGATCGCCACCGCCCCCGCGGTGTCGCCGGGGGTTAGGGTGTGCGGCGTGCGTCTGGTCATCGCGAAGTGCAGTGTCGATTACGAGGGCCGTCTGGCGGCCCACCTTCCGCTCGCGACGCGGTTGTTGCTGGTCAAGGCCGACGGGTCGGTGCTCGTCCACAGCGACGGCGGCTCCTACAAGCCGCTCAACTGGATGTCGCCG
Organism: Mobilicoccus massiliensis; assembly: GCF_000826525.2. Classification (GTDB taxonomy): domain Bacteria; phylum Actinomycetota; class Actinomycetes; order Actinomycetales; family Dermatophilaceae; genus Mobilicoccus; species Mobilicoccus massiliensis. The sequence goes on along the minus strand of NZ_LN651329.1, from coordinate 46,491 downwards.
CCGTGCGCGACGGCCGAGATCGAGCCCGACGAGAGCGAGCGGGCCGACGGGGTCGAGACGGTGTGGGTCGTGCAGCACGCCAAGAGCGACGGACGGCTGCGCATCCGCATCCACGAGGTGCTCCACGACTCCAGTCACGAGCTCGGCGTCGATCCCGGCCTGGTCAAGGACGGCGTCGAGGCCCACCTGCAGAAGCTGCTCGCCGAGCACATCCACACCCTCGGCGACGGCTACCGGCTCGTGCGCCGCGAGTACATGACCGCGATCGGGCCGGTCGACATCCTCTGCCGCGACGCCGACGGCGTCCACGTCGCCGTGGAGATCAAGCGGCGGGGAGAGATCGACGGGGTCGAGCAGCTCACGCGCTACCTCGAGCTCATGAACCGCGATCCGCACCTCGTCACCGGCGGCCCGGTGCAGGGCGTCTTCGCCGCCCAGGAGATCAAGCCCCAGGCCAGGACTCTGGCCACCGACCGCGGCATCCGCTGCGTCACCCTCGACTACGACGCGTTGCGCGGCATCGACGACGTCACGGGCCGCCTGTTCTGAGATCACGAGTCCCCCTCCTCGCCGAGACAGGCGCTTTCGTCGTCTGCCGACACCGGCGAGGACAGGTCGCGCCGAAGGGGACCTGAGAAGCAGAAGCCGTCTCCGGCGCCGGTGAAGAACCGTCGTCCCCCGCACCGTCGTATCCCGCTGCTGGTGGCACACTGGCGTCCACCCGCCACGCGGGAGCCCCTCCCACCGCTTGGACACCGGGGTCGGAAGAACGAGGAAACACGATGACACGTCGGCAGGTCGCCGTCGCCACGCCGGCACACGAGGCCGCGGAGGCCGCCATGGCCGTCGTCGAGGCGGGTGGCAACGCCGTGGACGCGGCGATCGCGGCGATCTGCGTCGCGTGCGTCACCGAGGTCGGCATCGTCAGCCCGATGGGCGGCGCGTACGTCAACATCTGGGCTCCCAGGGAGCAACCGATCGTGCTCGACGGGTACGTCGAGATGCCGGGCCGCGGACGTCCGGCCGAGTGGTTCGGCACCGGACTGCGCGAATTCTGGATGGACTACTACGGCGGGATGACGGTCAACGGCGGTCATGGCTCGGTGGCGACTCCGGGGATGTTCGCCGCCCTCGACGAGGCGTCGACGCGGTGGGGAGCGCTGCCCTGGCGCGAGTTGGTCGCGCCCGCGGCCCACGTGGCGCGCAACGGGTGGGCCGCCGGGCCTTCCGCCGTGTTCTACCTCGAGGCCTCCGGCGGCAACCTCTTCGCGTTCGATCCCGGCACACGCGCGTTCATGACCCAGGGCGGCGGGGAGTACCCCGAGCTCGGCGACATCGTGCGTTCGAGCGAGCTCGCCGACTCCCTCGACACCATCGGCCGCGACGGTGCCGCCACCCTCTACACCGGCGAGATCGCGCACGTCATCGCCGCGGACATGGACGCCAACGGTGGTCTGCTCGGGCTTGAGGACCTGGCCTCCTACCGCACCGTCGCTCGCCCACCCCTGCGCACCCGGCTGCTGGACTGGGACGTGGCCGCCAACCCCGCCCCCTCGATCGGCGGCCCGGTGCTCACCGCGATGCTGCGCCTGCTCGCCGACCGGCGCGCGACGCGCGGACGTACCGACGCCTCCGACATCATCGACATCCAGTACGCCGTGCTCGACTACCGGCGTCGCGCCATCGACGCGGCCGAGGACCTCGAGATCGCCGGCCAGGAACTCCTGCGCGCGCTGCACGAACTCGGGCCGGAGGGCCTCGCGGCGGTGTCGAGTTCCCCGGAGACCATCCACGTCTCGGCGATCGACGACACGGGCCTCGCGTGCTCCATCACGACCTCGGCGGGGTACGGCTCGGGGGTCACCGTGCCGGGTACCGGGCTCATGCTCAACAACGCACTCGGCGAGCCCGAGCTCAACCGCCGCGGTCTGCACGCGCTCGCGCCGGGCACGCGGCTCGCGTCGAACATGACCCCGACGACCGCACGGCGCGACGACGGCACCCGACTCGCGATCGGCAGTCCCGGCGCCGACCGCATCACCACCGCGCTCATGCAGGTCATCGGCGGCGTGTGCCTCGACCAGAAATCGCTGCAGGAGGCGATCGACCAGCCCCGCCTGCACGTGGCGTTCGACGACGCCGGTGACGCCCGGGTGGAGTACGAGGCGGGCCCCGGTGTCACCCCAGCGGTCGAGGCAAGCCCGTTCCCGGGTGCCGCTCATGACCGGATCGCCATGTACTTCGGCGGGGTCGGCGCCGCCGGTCTGCGTCCCGACGGCACCCTGGTCGCCGCCGGTGACCCCCGGCGCACCGCCGCCACCGCGATCGGCTGACGCGGACCGGCTCGAGCGGCCGGGTGGTCGCGTGGTCGCGTGGTCAGGGTGGTCGGGCTACCGGCGGTCCACCCGCTCGATGCTGCGGCCGTCGGCGTCGATCCGGACCACGAGCTCGTCGCTCGGGTCGTGCACCGGTGGCGAGACCACGCCGGGCAGGACGAGGACGTGAAGTCCTCGGTAGAGATCCGAGAGCTCGACGAGCACGACGTCGAGGGGTCGGTCCTCGTCGAGCTCCGCCACCTCGACGTTCGCTCCCTCCGGGCGCCGTTCGGCGGCCGCATGCACGGCGGCGATCGGTGCTCCGTGGACGAGGTCGTGACGCTCCGGTGTCACGCCGGGCCCGACGACGTGGAACGTCGCCGGGCATTGGAGGTCACTCACGAAGTCCGCACCCCCGTCGCCGGGACGACGGTGGCGCGCACCGAGTCGGCCCACGCGGGCTGCCGCACCACCGGCTCCACGACATCTGCAGCCACCTGCGCGCGCGAGCGCGTGGCCATCCGGTCGGCCTCGGCCAGCACCTCCGGCGAGACGTCGGGGGCGATCTTTCGTGCGAACGGCGCCGCGGACGTGCGTCGGATCCGCTCGAGCGCCTCGAGGTCGAGCCACCGTGGACTCGGGCTCCAGGGCTCCCACACCTTGGCCGTCGTCGCCGCGAACGCGACCCGCAGCGACGGGTCGTCGCAGACGATCGACGGCACGGTCCACTCGTCGGGGATACGCACACCGCGGAAGTACTCCCCCACCCGGGGGTCGGCGTGGTCACGATGCAGGAGCGCGTCGATCGCCATCGCGCTCAACGTGATCCACTGGGCGCACTTCACCGGCAACAGAGGGGGACGCTGCGACCCGCGAGGGACGCCGACCCAGATCCTCGGCTCGCCGGGCTTGACGAGGACACGCGCGGGCGAGAAGGCGCCGAGGCGTACGGTCGCGCGCCGGAGGAGCGCTTCGTCGCCCCGCAACGCCGCGGGCGGCGTGATGATCGACCAACGAAGCTCGTGATCCGCGGGCTGCTCGGCCGACGCATCGAGCAGCGCGTCGGCGCCGAGGGCATCGACCTCGGCCTCCCAGTCCGCCAGATCGCGGATCGGGTAGTCCTGCCCCGAGACGAGCACGGCGTGGTCGCACCCGGTCAACGCCCTGGCCACGGAGAATCCCTCGAGCGCCGCGTCGACGAGGGACTGGTCACCCCACCTCGTGGGAATGCGGCTGACGAACCGCCGCCCACCGGCCTCGGTGACGGATGCGGCGTCGAGGAATTCCGGATCCCGAAAGCGGACGAGCACCTCGCTCCCCGGGCTCAGGCTCCTGACACGGCGGACGAGCCGAAGCACACCCGCGGGGTCGGTATGGCACATGAGCACGTAACAGAACGACATGGGATCTCTCCGGCGTGCGGTAGCGAGGGCCGGTGTCGAGGCGCACCGGCACGGTCAGAGCGTAGGCGCATCGAGGCGGTCGCGCGTCAAGGACGACGATGGGCGCGGCCAGCCAGTGTCGCGGAGTCAGCCGCTGAGGGCCGGTGCCGTCGTCAGGCCGTGGCGTTCGCGGATGACCTCGACGATGTGGCCGATCGAGGTCGTGAGGTCGTGGTGCTTGGGGGTGAAGACCTCGCTGACGCCCATGGCCCGCAGTCGCGCGGCGTCGGACTCCGGGATGATCCCGCCGACGATGACCGGCACGTCACCCGCGCCCGCGGCCTTGAGTCCCTCGACGATCTCGGGAACGAGCTCCATGTGCGAGCCCGAGAGGATCGAGACCCCGACCGCGTGGACGTCCTCGTCGACCGCGGCGCGCACGATCTGCGCGGGGGTGAGGCGGATGCCCTGGTAGACGACCTCGAACCCCGCGTCGCGCGCCCGGACGGCGACCTGTTCGGCGCCGTTGGAGTGGCCGTCGAGGCCGGGCTTGCCGACGAGGAAGCGCAGGCGGGTGCCCATCTCCTCGCCCGTCTTCGCGACGAGGTCGCGCACGGCGGCGAGCGTGCTGCCCGCCTCCGCCTCGCCCACGCCGACGCTGCCGGAGACACCGGTGGCCGCGCGGTACTCGCCGAACACGTCCCGCAGCGCCTGGGCCCACTCCCCCGTGGTGACGCCCGCCCGGGCGCACCGCAGCGACGCGGGCATGAGGTTGACCTGCTCGTTCGCCGCGTCCTCACGAAGCTGCGCGAGTGCGGCCTGGGCCTCGGCCTTCTTCTCGGGGTCGGCGTCGCGGGTCTCACGCCAGGTGCGCACGGCCTCGGCGGCAGCGTTCTCGACGGCGGCATCGACGGTCTGGATCGCGGTGTCGAGATCGGCGGTGAGCGGGCTGGGCTCGGTCGTCGTGAACTTGTTGATGCCGACGACGACGTCCTCACCCGACTCGATGCGCTGACGACGGCGGGCGTGCGAGGCGACGAGCTCGGTCTTCATGTACCCGGACTCGACGGCGGCGACCGCCCCGCCCATCTCCTCGATGCGCCGCATCTCGGCCTTGGCGCCCTCCACGATCTCGGCGACCTTGGCCTCGACCACCGGCGAGCCGTCGAACAGGTCGTCGTACTCGAGAAGGTCGGACTCGAATGCGAGCACCTGCTGCAGACGCAGGCTCCACTGCTGGTCCCACGGGCGCGGCAGGCCGAGCGCCTCGTTCCACGCCGGAAGCTGGACGGCGCGGGCGCGAGCGTTCTTGCTCAGCGTGACCGCGAGCATCTCGAGCACGATGCGCTGGACGTTGTTCTCGGGCTGGGTCTCGGTGAGCCCGAGCGAGTTGACCTGCACGCCGTAACGGAACCGGCGGTGCTTGGGATCCTGGACGCCGTAGCGCTCCCGGGTGAGCTCGTCCCACAGCTCGACGAAGGCGCGCATCTTGCACATCTCCTCGATGAACCGCACGCCCGCGTTGACGAAGAAGCTGATGCGCGCGACGACGTCGCCGAACTTCTCCTGCGGCACCTCGCCGCGCTCACGCACGGTGTCGAGCACCTCGATCGCCGTGGCCATGGCGAACGCGACCTCCTGGACGGGGGTCGCGCCGGCCTCCTGCAGGTGGTAGCTGCAGATGTTGACCGGGTTCCACTTGGGCATCGTGGAGACCGTGTACGCGATCGTGTCGGCGGTGAGCCGCAGCGACGGCGCGGGCGGGAACACGTGGGTGCCGCGTGAGAGGTACTCCTTGATGATGTCGTTCTGGGTCGTGCCGGCGAGCTTGGCCACGTCGGCCGTGACCTCCTCGCCCGTGCGGCCCGCGGCCTCGGCCTGTTGTTCGGCCACGACCTGATACATCGCGAGCAGCCACATCGCGGTCGCGTTGATCGTCATCGACGTGTTCATCTCGGCCAGCGGGATGCCGTCGAACAACGCCGCCATGTCGCCGATGTGCGAGATCGGGACCCCCACCTTGCCGACCTCACCGCGCGAGAGCTCGTGATCGGGGTCGTAGCCGGTCTGCGTGGGCAGGTCGAAGGCCACCGAGAGCCCCGTCTGCCCCTTCTCGAGGTTGCGGCGGTAGAGCTCGTTGCTCGCGGTGGCACTGCTGTGCCCCGCGTACGTGCGCATCACCCACGGCCGGTCGCGTTCACCCGTTGCACCCATAGCAGTGAAGGTAGCGGGGCCGGGTGAGCGAGCGGGACGACTCGCGCCGGTGACTCGCCTCACGTCCGGCGATCGGTCTCCGCCTCACCCCTGCGGCGGCGCCGCGGTCTGAGACGATCGGGCCATGGTCAACATCACACGCGTCTACACGCGCACGGGCGACGACGGCACGACTCACCTCGGCGATTTCAGCCGCACGAGCAAGACCGATCCCCGCCTCGCGGCCTACGCCGACGCGAACGAGGCCAACGCCGCGATCGGCATCGCGGTCGCGGCCGGTGACCTGCCCGAGGAGGTTCGTGCGACGCTGACCCGGGTCCAGAACGACCTCTTCGACGTGGGCGCCGACCTGTGCAACCCGCTCGTCGACGGCGAGGAGAGCGCGGAGTACCCGCCGCTGCGCGTCAAGGCCGAGTGGATCGACGAGCTCGAGGCCGACTGCGACCGCTACAACGAACAGGTCGAGAAGCTGCGCTCGTTCATCCTGCCCGGCGGCACCCCCGGTTCGGCCTATCTGCACCTCGCCTGCACGATCACCCGCCGCGCCGAACGCTCGACGTGGGCCGCGATCCACGCCTACGGCGACACCCCGGCGGCAGCGGCCAAGGACCCCGAGCACCCCGGCGGCGTCAACATCCTCACGGCCAAGTACCTCAACCGACTCTCGGACCTGCTGTTCATCCTCGCCCGGGTCGCGAACGTCGGCCGCGGCGGGGACGTGCTCTGGCAACCGGGCGGTGGGCGGGAGACACCGGCGAAGAAGTGAGGCCGCGCCGTCGCTGCAGCGACAAGGGATGACGTCGGCGAGAGATGACGCCGGTCAGGGGCCGCCATGAGAGACCGACGTGAGCGACCGAGGTGAGCGCGCCCGGCGGGCTCAGAGCGGCCAGTCGGGAACGGGCGGAGCGGATTCGACCCAGTAGCGCAGAGCCGTGTACTGCACCGGGCCTAGGGCGAGGTCGAAGGTCATCGTCGTGCCGGCCTCCGTGGTGCCCACCGTTCGCACCCGGCGGCCGCGGCCCTGGAGGTCGATGACGCTCGCGAGACCGGCGTCCTCCTCCAGCATCGAGATGGCGCTGATGTCGATCGTGCGGCGCTCCCACGTGCGAGCCGGACGCAGAGTCCAGCCGAAGAGCGGAAAGACCTGCAGTGTGGTCGCGTTCATGCGCAGGAGCGCGGGACGCCAGCGCGCGGCGCGGTCGCTGCGGTAGCCGCACATGACGACGTCGCCCTCGTGAGAGATGAGCCGACGCCGAGCGTAGACGAAGAGGACCAGCAGGAGGACGAGCAGGACGAGCCCGGCCACGATGATCTCGACGACCTCCGCGGTGGGGCTCTGCATACCTGTCGGCTCAGCGAGAGGAGACGGTCTCGGAGACGATCCTCACGACATCGCTGTCGACCGAGAGGAACCCACCGTCGACGACGAAGGCCTGGCTACCCGAGCCACCGCCCTCGATGCGCACCTCACCCTCGCGCAGCACGGTGAGCAGCGGCGCGTGGCTGGGGAGGATGCCGATGTCGCCCTCGACAGCGCGCGCGACGACACGCTCGGCGTCGCCCTCCCAGACCTTGCCGTCTGCGGCGACGAACTCGACATGCAGCTGACCCACGTGAGACCCCTTCGAAGCTCGGTGTTGGCGGCGAGTCTACCCGGCCGCCAGGACCGACCCGGGCCGGTCCGACGGGTGGGCGCCGAGGATGCGTCGCACCGTCGAGACGCGGCTGTCGCTGCTCGACTGCGGTCGCAGCTCGACGGCGGTCACTGCTTGAAGAGGTCGCCGCTCTCGTCGCCGATCTCACGCTTACGGCTGAAGTAGTCGTTGATGATCGTGCGGAACCGATCGGCGTCGGGACGGGCCCAGTTGCGCATGAGCTCACAGCCGAACGCCAGCGACGTCACCGGGTGCGCACCGGCCTGGACCATGCGGGTGATCGCGGTGTCGTGGGAGACGGTCGAGACACCGCCGACCGCGTCGATCACCGGGTAGATCTCGTAGCCCTCGTCGAGCATGTCGAGGGTGGGGAACGCGAGGCAGACCTCGGTCCACAGCCCGGCCATGACGATCGTCTTGCGGCCGGTGGCCTCGACTGCGGCTCGAAAGTCGGCGTCCTCCCACGAGTTCACGCCGGTGCGGTCGATCTGCTCCACACCGGACAGTTCGTTCATGATCTCGGGAACGGTGGCCTCGTTGACCCCCATGTCGACCGCAACCGTGGTGGCGACGGTCGGCACCTCGTAGGCGTGCGCCAGCTTCGCCAGCGTCACGGCACCGAGGTCGATCTGGGCCCTGGTGGCCGACCCCACCGTCGCGTACTGCCCCGGCTGGAAGTCGATGAAGACGATCGCGCAGTTCTGCGGCGTCAGGAGGTGGCCGTTCTGCGGGTCGCGGACGGGCTCGGGCTGGGTCTTGGGCATCGGGGTCTCCTACTGGGGTCGTGGGTCTGTGTCGTCCGAGTCGAGCGGCGGAAGCGTTCAGGTGCGAGCGGGTGGGGCCATCTGAGGCGGAGGGTCGGCCCCTGGCACGTGTGATCGCCGGTCAGGAGCGGCCGGGCCAGACGTAGCTGGCCGGGCCGGAGACGTGGGCGTCGAGTCGGTGGGGATCGAGGTCGAGGGCCTGCCGATTCCACACGCCGTTGTCGGCGGCGAGCGCGTAGGCGCGGTCGAGGAACGACAGGAGCATCGCGTCGGGGTCATCGGCGGTGCGCACGGTCTCGTAGGGCAGGATCCACTCCCCGAGGGACTCGTCGAACGTCGCGGGTGAGAGATCGGCGTCGGTGTACCCGTCGGGTTGGGGAACGGCGTAGGCATAGAACGACCCCTCGGCCGAACCACCGGGCCAGAAGCCGACGGCGGCGTTCTCCTCGTTCTCGGCCTCGGCCATGACCCACTCCGGACAGTTCGGAGGAGCCCCGCCCTCCCACGCGGGGGCGGGCCGGCCGGAGAAGCGTGTCGCCGACAGATCCATCGAGCCCCAGAAGAGCTGGACCGGGCTCGCCTTGCCACCGAAACCGGCTCGGTGGGCCTCGAAGACGTTCTGGGGTCTGCGCGAGTTCGATCGCTCGTTCGCGAAGCGACTCGAGGAGGTGGCCGCCCTGATCGATCCGTGCGACGCCGACCCCGACACTCCCCTGGTGCTCCTGCCGGTCCGGTTGGAGACGCGCTACGCCACCGAGGATCGACGTCCGGTCCTGAAGGTCCGTATCTATCCCGACGAGATCCACGTCGACGACCTGGTTCGCGGTCTGACCGACGAAGAGGCTGCGGCCGGGCAGGCGTTCTGGAGGAGCGTCTGGACCGATCCCGCTTCGGAGACGGCCTTTCCGGCGCTGGTCGCCGCCACCATGCCCGACCGCGCCGAGTGGGTCGCCCATGCCACCCGCCCGGTCAACCTGGATCAGCGCGGTGCGCTCGCTCCGGTCTTCCCGGACACTCTTCCGCGCGGATCACGCAACGTGGTGGCCCGGGCGCTACCGGATCGCTTCGTCGTCTTCGCGGTGCAGGACGGGGTGGTCCGCCGCGAACTGGGCCGACCGATCCCGCCGGATCTGCCTCTCACGCCCATTCCCATGCCGGGTGACGACGTCGTCACCCGGCATGGGAATGGGCGTGAGAGGCAGATCCGGCGGGATCGGTCGGCCCAGTTCGCGGCGGACCACCCCGTCCTGCACCGCGAAGACGACGAAGCGATCCGGTAGCGCCCGGGCCACCACGTTGCGTGATCCGCGCGGAAGAGTGTCCGGGAAGACCGGAGCGAGCGCACCGCGCTGATCCAGGTTGACCGGGCGGGTGGCATGGGCGACCCACTCGGCGCGGTCGGGCATGGTGGCGGCGACCAGCGCCGGAAAGGCCGTCTCCGAAGCGGGATCGGTCCAGACGCTCCTCCAGAACGCCTGCCCGGCCGCAGCCTCTTCGTCGGTCAGACCGCGAACCAGGTCGTCGACGTGGATCTCGTCGGGATAGATACGGACCTTCAGGACCGGACGTCGATCCTCGGTGGCGTAGCGCGTCTCCAACCGGACCGGCAGGAGCACCAGGGGAGTGTCGGGGTCGGCGTCGCACGGATCGATCAGGGCGGCCACCTCCTCGAGTCGCTTCGCGAACGAGCGATCGAACTCGCGCAGACCCCAGAACGTCTTCGAGGCCCACCGAGCCGGTTTCGGTGGCAAGGCGAGCCCGGTCCAGCTCTTCTGGGGCTCGATGGATCTGTCGGCGACACGCTTCTCCGGCCGGCCCGCCCCCGCGTGGGAGGGCGGGGCTCCTCCGAACTGTCCGGAGTGGGTCATGGCCGAGGCCGAGAACGAGGAGAACGCCGCCGTCGGCTTCTGGCCCGGTGGTTCGGCCGAGGGGTCGTTCTATGCCTACGCCGTTCCCCAACCCGACGGGTACACCGACGCCGATCTCTCACCCGCGACGTTCGACGAGTCCCTCGGGGAGTGGATCCTGCCCTACGAGACCGTGCGCACCGCCGATGACCCCGACGCGATGCTCCTGTCGTTCCTCGACCGCGCCTACGCGCTCGCCGCCGACAACGGCGTGTGGAATCGGCAGGCCCTCGACCTCGATCCCCACCGACTCGACGCCCACGTCTCCGGCCCGGCCAGCTACGTCTGGCCCGGCCGCTCCTGACCGGCGATCACACGTGCCAGGGGCCGACCCTCCGCCTCAGATGGCCCCACCCGCTCGCACCTGAACGCTTCCGCCGCTCGACTCGGACGACACAGACCCACGACCCCAGTAGGAGACCCCGATGCCCAAGACCCAGCCCGAGCCCGTCCGCGACCCGCAGAACGGCCACCTCCTGACGCCGCAGAACTGCGCGATCGTCTTCATCGACTTCCAGCCGGGGCAGTACGCGACGGTGGGGTCGGCCACCAGGGCCCAGATCGACCTCGGTGCCGTGACGCTGGCGAAGCTGGCGCACGCCTACGAGGTGCCGACCGTCGCCACCACGGTTGCGGTCGACATGGGGGTCAACGAGGCCACCGTTCCCGAGATCATGAACGAACTGTCCGGTGTGGAGCAGATCGACCGCACCGGCGTGAACTCGTGGGAGGACGCCGACTTTCGAGCCGCAGTCGAGGCCACCGGCCGCAAGACGATCGTCATGGCCGGGCTGTGGACCGAGGTCTGCCTCGCGTTCCCCACCCTCGACATGCTCGACGAGGGCTACGAGATCTACCCGGTGATCGACGCGGTCGGCGGTGTCTCGACCGTCTCCCACGACACCGCGATCACCCGCATGGTCCAGGCCGGTGCGCACCCGGTGACGTCGCTGGCGTTCGGCTGTGAGCTCATGCGCAACTGGGCCCGTCCCGACGCCGATCGGTTCCGCACGATCATCAACGACTACTTCAGCCGTAAGCGTGAGATCGGCGACGAGAGCGGCGACCTCTTCAAGCAGTGACCGCCGTCGAGCTGCGACCGCAGTCGAGCAGCGACAGCCGCGTCTCGACGGTGCGACGCATCCTCGGCGCCCACCCGTCGGACCGGCCCGGGTCGGTCCTGGCGGCCGGGTAGACTCGCCGCCAACACCGAGCTTCGAAGGGGTCTCACGTGGGTCAGCTGCATGTCGAGTTCGTCGCCGCAGACGGCAAGGTCTGGGAGGGCGACGCCGAGCGTGTCGTCGCGCGCGCTGTCGAGGGCGACATCGGCATCCTCCCCAGCCACGCGCCGCTGCTCACCGTGCTGCGCGAGGGTGAGGTGCGCATCGAGGGCGGTGGCTCGGGTAGCCAGGCCTTCGTCGTCGACGGTGGGTTCCTCTCGGTCGACAGCGATGTCGTGAGGATCGTCTCCGAGACCGTCTCCTCTCGCTGAGCCGACAGGTATGCAGAGCCCCACCGCGGAGGTCGTCGAGATCATCGTGGCCGGGCTCGTCCTGCTCGTCCTCCTGCTGGTCCTCTTCGTCTACGCTCGGCGTCGGCTCATCTCTCACGAGGGCGACGTCGTCATGTGCGGCTACCGCAGCGACCGCGCCGCGCGCTGGCGTCCCGCGCTCCTGCGCATGAACGCGACCACACTGCAGGTCTTTCCGCTCTTCGGCTGGACTCTGCGTCCGGCTCGCACGTGGGAGCGCCGCACGATCGACATCAGCGCCATCTCGATGCTGGAGGAGGACGCCGGTCTCGCGAGCGTCATCGACCTCCAGGGCCGCGGCCGCCGGGTGCGAACGGTGGGCACCACGGAGGCCGGCACGACGATGACCTTCGACCTCGCCCTAGGCCCGGTGCAGTACACGGCTCTGCGCTACTGGGTCGAATCCGCTCCGCCCGTTCCCGACTGGCCGCTCTGAGCCCGCCGGGCGCGCTCACCTCGGTCGCTCACGTCGGTCTCTCATGGCGGCCCCTGACCGGCGTCATCTCTCGCCGACGTCATCCCTTGTCGCTGCAGCGACGGCGCGGCCTCACTTCTTCGCCGGTGTCTCCCGCCCACCGCCCGGTTGCCAGAGCACGTCCCCGCCGCGGCCGACGTTCGCGACCCGGGCGAGGATGAACAGCAGGTCCGAGAGTCGGTTGAGGTACTTGGCCGTGAGGATGTTGACGCCGCCGGGGTGCTCGGGGTCCTTGGCCGCTGCCGCCGGGGTGTCGCCGTAGGCGTGGATCGCGGCCCACGTCGAGCGTTCGGCGCGGCGGGTGATCGTGCAGGCGAGGTGCAGATAGGCCGAACCGGGGGTGCCGCCGGGCAGGATGAACGAGCGCAGCTTCTCGACCTGTTCGTTGTAGCGGTCGCAGTCGGCCTCGAGCTCGTCGATCCACTCGGCCTTGACGCGCAGCGGCGGGTACTCCGCGCTCTCCTCGCCGTCGACGAGCGGGTTGCACAGGTCGGCGCCCACGTCGAAGAGGTCGTTCTGGACCCGGGTCAGCGTCGCACGAACCTCCTCGGGCAGGTCACCGGCCGCGACCGCGATGCCGATCGCGGCGTTGGCCTCGTTCGCGTCGGCGTAGGCCGCGAGGCGGGGATCGGTCTTGCTCGTGCGGCTGAAATCGCCGAGGTGAGTCGTGCCGTCGTCGCCCGTGCGCGTGTAGACGCGTGTGATGTTGACCATGGCCCGATCGTCTCAGACCGCGGCGCCGCCGCAGGGGTGAGGCGGAGACCGATCGCCGGACGTGAGGCGAGTCACCGGCGCGAGTCGTCCCGCTCGCTCACCCGGCCCCGCTACCTTCACTGCTATGGGTGCAACGGGTGAACGCGACCGGCCGTGGGTGATGCGCACGTACGCGGGGCACAGCAGTGCCACCGCGAGCAACGAGCTCTACCGCCGCAACCTCGAGAAGGGGCAGACGGGGCTCTCGGTGGCCTTCGACCTGCCCACGCAGACCGGCTACGACCCCGATCACGAGCTCTCGCGCGGTGAGGTCGGCAAGGTGGGGGTCCCGATCTCGCACATCGGCGACATGGCGGCGTTGTTCGACGGCATCCCGCTGGCCGAGATGAACACGTCGATGACGATCAACGCGACCGCGATGTGGCTGCTCGCGATGTATCAGGTCGTGGCCGAACAACAGGCCGAGGCCGCGGGCCGCACGGGCGAGGAGGTCACGGCCGACGTGGCCAAGCTCGCCGGCACGACCCAGAACGACATCATCAAGGAGTACCTCTCACGCGGCACCCACGTGTTCCCGCCCGCGCCGTCGCTGCGGCTCACCGCCGACACGATCGCGTACACGGTCTCCACGATGCCCAAGTGGAACCCGGTCAACATCTGCAGCTACCACCTGCAGGAGGCCGGCGCGACCCCCGTCCAGGAGGTCGCGTTCGCCATGGCCACGGCGATCGAGGTGCTCGACACCGTGCGTGAGCGCGGCGAGGTGCCGCAGGAGAAGTTCGGCGACGTCGTCGCGCGCATCAGCTTCTTCGTCAACGCGGGCGTGCGGTTCATCGAGGAGATGTGCAAGATGCGCGCCTTCGTCGAGCTGTGGGACGAGCTCACCCGGGAGCGCTACGGCGTCCAGGATCCCAAGCACCGCCGGTTCCGTTACGGCGTGCAGGTCAACTCGCTCGGGCTCACCGAGACCCAGCCCGAGAACAACGTCCAGCGCATCGTGCTCGAGATGCTCGCGGTCACGCTGAGCAAGAACGCTCGCGCCCGCGCCGTCCAGCTTCCGGCGTGGAACGAGGCGCTCGGCCTGCCGCGCCCGTGGGACCAGCAGTGGAGCCTGCGTCTGCAGCAGGTGCTCGCATTCGAGTCCGACCTTCTCGAGTACGACGACCTGTTCGACGGCTCGCCGGTGGTCGAGGCCAAGGTCGCCGAGATCGTGGAGGGCGCCAAGGCCGAGATGCGGCGCATCGAGGAGATGGGCGGGGCGGTCGCCGCCGTCGAGTCCGGGTACATGAAGACCGAGCTCGTCGCCTCGCACGCCCGCCGTCGTCAGCGCATCGAGTCGGGTGAGGACGTCGTCGTCGGCATCAACAAGTTCACGACGACCGAGCCCAGCCCGCTCACCGCCGATCTCGACACCGCGATCCAGACCGTCGATGCCGCCGTCGAGAACGCTGCCGCCGAGGCCGTGCGCACCTGGCGTGAGACCCGCGACGCCGACCCCGAGAAGAAGGCCGAGGCCCAGGCCGCACTCGCGCAGCTTCGTGAGGACGCGGCGAACGAGCAGGTCAACCTCATGCCCGCGTCGCTGCGGTGCGCCCGGGCGGGCGTCACCACGGGGGAGTGGGCCCAGGCGCTGCGGGACGTGTTCGGCGAGTACCGCGCGGCCACCGGTGTCTCCGGCAGCGTCGGCGTGGGCGAGGCGGAGGCGGGCAGCACGCTCGCCGCCGTGCGCGACCTCGTCGCGAAGACGGGCGAGGAGATGGGCACCCGCCTGCGCTTCCTCGTCGGCAAGCCCGGCCTCGACGGCCACTCCAACGGCGCCGAACAGGTCGCCGTCCGGGCGCGCGACGCGGGGTTCGAGGTCGTCTACCAGGGCATCCGCCTCACCCCCGCGCAGATCGTGCGCGCCGCGGTCGACGAGGACGTCCACGCGGTCGGGGTCTCGATCCTCTCGGGCTCGCACATGGAGCTCGTTCCCGAGATCGTCGAGGGACTCAAGGCCGCGGGCGCGGGTGACGTGCCGGTCATCGTCGGCGGGATCATCCCGGAGTCCGACGCCGCGCGACTGCGGGCCATGGGCGTCAGCGAGGTCTTCACCCCCAAGCACCACGACCTCACGACCTCGATCGGCCACATCGTCGAGGTCATCCGCGAACGCCACGGCCTGACGACGGCACCGGCCCTCAGCGGCTGACTCCGCGACACTGGCTGGCCGCGCCCATCGTCGTCCTTGACGCGCGACCGCCTCGATGCGCCTACGCTCTGACCGTGCCGGTGCGCCTCGACACCGGCCCTCGCTACCGCACGCCGGAGAGATCCCATGTCGTTCTGTTACGTGCTCATGTGCCATACCGACCCCGCGGGTGTGCTTCGGCTCGTCCGCCGTGTCAGGAGCCTGAGCCCGGGGAGCGAGGTGCTCGTCCGCTTTCGGGATCCGGAATTCCTCGACGCCGCATCCGTCACCGAGGCCGGTGGGCGGCGGTTCGTCAGCCGCATTCCCACGAGGTGGGGTGACCAGTCCCTCGTCGACGCGGCGCTCGAGGGATTCTCCGTGGCCAGGGCGTTGACCGGGTGCGACCACGCCGTGCTCGTCTCGGGGCAGGACTACCCGATCCGCGATCTGGCGGACTGGGAGGCCGAGGTCGATGCCCTCGGCGCCGACGCGCTGCTCGATGCGTCGGCCGAGCAGCCCGCGGATCACGAGCTTCGTTGGTCGATCATCACGCCGCCCGCGGCGTTGCGGGGCGACGAAGCGCTCCTCCGGCGCGCGACCGTACGCCTCGGCGCCTTCTCGCCCGCGCGTGTCCTCGTCAAGCCCGGCGAGCCGAGGATCTGGGTCGGCGTCCCTCGCGGGTCGCAGCGTCCCCCTCTGTTGCCGGTGAAGTGCGCCCAGTGGATCACGTTGAGCGCGATGGCGATCGACGCGCTCCTGCATCGTGACCACGCCGACCCCCGGGTGGGGGAGTACTTCCGCGGTGTGCGTATCCCCGACGAGTGGACCGTGCCGTCGATCGTCTGCGACGACCCGTCGCTGCGGGTCGCGTTCGCGGCGACGACGGCCAAGGTGTGGGAGCCCTGGAGCCCGAGTCCACGGTGGCTCGACCTCGAGGCGCTCGAGCGGATCCGACGCACGTCCGCGGCGCCGTTCGCACGAAAGATCGCCCCCGACGTCTCGCCGGAGGTGCTGGCCGAGGCCGACCGGATGGCCACGCGCTCGCGCGCGCAGGTGGCTGCAGATGTCGTGGAGCCGGTGGTGCGGCAGCCCGCGTGGGCCGACTCGGTGCGCGCCACCGTCGTCCCGGCGACGGGGGTGCGGACTTCGTGAGTGACCTCCAATGCCCGGCGACGTTCCACGTCGTCGGGCCCGGCGTGACACCGGAGCGTCACGACCTCGTCCACGGAGCACCGATCGCCGCCGTGCATGCGGCCGCCGAACGGCGCCCGGAGGGAGCGAACGTCGAGGTGGCGGAGCTCGACGAGGACCGACCCCTCGACGTCGTGCTCGTCGAGCTCTCGGATCTCTACCGAGGACTTCACGTCCTCGTCCTGCCCGGCGTGGTCTCGCCACCGGTGCACGACCCGAGCGACGAGCTCGTGGTCCGGATCGACGCCGACGGCCGCAGCATCGAGCGGGTGGACCGCCGGTAGCCCGACCACCCTGACCACGCGACCACGCGACCACCCGGCCGCTCGAGCCGGTCCGCGTCAGCCGATCGCGGTGGCGGCGGTGCGCCGGGGGTCACCGGCGGCGACCAGGGTGCCGTCGGGACGCAGACCGGCGGCGCCGACCCCGCCGAAGTACATGGCGATCCGGTCATGAGCGGCACCCGGGAACGGGCTTGCCTCGACCGCTGGGGTGACACCGGGGCCCGCCTCGTACTCCACCCGGGCGTCACCGGCGTCGTCGAACGCCACGTGCAGGCGGGGCTGGTCGATCGCCTCCTGCAGCGATTTCTGGTCGAGGCACACGCCGCCGATGACCTGCATGAGCGCGGTGGTGATGCGGTCGGCGCCGGGACTGCCGATCGCGAGTCGGGTGCCGTCGTCGCGCCGTGCGGTCGTCGGGGTCATGTTCGACGCGAGCCGCGTGCCCGGCGCGAGCGCGTGCAGACCGCGGCGGTTGAGCTCGGGCTCGCCGAGTGCGTTGTTGAGCATGAGCCCGGTACCCGGCACGGTGACCCCCGAGCCGTACCCCGCCGAGGTCGTGATGGAGCACGCGAGGCCCGTGTCGTCGATCGCCGAGACGTGGATGGTCTCCGGGGAACTCGACACCGCCGCGAGGCCCTCCGGCCCGAGTTCGTGCAGCGCGCGCAGGAGTTCCTGGCCGGCGATCTCGAGGTCCTCGGCCGCGTCGATGGCGCGACGCCGGTAGTCGAGCACGGCGTACTGGATGTCGATGATGTCGGAGGCGTCGGTACGTCCGCGCGTCGCGCGCCGGTCGGCGAGCAGGCGCAGCATCGCGGTGAGCACCGGGCCGCCGATCGAGGGGGCGGGGTTGGCGGCCACGTCCCAGTCCAGCAGCCGGGTGCGCAGGGGTGGGCGAGCGACGGTGCGGTAGGAGGCCAGGTCCTCAAGCCCGAGCAGACCACCGTTGGCGTCCATGTCCGCGGCGATGACGTGCGCGATCTCGCCGGTGTAGAGGGTGGCGGCACCGTCGCGGCCGATGGTGTCGAGGGAGTCGGCGAGCTCGCTCGAACGCACGATGTCGCCGAGCTCGGGGTACTCCCCGCCGCCCTGGGTCATGAACGCGCGTGTGCCGGGATCGAACGCGAAGAGGTTGCCGCCGGAGGCCTCGAGGTAGAACACGGCGGAAGGCCCGGCGGCCCACCCGTTGCGCGCCACGTGGGCCGCGGGCGCGACCAACTCGCGCCAGGGCAGCGCTCCCCACCGCGTCGACGCCTCGTCGAGGGCGGCGAACATCCCCGGAGTCGCCACCGAGCCATGACCGCCGTTGACCGTCATCCCGCCGTAGTAGTCCATCCAGAATTCGCGCAGTCCGGTGCCGAACCACTCGGCCGGACGTCCGCGGCCCGGCATCTCGACGTACCCGTCGAGCACGATCGGTTGCTCCCTGGGAGCCCAGATGTTGACGTACGCGCCGCCCATCGGGCTGACGATGCCGACCTCGGTGACGCACGCGACGCAGATCGCCGCGATCGCCGCGTCCACGGCGTTGCCACCCGCCTCGACGACGGCCATGGCGGCCTCCGCGGCCTCGTGTGCCGGCGTGGCGACGGCGACCTGCCGACGTGTCATCGTGTTTCCTCGTTCTTCCGACCCCGGTGTCCAAGCGGTGGGAGGGGCTCCCGCGTGGCGGGTGGACGCCAGTGTGCCACCAGCAGCGGGATACGACGGTGCGGGGGACGACGGTTCTTCACCGGCGCCGGAGACGGCTTCTGCTTCTCAGGTCCCCTTCGGCGCGACCTGTCCTCGCCGGTGTCGGCAGACGACGAAAGCGCCTGTCTCGGCGAGGAGGGGGACTCGTGATCTCAGAACAGGCGGCCCGTGACGTCGTCGATGCCGCGCAACGCGTCGTAGTCGAGGGTGACGCAGCGGATGCCGCGGTCGGTGGCCAGAGTCCTGGCCTGGGGCTTGATCTCCTGGGCGGCGAAGACGCCCTGCACCGGGCCGCCGGTGACGAGGTGCGGATCGCGGTTCATGAGCTCGAGGTAGCGCGTGAGCTGCTCGACCCCGTCGATCTCTCCCCGCCGCTTGATCTCCACGGCGACGTGGACGCCGTCGGCGTCGCGGCAGAGGATGTCGACCGGCCCGATCGCGGTCATGTACTCGCGGCGCACGAGCCGGTAGCCGTCGCCGAGGGTGTGGATGTGCTCGGCGAGCAGCTTCTGCAGGTGGGCCTCGACGCCGTCCTTGACCAGGCCGGGATCGACGCCGAGCTCGTGACTGGAGTCGTGGAGCACCTCGTGGATGCGGATGCGCAGCCGTCCGTCGCTCTTGGCGTGCTGCACGACCCACACCGTCTCGACCCCGTCGGCCCGCTCGCTCTCGTCGGGCTCGATCTCGGCCGTCGCGCACGGCGGCGACATCCAGTTGAGCGGCTTGTAGGAGCCGCCGTCGCTGTGGACGAGCACCGACCCGTCGGCCTTGACCAGCAACAACCGCGTCGCGAGCGGAAGGTGGGCCGCCAGACGGCCCTCGTAATCGACACTGCACTTCGCGATGACCAGACGCACGCCGCACACCCTAACCCCCGGCGACACCGCGGGGGCGGTGGCGATCGGTCGGTGGCGATCGACCGGTGGCGATCGACTGACGTGCCGAGTGCCACAGGAGCGGAACCGGGCCACGACGTCGCGCGGTCTGGAAGACTCCGGGCATGGCTCGCGAAATCACGAAGATCGGTGTGATCGGACTCGGCACGATGGGTGCCGGAATCGTCGAGGTGTGTGCCCGCAGCGGGTTCGAGGTGGTCGGCGTCGAGATGAACGCCGCGGCCGTCGAGCGCGGGCGGGGCCACCTCGAGAACTCCACGGGCCGCGCGGTGCAGCGCGGCAAGATGTCCGAGGAGGATCAGGCGGCGCTGCTCGGCCGGGTCACGACGACCGACGACATGTCGGCGCTCGCCGACTGCGGGCTGGTCATCGAGGCGGTGCCCGAAAGCCTCGACATCAAGCGGTCGGTGTTCACCACGCTCGACGGCATCGTCGGAGACGACGCGATCCTCGCGACGAACACCTCCAGCCTCTCGGTCACCGACATCGCGACGGCGACGAAGGACCCGAGCCGTGTCATCGGCCTCCACTTCTTCAACCCCGCCCCGGTGCAGAAGCTCGTCGAGATCATCGCGACGGTCATCACCTCGCCCGACGTGCTCGAAGACGTGCGTGCGCTCGCCGAGAAGCTCGGCAAGGAGCCCGTCGTCGTCGGCGACCAGGCCGGCTTCATCGCCAACCGTCTGCTGCTCGCCTACCTCAACCGGGCCGTCATGATGTACGAGAATAAATACGCGAGCCGCGAGGACATCGACGCCGCGATGACGCTCGGCTGCGGCCTGCCCATGGGGCCGCTCGCGCTGCTCGACCTCATCGGTCTCGACGTGGCGTACGCCGTGCTCGACACGATCTACAAGGAGGGGCGCGACAAGCTCCACGCGCCCGCGCCGATGCTCAAGCAGATGATCACCGCGGGTCTGTTGGGCCGCAAGACCGGTCGCGGGTTCTACACCTACGAGAAGCCCGGCTCCGGCAAGGTGGTCGACGACCCGCAGACGCCCAGGCCCGCAGCCGACGGCAAGGGCATCCGCCCGATTCACAAGGTCGGCGTGGTCGGCAGCGGCACGATGGCCACCGGGATCGCCGAGGTCTTCGCCAAGGCCGGCTACCCGGTGCAGATGGTCTCGCGGCACAAGGGACGCGTGGAGGAGGCCTACGGCGCGATCCAGAAGTCGCTCGCCAAGGCCGTGCAGCGCGGCAAGCTCACCGACGAGGTGCGCGAGAAGGCGATCGCGTCGATCACGACGAGCGACTCCCTCGAGACCCTGGCCGACGTCGACATCGTCGACGAGGCCATCAGCGAGGAGCTCTCGACCAAGCAGGCGATGTTCGAGAACCTCGACGAGATCTGCAAGCCCGGTGCGATCCTCGCGACGACAACCTCGTCGCTGCCGGTCATCGAGGTGGCCGTCGCCACCTCCCGCCCGGCCGACGTCATCGGCATGCACTTCTTCAACCCGGCGCAGGTGATGAAGCTCGTCGAGATCGTCTCCACGGTCGCGACCGCCGCCGACGTCGAGGCCACGATCGTCGACCTGTGCGACAAGATCGGCAAACGCGGCGTCGAGTGCGCCGACCGTTCGGGGTTCATCGTCAACTCGCTGTTGTTCCCCTACCTCAACGACGCGATCAAGATGCTCGAGGCGCACTACGCGACCACCGACGACATCGACCTGGCGATGAAGGCCGGATGTGGTTATCCGATGGGTCCGTTCGAGCTGCTCGACATCGTCGGCCTCGACGTCTCGCTCGCCATCCAGAGGGAGCTGTACCTCGAGTTCCGCGAGCGCGGCTTCGCTCCGGCCCCGCTGCTCGAGCACCTGGTCAAGGCCGGGTATCTCGGTCGCAAGTCCAAGCGGGGGTTCCGCACGTACGCCTGAGCCGGGCCGTCGCGCTCACGGAATGCCGACGCCCCGCCACCTCCGAGGAGGTGGCGGGGCGTCGACGTTCTCGCGCGCGGCCGGCGCGAGACCGGTTCAGGGCGTGGCGCGCGAGGTGGCGGCGAGAGCGTCGCGCAGGGCGTCCATGCCGCTCTTGAGACGTTCGGTCGTGCGCGGCACCGACTTCCACCCCGGCACGTCGACGTGGAAGTTCGCGGGGCTGCCGGGGGTGCTCGACTCGATCATCACGTCCATGCCGGTGACGGGGACGAGCGAGGGCTCGCCCAGGTCGGGGACGAGTCCCTGGCGCCCGGCGGGGTCGGCGAACGTGAGCATCGACCACGGCAGCCGGAGGCGCCACTCCATCGGCAGGGCGGGGTCGGGGCGCACGAGCTGCCACGTGGCCAGCGAGGTGTACGCCGGGCTCGCGGAGTCCCACGTTCCCATGACGAGCTCGCCGACCTTCTGCATCTCCGCGGGGACGGCGTTGCGGCGGCCCGGGACCTCCATCGGCGGCGCGAGGGTGAGCTGCTCGACGACCCATCCGCGCAGGTTGGCGCGGGGAAGGTACAGCGTGGGCAGACCGTCGAGACGCGCCGGGTCGAGGGTGCGGCGCACGTACATCGTCACGGTGCTCATCGTGGGGACGAGGCGCAGAGCGACGTCGTAGTCGGCGTCGCCCGAGCCGCCGGGCAGGCGCAGACCGCTCGTGTCGTAGAGGCTGAAGCCCACGTCGACCGGAGAGGTGACGCGGCGTGTGAAGTAGAACGTGATGTAGAAGTACGAGGCGTCGTGGTCGACGGCGACCTTCGTCATCTCGTCCTCCGGCGCCTCGTGCACGACCTTCGTGCCTCCGAGCGCGGAGTCGTGCGCGAGCAGACCGAACCACTGTCCGCTCGTCAGCGGGTCGTGGAACAGCGCGCGTCGCGCCGGGGCGACGAGGCGCGACCGCGGCTCGGTCGGGGGCGAGGTGGCCGACCAGTCGTCGGTCCACGACGGCAGGAGGCCGCCGGCGATGCCGATCTCGCGGAACATCGTCAGCATGTCGGCGTTCGCGCGCATCGCCTGCTGCTCGGAGAGGAACCCCTCGGTGCGCCCGTTGGCGCCGGTACTGCTCTGGCCGAGCGAGGCCGGCACACCGAACTCCGTGATGAGCAGCGGCATGCCCTGGTGATGCGCGCGCAGGTCGAGCAGGTAGGCGCGATAGGGGTCACCGGTCTGATAGGAGGCCTGGTAGCGCAGGAACATCGGCGCGTACGGCATCGCCCGGTAGGCCGCGAACGTTCCGGCAGGCCACGCCGTGCGTGCCCCGATGTTGTTGACGTCGACGCCCACCTGGTCGTCGGTCGCGACCGGCTCCTCGGGGTGGGACAGGGGATCGGTGGCGGCGTGGTTGGCCGCGCCGATGGGGGCACACGAGCCCCGCTTCGCCTCGTGCGTGGCGAGTTCGTCCATGCGGGCGGCGATCCACGACTCCGTGGCACTCGCCTGCGGTGTCGAGATGAAGTAGGTGCCGGAGAACGGTCGGGCCTTGTTCTCGCGGTCGGTCGCGAGGACGACCCGTGGATCCCAGGGTGAGCCGACGACCCAGGCCGCCACCCAGCGCGACACGTCGCTGCGCCATCGCCCCGTCGGTCCGGTCGCCGAGGACGCGCGGCTGAGGTCGCCGTGGATCGCCGCACTCGTGTCGGCGATCTCGGCGCTGAGGGCCCGGCGCACCGCCGAGCCGAGGGGTGCGGGCTTGTCCACCGGCGCCCGCAGCGCATCGATCGTGACCCCCTGCACGAGGTAGAGCGGGGCGTCGGGGTGGGCCTTGTTGTAGGCGAGCAGCTCGTCGTAGAGGGCGGGCGCCTGCAGTGAGTCCAGACGCACGGCCCGGATGCCGGTCTCGCCCATCATCGTCAACCACCGGCGGTAGTCGGCGGCCTTGGGCGCGAAGTCCTCGGGCAGGTGCCCGGGCAGCACCGCCGTGAGACCGACGCCGGCGAGGAACGACCGATCGCCGTCGAGGGTGTGCAGCAGCAGCTGTTCGCCCTGCTGGGAGGCCGTGACCGACAGCTTTCCGACCTTCGTCGGGTTGGGCGCCCAGGAGTCGTTGTCGAGGGTGGGAGAACCCGTCGGGCTCGCCGGTGTGGTCGGCCTGGCGGAGGTCGTGGAGGTCGTCGACGTGGCCGGCGCGGGGGACTGCCCGGTGCACCCGGAGAACAACGCGACGGCCCCGGCCGCGAGAGCGCTCGTCCGCATGAAGTCGCGACGCGAGGGGAGGCGGGGGTCGGTCATCGGGTCCTCCTGACACGGCTGATCGAGCGGTGGGCCGTGGTGGGCAGAATGTGGTCGTGCCACGAGCCAACCGACGCCGCCGCGACGAGCGGGGCCTGCATCCCGGACTGTTCGTCCGAGAGTTGCGCGAGCAGTTCGACGGCACGACGTGGGTCGTGCGAGAGGTGACGGGCCGTGATCCCGGGCGCCGGTACGTGTGCCCGGGGTGCCAGCAGAGCTTCTCCGGAGGGTCGTCGCACGTCGTCGTGTGGCCCGAGAGCGGCCTCGGAGCGGGTGTCTCGGGACGCCGACACTGGCACACGTCGTGCTGGCGCGCCCGTCATCGACGACCACCGCGAGGCTCCTACCGCTGACGCGCGTGGTCGCACTCGTCCACCCCCGGGCCGTTCAGAACTCGTGAAGATTCGCGCCGGTCGATCGATCGGCGGCGCGGGCCCCGGGTCGTGGGCGAAGGCCCGTCGCCGCGCGGCTCCGGCCGAGCCTACTACGCCGCACGTCCTGGTCATGTGCCCGACTCGGCGAGGGTGAGCCACTCGACGCCCCTCGCGCACGAGGCAGTGGGCGAGCTCACGTGAGGATTACGCCGGGGTCACGGCGGGAGACGACGAGACGACGAGACGACGGGAGAGACGACGACGGCCCGCCGCCCGCGAGTGCGGGAGGCGGGCCGGTCGTGGCGGTCGGGGCGATCGCCGATCCGTCAGATGTTGCGGAAGCGGTTGATCGCGTCGAGGTGCGGCTCGCGGCGCTCGGGCATCGTCACGCCGAGGCCCTCCTTGGGGGCCAGGCACAGCACACCGACCTTGCCCTGGTGGGCGTTGCGGTGCACGTCCTGCGCGGCCTGACCGACCTCGTTCATCGGGTAGGTCTTGGAGAGGGTCGGGTGGATGAGCCGGCGGCGGATGAGGCTGTTGGCCTCCCAGGCCTCGCGGTAGTTGGCGAAGTGGCTGGAGATGATGCGCTTGAGGTTCATCCACAGGAACCGGTTGTCGTACTCGTGCATGTACCCCGAGGTGGACGCGCACGTGACGATCGTGCCGCCCTTGCGAGCGACGTAGACCGACGCACCGAACGTCTCGCGCCCCGGGTGTTCGAAGACGATGTCGACGTCGTGCCCGCGGGTGAGTTCACGGATGTCCTTGCCGAACCGGCGCCACTCCTTGGGGTCCTGGGTCTTCTCGTCCTTCCAGAACCGGTAGCCCATCTCGTTGCGGTCGATGACGTGCTCGGCGCCCATGCGGCGGCAGATCTCGGCCTTCTCGGGCGAGGAGACGACGCACACCGGGGTGGCGCCGCCGGCGAGGGCCATCTGGGTGGCGTAGGAGCCGAGGCCGCCGCTGGCGCCCCAGATGAGGACGCGGTCGCCGAGCTTCATGCCGGCGCCGTTCTTGCTGATGAGCTGACGGTAGGCAGTGGAGTTGACGAGGCCGGGGCTCGCCGCCTCCTCCCACGTGAGGTGCTCGGGCTTGGGCATGAGCTGGTTGGCCTTGACGATCGCGAGCTGGGCGAGCCCGCCGAAGTTCGTCTCGAAGCCCCAGATGCGCTGCTCGGGGTCGAGCATCGTGTCGTTGTGGCCGTCGTGGTGCTCGAGCTCGACGCTGAGGCAGTGCGCGACGCACTCCTGGCCGGGCTTCCACAGGTGCACGCCGGGGCCCGTGCGCAGCACGACGCCCGAGAGGTCGGAACCGACGATGTGGTAGGGCAGGTCGTGCCGCTTGGCGACGTCCGACAACCGGCCGTACCGCTCGAGGAACCCGAACGTGGGTACGGGCTCGAAGATCGAGGTCCACACGGTGTTGTAGTTGACCGAGCTCGCCATGACCGCGACGAGCGCCTCACCGGGCGCGAGCTCGGGCAGCGGAACCTCGTCGACGTGGAGGCTCTTGCGGGGGTCCTTCTCCTTGCTGGGCACCCCCTCGAACATGTCGACCTCGTCCTTGCGGACGACCACGGCCTTGAACGACTCCGGTACCGAGAGGCCCGCGTAGGTCTCCTCGCTCCGGTCGCCGGACATGATGGCGTCGAGAATCTCCTGCATGGCCTCTCCTTCGGCTCGTCCTCGAGTCAACGACGTGGACCGGCACGTGGGCCGGATCCTCAGGTTCACCTTCCCGGCACGGGGGCCGAGGCGGGAGTAGGGGAGCGGGTGAGCTTCATCACCAGCACTGCCGACGCCCCGCCCCGGGGTGCGAACAGGCGGCCCGTCCCCCGCCTCCTCGGCCGGGACGAGCCGCCTGCTCGGCGCGTCGATCGGGTGGGGTCAGTGCATGCCCTCGGGGTTGGGCTCGACGAGCTCGACGAGCACACCGCCCGCGTCCTTGGGGTGGATGAAGTTGATGCGGCTGCCCGCGGTGCCGCGCTTGGGCTCGGGGTAGAGCAGACGCAGACCGCGCTCCTTGAGCGTCTCGCAGACCTCGTCGATGTTCTCGACGCGGTAGGCCATCTGCTGGATGCCGACGCCGCTCTTGTCGATGAACTTGGCGATCGTGGAGTTCTCGTTCAGCGGGGCGAGGAGCTGGATGCACGAGGTCGAGTCGCCGACCTCCATCATCGCCTCGGCGACGCCCTGCTCCTCGTTGATCTCGCGGTGGGCCATCTTCATGCCGTACTTCTCCTCGTAGAAGGCGATGGCCTCGTCGAGGTCGCGGACGGCGATGCCGACATGGTCGATGTGCGTGAACAGTCCCTGTGCGCTCATGTCTCCAGGGTAGGAGCGCCGGCGTCCGCGCAGGGCGATCGCGGGCGGATCGGGGACGAACGGCCCGCCCCGCACGTCGCCCGTGCCCGCCCGTGCCCGCCCGAACCGCGAGACAGCCGGCCGGTGGGCCGGGCAGTGCGTCGAGGCTGTCGGAGCACACCCCTACAGTGGGGGCGCTGTCACCGACGACCCAGTCAAAGACGACCCAGTCAGGCACGACACGGAGGCCATCGCACATGACCGATTCATCCAACCGTCCGACCACCGTCATCGTCGATGGGGCGCGCACCCCGATCGGTCGGCTCCTCGGCTCGCTCGCGGGATTCACCGGTGCCGATCTCGGCGGCGTCGCCATTCGGGCCGCACTCGAGAAGTCCGGGGTGAAGCCCGAGCAGGTCGACTACGTCATCATGGGCCAGGTGTTGACCGCAGGCGCGGGTCAGATCCCCGCCCGCCAGGCCGCCACCAAGGCGGGCATCCCGATGAACGTTCCCGCGCTCACGATCAACAAGGTGTGCCTCTCCGGGCTCGACGCGATCGCGCTCGCCGACCAGCTCATCCGTGCGGGTGAGTTCGACATCGTCGTCGCCGGCGGCCAGGAGTCGATGACCCAGGCCCCGCACCTGCTCGCCAAGAGCCGTTCGGGCTTCAAGTACGGCGACGTCACGATGAAGGACCACATGGACTACGACGGTCTGTGGGACGCCTTCACCGACCAGGGCATGGGCAACCTCACCGAGAGCGGCAACAGCGGTGACGCCGAGGTCAGCCGCGAAGAGCAGGACGCCTACTCGGCGCGGAGTCACCAGCGCGCCGCGAAGGGCTGGGAGGACGGGGTCTTCGACGACGAGGTCGTGCCGGTCTCCATCCCGCAGCGCAAGGGCGACCCGGTGCAGTTCACCAAGGACGAGGGCATCCGCCCCGACACCACGGCCGAGAGCCTGGGCAAGCTGCGTCCGGCCTTCGGCAAGGACGGCACGATCACGGCCGGCTCGGCCTCGCAGATCAGCGACGGCGCGTGCGCGGTCGTCGTCATGAGCAAGGCCAAGGCCGAGGAGCTCGGCCTGCAGTGGCTCGCCGAGATCGGTGCGCACGGCGTCGTCGCCGGGCCCGACTCCACGCTGCAGCTGCAGCCGTCGAACGCGATCGTCGAGGCCTGCCGCAAGGAGGGCATCGAGCCCGGCGACCTCGATCTCGTCGAGATCAACGAGGCGTTCGCCGCCGTCGGCGTCGCCTCGGCGCGTGCGCTCGGGCTGTCGGACGACAAGGTCAACGTCAACGGCGGGGCCATCGCGGTGGGCCACCCGATCGGCATGTCGGGTGCGCGCATCACGCTGCACGTCGCCAAGGAGCTCGCGCGCCGCGGCGGCGGCGTGGGTGCCGCCTCGCTGTGTGGTGGCGGCGGTCAGGGCGACGCGTTGATCGTCCGGGTCCCGAAGAACTGATCGCTGGGGCATGCTGGACCGGTGGGCAGGTTCCTGCTCACCGGTCCGGCCTCCGCATCTTCCGTACCTTCCGCACATCCACTGCCGACGCCGGTCGCTGTAGTCCGCACTCGAGACCCCGAATGAGGTAGTTCACCGATGGCCCGTCAGGTCGACGTCCCCGCACTCGTGGAGAACGCGCGAAAGGGTTCGCCGCGTGCCGTGGCGAGGCTCATCTCGCTCGTCGAGGACGGGCACCCGGCGTTGCGCGACATCATGGCCGCGCTCGCGCCGCACACGGGGCACGCGCACATCATCGGCATCACCGGCAGCCCGGGCGTCGGCAAGTCGACGTCGACGAACGCGCTGGTCACCGCGCTGCGCAAGCAGGGTAAGCGGGTCGGCGTGCTCGCGGTCGACCCGAGCTCGCCGTTCTCCGGGGGAGCCCTGCTCGGTGACCGGGTCCGCATGCAGGATCACGCCCTCGACCCCGAGGTCTACATCCGCTCGCTCGCGAGCCGCGGCCACCTCGGTGGCCTCTCGGCCGCGACCCCCCAGGCGATGCGCGTGCTCGACGCCGCGGGCTGCGACGTCATCCTCGTCGAGACCGTCGGTGTCGGTCAGAGCGAGGTCGAGATCGTCGGCATGGCCGACACCACCCTCGTCCTGCTCGCCCCGGGCATGGGCGACGGCATCCAGGCCGCCAAGGCGGGCATCCTCGAGATCGGTGACGTGTTCGTCGTCAACAAGGCCGACCGCGACGGAGCCGACGCGACGGTGCGCGACATCCGCCACATGATCAGCCTCGGCGATCGCACCGAGCCCAACCTGTGGCGCCCGCCGGTCCTCAAGACCATCGCCGACCGCATGCAGGGGGTCGAGGAGGTCATCGAGGGCATCGAGAAGCACCAGGCGTGGATGGCCGAACACGGCGAACTCGACCGTCGCCGTCGCGCCCGCGCCACCGAGGAGATCGAGTCGATCGTCCTCGCCCAGCTGCGGGCGCGTATGGGCGACCTGCGCGACGGCCACGGCATCGACGACCTGGCGGGCGATGTCGTCGCCGGCCGCACCGACACCTATCGGGCCGCCGACGAGGTGCTCGCCGCCCTCACCTGATCGTCGGCCGGGCCTGGCTCGCGGGGCGTCGCGCACGGCGACGACGCCGGGCCCGGGATCGTCGTGGGTCCGGTGAACAGTAGGCTGACCTGCATGAAGTCATCTCGCACGCTCGCGTTCGACCCGATCCGCCGGGCGGCCGTGCTGTGGGAGCGCACGTGGGGGCGAGCCTCGGCGCCGCAGTCGATGGCGACGGCCACCTCGGTCATGCGGGTGCAGCAGTTGCTGCTCGCCGACTTCGACGCCGAACTGGCCGAGTTCGACCTCACCTTCCCTCGGTTCGAGGCGCTGGTGCTGTTGACCTTCAGCCGGGAGGGGCGGCTGCCCATGAGCAAGGTGGGGGAGCGGCTCATGGTGCATCCGACCTCGGCGACGAGCGTGATCCAGCGACTCGCGTCGCAGGGCTTCGTCGAGCGCGTGCCCAACCCGCTGGACGGGCGCGGCACGCTCGCGGTCATCACCCCGGCGGGCCGCGCCGTCGCCGAGCGGGGTATGGCCAAGCTCGTCGACTCCGGGTTCGGGGTCGCCGCGCTCACGGGCCCCGAACGGGTCGAGTTGTTCCGGCTGCTCGAGAAGATCCGCCGCCACCACGGCGACTTCGACGCGCTGGAAGGTGCGTAGGTCGCGGCCTGCGGCCCTGACCGGCCACGCGCGCCGGTGGATCAGAGCTCACGGGTCATGCTCGCGGGTCACGGGTACCGGCACGCCTCGGGTTCGTGCGCGGCGATGCGCTCGGTCTCCATCTGGAACGTCGAGTGGTGGATCGACACCTCGAAGTGCTCCGCGACACACGCCCTGATGTCCTCCAGCATCTCCGCGGCGTGGCCGTCGGTGAAGCAGGTGTCGTCGACGACGACGTGGGCGGTGAGTGTCGGCAGACCGGTGGCCACGGTCGAGGCGTGCAGGTCGTGGACGTCCTTCACGTGATCGAGGGCGAGGATGTGGCGGCGGACCTCCTCGAGGTCGAGCCCTGCGGGCGCGAACTCCATGAGCACGCTCGTCGTCTCGCGCAGGAGGACGAACGCGCGAGGGAGGATGAGGGCGGCGATGAAGAGGCCCGCGACGGCGTCGGCCTGCTGGAAGCCGGTCGTCGAGATGACGATGGCCGCGACGATGACGCCGAGCGAACCGAGCGCGTCGTTGAGCACCTCGAGGAACGCCGCGCGCATGTTGAAGTTCGCGCCGCGACTCGAGGCGAGGACCGTGATCGCGACGACGTTGGCCGCGAGCCCCACGGCACCGAAGAACAGCAGTTCGCCGGCGGGGATCTCGGGTGGCTCGAGGAGGCGCCGGACCCCCTCGACCGCGGCGTAGACGCCCACGGCGGTGAGCAGAGCCGCCTGACCGAGCGCCGCGATGACCTCGATACGACGAAAGCCCCAGGTGCGCCTGGCATCGGCCGGCCGAAGCATGAGCGTGGCGGCGACGAGCGCCACGAGCAGGCCCGAGGCGTCGGTCAGCGCGTGGACCGTGTCGGTGAGCAGGGCGAGGCTGCCCGTGACCACCGCTCCGATCCCCTGAGCGACGACGATCGTCGCCGTGAGGCCGAAGGCGATCCAGAGCCTGCGGCGGTGATCCCCGGGGCGGCCGGCCTCGGGGACAGTGGGCCGGTGGTCGTGTCCTGCGCCCATGTGGATCCTCCTCCGGGTGTCGTGAGCGATGTGCGGGTGGGTGTCGTCGGTCAGGGGGTGTGCAGGTGCGGGCACAGCACCGCCTCGGAGCCGGTGGCGCGCAGGATGTCCCGGGCCGCGGCGATGAGCGTGCGCAGCCGCGCCGGGTTCTCGAGCGCGTACCAGGTCGCTCGGCCCTCGGGTCGCTGCGTCACCAGGCCGCACTCGTGCAGGAACGCGATGTGCTTGCTCACGGTCGACTGCGCGAGTCCGAGATGCTCGACGAGATCGCGCACCCGGTGCTCGCCGGAGGCGAGGTGCTGCAGGATGGCCAGCCGCGTGGGCTCGCCGAGGGTGTCGAACAGGTGCGCGTAGGCGGCGGTCGCCGTGTCGTCGAGCACGGGGGGCTCTTCTCGTATCGCCATTAGACGATCATATCGCTGTGTGGCGATGAAAGCGAGGCCCACCCGAGCTGTCGTGGCCGTGATTCTCGCGTCCCACGACGCTCCGCGCCCCTCCGATCGCGTGGATCGATTCGAGAAATCGGAGATCGGGTCTGGATAAGTACTAGGACTTCCTAGTACTTTGGGGGCATGACGATGACGGAGCCACAGCAGACGCAGCAGCAAGCCATGTCCGGTCGCGAGCGCTGGCAGCAGCGTTTCGACAACTCCCGGGTCCGTCAGGCGGACTTCACGACGCTCTCGGGTATGGAGGTCGACCCGGTCTACGGCCCGACCCCCGAGCAGGAGGCCGCCGACCCCGACTTCGAGCGCATCGGCTGGCCGGGCGAGTTCCCGTTCACCCGAGGCCTGTACCCCACCGGCTACCGCGGACGCACGTGGACCATCCGCCAGTTCGCGGGCTTCGGCAACGCCAAGCAGACCAACGAGCGCTACAAGATGATCCTCGGCCGCGGCGGCGGCGGTCTCTCGGTGGCGTTCGACATGCCCACCCTCATGGGACGTGACTCCGACGACGCGATGAGCCTCGGCGAGGTTGGTCACTGCGGCGTGGCCATCGACTCGGCCAACGACATGGACATCCTGTTCTCCGACATCCCGCTCGGCGACGTCACCACCTCGATGACGATCTCGGGCCCGGCCGTGCCGGTGTTCTGCATGTACCTCGTCGCCGCCGAGCGTCAGGGCGTCGACCCCGGCGTGCTCAACGGCACGCTGCAGACCGACATCTTCAAGGAGTACATCGCGCAGAAGGAGTGGCTGTTCTCTCCGGAGCCCCACCTGCGCCTCATCGGCGACCTCATGGAGTACTGCAACGCCGAGATCCCCGCGTACAAGCCGCTGTCGGTCTCCGGCTACCACATCCGTGAGGCGGGCGCGACGGCCGCGCAGGAGCTCGCGTTCACGCTCGCCGACGGCTTCGGCTACGTCGAGCTCGGCCTCTCCCGCGGTCTCGACGTCAACTCGTTCGCGCCCGGCCTGAGCTTCTTCTTCGACTCCCACGTCGACTTCTTCGAGGAGATCGCCAAGTTCCGCGCGGCGCGTCGCATCTGGGCGAAGTGGCTGCGCGACGTCTACGGCGCGACCAGCGAGAAGGCGCAGTGGCTGCGCTTCCACACCCAGACCGCGGGCGTCTCGCTCACCGCGCAGCAGCCGCTCAACAACGTCGTGCGTACCGCCACCGAGGCGCTCGCCGCAGTGCTCGGCGGCACGAACTCCCTGCACACCAACGCGCTCGACGAGACCCTCGCGCTGCCCACCGAGCAGTCCGCCGAGGTCGCGCTGCGCACCCAGCAGGTCATCATGGAGGAGACCGGCGTCGTCAACGTCGCCGACCCGCTCGGCGGCTCGTGGTACGTCGAGGCGCTCACCGACAAGATCGAGGCCGAGGCCGAGCGCATCTTCGACTCGATCCTGCGCATGGGCACCAGCGGTCTGGGCTCGGCCGACAAGGAGGCGCTCGCCGAGGTCGTGCGCGCCAACGCCGGCAACAAGGGCGACGACGCGGTGTGGCCGATGACCTCGGGCATCCTGCGCGGCATCGAGGAGGGCTGGTTCTCCTCCGAGATCGCCGACGCGGCCTTCCAGCACCAGATCGCGCTGGAGAAGGGCGACAAGAAGGTCGTCGGCGTCAACTGCCACACCGACTCCGTCGCGAACGAGCTCGAGATCCTGCGCGTCAGCCACGAGGTCGAGAAGGAGCAGGTGCGTGAGCTCGACACGCGGCGCGCCGCCCGCAACGAGGACATCGCGGCCGACGCCCTGGCCCGGATGGTCGAGGTCTCCCGCACCAAGGAGAACATGATCCCGGCCATGCTCGACGCCGTGCGTGCCGAGTGCACCCTGGGTGAGATCTGCAACGCCCTGCGCGACGAGTGGGGCATCTACCGCGAGCCGGCCCGCTTCTGAGCGAGGTCGCGCACACGGATCGTGGCCCGGATCGAGGAGATGTCGTCGATCCGGGCCACGTTGTTCAAGTGTGTCGGCTTCATGTGGGCCGGCCCGTCGCCGAAGGGAACGACATGCGACGCCTTCCCCTCGTCCTCGGCCTCGTGCTGATTCCCGCCCCCGTGGTCGCGACGGCCCCGACGCCGGCCGCCGCCTCCGGCGCGGGCCGGGTCACGGTCTCGACCACCCGTGTCTCCCAGGACACCCTGCGCGATCCGGTGTTGCGCGGCACCGCCCCCGCCGGCAGCCGCCTCACGGTGCAGGTCCGACTCGGTGGTCGTTGGCGCGCCAACCGCCACCTCACCGCCGGACGGGACGGGAGGTACTCGGTGCCCCTGTCGTACGGCCGGGGAGCAGTCGCGACCTTCTCGCACCGCGTCGTCTCCGCCCAGGGGGCGGTGAGCCCGCTGGTCACGCTGAGGCGCACCGCGGTGCTCGCGCCTGCGGTGCGCCGGACCACCCGCGCGGACGTGGCGAAGACGTGGCGTCCGGGATGCCCCGTGCACTACTCCAGGCTCTCCACCGTCGAGATGAACCACTGGGGCTTCGACGGCCGCATGCATCGTGGCCGCATCGTCCTCGCCTCGACGGCGACGACGAGTGCGCTGCAGGCGTTCCAGGTCGGCATCTCCTCGAAGTTCCCCATCGCCGCGATGCGCGAGGTGTCGGCGTACGGCGGCAGCGACGAGCGGTCCATGGCCGCGAACAACACCTCTGCGTTCAACTGCCGGGCCATCACGAACGGCAAGGGGTGGTCGAAGCACTCCTTCGGCCGCGCGATCGACGTCAACCCCGTGCAGAACCCGTACATCTACAAGGGCACCGTCTCGCCCGCCGCGGGTCGGGCCTACCGGAACCGGGCCGACGTGCGGCCCGGGATGATGGTCGCGTCCAACCCGTTGACGAGGGCCTTCACGAGTCGTGGCTGGACGTGGCTGTCGAGCTACGACTACCAGCACGTGGAGAAGTAGGGCGCGTTCTCGCTCGTGATCGCTCGGTCGGAGCGCTGCCCGACTGTGCCCGGCGACGGTGGTTCGGCAAGAATGCAGACATGACCGAACAGCCTCCGATCCGTTCCTCCGCTCTTCGTGGTGCCGTCGACCTCTCCTCACTGGGTAAGGGTCCGAAGAACGACGCGCCCGGGTCGTCGCAGCCCGGCTCGATCCGGGTGGACGCCGACGAGGCGTCGTTCGAGGAGCTCATGCTCGGCACCCGCGAGGTTCCCGCGCTCGTCGTCGTCTGGTCGGCGTCGCACCCGGAGACCGAGGCCGCCGTGCGCAACGCGGTCACGGCGGCGGAGCGGCTGCAGGGGCGCCTGCGCGTCGTCGCGGTCGACGCCGACGCGCAGCCCCGGCTCGCGCAGGCGTTCCAGGTGCAGCAGTTGCCGTTCACCCTGGGTGTCATCGCCGCCCAGCCGGTGCCGCTGTCGCCGGGCGTCATCCCCGTCGACCAGCTCCTCCCGGCGCTCGAGCAGCTTCTCGAGGTCGCGGCCCAGAACGGTGTGACCGGTCGCGTCGTCGCCGGCGAGGGGGAGCAGGAGCCCGAGCCCGAGCCGCTCTCACCCGAGCACCAGGCCGCGTACGACGCGATCGAGGCCGGTGACTACGGCGCTGCGGCGGCGGCTTACGAGGCCGCGCTCAAGAAGAACCCCAAGGACGCCGACGCGGCGGCCGGTCTCGCTCAGGTCTCGCTCATGCAGCGCACCGAGGGCGCCGATCTCGCCTCCGCGCGCGATGACGCGGCGTCTCGGCCCGACGACATCGACGCCCAACTCCTCGTCGCCGACCTCGACGTGCTCGGCGGGCATGTCGAGGACGCGTTCTCGCGGCTCGTCGACCTCGTGCGCCGTACCGCCGACGAGGACCGCGAGAAGGTCCGCACCCGTCTGGTCGAGCTCTTCGAGGTCGTCGGTGCGCAGGACGAGCGGGTCGTCAAGGCTCGTCGCGCGCTCATGAGCGCACTGTTCTGAGCCTCCGGACGTTCCGCCGGCCACCCGGGTCCACTCGGGCCGAGTGGAGCGCGGAGGACGTGGAAGATGGGATGGCAGCGGGAACGGGGTGATCACCCCCATCCGGCTGCCATCACGTCTTCCATCCCATCTGCCGTCACGGTAGGAGACACCACCGGGTGGGACGGGCGAGGCGCGTAGACCGGCTCGCTCGTCAGACGCCGCGGGCGTGGAGTACGAAGTCCCACGCCACTCCGGTGAATCGGCGGGTCGGGCGCCAGATCGCGCGCAGCTCGCGCCGCAGTGACGCCCCGGCCAGGGGCACGACTCGCACGAGGCCCTCGCGCCGGGCCGCCTCGATCGCGTGCGTCGACACGACGGCCGGGCCGATGCCGGCGGCGACGCTCTGCACGATCGCCGCCGTACTCGACAACTCCATGACCGGCGCCGCGACCTCGCGACCGGCGAGAAGGTCGTCGATGGTCTGCCGGGTGCCGGAGCCGGGCTCACGGACCACCAGCGGTGTGACGGCGAGTTCGTCGAGTGTCACCTGCGCCCGGTGCGTCCACGAATGTCCCGGGGCGACGATGACGACGAGCTCGTCGCGGTCCACCACCGTTCCGTGCAGCGTCGGCGGGCGGCCCGGCGACTCGATGAAGCCGACGTCGAGCTCGCCGGATTCCACCGCGGCGACGACGTCGGTCGAGTTCATCACCCGAACACGTACCTGCACGTGCGGATGGACCTCGCGAAACGAGGTCAGCCAGCGGGGGACCAGGTGTTCGCCGATCGTCAGGCTCGCGCCGACGAGCAGGTGTGAGTCGAGATCCTCGCGCAGGGAGTCGGCGCCCGCGGCGAGAAGGTCGAGGGCCGCGAGCACCGGCTCGGCCCAGTCGACGACGAGCCGGCCGTGTGCCGTCAACCGCGATCCGGTGGGACTGCGGTCGATGAGAGACAGCCCGAGATCGCGTTCGAGCCGCGCGAGAAGGCGGCTGGCGTTGGGCTGGGCGAGACCGAGCGATCGTGCGCCCGCCCCGACGCTGCCGGTCTCGGCCACCGCGGCGAGCAGGGCGAGACCGGCGATGTCCGGGCGGCGCGAGGTCATGCACGAATGATATGGGCTCATTCGAAAGAGGGTGCTAGCGCCGCCGGAGGCGCAGGAGCAGCGTGGACGGGGTGACATCCGTACGCAGAGACCGCCCCGCCACGTCGGGTCCGACACCACGCGCGACGACGCCGACGCGCCGTCTCGCCCCGGGGCTCGCGCTCGCCACCGCAGCGGCGCTCGTCGCGTATGGGGTGAACCTCCTGCTGCCGACGGTCAGCGCGCTGCTCGTCGCGATCCTCATCGGCGTCGCGCTCACCAACCTCGTGCGTCTACCCGAGGCCACCGCGCCGGGCCTCGCGATCGCCTCGAAGCGAGTGCTGCGCGTCGGCATCGTCCTGCTCGGCCTTCAGGTCTCGTTGCTCGACATCGCGGGGCTCGGGGCCGGGATCGTCGGTGTCGTCCTCGCGGTCGTCGTGGGCGGTCTCGTCGTCGCCGAGGTGGTCGGGCGCCGGCTCGGGATCGTCCCCGCGCAGCGCAGCCTCATCGGGGCCGGGTTCTCCATCTGCGGCGCCGCGGCCGTCGCGGGCGTCGAGGGCGTCATCGACGACAAGCGTGAGGAGGACGTCGTCACCGCGCTCGCCCTCGTCGTCCTCTTCGGCACCCTGATGATCCCGCTCGTGCCGCTGCTGGTGACGCTCCTCGGCCTCGACCAGCAGACCGCCGGGCTGTGGGCCGGCGGATCGATCCACGAGGTGGCCCAGGTCGTCGCCGCCGCCGGGATCATCGGTGGCCCGGCGCTCAAGACGGCCGTCGTCGTCAAGCTCGCACGAGTGCTCATGCTCGCGCCGGTCGCCGTGTGGTTCGGGTGGCAGACGCGGCGGCGTGCCGGCGCGGTCACCGCCGACGCGGACGGCGAGCGCCACCTGCCCCCGCTCGTGCCACTGTTCGTCGTGGGGTTCCTCGTCGCCGTCGTCGTGCGCACGACGGGGGTCGTGCCGGCCGAAGTGCTCGACGTGCTCAAGGTCGCGCAGACCCTTCTGCTCGCCGCGGCGATGTTCGCGCTCGGCTGCGGTGTGCGCTTCGCGACGCTCAAGACCGTGGGCGGGCGGCCGTTCGTGCTCGCGACCGCGACCACCGTCGCCGTCGCCCTCATCGCGCTCGGCGGGGTGCTCCTCGTCTCGTGAGGCGCACCGGTCGCGGCACGGTGCCGGTCGCGCCCGCCCGCTCAGCCACCCGGCCGGGAGGCCAGAACGCGCTCGAGTTCGGCGACCAGCACGAGGTCGCCGGTGCGGTGGATCGCCCCGATCGGGGGGCGTCCCCAGAAGGTGCACACGAGATCCTCGGCCGTGCCCGTGACGATCGCCGAGGGACGCACGGTGCCGTCGGCCGGGTCATGGTCGGCGACGTCGATGCCCGAGGCGTTGGGACCGACCGTGACGAGCCACGTCGTTCCGGTGTCGGAGGCGACGACCCGCAGGCGGCGGGTGTCCTCATCCCGACCGTTGTCGCGCGTACCCGACGCGGCCGGGCAGAACGTCGCGATCAGACGCAGCACCTCGTCGACACCATCTGCTGCGAGCATCGGATCGACGAGGGTGCGGGCGCTGCCGTCGGGCGCCGCGGTGAGTTCGGCGTCCATGCGATGGATACAGGCCTCGTGCGCCTGACGGCGGAGGACGAAGCCCACCGTCTGCTCCGGAGACCATGACCACGCCGGTTCGTCCGGCGAGCGGTCCCGCAGCGCGTCGACGAGCCGGGCCGTGGCGTCACGCAGCAGCTCGAGCAGGGCTTCGTGGCTCTCGGCACCCGGCAGCGGATCATGCTCTCGCAGCGCGTCGACCTGGGCCTTCTCGGTCAGGCCCTCCCGCACGACCCCTCCCCAGAAGTGCTGGACGACCGCAAGGTGATGGATGAGCTCGTCGGTGTTCCAGGCGGGGCAGGTCGGCACGCGGGCATCGCCGGGGATGTCGGTGAGCGCCTCGGCGAATCGGGCAGAGTTCGACTCGATCGCCTCGAGATACCGGTCCGGGGTCAGTCCCGTCGAGGTGTGCTCGCTCATGTGGACCACCCTTCCACCCGCGGTGTCGTCGTGCACCCTCTTCGCGCGCTCGGTGCTCGACGTCGGGCTCGCCGCCGCCTCACGGTGCGTCGGGTCGCGTCACCGTGCCGTCGGCATCGCCGGATCGCTCGTCGGGCGCCTCGACCACCGCCTCGTCGGCACGACGCACGATCTGCGCCGCGATGGCCTCGGCGTCGTCGTCGGAGACGCCCAGACCGACGGCGTCGGTGTCGAACTCGTCGCCGAGTCGGACGAGGTGTACGGGCGTGGGGGAGGCGAAGTCGAGATACGCCTCGAGATGCTCCAGCGGCACGTCCTCGGCGACGACCGCGTCGTACCCGGCCAGGCGAAAACTGTCGGCGAGCGCGATGCCCGCGGTGTAGCGCAGGAAGCGCCGTTCCATCTCGTCACGACCGCTCGCCCCGGCGTCGGAGCTCGAGAACATCGCCGCGACCACGGCACCGTCGACGGAGGCGGCGCGAGGAAGCGCCGCCGACAGCGCGCGGGCCACGTCGTCGGCGCCGGGGCCGGTGATGAGGAAGAACCGGCCCTCGGTGCTGTCGGTGCTGTCGGTGTTGGCTGTGTTGTCATCGGAGGGGTTCACGGAGTCGGGATCGCTGCTCACAACGCGCCTTTCGTCGGGGACTTCACCCTGCCACGAGCCACCGACAAGCCGCCGTCAGCCGGCCTGCGGATCGGGGTCGGCCAGCGGCTTCCAGCCGGGAGCCGAGAGGGTGAGGAAGGCGCGGGCGACAAGCGGAGTCGCTTCCAGGCGGTCCTCGATGGCCTGGATGCGGGTCTGCAGCACGGATTCGGTGTCGTCGAGGGAGAGGTCGACCGCCGCGATGATCAGCACCTTCGACGGTCCGACGTACTCCATGTGGAGGAACGTCACCACGTCGATCTCGGGGTTGTCGTAGAGGGCCGCGAGGACCTTCTCTCGCGTGGCCGCGCTGACCTGTTGGCCGACGAGGAACGCGACGTTGCGCTGGATGAGAACGAAGGCGACGACACCGAGCAGGACGCCGACGAGGATCGACCCGATCGCGTCGTAGATCGCGTCGCCGGTGATCTCGTGGAGAGCGAGTCCGCCCGCGGCGAGCAGGATGCCGATCAACGCGGCCGCGTCCTCGAAGAACACGGCCCGCAGCGTCGTCTGCGACGTGTCGAGGATGTACCGCATCGGGTGCAGCCCCGCCTTATGAGCCGAAGACCGCGTCTGCCTCAGCGCCTGCGAGAACGAGACCCCCTCGAGAACGAACGAGATGGCGAGCACGATGTAGCTCAGCAGGTAGTCCGCACCCTCGCCCTCGGCGTGCAGCTCCGAGATGCCGTGCGTGATCGACAGGATCGAACCCGCGACGAAGAGGCCGAACGCCGCGATCATCGACCACACGTACGCGGCGCGTCCGTAGCCGAAGGGGTGGGACTCGTCGGCCGGCTTGGTCGCGCGGCGTTCGGCGATGAAGAGGAAGATCTCGTTGCCGGTGTCGGCCCAACTGTGCGAGGCCTCCGCCACCATGGACGCCGAGCCCGACACCACGGCCGCCACCGTCTTCGCGATCGCGATGAGCGCGTTCGCCCCCAGCGCGATGAGGACGGTGAGCAGGCTGCCGGAGGACTCGCCCTTGCCCCCGCTCCCGCCGGTCGTCGTGGAAGCCGTGTCGGAGGCCGCCGCGTGCCCGCCTCGTTCCTTCGAGTTCGTCACGGACGACGACGCTACCGCGACTCCGCGTGACCGGCGCTTCGCGGCGTGGGCGCGGACCGGCCGGGGGCTCTCGGTTCGTTCGGGCTGGGGCGTGAGGCGCATCCAGGCGCACCGCGGGGGCGGCTCGGCCGCGTTCGTGCGAAGTCCGTGCGGGGCTTGACACGGCGTGGTCCACTGGTCGTTGTTACCGGCACGTCACCGCGCGGTGAGTTCGCACCGGGGAGGTCCGTATGGTCGGCAGGCGCATCGCCGCGTCGGGTCGGGTCGGGCATGCCATGGCCGCCCTCGACGCGCTGACCTCGGCGCTCGAGCCGCCGTTCGCCGTCGTCGATCTCGACGCGTTCGACCGCAACGCCGCCCGACTGGTCGAACGCGCGGCCGGCACGCCGATCCGGGTGGCGAGCAAGTCGGTGCGGTGCCGTTCTCTGATGATTCGCGCGTTGCGGCACGAGGGGTTCCGCGGAGTCCTCGCGTTCTCCCTGCCCGAGGCGCTGTGGCTCGTGGCTGGCGAGGGGGAGACTCTTGCCGCCGGCCACGACGTCCTCGTCGCCTACCCGAGCGTCGACCGCTCGGCGCTCGCCCGCCTCGCCGCGGACGAGGAAGCGCGCCGCCGGGTCACCGTCATGGCCGACTGTCACACCCACCTCGATCTGGCGAGCGCCGCGATGCGCGAGCACGGCCGCGGTGACGCGCCGCTGCGGGTGTGTCTCGACGTCGACGCCTCCTACCGCATCGGTCGCGTCCACGTCGGCGCCCGGCGTTCTCCGCTGCGCACCGAGAGCGACGTCGTGCCGCTGCTGCGACGCCTGGTGGACTCCGACGTCCTCGCCCCGGCGGGGCTGATGTTCTACGACGCGCAGATCGCGGGGATCGCGGATTCGAATCGCCTCATCCGCGAGGTCCAACGACGCTCGGCGGCCGAGTTGGCCGGGCGGCGCAGGCGCATCGTCGACGCCGCCAGGGCTGTCGCCGGCTCCGCTCTCCTCGTCAACGCCGGCGGCACCGGCAGCCTGCACGTCATGGGCATCGACACCGTGGTCACCGAACTCGCCGCCGGATCAGGGCTGTTCGCACCGCACCTCTTCGACGGCTACAGCTCCTTCGCCCCCGAGCCCGCCGCGTTCTTCGTCGCTCCCGTGGTTCGGCGGCCCGCACCGCGCATCGTCACCGTGCTCGGTGGTGGGTTGGTCGCCTCCGGTGCGGCCGGCAGGTCGCGGTTGCCCAAGCCGTGGTGGCCCGAGGGGCTGCGCCTCATCGGCGCCGAGGGTGCGGGCGAGGTGCAGACCCCGCTCGTCACGCCACATGAGACGGGTCTCGACGTCGGTGATCGCGTGTGGTTCCGCCACGCCAAGGCGGGCGAACTCTGCGAACGCTTCGATCATCTGCACCTCGTCGCCGCCGGAGACCTGGCAGGCACCACCCCCACCTACCGAGGAGAAGGACGATGCTTCGGATGAACGACGCACCCGGTTCGTGGTCCAACTGGGCCGGCAACGTCACGTGCCGCCCTGGCCGCGTCGAGTACGCGACGACGGCGATCGAGGTGGCCGACGTGCTGCGGCGCGCACGTGATGCAGGGCGGCGGGTGCGTCCGGTCGGATCGGGGCACTCGTTCACCCCCTGCGCCGAGACGGACGACGTCATGCTCGACGTCGCCGCCATGACCGGCCTCGACGGGGTCGAGCACCTGGAGGCGGCCCCGCCCGGAGCCCGACCCGAGACGTGCGCCCGCGTATGGGTGCGGGCCGGCACGACGCTGGGCGCGCTCAACAGCGTGCTCGCCAGTCTCGGGCTGGCGATGCCCAACCTCGGCGACGTCGACGGGCAGACGCTCGCCGGGGCGGTCTCCACCGGCACGCACGGCACCGGTCTGCACTTCACCGGGCTGGCCGGCTTCGTCTCGGCGCTGCGCCTCGTTCTTGCGGACGGTTCGCTGGTCGAGTGCTCCCGGGAGGAGCAGTCCGACCTGTTCCACGCCGCGCTCGTGGGGCTGGGTGCGTTCGGCGTCGTCGTCGCGTTGCGGGTCGACTGCGTGCCCGCGTTTCGCATGCGAGCCGAGGAGCGGCCGGAGAGCCTCGACGCCGTGCTCGATCGCATCGAGACGTTCCCCACGGAGGCCGACCACGTCGAGTTCTTCTGGTTCCCCGGCACCGATCGCGTCGCGGCCAAGTTCAACACCCGTCTGGCCGCCGACGACGACAGCGGCCGACCGCTGCCGGCGTGGCGGCGTCGCCTCGAGGACGAGCTGTTGTCGAACGACCTGTACGAGGGCGTCAACCGGCTCGGAGCCACGATGCCGCGGCTCGTCCCGGCCCTCAACGCGATCAGCGCGAGGTCGCTCTCGGCCCGCACGTACACGGCCGCTTCGGCCGACGTCTTCGTCTCGCCGCGACGCGTGCGGTTCCGGGAGACCGAATACGCCCTGCCCATCGAGGCCGCCGGCGAGGTCGTTCGCGAGCTCCGCCGTGAGCTCGATCGTCGTCGGATGCCGGTGACGTTCCCGCTCGAGGTGCGCTTCGCCGGCGCCGACGACGCATGGCTGTCGACCGGCTTCGAACGTCGCAACGTCTACGTCGCCGCCCACCAGTACGTGCGTGCCGACCACCGGGCGTACTTCGAGGTCGTCGAGGACGTCTTCGCCGCGTACGAGGGACGGCCGCACTGGGGCAAGATGCACCGCCTCGACGCCGCTCGACTCGGTGAGCTCTACCCACGATTCGCCGACGCCTGCCGCGTCCGGGCCCAGGTCGACCCCGACGGACTCCTACGCAACCCCTACCTCGACCGCGTCCTGGGCCCCATCGACGCCTGAGCACCCAACGCGCCGAGACAGCCGTCGTTTCCGCCTCACGTCTCGGGATTCGGTCACGAGTCTCGTCGATTCCGGAAACGACGGCTGTCTCGGCGGTGGTGTGGGCCGGTGGGGCCCCGAGCGCCGGCGCAC
Organism: Mobilicoccus massiliensis; assembly: GCF_000826525.2. GTDB lineage: Bacteria > Actinomycetota > Actinomycetes > Actinomycetales > Dermatophilaceae > Mobilicoccus > Mobilicoccus massiliensis. The sequence goes on along the minus strand of NZ_LN651329.1, from coordinate 4,175 downwards.
GCGCGCAGAGCCCGACATGGAAGATGGGATGGCAGCGAAAGTGGGGTGAACACCCCAGATCTGATTCCATCCCATCTGCCACCTTGTGGATTCACGCCGACAGGGCGGTCTGGGGCGGCGGCTGTCCCGTCAGGGCGGGACTCACGTCAGCGCCGAATGCGGCACCCAGCCCTCCCGGCCGTCGCGGTCGCGACACCACGACCAGGCACTCGGATCGTCGGAGCGCAGGACCTCGACGAGATCGCCGGTCCCTACGGGAAGCTCCTGTGTGTCGTAGTCGTCGCAGACGATCGCCTCGGGCCGCGACGCGTCGAGGTGTCGCTCCGGCACCCAACCCTCACCGTTCGTGGTGACGACGAAGACGAACGCCGGCCACTCGGGCGAGCGCTCACCGACACGCACGCATTCGCCCGGCCGAACGCGGATCGCCCGACGACTCGGGATGTCGTGGTCGTGCAGCACGCGGATACTCACGATCGTGCCTCTCGGGTGGGCAACACTGCGATCACGTCCATCCGTTCGACGAGGCCGGTGACGGCTCGGGGTCGGAGACGTGCGCTGACCCGAGATCCCAGTCGCGGAGACGACCTTCCCGGCGCTCGTTCGGCACCGGCGCCTGGTGCGCGCTTCACGAAGCTCCGAGCATGCCGGGCGCGGGATCCCGTCATGGCCACATCCTGGCAGCGGAGACGCCGTCGGAGGGGTCGAGCGGTCCTGGTGGCCCGCTTACCAGCCGGGAAACGGTGGGACGCCATCGGTGCGTCGCGGGAAGGCCGGCGCGGCCACCCGACTCAGCCCGGGCGCGAGAACTCGGACGCAGCGCCACCCGGTCGGGGCGACATCGGGCGTCGTCAGGTCGACGACCCACCAGGGGCGGTCTCCCCGGGCCGGGGCCGAGTCGGGGAGCGGTTCCTCCCACCGCCGCAGCCCGGAGACGAACTCGAGAGTCCTTGCGACGCTACGGGGGTCGAGACCGACCTGGAGCGAGGCCAGCGGATCGGTGCCGGCACGCAGCGCCGCGGAATCGGGGGTCGGGGCGTCACCGAGGTAGGCCCGATCGGCGCGATGGGGCAGGACGCCGGGCGGTGGCCCACCCGAGAAGCGCCCCGGATCGTCGAGGAGGGTGCGAGCGAGCGAGTGCTGCCAGAGCGCACGGGCCGAGGCCTCCGCCGGCGTCGGTGCGGCCCCGAGGGTGACGACCGGCGACTCCCGCGTCGAGAACTTCGGCATCGAAGACCCCTCCATCGAAGACCCTGCCACCGAGGCCTCCGCCGGCGTCGGTGCGGCCCCGAGTGTGACGACCGGCGACTCCCGCGTCGAGAACTTCGGCATCGAAGACCTCTCCATCGAAGACCCTGCCACCGAGGCCTCCCGCACCGACGACTCCGGCACCGAAGCCTCCCGCACCGAGGACCCAGGCAACGAACAGGCCACCGCGAGGGCGACCCGGCGGCCTCCGGAGGCGGGCAGCGAGCGGACATCGACCGTGACGCCGGGACCCTCCGGGACAGGGGCCGTCTCGATGGCCGCCGGCACCCGGCCCTCCCACCAGGTCACGAGCGCGTCCTCGCAGATCAGTGCGGCCCACGCCGCGTCGATCGCGGCGTCGAGGCCGATTCCCGCACCGAGGCCGCTCATGTTCATCGGACCGATGGGCGGCTCGTCGGGGTGGGCGTCGAGAAAGCGCACCGGCACCTGTGCGTACGGAACCCACCCCGCCACCGGCCCGCCGCTGTCGCCGTGCCGCCACCCGCGGCACCACCGCATCACGTCGGCGGGCCCGGCCCGCACGAACGGTGACGCCGGATCGTCGACGACCTCCGCGGCGGGCCCGTCGAGCTCCTCGACCCGCAACACCGGCGCACCCTCTGCCCGCAACGCGTCCCACGAGGCGGAGCGGACCTCGAGCTGACCGCCGTCCTCACCGCACCACGTGCGCACGGCCGCTGCCACGCGCACCGCCGGATCCGGCCCGCCGCCGCCGACGAGCTGCGGCGCCGGCGCCCACGCGTCGACGCCTTCCCGGGGCGGCATCCGCACCTGGTCGTGCACGAACGCCTCGGGCAGCCCGAAACGGCCCGGGACGCGGTGCACCTCGAGCGGGGTCGCGAACAACGACACCTCAGGCATGGGGCATCGGAAAGTGATTGAGCTCGTCCTCGTCGAGAAGCCGGTCGGTCCATCCGAGCCGGTGGGCCAGCTCGGGGACCCGGCCGCGACCGAGGAACGGGAAGGCCGCGGGCGCGTTGCCGATCGTGCCGGGCACGAGCACGCGCACGACGGCCATCCCCGTACTCGCCACGTCGGGGGTCGTGAGATCGACCACAACGACCTCGTAGCCGGCCGATTCGACGGCGGCCCGGTAGGCGCCCAGCGAGCGCTCCGACAGGGCCGACGTCGCCGACATCGGCCGACTCGCGGGCGGCTCCAGCAGATGCCGCATCCGCTCCGCGGCCCGCGGGTCGAGGTACACCTGCTGCTGGACCATGAGGTCGTCGCAGTCGTGCATGTCGGCGCGGAAGTCGTCGAGGTACGCGCGGTCGGCGCGCCACGGCTTGAACGCCCGGCCGTTGAGCTCTCCGCTCGCCATGACGCCCCAGTGCAGGCCGTCCATGCGAAGCAGGTCACGCGACCCCTCCTGCAGGGTGAGCGCCTCGGTCCACGCCTTCGCCGCCGCGACCTGCGCGTCGTGCCGCGCGGAGAACCCGATGTTGACGAGCCGGTCGACGTCGTCGTGCACCGTGGCCCCGACGACCGGTACGGGGATGTCGCAGTCGATGTGGATCAGTCCGTGCCGCTGCCGACGCGGATCGGTTCCGTCCCAGAGCTGCTCCAACTCGTCGGTCGCCACGAGACCCGGCAGCACGTGACCGCTCAGCCACCAGAGCATCGTCGCGTGGCGCTCGACGACCTCCTCGAGCCCGCTCATCACGGCGAAGTCGAGGTCCGGTCCTGCGGCGATGCCGGCGAACGCGCAGAAGTTCGTCAACGGCGAGCCGGCGTAGCCCGCCGCGTACCAGTTGACGTAGACGAGCGAGGCCGGCACGAGCACCTCGGTGTCACGGCTCAGCGAGCGCCCCGGAACCCAGTGCACCCGGGTCTGCCGGGTCAGGGGGACGAAGGGAAAACCGCGTGCCGCGTACTGACGGTCCGAGTACAGCACGAGCGTGTCCGGATCGAGCGCGGGGATGCCGCGTCGTCGCAGCTCGTCCCACGAGGCGTGGCGGACGGGCAGGGTGTCGAGGATGTTCGCGCAGTAGCGCTCGATCGACTCCCCGAGCGGAGAACGGCCCGCGAGGTCGGCGTCGCCGAAGACGGACCCCTGGCACAGCGTGTTGTTGGCCCACCTGCTCACGGCCCGGATGTCGGCGACGTCGCACTGCCGCGTGACGAGTGACGCGGGCACCGACGCATCGTGGGTGATCGTGCGGGTCCGCACGACGAGGCCCGTGAGCTCGTCGACGAGATCCTCCGGCCGGTGCACGCGGTGGCGGGTCACGGATCCGGGCATCGGCAGCACCGGGTGCTCGGTGACGACCGGATCCCCGGACTCCCAGCGGACGCGGAGGAGGACGTCGCCGGCACTCCTCGCGCCGAGCATGAGAGCGAGCAGGAGCAGACCCGGGACGTCGGCGGGCGCCGGGCCGCAGTCGCCGGTCAGGGAAGGGGTGCGCAGCGCGCGGTGGACGCGCCGATCGTAGGCGGCGGCGCAGCGACGGCCGACGAGGTCCTCGTAGGAGGCACCCTCGCCCGGGGTGACCCGCGGTCCGGCGAGGACGACACCTCGCCCGAGCTCGACCGGCAGCCAGTCCACCCGCATGTCGTGGCACCAGCGGTCGACGTCGACGAGGTCGGGGTCGCTCGGTCCGTGGGTGAGGACGACGAGCAGCCGCCTCGTGCCGAACGCCTCGTTGACCGCCGCGCGGCCGGTCGCCGCGGAGAAGCGCACGTCCCATCCGAGCGCCTCGACCTCCGGCCGGATCGCCTCGGCCACGGCCGTGTCTCCGGCGACGAGCAGCGGCGTCGCGGGCGGCGCCAGGCGCGCGGCCACGTCCTGCACTCCGACGGCGAGCGTGCCCGGTTCGAACGCCCCGCAGCCGACGAGCTTCTCGCGCACTCCGGCAGCGGCCCGCGCGAGGTCGGGATCGAGCGCGCCCGCCGGCGGTGCCTCGGTC
>NZ_LN651328.1 GCF_000826525.2 Mobilicoccus massiliensis | reverse complement strand
TGGATCGCCCCGGGAAGGGTGGAGGGCTTGATCTCCCCAGGAGGATGGAGTCATGCCTGCACCGAAGAGGTACCCCGACGAGTTGCGTGAACGAGCGATCCGGTTGGTTCGCGACCGGATCGCCGCCGAGCCCGGCTTGGCGGTCTCGCGTGCGTGCCGGTTGACCGGTGAGCAGCTCGGGATCAACGGCGACACGCTGCGGAACTGGGTCAAACGCGAACGGATCGACGACGGAGAGATCCCCGGCACAACGAGTACGGACGCGGCCCGGATCGCAGAGTTGGAGAAGGAGAACCGCGAACTGCGGCGCGCGAATACGATTCTGCGCCAGGCGAGTGCCTATTTCGCTCAGGCGGAGCTCGACCGCCGACCGTAGACGTCGATGCGTTCATTGCCGCGCACCGCGACGAGCATGGGGTCGAGCCGATCTGCGAGGTCCTGAAAGAGACTGGAATCGCGATCGCCCCAAGCTCCTATTATGCCCGCAAGAGTAGGCCTGTCTCGAAGCGGGCCACAAGTGATGCCGTCATCGACGAACGTCTGCAGGAGCTGCACGAGAAGAACTTCGGCGTGTACGGGGTCCGCAAGATGTGGAAGGCCTATCTGCGGGCCTGGCCCGGTGAGCCGGTCGCACGATGCACCATCGAACGTCGCATGCGAGCGTTGGGCCTGGCTGGCGTGCCGAACGCGCGCACCACCCGGACCACCAGACCCGCGCGGGCGAAGGCCTGCCCGGCCGACCGGCTCCAGCGGGACTTCACCGCGCCGGCGCCGGACCACCGGTGGGTAGCCGACATCACCTACGTCGCCACATGGGCCGGGTTCGTGTACGTGGCTTTCGTGATGGACCTGTATTCCCGCCGGATCACCGGGTGGCGGGTATCGAACTCATTAAGGACCGATCTGGCGCTGGACGCCCTGGAACACGCCTTGTGGGAACGTGGCCGACACCAGCGAGACCTGTCGTGCCTGGTGCACCACTCGGATCGCGGCTGCCAATACGTCTCTATTCGTTACACCGAGAGGCTCCTTGAGTCCGGAATCGAACCCTCGGTCGGATCGACCGGCGATTCCTACGACAATGCCGCTGCCGAGGCGTTGAACAAAATCTACAAGAAGGAACTCATCTGGAAACGTGGGCCGTGGAGCGGTCTGGATGCCGTCGAACTCGCCACCATGGAGTGGGTCGACTGGTACAACAACGACCGCCTTCACTCACACTGCGGCGACATCCCACCCATCGAGTACGAAGACCTGTTCTACGCTGAACACGCCAGCGCCCCGGCACCCGCCGGGGCGGCACAACCCGCTCTCCACTGAACCCGGGGCGATCCAGGCCGGTACCGGGCGCCTGGAGTCCTGGACGGTTCGAACAGTCCGGGACAGGACCGTGTGGGGCTGACGCTGGTGAGCCACACCGGGGACTCGAAGGGGACGTTGCCGCACTGGGCGCACGTGGACGCCAGCCGCTTCCCATGTCGGACGCATACAGCGTGCAGCGGGCTGGCCCAGGAGGCCTGCCAGTAGCCGTCCTCGTCCAGGCATGCTGCGCAAAACCGCAGTCCCTTCGGTTCCAACTGTGGGTATGCGTGGAACCGGTCCAGATAGTCTCGCCGGGTGCGCTCGAGGGTGTCCAGGAGGGGGTCTGGGGCGAGGCTGGCGGGCTCGAGCCCGAGCTTGTCGGTGATGGTGTCGAGTCCGACGCTCTCGAGCAGGGGCGCCAGCCGCAGCAGCCGTTGCGGTAGGACGGCGGCGCCGAGCAGGCGCAGGGTGGCCCGGGGCGTGAGGCCGTAGCGGTGGGCCAGGCGGCCGAGCCAGCTCTCAAAGGCTTCGCCGGGGTGGCGGGGCACGGTCAGCGGCCACCGGTGGGGGTCGGTCCCACCGGCGCCGGTCAGTCGCGGCCCCTGGCGGTGGGGCTCCGCCGGGGTGCGGCCGAGCTCAGCCGGCGCGGCGGCTGAGCTCGGCGGCGTTGTCGAGAACGACACGGGTGAGCACTTCTTCGGTGAGAGTCTCGATGTCGGCGCGGTAGGCGATCCCGCAGGCTCGTTCGAGCAGGGTCGTCAAGGAGCCGATGTGGCCCTGGGTGCGGGCGAACAGCAGGTCGGCATGGTCGGTGAGCACGCCCGGTTCCGCCTCGGCCAGTTTCAGGTGTGGCTCAAGTTGGTTGAGGAGGTCCTTCCAGCCGCGCTGGCCTGCGGGGGTGACGATGGTGAACGGCACCATCGGGATGGCGGTGGACCGCCGGGACGTCTGAGCGGTGGCGTTGGCCTCGTCACCGGGCAGGCCTTCGGTGAAGAACTGCTTCTTCGCCAGACCGATGCCGGTGAGGATGAACGCGCACGACAGCTCGTTGGCCAGCCACTTCAGGTGGTTGCTCAGGCCCTTGCCGTCCTTGGTCCGCGGGTCGATGAAGTGCAGCTCGTCGATCGCGATCATCTCGGTTTCGCAGGAGGTGACGAGGTCGAGTACGACTTCGGCGAGCCTGTCAGAGTTGATCGAGGTCGCGACGTTCTCGGTGTAGAAGGAGGCCAGCTTGACCAGGAGGCCCTTGGGCGTGGTTTTGTGCCCGAGCTGGACGGCCGCAACGGGGAGCCGTTGGTCACCGGTCGCGGTGTGTGACCCGAGGGCGCGGATGGTGGATCGGTGGAACTGGCGGCAGTAGCTCATCGCCACGGTGGTCTTGCCCAGTCCGGACGGACCGTCCAGGACGGCTGTGGCCCGGACGCGGTCCCCGTCGCGCAGGGTGGAGGCGGTGACCTGGTCCAGCACCGTGAACGCGTGGTGCACCTGCTGGGTGCGCACGATGGGAAGGTTGGACACCCAGGTCCGCCGGGCGAGGTTGTAGTCCTCCAGGTCGTCCTCAGCAAGCAGAGCGGTCTCGGCGCGGGAGAGGATGGGGAGGTCGACGCGCGGGCCGCTGTCGCAGTAGGCGAGCCACCCGGACTTGCGGGACAGTCGGTACCGGGCGGTCCGATTCTGGGCGACCCACTGGGCGTAGGAGAAGCTCATTCGTCCAGCACCTCCAACCCGCCTTCGGGGTGGTCCTGGTAGTACCGCTCGAACACGTCCAGGTCGTCGGGCAGCGGCTCCTTGGCTCGGCGGGTCCGGTGCTGGAGGAAGTCGATGACGCCGGGTACCGACGCGGTGTCCGGGTGGCTCTCGGTGCCGCTCTGGGCTCCGTCGCCGACGTCGGCTTGGTGGGCTTGTTGCGCAGCCAACCGGATGGCCAGGTTGCGTTCCCGGCGGGTCGTGACCGCGCTGGCCTGCCAGCGGGCCAGTAGGTCCTCGATGGCCTGTCCGGGGTCGACAAACTTGTCCTGCCGGCGGCTCAGGGCGCGGGTGAAGTCGGCGGCATCCTGACTGAACGGGGCGGTCAGGGTGGCAGCGTGCTCCCAAGGCAACTGGTGCCAGGCGCCGTCGGCCGGGTCCTGGAAGTAGGCGTAGCGCACGTCGTCGACATCGAGCAGGATCGGCCACTTCCCCGCATGCGCTCCCCCGTACGGGGAGCTCTGGTTGCGGTAGGGGTTCAGGCCCGGGCCGTCGTAACGCTGGCTGGCGACCTCGACACCGTAGTGGTGGATCTTGCGCCAATGAACCTCGAGGAAGTCGTAGAACAGGTCCTGCTTGACCGGCAGCCGCAGCCGGCCACACTGGGCCATGCCGCGGGCGTGCGCCTGCGCCGGGGTCATGCACTCCCGCGGCGACTCCGGCTTGGGCAGACCGTCGTGCGGGGTGTGGTGGTAAACCTGCCCGACCCACTCCCGCAGGATCTGCTCCAGCTCAGACACGTAGTAGAACGCCTGGTCCTCGGTGTCCTCCCCGCGGGAGGCGATGTCCGGGCCCTTGTAGCCGGCCAGCTTGTCCAACAGGCTCTGTCGGGCGGTGCGGAAGAACCGCTCCAGGACCGCCTTGTCGGTGGGTTTGTAGGTCAGCGCGGGCTGGATCGAGATGCCAAGCCGCCGACACACACTGGCGGTGTGTTCGGACATGTAGATCTTCCCGTGGTCGATCACGATCGTGTCTGGGGCGATGCAGGTCTCTCCCACGTACAGCGTCTCGGGGATGCCGGCGTACGGGCCCTCCGGCGCGTCCGGCAAGTACCCCCACCGTTGCGGCGTCATGGCCTGGAACAGCACGCTCGCGACGTCCGCGGACTTCGCCGCGACCGGCCGCAGCCGCAGACCCTTGACGGCCCGGTCGTAGATGTCCATCGCGACCGTCAGCTCGGTGTTGACCCAGCGGTGGGTGACCGGCTCGAGCGCGAACACGTCGAGCCGGTAGGAGTCGAGGACGAAGAACTCCCCCGGGCGGGTAGCCCGCAGCCGTCCCATCGGGCCCGCGGGTCGCTCGTCGACAGAGCGTCGCTGCTTGGCGTCACCGAAGATGTACCGCCCCCTTGCCAGCTCGTTCACACGGCGATAGGCGACCCGAGTCGACGGCACTCGGCCCCCCGGATGAGCTTCCAAGAAGGCCCGGTTCGTCCGGGCGATGACGGTCCTGCGGGTCGGGGTGGACTCGGTCACGAACGAGGACAGCACCTGGCGGCAGGCCTCGTCCCAGGCCGGGTCGACAGCCCGCCGGGTCTCCTTCAGCAGTCGCTCATCCACCAGGCCGGCCGGTCCCCGATCCTCGAAACGTGCCAGGCGCCGCTCCAAGGTCCGCACCGAGACCCCCAGCTCACTGGCTCGATCGGCGACCCGCTGCCTGAGGCTGCGCCCGTCGTCGGGCGCTGCCTTGAGCAGCGGCCGTAACTCCTCAACCTTGCGCTCCGCCTCACGGCGCTGCTTCACGGTGAGGGCGGCCAGGACGACCGCGGGCAGGGTGAACAGATCATCAGGTGCGCTCTGCCCTGTCCCGGGCTCATCGAGGGGACTTGCCGTCTCCAGCAGCGCGGTCGTCGACACCGACCGGACGGTGGCGCCGCGGCGCAATCGCACCTGGTCCCCGAGGAAGGTGTCGACCTCCCACACCTCGCCCTCGCACCAGAACCGCGCGCCTGGTTCGAGCGTCAGGACGCCACGCGGCATCGTTCCGCCTTCACCGGTACCGAGATCACCGAGGCGCGCGACAAAGGCCGCCCCAGGTCGGTCGTCCACGCCTGTCGCCACAGCAGTGCCAGGACGGACGCCCGGACGTCCATAGGGTCGAAACCGGAAACGCGCGCTTCGATCTGACCCAACGTCATTCCAGAACGTCCGGATGCGGACACCGCAGAGACGCACTCCTCGTCCAAGAACATCGACCGCCGCCCCTGGGCCAGGAAGCGCAGGTTCGCCATCACGACCGCGTCCCCGCCGTGGAACACCTCATAGCGCCAGCCCCTGCTTCGACACAGCCTGCCGGTCCACTCAAGGACCGCGGACACCTGCGGTTCCTGACACATGCGGGCAGGTTTGACATCCACCACGACGACCGAGCCGTCCGCACAGGCCAAGAGATAGTCCGGAGCGTGCCGGCGCTGCACACCCTCGTCGCGGCCACTGAGCCAGAACGGCTGACTGGCGATCCCCGTCACCGAAACGTCGAGGTCGGCCAGCAGGACCCGATCCCGCTCCAGCAGGCTCTCGTAGCCCACGAGCGTCCTCGTCGTCGACGTCCACAACCAGCCCGGGTAGTTGCCCTGCCGAGGCCGCCACGAAAACTTACGCACCGGAGATCCGCCCACGACCGCCGCCACCTCGACATCGGCGAGGCTCGTCACGACCTCGTCGCCAGAGGCGGTGCAGTACCGCAGTTCTGTCGATCCAAGCGCCTTCGGCGGCCGTACAAGGCCAGCATGAACCCTGCCGACAATTTGTTGGCAGACCGACACGCACCCGACAAGTTATTGGCAATCCGACAAGATGCGCGTCAACCTACACAACACCCCTCCGAGAACCACTCCCCACCCCGGGAATGATCCGACGCCACCAAGAGTTGAGCCTAGTGAGCGCAACTTTGCAGAGTCCGAGTTTGACAGCCTCAGGCCCGGCGCGCAGAGTTGAGCGCAGTCCGATCAACCCAGACCTCGGTCGGGTGAGATCGGGCGAGAGGCCTCTTGATCGGGTCCGTGGGACCCGGCACCGGGCGTGACGTCGCAGCACGAGCAGCGAGGTCGCGGCCCCGAGCAGGTGGCAGCCCGCCCGTTCGACCCGACCACCCCGACACGTAGGGAGTGATTCATCCATGGCTCGTGCAGTAGGCATCGACCTCGGAACCACCAACTCGGCCGTCTCCGTTCTCGAGGGCAATGAGCCCACGATCATCGCGAACGCCGAGGGTGGCCGCACCACCCCGTCCGTGGTCGCCTTCAGCAAGAACGGTGAGGTCCTCGTCGGCGAGATCGCCAAGCGTCAGGCCGTCACCAACGTCGACCGCACCATCCGTTCGGTCAAGCGCCACATCGGCACCGACTGGAGCACCGAGATCGACGGCAAGAAGTACACGGCGCAGGAGATCAGCGCCCGCATCCTCATGAAGCTCAAGCGCGACGCGGAGTCGTACCTGGGTGAGCCCGTCACCGACGCGGTCATCACCGTCCCGGCGTACTTCGACGACGCCGAGCGTCAGGCCACCAAGGAGGCCGGCGAGATCGCGGGCCTCAACGTCCTGCGCATCGTCAACGAGCCCACCGCTGCGGCCCTCGCGTACGGCCTCGACAAGGGCAAGGAGGACGAGCTCATCCTCGTCTTCGACCTCGGTGGCGGCACGTTCGACGTGTCCCTTCTCGAGGTCGGCAAGGACCCGGAGGACGGCTTCTCCACCATCCAGGTCCGCGCGACCCACGGTGACAACAAGCTCGGTGGCGACGACTGGGACGACCGCATCGTCAAGCACCTGCTGACCACCGTGAAGAACAACACCGGTGCCGACCTGAGCAACGACAAGATCGCCATGCAGCGTCTGCGCGACGCGGCCGAGCAGGCCAAGAAGGAGCTCTCCACCGCGACGAGCACCAACATCAGCCTGCAGTACCTCTCGATGAGCGAGAACGGCCCCATCCACCTCGACGAGTCGCTCAGCCGCACCCAGTTCGAGCAGATGACCGCCGACCTCCTCGAGCGCTGCAAGCAGCCGTTCGAGCAGGTCATCAAGGATGCGGGCATCTCCGTGAACGAGATCGACCACATCGTGCTCGTCGGCGGTTCGACCCGTATGCCGGCGGTCACCGAGCTGGTCAAGAAGCTCGCGGGCGGCAAGGAGCCGAACAAGGGAGTCAACCCCGACGAGGTCGTCTCCGTCGGTGCGGCCCTGCAGGCCGGTGTCCTCAAGGGTGAGCGCAAGGACGTCCTCCTCATCGACGTCACCCCGCTCTCCCTCGGCATCGAGACCAAGGGCGGCCTGATGACCAAGCTCATCGAGCGCAACACGGCCATCCCCACCAAGCGTTCCGAGGTGTTCACCACGGCCGAGGACAACCAGCCGTCGGTGCTCATCCAGGTGTTCCAGGGTGAGCGTGAGCTCGCCAGCGCGAACAAGCCGCTCGGCACGTTCGAGCTCACCGGCATCGCGCCCGCGCCCCGTGGCGTGCCGCAGATCGAGGTCACCTTCGACATCGACGCCAACGGCATCGTCCACGTCTCGGCCAAGGACCGCGGCACCGGCAAGGAGCAGTCGATGACGATCTCCGGTGGCTCCGCGCTGCCGAAGGACGAGATCGACCGCATGGTCCGCGAGGCCGAGCAGCACGCGGAGGAGGACAAGAAGCGTCGCGAGGACGCCGAGGCCCGCAACAACGCGGAGCAGCTCGTGTACTCGACCGACAAGTTCATCTCCGAGAACGGTGACAAGGTGCCCGAGGACACCAAGAAGCCGGTCGAAGAGGCCCTCACCGACCTCAAGGTCGCGCTGGGCAAGACCGGTGACGAGGCCGTCTCCGCCGAGGACCTCAACACCAAGGTCGCGAAGCTCAACGAGGTCTCCCAGGCGATGGGCGCCGCGATGTACGCGGCGACGCAGGCCGAGGGCGGTGAGCAGCCGCAGACCGGACCGTTCCCGGGCGCCGAGGACTTCGGTGCCGGGCAGCCCACCGGCGATCAGGGCACGACCGGTGGCGACGACGATGTCGTCGACGCCGAGGTCGTCGAGGACGACGACAAGAAGTGACTCACCACCTCCGCCCCGGTCTCACCACGAGTGAGGCCGGGGCGGAGCCCCACCCGTCTTCGATCCCGGACCTCGCTGCGTCCCGAGCTGCGCGAACCCCGATCGACCGGAACGGCCGCCGGGAACGACCGAGAAGGAGCCGAGTATGAGCAACCACGAGAAGAAGACCGGCGACGACGAGTTCGACCGTCCCGGTCAGGACCAGCGGCATGACGCGGACGTGGACGGCATGACCCAGTCCCGCCCGACGTCGCCCGCCACCGGTGCCGCCGCCGCGGCCGCCGCGCGCGCCGCGTACGAGCACGCACCCCGGGGTGCGGCGTCCACGGAGGAGCCCACCCCAGTCGAGCCCGACGTGCCGAGCGCGGGCGACCCCGCCCACGGAGGCCAGTCCGACGACGACATCACGCCCGAGGCCTTCCTCGCCGAGGCCGGCCAGATCACCGAGCCGACCCGCGACACCGAACCCCGCAGCGCCGACGCGCAACTCGCCGCCGAGCGCCTCGCCGACTACCAGCGCCTCAACGCGGAGTACGTCAACTACAAGCGCCGCGTCGACCGCGATCGTGCGGAGGACCGCAACCGCGCGACGCAGAACGTCGTCGAGTCGCTGCTGCCGGTGCTCGACGAGATCCACTTCGCCCGCCAGCACGGCGAGCTGACCGAGGGCACTCCGTTCGCCAAGATCGCGGCCAAGCTCGAGGCGATCCTCGCGCAGTACGGCGTGACCATGTTCGGTGAGGCCGGCGAGACCTTCGACCCGATGGTGCACGAGGCCCTCATGCACACCACCGCCGATCTGCCGGAGGGCACGACCGACACGACCGTCGTCATGGTCATGCAGCCCGGCTACCGCATGGGCGAGCGCGTCGTGCGCCCGGCGCGGGTCTCCGTCGCGGATCCCGCGTGATCCGCGGCGGCAGAGCTAACGCTCACACCATTCATCCGACCACACCACCCACCACACACGACTGAGGAGGCGAGATGGCCAGCCAGGACTGGTTCGACAAGGACTTCTACGCCGTGCTGGGTGTCTCGGCCGACGCCGACGCCAAGGCGATCAAGGCGAAGTACCGCAAGCTCGCTCGTACGTACCACCCTGACAGCAACCCCGGTGACACGGCGGCCGAGCAGCGCTTCAAGGAGATCGGCGAGGCGTACTCCGTGCTCTCCGACCCCGAGCAGCGCAAGCAGTACGACGCCGTGCGCTCCATGGCGCGCGGCGGCGCCCGCTTCACCGCGGGCGGCCCGGGCGGGGCGGGTGGTCCCAGCGGCGCGGGGTTCGAGGACGTGTTCAGCACGCTCTTCAACACCGGTGGCGGGGGCACCCGATTCACCACCAGCCAGGGCGGCTTCGGCGCCGGAGCGGGCCAGGATCCCGACCTCGAGGACCTGCTCAACATGTTCGGGCAGGGCGCAGGCGGATTCTCTTCCACCGGCACCCAGTACGGAGCACCCGGCGGGCGCCCCGGCGGCTTCGGCGGCGGGTTCCGCCAGCCGCGCAAGGGACGCGACATCCACGCCACCGCGGGGCTGAGCTTCCGTCAGGCCGTCGAGGGCGACACGGTCGTCGTCAACGGTGTCGGCGGCGGCAAGCCGATCACGGCTCGCATCCCCCCGGGCGTCAAGGACGGCGCCACGATCCGGCTGCGCGGCAAGGGCGAGCCCGGGCCGAGCGGCGCGCCCGCGGGCGACCTCCTGCTCAAGATCACCGTGCACCCGCACGAGGTCTTCACCCGAGACGGTGACAACCTGCGCATCGACGTGCCCGTCACGTTCGCCGAGGCAGTCCTCGGCGAGACGATCAGCGTGCCGACGCTCGCGGGCGACTCGGTCAAGGTGAAGCTGCCCGCCGGCATCGCCAGCGGAAAGACGCTGCGCGTCAAGGGGCGTGGCGTCAAGGGCAAGGGCCGCACGGGCGACCTGCTCGTCAAGGTGTCCGTCACCGTGCCGCAGCGGCTCACCGACGAAGCCCGAGCCGCGGTCGAAGCGTTGCGCCGGCAGGAGGCGGGCGTCGACCCCCGCGAGGAGTTGTTCCGCAAGGCTCGCGCCTGAGTTCACCCATCGCGGGCCGAGCATCGGATGTACTGAGTTCGAGGTACCGACATCGGCGCACCGAACCGATGTACTGATACATGAGAGGAGATGACATGACCGCAGCCCCGGGCTTCACCCCCGACGACGACACGCCGGTCTTCGTCATCTCCGTCGCGGCCCAGCTCGCGGGGATGCACGCCCAGACGCTGCGGCAGTACGACCGGCTGGGGCTCGTCACGCCCTCCCGCACTCGTGGGGGCGGCCGGCGGTACTCCAACCGCGACATCTCACAACTGCGCGAGATCCAACGCCTCTCCCAGGAGGAAGGCGTCAGCCTCAACGGCATCCAGCGCATCCTCGACCTCGAGAACGAGGTCGAGGCACTGCGCTCCCGCGTCACCGAGCTGCGCGTCGAACTCGCGCAAGCCCAGGCGATGGCCGAGGCCGGACGCCGGGTCTTCGCCGCCGGCCGGGCCGGTGACGTCGTCGCCGTCCGCGCCGGGGAGCGGCCTCGCGGCCGCAAGAACGATTCCCGCGCGCTCGTGCTCTACCGCAACCCCCTCATGCAGTAGTCCCACCCGCAGAACGACGCCCGGACCACCCGGTCCGGGCGTCGTCATGTCGTGGTGTGCGCCGGCGGCTGCTGCCTGCTGATGTGACGGGGAAAGCGCCGAGACAGCCGCCCGTCCCGCCTTACGGCTCAATGGATTTCCGCTGGGATGAGAAGGGTCGGAAACGACGGCTGTCTCGGCGCTGCGTGTTGTCCGGGATGAAATCGTGCGCGCCGGCACTCCGATGTCCAGACGACGGTCGAGGCGCTCGGCGGGGGAGGCGGGCCCCTACGATGCCGCAGTGATGACCCGAACCCTCACGCCGGCCCAGCGGATGGGTCTGTCCATCGGTGTCGCCACGGGCCTGTACGGACTCAGCTTCGGTGCCCTCGGCGTCGCGGCCGGACTCACCGTCGCGCAGACGTGCGCGCTGTCTCTGCTGATGTTCACCGGCGGCTCCCAGTTCGCTCTCGTCGGTGTCCTCTCCGGGGGCGGCACCTGGCCCGCCGCGGTCACCGCCGCCTCCCTGCTCGGAGTGCGCAACGCGGTGTACGGCGTGCAGATCAACGAGCTGTTGCGACCGCGCGGCCTGACGCGAATCCTCATGGCGCACCTGACGATCGACGAGTCGACGGCCACCTCTCTCGGTCAGGAGGCGACCGACGAACAGCGCCGCGGCTTCTGGACCGCCGGGCTCGCGGTGTTCGCGTTCTGGAACCTCGCGACTTTCGTCGGCGCACTTGCCGGAGCCTCGCTCGGAGACCCCAAGGCCTGGGGCCTCGACGGCGCCGCGGTGGCCGCGTTCCTCGGCCTGCTGTGGCCGCGGCTCAAGGGTCGCCGGCCGGTCGAGGTGGCCGCGGTCTGCGCCGCGGCGACCCTCATCGCCACCCCGTTCGTGCCGCCGGGCATCCCCATCGTCCTCGCGGCGGCGGTCGCCGTGTTCATCTCCTGGTTGCGCCATCGACAGGATCTTCGCGCCGGAGGTGAGCACGCGTGAGTGCGTGGATCTGGCTCGGCCTCGCCTGCCTCATCGCGTTCGGCACGAAGGTTCTCGGCTTCCTCGTGCCCGAGACGCTGCTCGACTCCCCGGCGATCCGCAACGGCTCCGCGGCCGCCACGGTCGGGCTGCTCACGGCCCTCGTCATGGCCAACACGTTCGGCTCCGGGCAGCAGCTCGTGCTCGACGCGCGGGTCGTCGCCCTGGTGGCGGCGGCGATCGCCCTGGTGCTGCGAGTTCCGTTCATCGGGGTCGTCGTGGTCGGCACCGTCGCGGCCGCGCTCGCCCGCCTGGCGGGGATGGCTTGAGCCGGGCGGGCTGCCGCCGCCACGCTGCGAGGATGGGCGGTATGCGCCTGATCGTCACGAGCTTCGGATCGGAGGGCGACACCCGCCCGTTCCTCGCACTCGCCGACGGCCTCACCTCTCGGGGCCACGAGACGCTCGTGTGCCTCGATCGCAGCGGACGTGAGGAGGCCGATCGGCTCGGCGTTGCCTACCGAGAGCTTGCCGGTGACATGCGCAGCCACATGCGTGGCGGCCGCGGCGAGGAGGCGCTCGCGCGGGCGACCTCCGACGGCGGATTCGACGGTCTGAGGCTGTTCGCCGACTTCGCCCGCTCCTACACCACACGCTGGATCGCGATGATCCGCATGGCGATTCGCGAGCATCGCCCGGACGTCGTCATCGGATCCGGGCTCACCGTCTGGGCCGCCCACGCCGCCGCCGAGGTGAGCGTAGTGCGGTTCGCGACGGCCGGGGCCTTTCCCCTCGCCCCGACGCGCGCGTTCCCGTCGGTCGTCTCACCGGGCATGCCGCCGGCGTGGCTCAACCTCGCGACCCACCACGTCGCGACGCAGCTCATGTGGTCGGCGTTCCGTCGGCCGGTCGACCGGGCACGGCGGGCGCTCGGACTGCGGCGGTTCACGGCGATCTGGAACGACGTGCCGGCCGTTTACGGGTACTCACCGACGCTGCTGCCGACTCCCGACGATTGGCGCTCCAACGTCCGTGTCTGCGGCGACTGGCACCTCGACGAGCCGAACTGGGTTCCGCCGCAAGCGCTCGCGGACTTCCTCGCAGCCGGCGAGCCCCCGGTCTACGTGGGTTTCGGCAGCATGGTCGGCACCGACGACGTCACCCGGACCGTGCTCGACGGCCTCGGTGCGTGGGAAGGGCGACGGATCGTGCTCAACCCGGGGTGGAACGGGGCTGGCATAGAGGGGCTGCCCGACTATGTGCACGTCATCGGCCCCACGCCGCACTCCTGGCTCTTGCCGCGATGCGCCGCGGCCGTCCACCACTGCGGAGCCGGGACGACGCATGCCGCAGCGCGCGCCGGCATCCCGTCGATCCCCGTGCCCTTCGCCGCCGACCAGCCGTTCTGGGCGCGGCGCCTCGCGGCCACCGGTGTCGCGAGCGAACCGCTCGATCGGCGGCGCCTCACCGTCACGGACGTGCGCCGGGCCGCCAAGCAGGTCACACGCCCGTCGATCCGCGGCCGTGCGAGACAGATCGCGGCCGAGATGGCTCGGGAGGACTCCGTCGGGGCCGTGATCGACCACCTGAGCACCTGGTCGACGCCGCCCGCGGGCGTGTGCCGGGAGAACTCGCGCAACAAAGACCGGTCAGAGACTCGGGCCCGTACGGCCGAAAGCCGCTGACCAGCGATGTTGCCGCGAGGCGCGGTCACGGGGCGGTCAGTGACCGGTCTTTGTTGCGCGAGATCGGCGATGCCCCTGCGTGGAGACGGCGTTACGCCCCGGAAGCCGGTCCTCACTGAACCCCTTCGACGCCGAGACAGCCGCCGTTTCCGGCGTGGTCGAACTGCTCCCGCGTCGGAACGCCCCTTCGAGGCCGGCCTCGCGCCGATCGATCGCGGGTGGGGGGGTCCTCAGCGGGTCAGGTCGCTGCGGTGGGCGTCGCGGCGCAGGACCCACCACACGACGACGGCGGTGACGCCGGTGAGCACGGCACCGGCGAGCGACGTCGCTGCGACGCCGGCCTCGAAGGCACGCTGCGCGGCCAGGCGGGTGGCCTGCCCGAGAGGCCCCGGCAGGGTGTCGGCAGCAGCCATGGCCGTGCCGATCATGTTCTGGACCTCGTCGCGTGCAGACGCAGGAAGCCCGCGGGGGATGACGATCGACGACCGGTACACCGAGGTGAGCAGGCTGCCGAGGACGGCGACGCCGAGCGCGGCCCCGAGTTCGTAGGCCGTCTCGGAGATCCCCGAGGCGGCGCCGGCGCGTTGGGCCGGCACCGAGGCGAGGATCGCGTCGTTCGTCAGGGTCTCGGCGAGTCCCGCGCCGGCGCCGACGAGCACGAACACGACGACGATGACGTAGGCGGGGGAGTCGACCGTCATCGTCGACCCCACGAGGTACCCGGCGCAGGCGAGCAGGATCCCGAGCCCGACGAGGTGGTGCACCGCGACGGCTCTCGCGAGCGCCACGGCGAGCAGGCCGACGACGATCGAGGCGACCGCGCCGGGGATGAGCGCGATCGCGGCCTGGATCGGTGTCTTTCCCTCCACGAACTGCAGGTGCTGGGAGAGGAAGAAGATCAGCCCGGCGAACGCGAAGATCGACAGGAAGTTGGCGGCGATCGATGCGGCGAACACCGGCCGGGTGAACAGGCGCAGGTCGAGCAGGGGGTCGGTGCGGGTGAGCTGGCGATGCACGAAGATCGCGCCTGCCGCGAGGCCGGCAGCGGCCGTGGTGACCCCGAGAAGGTCGAGGCCCTCCATCGCAGAGTGCTTGATGGCGTAGACGATCGGCATCATCGCGGCGATCGAGAGGGCGACGCTCCACAGGTCGAGGCGGCCGGCGTCGGGGTTGCGCGACTCCGGCAGCAGGAAGGGGCCGGTGGCGAGGAGCACGAGCGCGGCGGGCAGGGAGATGAGGAAGATCGCTCCCCACCAGAAGTGTTCGATGAGCCAGCCGCCGACGATCGGGCCGAGGGCCGAACCGCCGGAGAAGCCCGAGGCCCAGACCGCGATCGCGAGCCTCCGTTCGCCGTCGTGGAGAAAGACGTTGCGCAGCAGCGACAGCGTCGACGGCATGAGCGTGGCTCCGAACACTCCGAGGAATACGCGGGCGGCGATGAGGTGGTCGGCACTCGGCGCGAAGGCCGCGTAGATGCTCACCGCGCCGAATCCGGCGGTGCCCAGCATGAGCAGGCGGCGGCGGCCGATGCGGTCGCCGAGCATCCCCATCGTGATGAGCAGCCCGGCGAGGATGAGCGGGTAGACGTCGACGATCCACAGCAGTTGCTTGGCGCTCGGCTGAAGTGAGGTCGCGAGTTGTGGGACCGCGAACGACAGCGCCGTGTTGTCCATGCTCACGACGAAGACGGGGAGCATGAGGACGACGAGGGCGGCCCAGCCGCGCAGTCCTGCGCGAGGAGGCGCCGTCGGGTGAGTGGTCATGGTGGTCAAAGCGCCTCCTTACGGGACATATCAACAAAAACCGTCCAGGCGGTACAGTATCGCCATCGGTCGGCGCCCGACCAATCGACGATTCGTGCAGACGACTCGACAGAAGTGGTGCAGGCGGCGCGATGACCAGGCGACGAAGGAGGCAGCGACGTGAGCGACACCAGAGGCCGGATCCTCGACGCGCTCGAGGAGGTGCTCGCGGCCTCGGGTCCGGGTGGCGCCACGCTCGAGTCCGTCGCGGCGCAGGCCGGCATCTCCAAGGGTGGTCTGCTGTACCACTTCGGCAGCAAGGAGGCGCTCTTCAACGGGTTGCTCGACCGGTTACGCGAGCTCGGGGCCGCAGACGCGCAGTACGACGGCGACGAGAGTGTCGTGGCGGCGTATTTCGCCACCTCATCGAAGGCCCAGGAGGCCTACACGCGCACGCTGCTCGCGGCGATGCGGCTCATCGGCACCCCGGGACTCGACGTCGAGAGCGCGATCGTCGACTCCCTCGACCACTGGACCGGTGTGCTGGCCGAGTCGATCGAGGACCCGGTGTTGCGACGCCTCATCATGCTCGTCGGCGACGGGCTCTACCTGCGTGCGCTGCTCGGTGCGCCGCGTCAGCCCCTGGACGACGAACTCGCCGACTACCTCGAGCACCTCGCCTCACGAAGCGCCGTGGCGTGAGCCTGCCGCCTACTCACGCACCGACCTCTGACGACTCTTCCGGCTCCGAAACCCACCGGCCGGAGTGGTTTCGGGTGTGAAGCGCTCGGAATCAGCGCGTTCGGGCCGACAGGGGGAGCAGCCGCCGGAGACGCCGTCGGCGCACCCTGGAGGGCACGGTGACAGTCGGTCGTCGCTTCGCGCGTGGCGCAGGAATGTTGCTCGTCGGCACGATGGTGTTGACGGCCTGTTCGGGCTCGCCGTCCACTGAGACAGGGTCGGGAACCGGCCAGGGCGCGGCGGGGAAGGCCGCTCGCATCTACGTCATCGCCCCGCAGACCGGCGCCGAGGCGGCGCTCGGCCTCGGCGTCCGCAACTCGGTGCAGCTCGCCGTCGACCAGGCCGCGGCACGGGGTGATCTGCCCGGCTGGAATCTCGAGGTCGTGGCCATCGACGACACCTCAGACGAGGCCAAGGCGGCCGAGGCCGCGAAGAAGGCCGCCGCCGACGAGAAGACCGTCGCGGTCATCGGCTCGATCTACTCCGGCCTCACGAAGTCGATCCAGCCCGTGCTCGCCTCCCACGGCATCCTCCACGTCTCTCCGACCGCGACGAACCCGACACTGACCAAGGGCGACGCCTTCGACCGGGCTCCGAAGCGGCGCTACGGCTCGTTCTTCCGGATGATCGCCCCCGACGACGCGCACGCACCGGCGGTCGCGAAGTTCCTCACCGAGAAGGGCGTCCAGCGCGTCTCGACGGTCAACGACGGGGGTGCTTACGGCGTCGGCTTCACCGCGGCCTTCGCAAAGGCCTTCGCCGCCGAGAAGGGCAAGGTCGTCTCCGGGCGCAAGCTCGACCCCGAGGCTCCGGCCGTGTACCCCACCCTCGTCAAGGACCTGCTCGGCGACAAACCCCAGGCAGTCGTCTTCGGCGGTAACGACCCCCAGGGTGGGCCGCTTGCCGGGCAACTGCGCGAGGCCGGGATGCGCGGGCCGATGGTCGGCGGCGACGCGCTCAACACCGAGCAGTACGTCCCCAAGGCCGGGCCCATCGCGGCGGGGGACATCAGCACCATGGCCGGCAAGCCGCTCACCGACGTCGAGGCCGGCAAGCGCTACCTCGCCGACTACCGTGCCGGCGGATTCGCCGAGTCCGCCACGTCGTACGGCCCGCTCGCCTACGACGCCGCGAACGCCGTGCTCGCCTCGCTGAAGAGTGCGCTGCCCGACGCCTCCGACGCCGCGAGCGCCCGCAAGGCCGCCGTCGCGGGGATGCCCTCGGTGACGTTCGACGGCACGAGCGGCAAGGTCGCGTTCGACCAGTACGGCGACATCACGCCGCGCGTCGTCACGGTCAACGTCCTCGGCAAGGGCGCCTGGAATCCGGTGAAGACCTACACCTTCGACTGACCCTCCCTCGGTCTGCGGGCCCGCCGCCACCGAGACGGCCGCCGAGGGACCAGCGCGGATTCGTCCTCGTACGAACGGAGTCGAGTCCCCGGCGCTACTGGGGCGCGGAGCCGCCCCCGCGAGGCACTGTGCAGCAGGTCACATCGCGGTTAGGGTGCGGTGCATCCGACGCGGCGTCCAGACGCTGGTCGGCCCGTCCCGTCGCAAAGGAGCGCAGCCCATGACCGTGTACGCCCCGCCCGGATCCGCGGACTCGAAGATCGAGGTCAAGGACCGGTACGACCACTACATCGGCGGCCGTTGGGTGCCGCCGGTCAAGGGCGAGTACTTCGACAACCCCACCCCGGTCACGGGCCAGGTGTTCACCCACGTCGCGCGCGGCACGGCCGAGGACATCGACGCCGCCCTCGACGCGGCTCACGCGGCCGCCGACGCGTGGGGCCGCACGTCGGTCACCGAGCGCGCTCAGGTGCTGCTCGACATCGCGGATCGCATCGCCGAGCACCTTGAGGATCTCGCGGTCATCGAGACGTGGGACAACGGCAAGGCCGTACGCGAGACCCTCAACGCCGACATGCCGCTCACCGTCGATCACTTCCGCTACTTTGCCGGAGCCCTGCGCGCCCAGGAGGGCGGCCTCAGCGAGATCGACGAGCACACGATCGCCTACCACTTCCACGAGCCGCTCGGCGTCGTCGGCCAGATCATCCCGTGGAACTTCCCGATCCTCATGGCCACGTGGAAGCTCGCCCCCGCGCTCGCGGCCGGCAACTGTGTCGTGCTCAAGCCGGCCGAGCAGACGCCGTGGTCGATCCTCAAGCTCATGGAGATCATCGGAGATCTCCTGCCGCCCGGCGTCGTCAACGTCGTCAACGGATTCGGCACCGAGGCCGGCAAACCGCTCGCGTCGAGCCCGCGCATCGCCAAGATCGCCTTCACCGGCGAGACCACGACGGGCCGGCTCATCATGCAGTACGCGAGCCAGAACATCATTCCCGTGACCCTCGAACTCGGCGGCAAGAGCCCGAACATCTTCTTCGAGGACATCGCTCTGGAGCGCGACGACTTCTACGACAAGGCGCAGGAAGGGTTCGCGTTCTTCGCGCTCAACTCCGGTGAGGTGTGCACCTGCCCGAGCCGCGCCCTCATCCAGAAGTCGATGTACGACGACTTCCTCTCCGACGGCATCGCGCGCGTCGAGAAGGTGAAGATGGGCAACCCCCTCGACACCGACACGATGATGGGCGCGCAGGCGAGCAACGACCAGTTCGAGAAGATCACGAGCTACCTCAAGATCGGCAAGGACGAAGGCGCCAAGGTCCTCACCGGTGGCGAGCCGGTCGACCTGGGCGGCGACCTCTCCGGCGGCTTCTACGTGCGGCCGACGGTGTTCGAGGGCAACAACGCCATGCGGATCTTCCAAGAGGAGATCTTCGGCCCGGTCGTCTCGGTCACCTCGTTCGCCGACGACGCCGAGGCGCTCGACATCGCGAACAACACCCTCTACGGTCTCGGCGCCGGGGTGTGGACCCGCTCGACCCACCGGGCCTACCGCATGGGCCGCGCCATCAAGGCCGGCCGGGTGTGGACCAACTGCTACCACCACTACCCGGCCCACGCCGCGTTCGGCGGGTACAAGCAGTCCGGCATCGGCCGCGAGAACCACCTCATGATGCTCGAGCACTACCAGCAGACCAAGAACCTGCTGGTCAGCTACGACACCAACCCGATGGGCTTCTTCTAGGCCCGAGAACGCCCGCGAGCGCCCGGAGTTCGCGCACGGGCCACCCGCCGCGGCCGCCCCTAGTATGGTCGGAGTGAACAGTGACGAGTTCAACGACCGAGCTGCACAGGCGGCCGCGGTGGGATGCGCCGCGTTGGTGGACGCGATGGGACGCCACCACTCCCACCGCGCTCATCTGCCGCCGTTCAGCAGCCCCGACCCGACCCGGCCGTTGTTCGGGCCTGTCTCGACGATCGCCTACCTGCCCTTCCGCGACGACCTGCCCCAAGCAGACAAGGGCTTCGCCGACCTCTTCTACGAAGCCCTCGGATCCGAGCCGCAGGGGCGAGTGCTGGTGCTGTCCAGCGGCGGCTACCCGGCCATCTCGCACGGCGGGGGCACCAAGCTGTCCCGCGGAGTCACCCAGCAGATCGCGGGGGTGCTCGCCGACGGCCTGTTGCGTGACTTCGACGAACTGCGCACCTACCCGTTCGCCACCTGGTGCCGAGGAGAAGCGACCAGGTGGGGTGGCGACACCGTGATGCCGTTCGCCGCGGACGTCGCCGTCGAGATCGCCGGGGTCACGGTGCAGCCGGGAGACTACGTGTACGCCGACACGTCCGGCGCGGTCGTGATCCCCGCGGCGAGTATCGACGAGGTCCTCGCCGAGGCCCACAAGGTCGACGCCGACGATGCCGCGTTCGTCGCGCAGATCAGGTCTGAGCGGCCGGAGGACTTCCTGGCCTGACGGCCGGTCCCTCGCGTGCCGTGCCCGGGTCACGAATGAACGAGGGCGTCGACCCCCGCCGTGTCCGAGGCCCTGCTCAGTACTGGAATCGACCGACGAGCTCGCGCAGCTGGGCGGACTCGTCGGTGAGCCTCTCGGCCGAACGGCGCAGGTCGCCCGAGGCGGCGGAAGAGTCGCTCGCAGCGCGAGAGGCGTCGGCGGCGGCACCGGCGATGTCCCGCGATCCGTCGGCGGCCACACCCACGCTGCGCGACATCTCCGTGGTCGTCGCCGTCTGCTCCTCCACGGCAGACGCGATCGTCGCCTGGCTGTCGTTGATCCGCGCGATGACGGCGGCGATCTCACCGATCGCCGCCACCGCGGTCTCGGTGTCGAGCTGGATGCGGGTGATGCGCTCGGAGATGTCCTCGGTCGCGCGGGCCGTCTCCTGCGCGAGCTCCTTGACCTCGCCCGCGACGACGGCGAAGCCCTTGCCCGCCTCGCCCGCGCGGGCCGCCTCGATCGTCGCGTTGAGGGCGAGCAGGTTGGTCTGCTCGGCGATGCCCGTGATCGTCTTGACGACGTTGCCGATCTCCACACTGCTCTGCCCGAGGGCCGAGACCGTCGAGTTCGCCTGGTCGGCCGCCTGAACGGCCGAGGCGGCCACACCGGCGGCGTCGTTGGCGCTGCGCGAGATCTCGCGGATGCTCGCGTCCATCTCCTCGGTGCCCGCCGACACCGTCGCGACACTGCCCGAGACGTCGTCGGCGGCCGCGGCGACCTGCGCCATCCGGCTCGACGCCGTGTCGGTCGAGCCCTGCACCCGGTCGGCGACGCCGCGCAACTCGTCGGAGGCATCGGCGACCGTGCTCGACGACTCCGACACCTGACGGATGAGGTTCTGCATCGCCACCCGGGTGTCGTCACACGACTTCGCCATCTCGCCGATCTCGTCGTCCGACATCGCCAGCGCCGGCACGGTGAGGTCGCCGTGCTGCATCGCGGACATCGAATCGCGCACCGAGTGCACCGAGCGCAGGATCCGTCGCGAGACCATCACCGTCGTCAGCACGATGGCGATCACCGCGGTGAGCAGGGCAAGGAGCGAGACGATCCGCATCTCGACGGCAGTCGACGCGGCCGCGTCCTGGGCCGCGGACACGTCGGACTCCGCGTCGGTGCGCAGCTGCCCGAGGTGCTCGTGCAGGCCCGTGTACACCTCCGCCGACCGGCGGAACGCGTCGTCGCCCGCGACCAACGCCTCCGGGCCGCCCTTGCGGTACGCACCGGCCGCCTCGGAGTCCAGAGCGACGAACTGGTCGAACGCGGTCCGGGTCTTGTCGACGAGGGCTCGCCGCTCGGGGGAGAGCTCGGCCTGGGCCAACTCGTCCAGAGCGGCCTGTGAACGCGCGACGACGTCGAGGAACGTCGCCCGCCGCTGCTGGTCGTCCCGCGCGCCCAGCTCGCCACCGTAGGTGTGGACGTCGGTGACGTAGGAGACCTGGGCCGATTTCGCGGCGGCGAGCAGGTCGTCGGCACGACGCGCCGCGCTCGCGGCGGAGGTGGCCGTCACCGCATCCGACGAGGTGCCGGTCATGCGCCAGACCCCCACCCACGTGAGAACGGCGAGCACGAGGATGCTGACCACCCCGATCGCCCCGATGATCGCGAGCTGCTGCCACAGTCGCAGCCGCCGCAGCGGGCCGCCCGCCGTGCGGGCGGGGCGGGTGAAGACGCGGGTACGAGGGGATCGTGGGCTCGTCACGGCGGCCGTCCTTGCGAGGAATCGGGAGACCTTCGACAGGTCGCGTCGACGGTTGCACCCCACATCGGCGGAATCGCCCCGTTGTGTAGCGACTTTGGCGCGCAGCCCCCGAGCACCGAGACAGCCGCCGCCCCCTCCCTCCCGGGGTTCGACGCCGGAAGGGCCGGAGGCGACGGCTGTCGCGACGAGGTTCGGGCCTCAGATCTTGGTGACCGGCGTCTCCGGCTTCTCCCCGGCGAGCACCGCGAGGGCGTTGCGCGCTGCGAGCTCGGCCATGGCCGTGCGGGTCTCCACCGTGGCCGAGCCGAGGTGCGGCAGGAGCACGACGTTGTCGAGTTCGAGCAGCCCTTCGTGGACCGTGGGCTCGTCCTCGAACACGTCGAGTCCGGCGCCCGCGATCTCGCCGTTCTTCAGTGCCTCGACGAGGGCCGCTTCGTCGACGATGGGACCCCGCGCCGAGTTGACCAGGTAGGCCGTCTTCTTCATCTTGGCCAGCGCGTCGGCGTCGATGAGGTGGTGCGTCGAGCCCTCCTGACCGGCCGGGATGAGCGGGCAGTGCAGCGACACGACGTCGGCGGTCGCGAGCAGCTCGTCGAGCTCCACCTTCTTGGCGCCGAGTTCGGCGGCCACCTCGGGTGCCATCTCGAACGCGTCGGTGTAGATCACGTCCATGCCGAACGCCTTGGCCCGACGCGCCATCGCGACACCGATCTGCCCGGCGCCGACGATGCCGATCGTCTTGCCCTGCAACCCCATGCCGAGCATGTAGAACATGCCCCACTGCCACGGGGTGCTGCTGCGGATGACCCGCTCGCCCTCACCGAAGCGGCGGGTGGCCATGAGCATGAGACCGAAGGCCGTGTCGGCCGTAGTCTCGGTGAGCACCTTGGGGGTGTTCGTCGCGATGACACCGCGCTTCTCGCACGCGGCCACGTCGATGTTGTTGTAGCCGACCGCGACGTTGGCGACGACCTTGAGCTGATCGCCGGCGGCGTCGAGGAACTCGTCGTCGACCTTCTCGGTGAGCAGGGTGAGGATCGCGTCGGCGCCCCTGATGAGCTCGAGACACGTCTCGCGCGAGATGCACTCGTCGTGGTCCCAGACCGTGACCTCGTGATGCTCCTCGAGGAGGTCGACGCCCTCCTGCGGGATGCGGTTGGTGATGACGACCTTCGCCATGATGCTCCTCAGCTCTCGATCCAGGACTTGAGCAGCCCCAGGCCCTCACGGATGTCCTCCTCCGGGAGCCCGGAGTAGGCGAAGCGCACGTACTGGCGGTCCTCGCCCGGCTGGGGGCGACCGAAGTGCTTGCGCGTGCAGAACGAGACGCCCGTCGCGTGCAGGGCCTCGGTGGAGAACGCGTTGACCTCGTCGATGCCCTTGGCCGCCATCGCGTCGGTGACGTCGGGGAACAGGTAGAACGTCGACTCCGGCTTGGCGAGTTGCACGCCCTTGGTGGTCGACAGCACGTCGAAGGCCGCGTCGCGACGCCCACGCAGGGTGTCGAGGATGGCCTTGACCTCGGTCTGGTCGCCGGTGAGCCCGGCCGCGCCCGCGTACTGGATGAAGTGCGTCGTGCACGACTCGTTGTTCGTGTTCATCGTGCTGATGACCTTGGCGACCTCCAGCGGTGCGATCGCCGCCCCCAGGCGCCAACCCGTCATGGCGAACTTCTTGCTGAACGTGTAGAGGATCACCGTGCGCTCGGCCATGCCGGGCAGCGCCGAGATGCTCTTGGACTCACCCGAGTAGCGCATCTCGAAGTAGGCCTCGTCGGAGAGCACCCACAGGTCGTGCTCGATGGCGAGCTGGGCCACGGCCTCGCGCTCGGCGTCGGTGGACTCCGCGGAGATCGGGTTCTGCAGGTCGTTGTAGATGATCGCCTTGGTCTTGGGCGTGATGAGTGAACGCACCTGGTCCAGGTCGATCGCGAAACCGGACTCGGTGGGCACGTACCGGTACGCCTTGGAGACACCGCCGAGGTACTCGATCTGCGACTCGTAGATCGGGAACCCGGGGTTGGGGTAGAGCACCTCGTCACCCGGGTTCATCACGGCCTGGAGGAACTTGGTGATGACCGGCTTGCCACCGGGCTGCACCACGACGTTGTCGGCGGTGTAGGTCGTGCCGCGGCGGGCGTTGGTGTCCTCGGCGAGGGCGTCGCGCAGCACCGGGATGCCGGCACCGGGGCAGTAGCCGGTCTTGCCGTCGGCGATCGCCTTGTTCATCGCCTCGGTGACGACCCGCGGCGTGGCGAGGTCGATGTCACCCAGGTGGAAGGGATAGATGCGGTGGCCCTTGGCCCCCCACTCGTTCGCTGCGAGGGACACGGCGAACGCTGTCTCCGTGCCGAGCCTCGACAGCCGCTCCGCCAATGGCATGGCGTCTCCTTTCGGCCGTTGTCCGGTCAGCGTAACGAGGCGTGGACGCGTCGTCCGACGGTTGAAAAAATCC
This sequence comes from Mobilicoccus massiliensis, assembly GCF_000826525.2. GTDB lineage: Bacteria > Actinomycetota > Actinomycetes > Actinomycetales > Dermatophilaceae > Mobilicoccus > Mobilicoccus massiliensis. The sequence continues at coordinate 372,264 of NZ_LN651328.1, read as the reverse complement.
CGGAGAAGGAGGCGGTACCGCAGGTGAGACGCCATATCGGGCAATCGTCGGACGCACCCGGGGTCCGTGTGCTAGACGCCGGTGATCCGCTGTCCCGATCCGGTTCTACAGTGGGGGCGAACGCGCGGGGTGCGCGATGAGACTGCCGCCCACCGCGCGCGTAGTCCCATCCAGACCCTCCGGAGGACCGATGACCAACGACCTTCACCCTGCTCTGGTCCCGATCTACGAGACCGTCCTGCGTCGCAACCCCGGTGAGACGGAGTTCCACCAGGCAACCTATGAGGTCCTCGAGAGCCTTCGGCCCGTCGTCGACAAGCGCCCCGAGTACGTGGAGGCGTCGGTCATCGAGCGCATCTGCGAGCCGGAACGCCAGATCATCTTTCGCGTGCCGTGGGTCGACGACCGTGGCAAGTGCCAGATCAACCGCGGGTTCCGCGTCGAGTTCAACTCCGCCCTCGGCCCCTACAAGGGCGGCCTGCGGTTCCACCCGAGCGTCTACCTCGGCATCGTCAAGTTCCTCGGGTTCGAGCAGATCTTCAAGAACGCCCTCACCGGCAAGCCGATCGGCGGCGGCAAGGGTGGGTCGGACTTCGACCCCAAGGGCAAGTCCGACGCCGAGGTCATGCGGTTCTGCCAGTCGTTCATGACCGAGCTGTACCGCCACCTGGGCGAGTACACCGACGTCCCCGCCGGTGACATCGGTGTCGGCGGCCGCGAGATCGGCTACCTCTTCGGGCAGTACAAGCGCATCACCAACCGCTACGAGGCGGGGGTGCTCACCGGCAAGGGCCTCACCTGGGGCGGTTCGCAGGTGCGCACCGAGGCCACCGGTTACGGGCTCGTCTACTTCGTCAACGAGATGCTCCTCGCCGAGAACACGACGTTCGAAGGCAAGCGGGTCGTCGTCTCCGGCTCGGGCAACGTCGCGATCTACGCCGCCGAGAAGGTCTCTCAGCTCGGCGGCACGGTCGTCGCGCTGTCGGACTCCGGTGGGTACGTCGTCGACGAGGGCGGCGTCGACCTCGACACGATCAAGGACATCAAGGAGGTGCGTCGCGGCCGCATCTCGGAGTACGTCCAGGGCCGGAACGCCCGCTTCATCGAGGACGGCTCGATCTGGGACGTGCCGTGCGAGATCGCGCTGCCGTGCGCGACCCAGAACGAGCTCGACGACGCGGCCGCGGCGACGCTGGTCAGGAACGGTGTGCGCGTCGTCGCCGAGGGCGCGAACATGCCGACGACCCAGGCCGGAACCCGGGTCCTGCGCGAGGCAGGCGTGAAGTTCGCACCCGGCAAGGCGGCGAACGCCGGTGGCGTGGCGACGAGCGCCCTGGAGATGCAGCAGAACGCGAGCCGCGACTCGTGGTCGTTCGAGACCACCGACGACCGCCTCAAGGAGATCATGCAGGGCATCTTCGGCAGCTGCATGATGACCGCCGAGGAGTACGGCATGCCCGGCGACTACGTGGCCGGGGCCAACATCGCCGGGTTCACCCAGGTCGCCGACGCGATGCTCGCTCTCGGCATCATCTGATCCGACCGGAACGCATCTCCTCGAGAGATCTCGTCCATGGCGGCGGGCACCGCGAGGGCCCGTCCACCTGCGAAGGTGGACGGGCCCTCGGCGTCGGGTGCTCCGGACTCGCGAACCGGTCAGCTCGCGACCGCGGCGGCCAGGCGCGCGAGGCTGCCCTCGAGCTGCTCCTCGGTGAGGAGGGGGAAGCTCACCCTCTTGAGCAGCTCCTTGTCGGTGACCTTGGACCAGTCGTAGGTGAGGGTGACCTCGGTGTCTCCGGCGTCGAGAGGACGCAGCTCCCACATCCACTCCCAGCCCTTGGGCTCGGTGCCGGCGGGGGCGGTCTGCCAGGCGACGAGCTTGTTCTCGTCGTAGCCGGTGACGTGGTTGTCGGTCTGGTAGTCGCCGCCCATGTGCTCGGCGTTCATGTTCATGGTGAACACCTGGCCCACTGCGGTGATGCGGTCGGTCTTCTCGTCGGAGACGATCTGGCCCGATCCGTCGATCTCCGCGTGCCGTTCGGGGTTGGTCAGCACCTCGAAGATGTCCTTCGCGGGCGCGTCGATCGTGCGGCTGACGGTGATCTTCTTCTCGTCACTCATGAGCCCCACTGTGCCGCGCCGCTATCCGATCCGCCACCGGGAAGATCCGGCGTCCAGCCCGCTCCGCCGACCACGCCGGCACCCTCCGGCGAGCCCGCGATGTCGTCGTCCGCCTTGGTCATGTCACCCCCGAGCAGGGTGCGGGTCATGCGGCTGCGGGTGGCGAGCAGGCCGTCGAGAGCGGCGTCGAGGTCGTCGGCGGTGGCGACGGGAGCTTCTCCTGAATCGCCGGACCCGTTCGAGTCGCCGTCGCCGGCCGTCGCCGTGGCGCGTTCGGCGGCGACCAGGGTGGTGCGTCGCAGCAGTTCCTTGAGGAACGACGCCGTGACGCCTTGCGCGCGCTCGAGGGCGGCGTCGATCCGCTCGTCGGACGCCTCGAGGCGCAGGTGTCCGCGATAGAGGTCGAAGAGGCGCCGGCGGGCGCTGAAGTCGGGCAGGTCGATGGCGACGGCCTCGTCGACACGGCCGGGGCGGGCCGCGAGCGCGGGCTCGAGCAGGTCGGCGCGGTTGGTCGTGAGCACGAAGGCCACATCGACGTCTCCGGCGATGCCGTCCATCTCGTTGAGCAGCTGGAACAGCATGGGGTGCTGCCCGGGGTGCATGCCGCGGTCCTCGGCGATGAGGTCGACGTCCTCGACGACGACGAGCGAGGGCGCGAGGGAACGCGCCGCCGAGCAGGCCTCGGCGATGAGATGCAGGGCGTCACCGCTCACCTCGATGACCGTGACCCCGGGCAGGGTGCTCACGAGGTAGCGCACCGTGTGGGTCTTGCCGACGCCGGGCGGGCCGTACAACAGGACGCCGCGCTTGAGGTGCTGACCGGCGGCGAGAAGCGCCTCGCGGTGCCGGGCGACACCGACGATCTGACGTTCGACGGCCGCGAGGACGTCGTCGTCGAGGATGAGGTCGGCGCGGGTCATCGAGGGGCGCCGGTGGAAGGCGAGGACGGAATCGCCACCGGCGAACATGTCGCCGCCGAACGACAGCACCTGGCCGCGGAAGACGTTGTGCTTCGAGGCGAGTCGTTTGAGCTCGGCCGCGATGCGGATGCCGGCGCCGGCGTCGGTCGAGGTGATCCCCACGGCGCTTCGGGGTTCACCAGGGAAGGCCTGGCGCACGTAGAGGGCGTGGGAGCCCTGCGCGTCCTCGACGAGGACGAGCGCCCGGGTCACACAGGCGAGAGTCTTGCCGTCGGGTCCGCACGAGCGGTTCGTGCGCTGGACCGGTCCGAGCCTCGCCTGGTCGGGGTCCGTCGATCCCATGAGCCCGGCGAGGTCGATCCCCTCGTCGTACCCGTGCACGCCGTGAACGGTGTGGGTGCGGCCGGGTTCGCCGAGCCAGACATCGAGGGCGCGTTGGACGTTGACCATCTCGTACCCCGCCCAGGTCTCGGCCACGACGTCACCGACACTGCCGCCGAGGTGTTCGCGCACGGCACCCGAGGGCACCGGCCGCTCCGGCGCACGGGCCACCTTGAGGGCCCCGCGCAGTCCGCGCCGGGCCAGTCGACGCAGGTCCGCGAGCTCCGGCGGCCGATCGAGGTCGGGCGCGTCGCCCGCGGGGTCGAGCCGGAGGCTCGACTGCGAGGCATACGGTGCGGTGGCATAGGCGCCGGGCATGGCCGGCCCCGCCGAGAACCATCCGAACGAACTCATCGTCTCCCCCGATCGTCGTGGCGATACCCCCCGCGGCCAGGCCGGCGTCGCGTCGTCGCGGACAGCCTGTCAGAGAACGGGCACGCGCGCCCGGGCGTCGGCGACGACGTCGAGGTCGATGCGCTCGACGAGCACGTCCTTGCGGTGGTCGAGTCGGGCCCGCACACCGCCGAGGGGGTCGATCAACGCGCTGCGTCCGATGCCGAGCGCGGCATTGCCCTTCGGGGCCCGCCACGGCTGGTCGGCGGCGAGCAGCCAGGCCTGGGCGTCCATGGCGCGCGAGCGCAGGAGCAGATCCCACTGCTCGGCCTTGCCGGGACCGTCGGCCCACGACGCGGGCAGCGCGATCAACTGCGCGCCGGAGCGGCCGAGGGCGGAGAACTGATCGGCGAAGCGCACGTCGTAGCAGGTCGCGACGCCGATGCAGACGTCGTCCTCACCGGCCCGGAGCGTGAACGTGACGTGCTCGGAGCCCGGGGCCACGTGGTCGGACTCCTTGTTGCCGAACGCGTCGTACAGGTGGATCTTGCGGTAGCTCGTCTCGACGCCGCCGCCGGTGACGAGCAGGGTGTTGTGGACACGGCCGGGATCGGCGGGTTCGAACATGCCGACGACGAGCGTGAGGTCGTGCTGGGAGGCGATCTGGCGCACACCGTCGGCGAAGGGGCCGTCGAGCGGCTCGGCGACCTTGCCGAGGTCGGTGCCGAAGCACGCCATCGTGGCCTCCGGGAACACCGCGAGACGAGCCCCGCGTCTCGCCGCCTCGGCCGCGGCCGACGAGATCGTCGCGAGGTTCTCGGCCGGGTCGGGCGTCGCGGAGACCTGGCAGGCGGCGACGGTGAGCATGGTCATGGGAACCTCCCGGGGCGAGGAACGATGTCGCCCCCACGATCCCACGCCTCGCCGGGTGACGACGGGGGACGGGGTCGCCGACGCCGCGGCCGAGGGGGAGGGCAGCGGGGGGATGCGGCGAAGGGCGAGGGTGAGCAGCAGTGTCACGACCGTGAGGCCGGCGCAGAGGGCGACGACCCAGGGCCAGCCTCCGTCGGACCAGGCCCGGCCGGCGATCGCACCGAAGACCGACGATCCGGCGTAGTAGGCGAACAGGTAGCCCGAGGAGGCCTGACCCTTGGCCGCGCTGCCCCGCGCCGCACGGGCGGCCACCCAGCCGCTCGCGACGCCGTGGACGGCGAAGAACCCGGCCGTCATCACTCCGAGGAAGGCGACGACGAGGACCACGGGCTCGACGAGCGTGCCGACCAGCCCCGCGAGCATGATGAGCGCGCAGAGGGGCGTGACCGTGCGCTGCCCCCAGCGGGAGGCGGCGCGGCCGGCGTACGTCGAGCTCACCGATCCCAGCGCGTACGTGAGGAACACGAGACCGACGACCCCGACCGTGTACCCGTACGGCGGGGCCATGAGCCGAAAGCTCATCGCGTTGAACACGCCGACGAACGCGCCCATCGCGGTGCCGCCGATGCCGAAGAGGCAGAGGAAGGCCGGATCGCGCACGATGGCACGGGTCGCCGCCGCGAGGTGTCCCATCGCGTTGAACACGCCGACGAACGCGCCCATCGCGGTGCCGCCGATGCCGAAGAGGCAGAGGAAGGCCGGATCGCGCACGATGGCACGGGTCGCCGCCGCGAGGTGTCCGGCGGTGGCGGGGGCGGGCGTGAAGCGGCGGCTGCGGGGGAGGAGCAGCCACACCGCCACCGCGCAGAGCAGGCAGACCGTACCGATGCCGACGAGCGCGGCGCGCCAGCCTCCGAACTCCGCCAACGCGCCCGTGACGAGACGCCCCGACATGCCTCCGATCGCCGTGCCGCCGATGTAGAGACCCGCGGCGCGGGCGGTCGCGCTGGGATGCACCTCCTCGGCGAGGTAGGCCATCGCGACCGCCGGGAGGCCGGCGAGGACGATGCCCTCGACGAGGCGGAGGCCGAGCAGGGTGTGCCACGTCGGGGAGAACCCGCCGGCCACCGAGACGACCGCGGCGGCGAACAGCGAGGCGTGCATGAGCGGGGTGCGGCCGAGGATCTCCGACACCGGGCCGGCGACGAGCAGCGTCGCACCGAGACCGGCGGTGGCGAACGAGACCGAGAGGGCGCTCACCCCGGGTGTGAGACCGAACTCGTCGGCGAGCAGCGGCAGCAGCGGTTGAGTGCTGTAGAGCAGCGCGAACGTGGCCACTCCCGCGAGGAACAGCGAGATCGTGATGCGGCGGTACTCACGGCTGCCGGGCAGGTGCCCCTCGAACACGTCGTCGGGCTGCGTCACGAGATCCTCGATCCGGGGTGGGCGTCGGGCAGGAGACCGAGACGGCAGCCGCGCGGCTGCCGTCTCGTGGCCCGACTCGTGGTTGAGATGCGCGCGGAGCCGCCAGGGCTCAGTCGACGGCGATCTCGCTGCGGTCACCGGACCAGAGGGTGTGGAAGCTGCCTTCGGCGTCGGTGCGGCGGTAGGTGTGCGAACCGAAGTAGTCGCGCAGGATCTGGATGAGGGCGGCGGCGTCGATGCGTGGTGCCCGCACCATGTCGTAGTACCCGATCGCGCCGGCGAACCCGGGCACCGAGACCCCTGCGGCGACGGCCCGGCAGACCGTGCGTCGCCAACCGTCCTGCGACGCGGCCAGCCCCTGCTTGATCGAGGGTGCCTCGAGCAGGGTGACGAGGTCGTTGGCCGCGTACTCGTCGCGGATGCGGTCGAGCAGCTTGGCGCGGATGATGCACCCCGCGCGCCAGATCTTGGCGATCTCGGCCATGTCGATGTTCCAGCCGTACTCCTCGGCCGCGAGCCGGATCTCGTCCAGGCCCTGGGCGTAGGCGACGACCTTCGAGGACCACAGTGCGTCGCGGACGTCGTCGATGAACGCCTGTCGGTCCTCGACGGTGAACGTGCCGTCGGGGCCGGTGAGTGCCGCCTGCGAGTGGGCGCGCAGCTCGTCGTCGGCCGAGACCGCGCGGGCGAAGACGGCCTCGGCGATGGCGTTGACGGGGGCGGCGAGATCGAGTGCGCTCTGCACGGCCCACGTGCCCGTGCCCTTCATGCCGGCGGCGTCGACGATCACGTCGATGAGCGGCCTGCCGGTCTTCTGGTCCACGGCGCGGAGGGCGTCGGAGGTGATGCCGATGAGGTAGGAGTCGAGGTCACCGGTGTCCCACTGCTCGAAGACCTGGGCCATCTCCTCGAGGGAGAGTCCGGCCGCCTTGAGCAGCTCGTAGGCCTCGCCGATGAACTGCATGTCGGCGTACTCGATGCCGTTGTGCACCATCTTGACGAAGTGGCCCGACCCGTCCGGGCCGATGTGCGTGCAGCACGGCTCGTCGCCGACGTGCGCCGAGATGGCCTCGAGCATCGGCCCGACGATCTCGTAGCTCTCGTCGGGGCCGCCGGGCATGATCGACGGGCCTTCGAGGGCACCGACCTCGCCCCCGGAGACCCCGGCACCGACGAAGTTGAGCCCGAGCCGGGCGAGCTTGGCCTCGCGTCGGCGGGTGTCCTCGAAGAAGGAGTTGCCGCCGTCGATGACGACGTCGCCCTCGTCGAGGAGCGGCGTCAGGGTGTCGATGACGTGATCGGTGACCTCACCGGCCTTGACCAGGAGGATGATCGAGCGAGGCCGCTTGAGGCTGTGCACGAAGTCCTCGACCGTGCCCGCAGGGACGAACGTTCCCTCCGCGCCGTGCTGCTCCATCATCGTGACCGTGCGCTCACCCCAGTGGTCGTAGAGCGCGACGGCGTACCCGTGCCGGGCGAGGTTGCGGGCGAGGTTGCTGCCCATGACCGCCATGCCGACGACGCCGATGTCGGCCGACGCCTCCTGCGGCGTGGGAATGTCGACCGGCGGATGCTCCTCGGCGGCACCGACTCGAGTTCCGGTCTCGGCGGCAGCGGCCCGCTGTTGTCCGCCCCGGTGCTCCTCGGTGGTGAGCTCCTCGTCGCCGTCCTGCCTGTCGCGTGCTTCGGCGTCGTCCCGTGTGTTCTCGTCGGCCGTCGTCATCGTGACTCCTCGACTGATCCTGGGGTGTCCTGGGTCCGGTGCCACCGTACGGCCCGGCACCGACGACGGCGACGCGGAGTGAGGCAGTGCGCTGGGCGACGACCGGGGTGCCGCGCCGGATGATCGTCAAGTTTCGTTCAGTCCCAACGCCTTCGGCCCCCACATCGCCGGGCGATAGGTCAGGATTCACCCCATTCGGCCACGACGGCGTGGCCCCCGGCTCTCCGAGAGGACCCCCTCGAATGCGTCATCTTCGCCCGTTCGCCGCCATCGCGCTGAGCGCCGCACTCGCCACTGCCCCGGGCCTGGCCACCGCCGCCCCGGCCACGGCGGTGACACCGGCCACCCCCGCCACCACCGTTGCATCGACCGCGGCCAAGCCCGGTCCCGAGGAGATCCGCGCCAAGGTGCAGCGGCTCATGCCGAAGGCACCGACCGCGCTCAAGCAGAAGCTCGACCGCATGACCGACGGGCCGGCCGCCAACGACGGCAGCCAGTACCAGTGCGGCCCGACCGAGGTGAACCGCTGGGTCGCCCAGTCCCTCGAGAGCTGGGACGAGTACGACCTCCTCATCCTGCAGATGATGGGCGCGCTCGACCTGCCCACCTACGACGCGCTCGTCTTCGGCTCGGAGAACGACCCGAGGTACGCCCTGAGAGAGGACAGGCAGGTCCTCACCAAGACGATGAAGAAGCTCGAGAAGTTCTGGGACGTGAGGACCGACGACATCGAACTCATGGCCATGCACGGCGACATGCTGCTCGACAGGTCGCGCACCGCGCGTGTGTACGAGGTCGTGTTCGGCCTGCCCAAGGCCGACGCTCAGGAGATGGCCGACCTCGTCGCGACGTTCGTCGCCTCCAAGCCGCACTTCCAGGGCGGCGACCACCCGATCTTCACGTTCAACGCGTTTGCCTTCACCACCTACGGCGAGAGCGAACCGGGCATCGGTGTCATCGGCGATCGTATCGTCATGGGAGACGGGATCCTGCGCGCCTACCGTGAACTCGGCTACGGCGACGTCGCCCCGCAGGCGATCCTGGCGCACGAGTTCGGGCACCACGTGCAGTTCGAGCTCAGGATGCACGGGCAGGAGAACACCCCCGAGACCACCCGCCGCACCGAGTTGCACGCCGACGCGGCCTCCGCGTACTTCCTCTCCCACCCTCGCGGCACGAGCATGCAGATCAAGCGCGTCACCCAGTTCCTGCGCGTCTTCTACACGATCGGCGACTGCCAGTTCGACAGCCCTGGCCACCACGGCACGCCCAACCAGCGTGAACGCGCCGGCAACTGGGCCTACCAGCTGCAGGAGAAGGCCCGCCCGAAGGGTCACATCCTCCCGGCCGTGGAGTTCACGCGACTCTTCGACGCGGCGCTGCCCGGCCTCGTCGCTCCGGACGTCGCCAAGGCGGCGTGAGGCTCGACCTCCACACACGGCCCGCTCCGGGCGCTCTAGGGCGTTCCGGGGCGGGCCGTGTCGTCGTCGCAGACCCGATGCCTACGGTGTCGGTATGGGACGCAGGGTGTGGGTGGATGCGCGGGTCGGTGTCGCGGGCGACATGCTCCTCGGGGCGCTTCTCGACGCCGGGGCCGATCTCGAGGTGGTGCGCCGCGACGTCGAGGCCGTGCTCCCCGAGACCGTGCGGCTCTCGGTGGAGACCGTCGCTCGTGGGGTGATGCGGGCGACCAAACTGCACGTCGACACGGTCGTCGAGGACCACCCGCACCGGCCCTGGTCGGACATCCGCGCCCGGCTCACACGGGCAGACCTGCCCGACCGGGTGCGCCGCGACGTGCTCGCGACCTTCTCGGTGCTCGCCGAGGCCGAGGGGCGGGTGCACGGCATCGACCCGGAGGACGTGGAGTTTCACGAGGTCGGTGCGTGGGACTCGATCGCCGACGTCGTGGGGGTGTGCTCGGCCCTCGCCGACCTCGCCGTCGAACACGTGCTCACCTCACCGATCGCGTTGGGGGGCGGGTTCGCTCGCGGCGCCCACGGGATCATGCCGGTGCCCGTGCCGGCGGTGCTGCACCTCGTCGAGAACTCGGGGCTCGTGACCACCGGGGTGCCGGTCGACACCAGCGAGCCCGTGGGGGAACTCGCCACCCCGACGGGCGTGGCCCTGCTTGTAGCGCTGGCCCGCCCCGCCACGGGGTTGCCCCGCGGTGCCGTGCTCACGGTCGGTGTCGGCGCCGGCACGAAGGACGACCTGCCCTGGCCCAATATCACCCGTGTCGTCGTGTTCGACCCTCTAGCCGACCCGGCCGGAGGGTCGTCCGACGGCGCGGATGAGCACGCCGGGTGGACGCAGATGGCGGTGTTGGAGGCGAACGTCGACGACCTCGACCCGCGGTTGTGGCCAGGGGTGCTCGCCGACCTCCTGGAGTCCGGAGCCGTCGACGCCTGGATGACACCGATCGTCATGAAGAAGGGCCGCCCCGCACACACCGTCTCGGCCCTCGCCGAATCCGAGGCGCGAGGCGCGGTGCGAGAGGCGATGTTCCGGATGACGAGCACTCTTGGGGTGCGAGAACATTCCGTGCGGCGTGAGGCGCTCGACCGCACGTGGCGGACGATCGGCGTCGACTGCGCCGGGCACCGCGGCGAGGTCCGGCTCAAGTGCGCTCACGTCGAGGGCCGGATCCTCCGCGTGACACCGGAGTTCGACGACGTCGCGACTCTGGCCCGCGAGGCGGGGGCGCCACAGATCGACGCGATGACCGCAGCGGTCGGTGCGGCCGTCGCGGTCGGGTTCGTCGTCGGCGCGGCCCTCCCCGACGACGGATGAGCCCACCACACGCCCGCCGTTTCCTGCTCGTTCTCCCGAGCTGACGGGTGACGGGACGGGCACGTCGGAAACGGCGGCTGTCTCGGCGCTGGGTGGGCGCGGTGGGAGAACCCGGCTGAGCGTGAGCGGGAGTCAGGGGGCGGCGATCTGGGCGGCGAGGTGCCCGCCGCCGTAACCGTTGTCGATGTTGACGACGCCGACACCCGGGGCGCACGCGGTGAGCATGGTGAGCAGCGGTGCGACGCCCTCGAACGCGGCGCCGTAGCCCACGGAGGTCGGCACGGCGACGACGGGCGCGGACACGAGTCCCGCGACGACGCCGGGCAACGCGCCGTCCATGCCCGCGACGACGACGATCGCCCGGGCGGAACGCAGCAGGTCGACCCGCGCGAGGATGCGGTGCAGCCCGGCGACCCCGACGTCGGCGACGAACTCGGTCCGCCGGCCGAGGTAGCGGGCCGTCACCTCGGCCTCACGCGCGACGGGCAGATCGGACGTGCCGGCGCACACGACGACGACGAGCCCGCCCGCCGGTTCGGGCGGCCGCGGGGGCCAGGCGACGAGGCGAGCCACCTGCTCGTGGACCGCGTCGGGCAGTTCGCCGAGAACGGCGGAGGCGCGGGCGTCGTCGGCGCGGGTGAACAGCGTGGCGCCGGTGTTCTCGCCACGCTCGTGTGCCTCGCGGACGGCGGCGGCGATCGCCGCGACCTGCGCGGGGGTCTTCCCTTCGCAGTACACCGCCTCGGCGTAACCACGACGTTCGAACCGTGCGGAGTCGAGCTCGTACTCCTCACCCATGCGTGACGCCGACGAGAGGAAGGGTGAACGCGCCCGACTGGATGCCCGCGAGGTCGAGGGCGACGAACCGGAATCCGGCCGCCCGAATGCCCTCGACGAGCCGGCCGGCGATCTCGGGTTCGGCGGCGCGGGCCAGGTCGGCGGGGAGCAGCTCGACGCGGGCGACGTCACCGTGGTGGCGCACGCGGCCGTCGGCGAAACCCAGTTCGCGCACGACCCGTTCGGCGGCCTCGACCTGAGCGAGCTTCTGCGGTGTCACCGGCTCGTGGTGGGGGATACGGGAGGCGAGGCAGGGCGCGGCGGGCTTGTCGGCGCACGGCAGATCGAGGGCTCGGGCGAGCTCGCGCACATCGGTCTTGCTCAACCCGGCCTCGGCGAGCGGGCGCAACACGCGATGGTTCGTCGCCGCCCGCGCCCCCGGCCGGTCGGGACGCAGCGCGTCGTCGGCGTTCTCGCCGTACGCGACCGCGTCGAGGCGGTGCTCGACGACGAGCGCGTCGTCGATGCGGGTGAACAGCTCGTCCTTGCAGTGGAAGCAGCGATCCGGGCCGTTCGCGACGTAGGCCGGGTTGTCGCCCTCGTGCGTGGCGATCTCGACGACGCGCGCTCCGATCACCCGCGCCACCTCGTGCGCCGCGTCGCGTTCGTCACCGGCGAGGCTGGGGGAGACACCGAGGATCGCGACCACGTTCTCGGCACCGAGGGCTCGCACCGCCAGCGCCAGCAGCAGTGACGAGTCGACCCCACCCGAGAACGCGACCCCGAGACGGCCGACACCGGCGAGGTGGGCGCGCACGCGCCGTTCCCGGTCGTCGAGGACGTCGGACATGGCGTGACCTCCCGTTCATCACGAGTCGTGGGGACGTGCGAACCGCCTCAGTCTGTCAGGCGCGCGGATTCCGGCCGAGGCTCCCTGTGGTGACACCGGCGGTGCCGACGTGGCAGATGGGATGGAAGCGCAGGTGGGGTGATCACCCCCGCCGTGCTTCCATCCCATCTGCCATCTCACCGTGACGACGCCGTGACGACGCCGTGATGACGCCGTGACGACGACGCAGCGGTTGACGCCGAGTCCTCGGGTTCAGACCTCGATCTCGGACCGGTCGCCGGACCAGAGGGTGTGGAAGCTGCCCTCGGTGTCGATGCGGCGGTAGGTGTGGGCGCCGAAGAAGTCGCGCAGTCCCTGGGTGAGGGCGGCGTTGACGCGCGGCGCGCGGAGCTGGTCGTAGTAGGCGAGCGCCGAGGAGAATCCGGGAACGGGCACCCCTGCGAGCGCGGCCTTGGCGACGATGCGACGCCAGGCGTCCTCGGAGGCCGTGAGCTCCTTGACGACGCTCGGCGCCTCCAGCAGCGTGACGAGGTCGTTGGCGGCGTACTCGCTGCGGATCCGTTCGAGGAGCTTGGCGCGGATGATGCAGCCGTCGCGCCAGATCTTGGCGACCTCGGCGATGTCGATGCTCCAGCCGTATTCCTCGGCGGCCATGCGGATGAGGTCGAGCCCCTGGGCGTACGCGACGACCTTGCTGCTCCACAGCGCCCTGCGGATGTCGTCGACGAACCCCTCGCGGTCGCTGCCGGCGGCGACGTCGTCGAAGCGACGGTCGGGGCCGGTGAGCGCCGCACGCGCGGCCGCACGCAGCGGTGCGTCCGAGGAGGCGGCACGTGCGAACACGGCCTCGCCGATGGTGTTGACGTCGACTCCGAGCGAGAGGGCGCTTTGCACCGTCCACGTGCCGGTGCCCTTCATCCCGGCGGCGTCGAGGATGACGTCGAGCAGCGGCTTGCCCGTCTTCGCGTCCTTCTGTCGCAGCACCTCGGAGGTGATCTCGATGAGGTAGGAGTCGAGGTCGCCGGTGTTCCAGCGCTCGAAGACCTGGGCCATCTCCTCGTGGTCGAGTCCCGCGGCCTTGAGCAGTTCGTAGGCCTCGCCGATGAACTGCATGTCGGCGTACTCGATGCCGTTGTGGACCATCTTGACGAAGTGGCCGGCGCCGTCGGTGCCGATGTAGGTGCAGCAGGGCTCGTCGCCCACGTGCGCCGAGATGTCCTCGAGGATCGGGCCGAGCGCCTCGTAGCTCTCGGGCGACCCACCGGGCATGATCGACGGCCCCTCGAGCGCGCCGACCTCACCCCCGGAGATGCCGGCACCGACGAAGTGCAGACCGTGCTCGCGCAGCTCCTTCTCGCGGCGCCGGGTGTCCTCGAAATACGCGTTGCCGCCGTCGACGACGATGTCGCCCTCCTCCAACAGGGGGATGAGCGATTCGATCGTCGCGTCTGTGCCTGCGCCCGCCTGCACCATGATGATGATGCGCCGCGGCCGTTCGAGGGAGGCGACGAAGTCCGCGAGGTCCTCGGCCGGCACGAACTGCCCCTCGGTGCCGTGGTCGGCGATGACGCCCTGGGTCCTGGAGTACGTGCGGTTGTACACGGCGACGCGGTAGCCGTGGCGGGCGATGTTGCGGGCGAGGCTGCTGCCCATCACCGCCATGCCGATGACGCCGACCTGCGCCGTCGCGTCCTCCGTCTGCGTCGGTGTCGTCGTGGTCGTCGTGGTCGCGCCCTGGGCCTTCTGCTCCTCGCGGGCGGCTCTGGCCTGCTTGTCGAGGGTCTCCTCGGTGGTCTGCGGGGTCTCGGGCGCGGGGGCCCGGTCTGCGCCGGGATCGTTGGTCGTCATCGTGGCTCCTCGGGTAGGTGCGTGGGCGGGAGGGTCGTCACCGGCGGGTCCAGCGTTCGCGCAGCAGGTGCGCGACGGCCTTGGGCTGACGGTCGCGGGTGAAGGCACCCTTCTTGTTGCCACCGACACGCATGATGCCGGAGGTGGTGGCGAAGTCGGCGAAGTTCCACATCTGCTCGCCGACGATGGCGTCGATGTCGTCGAAGACGCGGTGGTGCATGTCGAGCAACTCCCGCTGGTACTCCTCGCTCCAGGGCTCGGCCGGAAGCTGGTGCAGACCCGGCATCGTGTCGGCGCCGTACTCGGTCATGATCACGGGCTTTCCGTCGCCGGCCCACGCTTCGAGCTCGGTGCGCATGTTCTTCTCGGCCGCGACGAGGTCGCCGGTGTCGACGTACCAGCCGTAGTAGCGGTTGAGCATGACGAGGTCGGCGAACTGCATGACCCGGTCCTTGCCGTGCGGCGCGAGCATGACGTTGACGAACCCCACCGGACGGGTCGGGTCGGCCTCGCGCGCGACGTCGAACAGCGGCCGGAAGTAGTCCTCGGCGCCCTGGGTCTCGCTCTCGGGCTCGTTGGCGATCGACCAGATGACGACGCTCGGGTGGTTCTTGTCGCGGGCGATGAGGTCGCGGATGACGTCGGCGTGGACGCGCTGCGTCTCCTCGTTCACCGTCTCCGGGGAGTAGGTCGTGTACCCCTGGGAGCCGAAGATGCCGCCGCCGAGGCCCATGTTGAGTCCGACGGCGGGGGTCTCGTCGATGACGAGCACGCCTGCGGCGTCGGCGTAGTCGAGGACGTCCTCGCTGTACGGGTAGTGCGAGGTGCGCAAGCTGTTGGCACCGATCCACTCGAGCAGCTCGAAGTCGCGGATCATCAGGGCCGGGTCGTGCTTCTTGCCCACGGTGACGTGGTCCTCGTGCATGCCGAAGCCCTGGAGGTGGACCGGCTCGCCGTTGAGAAGCAGTCGCTGCCCGTCGATCTCGAAGGTGCGGATGCCGGTCTTGACGTGGTAGCTGTCCACGAGGTCGTCACCGTCGTGCAGGCGTACCTCGACGTCGTAGAGGTACCCGTCGCCCAGGCCCCAGGCATGGACGTTCGGTACCTCGAGCCTGCCGCTCGCGCCGGTGCCGCGGGCGACCTCGGCTCCGTCGGCGTCGCGCACGACGACCTCGACCCCCAGATCGCCTGCGTCGACGGTCTCGGTCGTGTACTCGATGACGCCGGTCGTGCGGGCGTCGTCGGTGAATCCGGTGACGAGCGTGACGTCCTCGAGATGCCGCGTGGGGGTGGCGCTGAGCCACACGCTGCGGTGCAGGCCCGCGTAGTTGAAGAAGTCGTGCCAGTACCGCTGCTTCGGGCCGCTCACGGTCTCCTCGATGACGCCCGGCGGGATGGACTGGAACGACAGCGTGTTGTTCACGCACACGGTCAGACGGAACTCCTCGCCCGGTGTCACGTGCTCGGTGATGTCGGCCTCGAACGGCAGGTAGCCGCCCTCGTGCGAGACGACCTCCGCGTCGCCGACCCACACCGTCGCGCGGTGGGTCGCGGACTCGAGATGCACGACGATCCGCTCGCCCTCCCAGCCGCGCGGCACGCGCACGGTGCGCTGGTACCAGATGTCACCGAAGAAGTCGCGGGTCGCCTGGTCGGTGACGAGGTCGTTGAAGCTCGCGGGGACCGCCATGGGCCGGGCCTGCGCCAGCGGGGCGGAGAACCAGCGCTCCTTGTGGCCGGTGCCGTCGGTGTCGAGGCGGAAATCCCAGACGCCGTCGAGGTTCTTTCGTTCGCGGGTCGCGGTGTCCTGAGGTCGAAGCATGGGGGCCTCCTGGGTCGGCGGGACTGCGCCCATGGGCGGGCGAGGATGCTCACCCCAATCAAGTCGGCCGCCCTTCTCACGGCAAGGGGTTGCCGGAAGTTGCAACCCCGATCGCCGGGTGCCGGAGGCCGGGCGCGAGGACGTCTCCAGGCAACAATGGGCAACTTCTGTCACCCGTGAGCCCGCGCGCCCATAGTTGCCGACAACAGCAGTGGCGTGACCCCGCCGCGTTCCTCGTTCGAAGGTGAGCGACACCATGCAGAAACTACGACAGATCAACTATCTCGGGTACATGAGCGGCGACATCGCCAACAACCTCGCGTTCTCGCTCCAGGCCATGTTCCTGCTCATCTACTACACCAACGTCGTAGGACTGAACCCCGCACCCATCGGGACGATGTTCCTCATCGTGCGGGTGTGGGACGCCTTCGCCGACCTTCTCGCCGGCCGGCTCGTCGACATGACCCACAGCCGCTGGGGCAAGTTCCGCCCCTACCTGCTGTTCGTCTCGTTGCCGCTGCTGCTCTCGAGCGTGGCGCTGTTCACGATGCCGAACTTCGACAGCGACACCGCCAAGTACGTCTACGCCTACTTCACGTACACCCTTCTCGGCACGTTGTACTCGCTCGTCAACATCCCGTACGGCTCCCTGGCGACGGTGATGACGCAGGATCCGGTGGAACGTTCCCGCCTCGGCACGTACCGCAGCGTCGGGCCGATGCTGACGATCTTCGCGATCGTCTTGCTGGTCGCCCCCCAGATCCAACGACTGCGCGGCGACTCGATGGCCCTGCAGACGTTCTTCACGACCCTCACCCTGTCGTTCGTCGTCCTCGGATACGCGCTCTACCTCTTCTGCTTCTTCACCGCGCGAGAGCGGATCCACCACGACGTGCCGCCCGTGACGTTGCGCAAGACGTTCGAGACCGTGCGTCAGAATCGCCCGCTGCTCATCCTCTGCGGAAGCAACCTCGTGTTCCTCATGGGCGTCTTCGCCATTCAGGGAGTGCAGGCCTTCTACGCGTCCTACATCCTCGGCGGCGCCGGCCTCATGGTGCCGATGCTGGGGGCGACGACGGTGGCGAGCTTCTGCGCGGTTCCCCTCGTCCCGCGCATCGTGGCCCGCATCGGCAAGAAGAGGACGTTCTTCATCGGCGGCACCGGTTTCGCGGTGGTCTGCGTGTGGATCTTCTTCATGCCTCCGGTGGTCCCGCTGTTCATCGCCACGTTCTTCGTTCTCGGGCTCTTTCAGAACATGGCGATGTCGTTGCTGTTCGCCTTCGAGGCCGACGCCGTGGAATACGGCCAGTACGTCACCGGTGAGCGAACCGAGGGCGCGACCTACGCCGTGTACTCCTTCTTTCGCAAGGTCTCCCAGGCCATCGGCGGTTCGATGACCGCGTACGCACTCTCCCTCGGAGGATTCAACGCAGCGCTGCCGGTGCAGAGCGAAGGGGCGCTCACCGCGATCCGAGCGGCCATCGGGCTGGGGCCCGCACTGTGTGCCCTCGTCGGAATGCTCATCTTCCTGCCCTACCCCCTCACCGACACGCGACTGAAGGAGATCGTCGCCGTCACGCGGAACCGCGAGGCCGAGGCGGCGCACGCGCACGGGAACGACTGACGCCCCTCCGTCGAAATGACCGAATCCATCACCCCCCGACCCGACCCTGTGCCGCCCTCGCGACATAGGGTCGGGCCATGTCGCGCCCCGATGACGGTGAGCGTGCGACGACCATCTACGACGTCGCACGCGCTGCCGGGGTGAGTCCCTCGACCGTCTCGCGCGCCTTCTCTCGGCCCGGGCGCGTGTCGTCACGCACGGCGCAGCACGTGCACGAGGTCGCCGAGCGGCTCGGGTACCGCAGCGATCAGGTGCGGCACTTCGCCACCTCGCCGAGGACACGCACCCTCGGGCTCGCGATCTCCGACATCACCAACCCCTTCTACTTCCCGATCATCCGCGGCGCCGAGCATGCGGCGGCCGCCGCCGGATACACGATGCTGCTCGTCGACGCGCAGGAGTCTCTCGAGACCGAGCGGGAGATGCTGCGTCGCGCCCTGCCGCTCGTCGACGGGTTCGTCATCGCGAGTTCGCGCCTGTCGGACACCGATCTGCGTTCGATCGCGAAGTCGGTGCCGGTGGTCGTGCTCAACCGGGTGGTGGCCGGCCTGCCGAGCGTCGTGCCCGACACACCCCGCGGTGCGCGCCGGGCCGTCGAGCATCTCGCCACGCTGGGGCACCCGACGATCACCTACGTGGCCGGCCCCGAGGCGTCGTGGGCCGACGGGGCCCGCTGGCGTGCGCTGCGAGAGGCGTCGCTCGAACTCGGGTTGCGGGAGAACCGGGTCGGCCCGGTCGAACCGACGGTCGAAGGCGGGCGCGCCGCGGCCGTCTCCGTCGCCGAACGTGGGGATCGTGCCGTACTGGCGTACAACGACCTCGTCGCGATGGGGCTGGTGGCGGGCCTGCGCGAGCTGGGCATCGCTGTTCCCGACGAGGTGAGCGTCGTCGGCTTCGACAACATCTTCGCCGCCGACCTCGTCACCCCCGCCCTCACGACCGTGGCGGCGCCGCTGTCGACGCTCGGCGACACCGCGGTGCGGCACGTCCTCGCGCTCGCCGGTGGCGCGGAGGCGCGTCGCGGAGGACCGATCGTCGTGCCGGTCCGTCTCGTCGTGCGCGCGAGCACCGCGGCGCCCGCGGGATGAGCCTTTGGATGAGATGAGCCTCGAGATGAGTCTCGGTTGAGCCGTGGTCAGTCGCGCAGCCGGAAGAGCACCTCGCCGGCGTTGCGAACGACGGTGACGTCGGGGTCGGCCTCGAGCGCGTCGAGGTCGACGGTGGCGGGGTCGAGGTAGCCGACGTTGATCTTCTCGCAGGTCTCGCGGGGGATGGCCGTGGCGAGGGTGACGTCGATGCGCAGGTCTTCCTCGCCCGTCTCGGCGTCGTAGGTGCCGAGGCCGCGCATGTGCGTCGAGTGGGCGAGCACGCCCCAGTGGATGTGCTTGAACTTCTCCCACTGCTTCACGAAGTAGTCGCGGCAGTGGTAGCCGATGTCGTAGATCTCGTCGTGGGTCTCGCTGACCTCGGTGATGTGCGGGGCATAGATGATCACCTCGCCGCCGTCGGCGACGGCCGGCTCGGTCTTGTAGAAGCCCTTGGCGGCGGTCCAGATGTCGTCGTACCGCTCGGGCATGACGGCGACGACGCGCTGAAAAGGCTTGTCGACGTAGGTCACGTGGGTCTGCGCGGCCACGGCGGCGGCCGTGGCCCAGGCGTCCTCGGGGACACCGAAGGCCGCGGCCTCGAGTTCGCCCGTGCCGGATTCGACGACGCAGCACAGCGCGAGCCGCTGCGTGGGGATGAGCCGGGCCCCCTCGTCGATCATCGCCCGCACCGGGGTGATGCCGGTCGTGCCGATGATCTCGCTGCTCGTGATGAGCGCCCCCACCCAGTGCGTCATGTCGATGAACGCCGGCCCCGCGACGCCGGGGATGAAGTACTTGTTGCCGCCGGAGATGCCGACGACCTCGTGCGGGAACACCGGGCCGACGACGATCGCGATGTCGGACTCGACGACGTGCCGGTTGATGACGATGTCGGCGCCCACGTCGAGGCGGCCCTCGGAGAGTTCGGCGATGCGCTCGCCGGCGATGTGGCCGACCTCGACGAGCATGTCGGGGTCGCGCCACTCGTGGTTGACGACCCTCAGCCCCGGGTACGCCTCCTCGAGCGTCGCAGGTTGGGAGGTGCCGTCGGCGTTCGTGCCGCCCACCCCGAACATCCTGTCGATCTCGTCGGGCTCCATGTACGAGTGCGTTCCGAGAGCGATCACGGCGGTGAGCGACCCGACACGCCCGTGCAGGTGGCGGTGCATCACGCCGACGAGCATCGGCAACGGGCACGAGCGCGTGCCGTCGGGCACGACGAGGACGACGTTCTTGCCGTCGACGTCCAGGTCACGCAGGCGTTCCCCGACGAACGCGTCGAGCGCGGCCCCGTCGACGTGCTCGTGGGGCCCGCCGATGCTCGTGCAGGCGATGCCGCTGTCCGAGACAGCCGAGCCGGTCGAATCGGTTGAGTCGGGCGTGATCGAGCCGGGAACGTCGGGGCTGGTGTCGCTACTCACGTGGCCAGTCAGCCACGAGATCCTCCGGACCGCAACGAGTTGCCGGGAGTTGGCGTGCCGGCAGCGGGCGGTGACCAGCGGGTGGGGGGCGGCGCGCGAGGGGAGTTGAGGGCCGCCTCGGCGCGTCGGAACTCCGCGCGTCAGAACGGTGGCGGGCCCGCATCGCGGCGCTCCCAGGGCGGAGGCTCGGCCTTGGGGGCCGCCCTCGGTTTCCGACGACGGACGTGCAGGGGTGAGGGTTCGTGGGCGTCGTCGATGAGGGAGGTGAGTCGCCTCTCGAATTCGGAAGGTGGCGGAGTCGCCCGCACGCTCGGCGGCGACACCCGTGGCGAGGCGGCTCGAGCTCCGACGTCGTCACCGGGTTCGAGGTCGAGAGCGAGGTCGAGGTCGAGGTCTTGGCGCATCCACTCCTCTTCGTCGTGATCCGGCGGCGCGTCCGTGTGGCGAGAGTGTCGAGCGCCGTCGGCCCCTTCGAGGTCGGTATCGGGAGGCGGTGCAACGCCGCCTTCGGCGCGTCTCCATTCCCCGACGGTGTGTTCGAAGGTGGCTCGCATCTGGTCGAGGGTCGGTGGGTCGGGATCGCGGTAGTCCCAGGGAGTCGTGGTGTAGACGCGGCCGGTGGGCGTGGTCCACGAGATGCCGCCGTTGATGCCGGCGTCGCGTCGCGAGTGCCACGTGCGGCGGGTCTTGTGGTTGTGGCCGCGACGGTGCTTGGCCGAGACGTTGGATTCGCTCGAGGGCCCACTCGAGGCGTAGTCGAGATCGTGGTCGGTGTCGCAGGCGCGGGCCGGGCGAGTGGAGCCGGGCGCCCGGGAGACGCGATCGCGGGCCAGGACGCGTTCTCGCAGGTCACCGGTGATCTGATAACCCCTGACGTGGAGGTCGAGCATGTGCCCGGTGAGAGGGTCGGTGACGAGCCGCCGCCAGGTGGAACCCGCGGTGCAGGCGATGTCGCGCACGAATCGAGCGGCCAGCCAGTCCTGCTCGCCTCCGCACGCGATCATCCCCGGCTGGTCAGCGGCGCCGAGCAGGGTCGACAGCGGTACGACGACGTCGACCCTCGCGGGAGGCAACTGTCCCGCGAACAACGAGTACGCCGGGTCCTGCTCGACCGCCGTGCCTTCGTCGTCATGAGTGGCGCGGCCGGTACAGGGGTCGAAAAGACCTGTCCGAGAGGGAAGTTGCCCGTAGAGGATGAGGTCGAGAGTGATGTCGGAACGCAGGTGCGCGAGGGTGCGGGCATCGCCGGTGGCGCGCAGGCGCCGGGCGATCCGGTCGATGCGTTCGTGAGCGCCGACGATGCGCGCGGCGTGTCCGGTGACGCTGAACTGTCCCGTGCCGTCCTCGGGGTGGATGAGCGCGAGGGTGCGCCGGTTGCCCATGGCGTTCTCGTGGCGTTCGGCGGGGGTGGTGACCTTCGCGAGCTGGTAGCGCAAGCGCGACGTGAAGACCGGTTGCGGCACCAGGAGGCCGCCCTTCCCGTGCGGCCCGCGCAGAGGGTGAGGAGCGACGAGGCGGTCGACGATCCCGGCCAGAGCGGTCGCCGGCGCTTCCTCGGTGCTCCGCAGCACATGCCAGGCTCGGTGCCACGACAGCTCTCCCTCGGCGAGGGCCCGCCGCACGGGACCGTGTCGCACCGGGTCGCCGATCGCGAGTTTCGTGCGCGCACGGCACACCCCGGCGGGTAGCCCCGTGGCGAGGGCGACCTCGTCCTCGATGCACGCACGTGCCTCGGTGCGAGCGAGGTTGCGCGTCCTGGCAGAGGGATCCGGCTGCTCGTGCTCCAGGCGTTCCAGCGCGCCACGTTCTCGGGAACGCGTCAACGCCTCGGTGAGCGCGACTCCGCGGGCGGCCAGCCACGCCGTCCATCGTTCGTGCTTGGCCAGTTCGGTGAGCATCGCGTCCTCGCTCAAGGAGGCGAACGTGGATGCGGGCACGACCTCTCCGACGCCCCACTCGGCCGGCGCCTCGAGCACGGCCGTCATCGAAGGGCTGTGAGCCTCGCCTGGTTCACTGTTCGACACGGCAACCACCTCCTGTTCGACAACGGCGCTGACTAGTGACCCCATTCTACGTTGAGTCGCGCACCCACAGCCTGGTTAACCCACATGAGTGCGCAAGCCTGTTCGACGTACGTAAACCGAACACCCCGCGACTGGAGACGTGCATCCGTGCCCGGTATCCGCTCTCTATGCACCCCACACACGCGGTGCCCTCAGTGCGGAACCCGTGCATGGATGACGTCTGCCCCGCACGGAGGCGCTTCCGCAGCAACACGTGGCAACCCGTTGCCGTGACAAGGAGTCCGGCTGAGGATGGCGGCATGAGTGAGCCGTTGACATTGCACCACGATCGGTTGTTCCCGCCGGATCCGACGACTCGTGACATCGCCCGTCGCCTCTACGCCGAGGTCGCGGACCTGCCGATCGTCTCGCCGCACGGCCATGTGCCGCCGCAGTGGATCGCCGACGACGTGCCGTTCCGTGACCCGACCTCGCTCCTCATCACCCCCGACCACTACGTGACGCGCTTGCTGCACGCCTCGGGGGTCTCGCTGCGCGACCTCGGCGTCGGGCGGGATCCGTTGGACGAGAAGGACGCCCGTGCCGCGTTCCGGATCCTCTGCGAGCACTGGGACGTCTACGCCGGGACGCCGATGCGGTTCTGGATGGAGAGCCAGTTCGTCGACATCTTCGGTGTGACGCAGCGGCCGAGCGCCGAGAACGCCGACGCGGTCTACGACACGATCGCCGAGTGGATCGCGAAGCCCACCTCGCGCCCCCGGGCCCTGCTCGACGCGTTCGACATCGAGTTCATCGCGACGACCGACGATCCGTGCGACGACCTGCACTTCCACGAGCAGCTCGCGAACGACCCCTCGTTCACCCGCCGCGTGGCTCCGACGTTCCGCCCCGACCCCTACCTCGAGCCCTTCGCGGGCGGATGGAACGAGCGGGTCGACCGGCTCGGCGAGGTGAGCGGCGAGGACGTCGGCTCCTACGACGGGTTCATCCGCGCTCTGGAGAACCGACGGGCGTACTTCAAGGCCCACGGCGCCGTCTCGACCGACCACTCCCATGCCGACCTCGGCACCCAACCGCTCGAACCGGCCGAGGCGGCCCGCATCTACGCCGAGGCCCGCGAGGGCCGCGCGAGCGAGGCCGACTGCACCGCGCTCCGTCGCCACCTCATGTTCGAGATGATCCGGATGGCCACCGAGGACGGGCTCACCCTCACCCTGCACCCGGCGGTGTTCCGCAACCACCACACCGCCTCGTTCGAGAGGTACGGCGCCGACGTGGGCGGCGACATCCCGATGTCGCTGGAGGTCACCCGCGCCCTGCAGCCGGCCCTCGCCCGGTTCGGCACGGCAGAGAACCTCAACCTCGTCGTCTTCACGATCGACGAGACCGTGTACTCGCGTGAGCTCGCGCCGCTGGCCGGGTTCTACCCCAGCGTCTACGTCGGTGTGCCGTGGTGGTTCATCGACGCCCCCGACGCGATCATGCGGTTCAAGAAGGCGGTCACCGAGACCGCCGGCTTCTCGCGCCTCTCGGGCTTCATCGACGACACCCGCGCGTTCTGCTCCATCCCCGCGCGTCACGACATGTCGCGACGGCTCGACTGCGCCCACCTCGCCGAGCTCGTCGCTCAGCACCGCCTCCCGGAGGACGAGGCCGCCGCCATCGCCCGTGGCCTCGTCGCCGACTCGCCTCGAAAGGTCTTCAAGCTGTGAACACCGATGCTCTTCGACGCCTCGACCGCCAGGAGGACGGCCGCGCCGCCGCGCCGGTGCGCATCGTCCATCTCGGCGCGGGCAACTTCTTTCGGGCCCACGAGGCCTGGTACACCGAGCACGCCCCGGACGCGGACGGTTGGGGGATCGCGGCGTTCACGGGCCGCTCGGCCACCGTTGCCGACCAACTCGCACCGCAGGAGGGGCTGTACCAGCTCGCGGTGCAGGCTCCCGACGGTGACCGCGTCGAGGTGATCTCCTCGATCACCGCCGCCCACCCCGCCGGAGACCTCGTCGCGTGGCGCGAGTACCTCGCGAGCCCGCAGGTCGTCCTCGTCACGAGCACCGTCACCGAGGCCGGGTACCTGCGCGGTGACGACGGCGGTCTCGACCTCGGCGACGAGAACGTCATCGCCGACCGCGACGCCCTGCGAGACGACCCCGCCACCGGCACGGTGACGACGGCACCGGGCCGGTTCGTCGCCGGCCTGCTCGCCCGTCGCGAGGCGAACGGCGACGACGCACCCCTGACGTTCGTGCCGTGCGACAACGTGCCGGACAACGGTGAGATGGTGCGCCGCGTCGTCACCGACCTCGCCCGCGAGGTCGACCCGAGCCTGCTCGAGTGGATCGAGCGCAACGTCACCGTGGCGACGACGATGGTCGACCGCATCACTCCGCGCACGACCGACGAGGACCGCGCGCGAGTCGCGGAGGCGACCGGCATCGACGACCCCGCGCTCGTCGTCACCGAACCGTTCGCCGAGTGGGTGCTCGCCGGCGATTTCGTCGCCCGCCCCGCCTGGGAGGACGCCGGAGCCCGCATCGTCGACGACGTGCGCCCCCTCGAGCGGCGAAAGCTGTGGATGCTCAACGGATCCCACTCGCTCATGGCTTACGCGGCGACGATCCTCGGCCACGAGACCGTCAGCGACGCGATCGGCGACGAGACGGTTCGCGGCTGGGTCGAGCAGTGGTGGGACGTCGCGGCCCGGCACCTCGACCTGCCCGAGCAGGAGATCGCCGACTACCGCGCCGCGCTGATCGAACGCTACGAGAACCCGCGCATCCGCCACCTGCTCTCGCAGATCGCCGGTGACGGTTCGCAGAAGCTGCCCATCCGCATCGTGCCGGCTCTCAAGGCCGACCGCGCCGCCGGGGAGCTGCCGACCGGTGCCTGCCGCGCTATCGCCGCGTGGATCTGCCACCTACGCGGTCTCGGAGCTCCGGTCGCCGATACGCAGGCCGACGAACTCACCGGCCTGGTCTCCGGCGAGCTGCCGGACGCCGTGGACGCGGTGCTCGGCCGCCTCGGTCTCGACGGCGACGACGAGGTCCGGGCCGAGGTCCTCCGCCTGGCCGAGGAGCTGCAGGAACTCGCTCGCTGACGCCTAGGCTCCTGGGGTCGTGCCCGGCTCCAAGGGCACGATCCGTTCGCGCATTCAGAGGCCATCGACAATCGGTCGATGGCGCCCGCCCACCCGGGTCTTGGACTCGGGGTCACGGCCCGTCCCGCGGAGCCGAGCGTGCGTCGAGCGACACCGGACGCCGTTGAGCAGCTAATGTCCCGAGCGTGAGTGCCCCCACGATGGACCTGATGATCAAGGTCCTCACTGTCACCCTCCCCATCGTGACCGCGGTGCTGGGTTTCATCGGTGGTCTGCTTCGGCGCAGCCCCTACCGTGGCGTGGAAAAGGCACTGGACGTCCGCAGGCAATTCGTGGAGGCCGGAGCAGACCCAAAAGTCTGGGATCGCATGCTCGCGGCGGAACTTCGGGATGCCGACTCACCGCAAGTCCGCTCGTACCTCCGTTTCGCCCGGTTCTGGCTCATCATGATTCTTGTCACGGCGGTCGCGGTATACACGTTGCTCACGCTGGATCCTGGCCCTAGATGGGCCAGCGAGTGGCAGAAGGTCCCGAGGCTGACCTACGCGATCGTTTTCGGGATGGAGGGCTTAGTAGCGTTGGGCTTCTTCGGTACGGCGATGCGCTCCGTGTTCAGCCGACGGAATCTTCCCTACGTGGCGTGGGCAGGACTGCCGCCCGACAGCCCTGAATTCGATTTCAGCCCCGCGAAACCGCTCGGGGTGAGCGCAGCCGCATCACGGGTCAGGCGACGCAACTGGCTCTGGCGAACGAAGAGGTCTGGGCGGGGAGCCTGAGTGGCCCCGAGCTCACAACCGTGATCTCGGCTGGCGGGTCTTCGTTCTGCGTCCCGAGGGCGGGGTGGCGCGTCAGTCGCCCGCGAGCCCGAGTGCGGTCGGCAGCCAGAGCGAGATCTGCGGCACGAACACGACGACGAACAGCCCGATGACGATCGCCAGCAGGAACCATGCGAGCTTGGCGACGACCGGCTCGATGCGCAGCCCGGCCACGCGCGCGCCGACGAACAGCACGTTGCCCACGGGCGGGGTGATGACCCCGACGCAGAGGTTGTAGACGATCATCGTGCCGAAGTGCAGCGGGTCGACACCGAACGTCTCGACGATCGGCAGGAAGATCGGCGTGAAGATGAGGATCGCCGGCGTCGGGTCCATGAAGCAGCCGACGACGAGCAGGATCGCCATCATCACGAGCAGGATCACCGTCGGGTTCGACGAGAGGCCGAGCAGCGCCTCGGACACGGCGTCGGGGATGTGCGAGAACGACATGACGAACGAGAGCGCCGTCGACACGGCGACGAGGATCATGACGATCGCCGTCGTGCGGGAGGCGTCGAGGATGATGCCCGGCAGGTCGCGCACCTTGATCGCGCGGTAGGCGAAGCCCAGCACGAGGCAGTAGACGACGGCGATGGCGGAGGACTCGGTGGCGGTGAAGAACCCGCCGAGGATGCCGCCGACGACGATGACGATCATGAGCATCGACGGGAACGCCCGCCAGAGCACGAGCATGCTCTGGGCGAACGTGGGGCGTTCGACCATCCGGACACCGCTGTATCTGCGTCCCAGGAGCAGGACGACGATCATGCACGCGCTCACCCAGACGAGGCCGGGCCCGACGCCTGCCATGAACAGCGCGGCGATCGAGGTGCTGCTCACGAGGGAGTACACGATGAACGTGTTGCTCGGTGGGATGAGCATGCCCGAGGGCGCGGAGGCGACGTTGACGGCGGCCGCGAACGAGCGGTCGTAGCCGTCCTCCCTCATGCGCGGAGTCATCACGGTGCCGACGGCGGCCGCGGCGGCGACGGCCGCACCCGAGACCGCGCCGAACATGCCGTTGGCGACGACGTTGGTCTGCGCGAGGGAGTTGGGCATGCGCCCGACGAGCACCTTGGCGGCGTCGATGAGCCGGCCGGCGATGCCGCCGTTGTTCATCAGGACACCCGCGAGCACGAAGAACGGGATCGCGAGCAGCGTGAAACTGTTGATGCCGGTGAACATCTTCTGCGCGCTGACGAGGGCGGCCTTCTCGGCATCGAGCAGTACGAACGCCGCGGCGAACGTCGACAGGCCGATGCCGACGGCGATGGGGACGGCGCAGGCGATGCACAGCGCGATGCCGGCCACGAGGACGATGGCGGCGAGAACGATGGGGTCCATGGGTCAGCTCCGGTTCTCGCGCTGGGCGCCGTTGTCGGGTTCGCTATCGCCGGGTTCACGGTCGCCCGGTTCGCTGTCGACACGCCTGTCGTCGAGAACCGTGGCGATGCCCTCGGCGCCGACGAGGTGCTTCTCGGCCTCGGCGTCGCTCTCCGGGGGGAAGGGGTCGACGCTTCCGCGTGCGATCTCCACGAGTTCGGTGAACGCATAGAACGCGATGATCGCCCCGGTGATCGGCATGACGACGTACATCTGCCCGAGGGTGAAGGGGATGGACTGCAGGTGCTGGTCCCACGCCCCGGCGAGGGCGCGCAGGCCGCCGTACACGAGCAGGAGCAGCGCGAACGCGATGATCGCGAGCTGGATGAGGACCCCGAGAGCTCGTCGTCCCGCCGTCGGCAACAGCCGGCCGAGGACGTCGACGGCGAGGTGCCCGCGTTCGGAGAACACGAGGGCCGTGGCGAAGAACCCGACCCAGACGAAGAGGTACCGCGACACCTCGTCGGTCCACGCGGCGGGCGAGTCGAGCACCTGGCGGGTGACGACCTGCCAGACGACGACGATGACGAGCAGGGAGAAGAGGGCGACGCACGCCCACGAGAGCAGCCGGTCGACGGCGTGGCGGGCGGCGATCACGACGTGGCCGCCTCTCGCGCCTGACGGTAGAGCTGTCGCTGGTTGTCGTTCTGCAGGAACGATTCCGACATCTTCTCCAGCCGTTCGTCGAAGGGCTTGGTGTCGATCTCGTGGAACTGCGCACCGGCTGCCGTCGCGCCGGTGATGGCGTCCTTCGTGGCCTTGTCCCAGAGCACGACGAACTCCTGGTGGGTCTTGGTCCACTCGCGGTCGAAGATCGCGCGGTCGGCCGGTGCCATCTTCTGCAGCGACTCGGTGTTCGCGACGATGTAGTCGAGCCCCACGAGGTGCCTGGTGTAGGTGAAGTGCGGCGCGACCTCGTAGTGCTTCTGGGTGAAGTAGGAGACCTCGTTGTTCTCGGCGCCGTCGAGCACCCCGGCCTGCATGGCGGTGTACACCTCGCCGTACGACATCGGTGTCGGAGATCCGCCCATGGTCGTGACCATGCGCAGCATCACGGGGCTCTCCTGCACGCGGATCTTCTTGCCGGCGAGGTCGGCGGGCGTGTTGACGGGCTTCTTCGTGTAGAGGCTGCGCTCGCCCTGGGTGAAGCCGCCGAGCACGGTGAGGTGCTTGCTCGCCTCGAGCGAGGTGTAGAGGTCGCCGACGATCTTCGGATCGTTGATGACCTTGCTCTGGTGGGCGACGGAGTCGAACACCCGGGGGAGGTTGAAGACGCGAAAGTCCTGGTCGATGTTCTCGAGCTGCGTGCCCGAGATGACGGCGAGGTCGATGATGCCGTCGCCGGTGAGCCCGAGGATCTCCTGCTGGGCGCCGAGCACCTCGTTGGGGAACACGTCGATGCGGTATCGCCCGCCCGTGGCCTCACGGAGCCGCTGGTCGAACCCGGAGAGCGCCACGTAGCTCGGGTGTTCCTTGGTCTGGTTGAGCGCGAGGCGGAGGGTCACGGGCGCGTCGGCTCCCGCGCCCGTCGCCTGTGGCGAGCCGCAGGCGGCGAGGGAGACCATGAGCGCTCCTCCCACCGCGGCCGCTGTGAGCACTGTGGCCCGCATGTTCTGCCGGTCCTCTCGATCGGGGCTCGCCCGGACGAACGCCGGGCTCGGCTCAGCCTGGCCGGATTCGCCCTGGCGGGCCAGCTGTTGCCATGAGTTGGCGCCGGACATGCCGATGACCATAGCCCGGACTCCCGGTGGCGGAGGGATGTCGATACGGTGACGACCGGGTGAACGGTGTACGGAGTCTCGTGGCGCCCCCTTGGCCGCCTCGGGTCGGTCGGGGTTGGCTCACGCTCAGAGTCGTGTCCGGCCCGAAGCAGTGTCGAAGGAGCCACATGCGCATCTGTCGTCGTGTCATCGCCGTCGAGGGCGCGGGTGCGTGGACCCGGATCCGCACCGACGGTGTCGAGGTGCGCGTGGTCTTCGTCACCGACGACGTCGTGCGCCTCCGGGCCGGGTTCGACGGCGACTTCGAGGAGGCCTCCTACAGCCTCGTGACGACGGCCTGGGAGGACCGTCTCGACGCCGTGCTCGGTGACGAACGCGTGCGCGTCGAGCCGATGCCGGTGGAGGTCGAGGACGCGGGCGACGTCGTCCGCCTCCGCGGTCGGCGCCTGACCGTCGAGGTCCTGCGTGACCCGTTCGTCCTGCGGGTGCTCGACGTCGACGGCACCGTGCTGCACGAGGACGTCGCCGGTCTGGGCTGGCGGGAGGACCTCAACGCTCGCCGACTGCACACGCACCGGTTCACCCCGGGAGACCGGTTCTACGGCTTCGGCGAGAAGACCGGCCCGCTCGACAAGGCGGGCCACCTGCTGACGATGAGCCCGAGCGACGCGATGGGCTACGACCCGGATCGCACCGACTCCCTCTACAAGCACATCCCGTTCTTCGTCCGTCTCGGCGGCGAGAGTCGGGTGGCGGTCGGGTACTTCTACCACGGCACGTACGAGTGCGAGTTCGACCTCGGCCGTTCGCGTTCCAACTACTGGCCTCCGCACGTCACCCATCGCAGCGACGGCGGCGACATCGACCTCTTCGTCATCGCCGGCCCACGCATCCGTGACGTCGTGCGCCGGTACACCGGCCTCACGGGGCGGCCGGTGATGCTTCCACGGGCGGCGCTGGGCTACCTCGGCTCGTCGATGTACTACCCCGAGCTCCCGGCAGCGTGCGACGAGGCGGTCCTCGGCTTCGTCGACACGGCGCGGGCCTACGACATGCCGATCGACGGGTTCCAGCTCTCGTCGGGATACACCCAGCAGGAGACCGAAGCCGGTCTCAAACGCTGCGTGTTCACGTGGAACCACGAGCGTTTTCCCGACCCCGCCGGGTTCTTCGCCGCGATGAGCGAGCGGGGCATCACCGTGTCGCCGAACGTCAAACCGGGGGTGCTGCTCGTGCATCCGGACGTCGAGGAGATGAGGCGGGCCGGCCTGTTCATCAGGCGTGCCGACGCGGACGACCCGGTCGTCGGCACGTGGTGGGGAGGGCCGGGTCACTTCGTCGACTTCACCGATCCGGTGGCGCGAACGGAGTGGGCGCGACGGCTGACCGCGCACGTGCTCGAGATGGGCACGGCGTCGGTGTGGAACGACAACTGCGAGTACGACTCGATCGTCGACCTCGACGCCCGCTGCTCCTTCGACGGTCGCGGCGGCACCGTGGCCCGGTTGCGGACCGTGATGGCCGATCTCATGTGCCGCGTCACCCACGAGGCGATTCGAGCCCGTGGCGACGATCGGCGCCCGTTCGTCGTCTGCCGCGCGGGTCACGCCGGCATCCAGCGGTACGCGCAGACGTGGTCGGGCGACAACGCGACGTCGTGGGAGAGTCTGCGCGGCAACATCGCGACGATGCTCGGCATGAGCCTGTCGGGAGTCGCCAACAACGGCAGCGATATCGGCGGCTTCCACGGCCCGGCGCCCGGGCCGGAGCTCTTCGTGCGGTGGGTGCAGCACGGCGTGTTCCAGCCGCGGTTCTCCATCCACTCGGTCAACGTCGACAACACCGTCACCGAGCCGTGGATGTACTCGGCGCAGACCGACCGCATCCGCCGCGCCATCGACCTGCGCTACGCCCTGATGCCGTACCTGTACTCGCTCATGGCGCGGGCACACCGCACGGGCCTGCCCATCGTCGAGCCGATGTGCAGCGCGTTCCAGCACGATCCCGTGTGCGACACCGAGGGCGTCGACTTCATGCTCGGCGACGCGCTGCTCGTGGCGAACGTCGTCGAGCCCGGCGCCGCCACCCGACGCGTCTACCTGCCCGCGGGTGAGGAGTTCGTCGACCTGTGGACGCGGCGCCCGTACCCCGGCGGGGAGGTCGTCGAACTGCCCGTCGACCTCGACTCGATCCCCGTGTTCCTTCGCGCCGGCGGGATCGTCCCCATGGCCGGTGGGGGCGCCGACGGGGCGGACGAGCAGACCCTGCGCCTCGTGTGCGCGCCCGGGTGCGACGGGGACTTCGAGCTCTACGAGGACGACGGAGTGAGTCTGGAGCACGAGCGCGGGGTCTCGTTGCTCACCCGCATCGCCATGCGCACCGCCGACGACGAGACGATCCTGACGTTCACCGGTGAGGGGCCCTTCGAGTCGCCGTTCACGCGCGTGCTCCTCGACGTCGTCGCCACCCAGCGGGCGCCGCTGTGGGTGAGCGTCGACGGCGACCCGCTGCCCCACCTGCTCGATCGCCGCGCGTTCGAGCGGTGCGAGCGCGGCTGGTACTACTCCCAGACCCGCCGGTCGGCACTCGTCCGCTACCCGAGGCCACGAGGCGATCATCGTGTCGCCCTCTCGTTCCGCCCCTTCGACATGATCGGCATGTGAAAGGCCCGCCATGACACCGCCACTCGATGCGCCGCACCGCCGTTTCGACGGCCCGAGACGCCGCCGCGCCTCGGGCGTCCTCGCCCTCCTGCTCGCGGCGGTCATGGTCGCCCTCACCGCATGCGGCCGCCAGGACGGGGCGCAGGCCAGCGGCGACGCCCGACCGGAGCACCCGATGCGGTTGGTCCTGGCGCACAGCCTCTCCAGCGGCCACGTGACCTCCAAGGCCCTCGTGGACTTCGCCGAGCAGGTGAAGAAGGACAGCGGCGGGCGGATCGTCGTCGAGCTCTATCCCGACGGTCAGCTCGGCACCGAGCGTGAGCAGCTCGAGCAGTTGCAGGCAGGCGTGCTCGACATGACCCGCGTCTCGGCTCCCGGGCTCGCGACGTACGCCGACGGCTACCACGCGTTCGGCCTGCCGTTCGTCTTCTCCGACGAGAAGCACTACCACGCCGCCATGGACTCCCCGGGCATGCACGAGTTCTTCCGTTCGACCGGCGACGACGGGTTCATCGGCCTCACTTGGTACACCTCCGGCGCGCGCTCGTTCTACACCGTCGATCGGCCGATCCGGCGACCCGAGGATCTGCGCGGCCTCAAGATCCGCGTGCAGGACATGCGCTCGCAGACCGAGATGATGAGGGCCCTCGGCGGCAGCGGAGTCGTCATGCCGCTCGGCGACGTGTACACGGCCCTGCAGACCGGGATCGTCGACGGCGCCGAGAGCAACGAGACCGCACTCACCCAGAGCAAGCACGGCGAGGTCGCCAAGGTGTTCTCCGAGGACGAGCACACGATGATCCCCGACATGCTCGTCATGAGCACCCGCACGTGGAACCGGCTCTCGCCCCAGGATCAGCAGCTCGTCGTCGACTCGGCGGACGCCTCCACCCAACGGCACAAGAAGGCCTGGGCCGAGGAGGTCGAGAAGGCACGCTCGGAGGCCCGGAAGGAGGGCGTCACGTTCGTCGCCGACGTCGACCGCGAGGCCTTCCGGCAGGCCACCGCCTCGCTCAACGAGCAGTTCGCGGGCGAGTACCCCGGAGTGCGCCGCGTCCTCGACATCATCTCCTCGACCCGCCAGGAGCAGCGATGAACCACGCCACCACCGCTCGACCCCTCCTGCTCGCGCGGCAGGTCAACCGCGTCGTCGGCGGGGTGCTCGCCGCGATCGGCGCGCTGCTGCTCGCCGTCATGACCGTGCTCGTCATCTATCAGGTCGTCACCCGGTACGTGCTCGGCAGCCCGGCCGACTTCACCGAAGAACTCGTCAAGTATCTGCTCATCTGGACGGGGTTCATCGGCGGCGCGTACGCGTTCACCACCCGCCGCCACATGGCCCTCACGCTCGTACGCGACCGCCTGCCCGCACCGCTGCGCACCGCGGCGATCGTGCTGGTGGACGTGCTCGTCCTCGTCTTCGCCCTGTTCGTCATGGCGGTCGGCGGTGCCTGGCTCGCGAGCAGCGCGATGCCCGACCTCTCGGCGCTGCTCGGCATCTCCCGCGGGCTCGTGTACGCCGTCGCCCCGGTCTGCGGCGCGCTCATCGTGCTCATCCAGCTCGCGAACCTCGTCGAGGACGTCCTGGACCCGTCTGATCCCGGCGGAGGCGCCGACGCGGGGGAGCCCGTCGAGAGCCGGGAGGTCTGAGATGAGCGTCGTCGGTCTCGCCGCCCTCGTGCTGTTCGGCGTGTTCTTCCTGCTCCTCGTGCTGGGTACGCCGATCTCGATCGCGATCGCGGTCTCCTCGATCCTCACGGCGTTGTGCTTCCTGCCGTTCGACCAGTCGACGTTCATCGTCATGCAGAAGATGAACAACGGTCTCGACAGCTTCACGCTGCTCGCGGTGCCCCTGTTCATCCTCGCGGGCAACATCATGAACAACGGGGGCATCGCGCGGCGTCTCATCCGGCTGGCGCAGCTCGTGGCCGGCCGCATCCCCGGCTCGCTCGCGCACACGAACGTGCTGGCCAACATGCTGTTCGGGGCGCTGTCGGGCTCGGCGGTCGCCGCTGCCGCCGCCATCGGCGGCACGATGAACAAGATGGAGGAGGAAGAGGGCTACGATCCCGCGTTCGCCGCCTCCGTCAACATCGCGTCCGCGCCCACGGGCCTGCTCATTCCGCCGACCACCGCGTTCATCGTCTACTCGATGATCGCCGGCGGCGTCTCGATCTCGGCGCTGTTCATGGCCGGCGTCGTGCCCGGCGTCCTCATGGGGTTGACGACGATGGCGGTCGCGTTCTGGCACGCCAAACGCCACGGCTACCCCGTCGCCGACCGCGTCGACCGTAGTCGGATGTGGCGGATCGTTCTCGAGGCCATCCCCGCGCTGTTGCTCGTCGTCGTCGTCATCGGCGGCATCGTCGCCGGGGTGTTCACCGCGACCGAGGGCGCCGGGGTCGCCGTGCTCTACACGCTCGTGCTGTCGCTGCTGTACCGCAGCCTCAGTTGGCGGGCACTGCGCACGATCATGGTCGACACCGTCTCCACCAGCGGAATCGTGCTGTTCCTCATCGCAGCGTCCTCGGCGATGTCGTGGGTCATGGCCTATACCGGGATCCCCGGCGCCATCAGCGACGCGCTGCTGTCGGTCTCGGGCAACCCTCTCGTGATCTTCCTGCTCATGAACCTCGTGCTGCTCGTCGTCGGCACGTTCATGGACATCACGCCCGCCATCCTCATCTTCACGCCGATCTTCCTGCCGATCGTCACCGGACTCGGCATGGACCCCGTGCACTTCGGTGTCGTGCTCGTGTTCAACATGTGCATCGGCACGATGACGCCGCCGGTCGGCTCGGTGCTCTTCGTCGGTGCCGGCATCGCCGGGGTGACGATCGAACGGATCTTCCCCAAGCTTTGGCCGTACCTCCTCGCGCTCGTCGTGTTGTTGCTCGTCGTCACCTACTTGCCGGCGTTGTCGCTGTGGCTGCCAGGGGTCATGGGCCTGTCGGGCTGACGATCGCCGCGGCGCCGGTCGTCCCCTCACCGCGACCGTTCGCCGACGTCGGCGTCGTCGATCGTTGAACGCCTCCCGTGCGCGGCATAGGTTTCGGCCGTCCGCAGGACCACCGCACTCGCCGAGGAGTAGGGATCATGAGCGAAGCCGCCGTCGCGCCGTCGCAGGAGGAGGAGCGCGGACTCGCCCGTGTCGCCCAGCGCCTCGCCGCGTTCACCGAGAAGTGGTTCCCCGACGCGTTCATCTTCGCGCTCGTCGGGGTCGTCGTCTGCGCGATCGCCGCGTTCGCGATCGGCGCGACCCCCGCCTCGGTCGCCGGCGCCTTCGGTGACGGGTTCTGGGATCTCACCGCGTTCACCCTGCAGATGGCGATGGTGGTGCTCACCGGCTACATCGTGGCGACGAGCCCGCCGGTGGCCCGGCTCATCGAGCGGCTCGCGGTGATGCCGAGGACCCCGCGCGGCGCGATCGCGTTCGTCGCCGCGCTCGCGATGGCCGTCTCGATGATCAACTGGGGTCTGTCGATGATCTTCGGCGGCCTGCTCGCGCGCGCCATCGCCCGGCGCAGCGACCTGCGCGTCGACTACCGCGCGCTCGGTGCCGCGGCGTTCCTCGGGCTCGGCGCCATCTGGGCCCTCGGCCTCTCGTCCTCGGCGGCGCAGTTGCAGGCGACGCCCAAGTCGATCCCGCCCGAACTGCTCCGGATCACCGGCGTCCTCGACTTCGGCAAGACGATCTTCACGTGGCAGTCGCTGCTCTGCGCCCTCATCCTCTTTCTGCTCTCGCTCGCGGTCGCGTGGGCCAGCGCTCCCCGTGCCGGGGCCACTCGCACGGCCCAGGACATGAACGTCGATCTCGACGACGAGCCCGCCCGCGTCGAGAAGCCGTCTCGACCGGGGGAGTGGCTCGAGCACCAGGTGTGGCTCCCCATGATTCTCGGCGTGCTCACCCTCGGCTGGATCGTGCTGCAGTTCGCCACCAAGCCGTTCCTGTCGGTGATGAGCAGCCTCAACGGCTACCTCTTCGTGTTCCTCATGCTCGGCCTCGTACTCCACGGCACCCCGGCCCGGTTCATGCGCGCCGTGACGCAGGCCGTGCCCGCCACGGCCGCGATCCTCGTCCAGTTCCCCCTGTACGCCTCGATGGCCGCGCTGCTGACCAAGGCCGAGGGACGCGACGGAGCCACGGTGTCGCACCTGCTCGCCGAACTCTTCACCTCGATCGGCGGCGGGGGCGGATTCGCGGTCGTCATCGCGATCTACACCGCTATCCTCGGCATCGCCGTGCCCTCCGGCGGCGGCAAGTGGCTCGTCGAAGCGCCGTACGTGATGCAGGCCGCCACCGACATCGGCATGAACCTCGGCTGGACCGTGCAGATCTACAACATCTCCGAGGCCCTGCCCAACCTCGTCAACCCGTTCTTCATGCTGCCGCTGCTCGCCGTGCTCAAGCTGCGCGCCCGCGACATCGTCGGCTTCACGTTCCTGCAGTTCATCATCCACCTGCCCGTCGTGCTGCTCCTCGTCTGGCTGCTCGGGATGACGTTCACGTACGTGCCGCCGGTGATGCCGTAGTGACGGCCGACCGGACGACAACCAGCCTGGCTGCTCTGGGTGGATGAGGTGCATCGGTGCCGATGACGCCCAGACGCACCTGTCGCGACTCCTCGACGACGTCGCGGCAGGTGCCTCGTTCACGATCACCAGGCGAGGCAGGCCCGTCGCCCGGCTCGTGGGTGTTCGTGGAGAGCATCGAGACCCTGACGAGATCCTGGCAGCGTTCGCCGGAGCGCGGACAGGCCGCACGCTGGAGATGCCTCTGTGGGACGCCATCGCCGAGGCTCGTCGATGAGCTCGCGCGCGCCGCGGCGATGGCACTGCCTCATGGCCGCCTCGTGACACTGGGCCGCCGCCTCGTCGAGGCGGCCGGACGGATTCGGTAGCCCTGTCCGGCTGCCCGTTGGTCACGACGTCACGATCCATTTCCGACAGTGACACGCACGAGTGCGCGACGCGTCGGGATCGCCTCACCTGGGTACTGTCGACGAGGACGCTGCGCACCGGCGCCCGATTCGAACGACGAAAGGACCTCCGATGGTCGTCTTCGGCCTCATCCTCGTGCTCCTCGCCGTGGGAGCCGCCGCCTTCGCCGTGTGGGTGGCCACCGCGGGCTCGCAGGTGACCGCAGCCGACGGCTCGTCGGCACTCGCGGTCGACGTCGCGGGCAATCAGTTGCAGGTCCAGACGCTGAGTCTCGTCATCCTCGGTGCCGCCGCGATCCTCGTCGGCCTGTTCGGACTCTGGATCATGATGGCCGCCAGCCGACGCAAGTACCGCGCCGCGCGGGAGCGCCGCGACCTGCAGAAGCGCCAGCGCCGCCAGGAGAAGGAACTCGCCGAGACCCGCCGCCGCCTCGGTGAGGACGAGCGGACCGGGCGCCCCGCGCAGACGACCGCCCCGCGTCGAGACGAGGAGCGGGTCGTGACCGAATCCCGTGTCGAGGAGACGCGCGTCGAGCCGGCTCGCGACGGTCGACTCGGCGAGCGCGAGGTGCGTGACGATCGCTCGCACATCGATCGCCGTGAGCCGGACGGCCGCGGGCCGGTGAGCGGCGACCCGCGAGGGGACGGAGCGACCGCCGCCGATGTGGACCGCCGGCCTCCCGCCGATCCGCGGGACCCCGGTACCCGCTGACCCACCTGTTCCACCGCGAATCCCTCACGCGCCCGGCGCTCGTCGCCGGTGCGGGTGGGGGATTCGTCGCATGCGGGGGATGTCCCTCCGCCGACGGGTTGGGACCACGACGCACGTCTTCGTGATCGATGCACGTCGGAGGTGCGCTGTGCACGTCATCTGCGGCGTGCCTCGCATGCCGAAGACGTGCCCGGATGTCGCAAGGTCTGCGGGGTCGAGGCCGCCGCCACTCGTGCACGGGTTGGGAACACCACGCACGTCTTCGTGATCGGTGCACGTCCGAGGTGCACTGTGTACGTCGTGTGCGGCGTGCCTCGTGTACCGAAGACGTGCACGGATGTCGCAAGGTCTGCGGGGTCGAGGCCGCCGTCACTCGTGCACGGGTAGAGAACACGACGCACGTCTTCGTGATCGGTGCACGTCCGAGGTGCGCTGTGCACGGCGTGTGCGGCGTGCCTCGTATGCCGAAGACGTGCACGGAGGACGCAAGGCGCGAGGGGAAGCGTCTGTCGGTGGGGGATGGGAGGCTGCCGGCATGGAGCGCACCGTGGAGCAGCGACT
Organism: Mobilicoccus massiliensis; assembly: GCF_000826525.2. GTDB lineage: Bacteria > Actinomycetota > Actinomycetes > Actinomycetales > Dermatophilaceae > Mobilicoccus > Mobilicoccus massiliensis. The sequence continues at coordinate 334,346 of NZ_LN651328.1, read as the reverse complement.
GAACTTCGTCACCCTCGCCGTCGCCGACGTGGCCAGGTCGAGAGCGTTCTACGTCGACGGACTCGGCTGGGAGGTCGAGTTCGAGGCGCCGGGGGAGGTCGTGTTCATCCGGCTCGGGCCAGGGCTCGTGCTCTCGCTGTGGTGCCGGTCGGGGTTCGTCGACGAGATCGGAGAGCCGGGCGTCGGACTCGCGCCGATCACCCTCGCCCACAACGTCACGTCGTCGGGGGAGGTCGATGCCGTGCTCGCCGTGGCCCGTGCGGCCGGGGCCGTGGTGGCGGACGCGCTCCGACGTGACTGGGGTGGGTACTCGGGGTATTTCAGCGACCCCGACGGGTTCCGGTGGGAGGTCGCGCACAACCCGAGCCCTCTGGGCGACGAACTCGTCACGCGGTCTCGGAACTGGCTGCGCGAGAGGCAGGTTCACGACACGACGGGCGAAGCCGGGCCCCCGACCACCACGCCTTCCACCGACGCCGCCCGCGTCACCGCCGAACTCCGTGCCCGCGAACCCCTCACCCATCGCGAGCCGCGCGACGCGGATCGCGCCCACTTCGAGGCGCTCATCGCGCCCGACATGGTGCACATCGGTGCCTCGGGCATCCGCACCGAACGCGAGGAGTACATCGCCCGATCGCTGGCCCGGTACGAGCAGAACGAGCACGGCGACGACGACACGTGGATCGTCGAGGACTTCTCCGTCACCGAACTCGCGCCGGACCTCTGGGAGGCCGCGTACCTCCTCCACCAGGGAGAACGCGCGAGCCGCCGCACCACACTGTGGGAACGCACCGGCGATCCCGGGGCGCCGTGGCGCGCCCGCAGGCACCAGGGCACCGTCGTCGGGTGACCACGCGGCCGCGCGGTCGAGTCCATCGCCGAGTGAGTCGGTGAGTCGGGTGAGCAGCGCTCAGGTGAGGCCGCGCCGGTAGAACACGTGCGGTTTCAAGGGTCCGTCGACGTCGGGGTGGTCGAGGGCGGCCACGTATTCCAACCCGATGCGGCGCATCACGGCGATCGACGGGATGTTGAGCCGGGCCGTGAGTGACCAGACCTCCGGCACTCCGTGCTCGCCGGCGAACCGAAGGCACTCGAGGGCGGCCTCGGTCGCGTAGCCGCGCCCCCAGGCCTCGCGGCGCAGCCGCCACCCGATCTCGAGGAACCCGCTGCCGGGTGACCATTCCGGCATGGGGTTGAGGCCGGTGAAGCCGAGGAACTCCCCGCTCTCCCGCAGTTCGAGCGCGAACAGTCCGACCCCCGCCTCCTCGATCCGCAGGCGGATCCGCTCGGCCAACGCATCGCTCTCCTCGCGTGAGAGCGGCGCCGGGAAGAACCGCATGACCTCCGGATCCGCGTTGAGCTGGGCGAACGGCTCGAGATCCGATGGGCGCCACTGGCGGAGGATCAATCGCGCCGTTCGCGGGGGTATGACCGTCCGCTCCCACGCCGTGCGCGGCTCGCCCATCTCACCCACGATCACATCCTCTTCCGAGTCCACTCCCTCGACCGGGGAGCCACGTCGCTCGCCGTGCGCGGAGCAGGGGGAGAACCTTGACCCGATCCTGACCGAACCTTGAGACAGTGATGAGCGTCACTCCGCGAGCATTCGTCCTACCCCAGGACGATTCGCCGAAGGAGTCGACATGTCCGTCAAGAGGTTCACGACCAGAACACGGTCGTTCGTCGCGGTCGCCGCGTTGGGCGCCACCGCCCTCGGTCCCGCGCAGCTCGTCACGGTCGACACCCGCACCAAGGCCGCGCGCAGCAAGCTCGTCGCCCTCGGCTTCGACACGACAGCCGAACCCCCCGGCCCCGGCCCGCAACCCGCGGCCCGCGCCACCTCATCCGATCCCGCGCAGCTCGTCACGGTCGACACCCGCACCAAGGCCGCGCGCAGCAAGCTCGTCGCCCTCGGCTTCGACACGACCAGCCGAGTCCGGCCCGGAGGCGGGATCGACGTCATCCTGCACGGCGAGGCCGATGCCCAACGTCTCCGCGCTGCCGGGTTCTCGTGGACGGTGCGCACCGCCGACCTGGCTGTTCAGCAGCGGGCCAATGCGGCCAAGGACCGGGCGTACGACAAGGCGACCGTCCGCTCGCCGCTGCCCAGCGGGCGCACGGCCTACCGCACGTACGACGAGTACGTCTCCGACATGAAGCGCCTGGCCGCCACCTATCCCGCCCTCGTGCGCATGTTCACCCTGCCGAACAAGACGGTCGAAGGACGCCCGGTCTACGGCATCGAGATCAGCGAGAACGTGGCGAACCTCGAGGACGGCAAGCCGGTGTTCCTCGTCATGGGCGCCCACCACGCCCGCGAATGGCCCTCGTCCGAGGCGACGATCGAGTACGCGTTCGACCTCCTCGCCAACCGTGCGAGCCGCACCGGCGACCCTCGCGCACGCGACATCGTCAAGAACAACCGCACGATCGTCGTGCCCGTCGTCAACGTCGACGGGTTCATCGTGTCGCGCAACGCCGTGCCCAAGGGCGACTTCTCGGCGACGGACTACGAGAACCGCCGCAAGAACTGCGCGATCAGCGTCAACACCCCCGCCGACATGCGCGGCGGCACCTGCGGCGACAACCCGGCCGGCCGATTGCGCGGCACCGACCTCAACCGCAACTACCCCGGTTTCTGGGGCGGCCCCGGCGCCTCGGCGAACTGGCGCAGCGACACCTACCGCGGCGACGGCCCGGGCAGCGAGCCCGAGACCGACAACATCCGCAAGCTCATCTCGAGTCGGCAGGTCGTCACCATGCTGTCCAACCACACGTACAGCAACCTCGTGCTGCGTCCGCCGAGCATCATGGACTCCGGCCTCGCGCCCGACGAGCCGCTGTACAAGGCGGTCGGGGCCGAGATGGCCGACCCCATGGGCTACGTCAACCAGCGTTCGTTCGAGCTGTACGACACCTCCGGCAGCACCGAGGACTGGAGCTACTGGGCCACCGGAGGTTTGGGATTCACTCTCGAGATCGGCCCGGACAGCTTCCACCCACCGTTCGAGGACGGCGTCGTCGCCGAATACGTCGGCGTCAAGCCGGCCGCGGGGGCGGGCAAGGGCGGCATCCGCGAGGCCTTCTACCGGGCCTCGATGTCGACGATGAACACCGAGCGGCACTCGACGCTCGTCGGCAGGGCCAAGCCGAACTCGACGCTGGAGATCCGCAAGAAGTTCGTCTCGGCGACCTCGCCGGTCATCGGCACCGACGGCACGGTGGGCGCTCCGCGCTACTACGAGGACACGCTGGTCAGCACGATGCGACCGGGCAAGAACGGCCGGTTCACCTGGGCCGTCAACCCCTCGACGCGTCCGCTCGTCGCCGGCCGCTACGGCCGTGACGCCGTCGCGCCGCCGCAGTCGGCGATCACCCTCGTCAACCCCTCCGGCATCCCGGCCAAGGGCAAGACCGAGGAGACGACGTTCACGATCGAGGGGCCGCCGAAGGCGGACAACGGCCGGGTCACGGTCGAGGTCGGCTGGCCCGGGCGCTCCGGTGACGCCGCCATCGACTGGGACGTCGAGATCATCGGTCCCGACGGCAAGCCCGCCGGCTCGGCCGGAACGCTGAACGTGCCCGAGAAGGCCGTCATGCTCGATCCCGTTCCGGGTGCGTACACCGTGCGGGTGACGAACTATGCCGGTGGGGAGACCGCCGACTGGAGCGGCAAGGTCACCTTCGCCTCCCCGCAGCCCGCGTCGTACTCCGGCATCAAGGAGGCGTGGACGCTGACCTGCAAGAACGCGCGGGGAGCGACGCTGTCGACCCGCGACGTCATCGTCGATCGCGGCGAGATCGAGAACCTCGGCGACGTCTGCACCCGCAGCAAGGGCTGACAGGCCCGCTCCGTTCGCCACGGTCACCACGCCCGTCCCCGGATCTCGGGGGCGGGCGTGGTGCTGTGCGCCCGAGGCGCTCCTCGGTCAGAGAGTCGTGCACGCGCAGACTTGAGCGGAATAGACTCAACTTGGTCGGCGTTGCTCTCGATGAACGCGGGCTCCGCCCCGCACGAGACGTCACCGAAACGACTTGCCCGAGGAGGGTTGCTTTGTCTCTTCAGCTCACCACGAAGGCCCAGGAGGCCTTCTCCACCGCTGTGCGCACCGCCGCAGCCGAGGGGCACCCTCACGTCGAGGCTGCCCACCTGCTCAAGGCCCTGGCCGACCAGACCGAGACGACGACGGGCCCGCTGCTCGACGCCACCGGCTCCTCGCGCCTCGCCGCCACCCGCGCGGCCGACGCCAAGCTCGCCCAGCTGCCCACGGTCTCCGGATCGTCCGTGACCTCACCGAGCCTCTCCCGCGGTGCTCAGGCCGCGCTCGAGCAGGCCCGCCAGATCATGGAGGCGATGGGAGACACGTACGTCTCCACCGACCACCTGCTGCTCGCTCTGGCCCGCACCGGCGAGTTCGGTCTCGACGCCGAGGCCATCGACGAGCGCATCCCGCAGATGCGTGGGGGCGGCAAGGTCAACTCCGAGAACCCGGAGGACCAGTTCAACGCCCTGGCCAAGTACGGCACCGACCTCACCCTCGTCGCGCGCGAGGGCAAGCTCGACCCGGTCATCGGGCGCGACTCCGAGATCCGCCGTGTCGTGCAGGTGTTGAGCCGTCGCACGAAGAACAACCCCGTGCTCATCGGCGAGCCCGGCGTCGGCAAGACCGCCGTCGTCGAGGGTCTCGCCCAGCGCATCGTCGCGGGCGACGTGCCCGAGTCGTTGCGCGACAAGCGCCTCATCGCCCTCGACCTGTCGGCGATGGTCGCCGGTGCGAAGTACCGCGGTGAGTTCGAGGAGCGCCTCAAGGCCGTGCTCAACGAGATCAAGGAGGCCGAGGGCAAGGTCATCACGTTCATCGACGAGCTCCACACGATGGTGGGCGCCGGCGGGAGCAGTGAGGGCTCGATGGACGCGGGCAACATGCTCAAGCCGCTGCTCGCCCGCGGTGAGCTGCGCCTGGTGGGCGCGACCACGCTCGACGAGTACCGCAAGCACATCGAGAAGGACGCCGCGCTCGAGCGCCGGTTCCAGCAGGTCTACGTCGGCGAGCCGAGTGTCGAGGACACCATCGCGATCCTGCGCGGACTCAAGGAGCGGTACGAGGCGCACCACAAGGTCGCCATCGCCGACTCCGCGCTCGTCGCCGCCGCGACCCTCTCGGACCGCTACATCCAGGCCCGTCAGCTTCCCGACAAGGCCATCGACCTCGTCGACGAGGCCGCCTCGCGCCTGCGCATGGAGATCGACTCCTCCCCGGTCGAGATCGACGTGCTCCGACGCCAGGTCGACCGCCTGAAGATGGAGGAGCTGCACCTCTCGCGCGAGACCGACGAGGCCTCCCGCGAGCGGCTCGACAAGCTGCAGTCCGACCTCGCCGACCGGCAGGAGGAGCTCGCCGCCCTCACCGCGCGGTGGGAGGCCGAGAAGGCCGGGCTCAACCGGGTCGGTGACCTCAAGGCGCGCCTGGACGAGCTGCGCAGCTCGGCCGAGCGGCTCCAGCGCGAGGGTGACTTCGCCGAGGCCAGCAAGATCCTCTACGGCGAGATTCCCGCGCTGGAGAAGGAGATCGACGCGGCCAGCGCCGCCGAGAACGCCGCCGCGACCGTCGACCCGATGGTCAAGGACGAGGTCGGCGCCGACGACATCGCCGAGGTCATCAGCAGTTGGACCGGCATCCCCGCCGGGCGTCTGCTCGAGGGCGAGACCGAGAAACTGATCCACATGGAGAAGTGGCTCGGCGAGCGCCTCATCGGCCAGTCCGACGCGGTGCGTGCCGTCAGTGACGCCGTGCGGCGCAGCCGGGCCGGCATCGCCGACCCCGACCGCCCGACCGGCAGCTTCCTCTTCCTCGGCCCGACCGGCGTCGGCAAGACCGAGCTCGCCAAGTCGCTGGCGGACTTCCTCTTCGACGACGAGCGCGCCATGGTGCGCATCGACATGAGCGAGTACTCCGAGCGGCACGCGGTGGCCCGTCTCATCGGCGCGCCCCCGGGCTACGTGGGGTACGACGAGGGTGGTCAGCTCACCGAGGCCGTGCGGCGTCGCCCGTACTCGGTCGTGCTGCTCGACGAGGTCGAGAAGGCCCACCCCGAGACGTTCGACATCCTGCTGCAGGTGCTCGACGACGGTCGCCTCACCGACGGGCAGGGTCGCACGGTCGACTTCCGCAACGTCATCCTCGTGATGACCTCCAACCTCGGCAGCCAGTTCCTCATCGACGAGAACCTCACGCCGGAGGCCAAGCGCGACGCGGTGATGGCGGCGGTGCGGACGGCGTTCAAGCCGGAGTTCCTCAACCGGCTCGACGAGACGGTGATCTTCGAGCCGCTCTCGACCGACGAGCTGTCGCGCATCGTCGACCTGCAGGTCAAGGCGCTCGACCGGCGCCTCGCCGACCGTCGCATCGTGCTCGAGGTCACCGATGGTGCCCGCGAGTGGCTCGCGATGACCGGTTACGACCCGGCGTACGGTGCCCGGCCGCTGCGTCGCCTCGTGCAGAAGGAGATCGGCGACCGCCTCGCGATGGCGATCCTCGCCGGCGAGGTGCGCGACGGGCATCGGGTCGAGGTCGACGTCGACCTCGCCGAGGACCACCTCGTCCTCACCGACCGCGGCCCGCTCGGCGAGCGCGCCGGCGAGACGCCGCGAGTCGGTGAGCAGAACGGCGAGGCCGACGACGAGATCATCGACGCGGAGGTCGTCGACGCCTGAGGCCCTCCTGTCACCCACGACGGTGCGACCGCACGACGCGGTCGCACCGTCGTCGTGTGCGAGGGGCCGGGCAGCCGTGGCCGGGTCTCGGACGGAGTCGGGCCGGCGTGAACGACGCGTGAGACCCCTCACACCTGAGAGCGATTTACCGACAACGCTGTCTTTCCTGATGGCGCACTGGGAAAATCCCCGGCATCCGAGCTTCGCGGCCCGCGCCGCGGGGTCCAGCCATGCGAGCACAGAGGGGTCGCGAGCGTGAATCAGTTCATCGACGGTTTCCTGGACGTCAACGAGGCCATCAACGGGTTCGTCTGGGGGCCGGTGATGCTCGTCGTCCTCGTCGGCACCGGCGTCTACCTCACGATCCGCACCAACTTCCTCCAGATCCGCAAGTTCGCCTTCGCGCTCAAGAACACCATCGGCACCGTCATCGGCGGGCGTGGGCGCAAGGCCGACGCCGACAACATCAGCCCGTTCCAGGCCGTCTCGACCGCGCTGGCCAGCACGGTGGGTACCGGCAACGTCGTCGGTGTCGCCACCGCCATCACCGTGGGTGGCCCGGGCGCCGTCTTCTGGATGTGGGTCAGCGCGTTCTTCGGGATGATGACCAAGTACGCCGAGATCGTGCTGGCCGTGAAGTATCGCGAGGTCAACGCCGAGGGGCGCAACGTCGGCGGCCCGATGTACTACATCCTCAACGGCCTCAAGCAGCCGTGGCTCGCGTACGTCTTCGCCGTCTTCGCCACGCTCGCCACGTTCGGCATCGGCAACATGACCCAGGCCAACTCGATCGCCGAGGCCGTGCAGTCGAGCTTCGGCGTCGAACGCTGGATCACCGGCGCCGCCCTCGTCGTCCTCACCGCCGTCGTCATCCTCGGCGGCATCAAGAGCATCGCCAGCGTCACCGAGAAGCTCGTGCCGTTCATGGCCGTGTTCTACGTCGTCATGTCGCTCGTGCTGCTGGCGATCAACGTCGGCGAGCTCGTGCCCTCGCTCGTGCTCATCGTCGAGGCGGCGTTCAACCCGAGCGCGGCCGTCGGCGGCGCGGCGGGCTACACGATCGCCAAGGCCATCCAGATGGGTATCGCCCGGGGTGTCTTCTCCAACGAGGCCGGTCTCGGCTCGGCGCCCATCGCCCACGCCGCCTCCAACACCAAGGAGCCCGTCGAGCAGGGGCTCTGGGGCATCTTCGAGGTCTTCGTCGACACGATCATCATCTGCACGATGACCGCGCTCGTCATCCTCACCACCGGGGTGTGGCAGCTCGAGCACGAGGGTGCGGCCCTCACGATCGCCGCGTTCAACCACGGCCTGCCCGGCACGATCGGCGGTACCGCCCTCACCATCGGCCTCACGATGTTCGCGTACTCGACGATCCTCGGCTGGTCCTACTACGGCGAGAAGAGCCTGGAGTTCATCTTCCGGCACACCTCGGGCGTGAAGGCCGCGATCATGGGCTACCGCGTCGTCTTCGTCGCCGCCGTGTTCGCCGGCTCCGTGGGCAGCCTCAAGGTCGTGTGGGACATCGCCGACACCCTCAACGGCCTCATGGCCATCCCCAACCTCATCGGAGTGCTCCTGCTCTCCGGCGTCGTGTTCCGTGAGACCAAGAGCTACTTCACCAGGCTCAAGGCCGGCGAGATCACCGCTGCCTCCGCCCGCCCGGACGCCTGATCGGCGCGCGACCGACGCCTGATCCATACGCGAACGCCGCCCCTCCTCCGGTCGAGGACGGGCGGCGTTCGCGTGCAGTGGGTCTCAGCCGATCGGCCAGGTCTCCATGCGGTCGGGGGCGTCCCAGAACATCCACTCGAAGCGGGAGGCGTGGCGGAACGCCTCCAGCATCCGCGCTCGTACGGATTCGGAGTTCTCCTCGGCCAACCGGTCGACGATGGCCCTGGCCGCGCGGGTGTCCTCGGCGAACTGCTCGTCGGCGTAGGTGGCGATCCAGTCGCCGTAGGGGTGCTTCTCGAGGTCGCCGGCCGCTGCGAGCAGGTCGTTGCCCACGTCCTCGTAGATCCAGAAGCACGGCAGCAGACCCGCCGCGAGCACGGGATAGGACCCGCCCGCGGCGAGGGCGTTGAGGTAGCTCACGTACGCCGTGCACGTGGCGGAGCGTTCGAGCCTGGTGTGGTCGACGTGGCTGTCGTGCAGTTGTCGCTCGACGATGATGCAGTCGCGGGCGGCACCGGCCCAGAACACGAGGTCGTCGCTCGTCGTGCTCTGCGCGGCGCACGCGGCGAGGGCGCGGGCGTAGTCGGCGAGGTAGAGCGCGTCCTGGCCCATGTAGTAGTCGAAGCGTTCGCGGGCCAGAGAGCCGTCGGCGAGTTGGCGCACGAACGGCAGGTCGTCGATGGCCTTGCGAATCGGAGCGATCTCGCTCCACAGGGTCTGGCTGAAGGTGGTCATGTCGTCCTCGTGGGTCGCTTGTCGGAGTTGTTCGTGGTGTCGTTTCTTGCGTCGTGCGCTGGGTCGTCGGGTGACGGCCGGGTGGGCCGAAACAGGCGCGGATCAGCGTCCCCACAACGTGTGGAAGTGGTTGACCGGGCCGTGGCCGCCGCCGACGGTGAGCGTGCCGGAGGCCGCGATCGCGCCCGCCAGCCAGGCCTTCGCGTCACGAGCCGTCTCGACCCAGTCCACGCGCTGCGGGCGCAGGGCGGCGAGGGCCGACGACAGGCTGCAGCCGGTGCCGTGGGTGTCGGGCGTGTCGACGAACGGGGCGGTGAGCACGTGCTCGGTGCCATCGAGGATCAGCAGGTCGGTGGCGAGGCGCTCGGTCACGGCGTCCGTCGTGAGGGTGGGCGCGTCGAGCGCCTCGACCTCGGCGGGCTCGAGGTGCCCGCCCTTGGCGTAGACGCCACGCGCCCCGGCTTTCAGCAGCTCGTGGGCCTGGACGCGCAGGTCCTCCAGGGTTCGCGCCGGTTCGACGCCGAGCAGGACGGCGGTCTCCGGCAGGTTGGGCGTGAGCAGGTCGGCCAGCGGCATGAGTTCGCGCACGGCATCGGTCGCGTCCGAGTCGAGCAGCCGGTCGCCGCTCGTTGCCACCATGACCGGGTCGAGCACGATCGGCACCCCGGCGAACGGGCCCGCGAGGTACTCACCGACCGTGCGCGCGAGGTCGGCGGAGGCGAGCATCCCGATCTTCACGGCGTCGACGCGGATGTCGTCGAGCAGCGTGTCGAGCTGGTCGCGCACGAACTCCACCGGCACCGGGTGCACGCCGGTGACGCCGCGGGTGTTCTGGGCGGTGAGCGCCGTGATGACGCACATGCCGTACGCGCCGTTGGCGCTGATCGACTTGAGATCGGCCTGGATGCCCGCGCCGCCACCGGGGTCACTGCCGGCGATGGACAGGACGTTGGCGACGCGCGGCGCCGCCGCCCACGCCTCGGCGAGTTCGCGGGTCGCGGCCTGCGGGTCGGGGGTGCCGCAGATCGCGCTGATGACCGCCATCCCGTCGACGCCGCTCGCCTTGAGCGGGACGGCGTCGCGCGTCTTGACCCCGCCGATGGCGCAGGTCGGCCAGGGGCTGCGGCGCGCCATCGCCGAGAGGCGCGCCATGCCGATCGGGTCGGCGTGACCGGGTTTGCTGGGCGTGCCGTACAGCGGGCCGAGACCGAGGTAGTCGACGACATCGCCGAACCCCAGGGCACGGTCGAGCTCGGCCTCGTCGGTCACCGAATACCCGACGATCGCGTCCGGCCCGAGCATCTCGCGGGCGACGGGAGGCGGCATGTCGGACTGCCCGACGTGCACCCCGTCGGCACCGATCGCCTCGACGAGGTGGACCCGGTCGTCGACGACGAGCCGCACACCGGTGCCCGTGAGCACCTCGACGAGTTCACGGCCCAGGCGGACGAACTCCTCGTCCGTGGCATCCGGGTCACGCAGCTGCACGAGCGTCGCGCCGCCGGCGACGGCCTGACGCACGGTCTCGACGACACCGGTCATCCCGCACTGGCCGGTGTCGGTGACGAGGTAGACGGCGAGCTCGTCCGGACGCATCCGGGTGTTCATGCCGCGCTCCCGTCCGTCTCGGCGTCGAGGCGGACGCGCGCGGTGAGGTCGTCGGGTGTGAGCAGCGCGAGTCGGTCGAGCAGGGCGACGGCGAAGGAGCCGGGCCCGCGAGATTCCGTGGCCGCGACGTCGGCGGCGACGGTGAGCAGCCCGGTGGCGACGGTGGCCGCGAGCAGGGGATCGTCGCAGGTGGCGGCGAACCCGGCCATGAGCGCCCCGAGCGAGCATCCGACACCCGTGACCCTCGTGAGCAGCGCGTCACCGTTGTGGACCCGAACGAGCCGAGCGCCGTCGGTGAGGTGGTCGACCTCGCCGCTGACGGCGACGACGCAGGCGTGCTCGCTGGCGAGAGCCCGGGCGGCGTCGAGCGCGGCGTCGGCGGTGTCGGTCGAGTCGACGCCGCGGCCGCCCGCGCCGCCGGCCAGCCCGATGATCTCGGAGGCGTTGCCGCGCACGATCGCCGGCGCGTGGGCGAGGGCGAGCAACTCGCGCGCGAACTCCGTGCGCCACGTGAGTCCGCCGGCGGCGACCGGGTCGAGCACCCACGGCGTACCGGCCTCCGAGGCGGCCCGGACGGCCTCCCGCATGGCCTCCACCGTCTGGTCCTGCGGCGTGCCGAGGTTGACCAGCACCCCGCTCGCGACCCGCGCGAACTGCCCGGCCTCGTGCGGGTTGTCGACCATCGCCGGTGCCGCACCCGCGGCGAGCAGCACGTTCGCCGTCCAGTTGGTGACCACGGTGTTCGTCAGGCTCTGCACGAGCGGACCGGTCTCGCGGAAGGTGGCGAGTGCCTCCCCACACGCGGCCGCGGTGACGGATGGATGGGTTGGCGTCATCGACGACGTCCCTTCGCTAGTCCGAACTAGAAGCAGGTTCGACGGGTGTGATCTCAGCGCCTGGGCGCACCCCGCGTCGTCCTGCCACTGTAGCCAGGGACGGCTCCGCGCTGGCCGTCGGGCCGAGGTGCGTCAGATCTCGCGCAAGAAAGACCGGTCAGACACACGAGAGGTGACGGGCCGCACGCCGCTGACCAGGGGCATCGTCAGAGGGCGTCGCTCGGCCGGCCTCGGTCACCGGTCTTTGTTGCGCGAGATCGACCGCCACCCGCGACGCAGCGGTCTGAGGCAAGCGGGCGCGACCCGTCGCGCGCCGGACATCACGGACGATTCGGTCAGCGCGGGCGCATCGTAGGGCGCTCGAGGGAGGCGATGATCGCAGCGCTCGCCGCGGTCATGCCCGATGGGGTTCCGCAGTCGGATCGCGGCCCGATGCCGCGCAGGCTCAGGCCTCGTCGGCGAGGTCGACGAGCACGGGGGCGTGGTCGCTCGCGCCCTTGCCCTTGCGCTCCTCTCGGTCGATCATCGCGCCGGTGACCCGGCGTTCGACGGCGGGGGAGGCCAGGGCGAAGTCGATGCGCATGCCCTGCTTCTTGGGAAACCGGAGCTGGGTGTAGTCCCAGTACGTGAACTGGCCCTCGGTGTGTGGGGTCACGACGTCGGCGTATCCGGCGTCGAGGACGCTGCGGAAGGCGGCGCGTTCGGGTTCGGAGACGTGGGTCTTGCCGATGAAGAACGAGGGGTCCCATACGTCCTCGTCGCGGGGTGCGATGTTCCAGTCACCCATGAGGACGCTCTGGGCGTCCGCGTCGTCGGCGAGCCACCCGGCCGCGGTGTCGCGCAGGTGCGCGAGCCAGTCGAGCTTGTAGGCGTAGTGCGGGTTGTCGAGGTCGCGGCCGTTGGGCACGTAGAGCGACCAGATGCGCACGCCCGCGCACGTCGCGCCGATCGCGCGGGCCTCTGCGACGGCGTCGGGCTCACCCCACGTGGGCATGCCCTCGAACCCGATCTGCACGTCCTCCAGACCGACCCGGCTGACGATCGCGACCCCGTTCCACTGGTTGAGGCCGTGCATCGCGACCTCGTAACCCGCCTCGATGAACGGGGCGAGCGGAAACTGCTCGTCCTTGCACTTGGTCTCCTGCAACGCGAGAACGTCGAGGTCGTGGCGTTGCAGCACGCCGATCGCCCGGTCGACACGGCTTCGGATCGAGTTGCAGTTCCAGGTCGCGATACGCACGGGCCCACCCTATGCCGGGTCGCCGACAAGCCTCAGTCGGCCGGGGCGCCGGCCGATCGGAGAGGCGAATCGACCGATTCGCCAGCTCAGGAGTCCTTTCGATGAAGCGATCACGCAGTCGCACCGTCGTGGTCGCTCTGCTCGCCGCGGCGGTCCTCGCCGGCACGGCGGCAGGCCCGATCGCCGCATCCGCCGACGACGGGACGGCACCGGATTCGGCCGTCGTCGCCGAGAGGTGGAAGGACGCCCGTTGCGGGGGCGCGAGCCGTACGCCCGTGCGCGACCGGGAGCCGATCACCGCCAGCGTGCCTCCGACGGCCCCGTTCACGGTGGGTCGGATGTCCGCCAATCAGTGGCGCAGGCCGGCCTCCTCCGACCCCACGTGGCAGATGCGGTTCTACAGCCTCGAGTGGATGAAGCCGCTGGCCAAGCGCGCGTTCGACGACCGTCAGAGGGTGGCGCTCGCGCAACTCGTCAGCCAGGTGGAGAGCTTCTACCGGCTCAACCCCGATGTGGGCTCGAGCCGGTTGGGGTGGGACGAGGGCACCTCGTTGCGGCGTCTGAGCACTCTGAGCTGCCTGTACGTGCTGACCGGCGACCCCCGCCTCGAGAAGCGGATGTCGGCGGAGACCGCGGTGTTGTTCGGGCCGCGGTACTACGGCCCGCCGCGTCATCCCGTGCACAACCACGGCCTCATGGCCAACCTCAACATCAAGATCGCGGGTGAGGTCGTCGGCCGCAGCGACTGGGTGAACCGTGCGGGTGCGCGCATGCGCGCGGAGTCGGGGATGGCCTTCACTCGCGCAGGCACATCCAAGGAGCAGTCCGCCTGGTACCACGTCGTCAACATGACGATGTGGAAGGACGCGGCGCAACGCATGCTGGCGGTCGATCCCACCGACGCCGCCGCACACCAGTTGATGGCGAAGATGGGTCAGGCCGAGGGCGTCGCGCGCTGGCTCACCGAGCCCGACGGTGACCTCGTCCAGATCGGCGACACGGGTCGGGGGCCGGGGGTGAAGCCGGCCGGCACGGAGACCGCGAAGGCCTTCCGCGACGACGAGGCCGGCCTGCTCGTCGGCCGGTGGTCGTGGCGGGATCCCGCGACGACGTACTACACCGTCCGCTACGGCCCGGGCCGGTTCGCCCACGGGCATCCCGACAAGGGGGCCGTGACGTGGTCGACCGCAGGGACGCGAGTGCTCGTCGGCCCGGGTTACTACTCGTACGACTGGAAGGATCCGTTCGCGAGCTACGCGCGGCTTCCGCACTCGCACAACATCGCCTGGCCCACCCGGGGCCGGTACGAGGCGGGACGGACGGCGACGTTGCGAGGTGCCGGATCGTCGGCCGGGATGCACTCGTGGAACGTCACCGACCGGGTGCACGGCATCGCCCACACCCGTCACCTACGTGTCGACGATCCGGCGCGCACGCTCGTCGTCACCGACACCTACCCGGCCCGCACGGCCCTTCGGCAGTCGTGGCATCTCGATCCGGCCTGGAAGCTCGTCACGGCGCGGGGTCGGACGCTCACGCTCACCCACCCCGACGGGCGCACGCTGCGGATCACGACGACGGGCACGATCGTCTCCCGGGTCAGGGGCGCGACGAGGCCGGTGGCGGGCTGGAACTACCCCGCGCCCGGATCGCGGGTGCCGGGCTGGGAGATCACCCTCGGTGGCAGCCGCGCGATGACGACGACCTTCGTCGTGCGCTGACGTGCGAACAAGGGCTCCGGCCGGCCGTCGAGGTGGGGGAGTGTCGCGGACGGGTGGGGACTCGCCGCTCTAGGCTCGAGGCCATGACCACTGCTCTCGTCACCGGCGCCAGTGCGGGCATCGGCCGGTCGTTCTGCCACGAACTCGCCCGAGGTGGGCACGACCTCGTGCTCGTGGCTCGCAACCTCGACAGGCTCGAGGAGCTGGCGCGGGAGGTCGAGACGGCCCACGGTGTGCGCACCGAGGTGATCGCCGCCGACCTCGCCACCGGGGAGGGGATGCGGCGCGTCGCCGACCGTCTCTCACAGGACGGTGATGGCGCGATCGACCTCCTCGTCAACAACGCCGGGTTCGGGCTCAAGACGGCGTTCTTCGACTCCGACGTCGCCGACGAGGAACGGCAGCTCACGGTGCTCTGCGAGGCGGTGCTCGTGCTCACCCACGCCGCGGGCCGGGCGATGATCGCGCGTGGTCGGGGGCACATCGTCAACGTCTCCTCGGTGGCGTCGTACGTGACGATGGGCAGCTACTCCGCGTGCAAGGCCTTCGTCACGACCCTCACGCAGTCGCTCGCGCTCGACCTGCGCGGCACCGGCGTGGGTATCACGGCGCTGTGCCCCGGGTACACGCACACCGAGTTCCACCAGCGGATGGGCGCGAGCATGTCGGCGGTGCCCGACTTCATGTGGCTCGACTCCGACCGGCTCGTGAGGTCGTGTCTGCGGGACGCGCGGGCCGGCAAGGTGATCAGCACACCCGGCGCGTTCTATCGCACGGCCGAGGCGATCACGGGAGTCCTGCCTCGCGGGACCGTTCGTGCCCTCTCGGCCGCGATGATGGGGCAGTCGGGGCCGTCGCGAGAACGCAACGGCCGCTGACCCCGGCTGACCTAATCTTGAGCGCATGACCGCACGCGATCAGCTGCTCGAGCTCATCAAGAACAAGGCCGTCGTCCACGGCAAGGTGACCCTCTCCTCCGGCAAGGAGGCCGACTACTACGTCGACCTGCGCCGCATCACCCTCGACGGCGAGGCCGCGCCACTC
This sequence comes from Mobilicoccus massiliensis, assembly GCF_000826525.2. Lineage (GTDB taxonomy): Bacteria > Actinomycetota > Actinomycetes > Actinomycetales > Dermatophilaceae > Mobilicoccus > Mobilicoccus massiliensis. The sequence goes on along the minus strand of NZ_LN651328.1, from coordinate 318,773 downwards.
GTGGGTCGGGTCATGGCCGACCTCGTCGCCGACCTCGACTTCGACGCCGTCGGCGGCCTGACGATGGGCGCCGACCCGGTCGCCACCGCGATGCTTCACGCCGCCGCGGCGCGGGGCGAGCGGCTCGACGCGTTCGTCGTCCGCAAGGCCGAGAAGGCGCACGGGTTGCAGCAGCGCATCGAGGGCCCGTCGATCCAGGGCCGTCGGGTGCTCGTCGTCGAGGACACCTCGACCACGGGCGGGTCTCCGCTCACCGCCGTCGAGGCCTGCCGCGAGGCGGGGGCCGAGGTCGTCGCCGTCGCGGTCATCGCCGACCGCAGCTCCGGCGCCGGCGAGCGCATCCAGGCCGAGGCCGACGTACCGTACCGCTACGCCTACGGACTCGCCGACCTCGGGCTGGCCTGAGAGCCCCGGTACGTCATCGAGCCCCGCCTTCCGACGTGGAGGGCGGGGCTCGATGGCGTGTGGCCGCGGGGCGGGTCAGTCCTTGCGACGGGCGTCGATCGCGTCGCCGACCGCCTCGGTGCTCTCGCGGACGATGGCCTTGCTGCGGCGCTTGTGCATGACGAACTCGAAGACCATGGGCAGCACCGAGACGAACACGATGAGCAGGATCGCGGCCTCGAGGTGGTCGTGGATGAACTGGATGCCGCCGAGGAAGTAGCCGAGCAGCGTGATGCCCGTGGCCCACAGCACGGCGCCGACGGCGCTCCAGGTGAAGAACCGGGTGCGGTCCATGCGTCCGACGCCGGCGACCACGGTGATGAACGTGCGCACGATCGGCACGAAACGGCCGATGACCAGCGCCTTGTTGCCGTGCTTGTCGAAGAACGCGATCGTCTGGTCGAAGTACTTCTTCTTGAGGAACCGGCCGTCGCGGCGGTACAGCGGCTCGCCGATCGCCCGGCCGATCTCGTAGCCGACGACGTTGCCGAGGAACGCCGCGACCGAGAGGATCACGCACGCGAGCCAGATCGACATGGCGACATCGCCGCGGTGGATGAACAACCCGATCGAGAAGAGCAGGGAGTCACCGGGCAGGATCGGAAAGAGCAGGCCGCACTCGATGAAGACGATGGCCACGCTCACCCAGAAGAACTGGGTGCCGAACTGGGAGAGCAGGTACTGGGGGTCCATCCAGTCGGGACCGAGGGCAGGCATCACGGCACCAGGGTAGGCGGAAGAGCCTGGGAGTTCGCTGTGCGCGGGTCGGTGTCGGCGTTCTTCGACGCTGTGTCGGCTGGGTGTCGCCCGTAGACTCCGCGCCGTGGGAGCCGAGGAAGCCGAACGCGTCGTGGGGGTGGGGCCCTGGCCCGGTGGCCCGGGGATGTGGCCGCGCGGGGAGAACGGCGAGGTGAGCGCGCCGTACGACCCGGTGTTGCTGGAGCTCGGGGACTCCCGCAACGTCGACGACCGGTACCGCTACTGGAGTCACGACGCGATCGTCGCCGACCTCGACACACGACGCCACGAGTTGCACATCGCCGTGGAGAACTGGGAGCACGACTTCAACATCGGGTCGATCATCCGCACCGGCAACGCGTTCAATGTCGGCGCGTTCCACATCGTCGGCCGAAGGCGCTGGAACCGTCGTGGCGCGATGGTCACCGACCGTTACCAGCACGAATACCACCACGCGGAGGTCGCCAGGCTCCTGGACTGGGCCCGGGATGAGGATTACGCGGTCCTCGCGATCGACAACGTCCCCGGCAGCGTGCCACTGGAGACGTTCGCGATCCCACGCCGTTCGGTCATGGTCTTCGGGCAGGAGGGGCCGGGGCTCAGCGGTGAGGCGCTCGCCGGCGCCGACGCCGTGCTCCACATCAGTCAGTTCGGGTCGACGCGCTCGATGAACGCCGGTGCGGCGGCCGCGATCGCGATGCACGCGTGGATTCGCGCGCACGCCGAGATCGACTGAGACGTGGACGAGCTCGTCGTCGAACACGTGCTGCGGGCCGTGGAGTGCGTGCCGCGCGGCCGGGTGACGAACTACGGCGCGATCGGTCGGCTCGTCGGCATCGGGCCGCGCCAGGTCGGCGCGATCATGCGCGCCTACGGTTCGAACGTGCCGTGGTGGCGGGTGACGAACGCCTCCGGTGACCTGCCCGCGGAGATTCCTGCGTCGCGCCCGACCCCACTGGCTCGACGAGGGGATCCTCGTCAAGAAGAACGGTCGCGGCTGCAGTCTCGCCGACCACCGTGTCGACGAGGCCGACTGGGCCCGGGCGTACGAGGCCGCCGTCGCGGATCTGCCGCCGTTGCGCTGAGCCGGCGCGGGGCGCGACGGTTCGAGCCCGCGCAACAAAGACCGGTCAGTGCGGAGGGTCCACGAGCACGTGATCCCCTGACCAGGGGTGATGCCGACGAGGCTCGTTCGACCCGGTGGTCTGACCGGTCTTTGTTGCGCGAGATTCCCGGCCGGCGCCCCCCACCGGGTGTCCGACTCGGGACGTGCCACGAGAGCGCGGGTGCGGGCGGGGCCGGGCCGGATGACGGCCACTAGGATGGCATCAGCCCTGCTCCGCGCGCACCGGGCGTGGACGAGCCGACGACACTGAGGAGCCGACCGTGCCCATCGCAACCCCCGAGGTCTACGCCGACATGCTCGACCGGGCGAAGGCGGGATCCTTCGCCTACCCGGCCATCAACGTCTCTTCCAGCCAGACCCTCAACGCCGCGATCAAGGGCTTTGCCGACGCGAACAGCGACGGCATCATCCAGGTCTCGACCGGAGGCGGGGAGTACCTCTCCGGCCCGTCGATCAAGAACATGGTCACCGGGGCGCTGGCGCTCGCCGCCTACGCCCAGGAGGTCGCGAAGAACTACGACGTCAACATCGCCCTGCACACCGACCACTGCCCCAAGGACAAGCTCGACGGGTTCGTGCGTCCGCTGCTGCAGGCATCGGCCGAGCAGGTGAAGAAGACGGGGCTGCCGATCTTCCAGTCGCACATGTGGGACGGCTCGGCGGTGCCGCTGGAGGAGAACCTCGAGATCGCCAAGGAGCTTCTCGCCCTCGCCAGGGCCGCGAACATCATCCTCGAGGTCGAGATCGGTGTCGTCGGTGGCGAGGAGGACGGTGTCGCCAACGAGATCAACGACCAGCTCTACACCACCACCGACGACGCGCTGAAGACCGTGGAGGCCCTCGGCCTCGGCGAGAACGGCCGCTACATGGCCGCGCTCACGTTCGGCAACGTCCACGGCGTCTACAAGCCGGGCAACGTCAAGCTGCGCCCCGAGATCCTCAAGCAGTGCCAGGACGCGATCGTCGCCAAGTACGGCGACAAGGCGGGCGACAAGCCGCTCGACCTCGTCTTCCACGGTGGCTCCGGCTCCCTGCCGCAGGAGATCAGCGACGCGGTCGACTACGGCGTCGTCAAGATGAACGTCGACACCGACACCCAGTACGCGTTCACCCGCCCCGTCGCCGACCACATGTTCCGCAACTACGACGGCGTGCTCAAGATCGACGGCGAGGTCGGCAACAAGAAGCAGTACGACCCGCGTTCGTGGGGCAAGGCGGCCGAGGCGGGCATGGCCGCTCGCGTCGTCGAGGCGTGCGAGGACCTGCGCAGCGCCGGCACCCACAAGTGAGTCACGCTCGCTGACCTGGTGGAGCAATCCGCCGGAACGGACGCGGCCCCCCTCACCTTCTCGTGACGGGGGCCGCGTCGTGCCCCATGGGAACGGCAGCGGTGGGCGGCCGCGGGTTGTCGGCTGGGGTGTCAGCTCCCGGAGCCGACCATGGCGTGGCCGGTCTCGAGGTAGGTCTTCATGCCGGCGAGGATCCACGGCCAGCCGCCGCCGCCCTGGGCGGCGTCGCCGGTTCCCTCGACGTCCCGGGCCGTGTTCTGCGCGCCGGTGCAGTCGTGAGTGAGGGTGAGGGCCGTCAGTGGGCCTTCGTGCTCGGTGAGTTCCCAGGTCAGGGTCGTCTCCTGCTGGTGCCAGGCCGCGACCCAGGTCTGCACGAGTTTTCGAGGCGGGTCGACGGAGACGACGCGGCCGGTGATCGCGACGTCGCCCATCCCCATCTGCTTCATCTCATCGGTGGTGTGGCTGACGTACTCGCCACCCTCGCGGAGGTCGTAGTCGACCACGCCTCCGTAGCCGTACTTCGTGCTGTACTCACCCGTCGTGATGGCGTCCCACACGCCCTGCGCGGGAGCCTCGATGTAGATCCGGAAGACCTGCACCTCGGGTGCCTGCCGCTGTGTGCCGTCGTGCATGGTCGGGGTGTCGCTCATGGTGAATCCTCCAGGGTCCGTTTGAGTTCGGTGAGGGCGGTGACGTGATGCCCCGTGTACTTGTCGATCCAGCGGTCGTGGATGAGGCGGATGGGGACGGGGTTGAGGTGATGCAGCTTGGTCCGTCCCTGCCTGCGGGTGGTGATCAGCCCGGCGTCCTCGAGGATGCGCAGGTGCTTGGCGACGCCGTGGCGTGTCATTTCGGTGCGCGCGACGACGACGGCCTCCAGATCGCTCTGGCTCTGTCCGTCGTTCTGGAAGAGGGCGTCGAGGAGCAGCCGCCGCGTCGGGTCGGCGAGCGCCTTGAACACCAGGTCGTCGTCCACGCCACGACGGTAGGTGACCAAAAGGTCACGTGTCAATGGTGAGGATTCAGCGGTCGGTGAGGGGCCGCTGCGTCGGATGATCGGGCCTGGCGCGTCGTGTTCGTGGCCCTGGTCGACGTGGCGGGTGGTCGCGCGGCCGTCATCCGGGAGACCATGGGAAGACAGCACAGCCCGAATCGGCCACGCTGCCGAGCAATTCGCCCTCAGCCGACAGTCCAGGAGGACGCATGACCCACGAGAATCTGCTGGAGCCGCCGGAGACGCTGCTCGACGTCGACCCGGCCGCGGCCGAGTTGCTGTCGGGAGCCGACGCCGCGATCACCGCCGGCCGGTATCCTCAGTCGGCGCTCGCGTGGGCGACGCTCGCCGAGGCCGCGCTCGCGATGGGGTTCACCGTCGAGGCGTACGCCTACGCCCGCACCGGATACCACCGCAGCCTCGACCAGCTCCGCCGCGCCGGATGGAAGGGCGCCGGTCCGGTGCCGTGGCGCCACGAGCCCAACCAGGGCTTCCTCCGCAGCGTCGCCGCCCTCGCCCGCGCCGCCGCCCAGATCGGTGAAGAGGACGAGCGAGTGCGCTGCGAACAGTTCCTCCGCGACTCCAGCCCCGAGGCGGCCGACGCCCTCGGCTTCTGACCCGCCCGCTCGCGCCGCGCCCGTGCGCGTCGCCCGCGCACGTCACGCCCGGGCGCGTGGCGCCCGTGTGCGTCACGCCCGCGCGTGCCGCGCCCGTGCGTGTCGCGTCCGCACGCGTCGCGCCGGCTCGAACCGATCGCTCGGACAGGCTCTTTCACCACCCCTGGCTTCGCTGAGGGGTGGTGAAAGAGCCTGTCCGAGCGGGGGGCGGGCGGGTGCTCGTGGTCAGGCGGTGGGGCGGAGGGATGCTGGTGGTCAGGCGGTGGGGCGGCCGGTGCGGTCCTCGAGGATCGGGCGGGCGCGGCCGTGCCCTCGGACTCCGAGCAGGTAGGCCGCGACGAGGAGCAGGACCCACACGGCGCCGACGTAGAAGGCGACGCGGGTGTCGGGGAACCACGCGATGACCCCGATGACGACGAGCATGAACGCCACGGCGAGCCAAGACGCGACCGGCCACAACGGCACGCGGTACTCCGACTCCGGCAGGCGTTCGCGGGCGATCTCGCGCCGCATCGCGATGTGGGAGAACAGGATCATCAACCACACGAGCACGGTGGCGAACGTCGCGATCGAGGCGATGAGCAGGAAGACGTCCTCCGGGATGACCGCGTTGAGCACCGCACCGACGGCGAGGGCGCCACACATGACGAGCACGGTGAGCCACGGAACTCCGTGGCGGGACACCGAGGCGAAGGCCGCAGGCGCCTGTCCCTGACGAGCCAGGCCGTAGAGCATGCGACCCGCGCCGAAGGTGTCGGAGTTGATCGCCGAGATCGCGGCGGTGACGACGACGAGGTTGAGGATGCCCGGGGCGTACGGCACGCCGAGTGCGGAGAAGATCTGCACGAACGGGCTCGCTTCGCCGGTGATCTGGTTCCACGGCACCAGCGACATGATGACGATCATCGTGCCGACGTAGAACAGCAGGATGCGGAACGGCACGGAGTTGACGGCCCGCGGGATGGCGCGCTTGGGATCCGCCGCCTCGCCGGCGGTGATGCCGACGCTCTCGACGCCGCCGAACGCGAAGACGACGATGGCGAGTGCGGCGATCACTCCGGCCGCGCCGTTGGGGGCGAAACCGTCGTGCGCGACGAGGTTCTCCAGGCCGACGGGCGTGCCCTCGGAAAGGCGCACGCCCAAGATCATGAGCACGATGCCGCCGGCGATCATCGCGATGATGGCGCCGACCTTGACGATCGTCAGCCAGAACTCCATCTCGCCGAACACCTTGACGTTGCGGGTGTTGATCGCGCCGATGAGCAGGATGACGGCGACGACCCACACCCACCGCGGCGAACCGGGGAACCAGAACTGCATGTAGACGCCGAACGCGGTGACGTCGGCGAGCGCGACGACGATCATCTCGAACGCGAACGACCACCCCGTGACGAACCCGGCGAACGGGCCGAGGTAGCGCGCCGCGTACTGACCGAAGGAGCCGGAGACCGGGTGTCGCACGGCCATCTCGCCCAGCGCGCGCATGACCATGTAGACGGCCGCGCCCGCGACGAGGTAGGCGGCGATGACCGCCGGACCGGCCTTCTGGATCGCGGCGGCGGAGCCGTAGAAGAGGCCGGTGCCGATGGCCGAGCCGAGCGCGATGAACGTGATGTGCCGCAGGCTCAGGCCGCGGGCCAGTTCCGTCGTCTCCTCACCGCCCGGCCGATCGGCCGGGGGCAGACCGTCGGGGTGTGATTCTGGTGCGGCCACGAGACACTCCTCGTCGAGCAAGAGCAGCGGTGCGACCGGCGCCCGAATCGACCGCCGGTCGCGTGTTCCCGCGCAGCCTATGCGTCGAGGAGTGTCGGCATCGTCGTCGGCGTCAGGAGATCTTGATGCCGGTGATGCCGCCGGTCTTGCCGGCCTTGACGGTCGCGAGGTCGAAGGTCAGCGTGACGCGTTTGCCGTCCTCGGTGGTGTAGCTGCACATGTCCCCGTCGCAGGCCACGCGCAGCAGCTCCCCGGCGGGAGGCGTCGAGCTCGCCTGGGCGCGGGCGTTGCGGGAGACGTACTTCGCGACCGTCGCGTGATCGCCGCGTGCCCAGGCGTTGACCGCGGCGTCGCCGTAGTCCTCCGGGCTCTTCTCGGGAACGGTCGAGCCCGCGTTGCCGCCGGCGGGGGTCTTGCGGTCCTTCGGGGCCTGGCTGTTCGTGACGACGGTCGAATCCGGTGTCGGGGAACTCGTGGCCGAGCGCGTCGCCGTGGCCGAGAAGGTCGTCTCCGCCGACGGCGTCGGTTCGCTCGTCGCGGCCGTGCTCGTCGTGGCCGTCACCGGCGTCGTCGGCAGGGCGGAGGTGGCGCCGGTCGTCGTCGGCTCCTGGTTCTGGCCGCAACCGGCGAGAACGGCGCAGACCGCGGCGGTGGCGGCGAGGGTGCGACGGACGGTCATGGCAGGGACTCCTCGAAGGTCGGATGGACACCGGGGCGTTGCCGCGGTGCTCGTGAGACACAGGTCCACTCGTCTCTCTTCGGCTCGATCATCCTCGATCTGAAGGAAATTGAGCGAGAACCCGCGGGTTTTCCCGGCGTGGCGCGCGAGGCGGGGTGTTCGCCACGAGTCGTGGTGGCCGTCCGCCCACCGGCAGCGACCGGAGCGCGCGGCTTGGGTTCTCGCCCTCGTGGGCGTGTCGGCGGGAGGCGGTAGGCTCGTCGGGTACGGGCCCGGGCGTGATGCCAGGGCTCGTCGCACGAGGCGAACGCGCACATCGAGAATCGGGAAGTGGGTGGCGACGATGCCGGCGATCGTGCTGGTCGGAGCCCAGTGGGGCGACGAGGGCAAGGGCAAGGCGACCGATCTGCTCGGCAAGGACGTCGACTACGTCGTCAAGTTCAACGGCGGCAACAACGCCGGGCACACCGTCGTCGTCGGCGGCGAGAAGTACGCCCTGCACCTGCTGCCCAGCGGCATCCTCACCCCGGGTGTCACCCCGGTCATCGCCAACGGCGTCGTCGTCGACCTCGAGGTGCTGTTCCACGAGCTCGAGGCGTTGTCGGCCCGCGGGGTCGACTGCAGCCGGCTGCGCATCAGCGCCAACGCGCACGTCATCCCCTCGTACAACCGCACGCTCGACAAGGTCACCGAGCGGTTCCTCGGCAAGCGCCGGCTCGGCACGACCGGACGCGGCATCGGCCCGACGTACGCCGACAAGATGAACCGCGTCGGCATCCGCATGCAGGATCTGTTCGACGAGTCGATCCTGCGGCAGAAGGTCGAGGCGGCCCTCGAGGTCAAGAACCACCTGCTCGTCAAGATCTACAACCGTCGCGCGGTCGCGGTCGAGGAGGTCGTCGCCGAGCTGCTCTCCTACCGCGACCGGCTGGAGCCCATGGTCGAGGACACCGGTTACGAGCTGTGGCGCGCGATCGAGGACGGCAAGACCGTGCTGTTCGAGGCGGGCCAGGCCACGATGCTCGACGTCGACCACGGCACCTATCCCTACGTCACCAGCTCCAACGCGACCGCGGCGGGCGCCTGCACGGGATCGGGTATCGGCCCGACGCTCATCGACCGGGTCGCCGCGGTGTTCAAGGCGTACACCACCCGCGTCGGTGAAGGCCCGTTCCCCACCGAGCTCCACGACGCCGACGGAGAACGGCTGCGCGCCAATGGCTTCGAGTTCGGCACCACCACAGGCCGCCCGCGTCGCTGCGGCTGGGCCGACACAGTCATCGGCCGCTACGCCACCCGCATCAACGGCGTCACCGACTACGTGCTCACCAAGCTCGACGTGCTCACCGGCTTCGAGACGCTGCCGATCTGCGTCGCGTACGACGTGAACGGCCGCCGGTTCGACGACATGCCGGCCAACCAGAGCGACGTCCACCACGCCGTGCCGGTCTACGAAGAGCTGCCCGGCTGGAGCGAGGACATCACCGGCGCACGTGAGTTCGAGGATCTCCCCGAGAACGCCCAGCGCTACGTGCTGCGTCTGGAGGAGCTCGTCGGCGCCCGCATCTCGGTGATCGGCGTCGGGCCGGGCCGCGACGAGATCATCCAGCGTCACCCCCTCCTCGACGACTGAACCACCGCAACCTGCAAGGACATCCATGACCGACACCGCCCCGCAGCACTCCGCTCCCGACCGCGCACCCCGGCGTGGCCGCGGCAAGAAGGAGAAGCAGGCCGAGGTCGACTGGGTGGCGCGCCTCGCCGACGAGGTCATCGAGACCGCCCACGGCCGCGATCCCGACCGCACGATCGTCTGTGCGTCCGGGCTCTCGCCCTCCGGCCCGATCCACCTCGGCAACCTGCGCGAGGTCATGGTGCCGCACCTGGTCGCCGACGAGATCGCCCGCCGCGGCATCGCGGTCGAGCACATCGTCAGCTGGGACGACTACGACCGGTTCCGCAAGGTGCCCGCCGGGGTCGAGGGCATCGACGACTCGTGGGCGCAGCACATCGGCAAGCCGCTGACCTCGGTCCCCGCGCCGCGGGGTAGCGAGCAGCCCAACTGGGCGGAGCACTTCAAGGCCGCGATGACCGAGTCGCTCGCGCGGATGGGTGTGGAGTTCCGCGGGATCGGCCAGACCGCGCAGTACACCTCGGGCGCCTACCGCGACCAGGTGCTGCACGCGATGGACAGGCGTCACGAGATCGACGACGTGCTCGCGCAGTACCGCACCAAGGTCGATGCGCCCGACGCCGGTGACGCGGCTCGGGTCGCCGAGGGCTCCGAGGGTGCCGACGACACCGAGGCCCAGGCCGCTGCGGCCGAGGGCAGCGGCGCCGCGAGCGAGGAGGACGGCGGCAGCGCGGCCGGCTACTTCCCGTACAAGCCGTACAGCAAGGCGTTCGGCACCGACGCGACACGCGTCGTGTCCTACGACGACGAGACCACCGAGCTCACCTACATTGCCACCGGCCCGAACGGCGAGCAGGTCACCGAGACGATGCGCCTCGACTCCGACTTCCACGGCAAGCTCGTGTGGAAGGTCGACTGGCCGATGCGTTGGGCCTACGAGGGCGTCGACTTCGAGCCCTCCGGTGTCGACCACCAGTCGCCGGGGTCGTCCTACGTCGTCGGTGGGCAGCTCGTCGGCCCGATCTTCGGCGGCCACCAGCCGATCGGTCCGATGTACGCGTTCGTCGGCATCGCGGGCCAGGCCAAGATGAGCTCCTCCCGCGGTGGGGTGCCCACCCCGGCCGACGCGATGCGCATCATGGAACCGGCGGTGCTGCGGTGGTTGTACACCCGCCGCCGCCCCAACCAGTCGTTCTCCGTGGCGTTCGACGCCGAGATCCAGCGGCTCTACGACGAGTGGGACGCGCTTGGACGCAAGGTGCGCACCTCCGCGGCGCAGCCCGGTGATCTCGCGATGCACGCCCGCGCCATCGGTACGGCGGCCGGCGAGCTGCCGAGCACCCCGGTGCCGGTGCCGTACCGCGCGCTCGCCTCGGTCGCCGACATCACCGGCGGCGATCCCGACCAGACACTGCGCATCGTCTCCGGCATGGTCGGAGACGACGTCGAGCTCACCCACCTCGACCAGCTCCGTCCGCGCCTCGACTGCGCCGCCACATGGGTCCGCACCCAGATGCCGGAGGAGGACCGCACCCGCGTGCGCGAGACCCCGGACCTCGAGCTCCTGGCCTCCCTCGAGCCGCACCGGCGCGAGGCGTTGGAGATGCTCTCGCAGCGGCTCACCGACGACTGGTCGCTCGACGGACTCACGACCCTCGTCTACGGCGTGCCCAAGCTGCAGGCCGGGTTCGAGGTGGGGGAGAAGAAGCTCCCGCCGGAGGTCAAGGCCGCCCAGCGCGAGCTGTTCGCCCTGCTCTACCGACTGCTCGTCGGTAAGGACACCGGCCCCCGGCTCCCCACCCTCCTGCTCTGCCTGGAGCCGGAGAAGGTCCGCAGCCTCATCACCCCCTGACCGACTCCGCCGAGACAGCCGCCGTTTCCGCCCTCACCGGCACTGCGAGCCAGGTCGGACCCCGATGCGGGCGGGAAACGGCGGCTGTCTCGGCGCGTGGATCAGGCCGGGCGCAGGACGTGCATGCGGTGGGCGGCCCGGGTGAGCACGACGTAGAGCACTCGGACGCCGCCGGGAGACTCCGCGACGATCTCGTCGGGGTCGACGACGACGGTCGCGTCGTACTCCAGGCCCTTGGTCGACAACGGATCGACGAGGACGAGCCGGTCGCCGACGCCCTCGCCGCCCGCCATCTCCGTCACCAGCGCCGCCATCTCGCCGGCCCAGCGTGCGGGGGCGATGACCGCGATGCTCCCGTCGACCTCGCTCGCGAGGGCATCGACCGACTCCCGCACCGCCGCGGCCAGCTCGGCCGCCGGCACCGTGCGGTCGACGGGCTCGACGCCGGTCTCGCGCACGGCGTCGGGAATGTCCGCGTCCGGGACGTGCTCGCGGATGACCTTCTCGGCGTACTCGAAGACCTCGCGCGCGTTGCGGTAGTTCGTGCTCATGTGGAACGAGCGCCGCGGGGCGGTGCCGAAGGCCGCCTCTCGCGCCTCGGCGGCCTCCGCGTGGTCCTCCCACGAGGCCTGCGCGAGGTCGCCGACCACGGTCCAACTCGCCCACCGGCCCCGGCGCGCCAGCATGCGCCACTGCATCGGCGAGACGTCCTGGGCCTCGTCGACGAGCACGTGTGCATACTCGCTCGGCGGATCGACGTGGCCACGAAGCAGCAGGTCGCGGGCGTCACCGTGGGACACCCGACGCGTCGGCGCGAGAGCCGTGTGCGTGGGGACGTCGCGTTCGGGCACCCCGATGCGCAGCGAGCGCTGGGCCTCGAGTTCGTCGAGCTCCTCGATCTCGAAGAAGCCCCGTTCGACGGGCACCTCCTTGACCTCGCCGAGGCGGGCATCGAGATCGTCGACGAGGGCCACGTCGGCGACCGACCACGTGCCCGTGTCGAGGGTCGTCCGCAGCGACTCGGCGAGGACCTCGGCCTCGTCGAGCGTGAGCACGCCGCGCGCGTACCGGCGGGTGCGATCGGAGTCGGCGAGCCACAGCAGCACCTCGCGTGGGTCGACCGGCCGCCACCACTCGTGGAGGAACGCCTCGACGTCGCGATGGTCTACGAAGGTCGCGATGAACTCCTCGCGATCGGTGTCGCCGTCCTCGGGGCGCCGCACCTGCGACCAGGCGTCGGCGGCCAGGGCCATCGTCATCGCGTCCTGCGAGGAGTTGCGGTGGTGGCGCCGCAGCACCTGCGCACGCACGCGGTCGAGACGCCGGGACTCCAGCCTGACCGGGCGTCCCGCGACCATCGCCCGCAGGGTCCGCGGTGCGCCGGGGATCGTGTCGCGGGAGGCCCGGGCGAGCACGCGCCGGACCCGCAGCGACCCCTTGACCGCGGCCGCTGCCGGCGGATCGACCCGTCCCGCGGTGCAGGCCTCGACGACGTCGCCGAGCGCGCGCAGCGACACCGACTCCTCACCGAGTGAGGGCAGCACCCGCTCGATGTACGCGGTGTACGCGGCCGACGGGCCGACGACGAGCACCCCGCCGCCCTCGAACCGACGCCGGTCGCTGTAGAGCAGGTAGGCGGCACGGTGGAGAGCGACGACGGTCTTACCCGTGCCCGGGCCGCCGGTGATCTCGGTGACGCCACGGGCGGGCGCGCGGATCGCCTCGTCCTGGTGTGCCTGGATCGTCGCGACGATGTCGCGCATGCGTGCACTGCGGCTGCGGCCGAGCGCCGCCATGAGCGCCCCCTCACCGAGGACGACGAGGTCGTCGGGCGCGTCGTTGACCATGAGGTCGTCCTCGGCGCCGACGACCCGGTCGCCGCGGCAACGCAGGACGCGTCGGCGCAGGACGTTCTGCGGGTCGACGGGGGTCGCCCGGTAGAACGCGGAGGCGGCGGGCGCGCGCCAGTCGATGACGAGCGGCTCGTAGTCGTCGTCGCGCACGCCGAGCCGGCCGACGTAACGCACCTCCCGGCCGTGGGAGTCCTCGAGGTCGAGCCGGCCGAAGACGAGCCCCTCGTGCTGACGCTCGAGATCGTGGCGGCGCTGACCCGCGCGGAACACGAGGGCGTCGCGGGCGAAGAGTCCCGACATCTCCTCGTCACGGATGTCGCCGGTGCGGTCGGTGCGGCCGCGGGCCAGGCCCTCGGCCTCGACGAGCGCCGCCCGTTCTCCGGCCTTGCGCAGCTCGTCGTAGACGCGGTCGACGTGGGCCTGTTCGTGCGCGAGTTCGCGGGCGAGGACGTCGCCCGCGTCGGCCTGGCCGTGCTCCCGCTCGTCCGTCATGACTTCATCGCTCACGAATCGCCCATCCCGCTCGCCAGAGGTCGCGCGCCCCGTGACCGTAGGCGCGAGCCCTCTAGTCTACGGGCGTCGGCACGCCACCCATGACCACCCTGGTCGCGGCCCGGGCGCACGAACGCATCACGGCCACCGGCGAGAAGACGCCAGTGAGCGCGCGGCGCTCAGATCCACCCGCGGCGAACCGCGAGCACCCCGGCCTGGAATCGCGTGGTCGCCCCGAGCCGGTTCATCAGCACCCGCACCCGTCGTTCGATGGTGCGCTGGGAGAGCCCGGTCTGGGCCGCCATCGTCGCGTCGGTGGCTCCGCCGGCGAGCATGGAGAGGATGAACGCGCTGTCACGATCGAGCTCGCCGAGGCTCTCCCACGCCATCGGCGTCGCGAGCTGCCACCACGTCTCGCACAGCCGGCGCAGCGCGAGCACCATGCGCAGGTCCTGCACGAGCAGGGAGCCGGCGCCCGAGGTGTCGTACGAGCTGAGGTCGACGACGGCGCAGGAGTCGTCGGCGACGATCACCGAGAACGGCAGCCCGCTGAGGAAGCGGTTCTCCTCTCCGCTCTCGACGCGCGCGAGCAGCACGTCGCCGGCGCGTGGGTGTTGCAAGAGGCGGCTGTCGAACGTCGTGCGCCGTCGCAGTGGGGTGCCGCTGCGGGTGATGAGGCGCTCGCGGTGCCAGTCGAGGTCGTTGCCGAAAAGATGGGCGGCCCGAGGGGAGTCGTCGTAGGCGGCCCAGATCTCCTTGGTCGCGGCCCCCGAGACCACCTGCACCGCAGCCCTCAGCTCGTCGGTGCTGCGCAGCACGGTCACCCCGTGCGTCGGCTCCTCCGTGGGCAGCCGACTGCTGTGGTAGAAGTGCGTGAGGTCGTCGGCGGCGTCCCGCAGGTAGGTCGCGCGGGCCTCGTAGCTCGTCGCGAGCGACGGTAGGGCCAGCTCGGGCGGGATCGCCTCCCACGTGTCCTGCCCGCTGGGGCGAAGGAGTCCGTTGCGGGTGAGGAACTTCACCGCCGGCTCGATCGTGTCGGCCGGGATGCCCGCGGCGATCATCTGCAGACGCGTGAGGTTGGGGCTGCGCACCGCGAGCATGTACATACGGGTGGCCTGCCGGTCGAGGCGGTCGTTGAGGGGCAGTGTGCCGATGGCGTCGCGGTAGGCGAGCGTCTCGCGCCGGTCGACAGCCGCGGCCGAGAGTTCGGCGTTCTCGCTCATGTCCTCCTCCTCGGGTCGCGGCGTCGTCGGCGGGGGCGCGAGGCCCGGGTGCGAGTCAGGTACGCGCACAGAGGGATCCGCGCAAGGAGCCACGATATCGAGGCGGCTCCCAGCGTGGGTGCGCGGGCGTCGGTCGGTCGCCCTCGGCGTGCACGAGGGGGGCGCTGGCCGCCGTCAGGTGCTCGTCGAACCGTGTCTCATCGTTCATAGGTTCGGCGCCGTCACCGCTGCGGCACCGGCGGAGAGGCATCGCACGGTCGGAGGCGGGGAAGCGAGACCGGGGTAGGTCGTCGAGCACTTAGGCTGGGGCGCGTGAAGGTCCTCGTCATCGGTAGCGGTGCCCGTGAACACGCCCTCGCCCTCGCGCTCTCGCGTGACCCCGCGGTGGAGGAGGTGCTGGCCGCACCCGGCAATCCCGGAATCGCCGAGGTGGCCACGTGTGTGGACGTCGAGGGCGGCGGTCTCGACCCCGAGGCGGTCGCGTCGCTCGCCGCCGAGCGTGGTGTCGACCTCGTCGTCGTCGGTCCCGAGGCGCCGCTGGTCGCCGGGGTGACCGACGCCGTCACCGCCCGCGGCATCCCCTGCTTCGGCCCGACGGCCCGCGCGGCCCGGCTCGAAGGCAGCAAGGCCTTCGCCAAAGGCGTCATGGAGGCCGCCGGGGTGCCCACCGCCGCCTCCCGCGTGTGCACCCGGGTGGACCAGGTCATGGACGCCTTCGACGAGTTCGGCGCGCCGTTCGTCGTCAAGGACGACGGGCTCGCGGCGGGTAAGGGAGTCGTCGTCACCGAGGAACGCACCCGCGCCCTCGCGCACGCCGTGCAGTGCCTCGAACGGCACAAGACTCCCGGGGAGGACGAGGCGCGGGTCGTCATCGAGGAGTTCCTCGACGGCCCGGAGATCTCGGTGTTCTGCCTCACCGACGGCGAGACCGTGGTTCCGCTGGCACCCGCACAGGACTTCAAGCGGCTCGAGGACGGGGGCCGTGGTCCGAACACCGGTGGCATGGGCGCGTACTCGCCGCTGGACTGGGCTCCGGCCGATCTCGTCGACGAGGTCGTCACGACGATCGCCCAGCCGACAGTCGACGAGATGCGCCGGCGCGGGATCCCGTTCGCCGGGGTGCTTTACGTCGGGCTCGCGCTCACGAGCCGCGGGTTGCGCGTCGTCGAGTTCAACGCGAGGTTCGGCGACCCGGAGACCCAGGTCGTCCTCGCACGACTGAAGTCGGGGCTCGGTCGGGTGCTGCACGCCGCCGCCCTCGGCGAGCTCGCTCGGGCCGAGCCGCTCGAGTGGTCCGACGATCACGCGGTCACCGTCGTCGTCGCCGCCCGCGGCTACCCCGAGGCGCCTCGCAAGGGTGACCCGATCACCATCGGCGAGGTGGGGGAGGCCGAGATCCTCCACGCCGGAACGCACGAGGCCCACGACGGGCTGGTGACCTCCGGCGGCCGGGTGCTCTCGGTCGTGGCGACCGGCCCTCGCCTCGAGGACGCCCGACAGCGCGCCTACGCCGCCGTCGCCGCCGTCGACATCCCCGGCTCGCAGCACCGCACCGACATCGGTCTGGCAGCGGCGCAGCACCGCGTCGCGCTGCCCGGAAAGGACGACGCATGATCGGCCGCCCCGACACCTACGACGACGCCCTCGACCTGCCCGGCTACGCGCGGGTCTACTCCGGCAAGGTGCGCGAGCTCTACGCCCCGCTCGACTCCGACGGCGCGCCGCGGGACGACGTGTTGCTCCTCGTGGCGAGCGACCGCATCTCGGCCTACGACTTCGTGCTCGACTCCGTCATCCCCGACAAGGGCCGGGTGCTCACCCAGCTCTCGCTGTGGTGGTTCGAGCAGTTCGCCTCGCTCGTGCCCAACCACGTCGTGTCGACCGACGTGCCCGCCGAGGTCGAGGGACGCGCGATCCTCGTGCGACGCCTGCCGATGCTCCCCGTCGAATGCATCGGTCGTGCCTACCTCACGGGCAGCGGCCTCGCCGAGTACCGCGAGACCTCCTCGGTGTGCGGCGTCCCGCTGCCCGAGGGGCTCACCGAGGCATCCCGGCTGCCCGAGACGATCTTCACGCCCACGACCAAGGCACCGGTCGGAGAGCACGACCAGCCGATGACGTACGCGCAGGTCGAGGCAGAGATCGGCGCCGAGCTGGCGGCGAAGGTCGCGGACATGACGACCTCGATCCTGCGGCACGGCAACGAGATCGCCGCCGCCCGCGGCATCCTCATCGCCGACACCAAGGTGGAGTTCGGCGTCGCGGACGGCGAGCTCGTGCTCGCCGACGAGGTACTCACCCCTGACTCCTCCCGCTTCTGGCGCGCGGAGGAGTACGAGGTGGGGCGCCCGCAGAAGTCCTACGACAAGCAGTACGTGCGCGACTGGCTCGCCTCCGAGTCGGGCTGGGACCGCCACTCCGGCGACGCGCCGCCCCCGCTGCCGGCCGACATCGTCGAGGCCACGCGGGCGACCTACGTGGCTGCCTACGAGGCCATCACCGGCGAGCGCTTCCGCTGATCGACGCGCAGCCGGCCGATAGGCTGGATGAGCCGGTCACCGGTCGGTCTCGTGTCGTCCGTCGAAGTGAGGGGATCGTCGTGGGAAACGTCGTCGTCGATGTCATGCCCAAGTCCACCGAGCTCGACCCGCTGGGTCGCGCCGTCACCGCCGAGGTGGCGGCCTCGTCGTTCCCACAGGTTCTCGGGGTTCGCCAGGGCAAGCGGTTCGTCGTCGCGGTCGAGGGGGAGGTGACCGACGAGGTCCTCGCTCTCGTGCGTCAACTCGCCGAGAAGTCGATGATCACGCCGGGCGTCGACGAGATCGTCTCGGTGCGCGAGGCGGGCGACGCCCAGAACCTCGACGACGACCTGGGCACCGACTGGGACGACATGCCCGAGCACTGGGGCGCCGGGGAATCCGACGTGCCGCTCGACGTGGCCCAGCCCTCCCGTCGTCCCGCGCCGGCACACCACGAGATCGACGAGACGATGCTCGGTCACGTCGAGGCGGGCTCGTACTACGGCCGCGCCGACGACGTGAAGAGCTGACCATCCGTCACCGATCGCCCTGAGGGCGCTGCCCCTTGCGGGCTGATCACCGCACCCGCCAGCGCCCCGGGTCGGGTGCGGCCGGGGAGGGCCTCGGGTGTCGGGGCGGGCTCGTACTACGGCCGCGCCGACGACGTGAAGAGCTGACCATCCGTCACCGATCGCCCTGAGGGCGCTGCCCCTTGCGGGCTGATCACCGCACCCGCCAGCGCCCCGGGTCGGGTGCGGCCGGGGAGGGCATCGGGTCCGCGTCGGTGAGAGGGCGTGCGCCTCTGGCCCAGGTGGCGACGTCGGTGCGCACGCCGGTGGGGAACGCCAGGCGCCGCACGGCTCGTTCCAGCTCCCGAACATCGAACTCGGACGCACTCGCCACGAGCACGACGTTGCCGTGCCTGCGCCCCTTGAGCACGTCGTGCGTGGCCACGAGCGCGCGGTGGGGGAGCCCGGCGCGGCCCGCGCTCGCGGCGACACGAGCGACGTAACGCAGCCCCGGCTCGTCCGAGAGGTTGGCGAGGAACACCCCGCCCGCGCGCAACACCCCAGCGGCCCGGGCGAGGAAATCCGTCGTCGTCACCCCACCCGGCACGCTGCCGCCGGCGAACGCGTCGAGGACGACGGCGTCGGCGCTGCCGCACTTGAGATCGGCGATCCCGGCCTCGCCCGTGGTGGCCCGCACGCGGATGCGGTGCCCGCGGGGCAGGGGCGCCTCCCGCCGCACGGCCTCGGTGAGCGCGGTGTCGGGCTCGAGCACGATCTGCGGTGAGCCGGGGCGCACGTGTTCGACGTACCGGGGCAGTGTCAGCCCGGCACCGCCGACGTGGGTGACGGCAATCCGCTGCGGTGGGGGCGGCAACAGCAGGTCGAGGCACGCCGCGAGGTGCGCGACGTACTCCAACACGAGGAACGCCGGGTCGTCGGGGACGTGCGACTGCGGATGACCGTCGACGAGCACGCTCACCCCGTACTCGTCGCGGATGAACTCGGCCATCCGCGCACGGTACCGGCACGGTCGTGGGGGAGGATGACGCCATGCCCAGACGCATCCGCCCCGCCGACGGTCGCGCCGCACTCGAGGCCTGGTGTGCCGACGCCGAGGCGCCACGTGCCGTGCGCGCGACCGCCGTGCGGTACACCCTCGAAGAGCTGGCCGAACGGGCTCCCGGACACTCGGTCGAGGTTCGCGTGCCGCCGTTCGGCGTCGTCCAGTGCATCGAGGGGCCCCGCCACCGGCGCGGCACCCCGCCGGCGGTCGTCGAGACCGATGCGCCGACGTGGCTCGGCCTCGTCGTCGGTGACCTCACCTGGGAGGAGGCGCTCGCCTCGGGATCGGTGCGCGCCGGTGGCGAACGGGCCGCACTGGAGGCGCACCTCCCGCTCACGACCCGACCGGACGCCGAGCGCGCCGGGTGACGCCGATCCCACGCCCGACGGCGCCCGTGGGGTCGTCGGAGGGTTCGTCTACCGTGAGGCGCATGGGCAGCACTGATTCACCGAGTCGATCCACCTCCGAGCCGGGAGGTCGAGCAAGCGGCCCGTCGCGCGGCGGTCTCTCCGTCAACTGGGCCGCGTTCATCGGCCTCGGGGTCGTTCTCGGCTTCGTCCTCGGTGGTCTCGCCCACCTGCTCGCGCCCGACGCGTCGCACGGTGGCGTGGTCTACGGCGCCCGTACCTCGATCCTCTTCATCGCGGCCTTCGGAGCCCTCGTCGGCGGGCTCGCCGGTGGCCTCGTCGGCGTCGTCGTCGACGCCCTGCTCTCACGGCGGTGAGCGCCTCATCCGCGTGTGGGAGACTGAGCCGCGTGCGACGCGGTGACGGACGGCTCAACCACGACATCCTCCCCGGCGAGGCGGGCCCCCAGGACGCGTGCGGCGTCTTCGGTGTCTGGGCCCCCGGCGAGGAGGTCGCCAAACTCACCTACTACGGCCTGTACGCCCTGCAGCACCGCGGCCAGGAGTCCGCGGGAATCGCGGCGAGCGACGGCCGACGCGTGCTGGTCTACAAGGACATGGGTCTCGTCAGCCAGGTCTTCGACGAGACGAGCCTCTCCCAGCTCACCGGCCACGTCGCCATCGGCCACACGCGTTACTCCACGACCGGCGGCAGCACGTGGGAGAACGCCCAGCCCACGCTCGGCGGCGACCAGGACCACACGATCGCGCTCGTGCACAACGGCAACCTCGTCAACACCCCCGAACTGCGCGAGATGCTCGACGGCTCGAACGAGTCCACCCGCCGTGGCGAGCTGAGCCGGGGCAACACGAGCGACACCGCCGTCGTCACGGCCCTGCTCTCGCAGAGCACGGGCGAGACCCTCGAGGCTCGCGCCCTGGAGGTGTTCCCGTCGGTGCGGGGCGCGTTCTGCTTCGTGTTCATGGACGAGCACACGCTCTACGCCGCGCGCGATCCGCAGGGCATCCGCCCGCTCGTGCTCGGACGTCTCGAACGCGGTTGGGTCGTCGCGAGCGAGACCGCCGCCCTCGACATCGTCGGCGCCAGCTATGTCCGTGAGGTCGAGCCCGGCGAGCTCGTCGCCATCGACGAGAACGGGCTGCGCACTCGGCGATTCGTCGAGGCCCGCCCCCGCGGCTGCGTGTTCGAGTACGTCTACCTCGCCCGGCCCGACACGACGATCAACGACCGCGGCGTCTACGACTCCCGCGTCGAGATGGGCCGCACCCTCGCTCGCGAGCACCCCGTCGAGGCCGACCTCGTCATGCCCACGCCGGAGTCCGGAGTGCCCTCGGCCATCGGGTACGCCGAGGCCTCGGGCATCCCGTACGGGCAGGGCCTGGTCAAGAACGCCTACGTCGGCCGAACGTTCATCGCCCCGAGCCAGACGATCCGTCAGCTCGGCATCCGGCTCAAGCTCAACCCGCTGCGCGACGTCATCAAGGGCAAGCGGCTCGTCGTCGTCGACGACTCGATCGTGCGCGGCAACACCCAGCGCGCCCTCGTGCGGATGCTCCGCGAGGCCGGGGCGGCCGAGGTCCACGTGCGCATCTCCTCCCCGCCCGTCAAGTGGCCGTGCTTCTTCGGCATCGACTTCGCCTCCCGCGCCGAGCTCATCGCGACCGGACTCGAGGTCGACGACATCTGCCGCAGCATCGGCGCCGACAGCCTCGGGTACATCTCGGAGGTCGGGATGATCGAGGCCACCCACCAGCCGCGTGAACGGTTGTGCACCGCCTGTTTCACCGGCGAATACCCCATGGAGCTGCCGGGTGACGCGACGCTGGGCACGTTCGTGTTCGAGCCCGGGGAGTCCACACCGTTGTTCCCCGGCAACCCGGACTCCTCGTCGGTGACCGTGCCGGCCGAGCACCACCCTCGCTCCGGCGCTTTCCCACCCCGAGGCCACCGCCACGCCCGGCGACCTCCCGACCGATGAGGAGCACGCGTCATGACCGACGACGCCGTCACCTACGCCTCCGCCGGAGTCGACGTCGAGGCGGGTGACCGGGCCGTCGAGCTCATGAAGGAGTCCGTGCG
The DNA here is from genome assembly GCF_000826525.2 of Mobilicoccus massiliensis. Taxonomy (GTDB): domain Bacteria; phylum Actinomycetota; class Actinomycetes; order Actinomycetales; family Dermatophilaceae; genus Mobilicoccus; species Mobilicoccus massiliensis. The sequence goes on along the minus strand of NZ_LN651328.1, from coordinate 297,582 downwards.
CCGTGCTCAGCGGCCGGAGGTTCTCGGTGGCCTCGGCGGGTTCGCCGGCATGTTCGACGCGTCGGCCCTGCGCGGCATGCGCCGGCCGGTGCTCGCGACGAGCACCGACGGCGTCGGCACCAAGGTCGCGATCGCGCAGGCCATGGACGTGCACGACACGATCGGGTTCGACCTTGTCGGCATGGTCGTCGACGACATCGTCGTGTGCGGCGCCGAACCGCTGTTCATGACCGACTACATCGCCTGCGGCAAGGTCGATCCCGAGCGCATCGCCGCGATCGTGTCGGGCATCGCCGCGGCCTGCGCTCAGGCGGGCGTCGCACTCGTCGGTGGCGAGACCGCCGAGCATCCCGGCCTGCTCGGCGAGACCGAGTACGACTGTGCCGGCGCCGCCACCGGGGTCGTCGAGTACGACGAGGTGCTTTCGCCCGATCGGGTGCAGGCCGGGGACGTCGTCGTCGCGCTCGCCTCGAGTGGTCTGCACTCCAACGGTTACTCGCTGGTCCGCGCGGTCTTCACACGGGCGGGCTGGGGTTACGAGCGGCACGTCGAGGAGTTCGGCCGCACGCTCGGAGAAGAGCTGCTCACCCCGACCCGGGTCTACGCGAAGGACCTTCTCGCGCTCGTCCGCACCGAGGGCATCGACGTGCACGCCCTCAGTCACGTCACCGGAGGCGGGCTCGCCGCCAACCTCGCGCGCGTGCTCCCGGCCGGGGTGCGCGCCGAGGTCGATCGAGGCACCTGGGCCAGGCCGGCCGTGTTCGACGTCGTGCAGCAGGTCGGCAACGTGCCCACGGCCGACCTCGAGCGAACCCTCAACCTCGGGGTGGGCTTCGTCGCGATCGTGCCTGAGAGCGACGCCGCCGCCGTACTCGCCCGATGCGACCAGCTCGATCTACCCGCCTGGGTGGCCGGCCGGGTCGTCGATGCCGAGAGCCCCGCCCGTGCGGACGCGGAGATCGTGCAGGGAGCGAAGGGCGTGCAAGGCGGAGCGGTGCAGGTGGTCGGACGTCATCGCAGCTGACCACGCGACGGGTTCCGCCGCCTCAAACACGCGGTCGGCGCACGCGTGGTGCGCCGACCTGCGAAAGGTGATGGTGAGACCGGAGGGGACTCAGTGCTCGGAGGAGCGCCAGTCGTCGTCGCCCTCGTAGCCGTAGTCCTCGGTGTCGGCCTCGTGCTCGCCGTTCGCCTTGGCACCTTTGAGCTCGCGCTCAAGCGCGCGTAGGTCGGTGTCGGGGCTGAAGTACTTCAGCTCCCGTGCGACCTTGGTCTGCTTGGCTTTAGCTCGGCCGCGCCCCATGGCGTCGACCCCCTCACGCGTCTGCCGGGGCGGCATCACGACGGCCGGGTACCCCTCGCGTCGAGGCGTACCAGGCCGTCACGGAGCGGCTCCGGGAATCTCATATCTTCGTGGGCCCTACGGTACATGGCCGAGGCGGAAAGGGAGAACCGGCTCGGTCGACCGCGACGGGGGTGGCCGCCCGGCGTGTCGGGACGCAACCCCGCAGTCTCGCCCTGCGGGTCGTAGGCGTCGTGCTGGGTGGGGTCGGCGTCGTGCTGGGTGGGGTCGCGAGGGTACGCTGGACCAATTGCACCGACGCTGAGAATCAAGCGTGAAGGGTAGCCCATGACATCTCAGGACAAGAGCGACGGCCACGACGACCTCATGACACCGGCCGAGGTGGCCGCGCTGTTTCGAGTCGACCCGAAGACGGTGACGAGGTGGGCGGTGGCAGGCAAGCTGCATTCGTTGCGCACACTCGGAGGTCACCGGCGTTACCGCGCCTCCGAGGTCCACGCCCTGCTCGCCCAGGCGTCCGGCCCCGAGGGCGTGCGCGCGAGCACCGGCACCGCCGAGGCCGCGTTCTGAGTTCTTCTTCTCCGCGAGGCGGGCGCGTGTCGCCGCGCCCCGCGCCGACGACCCTGGCCTGACCCGACGACGAGAAGGCCGACTCCCCGTCTGGGGGAGCCGGCCTTCTCGTCGTGCGCGGGGCGCCGGTCAGCCGTCGGTCTTCGGCTGGTCGTCCTCCCGGGCTCGCATTCGCTTGGCCAGAGCCGCCGCGGCGCCCGGTTGGGCGGTCGAGGCGTCCTGGTTGGCCTTCTGGAGATCGCGGTAGATCTCCTCTCGATGGATGTCGACGTCGGCGGGCGCCTTGATCCCGATCCGCACGGTGTCACCGTTGACCTCGAGGACGGTGACCACGACGTCGTGGCCGATGAGGAGGCTCTGCTGAGGACGTCGAGACAAGACCAGCACGGCGGTTCCTTAGGGGTGGGAGGGGTGAGGAACGTTGTGCGGCAAGGCTAACCGCTCAGTCGAGCTGTAGCGTCGCGCGCAGCGGCAGGTCCTGGTCGACGAGCACGATCTGAGCCGCCTCCTTGGTGTGGCGGTTGACCACGACCGGAGCGAGGAGGTTGGCCGCCGGCTGCTCGCCGTCGACGCCGAGGTTCACGAGAAGCAGGACGAGGGCGTCATCGGGCGAGGACAGGCCGAGGCGACCCGCGGTGTCGGGGTCGATCGACGGCGAGTAGTCGGGGAAGAACGGACTCGGGGCGATGACGACGAAGCCCATGTCGGGCATGTCGAGGCACTGCATGTCGAAGAGGCCTCCGGGGCTCTCCGACAGGCGGAAGTGCTGGGCGAGCGGAAAGCCGACGAGGCCCGAGGGCAGGGTGAGGTCGACGCTCTCCACCGCGGTGGACGTGGTCGAAGTGCTGCTGGTCGTGCTCATCTGGTCAAACCCCCAGAGTGGAAGAAGAAGATCAGGACTTCTGGTCGAACAGGTGCCGCCCCGCCCCGCCGGCGCGGGTGCCGGCGGCGGTGTACGTGGAATCGCGGGACGTGTGATTGAACCGGTCGAGGGTCTCCTGGACCGCCCGGTAACTCGCCTCGAGCATCGCGCTGTTGGAACGGCTCAGGAGCGAGAGCTCCTGGGTCGCCTTGGTCAGCGCATCGCGGTGCTCCTCGAGGACGTCGTCCCACGGCGCGGGCGCCGCGGAGGCGATCTCGGAGAGGGGGGTGTCCTCGGCCAGCCCGAGCAACTCGCACACGGGTCCGGCATCGACGGCACGCATGAGTTCGGCCTCCCGCATCTCACCGATGACGACCTCGATCTCGCGGGTCGAGCGACCCATCCAGCGCGTCCTGCCGGTCTCGATCAGGACGTGTTGGACCTCCAGCCGGTAGGTCAGGAGCTCGAGGAGCTCCTGGATTCGCCACAGGCCGGCGGAGAGATTCGAGAGCGCCGTCAGTGCGGCGTCGGAGGGCCCGGTCACGCGTACCTCAGCTCGTTCACGACGATCCCATCGACACCTCGGCAGAGCAGGTGAGGTTTTCGTCACCATCGGCGTTGCGGTGACCGGGTTTCTGCCTCGTCGTGTTCTCCCTCGCCGTGCGGGTGCGCCCGGTTCACGACTCCACCGTCCGAGGGTGGGGGTCGGTCGGGCCGCGTCGCGTGGGTCCCCGAGAATCTCGCGCAACAAAGACCGGTCAGTCCCGACCGACCGTGCGACTCGCGCGGCATCGCTGCAGGTCACGGGATCGGGCGCGAATCGGGCGTGGTCGGTGACCGGTCTTTGTTGCGCGAGTCGGCGTCGCACTCGGCCGGGGACCGTGACGCGGAGGAGCCGCTGTCGCCCGGGGCTGGGCGACGGATGAGGCGGGTTGGGGCGGGCGAGGAGCTGCAGCGCCCGTCGGCGGAGTGTGAATCGCATTGAAAGGCAACGGGGCACGAGTGGCCAGGAGGCCCGTGAGTGGGCGTGAAAAGTGCGAAGTGCATTCCAGGACGTTTGTATTGGACGCTCGATCAATGATGCCGCTAACTTGTTCATAAGCGCTCTGAAATGCATCTAAGCGGACGTTCGAATTGCTCACATTTTCGGCCCTGCGACGCCCTGACCAGCCAGTTTGCCCGTGGCAGTGACGATTTGTGGTCGGCTCGCGACCTTCTTAGCGTATCGGATGTGACCGCAAGAACCGTGTATTCAGGGTGTGGAGGCAGCCATGACTGACAAGGTCAGGACTGAGCCGAACGATGTGGATGAGTTGTGTCGTGCGCATTTGCCGTTGGTGCATTTTGAGGTGCGGGCGATCGGGTCGCGGCTTCCTGGGCATGTGTTCACTGATGATTTGGTGAGTGCGGGGATGGCGGCGTTGGCGATGGCGGCGAAGAGTTTTGATGCGTCGTTGGGGGTGCCGTTCGGTCGGTATGCGGTGCGTCGGATTCGTGGGGCGTTGTTGGATGAGTTGCGTTCTGCGGATTGGGCGACGCGGTCGTTGCGGGCGAAGGTGCGTCGTCGGGATGCGGTGCATGATGCGTTGGCGGCGTCGTTGGGTCGGCGGCCTTCGGTTGCTGAGGTGGCGGTGGAGTTGGGGTGTTCGGTCGCGGAGTTGGAGCGGTTGGATGCTGATCTGCATGCGTCGGTGGTGTTGCGGTTGGATGTGATCACGGATGCCTCTGGTGGTGGGGGTGTGGCGGATGCGATCTTGCCGTCGACGGATGCGACTCCTGAGGCGGTGTTGATGGCGCGGGAGCGGCAGGCGTATTTGCGGGATGCGATCGAGGCGTTGCCGGAGCGGTTGGCCACGGTGGTGCGGGGGTGTTTCTTCGAGGATCGTCCGATGCGTGAGTTGGCCGAGGATCTGGGTGTGACGGAGTCGCGGATCTCGCAGATGCGGGCGGAGGCGTTGCGGTTGTTGCGGGATGGGTTGAACTCGCAGTTGGATCCGGCGATGTTGGCCTCGAGTCCGGATCGTCCGGCGAATGCCACGGGTGCGGTGGCGCGGCGTAAGGCGGCGTATTACGCGCAGATCGCGGCGCGTTCGTCGTATCGGGACCGGCTCTCGATGCCCACCGCAGACGAAGCCGCCGCTGCATCCATGACCGGATGACAAAACAAGAACTACCGTTCAGAATCGTGTTGACAACTGAATCGCGGGGCCTGAAGGGCCCCCGACCTGCAGCGTTCCGAGGGTTACGAGGCTCCGTCCCGGCGTCGAGCCTCGCTTCGGTCCGGTCGGCCGGTGGCATTCCCCAGCCGCGGTCGACCCGTTCGGTGTCGATTCCCCCAAGCGACATCGAACATCCACCGGTTTCCCCGGCCGGTGTGGAGAGAAGACCCCCGTCGTCGTGATCCCAACACGACGGCGGGGGTCTTTGCTGCCCCCGGCTCCTCAGGCGCGACGTGCCCGCACGGCGTATTCGAACGACTCGAGCATGGTGCGGGCCTCCTCGGCGTCGGTGCCGTAGGACGACAGGCACGCCACGAGCGCGTCGAGGTGAGACGGGTCGTGCATGGGCACCTGCTCGGCTCCGCACATCTCGACCCGGCTGAGGCCGAGGCGGCGGAACATCGTGAGCGCCTCGACCATCGTGAACAGGTGGATGCTCCCGCGGTGCAGCAGTCCGGCGTCGCGGTACTCGAAGCGGTCCTGCAGCAGCAGGGGCAGCACCACCGACCAGTGCTTGACGTTCGGCACGCCCGCGACGACGACGCCGTCGGGCGCGAGGTGGGGAAGGAGGGCGGCGAGCGTGGCCTCGGGGTCGACGAGCCGGTCGAGGATGTCGACGGCGACGATCGCGTCGAACCGGCCGCGTTCGCAGTCGAGGTCACCGAGGCGGTTGAGGTCGGCGGCGACGACCTCGTGCAGGTGACGCCGTGCCTCGGTGAGGTGGCCGCCGTCGTGGTCGATGCCGGTCACCCGCGCACCGCGTTCGACAGTGAGGAGTCGACCGAAGGCTCCGTTGCCGCAGCCGAGCTGCAGGATGTCGCCGGCCGTCGGTGGAACGGCGTCGAGCAGGCGCCGGTGTCGGCTCACGGCCTCGTCCTCCGGCACGGCCGACGGGCCCGGCGGTGGGAGTGAGCCGTAACGCTCCGGGCGGTGGTGGGTGCCCTCGATGCGGGCCACGTGGTGCTCGAGGGTTCCCAGGCTGACCGAGCGTGCGCGTCGCCCCTGCCAGACGGCGGCGGCCTGGCGATACGCGGCGTCCACGTCGTCGGGATCGGCGTGCCGGGTGACACCGATCGGCTCGACCGAGACGTGCATCCCCGCCTCTCGCACCCGGTGGCAGAAGTCGACCTCGAAGCCGCCCGGCCCGGTGAAGGCCGCGTCGTCGAACCGGAATCGGGCGACGAGGTCGGGCCGCAGCACCATGCAGGCGCCGTCGACGTAGTCGACGAGGGTGCCGTCGTTGCCCGGCTCGTGCGCTCGTACGGCGCGCGGTGCCGGTCCCGTCGTCTGCCACCAGCGCAGCGCCGCGTCGGGGCCGCTCACGCCGATGACCGCGAGCGCCGGGTCGCGCTCGAACGCCGCGAGGACCCGGGTGCGAAAGTGCGGGTCGGTGATCTCGACGTCGTCGCGCAGGAGCACGACGGCCTCGGCTCCGTCGAGGTCGAGGCAGGCGTCGAGCACGTCGTTGTACGTCTTGGCCACGGGTAGGTCCGGTGACGACATGAGGGTCGCGTCCGCGCCGCCGTGGGCGGCGATCGCGGGCAGGCAGTGCCGGTCGAACCGCCGGCTGGACTCGACGCACACGCCGAAGACGAACATCGCCGTCCCTTCCGTGGGTAATCGTGGCCCTTGCGGGCACATCTCGGGTTCTCATCGGCCTCCGGGGGCCTGCGTTGAGGGCCGCCGGGCCCTCTTGGCGGGCGCCGCTGCTCGGGTGTGCCGAACTCTTTTCTTTGTGTGGGGCACCTGTTCAATACGCTCGATCGACCTTGTCGGCGACGTATGGCGAACGTAAAGGATCGTGTCTTGTTTCAGGCTTGCGCAAACCTTTGGTCAGGCCCGTTCATGCATTCATGTGATCCTCTCCAGGGGTGGGGTTTGGGTACCCTGTAAGCCTGTGACCTGGGCTGTCTCGTCAGTTGGACGGCCTTGGAGGGGCGGGTCGACGTTCTTAGCGTGTGCTGAGTGACCGCATTAAAAGGTGGGATGGAAGACATGGGACAGGACCGGAGCGCAGTAGCGCCGAACGATGTGGATGAGTTGTGTCGTGCGCATTTTCCGTTGGTGCATTTTGAGGTGCGGGCGATCGGGTCGCGGCTTCCTGGGCATGTGTTCACTGATGATTTGGTGAGTGCGGGGATGGCGGCGTTGGCGATGGCGGCGAAGAGTTTTGATGCGTCGTTGGGGGTGCCGTTCGGTCGGTATGCGGTGCGTCGGATTCGTGGGGCGTTGTTGGATGAGTTGCGTTCTGCGGATTGGGCGACGCGGTCGTTGCGGGCGAAGGTGCGTCGTCGGGATGCGGTGCATGATGCGTTGGCGGCGTCGTTGGGTCGGCGGCCTTCGGTTGCTGAGGTGGCGGTGGAGTTGGGGTGTTCGGTCGCGGAGTTGGAGCGGTTGGATGCTGATCTGCATGCGTCGGTGGTGTTGCGGTTGGATGTGATCACGGATGCCTCTGGTGGTGGGGGTGTGGCGGATGCGATCTTGCCGTCGACGGATGCGACTCCTGAGGCGGTGTTGATGGCGCGGGAGCGGCAGGCGTATTTGCGGGATGCGATCGAGGCGTTGCCGGAGCGGTTGGCCACGGTGGTGCGGGGGTGTTTCTTCGAGGATCGTCCGATGCGTGAGTTGGCCGAGGATCTGGGTGTGACGGAGTCGCGGATCTCGCAGATGCGGGCGGAGGCGTTGCGGTTGTTGCGGGATGGGTTGAACTCGCAGTTGGATCCGGCGATGTTGGCCTCGAGTCCGGATCGTCCGGCGAATGCCACGGGTGCGGTGGCGCGGCGTAAGGCGGCGTATTACGCGCAGATCGCGGCGCGTTCGTCGTATCGGGACCGGCTCTCGATGCCCACCGCAGACGAAGCCGCGGCCTCCGCCGTGAGCTGACGACGCGACTACTCTTCGCGATGCCGTCACGGGTGAACACGCCTGTGCGAAAGCTTCGGCGCCCCGGATTCTCGGCTCCCGGCGGGTGAAAGTGCCTGTGTGAGCGGGATCGAAATCCGGGCCCTTCTGGACTGACGGTCGACCGACTTCTTCTCGTTTTCACTCACTCCTTTCTCCTGACGGCCGACGAGGGGGTGACAAGGCCCGCCACGGACGGCGGGCTCAGGCACGTGCCCGGCAGGCTCCGGGCGGTCATGGAGGAAGCCGTGCGGATCGCCGTCGATCAGGACGCCCTCGCGCGCATGGTCGCGCGACACGTCACCATGCATCACGACACAACGGTGTCGGCCGCGCGCCGACTCGCCGATGCCACCCCGAACGCGGCCGACGACGCGTCCGGTCTCACCATCGCCACGCGAATGCAGGCGCAGGCCGCCGGAGTCGTGGCGGCCTCCCACAACGTCCAGGACGGCATCTCGCTCATGCAGATCGCCGACGGCGCCCTCGCCTCGATGACGGCCTACCTCCAGCAGGTGCGGGTCATCGCGCTGCAGGCCGCGAACGACACGTTCGGCGCCGAGCAGCGTTCGGGGCTGCAGGTCGGCGTGAACACGCTGCTCGACGGCTTCGACGACACCTGGCGCTCGATCAGCGACGGCGTGCGCACCATCCAGGTCGGCGCCGACGCGGGCGAGACGATGTCGCTGCCGACCCTCGACCAGGCCGAGCGCGCGTGGGCCGTCTCGGTGCGTGACCCGGAATCGGCGAAATCCGCGCTCGACGTGCTCGATGAGGCACTCGAGGAGCTCTACGCCCACCGTGCCGCGGCCGGCGCGGCCGAGAACCGGCTCCGACGCATCCTCACCACCCTCGGCGTCGAGGGCGACACGGCGCACGTCACTGCCGCTCGGATCACCGACGCCGATCTCGGACGCGAGGTCGTGCGCCTTCTGCAGTCGCGGACCTGGGCCCAGGCCGGTGGGCAGATGCTCGCCGAGGTGCAGCGGGCCGGACGTCGCGCCCTGGACCTCCTGCTCGAATCGGCCATCGAGCCCCCCGCCGAGAGCGTGCGGCCCGCAGGGCAGAGCTCGGCAGACGCGGCGAGCGCCGAGCCGCCGTCTCCCGGAGCGACGGTGATGATCTCCCCGCCCGCACCGGTCCTGGCACCGGCTTCGTCACCGGCTTCGTCACCGGCTCCGCCACCCGCCCCGGTGGGGGAGACGACGCGGACCGACGCGGTGCCGGAGGCGCCCCCGGTTGATCCGCGTGACGAGTTACCTTGGGCTGCACGGGAGTCTGCCGATAGGACGAGGACGGAGCACACTCACGCGCCCTGACGGGCAGGGCGGGATCGGAGGCCAGGTGGCACGGCTCGCTCTGGTGATCGTGGCTCGCGACGAGGCCGACCTGGTGGAGCGCGCGGTTCGTTCCGCCCAGCACCACGTCGACGAGACCGTCGTGTACGACGTCGGTTCGCCCGCCGAGACCCGGGAACGGTTCTCCGAGCTCGGAGCGAGGGTCGTCGAGGGCCGCTGGCTCGACGACGCCGCGGCCTGCCGCAACGCTGCGTTGGAGGCCGCCGACGCCGACTGGAACCTCGTCCTCGAGGGCGAGGAGTGGCTCGATGCGGGGGGCGAGGCGCTGCGCGCCTTCACGACGCAGGAGCCGGGTCACGTCGGTCTCGTCGAGGTCTGTCGCGGTGTCGGGAGCGGGCACGAGGGCGACCATCCCCGCCACCTTGCCCCGCGGCTGCTGCCGCGCGGCGTGCGGTACGAGGGCACCCATCGTGAGGAGCCCGTGTTCGACCTTCCGATGGAACGCACCGGCGTCGTCGTGCGCTCCGACGACATGGAGACCGGCCGGTGGCGGGCCGACCGCTCGCGCAACGAGGCCGTGCTGCTGCAGGCCCTCGCCGTGCGCCCGGGCGATGCGACCCTGCTCCTGCAACTGGCCGACGAACTGCGCTCGAGCGCCCGCTACGCCGAGGCTGCCGACCGCTACTCCGCCGCCCTGCAGGAGATCTCCACCGGCGACGAACGCCGCCACGCCGCCGTCATCGGCGCGCTGGAATCCGCCGTCAAGGCCGGGCGGTTGCGCGACGCGGTCGCCCTCATGGACGAACACTTGTCGCACTGGCAGCACTCGCCCGACATGGCGTTCCTCGTCGGCGATCTGCTCTTCGAGATGATGCTGACCAACCCCGAGACCGGCCCGGAGCTCACGCCACTGGTCGAGACGAGCTGGAAGCGGTGCCTGGAGCTGGGGGAGCGCCCCGATCTCGCGGGCGCCGTGCACGGTCGTGGCAGCTTCCTCGCCGCTCAGAACCTCTACGTGCTGTGCCTCGTCCTGGGCCGCAACGAGGAGGCCGAGGCCTGGGCGGAGCGGGCCGGTGCGCTGCGCGTGCCCGCCTCGTCGGCCGGCGGCCTGCTCGGCTGACGTCGGCCCGCACGGCCAAAGATTTCCAATCGCTTTACCGTCCAAGGTGTTTCGGTGCTTGAATCCGGCGCCGCGCTGCCGATGGGCGAGGCATGGAGACGCCCTCGCTCGCCTGCTGCCTCGTCCTCGGTGACGACGCCCGTGATCTGCACGGCTGCCTCGCCTCCCTCTCGGCGCTCGGAGATCTGCTCGCCGCCACCGTCGTCGTCGGGGTGGGTGCCTCGACGCGCACGCTCGACTTCGCCCGCCGTGCGGGTGCCAAGGTCGTCTCCCGGCCCGACGACGGCGACCTCGCCGCGGCCCGCAACGAGGCCGCCGAGCTCGCCGGCACGCCGTGGGTGTTCGTCCTCGACGGCGACGACCGGGTGAGCGCCGATCCTGCGATGCTCGGCAAGCTTCTCGTGGCCCAGCCCGGCGAGGTCGTGCGGCCCGACGCGCTGCAGATCGAGGTGCAGGGGGCCGACACCCCGGCCTCGCGCGAGATCCGTCTCTACCGCACCGAGGCCTGTCACTACGTCGGCGGCATCCGCCCACGCCTCGTGGCCCGAGAGGCCGGACGCACCCTGCGGCCGCTCAACCCCGGCGCCGACGTCGTGCGCGTGAGCTGCGCGCACGGCGACGACCCGGCCGGGGAACGCGCCCGGCTGCAGCGGCGTGAGGCCCGCGCCACCCGCATCATCGAGGTGCTCGACGCCGAGGGCGGGGACGAACTCGTCTCGGCGCTCGTCGAACGGGCCCGCGCCCGTCGCGGCCTCGGCGACGGCAACGGCGCGCTCGCCGACCTCAACCGGGCCCGCTCGCTGCCGTGCGGCGACCGGTACCGCGACACCGCTCGTGAGGAGCTCGTGGGGCTGCTCATCGAGCACCGTCACTTCACCGGCGCCCGCACCCTCATCTCGCAGCTGCGCAGCGGAGAGGCCGACGCGGGGTACAGCGACTGGCTCGAGGCGCAGGTCTCCGCGGCGGAAGGGCAGGCGTCCGAGGCGCTGCGCATCGTCGACCGGCTGCGTGATCGCGGGCTGCTGACGCGGGCGGACGGTGGCGTCGTCGCGCCCCCGGAGATCCTCAACGAGACGATGATCCTCGCGGCCCGCGTGCACGACTACGACAAGGCGTTCGAGTGCTGCCTCGAACTCGTGTCACGGCACGGCCAGGTCCGGCGCTACGGGCGACTGCTGCTCAAGCTGTGGGGCGCACGCTCGCCCGAGAGCCTCGCGACGCGGCTCGTCGAGGCGGGCGCGCCGATCGACCCGGTGGCCGCGGCACTGCGCAGCCTGCCCGACCCCGGGCCCGCCGCGGCCGACGCCCTCGAGGCGCGTCGCCCCGAGCTCACCCAGGTCGCCGCCTCGCTGTGAGCGCCGACTCCACCGATCTGCTCCTCGACCCCCAGGACCACGCCCCGATGCCGACCGACGCCCGTACGGACCTGCCACCGTCCCGCGACGAGAGCCCTGCCGACGCCGCGGGCGAATCCGCCGACCCCGCCGACTCCGCCGAGTTCGCCCGGTTCGTCAGCGCACCCGGCCACGACGCCGACGCCACGGTGGGCGACTACCTCGCCGTCGACATCGGGCCGCGTGGACTGCGTGCGCGGCGCACGGGCACCGAGCCCGAGATGCGTCTCGACATCCCCCAGTTCGACACCTGCCCCCGCGCCGAGGACCTGTGGGGCGCGGTCGCCCCACTGACCACCGGCAGCGCGCCGGCCCTCGCGGTGTGGACCCTCGGTGGGGACGCCGCCGGCCTCGAACCGGCCGCGTTGCTCGCGGCCGCGCCGGGCACGACCCGCACGATCGTCGTCGACGCCGCGATCGCCACCCTCGTCGGGTCGCTGGGCGCCGTCGAACCGGGTGTCGTCCTCGAGATGACGACCGGGGTGCGCACGATCGTCACGGACTTCGACCAGGTGTGGCACCGCATCGACGGCTGGGGCCCGATCCTCGGTGACCGCGGGTCGGCCTCCTGGCTGGGCGGTCAGGGGCTCGCGGCCGGGTTGCGGTACCTCGACGGGGTCCCCGGCGGCTCCGAACCGCTGCTGCAGGCCGCCCGGCACGCGTTCGGTGACGAGCGCACGTGGCCCGAGCTGCTGCGCACCCTCCCGCAGGCCGAGTTCCTCGCCGACTTCGCGCCCGTCGTCGGCGACCTCGCGCGCCAGGACCCCGTGGCCGAGGGCCTGTGCCGGCTCGCCGGCGAACACCTCGCCGACGCGATCTGCGTCGGCGCCGAGTTGCTGCCGGGCCGCCCGCTCACCGCGACCGGCGCGCTGCTGCTCGTCGACGCGATCAAGGTCTCGTTCGCGAGCGCCCTCGGCAAGCGCTACAAGGTGCTCGAGCCCGCCCTCGGCGACACCCTCGCGGGCACCCGCACCATCGCCGAACACGTCCTCGCGGGGGGCCGGTTGCCCCACCACCCGCCCCACATCCACCTGCGCGGCGCCGAGGCGATCGGCCGCTGAGCGAGGTGGGAGAACACCAAGGGGGCGGGCCCGTGATGGGCCCGCCCCCTTGGTGTTCGGTGGCGGAGGATAGGGGATTTGAACCCCTGAGGGTGATTAACCCAACACGATTTCCAATCGTGCGCACTAGGCCACTATGCGAATCCTCCATCGGAGAGCGTACCTGATCAGACCCCGTGAAACCGAATCCGCTCCGGCTCCCCGAGGGGGTGCCGGAGCGGATCGGAGCGGGTGGCCGCAGGCCCGGGAAGGGGCCGCCGCCGCCCGTCAGAACGGGATGATGATGCCGAGCGAACCCGTGCCGTAACCGTCGACGTCGAGCGTGAAGTCCTCGCGGGAGCCGAGGCCGCGGATCTGCATGGCCTCGGCGCGAGGAAGGATCATGCCCGGCTGGTAGACGGTCTTGAGCTTGAGGTTGGCGCCCGTCTCGTCGTCGAAGAACAGCGACGAGAAGATGTTGAGCACCTCGTAGAAGTTGTCGTAGAGCGCCGCCGGCAACTCCTTGTTCTCGATGGCCGTCGCGGCACCGGTCGCCGGAACGAGCCCGAGGGCCGCGCCGGCACGGGCCGAGAGTTCGAGGTCGGCCGCCACGAGAGCACGGGTCTCACCGTGACCGTCCATGTACGTGCCCACGCAGCAGGCACGCCGGGCGGTGGGCACGACCTTCTCGGTCTGCGTCGCGATGGTGACGTCGCGCCCCAGCAGGCTCTCGAAGAGGTCCTTGATGGGCTTGTGGTCGGGGATCTTGGCCATCGTCGCGTCGCTTCGTTCGATACGGGTCGGAACAGGAGGGGTCGGCTCGTCAGCCGAGGACCGGCTTGAGGGCCTCGGCGAACATGTCGGCCGTGAAGGGCTTGGCGATGAGGAACAGCGCCCCGCCCTCGTCGGCCTGGGAGCGCATCGTGTCCGAGCCCTCGGAGGTGACGAACCCGAACGGCACCTGGTTGCCCTCGGCGCGCAGCGCGGTGAGGAACTCGATGCCGTTCATGTTGGGCATGTTCCAGTCGGAGAGGACGAGGTCGGGGCTGTTGGCCTTGACGGCGGCCAGGCCCTCGGCACCGTCCTCGCACTCGATGATCTCGGCACCGTCGTAACCGGCCTGACGGAGGGTCCTGACGACGATCATGCGCATGGCGCGGCTGTCGTCCGCGACTACAACCTTCACGGTGAATCTCTCTTTCGGGGAGTACGTGCTACGGGCAGGGCCCCGGCGGATGCCGAGGCAGGGAACGGTCAGTCCTGGCGGTTCCACACGGTGACGAGGATCGGCCTGTCGCCGCACATGTAGAGGGAATGGAGGAGCTTCTTCGCCGACGGCACCTTGAGCGTGGGGCTCACGCCCTGGGCGACCACCGGCAGCGAGAGGGCGCTGGGCTCGGGCAGCAGGCTCTTGATGTTGCCGCCGACCATGTTGGTGAGCTCGCCGATCGCGTCGCTGATGTCGTCGTCGGAGGCCTCGTCCTCGGCGAGGCCGAACATCGTCGCGCCGAAGAGTCGAGCGGCGTCCTGGCCCATCTCGACGCAGATCAGACAGTCCGTCGCACCGTTGACCGCGACGGAGCCCGACATGGCCGGCCCGTCGATCTGCTTCGGCGCCTCGAGGTCGACGGCGTCCACGGGCAGGCCGAGCATGGAGCTCCAGACCTCGTTGACGATCGCTGCGACATCGTCGTTTGACAGGTGCATCCTCGGTCCTTCGATGGCGACCACGGTGGTCTGGTGGTACTCGGTGACGCGGGCCCTGCGTCTCACGACCGCGAAACGGCAGCAGGGACAATGTCATCCGCAAGGGGACAACCTCTTTATCGGCGTCGGCGCCGATGACCTGAGCGCCCAATGTGACGCGAATCGCCGCTGGTCAGAACGGAAGCACCAGGGGTTGCCGACCGTGGTCACCGCACGTCCGCGAGCGCGGGCGCGTACGCGCGCGTAGACCGCACGCGTCGGCAGAAGACGCGCCGGCTCGGTCGAGTCGCGGATGCGTGGCGTCGTCGGAGGCACCCCCGAGGGGGTGGGTGAACTCTCGCTCAGGTCACCAAGTCTGCCGCCGATGGGTGGGCGAGCAAGATCAGCGACCAGGAAGGTGCCCATGGACGGCATGGAGGAGATCGTTCAGGAATTCCTCGTGGAAAGTCACGAGAACCTGGACCAGCTCGACCAGGACCTGCTCGCGTTGGAGCGGGAGCCGGAGTCGAGGGAGCTGCTGTCGAGCATCTTCCGGACGCTGCACACGATCAAGGGAACGAGTGGGTTCCTCGCCCTGCACACCCTGGAGCGGGTGGCGCACGCCGGCGAGTCGCTGCTGTCCAAGCTGCGCGACGGTGAGATGGTGCTCAACCCCGAGATGGCCACCGCGCTGCTCGAGATGGTCGACGCCGTGCGCTCCCTGCTCGGCCACATCGAGAACGACGGCCACGAGGGCTCCGAGGAGTACCAGGAGCTCACTGCCAAGCTGCACGCGCTGCTCGAAGGACGCTCCCCGGCCGCCGAGGCCGCGGCCGGCGGTGTCGAGGCCGCGTCCGTCGCCGCCCCCGCCGTGTCGGCGGTGGCCCAGAACGAGCAGGTGAGCGAGCCGATGACCGAGTCGTACCAGGAGAGCGTGACGACGACCACCGACGGTGCGACGACGACCACCGTCTCGACGTACGAGGAGTCGATGGAGGCCGCGGACGGCACGTCGGTCTCGGTGACCACCGTCGCCACCGAGCAGCGTCCCGCCGAGGCGAACTCCACCGAGACCCCCACCGGCGGCGATGAGCACTCCGGCTCCGTCGACGCCGGCGACGTCTCCGGTGACTCCGACGACGCGAAGAACGAGGCCGTCAACGCCGTCAAGGCCGCAGCCACCGCCCAGGCCGGCGCGGCCCAGGCCGCGACTGCTCCCGCCGGTGACGGCGGCGAGAAGAAGTCGCGTTCGGTCGCCGACAGCAGCATCCGCGTCGACGTCGACCTGCTCGACTCGCTCATGAACCTCGTCGGCGAGCTCGTGCTCTCGCGCAACCAGCTCGTCCAGCGCGCCGCCGCGAGCGACGACCAGGAGCTCCAGCGCAGCATGCACCGCCTCTCGCTCGTCGCGAGCGAGCTGCAGGAGGGCGTCATGAAGACGCGCATGCAGCCCATCGAGAACGTGTGGAACAAGATCCCCCGCGTCGTGCGTGACCTCGCCAACCAGATGGGTCGCCGGATCCGCGTCGAGATGGAGGGCAAGGAGACCGAGCTCGACAAGACGATCCTCGAGGCCATCAAGGACCCGCTGACCCACCTCGTGCGCAACTCGTGCGACCACGGCATCGAGCCGCCGGACGTGCGCATCGCCAAGGGCAAGAACCCCGAGGGCGTCCTGCTCATGCGGGCGTTCCACGAGGGCGGCCAGGTCAACATCGAGATCATCGACGACGGCGCCGGCATCAATCCCGACAAGGTCAGGGAGAAGGCCGTCGAGAAGGGTGTCATCACCCGCGAAGAGGCCGACCGCATGTCGGATCGCGACGCTCAGCACCTCATCTTCCGCGCCGGGTTCTCCACCGCCGAGAAGGTCTCCAACGTCTCGGGCCGTGGTGTCGGCATGGACGTCGTCAAGACCAACATCGAGAAGATCGGCGGCGTCATCGACGTCAGCTCGGTCTACGGCGAGGGCACGACGACCCGCATCAAGATCCCGCTGACGCTCGCGATCATCCCGGCCCTGCTCGTGCGGGGCAAGGACAACATGTTCGCGATCCCGCAGGTCAACCTCCTCGAGCTCGTGCGCCTCGACAAGGAGCAGATGGCCGAGCGTCTCGAGACGATCCAGGGCACGCCCGTGTACCGCCTCCGCGGCCAGTTGCTGCCGCTCGTCGACCTGCGCGACCAGCTCGGCGTCGACAAGGAGGAGCACGACACGACGTTCATCGCCGTGCTGCGCGCCGACCAGCGCCAGTTCGGGCTCGTCGTCGACGACATCGAGGACACCGAGGAGATCGTCGTCAAGCCGCTCGGCCGGCAGTTGCGCGGCATCGACCTCTACGCCGGCGCCACCCTCATGGGTGACGGCCGCGTGGCGCTCATCCTCGACGCCAACGCGCTGGCCGCGCACGCCGGCATGGTCAACGAGAGCGCCGAGGCCGCCCGCCGGGCCGCCGAGGAGGCGATCCTGTCGAACAAGGACTCGACCTCGCTGCTCGTCGTCAAGCTCAGCAACGGCCGCCGGGTGGCGCTGCCACTCGCGTGCGTCGAACGGCTCGAGGAGTTCTCGATGTCACGCGTCGAGACCGTCGGCCCCAACCAGGTCGTGCAGTACCGCGGAGTGATCCTCCCGCTGCTGCGCCTGGCCGACGACTACGGCAGCTACGACGCGATGGAGGAGCAGGACGCCTCACTGCAGGTCGTCGTGTGCCACCACCAGGGTCACCTGTTCGGGTTCGTCGTCTCGCAGGTGCTCGACATCGTCGAGGACGAGCTCGCGATCCGCACCCACCTCGACACCGGTGGCAACCTCGGCTCCGCCGTCGTCAACGAGCACGTCACCGAGCTGCTCAACATCGACGCCACGCTCGCCGCCCTCATGCCTCCGGAGGTTCCGGAGCTGCTCGGCGCCGAGGGGTACTCGGGCGCGTTCTCCGGACACGGCTACTGATCGAGGCCCACCTCATGATCCGCTCGACGGCACCGCAACTGCGGTGCCGTCTGCGGTTTCACCGGTAGCACTCACCACGACACCCATCACGGCCCACAACGACACCAACAACCACACGCACCGGACGACACACCCCGACCACCACCCCACCCCGACCACCGCTCGTCGCACCACCCGGGAGGAACGGCATGCCCGCAACCGAGGTCGCCCCACTACAGGTCGCACCGCTACCCGAAGGCGGCCACCCGGCCGCCGCCGACGGGAGCAGACAGCGCGGGCTCGGAGTCCGCGGCAAGGTCCTCGGCGTCGGCGTCCTGGGCGTCGCCGGCCTCCTCCTGCTCACCCTCGTGAGCACCTGGAGCTACTCGCGGTTGGAGAACGCGGCGCACGAGATCGCCGCTGCCTCGGTGGCGCGCGCGGCGTCCAACCACACGCTCACGCTCATCAACGCCGCCAACGCGTACGAGAACGCGTACGCGGTCGACGTGCACAGCAAGGGCGTCAAGGCGATCAAGGGCTCCGACCCGAACCGCAAGGCGTTCGAGGCGACGATGAAGGAGCTCGACGACCACCTCGCCAACTTCCCGGAGCTGAAGACGGAGGAGGGACGTGCGGGCCTCGAGGCGGTCAAGTCCGCCGCCGCGGAGTTCGCGCAGGCCGACGCACGAGCGGTCGAGTTGTACGAACAGGGCACCAAGGAGTCCACGGCACAGGCCGACCAGGTCGTCACCGCCGAGACCTCGGCGCTGGTGCAGAAGCTCACGGACGCGGCCGACCAGGTCACGGAGTCGGCGAAGGCCCGCGCCAAGACCGCGGAAAACGACGCCGCTGCCGCGGCCACCATGTCGCGGTGGATCTCGTGGATCCTCCTCGTCATCGTCGCGGGCATCGTGCTCGCACTCGCGAGCCGCATCGCCGGCGCGTTCCTCAGGGCGGCGAACGGCGTCAAGACGACGCTGCAGGCGATGGGGCGCGGCGACCTCACCGTCCCCTGCACCCACACCGGCACCGACGAGCTCGGCGAGATGGCCGTCGCGGCCGAGACCACACGAGTCGCGATGCAGGAGGTCATGTCGGAGGTCGGCAACGCCGCGTCGTCGGTGGCCGCGGCCTCCGAGGAATTGTCGGCCACGTCGGCCCAGCTCAACGGCTCGGCCACCGAATCGTCCAAGCAGGCCGGCCTGGCCTCGGGCTCGGCCGAGGAGGTCTCGCGCAACGTGCAGACCGTCGCGGCCGGCACCGAGGAGATGACCGCCTCGATCCGCGAGATCGCGAAGAACGCCAACGACGCCGCCGGTGTCGCGGCCTCCGCGGTGCAGGTCGCCGACCGCACCAACGGCACCGTCGCCAAGCTGGGGGAGTCCAGCGTCGAGATCGGCAACGTCATCAAGACGATCACGAGCATCGCCGAGCAGACCAACCTTCTCGCTCTCAACGCGACGATCGAGGCCGCGCGGGCGGGGGAGGCCGGCAAGGGCTTCGCCGTCGTCGCCAACGAGGTCAAGGACCTGGCCCAGGAGACGTCGAAGGCCACCGAGGACATCAGTCACCGTGTCGAGGCGATCCAGGTCGACACCGAGGCCGCGGTGGCGGCGATCAGTGAGATCTCCTCGATCATCGCGCAGATCAACGACACGCAGGCCACCATCGCCAGCGCCGTCGAGGAGCAGACCGCGACGACCAACGAGATGGGCCGCAACGTGAACGACGCCGCGTCGGGCGCCGACCGGATCGCGCAGAGCGTGACGTCGGTGGCCCGCTCGGCCGGCGACACCACCTCGGCGGCCGACAACACCTCCCACGCGGCCCAGGAGCTCGCCCAGCGCGCCGGTGAGCTCCAGTCCCTCGTGGGGCGGTTCCAGTACTGAGCCGCCCGCGCGCCCCGCGCGGCCGAGGGCGCGCGGGCGGAATGAGTTGAGTCGGCGGCCGATCCGCCGATGAGTAGGCGAGCAGATCACAACGCGCCCCGACCGGGACGCGCCGGCGGCCATCAGGTCGCTGACCTGGAAGGATGCGACATGTCGACCCAGTACTGCACCTTTCGCCTCGGCGGCCACCTCTTCGGGGTGCCGGTCGAGACCGTGCAGGAGGTGCTCCGTGAGCAGGCGCTGACTCGGGTGCCGCTCTCGTCCAAGGAGGTCTCCGGACTCATCAACCTGCGCGGGCAGATCGTCATCACGATCGACCTGCGCGAGCGGATGGGCCTGCCGCCGCGGGAGGAGGGCCAGGAGGTGACCAACGTCGTCGTCCGCAACTCCGACTCGGCCACGAGCCTGCTCGTCGACGAGATCGGCGACGTGCTCGAACCCGACCTCGACCGCTTCGAGGCTCCGCCGGACACGGTTCCCCCGCGCGTGCGCGACCTCATCACCCAGGTGTGCAAGCTCGACCGCCAGCTCATGCTCGTGCTCGACACCGAGAAGGCCGTCGACGTGGAGGTCGCTGCCTGACCCTCTGACCCTCTACACGCCGAGACAGCCGTCGTTTCCGGCCCCCACGCCCTCAGCGGTCGTCGCTGAGGGGTGCGGAGGCCGGAAACGGCGGCTGTCTCGGCGTACTGGGGAGCGTCAGAGCTCCTTGCCGGCCTCGATGTCGTCGAAGAGAGCGACGCGGGCGGCATGGCGACCGCCCTCGAACTGCGCGGCGAGGAACGCGTCGACGCACGAGAGCGCCATGTCGACGCCGACGAATCGTTCACCGAGGGCCAGCATGTTCGCGTCGTTGTGTCGGCGCGCCATCGCCGCCGAGTACGGCTCGATGCACACAACGCACCGCGTTCCCGGCACCTTGTTGGCGGCGATCGAGATGCCGATGCCCGAGCCGCAGGTGAGGACACCGAGATCGGCCTCGCCGCTCGTCACGAGGTGAGCGGCTCGCGAGCCGTAGATCGGGTAGTCGGTGCGCTCGGTGGAGTTCGTCCCGGCGTCGAGGATCTCGTGGCCGAGCCCCTCGAGGTGTTCCTTGATGGCGGTCTTGAGGGTGAATCCGGCGTGGTCGGCGCCCATGGCGATCTTCACGGCTGTACTCCTTGGCAGGCGTGTCGGCGGCCCCGGCAGGCGGGGTCTCGATTCTGGCACGGACGCTCGCGCCGCACCGTTCGAGCGGGTCGGCGACGGGGGCGTGCGCTCGCGTCCGTGCATTCGCGGGGGTACGTGAACCGGGAGTGGCGTCGCGATCCCGCGGCCCGACCACCGGCCGGAATCCAGAGCTGAGTGCGCCGGTTCCCTTTGTTCGCGCGGGATTTCGCCGATGAGCAGAGCGTCCGACCGCTCGTCCCTCCAGGAGCCCACGTGTCGACCAGCACGCCGTCCCCGTCGTTCGTCGCGCGAGTGCCGCTCGCCACCAAGATCGTCTCGATCGGCGTCATCGGCGTGCTCGGGCTGCTCGTGTTCCTCGCGGCGTCGTGGGCGGCCTCGGCCGGCGCGGGCAGCGCCGCGCGCGAACACGAGACCCAGGCGGCCGTGGCGCGGACGGCCGCGCAGATCTCCGCCCTCGACGAGCGGTTGCGTGCCGCGCAGACCCGCTACGTGCTGCAGGTGAACGGCGGCAACTGGGACGCGGCGTCGGAGAGTTCGCCCGAACGCGGCGAGTCCCGCTCGATCCACGACGAGAAGAGCCGGTTGCTCGCCTCGTTCCCCTCCGAAGGGCTCACCGAGGCCCAGGCCGACGACATCGTGCGGCTGCGCGAGATCGACACCGAGTTCACCGAGGCCGAGAAGCGGGGCACCGAGCTCTACCTCGCCCACGACCGCGCGGCCGGGGCCAAGCAGATCGACCGCTCGTGGGCGCTGCTCACCGAGAGCCGTGACGTGCTCGCCAGGCTCGGCGACTCGGCGTCGACCGGGGCCGCAGAGGCCGCCGCCGAGGCACAGGCGGCCGCGGCGCGTCAGCGGATCGTCATGGTGGTCACGTTCGTCGTCATCGGCGTCACCGTCATCGTGCTCGCGCTGCTCGTCGCTCGTTCCGTCGCCCGCCGGATGCGCGGGGTGGAACAGGCGCTCACGGGCATGGCGGGTGGCGACCTGACCCGGCCGACCGGGGTGGCTCCCGGTGACGAGATCGGCGACCTCGCGCGGGCCGCCGACGCGACCCGTGAGTCGGTACGCCAGATCCTCCAGGCCGTGGGGGTCGCCGCCGACGGCGTCACCGAGTCCTCGCTCCGTCTCGCCGAGCAGGCCTCCGAGCTCGACAAGGGCGCGGACGCGACCAGCACCGACCTGGAGGCCGTGAGTTCCTCCTCGGGCGACATGTCGCGCAACGTGCAGACCGTGGCCGCGGGCACCGAGGAGATGACCGCCTCGATCCGAGAGATCGCGCGGTCGGCCGACGACGCCGCGGGCGTCGCCGCGTCGGCCGTGCAGGTGGCCGATCGCACCAACACGACCATCGCCAAGCTCGGAGCGAGCTCGGCGGAGGTCGGCGAGGTGGTGCGGGCCATCACGTCGATCGCCGAACAGACCAACCTCCTCGCCCTCAACGCGACGATCGAGGCCGCGCGGGCGGGGGAGGCCGGCAAGGGCTTCGCCGTCGTCGCCAACGAGGTCAAGGACCTCGCCCAGGAGACGTCCAAGGCCACCGAGGACATCGGCCGCCGCATCGAGGCGATCCAGGCCGACACCGAGGCCGCGGTCACCGCGATCGGCGAGATCAGCGCGATCATCGCGCGGATCAACGACACGCAGGCCGCCATCGCCTCGGCGGTGGAGGAGCAGACGGCCACGACCCAGGAGATGGGCCGCAACGTCGGCGAGGCCGCGTCCGGCGCGTCCGCGATCTCCGAGCGGGTCTCCCGCGTGAGTCGCACCGCCCGCACGAGCGTCGACGCCTCCCGCGGCACGGCCGCCGCCGCACACGAGCTGGGCGAGCGCGCCGCCGGGCTGCGGCAGATCCTCGAACGTTTCCGCTACTGAGACGCGCCACGCGGGCGCGAAGAGCGTTGTCCGTGAGCGCTTGAGAACGAACCTCGCACGCCGATGGGTGGGTGAGCCTTTCGCCGCCGGCGCGAGACGGAGTCCGGTAGGACCCGTCGGAGAGGCGGCACCGACCCCTTCCGGGTCCTGACCCGAGCAGCGAGGACGACAATGCGTGCACTGGTGATCGACGACTCGCGTGCGATGCGCACGATCCTGACCCGGACCATGGAGAACCTCGGGTTCGAGGTGGAGGCGGTCGCCGATGGCCGGCAGGCCCTCGACGCGGTCGAGCGGGGCCCCCTGCCCGACGTGTGCCTCATCGATTGGAACATGCCGGTGATGAACGGGCTCGAGTTCATCGTCGAGGTGCGCAAGAACCGGGCCTGGCGCGACATCACGTTGATGATGGTCACCACCGAGGCCGAGCAGGCCAACATCGTCCGCGCCCTCGCCGCCGGGGCACACGAGTACGTCATCAAACCGTTCACGCCGGAGGTCATCGAGGACAAGCTGGCGATGCTGGGGCTGCTCTGATGGCGGGGCCGAGAATCCGTGTGTTGATCTGCGACGACTCGATCGTCATTCGCCGCCTCATCACCGACGTGCTCAAGACCGACCCGGAGATCGAGGTCGTCGGGGCGGCGGTCAACGGCAAGAACGCGCTCGACAAGCTGCGCATGCTCAAGCCCGACATCATGACGCTCGACGTCGAGATGCCGGTGATGGACGGCCTGCAGACCCTCGTCGAGGTGCGCAAGGTCGACAAGAAGCTGCCGATCATCATGTTCTCCACCCTCACCGAGCGCGGTGCGGGGGCGACCCTGGACGCGCTCGAGCGTGGCGCGAGCGACTACGTGACCAAGCCCGCGAACGTCGGCTCGGTGAGCGAGTCGATGGAGGCGGTGCGCAGCCAGCTCATCCCCAAGATCAAGTCGCTCACGGGCCGTGCCCCGATGCCGCGGCGTGTGCGCCCGGCCTTCGGCGGCGAGCCCCCGCGCGGAGCCGGCCCGGGAGCCCCGGGAGCGGCGCCCGGTGCTCCGGGTGCGCCGATCACCACCGCGGGACGCAGCGGCAAGGTCGACGTCGTCGCGATCGGCGTCTCCACCGGGGGTCCGGACGCGCTGACGAACGTCATCTCCCACCTACCCGGCAACATCCCGGTGCCGATCGTCGTCACCCAGCACATGCCACCGGTGTTCACCCAGTTGTTCGCCCAGCGTCTCGACGGCAAGTCGAAGCTGCGGGTGGTCGAGGCCCGTCAGGGTGAGCCGTTGCAGCCCGGCAAGGTCGTCGTCGCACCCGGCGACTACCACATGCGTTTCAAGCGCGGCGCCGACGGCGTGAGCGTCGTCCTCGACCAGGGGCCGCAGGAGAACTACTGCCGGCCGGCGGTCGACCCGATGTTCCGCTCGGTCGCCGAGGTCTACGGCGGCAACGTTCTCGCGGTGATCATGACCGGAATGGGTCAGGACGGGCACCGAGGTGCCGAACCGATCCTTCGCGCCGGCGGCACGCTCGTCGTCCAGGACGAGGCGACCTCCGTGGTGTGGGGCATGCCCGGCGCAGCGGTCGCCGCGGGTCTGCCGTGCGACATCATCCCCCTGCCCCAGATGGCGGAGGCCATCACGTCACGGGCCATGGCCGGCCGTGGCGCCACCGCGAGGAGTGCCCGAACATGAGCCTTTCCGGAGCCGACGTCGACTTCATCGGTCAGGTCGTCCGGGCACGGTCGGCGATCGTTCTCGACCGCAGCAAGGAGTACCTCATCGAGTCGCGTCTCGTCGCCCTCGCCCGGGAGCGGGGAGACGCCTCCGTCGCCGACCTCGTGCGTGCTCTGCGCGCCAACCCCAACGGCCCGGTGCGCGACCAGGTCGTCGAGGCGATGACGACGAACGAGACCTCGTTCTTTCGCGACGGCCACCCGTTCATGGCGCTGTCGAACACGATCCTGCCCGACC
This sequence comes from Mobilicoccus massiliensis, assembly GCF_000826525.2. Lineage (GTDB taxonomy): Bacteria > Actinomycetota > Actinomycetes > Actinomycetales > Dermatophilaceae > Mobilicoccus > Mobilicoccus massiliensis. Next base: position 273,368 of record NZ_LN651328.1, on the reverse strand, counting down.
TGCTCGTGCAGCGCGGGCGCGAGCGGTCGCTCAACATCTGGTGCGCCGCCTGCTCCTCCGGGCAGGAGCCGTACACGATCGCGATGCTCATCCAGGAGCTCATCGGCGCCGACCCCAGCTGGCGGGTGCGGCTCCTCGGGACCGACATCGACACGAAGATGCTCAACCGCACCAAGGAGGGCATCTACAACCAGTTCGAGATCAACCGAGGTCTTCCGGCCCCGCTGCTCGTGCGCTATTTCGCCCGGCACGGCATGAACTACCAGGTCGACCCGCGGCTTCGGTCGATGATCGAGACGAAGTTCCTCAACCTCGCCGAGCCGTTCCCGCCGATGCCGCAGATGGACGTCGTGTTCCTGCGCAACGTGCTCATCTACTTCGACATCGAGACCAAGCGCGAGATCCTCAAGCAGGTCAAGAAGGTGCTGCGCCCCGACGGCTACCTGTTCCTCGGTGGCGCGGAGACGACGATGAACATCGACGACTCCTGGGAGCGGCAGACGATCGGGCGAGCAGCGGTCTACCGCCCACGCTGATCCGGACCACAACCGCTCGGACAGGCCCTTTCACCCGCGAGGACCCGCTCGGACAGGCTCTTTCACCCGCGAGAAGCCGCTCGCACAGGCTCTTTCACCCGCGAGAATCCGCTCGGACAGGCGTTTTCACCCGCGAGAATCCGCTCGCACAGGCGTTTTCACCCGGGAGACCCGCTCGGACAGGCTCTTTCACCAGCGTCGTCGGGGTGAAAAGGCCTGTTCGAGCGAGTGGGGGAGGGGCGTCGGGAGGCGAGGCCCGTGCGCAAAAGGCGCGTTCTCTCGGTGATAGCGCCCGGAGTGACTCGAGCCGGGCGCGTTGTCGCAGGGTCGTGATCTGCGGATCCGGTTGCGGCGGTGAGGAATCCGAGACCGGACACCGATCTGTTCCCGGACGCCCGGCTTCTTGTATTCATGCAGGTCAGAGCCGTATCGAGCCCGTCTCGAGGCTCAGGGCGGGCCCCGAACGGTCGATGGGGTCTGTGGCCACGGAGGGCCTCGGTCACCACGGACGGGCGACGGCGGGTCACTGCCAGGACCCGACACACTGCCATCCCAGGGGGGAGCCGCCACACATGAGTTTCTTCATCGGCGACATGACGACGCGGACGCTGAGCGAGGCCATGACCGGCCTGGCGATGCGCCAGCGCACGATCTCGGACAACCTCTCGAACATCGACACCCCCGGCTTTCTCGCCGGCAAGGTCGACTTCGAGGCCGTGCTCAAGAAGGCCGTGGCCGAGGGCCGCGACCCCCGTGGCATCGAGATCGCCACCGCGCGCTCCCTCGAGCCCACGCGCACGAACGGCAGCAACGTCAACCTCGACGAGGAGGCCGTCGCCGGTCAGGAGACCCTGCTCAGCCAGCAGCTCGTGTCGCAGGCGCTGACCAACAAGTTCAAGGGCCTGCGCACGGCCATCACCGGCACCGGCGCCTGATCGGGGGGAAGCACATGAGCATGTTCGACGCGATGAACGTCTCCAACTCGGGCCTCACGGTCAACCGCAAGTGGCTCGACGCGATCAGCGACAACATCAGCAACATGAACAACGTGAGCCGCACCGACGAGGCCGCGTTCCAGGCCCGGTACGTCGTGGCGCGGGCGGCCGACTACGGCAAGCCGGCCGGCACGTACGTCGCCGGCAACGTGTGGGGCAACCCCGAGGGCCGTGTCGTCGACATGCCGGATCACCCCCTCGCCGACGCGCGCGGGCAGGTGCGCGTGCCCGACATCAACCTCTCGGACCAGATGGCGCAGCTCATGCAGGCTCAGCGCGCCTACCAGGCCAACCTCGCGGCCGTGGAGCGGACCAAGGGTGCCTACGAGGCAGCGATCGGAATCGGCCGATGAGCATCGCCCCCATCACCCCCTCCTTCGGCTTCGGCGTGACGCCGGGCTTCGGCCTCAACCCGGCCCACGGTGTGTCGGCGACCCCGCCGCGCACCGACGTCGGCATCGACACCGCTCAGCAGGGCGTCTCGAGCTTCGGCCAGGTGTTGGCCGACCGCATCGCTGCCTTCGGCCCCGCGACCTCGGCCACGGCGGTCGGCCCGGCCGCGGCTCCGCTCTCGGCGACCGGTGCCGCGGCTCCGGCGACGTTCGCGTCGCCCGAGGTGACCGCCGCGAACATGACGACCGGGGCCGTCGAGACCACACGCGCCGGGCAGGGCGCCTCCGGTGGCTACTTCGGCGAGAAGCTCGGCGAGCTCTCGGCCCTGCACGCCCGCAGCGACAAGCTCGCCGTGGCCGCCGCCACCGGCGACCTCAAGGACATCCACGAGTACACGATCGCGGCCAACGAGGCGGGCATCGCGACCCAGCTCGCGGTCACGGTGCGTGACAAGGCCCTCCAGGCGTTCAACGACATCATTCGGATGCAACTGTGAACAAGAGAATCTCCGCCGCCCTCACCTCGGTCAAGACGACCTGGGGCTCGTTCACCGCCGGTCAGCGTGCGGTGACGATCATCGCCCTCGTCGTCGCGCTCGTGGGCGGCTTCGCGTTCTACCAGTGGGCGAGCAAGCCCACGCTCACCCCGGTGTTCTCCAACCTCTCGGGCACCGACGCGAACGCGATCAGTCAGAAGCTCGACGAGAGCGGCACCACGTACGAGCTGGCCGACAGCGGCGCGACGATCCTCGTGCCTGCCGAGGACGTCAACCGGGTGCGCATCGACATGGCGGGCGCGGGCCTGCCCGCGAACACCGAGAACAGCCAGGGCTACCCGCTGCTCGACCAGCAGAACTTCGCCTCCAGCGACTTCCAGCAGAAGATGGCCGCCAAGCGCGCCACCGAGGGCGAGTTGCAGAAGGCCATCGACAGCCTGGATGCGGTGCAGAAGTCCACGGTGCAGCTCGCGCTGCCCGAGGAGGAGGTCTTCACCGCCGCTCAGACGCCGACGACCGCGTCGGTGCTCATCACGCCCAAGCCGCAGCAGCAGCTCGACGCGAGCCAGGTCGAGGCCGTCGTGCACCTCGTGAGCAGCGCGGTGCCCAAGCTCACCCCCGCCAACGTCACGGTCACCGACAGCACGGGCAAGCTGCTGTCGGCGAGCGGAGGCACCGGCGGCGGTGGAGCGGCCGGCGACCAGCGCGTCGAGCAGGCGCAGTCGATCTCGGCCGTGGCGCAGCAGAAGATCCAGGCGATGCTCGACAAGGCCGTCGGCCCGGGCAACTCCTCGGTCACGGTCACCGCCGACCTCAACTTCGACAACACCAAGGTCCAGTCGAACGAGTACATCCCGGCCCAGCCCGGCGCGGTGCCCGTGCAGGAGGACACCGAGACCGAGAAGATGCGCGGCTCGGGGCAGACCCCCGTCGGCGGCGTGCTCGGCCCCGACAACATCACCGTGCCGAACGCCAACGCCGGTCAGAGCAACCAGCAGTACGACAACGAGAAGCGCAAGGTGACCAACCCCGTCGGCACGCGTACGACGGTCACCGAACAGGCCCCCGGCCAGATCGCGCGTCTCAACGTGGCGGTCATGCTCGACGCGAGCAAGTCGGCGGCGCTCAACCAGACCGAGATGCAGGCCCTCGTGGCCGCAGCGGGCGGCGTCGACCCCAAGCGTGGTGACGTCGTGCAGGTCAGCCGGGTGCCGTTCGACACCCAGGCGGCCGCGGCCGCCCAGGAGGCCGCCAGGGCCGCGGCGCAGCAGGAACGCCAGGACCAGCTCATCGAGCTCGCCAAGAACATCGGCCTCGCGCTGCTGCTTCTGCTCGCGCTGCTCATCGGGTTCCGCAAGAGCCGCCGCAAGACGACGACGGTGGAGATCGGCGACCTCTCCTCGATCGAGCCCCTCACCGGCTCGCACGCGGCCCTGCCCGAGCTCACCGCCGGGCCCCCGCCCGCGGAGTACGCGCTCGAGGACGACGAGATGCCCGTCATCGAGGCCACCCCGCTAGACCCGCAGTCCGAGGCCCGCACCCAGGCGCGCGCCGAGATCACGGCCCTGGTCGACGAGAACCCCGACGAGGTCGCCCGCCTGTTGCGCGGCTGGATCGCGGAACGCAAGTGACGGCCATGAGCACGCGCCACACGCACACGCACGACGCGCACACACGCGACGCGCACACCTACGAGTTGTATCGGTACAACGATGAGAGCGGGAAGGAGAGACCGTGAGCAACACCGTCGCCCCTCACCTCACCGGCTTGCGGAAGGCCGCGATCCTTCTCGTGCAGCTCGGCAAGGACGCCTCGGCGGCCATCCTCAGATCACTTCCGGAACACGAGGTCGAGGCCCTCACGGCCGAGATCGCTCGCCTCGAGGGCGTCGACGTCGAGGTGCTCGACGACGTGCTGGAGGAGTTCCGGCAACTCGCGCAGGCCCGCCAGTACTACGTGCAGGGCGGAGTCTCGTTCGCCGAGGAGATCCTCGTCGCGACCATGGGCAAGGACAAGGCGCAGGAGATCATGGACCGCCTCACGGCGTCCCTGGTCGAGCTGCCGTTCGAGTTCCTGCGCCGGGTCGACGCCAAGCTCATCCTCAACTACCTGCAGGACGAGCACCCGCAGACGATCGCGCTCGTGCTCGCGCACATGCAGTCGGAGCAGGCGGCGATCATCCTCTCCGGCCTCGCCTCCGACGTGCAGGCCGAGGTGGCGCACCGGCTGGCGGTGATGGACAGCACGTCGCCGGAGATCATCAAGCAGGTCGAGTCCCACCTCGAACGCCGGCTCTCCACCCTCGTGCAGGCGGCCGACAACACGAAGGTCGGCGGCCTCAAGCCGCTCGTGGAGATCATCAACCAGTCCGACCGCACGACCGAGCGCATGATCCTCGAGGGCCTGGAGAAGCGGGATCTCGAGCTCGCCGAGCAGGTGCGCGCGCAGATGTTCATGTTCGAGGACATCGTGGGCCTGGAGGACCGCGCGGTGCAGGTCGTGCTGCGCAAGGTCGAGTCCAAGGACCTCGCGGTCGCCCTCAAGGGTGTGCGCGAGGACGTGCGCGAGAAGATCACGCGCAACATGTCCGAGCGTGCCGCGCTCGCGCTCGCCGACGAGATCAGCATCCTCGGCCCGGTGCGCCTCAAGCAGGTGGAAGAGGCCCAGGCCGTGGTGATCCGGGCGATCCGCATGCTGGAGGAGGCCGGCGAGATCGTCGTCGCCCGCGGCGGTGGGGACGAGTTCGTTGCCTAGCGGGCTGCGCTATACGCCGAACCGCACGAGCTACGTCATCCGTGCGGCGGAGGACGACACGTCGCGTCCCGCGCAGATGAGCGCCGACCTGACGAACACCGAGTTCGCGCCCGTCGGTGTCGCCGACCCGCGCCTCGTGGACCCCTACCTCGCGGGCCTCGTCGAGCAGGCCAAGGAGGAGGCGAGGCGCGAGGGCTTCGAGGCCGGGCGGGCCGCGGGTTTCGAGGCCGGGCGCGCCGAGGGCCTCGAGAACATGGCCGTGCTGCAGGCGGAGTTCGTCGAGAAGGACGCACGTGAGCGCGCGGCGCGACGCGAACGACTCGGAGAGCTGCTCATGACCGTCGAGGCCGCGATCGCCGGGGCCCTGGACTACCAGGCGCCCACGGTCGCCGAGATGCAGGAGACGATCACCGGCCTGTCGGTCGAGATCGCCGCGGCCCTCGTCGGACACCACCTCGCCGTGGGCGACTGCACGGCCCGCGACGCGGTCATGCGGGCCCTCACCCAGGTGCCGCGCCGGGCGACGGTGACCCTGCGCATGAACCCCGCCGACTACGACGAGGTCATCCAGATCACCGACGAGATCCTCCAGTGGTCGGTCGCCGAGGTCATCGCGGACCCGTCGGTGGCACCCGGCGACGCCGTGGCCATGGCCGAGAACCTCGAGGTCGACGCCTCGATCGCCGGCGCGCTCGACCGGGTACGAAAGGCCCTCGGCGCATGAGCCTGCACGCCCGGATCCCCGCCGATCACGAGGCGCCGCGTCGCGCGAGCCGCCACGTCGCGCTCTCCGGCGTGTACGCCGATCTCGCGGGCCAGGCCGCCAAGGCCGCGCGGCCGCTCGCTCGGGGGCGGGTGACCAGCGCCATCGGGTTGTCGATCGAGGTCTCGGGGCTCGAGCTCGGCATCGGTGAGGCCGTGCGCATCATCGGCGACCACGGCCCGATCATGGCCGAGGTCGTCGCGCTCGGAGACGGGTTCGCCTCGTGCATGCCGGTCTCCGACCTGCGAGGCGTCCGGGCCGGTAACCCGGTGCTCTCGACCGGCGCTCCGCTGCAGGTCCCCGTGGGCCGTGGATTGCTGGGGCGGGTCGTCAACGCACTCGGGCAGCCGATGGACGACGGGCCGCCGCTGACCGACGTCATTCTGACGAGCACCGACGGCACTCCGCCGCGAGCCATGGACCGCGAGCGCATCACCGAGCCGATGCCGCTCGGCGTGCGGGCGATCGACACGCTCGTTCCCGCAGGCCGCGGCCAGCGCATGGGCATCTTCGCCGGCTCCGGCGTCGGTAAGTCGAGCCTGCTGTCGATGATCGTGCGCGGCACCGAGGCGCCGGTGAGCGTGCTCGCGCTCGTCGGTGAACGCGGCCGTGAGGTGCGCGAGTTCATCGAGGGCGACCTCGGGCCCGAGGGCATGAAGCGCTCGGTCGTCGTCGTCGCGACCTCCGACGAGCCCTCGCTCGTGCGTCTGCGCGCGGCGTTCACCGCCACCCGGATCGCCGAGTGGTTCCGCGACCAGGGCCAGGACGTCATCCTCTGTATGGACTCGGTGACGCGTGTCGCGATGGCCCAGCGCGAGGTCGGTCTCGCCGCGGGGGAGCCCCCGGCCACCCGCGGCTACCCGCCGAGCGTGTTCGGCCTCATGCCTCGCCTGCTCGAGCGCGCCGGCATGGCCAAGACGGGCTCGATCACCGCGCTCTACACCGTGCTCGTCGACGGCGACGACCTCAACGACCCCATCGCCGACAACGTGCGTTCGATCCTCGACGGACACATCGTGCTCTCGCGCAAGCTCGCGACCCAGGGCCACTTCCCGGCCATCGACGTGCTCGAGTCGATCTCGCGTGTCAACAAGGCCGTCACCACACCCGAGCAGCGCGCCGACGCGACTCTGCTGCGCCAACTGCTTGCGGCCCGCCGCGACGCCAAGGACCTCATCGACATCGGCGCCTACGTCAAGGGCAGCAACCCGCAGGTCGACCGCGCCCTCGAACAATCCTTTGAGATCGACGCGTTCCTCAAGCAGGACATGGAGGACCTCACCCCGGCGGTGAGCGCGTGGGCCGAGCTGCACCGCATCGCCGAGTCCGGTTGAGCCGGGCCGCCGAGTGCGAGTGAGGGCGAAGCGACATGCCGAAGTTCACGACCCCGTACGACACCCTCCTGCGGGTGCGGCGCATCGAGGAGGACAGGGCGAAGGCCGAGATGGCCGGAGCCGCCGTCGCCGAACGCGAGGCCGCGGCCGTTCTCGCCCGGCGCGAGAACGACTATCCCGAGCTCGTCCGCCCTCCGGATGCTGAGACGACCTACGACGAGTTCCGAGCCCACCACCGCATGGCCGAGGCGGCGGCGGCCTCGGTGACCCAGGCCCGGCAGGCCGTCGAATCGGCGCACGAACAGACCGAATCCGCCCGAGAGGCCCTCCGAGCAGCAGCGATGCGAACCCAGGGTCTCGAACGCCTCGTCGATCGCGCCCGAGAAGAGCGATTCGCCGAAATGCTCGACGCCGACCAGCGGACGGCCGAAGAGAGTGCGTCGAGGAAAAGGAAAGGACGTCGATGACGATCGACACGAGCGGCTTCACCACCGCCCAGTCGCGGATCGCTCAGATCCAGTCGCTGTTCACGACCGCCACGCCCACGAGCGCGGTGGTCAAGTCGGCGACCCCCGCGACGGGCGCGTTCGGCGAGGCGATGTCGCGCGCCCAGGGCCCGGGCACGCAGGCGCGCTCGTCCGACGGCGGCTCGACGGCGGCAGCGAACACCCCGGTCGCGCGAGCGGCGGCCGCTGCGTCATCGGTACCCACGACGACCCTCGCGGCGCGTTCGGCCCCTGCTGCGACGACGACCTCGACCACGGCGCCGGACTCGACGACGGGCTCGCTCGGGCTCAAGGACGCGAACGCCGTCCTCGCGACCGCCAAGAAGTACCTCGGCATCCCCTACAAGTGGGGCGGCACCAACCCGCGCATCGGCCTCGACTGCTCCGGATTCGTGCAACTCGTCATGAAGCAGCACGGCATCTCCCTGCCGCGTGTCTCCCGCGACCAGGCGCGTCAGGGCGCGAAGGTGGCCTCGCTGTCGCAGGCCCGCCCGGGTGACCTCGTCGCGTTCGGCAGCCCCGTGCACCACATCGGGATCTACGTCGGCGACGGCAAGATGATCCACGCTCCTCGCACCGGCGACGTCGTCAAGATCAGCAAGGTCCACAAGAACCTCACGGCGATCCGGCGGGTCCTGCCCGACCAGCCCGCCGCGGCCACGCTCACGCAACCGGCGGCGTCGCCGAAGAACGCTGCCGGGCTGCCCGCTGCCGGGATCGACACGGTCAAGCTCGCTTCGACGCTGCGCACCACGGCCCTCAGCGCGGGTGTCGACGCCTCGACGTACCAGCAGGCGGTGGCCAGCGCGGTCAAGGACAGCCTCACGGGCTCGGACGTCGAGAGCGCCCAGGCCGTGCTGCAGACCGCGCTCGCCGGACTCGGCACCACGACTCCGAACGCGACGTCGCTGGTCGACGCCGCCGTACGCCCTGGAGCTGCGGTTGCGGCCGGCGCCCGTCCCCGCCTTGCTCCCGACGCCGTGGGCACCTCGGCGCTGAACCAGGCACCGGCGGCCCTCCAACGGCTGTTCCGTTCGGCCGAGGGCAAGTACGGCGTGCCCGCCACGCTGCTCGCCGCCGTGGCCAAGCAGGAGAGCAACTTCAAGACCCGCGCCGTGAGCCGCGCCGGCGCTCAGGGGCTCATGCAGCTCATGCCGGGCACCGCACGCGGACTCGGGGTGAAGAACTCGTTCGACCCGGCGCAGGCCGTCGACGGGGCCGCGCGCCTGCTGCGCTCGCACCTGCGTGCCTTCGGCTCCACCGAGCTTGCGCTCGCCGCCTACAACGCGGGTGCCGGAGCGGTGCGCAAGTACAACGGCATCCCGCCGTACCGCGAGACCCAGAACTACGTGCGGCGGATCATGGCCGGACTGGAGGTGGCCGCATGACCGACCTCATTCCCGACGTCACCCGCGCCCGCGTCGGACGCGCGACGAACGACGGCTCCGGCCGGGCCGCAGCCGACGGCTTCGGCAGTGCCCTCAGCGGGGCGCTCGGCGACGGCTCCGCCAAGGGGGAACGCTCCGGTGAGGTGACCGGCCGTGAGGCGGGTCGCTCCGGTGCCGAGGGGCAGCTCGCCGGCGCCCCCGCCGCTCAGGAGGAGACCACCGCCGACTCCACCACGAGCTCCGCGCCGATGACCCGCGCGTCGCAGTCGGCGTTCGCCCGCCTCGTCGAACGAGGCGTGTGGCACCAGTCGCTCGGCCTCGGAATCGACGCCACCCCGGCTGCGGAGGGCGTCTCTCGCGGCGCGTTCGGAGACGTTGCGAGCACCGCCGAGCCCGGGACCGTCGGCGCGTCCGATGCGCCGGCCGACAGCGTCGACGGCGTCGACACGTCGACGACCGCGGGTGCTCCGGGAGCCGCGACCTCTGGTGCGGCCCCGACCGCCAACCCCGTGCCCACGAGCACGGCCGACGGCGCTGCCGCGGTGCTCGCCACCCAGGCGACGATGGCCCAGTTCGCAGCGGGAGCACTCGACGGCGGCACGGGCTCCGGCCAGAGCGCGCAGGGTGCTGCCACCGGCTCTTCCGGCGTGGCACCGGCCGCCGGCCCCGAGCGAGCGGCCGCTTCTACCGCAGCGACCGCCTCGACCCCATCGCAGCCGGGTGCCGCCGGCGCTCCCGTCGCTCCGACCGTTCACGGTGACCTGGCGACCGTCGACGGCGGCGCCGAGGCTTCCGCCGGTGACCTCACCACGACGCCGGAGCCCACCACCGCGGGTGACGAACCCGCCACTGACGCGGAGGGCGCCACCCAGGTTGCGCCGCGAGCGGGCACCGATCGCGCCCGCACGAGTGCGGCGGGCGAGACGCGCGACACTGTTGTACCGACACAAGCGGCTGGCACGTCCGACGAGGCTCCTCGCGCAGAAGCCGGGCGCACTGCCGGCAACGGTGCCTCGAATGTCTCGAGTGCCGCGGCAACAGCAGCGGGAACTGTCCGCAGCGATGCCGACGCTGGGTCGAGAGTGGCGGCAGACGGCACTCCGGCACGCGCCGCCAATGCGCCGCGATCGCAGGACGCTCAGAGCGCGGCCGCCTCGGCAGCGGCGTCGACGCCGGCCGACTCGGACCTCGCCGACGGCGCGGCAGCCCTGCCCGCGCGCACCGGGCCCGCGAGCTCCCCGGAGGCCACGCCACGGGCGACTGCCCCCGGAGTCGCGACCCCCAACGCTGCCTCCACCCCGTCACAGGACGCTTCACGTCCTGTCGTGACCGACGACGCGGAACGCGCCGCGCGAGCGACGGGCGCGACCCCCACCGGCCGGACGGCCTCGACCACGCCGCTCCCCGCCGACGTCACCACACCGCAGGTGGGTGCGGGGGAGAGCGCCGACGCTCGCTCGGCCGCGAGCCGGGGCGTGGGTGGCCAGGCGTCCACCCCGGCGGTGGCCACTCCGGCGACGTCGCAGGATGCGGCCGATGTCGACGGCACCGTGCGGTCGAACCCTCAGGCTGCCGAGCCGCCGTTGCGCTCGGACGCCGCGGGCATGCAGCGCCCCGAGTCACGAGTTCACGAGAGCCGCTCGGCCTACGAAGCCATCCAGCACGCGACCGCGGACGTGCCGACGGACGATGCAGTGGACGCGGCGTTCGACGCCCGGCCGACCGATGCCTCGACCGACGCCCCCGTCGGCCGCGACAATGCGGCCGCGCGTCCGGGCTCCGGAGGGACGGGCGACGGCGGCTCCGGTCAGGGCGGACAGTCCGCCGGCCGGGAGGCGCCGCGTGCCGACGCTGCTCCGGTCTCGGGTGCCGAGCGCGGATTCACCGCGCCGGCGTCGGCGCCCGTCGCGTCGTCCTCACCGGTGGCCGGGGCAGCCCCGTCCACGCCGCCTGTCCACGCCCAGATCATGCAGGGCCTCGGCCCCGTGCTGCGTGGGCAGGACGGCTCCTACCAGGTGACGTTGCAGCTCGCCCCGGCCCACCTGGGCAAGGTCGACGTCACGCTGGAGATCCGTGGCGGTGAGGTGGCGGTCGTGCTGCGCGCCGCCGACGGCACCGCCCGTGAACTCCTGCGCGACAACGTCGACCAGTTGCGTCAGCAGCTCGCCGACCTCGGGCTTCGCCCCGGCTCGGTCGACGTCGACTCCGGTGGCCATGCCGACGGCGGACAGGCGACCTGGCAGCAGGCCGCCGACGCTCAGGCTCGCGCCCGCCGCGCCGCCGTCATGGGCGACGGCTCTGCCTTCCCCGGCCTCGCCGGAGGGACGGACACGTCGCCGGCGACCACGTCCCCGACGACCGCGAACGACGACGCGCTCACCGACTACTCGACCACCCTCTCACCGGCCTCCACCGGCTCTTTCGACCCGACGTCCGACGACCGCGGCCCTGCCCCGCGTCGCTGAGGAGCGATACCCATGACCACCCCCGTAGGCGCAACAGGAACGACGTCCACCCCGGCCCCGACGCCGACCGTCACGATCACCCAGCCCGACGGCACGAAGTTCGAGATCCCGCAGTCGATGGCCGTCTGGGACCCGGCGACCAAGACGTGGAAGTCGAACACGACGCCCGAGGCCACCCAGCAGGCCCAGCAGATCAACCGCAAGTACGGCATGGCGCTCGACGCCGACGACTTCATGAAGCTGCTCGTCGCCCAGATGCGATTCCAGGACCCGAGCAAGCCGGCCGACACGACCGCGATGATGCAGCAGACCGCGTCGATGGCGATGCTCGAGCGCGTCAACGAGCTGTCGAGCAACGCCGAGGCCATGTCGAACGCGGTCAAGGACCTCACCAACAGCAACGATCAGCTCATGGCCTACTACGCCGGCCAGGCCGTCGAACAGCGAATGTCCACGGCTGTCGGCATGATCGGCGCGAACATCACCTACGCCGACCCGGCCGATGCGTCCAAGACGCTCGATGGCCGGGTGGAATCGGTCAAGTTCTCCACCGCCGGGCCGATTCTTGTCGTGAACGGCAAGGACGTGCCGCTCGGTGCGGTCCAGTCGGTGAAGTCACCTGCCACGGCACCGACCGGCACGACCGACGCCCCGTCGACCACCGACGGCACCACGGGCTCTGCTCCCTCCACCGGAGCCACCACGGACACGACCGGTGCACCCACCGGAAACACGGCCACGGACGGCACCACGGGGACCACCCCCACCGACAACACCGGCAGCACCGGTACCCCTGCGTAACACACCTCGGGGCCACACCCGAGAAGGAGGAATCAGCTCATGATCCGTTCCATGTGGTCGGCCGTCTCCGGTCTTCGCAACCACCAGATCTACCTCGACGTCACCGGTAACAACATCGCGAACGTCAACACCCACGGCTACAAGTCGACCCGCGCGGTCTTCGAGGACAGCCTGTCGCAGGTCGTGCGGAACGCGGCCGCCCCCGACGGCGGCAACGGCGTCGGTGGTATGAACCCGACCCAGATCGGTCTCGGCGTGCGCCTCGGGCAGATCTCCGGCGACTTCAAGCAGGGTGGTCTGCAGGTCACCAACGTCCCCACGGACATGGCCATCCAGGGTGACGGGTTCTTCCAGATCAAGAAGGGCGTCGACACCTTCTACACCCGCAACGGCGCGTTCAGCCTCGACAAGGCCGGCGACCTCGTCACCGGCGACGGCAGCTACGTGCTCGACGTCGAGGGCGAACCCATCAACATCAGTTCCGAGACGTACACGTCGTGGCAGGTCGCGCCCAACGGCGTCATCACCGGCTTCAATGCCGACAACCCGCAAGGCACGACGATCGCCACACTCGGCATCGCCAAGTTCAACAACCCGAACGGCCTCGAGCGCGTCGGCGGCACGATGTTCAAGGAGACCCTGAACTCCGGTGACGCGATCGTCGACCAGCCCACGGCCCAGGGCCTCGGCCTCGTCACCCAGGGCACGCTCGAGATGAGCAACGTCGACCTCGCCGGCGAGTTCACCAACCTGATCATGGCCCAGCGTGGCTTCCAGGCGAACTCCAAGGTCGTCACGGCCTCCGACGAGGTCCTGCAGGACCTCATCAACATGAAGCGCTGATCCGGCTGACCCTCGTCCATCCGGACAGCCGGTCGATCAGACCCAGGGTCGACGTTGCCACGTCGACCCACCGGCCGCGATCCGCGGCCTGCGACCGGCGCACTCGTTTCGGGTGCGCCGGTCGTGTGCAGTCACTACCTGCCGTCAGAAAAGAGCCCACCGCATGTTCCGTGCCGCCGATTCCGCGATCTCCGGTCTGCGTCAGCACCAGATCTTCATCGACGTCACCGGCAACAACATCGCGAACGTCAACACCGACGGCTACAAGCTCGACCGGGCGATGTTCGAGGACACCCTCAACGAGATCGCGCGCGCCAACAACATGGCACCGCCGCAGCCCAACGGGGCGATCAACCCCGCGATGCTCGGCCTGGGCGTGGCGACCCGCAACATCTACGGGGAGTTCCATCAGGGCTCGTTCCTCACGACGAACAAGCCGACCGATGTCGCGATCGGCGGGTCGGGCTACTTCGTGCTGCAGGGCGGCGGTGAGACGACCTACACCCGCAACGGCAACTTCTCCCTCGACGCGCAGGGTGTGCTGCGGGCCGGCAACGGCAAGGCGGTGCTCGGCGTCGACAACCAGCCGATCCGCGTTCCCACCCCGGCTGCGACCCCGTCGAACTTCGCCATCGACCAACGCGGTCGAGTCGTCGCGCAGGACGCGCAGGGGCGTGAGGTCGTGCTCGGCACGATTCAGATCGCGCGGTTCCAGAACGACGCGGGCCTGTTCCGCATCGGCAGCACCGAGTTCCGTCCGACGGAGGCCTCGGGCGCTCCCATCGCAGGCGCCGCCGGGACCGGCGGTCGTGGCAGCGTCTACGCGGGTGTCGTCGAGGCCAGCAACGTCGACCTCGGTCGAGAGCTGACGAACCTCATCATGGCCCAGCGCGGCTTCGCGGCGAACTCCAAGGTCCTCTCGACGATGGACGAGCTCGCCGACTCCGTGAACCAGATCCGCCGCTGATCCGCACGCCCGGCGCTCTCGATCCCGAGAGCCGGCGAGGCACACCGGCGGCGCTCCGACGCAACACGGAAGATGGGATGGCAGCAGTGATGGGGTGATCACCCCACCACCGCTGCCATCCCATCTTCCATCTCGGACGCACGCGGCCACCGGCCTCATCGGCTGTGTCTCCGGCCCGTCGGGACCAGGGGTGGCGAGCCGGCCCACCTGGCGACCGAGAGCGGCGAGTCGGCCCACGCGCGACCGGGGGCGGCGAGCCGGCGCACGTGTGGCCGGGGGTGGCGAGCCGGCCCACGTGTGGCCGGGGGTGGCGAGCCGGCCCACGTGTGGCCGGGGGTGGCGAGCCGGCTCGTGCGGTGACGTCGCCCCGCACCACCCCCAGCCGAACGTGGCGCAACCCAGCTGAGACAGGCGCTTTCACCCCCGCTGGCCGGGGGTGGCGAGCCGGCCCACGTGTGGCCGGGGGTGGCGAGCCGGCTCGTGCGGTGACGTCGCCCCGCACCACCCCCAGCCGAACGTGGCGCAACCCAGCTGAGACAGGCGCTTTCACCCGCGCGAAGCCCGGGTGAAAGCGCCTGTCTCAGCGTCGTCGAGGACCGCGGCGGCCGTCGTTCGCCGGCGGCCGCCGTCGTCCGGCTCAGGACACGTCGGAGTACCGGAACCGGACGACGGCCGCGGCGAGGTCGCGGGCCGTGGCCTGGAGGCGGTGGGCCTCGTCGGTCGATGCGGCCGAGCGGACCGAGACCTCGCGACAGGCGTGCGCGAGCTGCTCGACACCCTGTGAGAGGTGGTCGGTCTCACCGGCCGCGCTCGAGACGCTCCGGCCCATCTCGTTCGTCGTCGCGGTCTGTTCCTCGACGGCGGAGGCGATCGTCGACTGCGAGTCGTTGATCTGCGCGATGATCACACTGATCTGCGAGATTGCGGTGACGGCGGCCTCCGTGTCGAGTTGGATGGCCTCGACGCGACGAGCGATGTCCTCGGTGGCCTTGGAGGTCTCCTGGGCGAGGTCCTTGACCTCGTTCGCGACGACGGCGAAGCCCTTGCCGGCCTCACCGGCGCGCGCGGCCTCGATGGTCGCGTTGAGGGCGAGCAGGTTGGTCTGCTCGGCGATGCTCGTGATCGCCTTGACGACCTCTCCGATCTCGGCCGAGCTCGTGCCGAGCTGGGCCACGGTCGAGTTCGTGTGCGCAGCGACCTCGACCGCCGAGGCCGCGACACCGGCGGCATCGTTGGCCGAGCGCGAGATCTCGCGGATGCTCGCCGTCATCTCCTCGGTCCCCGCGGCGACGGTCTGCAGGTCACGCGACGCCTGCTGCGCCCCCGACGTCGACCGTTCGGTGACCGCTCGCAGCTCGTCGGCGAGATCCGACACCTGCGCCGCCGTGGTCAACGTCTCCTCGGCCATGGTCTCGAGGGAGCGGGCGTGACCGGCGGTCGCGCGCATCGCCGCCTCGAGCTCGGTGCAGGAGTTGTTGAACGTGTGGGCCATGTGGCCGAACTCGTCGTCGGAGCGGACCTCCACGCGCGCGGTCAGATCACCGGCGGCGATCGCCTCCAGGCCCTCGACCTGATCGGCGATGGCACGGGTGAACCGGCGCGTGAGGCGAAGGGCGAGAAGGACGGCGACCACCAGGGAGACGGCGGCCAGGGCCAGCACGAGGATGCGACCGGTCTGCACCGCGGATGCGAACTCCCCACCGCGGGTCATCTCGGACGCAGCCTTGTCGATGGTCGCGGTCAGCTCCTTCTCGTACGCCTTCCTCAGGTCGCGGTTCGGGCCGAGTGCGGCCTTGACCGCCGCGTCCTTGTCGGTGTCGTACTGCACGAACTCGGCTCGCACCGCGGTCGCCCACGCGTTGATCGACTCGTGGACCTTGCGAGCCGATTCCTGCTCCTGGTCGGGGGCGAGTTGCTCGGCGGCCGAGAGGTCGGTGTCGATCTCCGCGAGTTGCTTGTCCACCGAGTCGCGGAACTTCTTGTCGCCCGTGAGCAGGTAGCCACGCTCGTCGTTCGCAGCGGCCTTGGCGGCGATCGCCACCTTCTCCAGACCGATCGTGTACGGCACCGTGCGCCCCATCTCCTCGGACCGGGTCGTGGAGAGACTCCCGATCTGGACGAAGGCGACGACACCGATGAGTAGGCCCAAGGCGGCGACGCAGAGCATGGTCGCCAGGAGTCGGAAGCGAACGGAGCGGGCTGAGCGAGCGAACACTGGTGTCTCCAGATGATGAGAAGTGACAACCGGTCGAACGGGTTTCGCCGACCGTGGCCAGGCGTCTCATCGGAGGAAGTGTGCTGGTCCTAAGCCCGAAGCGTGAATTCTTGGACGCTCGTACGGCTGTTTATGGCCGACATCACACAGGCCGGGTTGCATTGGGGGCTCGGAGGTTGCGATTGCACCCCGTGCCTAGGGGGATTCTGGGCCGGTATGCCGAAGGGCTCCTGACCGGACAGGTCAGGAGCCCTTCGATTGTGGTCGGGGTGACAGGATTTGAACCTGCGGCCTCTTCGTCCCGAACGAAGCGCGCTACCAAGCTGCGCCACACCCCGAAGCCCGGCGGTGTTCCGCGTGGGCGACCGCCCCACCTTAGCCGACCGTCGACCCGTTCGCCGAATCGGCAGCACCGCTCCGACGGCGTCGGGCGCCCGGCCGGTTCAGGCGCGAGGAGTGAGCGTGAGAAGCGTCGCCTCGGGGCGGCAGGCGAACCGGATCGGAGCGTACGGCGACGTTCCGAGCCCGGCCGAGACGTGCATCCAGGCCGCGTCCGTCGGTGCCTCGTTCGAGGGGATGCCGTTGGCACCCGGCCACCAGCGCGACAGGCCCTTGACCCGGCCGGTGTCGAGGTCGCAATTGGTCACGAGCGCGCCGTAGAACGGCACCGCGAGCTGGCCGCCGTGGGTGTGGCCGGCGATGACGAGGCCCGCCCCGTCGGCCGTCATCGCGTCGAGCACCCGCGTGTACGGCGCGTGGACGATGCCGACCGTGAGATCGGCCGTCGGATCGGCCGGGCCGGCGACCTCGTCGTACCGGTCGTACTCCAGGTGCGGGTCGTCGACGCCGACGAGCTCGAGGTCGAGACCCTTGACGGCCATGCGCCCACGCGTGTTCGTCAGATCGCTCCACCCGGAGTCGACGAGCTCGCCCACGAGGACGTCGGTGGGCAGTCGCGGCGTGCGCGGCTTGGCTTTCTTGCGCAGCAGGTAATCGGCCGGGTTCTTGCGCCCCGGCGCGAAGTAGTCGTTCGACCCCAGCACGAACGCACCGGGCAGCCCCCGAAACGGCGCAAGGGCGTCGATGAGCGGAGTGATCGACTCCGGGTGCGCGATGTTGTCGCCCGTGTTGACGACCGCGTCGGGCTCCAGCTCGGCCAGCGCCGAGATCCACGCGAGCTTGCGCCGCTGCGTCGGCATGAGGTGGATGTCGGAGAGGTGGAGCACATCGACCGGTTCACTGCCCCGCGGCAGCACCGGCACGACGAACCGGCGCAACGTGAACGCGTTGCGTTCGATGAGCGAGCCGTAGGCGAGCGCACCGGCGCCGGCGAGCCCGGTGGCGAGGACGGCCTTCGTGAGCGTGTGCATCGCGCCCAGTCTTCCAGATACGCGAACGGCCCCGTCGACGCCGACGGGGCCGAACGCATTCATGGCGCTGGGGGGTGTGCGCGGGTCAGTCGGGACGCCCACCCCGGGAGAGCGTGATGGTCACCGTCGACCCCGCGTCGACCTCCTTGCCACCCTCCGGGGAGGACTCGGCGACGCTGCCCGGTGCGACGTCTCCGGAGTTCACCCGGTTGTCGTCGACCGAGACCTCGAAACCGGCCTCCTCGAGGATGCGCGTCGCGGACTCCTCGCTGCGCCCGACGACGTTGGGCACCGAGACGGTCTCGTCGTTCTTCTCGGCCTCGGCGGGAGTGTCGCTCTTGATGAGGCGGAACTGCTCGGTCTTCATGCCCTTGCTCGCCTCGGTCATGATCTGGCGCCACAGCGGAGCGGCGACCGTGCCGCCGTAGGCGTGCACCGAACGCTGTTCGTACGGGGTGCCGTACCAGACGACCGCCGCGAGCTGCGGGGTGTAGCCGGCGAACCACGTCTGGTTGCTGTTGTCGGAGGTACCGGTCTTGCCCGCGGCCGGGCGCCCCATCGCCGCCTTGGTGCCGGTGCCGCCCTTCTGGAGCACTCCGGTGAGGATGCGCGTCGTGTCGTAGGCGACCTTGGGGTCGATGGCTCGCCGGCACTTGTTCTGGCCGATGGGCAACTCGGTGCCGTCGAACGCGATGACGCTCTCGACCGGACGCGGCTCGCAGTACATCCCACCCGAGGCGAGCGTGGCGTAGGACGACGCCAGCGTGAGCGGGGACGCGTTGTCGGCTCCCAGCACCGTGGCCGCGATACCACCCGCGCCGTACTCCTTGCCGTCGGCGCGGTGCATGCCCATGCGCTTCATCGTGTCGCGCTCGTTGCAGACGCCCACCATGGTGGCGAGCTGGGCGAAGGCCGTGTTGATCGACTTGACCGTCGCCTCGCGCAGCGTCGTCATGCCGTGCTCCTCGCCCTCGGCGTTGTAGGGAGCGAAGTACCGGTCGACGATGCCGCACTTCTCACCTCCGAACCTCGAGCCGGAGATGCGCGTGCCGTCGGTTGGGGCGTAGAACGAGCTGTTCGCGGTCATGCCCTGCTCGAGTGCGGTGACGACGCCGAACACCTTGACCGTGGAACCGATCTGGAACCCACCGGACGCGCCGTACTTCTGATCGACGGCCCAGTTGACACTCGTCTTTCCGCGGCCTCCCACCAGATCCCACGACGTGTTCTGGCCGATGGCGAGCACCCGGCCGGTGCCCGGCTCGACGACGGCCGCGGCCGTGCCTCGCTTGGCGCTGTTCGTGGGGGAGATCCGCCGGGCGAGGATCTCGTTGGTGCGCTTGGTCAGGCCCGGGTCGAACGTCGTCTGCACGTTGAGGCCGCCGTAGTAGAGACGCTTCTCGCGCTCCTTCACGGTGTCACCGAGCGCGGGCTGGTCGAGCAGCCAGTTGACGACGTAGTAGCAGACGTAGGGATTGGTGGCCGCCGGGCACGACGGTTTGAGTGGCTGCACCTTGAGCCCGAGCGGAGACTCCTGGGCCTGGTTCATGCGCCGGGTGCTGATGTAGCCCTGCTCCTGCATGGCCTTGAGCACGGTGTTACGGCGCTCGATCGCGCGCTTGGGGCTGTTGATCGGGTCGGCGACACCGGGGTTCTGCGCCAGGCCGGCGATCATCGCGGCCTGCGGCAACGTGAGCTCGGCCGCCGTGGTGTCGTAGTAACGACGCGCCGCCGCTTCGACCCCGTAGGCCTGGGCGCCGTAGTACACGATGTTGAGGTAGCCCTCGAGGATCTGCTCCTTGTTGCGGCGCTGCTCCATGGAGATGGCGTACTTCATCTCCTGGATCTTGCGCACGTAACCGGGGATTCCGCTGCGCGCCTGCGCGGCCTGCGCGGCCTTCTCGTTGCCGTTCTGTCGCGCGGTCGCGATGAGCAACTGCCGCACGTACTGCTGCGTGAGCGTCGACGCACCCTCCTTGCCCCCGCCCCGCAGGCCGGTGGCGACGGCGCGCAGGATGCCGCGCCCGTCGACGCCGCCGTGCTCGTAGAAGCGCCTGTCCTCGATGGCCACCTGGGCGTTCTGCATGTCCTTCGAGATGTCCTCGATGGGCACGACCAGCCGGTTCTCCTGGTACAGCGTGGCGATGACCGAGCCGTCACGCGCCAGGATGCGCGACTGCTGGGCCATCGGTGAGGAGGTGAACTGCGCGGGCAGCGCGTCGAAGGCGGTGATGACCGACTTGGTGGCGCTGCCGCCGAGACCCGCGATGGGCATGAAGATGCCCGCGATCAGCAGCCCGAGCACGGTCGATGCCGCGACGAAGGCCCCGAAAAGTCCCGCGACCGCAGTCGCCCCCTGACGCCGTTCCATGGGTTCAGCGTAGACGCCGTCTCCGACAACCCCCGTCACCTGCGCAGTCGACGATGGGCCTGCACCGCGGTCGTGCAAGCGAACTCGACCCGCCACAGGTAGCCATTACGGACGAAACGACCGATTCGGGACGTCAGGACTAGTTCTTTCGCACTACGCCGAACCATCCCGACGGGGGATCGAAAGTTCGGCCGACCGTTCTTAACGTTAGGAGCACAGATGACTGATCACGGGCCGGTACCGGCCGATCAGGAACGTGCAATCTGCAGACCGTGGGTCGCCGACGCAAGGACGAACAATGACGATCTCATCAACGCCGATGCGGCGTCGTCAGTCTGAGTGGGTGGAGGACTGGACTCCACTCGCCAGGTGCCGCACCTCCGAACCCGACGAGCTGTTCGTGCAGGGGGCGGCACAGCAACAGGCGAAGCGCGTCTGTCTGAAGTGCCCGGTGGTCGCCGAATGCCTGGCCGATGCGCTCGACCACCGTGCGGAGTTCGGCGTCTGGGGCGGCATGACCGAGCGTGAGCGTCGCGCGATCCTGCGTCGCCACCCGAGTGTGACGTCGTGGAAGGACCTCTTCCAGCGGGCCCGCTCCGCCGAACAGGCCGGCTGACCGCCTTCGCCGATTCCGGCGCCCGAGCGTCGCAACCCGAGTGTGACGTCGTGGAAGGACCTCTTCCAGCGGGCCCGCTCCGCCGAACAGGCCGGCTGACCGCCTTCGCCGATTCCGGCGCCCGAACTTCTCACCTCGGCTCAGGCCCGGCCCCCCCACCCGTGGCTTCGCCACAGGGTGGGCGTTGCGTGTGCCCGCGATCTCGTCGCGCGACTCGTGCGGGGCGACGTGGCCTGCTCAGGCCTCCGAGACCACCTGTTCTGCCGTCCGTTCTGCCGTCCGTTCTGCCGTCCGTTCTGCCAGGGCCGCCCCGATGCGACGCAGGTCGTCGAGGTCGTGGACGTCGGTGGCGGCGGTGGGCACCTCGGCGAACCGAACCCGCGGATGCCGGGCGGCGAAGTCGCGCACGAGCCGGTTGTGCCGCCTGGCCTCGGCCGCGATCTCGGCGTGCACCTCGAGCAGCTCGGCGGTCGTGATCGCCTCGGGATCCTCGCCGGCCTCGGCACGCACGGTCTCGGCCGCCGAGTACGCGCCCTCGGCCGAGACGGCGTCGGTGCGCGCACGGCGTACGCGGTTGACGACGACCCCCGCGAGCGGCATCCCGTCGGCGTCGAGGCGGTCGATGAAGTAACCGGCCTCGCGCAGCGCGTCGCGTTCGGGCGCGGCGACGACGAGGAACGCCGTCTCGGGTTGCCGCAGTAGGGCGTAGGTGTGGTCGGCACGTTCGCGGAATCCGCCGAACATCGTGTCGAGGGCAGCGACGAGCCCGCGGACGTCGTCGAGCGTCGTCGCGCCGAGCAGCTTGGACAGCACTCCCGAGGCCATGCCGATGCCCGCGCCCATGACCTTGGTGTAGGCGCGGCCTCCGGCCTTGGCCGGGGCGAGCAACACGCGGATGAACCGGCCGTCGAGGAACGACCCCAAGCGAGAGGGTGCGTCGAGGAAGTCGAGGGCCGACCGCGACGGCGGGGTGTCGACGACGACGAGATCCCACCGGGGCCGTCCGTCGTCGCCGCGCAGACCGCGGAGCTGCCCGAGCTTCTCCATCGCCATGTACTCCTGCGTGCCCGCGAACGAGCTGGAGAGCGCCTCGTAGAACGGGTTGGCGAGGATCTGTTCGGCCTTCTCGGGGGTGGCGTGCGCCTGCACCACCTCGTCGAAGGTGCGTTTCATGTCGAGCATCATCGCGTCGAGGCTGCCTCCGGCGGTGCTGTCGATGCCGGGGACCTCGCGCGGGATGTTGTCGAGTTCGGTGAGCCCGAGCGACTGCGCGAGGCGGCGGGCGGGGTCGATCGTCAACACGGCGACCCGACGCCCCTGCTCGGCGGCGCGCACGGCGAGCGCGGCGGCCGTCGTCGTCTTGCCCACCCCACCGGAGCCGCAGCACACGACGATGTGGATCTTCGGATCGGCGATGACCGTGTCGGCATCGAGCGACAACGGGGCCGAGAGTTGCGCGGTAGGCCGGCCGGCGGGCCGGGCGCCGGGACGCCGGGCGGCGCCGGGGGTGGGGGCGTTCACGACCAGTCTCCCTGCTCTGCGAGGTGTTGGGCGAGCACGCGGATGCCGCCGGGATCACCGCTGTCGCCGACGCGGGGCAGGACGTAGAGCGGCGCGTCGAGGCCGGCGAGAGTGACCAGATGCTCGTCCTCCAGCGCGAGACGGGCCGCGTGATCGCGGGCCTCGTCGACGAGCGCCGTGACGACCTGCGGCGACCCGTCGAGTCCCGCGGCGGCGAGGTCGGCGCCGATCGCGGCGAGGACACCAGGGGAGTCGAGCTCCGCCAGACGCTCCAGCGTGGCCTCGGAGAGCAACTCGTCGCGGGCCTGGTTGACGACGATGGCGCCGAGGGGGACGCGGATGCGGGCGAGTTCGGCCACGGCGTCGACGGTCTCCTGCACGGGCATGTCCTCGAGGATCGTCGTGAGATGCACGGCGCAGGCCTCGGAACGCAGGAGGCGGGTGACCGAATCGGCCTGGCTGCGGATGGGGCCGACCTTGGCGAGCTCGGCCACCTCCTCGTTGACGTTGAGGAAATGACCGACACGGCCCGTGGGAGGCGCGTCGAGCACGACGGCGTCGTAGACCCACGCAGACGTGCCCGCAGCCGTGCCGGACGCGCTCCGGCCGTGTTCGGCGCGGCGCCGCACCGCCTCGTAGACCTTGCCGATGAGCAGCACGTCGCGCACGCCCGGCGCGATGGTCGTGGCGAAGTCGACGGCTCCCATCCGTTCGAGCACCGATCCCGCACGCCCGAGCCGGTAGTACATGTCGAGGTATTCGAGCAACGCGGCCTTGGCGTCGACGGCGAGTCCCCAGATCTCGCCACCGCCCGAGACCTTCAGGACGAGCCGCTCGTCGTCGGCGAGCGGCGGCACGTCGAACGCCTGGCTGATGCCCTGGCGTCCTTCGACCTCGACGAGCAGGACCTTGCGACCGAGGCTGGCGAGGGTGAGGGCGAGAGCGCTCGCGACGGTCGTCTTGCCCGTGCCGCCCTTGCCCGTGACGACGTGCAATCGGACGCCGGGCCAATCGGGTCGCGCACCCGTGTCGTCGACGGGGAGCTCGGAGGTGTCGGCCATGCCACCACTTTAGGGACGGGCCGTCGGGCCCGCTCTGCGCGCGGTCGCGGCCTGCGCACCAGGCTCTCTGTTCGGCGACCCGGCAGGGGTCGCGCTCGGTGGTGCGTCCCCGATCTCAGGCGTGCCGGGGGTGTACCGGCGCATGACGAGGGGAGGCGAGCGGTGACGAGGGATGACGAGGTGTGGCGAGGGCCGGGCGGGCTGTCGGTGGGACCGCCTATTGTCGGGGCATGACCACGTGGGAAGACGTCACCGTTCCGTTGATCGTCCACAACACCAAGGCGATCCTCGACAACTGGGGCTCCGACGGCTGGGAGCTCGTCCAGGTCGTCGTCATGCCCGAGGGCAACCTCGTCGCCTACCTCAAGCGTCCGCTGCAGTCCTGACCCGGGCGCGACGCCGCGTCGCGTTCCCCGGGCTCACAGAGCCGTGTCACCGAGACGCCGAGCGGCGTCAGCGAGGAGAAACATCGTGAGCAACGTCGAAGATCGTCTGGCCGAGCTGGGACTCACCGTTCCCGAGGTCGTGCCGCCCGTCGCCGCCTACGTGCCCGCCCAGCGCGACGGCCGCCGCATCTACACCTCGGGGCAGTTGCCCATGCAGAACGGTCAGATGCTCGCCACCGGCAAGGTCGGCGAGGGTGAGGGGCTCGTCACGCCGCAGCAGGCGAAGGACCTCGCGCAGGTGTGCGCGCTCAACGCGATCGCCGCCGTGAAGAGCGTCGTCGGTGACCTAGATCGGGTCGCCCAGGTGGTCAAGGTCGTCGGCTACGTGGCGAGCGACCCCGCGTTCACCGGCCAGCCCGGTGTCGTCAACGGGGCCAGCGACCTCCTCGGTGCCGCGTTCGGCGACGCAGGCGTGCACGCGCGCAGCGCCGTGGGTGTCACCGCCCTTCCTCTCGACGCGCCCGTCGAGGTCGAGATCCTCGTCGCCCTCGCCGAGGACGACTGACCGACCCGCGACGTTGCGGTGTGCGCCGAGTGCCCGAGGGCGTTCGTGAGGCGTTGTCAGACACAGCGTGCTGAGGCATTGCGAGGAGAGGTGAGCGTGACGTGAGCGCGCCCGAGTCCCCACGGATCCCGGTGCGGGTCCGCCACTTCGACGTGCCCGTGGACCTGGTGACGCTCGCCGGTGACGGTGACGGTGACGGCGGGGAGAAGGAGCGAGGGCACGAGGTGGTGTCTGCTCGACCGGCCGCGACGGTCATGGTCGTGCGAGATGCGGCCGGCGCCCGGGGCGCGGCATCGACGGGGCACGCTTCGCAGGCAGAGGCCGGGACCGAGACCGGGGCCTCGGGTGAGGTCGAGGTCTTCATGCTTCGGCGCCGCTCGTCGATGGCGTTCGCGCCCAACCGCATGGTGTTTCCCGGTGGGGGAGTCGACGCGCGCGACGCCGACGACCACCTCCCATGGGCGGGCCCGTCGCCGCGACAGTGGGCGGCCTGGCTCGGCACGTCCGACGAGGCCGAGGCGCGTGAGCTCGTCGTCGCGGCCGCCCGCGAGGTGTTCGAGGAATGCGGGGTGCTGCTGGCCGGGCCCGACGCCGAGACGCTCGTCGGCGACGTGTCGAGCGAGCAGTGGCACGCCGAGCGTGACCGGTTGCTGTCTCGCGAGCAGTCGTTCGCCGAGCTGCTCATCCGGCGTGAGTTCGTGCTGCGCACCGACCTGTTGCGACCCTGGGCGCACTGGGTCACGCCGGAGTTCGAACGCCGCCGCTACGACACGAGGTTCTTCGCGGCGCGTCTGCCCGAAGGACAGACGCCCGACGACCGCACCACCGAGGCCGCCGCCGCCGACTGGGTGCGTCCGAGGACGTTGCTCGCCGAGTTCGAGGCCGGTCGCGCGCAGCTGCTGCCGCCCACCGTCGTCTGTCTGGAACAGGTCGCGGCGGCGCGGGACGCGCGGGAGTTCCTCGGCTCGGCGCCGCCGATGCTGCGCGTCATGCCGGTGCTCGAGAGCGACGACGCGGGCCGTTCGCGGCTGCGCGTGGAGTTGCCGGCCCACCGCGGAGGCCCGAGCCCGTCAGGAGATCATCCATGAGTGCGACCCCTCCCACCCCACCGGTCGAGCCGGGCACCTGGACCGGAGGAGAGGGCTCGGCACACGTTCGCGCCGTGCTCGCTCCCAACCCCTCGCCGATGACGCTGGAGGGCACGAACACCTGGGTCATCGGTGACGCGGGCGCATCGTCGTGCGTCGTCGTCGACCCCGGGCCGCCCGACGAGGGCCACCTCGCCGCGATCGAGGAGGTCGTCGACGGTCGGCGGGTCGAGGCCGTGCTGCTGACCCACCGGCATCCCGACCACTCCGAGGGTGCCGGAGTGTTCGCCGAGCGCGTCCGCAGCCGGGTGCGGGCCGAGGGGCCCGGTGCCGACGACCTCACGGACGGCGATGTGATCGTCGCCGGCGACCTCGAGATCGGTGTCCTCGCCACCCCGGGGCACACGCGCGACTCGGTGTGCTTCTACGTGGGTGCCGACGACGCCCTGCTCACCGGCGACACGGTGCTCGGATGGGGGACGACGATGGTCGCCTGGCCCGACGGCAGGCTCGACGACTATCTCGCCTCCCTCGACCGGCTCGCCGGGCTCACGGGCAGCGGGCGGGTGCGACGCTTCCTGCCCGGGCACGGCGCGTACCTGCCCGACGCCGACGCCTCGGTGCACTTCTACCTCGATCATCGGCGGGAACGCCTCGACCAGGTACGTCAGGCCGTCGAAGGCGGAGCCACCGACGTGCAGTCGGTGCTCGAGGTGGTCTACGCCGACGTGCCGCGAGAGTTGTGGCCGGCGGCCTCCCGCAGCGTCGAGGCGCAGTTGCACCACCTGCGTGGTACCGAGAGGTCCTGAACCCGGGCCATGCGCCGGCGTCGCGTGAGGACCGGCCGGCGCGAACGTCAGCGGCTGCGGCGGCGCAGGCGGTCGACGTCGAGCAGCACGACGGCGCGCGCCTCGAGGCGCAGCCAGCCGCGGGTGGCGAAGTCGGCGAGAGCCTTGTTGACGGTCTCGCGGGAGGCGCCGACGAGTTGGGCGAGTTCCTCCTGCGTGAGGTCGTGGGCGACGAGCACACCCTCGTCGACGGGACGGCCGAAGCGCTCGGAGAGATCGAGCAGCGCCTTGGCCACGCGGCCGGGCACGTCGGTGAAGACGAGGTCGGCGAGGGAGTCGTTGGTGCGACGCAGACGCCGCGCCAACGCCGCGAGCAGGCTCTGCGCCACGGGCGGGCGCGCGAGGAGGAACTGCTGCAGGGCCTCGTTGCCCAGACCGATGAGGTGGGTCTCGGCGACCGCCGTGGCGGTTGCGTTGCGCGGGCCGGGGTCGAACACCGAGAGCTCGCCGAACATCTCGCCCGGGCCGAGGATCGCGACGAGGTTCTCACGGCCGTCGGCGCTCGAGCGGCCCAGCTTCACCTTGCCGGACTGGATGACGTACAGACGGTCTCCCTGCTCGCCCTCCCGAAAGAGGACCTCGCCACGGCCTAGACGGCTCGTGGACATCGTGGCCTGCAGCGCCGACACGTCGGCATCGTCCAGGGCCGCGAACAGGGGGGCTTTGCGTACGACGTCGTTCTCCACGGGTCCAGTGTGCCAGAGGTCACTAGGCGCGATCTCGCGTCGAGGCCCGGTCCTACGCTGGGTGCGTGAGCACCGGCCCGATCATTCCGGACGAGACCGCACCGCATGTGCGGTCAGGATCCACCGCGGTGCGAGCGCGTACCGAGACGCCGCTCGCGCTCAAGCGACGTGCGCGACGCATGTACCGGGTTCTGCACAAACGTTATCCGGACGCCCATTGCGAGCTCGACTTCACCTCTCCGCTCGAGTTGCTCGTCGCGACGGTGCTCTCGGCGCAGTCGACCGACGTCGGGGTGAACAAGGTGACCCCGCGTCTGTTCACGCGGTATCCGGACGCGGCCGCCTACGCCGGCGCCGACCGGGAGGAGCTGGAGACGATCATCCGGCCGACCGGGTTCTTTCGTGCCAAGGCGACCTCGCTCATCGGGATCGGTGCCGCGCTCGTCGAGCGGCACGGCGGCGAGGTCCCCGACTCGTTGACCGAACTCGTCGCCCTGCCGGGGGTGGGACGCAAGACGGCCAACGTCGTGCTCGGCAACGCCTTCGGTGTTCCGGGCATCACCGTCGACACCCACTTCGGGCGCGTCGCGCGGCGGATGGGGTGGACCGACGAGGAGGATCCCGTGCGCGTCGAGCACGCCGTGGGCGCCCTCATCCCGAAGAGGGAGTGGACGATGCTCTCCCACGTGCTGATCTTTCACGGCCGGCGCACGTGTCACTCCCGTCGCCCGGCCTGCGGTGCGTGCCCCGTCGCGCGCTGGTGCCCGTCGTACGGCATCGGCGTCACCGACCCCCAGACGGCGGAGAAGCTCGTCAAGGACCTGCCTGCCGACGATCGGGCGTCGTCGTGATCGCCCGCCCGCCGTGGCTCGACCGAGTGGCCGCGGAGTCCGAGCGCGCGCCCGCGGGATTCTTCGACCGCCACCGACCGGCGGGGCGCGGTGACCGTGCGAGCGCGGTGCTCATGCTCGTCGGACCGAACCGCGAGCGCGCGGGAGACCAGATCGTCGTCCTCACCGAGCGGGCGGCCGGGCTGCGCTCGCACGCCGGTCAGGTCGCGTTTCCCGGTGGCCGCGTCGATCCGGCCGACGGTGGCCCGGTCGCGGCGGCGCTGCGCGAGGCGGGAGAAGAGGTCGCTCTCGATGCCGCCGGGGTCGACATCGTGACGACGTTCCCGGCCGTTCACGTGCCGGTCTCGAACTCGGCGGTGACCCCGGTGCTCGGCTGGTGGCAGCGCCCCGCAGCGGTGCGGGTCAACTCCCCGGCCGAGGTCGAGCGGGTCGTGCTCGCCTCCGTGGCCGAGCTCGCCGACCCCGCCAACCGCTTCACCGTGACCCACCCCGTCGGGTACACGGGTGTGGGTTTCGAGATCGAGGGTCTGTTCGTCTGGGGGTTCACCGCGGCCCTGCTCGACCGGTTGCTCGTCCTCGCCGGGCTCGAACGGCCCTGGGATCCCGCCGTCACCCGGGTGCTGCCCGACCGGGTCAGCGCCGGGCGAGCGCCGATGACGAGCGAACCTCCCCGCGATCCCGCCGCGATCGTCGCCGAGGAGGCGGACGAGGGCGGGCAGGGCCACGACCGTCCGGGGCGATGAGCGGCTGAGACGGGTCGACCGCATCGACGGCACCGTCCGCACCTGCCTCCGCGCGAGGCGGAACCGGCACGAGCAGCGGAACGTTGATCGGTCGAGGACCGACAGGACGAGCGGGGATGACGATGACCGACGCGGGGGTGAGCGTGCTCGCGCTCGACGTGTTCCTCGCCGCCGTCCTGCTCGCGTACGTCGCGGCCGGCCTCACGCGCGGGTTCGTGCAGATCGCGGGCGCGGTCGTCGGCTTCGCGCTCGGTGGCCTGCTCGGTCTGCGGTTCGCCCCCGACCTCGTCGCGCGCCTGCCGGACCGCCTCGACGGGCCACTGCTGCTCGCGGCGCTGGCCGCCGTCGTCGTCTTCGCCGCCCTCGTCGGCCAGGCGATCCTTTCGGGCCTGGCGCGGCGGCTGCCGCGGCGAGGTGCCGTCATCGGCCCGATCGACCGGCTGCTCGGCGGAGTCGTCTCGCTCGTGCTCGCGGCCGCCACGGTGTGGCTCGGTGCCGGTGCGTTGCGAGTCGCCCTGCCCGGAGACGTGTCGCGCACGATCGACGGCTCACGGGTGCTGCGGGCGATCGACGACGTCGCCCCGGTCGACCGCAACGAGGCTCTGCACCAGGTCACGGCCTTGTTCGCCCGGTACGAATTCCCCCGGGTCTTCGAACACGGCGGCGCAGAACCCGCGTTGCCGGCCGAGGCCGTCGACCCCGCCGTCGCCGACCACACGGCGGTGGCCCGGGCCGGTCGCTCGGTGGTGCGCATCGACGTGACCGCACCCGCCTGCGGACGCATGCAGGAGGGCAGCGGCTTCGTCGTCGCACCCGGGCTGATCGTGACCAACGCCCACGTGGTCAGCGGCGCCGAACACGTGAGCATCACCAAGGACCGGTTGCGAAGCACCGCCCGGGTCGTCGCGTTCGACGCGGGGCGCGACCTCGCGGTGCTCTCCGCCGAGACTGGGGATCTCTCGCCGATCCCGCTGGCGTCCTCACCCCTGCGCCGGGGCGCCGACGCGGCGGTGGCCGGCTACCCGCTCGGCGGGCCCTACACCGTCTCCGCGGCGCGGGTCGGTGCGCTCATCACCGCGCGCGGTCGCGACATCTACGACGATGCCTCCGTGAGCCGGCAGATCTACGGCCTGCGCGCCGACATCCACCCCGGCAACTCCGGCGGGCCCCTGCTCACGACCACCGGGGAGGTCGCCGGCGTGGTGTTCGCGCGCTCGCAGGACGAGGCCGACACGGCGTACGCGCTGCGGCTCGAGGAGGTCGCCCCCGTCCTCGCCACGGCACGTGCCGGGCATCAGGTTCCGGTCGGCGGCTGCACCGCCGCCTGACCGCTCGTGATTAGACCTGGGCCGGAACGAGACCCGACACGAGCCACGACATGACGAACGGCGCGCCCCGAAAGGGACGCGCCGTTCTCGTGCGGGTGCGGGGTCAGCGCTCGGTGACCTCGGTCGACCCGGATCCGCCGGTGCTCACCGTGCCCGCCGCGGCGATGTTGCCGGGCGTGGGAGCCGGACCGCTCAGGCCCGGACGGTCGGTGGCGCCGTGGGCGATGGGGTCGGCGACGCGGGTCGTGCGCGTGGTGTCTCCGGTCGCGCTGCGCTTGATCGTGTCGATGGAGCGCTGCGCCGAGTCGATCGTGCGCTCTGGCTTGCCCTTGATCTTGCTGAGGACGCCCTTGCCGACGAGCGCGAGGATGCCCGCGATGACGAAGAGCACGACGGTGACGATGAGGTAGGAGAGCCACAGCGCCAGACCGAGGGCGTGAAGGCCGAGGGCGATCGTGTGCAACAGGAATGTGAGGCCGAAGACGGCGAGCACGCCGGCGACCGCGAACATCGCGCCGCCCTTGACTCCCCGGGAGACATCGACGGAGATCTCGGCCTTGGCGAGCGCGATCTCGTCACGGATGATGCCGGACAGGTTCTCGGTGGCGTCCGCGACCAACCGCCCGATCGTCGGGTCGGAGGCCCGCGGCGCGGCCGGGTCCGGGGTGGGGGGCACTGCTGTGGACATCGGGAACCTCCTGTGCGGGCAAACGCCCTCGAACATGTCAACCCCGACCTTAGCGAGTCGAATGGGCACCGGCGAGGCCTGGTGCGACGGGGCGCGCCGGGTGGCGATCGCGAGTCGCGTGTGTGAGCGCGGAGTGGTGCGGCTGTGAAAGGTCGGTGAACTACCCGGCTGCGGGCCCGTACGTGTTCAAGGCGTGACGAGCGGTCGGCGACAGTGGAGACATGGGGTACGCCGACGCATCCGGGCCCATCGCGCTCGCCCACCGGGGAGGTGGCGGGCTGGCCCCCGAGAACACCCTCGCCGCCTTCGCTCTCACCACCGACCTCGGCTTTCGTTACCTCGAGAGCGATCTGCGGCTCACCGCCGACGGGCACCTCGTCTGCTTCCACGACGCCACCCTCGACCGAGTGACCGACGCTCGCGGGCCGCTCGCGGCGCGCACGCTGGCGGAGCTGCGACGCGTGCGGGTGTCTGGCCGCGAGACGATTCCCACCCTCGACGAGGCCCTCGAGGCGTTTCCCGACACGTGCTTCTCGGTCGACCTCAAGGACGAACGCGCGATCGGGCCGCTCGTCGCCACCCTCAAACGGCCCGGAGTGGCCGAACGGCTCTGCATCGCTGGTGCCTGGGACCGGTGGCTCGTCGACGTGCGTGAGGAGGTGCCGGGAGTCGCAACGACGCTCGGCTGGCGCTCCCTGACCGTGCTCATCGCGTGCGCACGCGCCGGCATCCGCCCGCCGCGCCACATCGCCACGGCCCCGTTCGCGCACGTGCCCGTGCGCCTCGGACGTCTGCGCATCCACGTCGAACGCGTCGTCGAGATGGCTCACGACCTCGGGGTACGGGTGGTCACGTGGACCGTCGACGACGCCGAGAGCATGCACCAACTGCTCGATCTCGGCGTCGACGCGGTCATCACCGACCGACCCGACGTGCTGCGCGCGGTCTTCGTGCGCCGTGACCTGTGGTCGCCGATGACCGGCGAGGACCGCCACGACGGTTCCGGTGATGCCCTCGACCCCCGCCTCGGGCCGGCCGCCCGCTGACGCCCGGCATGATGGGCAGCATCCGGCCCTGTTGCGGCCGGGCACGGGCGAGGTCGTCAGGTCGCGCCCGCGAAGGCCGAGTGGATGACGTGGCCGGGCGACGGCCCGCGGTCCAGCGACGTGAGGAGTGCGCGAGATGACCACCCGGATCGGAGTCCTCACCAGCGGTGGCGACGCCCAGGGCATGAACGCCGCCGTGCGGGCCGTGGTGCGCACCGGCATCCACCTCGGGGCCGAGGTCTACGCCATCCACGAAGGGTGGCAGGGGGCGGTCGACGGCGGCGCGGGTATCACCCCGATGAGTTGGGACGACGTGGGAAGCATCCTGCACCGCGGCGGCACGGTCATCGGCACCGCTCGCAGCAAGGACTTCCGCGAATGGGAGGGGCAGCGTCGCGCGGCGCGCCACCTGCTCGAACACGGCATCGACCGCCTCATCGTCATCGGCGGCGACGGCTCGTTGACCGGCACGGACGCGTTCCGCCGCAACTGGCCGCAGCTCGTGACCGAACTCGTCGAGCTCGGTGAGATCTCCCCCGAGACCGCCGCGGCCCATCCCGTGCTCATGATCGCCGGGCTCGTCGGCTCGATCGACAACGACCTCGTGGGCAGCGACATGACGATCGGCGCCGACACGGCCCTGCACCGCATCGTCGACGCGATCGACACCCTCGCGAGCACCGCCGCCAGCCACCAACGCAGCTTCGTCGTCGAGGTCATGGGCCGACACTGCGGCTATCTCCCGCTCATGGCCGCGATCGCTGGCGGCTGCGACTACGTCTTCGTGCCCGAGGACCCGCCCGCCGACGGGTGGGAGGACGAGGTCTGCGAGTTGCTGCGGGCTGGCCGGGCCGCGGGGCGTCGCGACAGCATCGTGCTCGTCGCCGAGGGCGCCCACGACCGGCACGGCACCCCGATCACCGCCGAGCAGGTCAAAGACCTTCTCGCCGAGCGTCTCGGCGAGGACACCCGGGTGACGATCCTCGGCCACGTGCAGCGGGGTGGCTCACCGAGCGCCTACGACCGTTGGATGAGCACCCTCCTCGGTTACGCCGCGGTGCAGGAAGTGCTCGACGCGACCCCCGAGAGCGTCCCGCACATCCTCGGCGTGCGACACAACCGGATCGCCCAGATCCCCCTCGTCGAGGCCGTCGAGAAGACCCGGGAGGTCGCGAGATTCGTCGACATCGGCGACTTCGAGTCGGCCGTTCTCGCCCGCGGGGCGAGCTTCGGCGAGATGCTCGACGTCTTCGAGCGCATGTCACGGCCACCGTCGCGGACCGAGCCCGTCGAACCGATGCCGCGAATCGGTGTCCTGCACGCCGGCGGCCTCGCGCCCGGCATGAACACCGCCGCGCGAGCCGCCGAACGCCTCGGGCTCACCCGCGGCATGAACATCGTCGGCGTCGACGGCGGGTTCCCGGGGCTGCTCGAGGGCAACGTCCGCGACCTCACGTGGGGAGACGTCGAGGGCTGGACGAACGAGGGCGGGGCCGAACTCGGCACACGACGCCGCATCCCGAGCGAGGACCAGTTCTACGCGCTCGGCCGGTCGATCGAGAAACTCGAACTCGACGCGCTGCTCGTCATCGGCGG
Source organism: Mobilicoccus massiliensis (assembly GCF_000826525.2). Lineage (GTDB taxonomy): Bacteria > Actinomycetota > Actinomycetes > Actinomycetales > Dermatophilaceae > Mobilicoccus > Mobilicoccus massiliensis. Next base: position 240,148 of record NZ_LN651328.1, on the reverse strand, counting down.
ATACAACGCCTACCTGGCCGTGCACCTCCTCAACGCCGAACGCGGGCGGTTCCCCGCCTTCGACCTGCCGATGATGCTCGTGCCCGCGAGTATCGACAACAACCTGCCGAGCTCCGAACTCTCGATCGGCGCCGACACGGCGCTCAACAGCGCCGTCACCGCCCTCGACGCGATCAAGATGTCGGCGAGCGCGGCGCGCCGGTGCTTCGTCGTCGAGACCATGGGCCGTCGATGCGGGTACCTCGCGCTCATGTCGGGAATCGCCTCCGGCGCCGAACGCGTCTACCTCCACGAGGAGGGCATCACCCTCGCCGGGCTCGAACGCGACGTCGCCACCATGCGGGAGGCGTTCCTCGACGGCAAGCGGCTCTACCTGGCCATTCGCAACGAACGGGCCAACGACCTCTACACCACCGACTTCCTCGCCCGCCTCTTCGAGGAGGAGGGGCACGAGCTGTTCGACGTGCGCCAGGCCGTGCTCGGCCACATCCAGCAGGGCGGATCCCCGACCCCGTTCGATCGCATCCTCGCGACGCGACTCGTCAAGCACGCCATCGACGGGCTCGCCGACCAGCTTGCCGACGGCGACACCCAGGCCCGTTCCGTCGGTCTCGTCGACGGCGTCGTCACCTATGCCCCGGTCGACCGGATGCTCGAGCACCTCGACGTCGAGAACCGCCGCCCCCTCCACCAGTGGTGGCTCGACCTGCGTCCCGCGCTCGCCGCCGTCGCCGAACGCGGCGCCGCCGCCACGGCAGAGGAGACTCCGGTCCCCGTCCTGCGCGCCGACTGACCCACGCGCACCCACCCGCACCCGCTCCCACCCGCCGGTATCAGCCGACATCAGCCGGCAACTCACGCGACTCGAAACCCCGCTCAAACAGGCCCTTTCACCCACGTCGGCCGCCGGGCTCCCGCTCGGACAGGCCCTTTCACCCGCGTCGGCCGCCGGGCTCCCGCTCAGACAGGCTCTTTCACCCGCATCGGCCATTGTGCTCCCGCTCGGACAGGCCCTTTCACCGCCCTCGTGTGGTGGAAAAGGCCTGTCCGAGCGTGCCGGGTGGGTGGAAAGGCCTGTTCGAGCGCGTCGGGTGGGCGGTCGCGGGCTTGAGCGGAAGGGGCCGGACTCGGACAGGCCCTTTCACCCGCGTCGGTCGTCGTCGGACCGCTCAGACAGGCCCTTTCACCCGCGTCGACCGTTGTGCTCCCGCTCGGACAGGCGCTTTCACCGCCGTCGTGGGGTAGAAAAGCCTGTTCGAGCGTGATGGGCTGCGGTCGTGTGGGTGAAAGGGCCTGTTCGAGCGGGGGTCAGTCGCCGGTGTATTCGCCCTCGCGCTTCTCGCGCATGGCGGTGAGGGCCTCCATGTGGTCGTCGGTGTGGTGGCCGAGGGGTTGGAGGGCCGCCGACAGCTCGAGCAGGGAGGTGAGGCTCGAGTGGCCGGACTCCCGCAGGAGTCGCTTGGTCATGCGGACCGCGCGCGGCGGGTTGACCGCGATGCGTCGTGCGAGGTCGAAAGCCGCGGGCAGCAACTCGTCGGGCTCCACGACGCGTGAGACGAGCCCCCACTCCAGGGCCGTCCGCGCGTCGACGCGGTCACCGGTGAGCGCCATCTCCGCGGCCCGGGCGGCGCCGACGACGCGGGGGAGGAACCACGCGCCACCGTCGCCGGGGATGATGCCGAGCTTGACGAAGCTCTCGGCGAAGAACGCGCGGCTCGACGCGATACGCAGGTCGCACATGAGCGTGAGGTCGCACCCCGCGCCGACCGCGGGACCGTTGACCGCGGCGATCACGGGCACGTCGCACTCGTACAACGCGCGGGGAATGCGTTGGATACCGTGGCGATACCCCTCGCGCATCTGCGCGGGCGAGCCGGCGAACATGCCCGACTTCTCCGCCATCGCAGTGACGTTGCCGCCGGCCGAGAAGGCCGACCCGGCACCGGTGAGCACGACGACCCGCACCTCGTCGTCGCGGTTGACCCGCTCCACGGATGCCACGATCGCGTCGATCATCTCGTCGTCGGAGATCGCGTTGCGGATGTCGGGCCGGTTGAGCGTCCACGTCTCGACGTGACCGTCGCGGGAGACGAGCACCGGTGGATCGCTCATGTCGACGCGCCCGACCTCGTCTACCCGGGACGACGCCGGGTCGTCCGTTCCTTCGGTGCTTCTCGCGCGCTCCGTCATCTCGGATCTTCCTCTCGGTCCGCTTCGGTCCTCACTTCGGTCTGCCCGGTCAACGCCAGCGCACGGGCGTCATCGTGAGCACGCCGGTGGTGCCGAGCCCCAGCGCGGCGAGGGCGTCGTCGAGCAGCGGCACCCCTTCGCCGAACATCGCGCCGAGTCCTGCCCGGACGATGCCGCGCGCCGACAGGTCACCGGCCGCGGTGGAGATCGGCGAATCGCTGTTGTCGGCGGGCATGAACCTGTCGAGCAGGCCGAGCTTGGGGCTGATGCGGGTCTCGGTGCGGTCGGGGTCGAGACCGGCCAGGGCGCAGGCCCGGCCGACCGCGGCATCGAGGCCGCCGACCTCGTCGACGAGGCGGTGCTCGACGGCCTGCGCTCCACTCCACACGCGTCCGCGGGCGAGTGGCTCGAGCTCTTCGAGCGGCAGGTCGCGGTCTTCGGCCGCCTTGCTCGTGAAGTCCGCGTAGGTGTCGTCGAGTATGCGCGACAGCAGGGTCCACTCCTCCTCGGTGAACGCACGCTGACTCGAGAGCATCCCCGCGTAACGGCCGGTCTCGATGAGTGCCCGGTGGATGCCGAGCCGGTCGAGGCCCCCCTGGGCGACGAACTTGCCGCCGAGCACACCGATGGAGCCGGTGAGCGTGGTGGCGTCGGCGACGATCTCGGTGCACGGCATCGAGATGTAGTACCCGCCCGACCCGGCGACCGACCCCATCGACGCGACCACGGGCTTGTCGGCCTTGACTTGCAGGATCTCGCGCCGGATCGCGTCGGAGGCGACCGCTGAGCCGCCGGGGGAGTCGACGCGCAACACCACGGCGCCGACCTTGTCGTCCTTCGCGACGTGACGCAGCGCCGCCGCGAGGGAGTCGGAGCCGATGGAACGGCCGCCCATCGGGGCGCTGCCCGAGCGTCCGAGGTGGATCGGGCCGGCCGCCTGCACGATCGCGACGACCTTGCGCCCCCGCCCCCGGATCGACTCCAGGCCGGAGAAGCCGGAGTCGTACCGCTCGACGTACCGCAGCTCGATGTCGTCCTCGGCGCCGACGCGGGCGCGCAGGGACGCGTAGGCCTCGTCGCGGTATCCGATGCGGTCGATCAACCGCAGGTCGAGAGCCCGCCCCGGGGCGAGCGGCCCCTCGTCGAGCACGCCGCGCAGATCGTCGGGCTCGAGCCCGCGACCGCGCGCGATGCCGGCGAGGAACGCCTCGACCGCCGAATCGGTGAGCGATTGCAGCATCTCGCGGTTGGCCTCGGTGATGTGCCGTTCGGTGAACGTCTCCATCGCCGACTTGTACTCGTGTCGGCGGTCGAACTGCGGCTCGATACTCGTCTTGTCGAGCGCCTCGCGCAGGAACACCGCCTCTGCCGCAGCGCCCGTGATCTGCAGATATCCGGTGGGCTGCAGCCAGACCTCGTCGGCGGCGGTGGCGACGAGGTAGCCCGCGACCCCGTTGGTCATCTCGCCGTACGTCTCGGCCCAGGCGACGACCGGCTTGCCGGAGTCACCGAACCGTTCGACCGCGTCGCGCACCTCCTCGGCGTGCGCCGGTACGAGCGTCGGGGCGCAGGCGTGGACGACGAGACCCCGCACCTTGGGGTCGTCGGCCGCGTCACGAAGACCCTCGAGAAGGGCGTGCAAGGTAGGGGTGTGCCGTTCGCGCAGCGCCTCGATCGGCGACGTGGGCGCGGTCTCGGCGACGCCACGCGCGAGGTCGAGTTCGAGCAGGCAGTCACCCGACAGGCCCGGCACCGGCAGCTTGCGCAGGGCCGAGGTGTCGAAGGGGAGGCGGTCGAGGATCTCGGTGAATGCACTCACGCCTGCGAGGCTACCGACCCCCACCGACAACGCCCGGTGAACCACCTGAACCGTTGACGGTGACGGCACCCCGGTCGTACCCGATCGCGTGCGGGAAAGGGAACGCCCCACCGGCAGGGGTCCGGTGGGGCGTTCGGGCGGCAGGACGATGCGGGTCACCTCACGTCGGTCCCTGCCGCAGGGCCGACGCGTGGGGGCTCGACTACTTGGCCATGCCGGCCTTGATGGTGTCCATGACCGAGGAGTCGGTCAGCGTCGTCGCGTCACCGATCTCACGGCCCTCGGCGAGGTCCTTGAGCAGGCGGCGCATGATCTTGCCCGAGCGGGTCTTGGGCAGCTCGCTCACGACCGCGATCGACTTGGGCTTGGCGATCGGGCTGATCTCCTTGGAGACGTGCGCCTTGAGGTCGGCGACCATCTTCTCCACGTCGGAGTCGTCGGCGCCTCCGCGCAGGATGACGAACGCGCACACGGCCTGACCGGTGAGGTCGTCGGCGGCACCGACCACCGCGGCCTCGGCGACGGTCGGGTGCGAGACGAGGGCCGACTCGATCTCGGCGGTCGAGAGCCGGTGGCCGGAGACGTTCATGACGTCGTCGACGCGCCCCAACAACCAGATGTTGCCCTTCTCGTCGTACTTCGCCCCGTCGCCGGCGAAGTAGTACTTGTCGCCGAACCGGCTCCAGTACGTGTCCTTGTACCGCTGGTCGTCACCCCAGATGCCGCGCAGCATCGCCGGCCAAGGCTTGGTGAGCACGAGATAACCCACCTTCTCGGGCTCGGTGAACGGCTGACCCTCGTCGTCGAGGATCTCGGCGCTGACGCCGGGGATGGGCTTCTGCGCCGAACCCGGCTCGAGCACCGTGACCCCGGGCAGCGGCGAGATCATGATCGCGCCGGTCTCGGTCTGCCACCAGGTGTCGACGATGGGAGCGGTGCCGGAGCCGATGTACTCGCGGTACCAGCGCCACGCCTCCGGGTTGATCGGCTCGCCGACGCTGCCGAGCACGCGGATCGACGACAGGTCGTACTGCTGCGGGATGTCGGCGCCCCACTTCATGCACGCGCGGATCGCGGTGGGCGAGGTGTAGAGCACCGAGACCTTGTACTTGTCGACGATCTCCCACCAACGGCCCTGGTGGGGGTAGTCGGGGGTGCCCTCGTAGAGCACCTGGGTGGCGCCGTTGGCGAGCGGTCCGTACACGAGGTAGGAGTGCCCGGTGACCCAGCCGATGTCGGCGGTGCACCAGTAGACGTCGGTCTCGGGGTGCACGTCGTGGACGATCGAGTTGGTGAACGCGCACTGCGTGAGGTAGCCGCCGGAGGTGTGCAGGATGCCCTTGGGCTTACCCGTGGTGCCCGAGGTGTAGAGGATGAACAGCGGGTGCTCGGCGTCCATCGGCTGCGGCTCGTGGACGTCGGAGGCCTTGCCGACGAGGTCCTCCCACCAGAGGTCCTTGTCGTTCCACTCCACGTCGATGCCCGTGCGCTTGACGACGAGCACGTGCTCGATCGTCGTGTTCTCGCCGCTCACAGCCTCGTCGACCGCGGCCTTGAGTGGCGCGGCCTTGCCCTTGCGGTACTGGCCGTCGGAGGTGATGACGAGCTTGGCCTCGGCGTCGGCGATGCGCGAGCGGATCGCGTCGGAGGAGAACCCGCCGAACACCACCGAGTGCGGGGCTCCGAGCCGGGCGCACGCGAGCATCGCCACGACGGCCTCGGGGATCATCGGCATGTAGATCGCGACCCGGTCGCCCTTGCCGATGCCGAGCTCGGTGAACGCGTTGGCCGCCTGGCAGACGAGCTTCTGCAGTTCGGCGTACGTGATCGAGCGGGAGTCGCCCTCGACGCCCTCGAAGTGCAACGCGACGCGCTCGCCGTTGCCGGCCTCGACGTGACGATCGACGCAGTTCTCGGCGACGTTGAGCTCGCCGCCCACGAACCACTTGGCGAACGGGGCATTGCTCCAGTCGAGCGTGGTGTCGAAGTCCTTGCGCCACGTGACGTAGTTGCGGGCCTGCTCCGCCCAGAAACCCTCGAAGTCCTTGTCGGCGGCCTCGAACATCTCCGCCTTGCCGTTGGCCTGCGCCGTGAGCTCGGGAGTCGGGGCGAGGTTCGATTCGGTCACGTTGTCCTCCTGCGGGGTCGGTGGCGTGGGGTCACTCAACCGTGTTCACGCTACTCCTGCCAAGGGGGCTCACAGCCCCGTCGGCAGTCGGTCACCTGCTGCGGCGAGCGGTCACACCGCGTGAGCTGCGCGGCGGCAGCACCGGATTCGGTGCGGTTCGGGGCCGAGCGCATGCCGATCCGGCCGCCGGTGTCGACGGCCGTCGGCGTGGTGGAGGCCGACGAGGTGACTCAGCGACGGACGGCGGCGAGGGCGTCGACGAGACCGTGGCCGTAGTAGCTGGAGACTCCGCCCTTGATGCGGCACTGGGCGTCACCGCGCGGGCAGGGCAGAGGCCGGGCCTGGGCCTCGAGCATGGCGACGAGCTGCCTGGGGCCGGCCTTGGGGTGCCGGGAGGCGAGCAGCGCGACGACGCCGGAGGCGTGCGGGGCGGCCATCGAGGTGCCCGACTCGATGGCGTACTTGTTGCCCGGCACGGTGGAGAGCACGTCGTCGCCGGGGGCGGTGACGTCGATGGAGCCGAGGCCGTCGTTGGAGTAGGACGCGAGGACGCGTTTGCGGTCGACGGCCGACACCGAGACGACGTTCGGCAGCTCGGTGGGCAGGTCGTGGCATCCGCTGTTGATGCGGCGCATGCGCTCGGTGGCGTCGGTGGGGCTCTCGCTGTCGATCGACTTGCGCGAGAGGTCGAGCCCGGAGTTGCCGGCCGCGGCCACGTTGACGACCCCCTTGCGGGTCGACCACGCGAACGCCCGGCGCATCGCGGTCTTGACCGCGGCCTGGCTCGGCTGGTCGTCGCACCAGAAGACGAACGGGTCGACGAAGTAGCTGTGGTTGGCGACCTTGGCGCCCACCCGCGCGGCGGACATGATGCCGCAGAGCGCGTACTCGGGGTAGATCATGCCGTCCTCGTCGAGGACCTTGACCGAGGCCAGCCGCACTCCGGGCGCGACGCCGACGACCCCCTGGCCGTTGCGGGCCGCGGAGACGATGCCGGCGACGTGCGTGCCGTGGGAGTCGGTGGTGGCGCGCCAGGCGGCGGGACGGGTGTCGGGCCGGCCGCCGTTCGTGCATCCGACGCTCTTGGCCGGGTCGATCGCGGACCGGAGCTCGGGATGCGTCGGGTCGATCCCGGCGTCGACGACGGCGACCGTGACCGAGCGCGAGCCGCGGGTGACCTTGTGGGCCTGATCGGCCCGGACCATCGAGAGGTTCCACTGGGGGCGCTCGCGCCCGCCTCGACCGCCCTCGGAGGTGGACACACCGGCCCCGATGGCGGTGGGCTTGACCGGGATGCTGCGGGTGGCTCCGACCGCCGCCACGACCTTGGCGCGGCGGATCTTGGTGAGGAAGCTCGTGTCGCGGGACTGGACCACCAGGACCCCGATCTCTGGCCACGCGACGACGACCCGCCCGCCGGCCGCGGTGACGGCCTTGTGGCCGGCGAGGCGATCGGCACGCGAGGTGTCGCGCAGGTCGACGAGGTAACTGGCCGTGCGGCCGGCCCGAGGGATCTGCGCCATCGGGGTGGAGGGTCGCTCGGTGACCCGTGTCGCGGCAGATTCGAGCCGGGGACCCGCCGTGGCAGGCGCCGACGTCCACGCGATCGGCGTGAGTACCAGCGCGGCGAGGGCGCACGGAACGGCCTTGCGGAACACGGAGAACCTCCTCTGCGTCGACGGCCACCGGGGGAGTGACCCACGAGCCAGCGTAGGGAAAGGCTCCGACAACACCCTGCCCGCGCCGCTCACTGAGATCGTGCGGACGACCGACATGCTCGGGGCTCCGGAGAAACCTGAACGCGGGCTCGGAGAAAGATGTCCGTAATCCTTGAGTCGGGCCTTTGGTCCGTGTCTACTGATCCGGTCGGACGACGATGTCCGGCATCCCCCCCTGAAACACAGGAGACACCGTGCAGCCTTCCTCCCGTCTCACGCGTCTGGGTCTGGCCCTGACGGCCGTGGGCACTCTCGTGGTTCCCGTCCTCGCCACCTCGGCCCTTCCTGCCTCGGCCGCGGTCACCGCCGACCCCTCCACTCCGGTGCCCGTGGTGGCTCCCGAGGGCGCGACGATGAGCTACGTCGTCAACGTCGACAAGGTCAACTTCGGTCAGATCAACAAGGCCGAGCGCGCCGTGAAGGCCGCCGGTGGAACCGTGATCCAGCGCTACGACGAGATCGGCGTCCTCATCGTCCAGTCGACGAAGGCGTCGTTCCTGCCCACGCTGCGGGCCGACAAGAACAGCGCCGTCGCCTCCGCCGCGCCCACCCGCACGGTGCCCGTGAGCGAGGCTCCCGGAGCCCCCGCCGGTCGTCCCGTCCCGCCCGGTCACCGCAAGCTCGCCGACTTCGAGGGCATGTACACCGGCAGCCCTTCCGGTGCCGCCGGCAACCTCGACCCGATGGAGGGTGAGCAGTGGGACAACGTCATGATCAAGGCCGATCAGGCCCACAAGGTCACCGACGGTGACCGCAAGGTGACGGTCGCCATCGTCGACTCCGGTATCGAGGCCGACCACCCCGATCTCAAGGCCAACATCGTCCCGTCGCTGTCGGTCAACTGCACGGGCAGCGGTGTGCCGTCGCCGACCGGGTGGGAGCCCACGGCGAGCTCGCACGGCACTCACGTGGCGGGCACGGTGGCCGCGGCACGCAACGGTGTCGGCATCGTCGGTGTCGCCCCGGCGGTCAAGCTCGCCTCGGTCAAGGTCGTCAACGACGACGGCTTCATCTACCCCGAGTACGCGATCTGCGGGATCATGTGGACCGCGAACAAGCAGATCCCCGTGGCCAACCACAGCTACTACGTCGACCCGTTCCAGTTCTGGTGCGGTGACCAGGCCGACCAGGCCCCGGTGCTCGAGGCGATGCGTCGGGCGTACGCGTTCGCCGACAAGCGTGGCGTGGTCAATGCGGCCGCGGCCGGCAACTCGGCGTACGACCTCGCGAACAAGACGACGGACGACGAGAGCCCGAACGACTCCACGCCGATCGACCGCAAGATCAACAACACGTGCCGCGACATCCCGACCGAGCTGCCGGGCGTCGTCACCGTCTCCTCCCTCGACAGCAGCGGCGGCCTGTCGTCGTTCTCGAACTACGGCGACGGTGTCATCGACGTCTCGGCGCCCGGCCGGTCGATCCTCTCGACCTACGTCGGCCACCGCTGGGCGAGGCTCTCGGGCACGTCGATGGCGTCTCCGCACGTCGCGGGCGTTCTCGCCCTGCTCAAGGGCACGCACCCCGAGGCGACCCCGGCGCAGCTCGTGTCGCTGCTGAAGTCGCAGGCGCAGGACCGGCCGTGCCCGGCGGGCGACGCGCGCTGCACCGGCACCCCGCAGTACAACGGCTTCTACGGCGACGGCATCGTCGACGCCCTCAAGGCCGTCCAGCGCTGATCTCTCCGTACCTCAGGAGGACCACCGGAGGCGGTGACGCACGACGCGTCACCGCCTCCGGCGTGTCGTGGGGTGCGACCGTGAGCATTGTTCACCGGATGGTCTTCGGGCTTCGGCTGTCCGGTGATGATCGGCGCTCTACGCTGCGATCGACGCGGGGAATCCGACGTCGCGCGTAGCGAGCAGATCGGGGGGTCTGTGATGTCGCATTCGATCTCGACTGACGAGAATCACAGGAATCTCAAGAATCACGACACTCACGAGAATCACGAGAACGCGCCGGTCGCGCCGACCCAGGATGGTGCGGCTCCGCCTCTCGATGCCGAGGCAGGGGTGCATCGGCCCAGGCGCGTCTTCCGAGCACGCAGGTGGTTCGGCCTCGCCGCGGGCGTGGGCGCCCTGGTCTGCGTGGCCTCCGGGATCTCAGGGGTCTCCGGGGGAGGAGAGCTCACCGGTTCGTCGTTTCCCGGTTGGCTCCCGCCGACCAGCGCGGCCTGGTCTGCGAGCCGGGCTCCGGCGGCGCTGACCTACTACGTCGACCCGGAGATCGGCTCCTGGGCCGAACAGGTCGACGTCGTCTCGGTCGGCGGCGAGGCCACGCGTCTCTCCCTGCCGAGGCGCGCCGCGCCACTTGCTCTCCCGGGCCCGGACGGGCAGCGCGTGGCCTTCGGCACGCCCACCGAGATCGTCGTGCGGGACCGTTCGGGTGACGTCCGGCTGCCGGTGCGGCATCGCGGAGAGTGGATCGCGCGACCGTTGGCGTGGGCTCCCGACGGCTCGGGCGTCTACTACGTGCCGGGGCGCCTCTACGACCAACGGTGGGCCTCTCACATCCCGTTCACCGCCGAGCCCGACGGGGCACCGGTGCCGATCTCGTTCCTCTCGCTCGACGGCACGGAACGGACGTTGGCGTGGGCCGAGTCCGTCGCGTCGCTGTCCCCGGGGCCGGGACGCGACGAGTTCACCACGTGGGGTGCCGACGGGGTGCGCACGTACGACGCCGGCTCGGGGCGGTTGAGGCGGCGCGTCACCGACGATTATCAGATCGGCGCGATGCCACTGGGGGCGTCACCCGAGACGGTGATCACTCGGAGCACCCAGCGGACGCCCCACCAGCAGCAGGTCGGAAACGAGCCACCCGTGGGCGGCCTCGAGATCCGGAACCTCGACGGCAGCCTGCGCCACCGCGTCCCGATCGAGGAGGATCAGTTCTTCGAGGGCATCGGCTTCACGGAGGACGGTGAGTACGTCGGTGAACTCCGCACCGGCGACGAGCGCAGCCTGGTCGTCATCGACACACGCACCGGCACCTCGCGGGTCGTCTCCCGGTGGCGGGCGACCGACATCACCGGGGCACTCACCGCGGGGGGACCGGCCACCCTCTCCCGGCTTCTGTCCGAGGTCCGGCGTCCGTAGGGCACCGCACGACGAAGGCCGCTCCGGACATCGTTGTCCGGAGCGGCCTTGTCGTGAGAGGACGAGTGTCAGTGCGTGACGACCTCGCCCGTGACGCCGGCGCCGGTGAGGGAGCGGACCTCCATCTCGGCGAACTTGGCCTCGTTGTACTCCTTGCTCGTCATCGAGCCGAGCCAGCCGAGGAAGAACCCGAGGGGAATGGAGATGATGCCGGGGTTCTCCAGCGGGTAGAAGGCGAAGTCGAGGTGGGGGAAGATCGACGTCTCCTTGCCCGAGGTGACGGGGGAGAAGAAGATCAGCAGCAGGCAGGAGGCGAGGCCGCCGTAGATGCTCCACAGAGCGCCGCGGGTGTTGAAGCGCTTCCAGAACAGCGAGTAGAGGATCGTCGGCAGGTTGGCGCTGGCCGCCACCGAGAACGCCAGTGCCACGAGGAACGCGATGTTCTGACCGTAGGCGAGCACGCCACCGACGATGGCGATGATGCCGACGGCGACGGTCGCGATCCGAGCGACCCGCACCTCGTTCTCCTGCGAGGCCTGGCCGCGCTTGATGACCTCGTTGTAGATGTCGTGGGCGATCGTCGCGCTCGTCGTGATCGTCAGGCCGGCGACGACGGCGAGGATGGTCGCGAACGCGATGCCCGAGATGATGGCGAGGAAGATCGGGCCACCGAGTTCGAGTGCGAGCAGCGGCGCGGCCGAGTTGGCCTTTCCGGCCGCGGCGTTGATGCGCTCCGGCCCCACGAGCGCCGCGGCGCCGTAGCCGATGAGCAGCGTGAACAGGTAGAACGCGCCGATGAGCCAGATCGCGACCTCGACCGACTTTCGGGCCTGCTTGCTGGTGGGCACCGTGTAGAACCGGATGAGCACGTGCGGCAGGCCGGCGGTACCGAGCACGAGGGCCATCGACAGCGAGACGAAGTCGAGCTTGGTGAGATCGCTCTTGCCGTACTTCAGACCCGGGTTGAGCAGCGCCTCGCCGACCTTGCCGGAGTTCGCGACCGCGGCGTCCATGACCTGCGGCAGGCTGAACCCGTTGAGGCCGAGGACCCACACCGACATGAGCGCGGCGGCCGCGATGAGCAGGCACGCCTTGATGATCTGCACCCAGGTCGTGCCCTTCATGCCGCCGATCATCACGTAGCCGATCATGACGACGCCGACGACCGCGATGACGACGTTGATCGCCGTCCGACCGGTGAGGCCGAGCAGCAGCGCGACGAGACCACCCGCACCGGCCATCTGGGCGAGCAGGTAGAAGAACGACACGGCGAGGGTGCTCGTCGCGGCGGCGAGGCGCACCGGGCGCTGGCGCAGCCGGAACGAGAGGACGTCGGCCATCGTGAACCGGCCCGTGTTGCGCATGAGCTCGGCGACGAGCAGCAGCGCCACGAGCCAGGCGACGAGGAAGCCGATGGAGTAGAGGAAGCCGTCGTAGCCCTGCAGGGCGATCGCGCCGGCGATGCCGAGGAACGAGGCCGCCGAGAGGTAGTCGCCGGCGATCGCGAGGCCGTTCTGGCCACCCGAGAACGCCGCGCCGCCGGTGTAGTACTCGGCCGCGGTCTTCTTGCCGGAGGCGACCTTGATGACGACGGTCAGCGTGACGACGACGAAGACGACGAAGATCGAGATGTTGAGGATCGGGTTGCCGACGTCGGTGCTCCCGCCCTCCATCGGCGCGAGTGCCGGGGTGAGGGACTGCAAGGCGTTCACTTGTGCTCACCCACTCCCATGATCTCCTCGCGAATGGCGTCGGCGCGGGGGTCGAACTGCTTGTCGGCCCAACGCACGTAGGCGATCGTGATGCCGAACGTCGTGAGGAACTGCGCGAATCCGAGGATCAGGCCGATGTTGATGTTCGAGAACACCTTGATCGACATGAACTCGGGAAAGTACGCCGCGAGGATGACGTAGGCGAAGTACCAGGCGAGGAAGAAGATCGTGCAGGGAAAGACGAAGCTGCGGAACCTGCGCCGCAGATCCTGGAACTGGCTGCTCTCCTGCACCTGGCGATACGAGGGCGAGGCTGCCGAGGCTGACGTGTCCACCGACGAGCACCTCCTGTCGGGTCGTGAACGGAGTCGTGAAACGGGTTCGTGAACGGTCGGACGCACGAGCCGTGCGCTCGCGTTGCCCCACTGTGGTGCGACGGGTGGGGGTCGCGGCAGCACCACGGCCGGGGCGTGAGGCCGACGGTGGCAGAGTGCGTTTGACGGTGCCCCGTCGTTCGGCGAACGGTCGTCCGTCGCCGCTGAGCGGCGGGGCCACCTGCCCTGCGAGGTGGACCGGCGACCGGTGCCGGTGACCGTGCCGGGTCTCGACGCGTCCGACGACCGGCCCGACGACCAGCCCGACGAAGCGACCCACGAGGCGGCCGGAGCCGCCTGGTCAGTGACGCCGGCCGGAGTGCGCGCGTTCGGGGGTGTGCAGGCGGGTCATCGTGCGCAGGGTGTTGCGGGGGATCCGCTCGGCCGTGGCGAGCGAGGCGAGGATCGCGGTGACGAACGCGAGCGGCACCGTCCACGCCGCCGGCCGTTGCACGTACGCCGCGTAGGGCTCGGGTGGCAGATGGCCGGTGAGGACGACGACGGTGGCCGCGAGCGAACCGATCGCGCCGACGGTCATGCCGATGGCGGCGCCGCGAGCGGTGAGGTCGCGCCACCACACGCCGAGGGCGAGCAGTGGGCACAGGGTCGACGCCGAGACGGCGAACACGAGTCCGACCATCGTCGCCAGGCCCACGTGCCCGAGGGCGACGGTGATGACCAGCGGGACGATCATCGAGATGATGGCGGAGACCCGGAAGCTGAAGATGCCGTCGACGTCGTCGCCGGTCCATCGACGCAGACGAGGACGCACGAGATCCTGGTCGATGACCCCGGTCACCGCGACCGCGAGCCCGGAGGCGGTCGAGAGGAACGCGGCGAACGCTCCGACCGAGAGCACGACGACGAGGGCCTCGCCGATCGCCCCCGGCGCGATGACGTGGGGCAGGAGCAGCACGATCTGATCGGCCTGACCGCCGGGCGGCAGCGTCGGCAGGTAGGCGCGTCCGAGCACGGCGTAGACCGGCGGGAAGAGGTAGAAGAGCCCGAGCAGCCCGATGACCGGGACGGTGGTGCGGCGCGCGGATCGGCCGTCGCGGTTGGTGTAGAAGCGCACCGCGACGTGCGGCAGCCCCATCGTGCCCAGGCACAGAGCGATGAGCAGGGAATACGTCGAGTAGGCCTCCATGCCGAGGGACTCGACGCGCGGTGCGGGCATCTCGGGGAAGGGGCGGTGGTCGGCCGCCCAGATCGCGACGAGGATCACGGCAGGCACCGCGATCGCGACGAGCTTGACCCAGTACTGCACGGCCTGCAGGTCGGTCACCGACCGCATGCCGCCCGAGACCACGTTGATCGTCACGACACCGACGACGAGGACGCTGCCCACCCAGCCGGGGGCTCCGGTGAGCGTGGCGACGGCGATGTCGGCCCCTTGCAACTGCGGCACGAGGTAGAGCCATCCGATGACCACGACGAGAACCGAGGTGAAGAGCCGCAGTCGCGCGCTCTCCAAGCGGAGTTGGGCGAAGTCGGGCACGGTGTAGGCACCGGACCTGCGCAGGGGGGCGGCGATGACCGCGGCGAGCACGACGTAGCCGAGGGTGTAGCCGACGGGGAACCACAGCATCGCCGCACCCGAGGCGTACACGAGCCCGGCGATGCCGAGGAACGAGGCCGCCGAGAGGTATTCACCGCCGATCGCGAACGCGTTGCGCCAGGGGGTGACGGTGCGGCCGGCGACGTAGAAGTCGGAGGTCGTGCGCGACAGGCGCACGCCGTGGACGCCGCCGACGACCGTCGCGATGCACGTCACCGCGATGGCGAGGACGACGAACGGTGCGGTCACGGAAGATCCATGAGCTCGCCGAACTCGCTCTCCACGCGCTCGGCGGCACGCACGTACCAGTACGTGAGGAGCACCGCGGCGGGATAGACGAGCACCCCGAGCCCCACCCAAGATGCCGGCACTCCGACACCGCCCACCGGCACGACCTCCGGCGCGAGGAGTAGGAGGCCCGGCAGGAGCAGCACCATGAGCGCGACGCAGATGACGAGGGAGAACGTGAGGCGGCGTTGGGTGCGCAGGATGGAGTCGAGATAGACCTCGCCGAGCGCGGTCTCCTCCTCCAGGTCGCGGTAGCGGGAACCGCGGTGGGCCCGGCTCGCGGTCTGGCGTGGCGAGGTGATCCGCACCCGACGCGGGGCGTGTCCTCGGCCGGGCGTGGTCACGACGATCCGCGACGCGGCAGCCGGACGAGCCGCTCCCGCAGGTCGCGGCTGTGCCGACGGCTCACCTGCAGCTCGATGCCGTCGCCCACGACGACGACGCTGCGGCCTCCGTCGGTGCGCACCTGGGTGATGGCGGGCAGCGAGACCAGCGTGCTGCGGTGGATGCGGGCGAAACCGGCCTCGGCCCACCTCTCCTCGAGCATGGTGAGCGAGACGCGCAACAGGTGAGAGCCCTCCGCGGTGTGCAACCGGGCGTAGTCGCCCTGGGCCTGCACGTAGAGCACGTCGGAGCGCTGCACGAACGACGTCACGCCACCGAGCTCGACCGGGATCGTCTCGTCGGGCACGGTCGGCGTGGAGGCCGAGGACGAGGACCCGCCACGGGCCAGGACGACCCGTCGCACGGCCTCGGCCAGGCGCGTCGCCCGCACCGGCTTGACCAGGTAGTCGGTCGCGGAGACGTCGAACGCATCCACGGCATGCTGCTCGTAGGCGGTGACGAAGACGATCTGCGGACGCTCGGCGAAGCGGGCGAGGACACGAGCGAGCTCCATGCCGTCGAGGCCCGGCATCCGGATGTCACAGAAGAGGACGTCGGCGGGCGACTGGTCGAGGGCCCGCAGCGCGTCGGCCCCGTTCGCGGCCGTGCGAACCTCGCCGACGCGGTCGTCCTGCTCCAACAACCACGCCAGCTCCGCACGGGTCGGCGCCTCGTCGTCGACGACGAGGGCACGCAGGCCGGGCGTCGTCGGCCCGGCAGGCTCTGCTGCCATGCGAGAAGATTACGGGAGGTGAGGCCACGGACGTGGTGAACGACGCGACAGGCCGTGGCATGAGGCCGCCGTCGCCGGTGGTCTCAGGGCGTTGCTCACCCCACTCGGCGTCTCACTCGTCACCGCCTCACTCGGCGCTCACTCGTCGGCGTCGGGATGGAACTTGGGCACGCGAAAGCAGACCTTCGTGCCCGCGCCGACGGCCGTCTCCACGGTGAGGCCGTATTCGTCGCCGAACGTCTGGCGCAACCTGGCGTCGACGTTGGCCATGCCGACGTGGTCGCCGGCCTCGTCCCCTGCGAGGACGGCGCGGATGCGCTCGGGGTCGGCCCCCGCGCCGTCGTCCTCGATGACGATCTCGGCCTCCGTCCCCATGTCGTGGGCCTCGATGCGTATGGTGCCGACGCCCGTGGCGGCCTCGATACCGTGCTGGACCGCGTTCTCCACCAGCGGCTGGATGGCGAACGAGGGCACCCGCACACCGAGCACCTCGGGCGCCACCCGCAGGTGGACCTGCATCCGATCGCCGAACCGGGCCTCCTCGAGCACGAGGTAGCGCTCGATGTTGACGAGTTCGTCCGCGAGCGGGGTGAGGGGCCGGGTGCGGCGAAAGCTGTACCGGGTGAAGTCGGCGAAGTCGAGCAGCAACTCGCGTGCCCGGTCGGGATCGGTGCGCACGAACGAGGCGATGGCGGCGAGGGAGTTGTAGATGAAGTGCGGGCTGATCTGGGCCCGCAACGCCCGCAACTCGGCCTCGACGACGCGGCCGCGTTCACGGCCGAGTTCGGCGATGTCGATCTGCGCCGCGATCCACACGGCCACGGCCTCGGTGGCGCGCACGAGATCGCTCGTCGACCCGCGGTGGTAGGAGGCGAGCACCGCGACGACCCGGTGGTCGCTCACGACGGGCGCGAGGATGGCGGCGCGCAGCAGGCAATCAGGATCGTCGCAGCTCACGCGACGCTCGTCGAGCCGCATCGTGCGACCGCTGGAGAGCACGACCCCCACCTGCTCGGCGAAGTCCGCACGGTGATGGTCGGCCTCGCCCTCCCACGCGAGCACGCCTCCGGCGTCACCGATGGCGACGGCGTCGACGCCGAGCAGGGGTCGCAGGTCTCGGGCGGCGCGCGCGGCGGCATCGGGGGTGAGCCCGTGACGCAGGTGGCGCGCGGCCGTCGAGGCGGCGTGGAGCGTGCGGTACGTGGCGGTGCTCTCGGGGGAGGCGATGCGCCCCCGCGAACGCAGGGCCACGGCGACGAGGACGAGCACCAGCGCCACGGCGACCACGGCCACGGCGACCACGACGGGGGCCTGGGCGCCCAACTCGGCCACGGCGGCCTGCGACCACCGCAGGGAGAGCGGGAGCGTCGTCACTCCCGCACTCTACGGCCGGAACCGGCACGAACCCCGGATCGACGACGCGGCGGGGTGACGACCGGTGGCGACCGCGTGACGACCGGTGGCGACCGCGTGACGACGGGACCGAGGCAAGCGAGGCATCCGCGCCGGCCCTTCCCCCGGGTGGCCGAACCCGCCGTCCTACGCTGACGCCCATGAACGATGCCGCAGACGCGCTCCGCACGATCGCCGCCTGGCCGGCCGTCGACGAGGCCCTCACCGAGGCGCGCGAGGCGTGCACCCGCCTGCGCTGGCACGAGGGCCTGCGACGCCGGGCCCCGGAGGCGGCGGCCGAGTCGCGCGTCCGAGGAGCCCGGGCCTCCGCCGAGATGGACGGGGCCCGATCCGACGACGCGGTCGTCCGTGGCCTGCTCATCGGCGCCGTCGAATGGCCCGAACGTCCCGACCCCACGCTCACCGTGCTGCGCGGGGCGATGCAGGCGACCGCCGAGGCCGAGCACATCGGCCGCCTCGTCACGAGCTCGCCGCGGCAGGCGCTCGCGCGACTCCACACGGCCGCCGCCGAGCCGCTTCTCGGCGCCACCCCGGATCTGCTCGGCCGGCCGCGTCGCGGCGAGGGATGTCCGGAGTTCTCCGACCTCGGCGAGCCGCTCGCGCACGTCGACGAGCGCCTCGCGGGCGTTGCGTCGCTACTGTCGTGCGCCGGGACGCCGGGGATCCCGGTGGTTCTCGTCGCCGCCCTCGCCCACGCCGAGATCGCCGTCGTCCGGCCGTTCGTGCGCGGCAACGGGCTCGTGGCCCGAGCGCTTGAGCGTGCGCTGATCCACGCCGGGGGTGTCGATCCGACGGGGGTCTCGGTGCCCGAGGCCGGCCACCTGCGCCGGGTGGGAACGCCCTACCTCGGCGCGCTCGCCGCGTACGCGGATGGCAGCCGGGAGGGCATCGAATTGTGGGTGCGGCACGTGGCCGGCGCGGTGCGAGACGGCGCGGCCGAGGGGGAGCGGATCGCCACCGAGGTGCGGGCCGGGCGACTCGACGCCGGGGCGTGATGCCGGCCGGAGGGCCGAGTGCTCTTGAGGGACTGCGGTGCTTGAGGGATTGCGGCGCGAATCGGGGCGTTCGAGGAGGGTGCGGACGTGAGGGTCGAGGCCGTGGCCCGCGCATCCCCACCATGAGCGTACGCCGCAATGACGAACGCCACCATGGTCTGCTCTTGCGCGGCTGCAGGATGGCCGCCCATGCTGAACCTGTCGACACGAAGAGCGATCCTCGAGTCGACGAGCAGGTGAACGAACCGGGTACCCACTCGCAGGCAGTCCACTGATGGACCGGTCCGTTGGTGGGCTGGCCCCACCCGGACGGCTTTGACCGCACGCTTGATCACCCGGCCAGTTCACCGCCCGATGGCACCCCCGTCCGCGGGGGTGCCATCGTCGTCTCCGGACCTTGTCTCGGCCGCTGCCACGGCCACGGGAGCGTCGACGCCGTGTGGGTTCGTCCACGCTCGGCGAACACGCTCGGATCCGGAACCGCCGCGGCCCGATGCCCATCGGCCGCGCGGCGCCCCTCCATGATGCCGCCGATGCGCCAACGGACGATGAATGCCGAGGTCATCGGCCTGTCGGGGGTGTGACGGCGGCGTTACAGAAGTGGGTGCAACTTTCTCGCCTCACGGAATTGCCAATCGGACGTCCAACCAGCACAATGGGTTCAGCGCTCCCTTCGGGTTGAGCGCGGCGCACCAGCTCCTCCCCCCCGGGGCTTGGCGCGTTTGGCGGCCCCCGTTGTCCCCCCAGCGGGGGCCGCCCCATGTCCACCTCCAGATCTGCGCTGTTCTCTCCCTCGGCCGTGACGCGCGCTCCGCGGGACGGAGCAGCGTCGCGCGCCCGACCGGCCCTGTCGAAGGGGCTCGTCAGCCCGATCCGCGGGGCGGGCGAACGGCGCGTCGTCCACAACCCGATCGGCGGCACGAGAGCCGTCCACAGGCGGCCGCGGCGCCCTCCCGGTGCGGAGCCCGCCCGCGCCAGGCTGCAGGCATGTCTCGCGTGATCTCTGTCGTCGGCACCGCCGGGGGCGTCGGCGCCTCCGTCCTCACCGCTGCGCTCGCCACTCGCGCGTCCCATCACGGCGCAGCGGTCGTCGCCATCGATGCCCGGCCCTGCGGCGGCGGGCTCGACGTCGTCCTGGGCGTCGACGAGGAGCCCGGCCTGCGATGGCGCGACCTGCTCGACGCGGCGGGCACGCTCGACGGTGCCGAGATCTTCGGCAGGCTGCCGTTGTCCCGGCGCTGCGGAGTGCTGTCCTTCGACAGAGAGGCACCCGTCGTCCCCTCCGGCGAGGTGCTGCTCAGCGCCGTGGCCGCCCTCCAGCGGGTGAGTGACCTCGTATTCGTCGACGCTCCCCGCGCCGGTGAGTGGTGGGAGGCCGAGGTCGCCGAGCTGAGCGACGAGGTCGTGGCGCTCACGGGCACCTCGGTACCGGCGCTCGCCGGAGCTGCCTCCTCCCTCGCCCACCTCGACGCCGTCCATGACGCCGTCTGGCTGGCCTGCCGCACCGACCGGGGCACGACCGACCTGCCCGAGCGGCTCGCCGGCCTTCTCGACCTGCCGCTTCTCGGGGCCGTGCCCACCGACGGTCGAGTCGCCACCGCAATCCTCGAGGGACGTCCTCCGCCCGGCAAGGGGCCGTACGCCCGAGCCGTCGACGTCCTGCTCTCCACCTTGAACCCACTCCTGCGACCCGGCCGGAGGCCCGCATGACGACCGCGGCCGTCTGGGACCACATCCGTCGGGGTCGTGGCCCGACGCCCACCCGCGTCGCGCACGCGGTCGGCCAGGAGTCGGCGGTCCTCGGTGCCGCCGGCGTGGCCCGGCGCGCCGACCGCATGGAGGATGCCCTGCTCGGCAGCGGCCCTCTCACCGACCTCGTCGAGGACCCCCGCGTCACCGATGTGCTCGTCAACGGCGTCACCGGGGTGTGGGTCGACCGTGGGGGAGGGCTGACTCCCGTCGACGTCGACCTCGGCGACGCCGCCGACCTGCGCCGCCTGGCGGTACGGCTGGCCGGGGCCGCGGGCCGCCGTCTCGACGACGCGAGTCCCTACGTCGACGGGCTGCTCCCGGCCGGCGTCCGTCTGCACGCGGTACTCCCGCCGCTGGTCGACGGCGGCCCGCACATCAGCCTGCGCATCCCACGTCGCAGCGCGCCCACCCTGGCCGACCTGGAGGACTGGGGTGCCTGCACGCCCGCGATGGCCGCGGTGCTGCGCGCCGTGGTCGCGCGACGCTGCGCCTTCCTCGTCACCGGTGGCACAGGGTCGGGCAAGACCACCCTGCTCGCCGGACTGCTCGCCGAGGTCGCCGCCACGGAACGGTTACTCGTCGTCGAGGACGTCAAGGAGCTCGCCATCAGGCATCCGCACGTGGTCGCGTTGCAGGCCCGCCAGCCGAACGTCGAGGGCACGGGAGCGGTCGACCTCGCCACCCTCGTCCGGCAGAGCCTGCGCATGAGACCCGACCGCGTCGTGATCGGGGAGGTTCGTGGCGCCGAGGTTCGCGACATGCTCACCGCCCTCAACACCGGGCACGAAGGCGGCTGCGGCACCGTCCACGCCAACGCTCCGGCCGATGTCATCGCTCGCATGGAGGCGCTCGGCGCCCTCGCCGGGATGAGCCCGCAGGCCACCCGCAGCCAGTTGGCGAGTGCCCTGCGGGTCGTAGTCCACATGCGACGCGACGGGCACGCGCGAGTCGTCGACTCGATCGGAGTCCTCGACGGCGGCGCGCGCGGTCTGCGCGTGGTGCCCGCTCTTCACCGCGCGCCGGATGGATACCGACGAGAGGCGGGGTACGCGTTGCTCGCCGGGCTGCTCGACCTGCCCGAGGAGCCGTGATGGCGTCGTTCGTCACCGCGCTCGTCGTTGCCCGCGCCGGTCTGGTCGTGTCGGTATCCCGACCGCGGGTCGAGGCGCCGCGACCGGTGTCGACCGAACCGCGGCGTCTCGCGGAGCAGCCGTGACGGGCGCGGTGGTGCTCGCCGGACTCGCCCTCGCGTCGGCGATCCTCGTCTTGCCGTCCTCTGCGGCCCTCTCCCGCATCGAGGGCCTGCAGCGTTCGTCGGTCCGTGCGAGGCGACCCGGGGATTCCTCGGTCGTCGGTGGGCCGCCGCCGGGCGTGTTCGGTCGGAGGCCGGCGGGAGGCCCGTCGGCAGTGGCGGCGCGTGCCGACGGACTGGGACTCGGCTGGAGACGTCCCGGCGGTGCCGTGGTGGAGCAGTCCGAGACCGAGGCACTGCTGGCGTTCCTCGACGTCCTCGCTCCGAGTCTGCGGGCAGGGCGATCGCCGGAGGAGGCGGCGCGACTCGCCTGCGAGGTCGTGGACGGTGGAGCGGTGGTGGCCGACATGCGCGATGCCCTGGGCCGTGGTCGCTCGGTGGAGGCCGTTCTGTCGCGCCACGCCCGGGACCACCCCGACGTGCGGCTGTTCGCCCGCGCCTGGCAGTTGTCGGCGCTCACCGGCTGCCCGCTGGCCGACACGGTCGCCTGCGTGGCCCGTCTCGTCCGTGCCAAGCTCGCGCATCGCCGTCGTGTCGAGACCGCGTCCACGGGCGCGGACGCGACCATTCGCATCCTCACCGCGTTGCCGCTCGGCGGCCCGCTGCTGGCCTTCGCCGTCGGCGTCGACCCGATGCAGGCCTACGTCCGCTCGCCCATCGCCTGGTGGTGTCTCGTCGCCGGAGGTGTCCTCGTGCTGGCGGGTCGGATCTGGGTCCGGCGGCTGGTCGAGCAGGTGGCCCGCGGCCCGGTTCTGGGGTGAGGACGGCGGCATGGGTGAGCTCATGACGGCCGTTCCCGGCGAGGCGATCGTCGTCGCCCTCCTCGTGGCGGCCGCGGTGTTCGTCATGACCGGCCGCGCCGACGGCCGGGTGGCGCGGTTCTTCCCCAAGGCGAGGCCGGCGGTCACCCCTGCGGTCGAGATCGCCGACGTCGCGGATCTTCTCGCGCTCGTGCTGGCCTCCGGGCGGGGCGTGCTGCCGGCGATGGCGACCGTCGCCGAGCGAACAGGTGGGCGGCTCGGAGCCGATCTCGCGGTCGTCGTCGCCGCTCGCGGCTGGGGACTCACCGACGACCAGGCGTGGCGCATGGTGGACGCCGCGTGGCAGCCGGTCGCGCGTGCACTCGTACTCGCCGAGGCGGCCGGAGTGCCTCCCTCGACCACGCTCGCGGCCGCGGCCGAGGACATCCGACGCACCGAGGACCAGCGGCTCGAGGTCGCGACCGAGCGGCTCGGAGTCCGCCTCGTCCTTCCTTTGGGGCTGACGTTCCTGCCCGCCTTCGTCGCGACCACGGTCGTCCCGGTCGTCGGTGCTCTCGCCGCGACCATCCTCGCGGGCTGACGTCACCGCCGGGACAGGCACTTTCACCGCAGGTCGACGGCTTCGCACGCCGGGGCGCCTGGTGAAAGCGCCTGTCTGAGCGGGTCCGGTGGAGCGAATGCGGGCGAGCGTTGTCCACAGCGGCGCGGGCGGGGCGTCGTCATCCCCAGGCGCGAGAGAGCGTGCCCCGCCCCTCGGCGTCGAAGTCGAGAGTGGTGGTGCGGCTCCCGCCGTGTCCTCCCGATATCCCACCCCCACGAAAGGTCACGTCATGTCTCGCACCCTCGTGCGCACCCGTCGACTCATCACCCACCGCATCGCGCGACGGATCGCGTCGCGGTGGTCCGAACTGCGCCGGTCCGCCGAGGCCGGCATGTCGACGGCGGAGTACGCCGTCGGCACGTTGGCCGCGTGCACGTTCGCGGCCGTGCTCGTCGCGGTCGTCAAGTCGAGCGCCGTCAGCGCTGCGCTCACCAAACTCATCACGAGTGCCCTCGCCGTCGGCAACTGACATGCGCCCGACCACCCCCGGACGGCCGTCCGCGCCCACGCCTTCGGTTCCTGATCGTCGGGGCCACGCCCACCGCCGCGCCCGCGTTGCCTGCCGGCGGCCGGGCGCGGCGGCGCGGCCGGCCGCTTCGGGCGACAGCGGAATGGTGACGGCCGAGATGGCCGCGGCGATGCCGGTCGTCGTCCTTCTGTTGGCGCTGGTCCTCACCTCCGTGCGGGTCGGTGTCGACCAGATGCGATGCGTGGATGCCGCTCGGGCCGGCGCCCGAGCAGCCGCACGAGGGGAGGGCGACGACGCGGTCGGCACTGTCGTCGCGCGAGCCGCCCCCCGCGGGTCACGCGTCTCGATCTCCCGCGTGGACACCGATGTCGTCGTCGACGTGTCCGCGCCGGCGGTGCTGAGGGTTCCGCTGCTCGACGCCCTGCCCTCCCCGGCCGCCCGCGCGACGAGTGTTCTGGAAGGCACCACCGAGCGAGGTGCCTCCGAGGTCCGGCCGAGCAGACTCACCGGGGGCGAAGGGGAACGTGCCGATGTCGCGTCGAGCAGACCATGAGCAGGGGAGCGCGACCGTGATGGCGCTCGGTCTGCTCGGGGTCGTTCTCGCCCTGCTCGTCGCCGCGTTGATCCTCACCACGGCGGCCGTGACGTCACACCGCGCGCGGGCGGCGGCCGATCTGGCTGCGCTCGCCGCAGCGGGCAGAGCCACCGCTACGGCGGGTGATGTCTGTGGTGAGGCGCGCCGGGTGGCCCGCCTGCACGGTGCGACCGTCCGGGAATGCCAGGCCGACGGGTTCGACGTCGAGATCGAGGTGGCGATCCGACCACCCGGCGCCGCGGCTCGCTTCGGCGAGGCGCGCGCACGGGCTCGTGCCGGGCCGGAGCGACCGCTCTCGTCTGCGCCCGTCGCCGCGGCGCGTGCCCGCGCGCCGGCCGGAGCAGCCGTCAGCGGTGGTGGCGTCCGAACCGCCCGGTGATGGCGGCGGCGATGTCGAGGTAGGCCTCACGGGTCGCCGGCTTGAGCTGGTCCCATTCGAGGAGGGCGCCGTCGGCGACGTGCGGGTCGGAGGGGACGACGATGAGGTCCCCCGCCTTCCACAGGTGCTGCGTGACGGCCTCCTTGTCCACCGACTTGCTCACGATGTCCTTCGCCGTGAGCACGACGATGCAGGTGCGGGCCAGATGCTCGAAACCGTTGTCCTCGAGCCACTCGATCGACTCCGCCGCGCGCTTCGCGCCGGTGATCGACCACGCGGCCGGGATGACGACGGTGTTGGCGAACCGGAGGATGCCCGCCATGAGCGGGTGCGTGACACCCGTTCCGCAGTCGATCTGCACGAACGAGTAGTACCGCTGCACCACGCGCATGATGTTCTCGAAGTCGCGAGAGCTGAGCGAGTTGCCCAGCGTCGGGTTCGGCTCGCCCGGCAGCACCGTCAGCCGGCCGCTCGTCGCCGTGTACCGCGAGAGTTCGTCGAGGCTCGTCACCTTCTCCACGTCTCGGGCCAGGCGCGAGATGCCCGCGAGCTTGGCCCCCACCACCCGCTCGGCGAGGTCACCGGCGTCGGGGTTGGCGTCGATGGCGAACACCGGGTCGGGCCGCAGGTCGGCCAACGCGATGGAGGTCGCCGCCGTCGTCGACGTCTTGCTGATGCCGCCCTTGAGGCAGAAGAACGCGGTGACGTGCCGTCCGCGCAACTGCGTCGCGATGCGGGCCTCCCGATCGCGCTCATGGGCCTCCTTGGCCGACAGCCCGGGGTTCCAATGCCCACCCGAGATCGTGTAGGCCGACGACCGCCAGCCGGACCGCGGCCGGCGTTCGCGCGGCCTGACCATCGGGGCGGTCCACTCGGGGCGAGGACTCGCCTCGTCCGCGACGGCCGGCTCCGACGTCGCCGGGGTCGACGTCGCCGTCCGAGTCGTGGACTCGATCCGTGTCTCACTCACCGGGTCCGGGTGCGGCGCAGAGGGATCGGCGAGGGCATCGAGGCGAGAGTCGCCGTGCGGGGAAGAAGCGGAGGCCACGTGATCCGTCCTGGGATGGTGGGGGGCTCGGTGTCTGGACTTTTGTCCAAGAGCCGGGCTCCTGTCAAACGTCACCGGCGGCGAGAACACCCGTGTCGTCGCGGGATTCGGCCATCAGCAGCAGGTCGAGCACAGCCACGGCGCCCGCCTTGTCGAGGGGCTCGTTGCCGTTGCCGCACTTGGGCGAGTGCACGCAGGACGGGCATCCGGACTCGCACCGGCACGCACTCACCGCCTCCCGGGTGCGCTCGATCCACTCCCGGGCGCGGGCGTATCCCTCCGCGGCGAAGCCCGCGCCGCCGGGGTGGCCGTCGTAGATCATCACCGTGGGCAGGCCCGTGTCGGGATGCACGGCCGTGGAGACCCCACCGATGTCCCAGCGGTCGGCGGCGACGAGCAGCGGCAGCAGCCCGATCATCGCGTGCTCGGCGGCGTGCAACGAGCCGGGCACGTCGCGGGGGTCGACGCCGGCCTCGGCGAGCAGCTCGGGGGTGAGGGTCCACCAGACCGCGCACGTCGTCAGCTTGCGCTCGGGCAGGTCGAGGGGATGCTGACCGAGCACCTCACCGCTGGGCAGGCGCCGCAGGAACGACGTGACCTGATTGCGCACGCAGACCCGCCCGGTGCTCGTGGTGACCGATCCCGATTCGCGGCACCGGGCGACGTCGAGGATGTCGAAGGCGCTGACGGAGCGGGCCATCGTGGTCCAGCCCGGGTC
This sequence comes from Mobilicoccus massiliensis, assembly GCF_000826525.2. Lineage (GTDB taxonomy): Bacteria > Actinomycetota > Actinomycetes > Actinomycetales > Dermatophilaceae > Mobilicoccus > Mobilicoccus massiliensis. The sequence continues at coordinate 214,166 of NZ_LN651328.1, read as the reverse complement.
GCCCTCGGCCACGTGGGCACTGCCCCCGTCGAGGTCGAGGGAACGCACGACGTAGGTGCGTCCCTGGTGCAGATGCACCGCCCCGGTGTGCACCGCCGCGTCGGCTCGTGCGGCGTCGACCGTGCCGATGACACGTCCGGTCGCGTCCTCGACGATGGCGATCTGCGCCCCCACCCCGCGAATCGGCAGTTCGTCGGTGGGGCGCTCGTCTCGGGTCCAGAACCACCCGACCGGTCGCCGACGCAACAGTCCCGCCGCGGTGAGTCGATCGAGCAACGCGGGCGCTGCAGGGCCGAAGATCGTCTCCTCCGGTCGCAGAGGAAGCTCGTACGCGGCGGCGAGCAGGTGCGGTCCGAGGATGTGGGGGTTGTCCGGGGAGGTCACGCACGCCTCGAGCGGGCGGTCGAACAACGCCTCGGGATGGGCGACGAGGTAGGTGTCCAGCGGATCCTCGTCGGCGACGAACAACACGAGGCTGTCGCGGCCGGACCGTCCGGCCCGCCCGGCGCGCTGCCACCACGCCGCCGTGGTTCCGGGCCAACCGGCAAGGACCACGGCATCGAGACCACTCACGTCGATCCCGAGCTCCAGCGCGCTCGTCGAGGCCACCCCGAGCAGATGCCCCTCACGCAGATCCCGCTCGAGCCTTCGGCGATCCTCCGGCAGATAACCCCCGCGGTAGGCGGCGACGGTCGACGCCAGAGTCGCATCGGCGCCGCGCTCGAGCAGGCGGCGGCGGGCCGTCTCGGCGACCACCTCGGCGCCGGCGCGCGACCGCGTGAACACGACCGTGCGCACCTGCTCGGCGACGAGGTCGGCCAGTCGTTCTGCGGCGTGGGTGAGGGTGGAGCGCCGCTCCGTGCCGTCGGTCGGAGTCGGATCGAGCACCACGAGGGTCCGTTCGGCCGCAGGCGAGCCGTCGTCGACCACCGCGACCACGTCCTGCCCGAGCAGAGCGCCGGCATGCTCCGCCGGGCGGGCCACGGTCGCCGAGGCGAACGCGAACGTCGGTGAGGCTCGATGATGCGCCGCGAGACGCCGCAGTCGCCGGAGCACGGCCCCGACATGGGTGCCGAACACCCCTCGGTACGCGTGACATTCGTCGACGACGACGAACGAGAGCCCGCGGAGGAAGGCAGCGAAGTGTCGATGCCCGGGCAGGATCGAGTGGTGCAGCATGTCGGGGTTCGTGAACACGACGTTCGCGTGCCGCCGGATCCACGCCCGTTCGTCGGTCGGGGTGTCGCCGTCGTAGAGCGCGGCGCGCACGCCGGGGATCCCGAGGGCCTCGACGTGCGCCAACTGGTCGGCCGCGAGCGCCTTGGTCGGGGCGACGTAGAGCATCGTCGACGGGGCGGCTCCGGGTGGCCCGACGACGGCGGAGAGTGCGGGCAGCAGGTAGGCGAGGCTCTTGCCCGACGCGGTGCCGGTCGCGACGACGCAGTGCCGACCCGCGTGCAGGTGCTCCGCGACATGCGCTTGATGGCTGTAGAGCGCTCGAACACCCCGGGCCTCGAAGGCACGGCGCACCTCCGGAGCGGCCCACTCCGGCCACGGCACCCCGGTTCCCTTGCGAGCCACGAAAACACGACGACCGGCGACGCGGGGCGCCGACGGGGGCAGCCCGGCGAGCGTCGTACCGGGGTCGAAGGGGGGCATCCGTCCACGGTACGGCGCGAGGCTCGGACCGGGTGCACGCCGGGGCCCGCAGGCGCATAGAGTGAGCGAAAGTCGAAGGAGGCGGTGATGAACGAGCTATCGGTGTCCAGTCACGACATGGGTCGCTTCACGGTGGTGGAGGCGACCGGGGACATCGACCTCATCTCGGCGCCGGTGCTTCGCGCGAGCCTCGACACGCTCTTTCGCGATGCACGCTCCCGGCTCGTCATGGATCTGCGTGGCGTTCCGTTCCTCGATTCCACGGGCCTCGGGGTTCTCGTCGGTGCGCAGCGCGCCGTGCGTCATCACGGCGGTGATGTGCGCATCGTGTGCTCCGACCCCCGCGTTCTTCGGGTCTTCTCCATCACCGGGCTCGACCAGGTGTTCTCCATCTACGACAGCCCGGAGCAGGCCGTCGAGGAGCCCGATCCGCAGGACCGCCCGGCCGATCCGCGTTAGTCCTACCGGCCCCCCCGCCTCTCGACGCGGCCCCTTGGCCACCGTCGTGAGTCCGGGCTACGGCGCCCTCTTGCTCCCGGCAAGACGGTGCCGCTAGGTTCTGAGCTGTGGCCGAGACCCGTGCCACGGCGATAGCTGATGTGAACGGAGTCTCATTGGTCGCCCCGGCAGAGTCCGCCGCCCGCGAGGAGCGGACAGAGCAACTGTTCGCCCACGCTGCCACGCTCACCGACATCGCCGAACAACAGTCCTGCCTGGATGAGATCGTCCTCCTCAACGCCGGGGTCGCCGAGGCCCTGGCGGGTCGCTACTCCCAGCGCGGCGCCGACCCGGAGGACCTCGTGCAGGTCGCCTACCTGGGTCTGGTCAAGGCTGTGCAGGGTTACCGCATCGGGGAGGGCCCCGGGTTCCTCGCCTACGCCGTTCCCACGATCTCCGGCGAGATCAAGCGATACTTCCGCGACCACGGCTGGATGGTCCGCCCGCCCCGTCGCCTCCAGGAGCTGCGGAGTGCCGCGGCCACGACCGAGGCCGATCTCGAGCAGGCATGGGGGCGTCCGCCGACCAAGACCGAGGTCGCGCAGGACCTCGGGGTGCCCGTCGACGAGCTGGCCGAGGCCGAGCAGGCCCGCGCCGGGTTCACGGCCCTCTCGCTCGACGCTCCGGTGCGTTCCGACGGCACGGCCGCGCTCGGCGACATGCTCGTCGACGAGAGCGACGCGTTCGCCCACGTCGACGACGCCGAGATGCTGCGCCCCGCGCTCGCCATGCTCAGCCCGCGCGACCGGCACATCCTCCTGCTGCGCTTCGTGCGCGGCCTCACCCAGGAGCAGATCGGCAACGAGATCGGCGTGAGCCAGATGCAGATCTCCCGCCTGCTCTCCCGCATCCTCGACGGGTTGCGCGATCAGCTCGAGGTCACGGTCTGACCGACCGCTCGACCCGAGCACCCCGCCTCACCGACCGCGCCTCGTTGCCCGTTCGCGCCGTGCCGACGCGCGCGGCGCAGGTCGTTCCTCCGCAGCCCCGGCCGTCGGGGATGATCTCTGGGACCACACGCGTATGACGTGCGTGGGCTTCGAGTGGATCCAGGGGAGGGTGACCGGATGACGGGCGTGTCTCGGCGCGCGGTGCTGCTCGGGGCGCTGGTGGGTGGTGGCGTCATCGCCGGGTGCTCCGGTCGGCCGGATCAGTCCCGGGAGACGCCCGGGCCCGCCGCGACCACCGCGCCGTCGGTGACCAGTCGTCGCGTCGACTTCCAGGGCACGACGTACGACGTCCCCGAACGCGCACGCCGCATCGTCACGCTGGGTGATGCCTGCCTGCAGCCGGCGCTCGATCTCGCGGCGCCCGTGGTGGCGACCACCGCCGTCGCCCCGGCCGTCGTGCCGCCCTCGCGGCGGGCGGCGTTGCGAGCCCTGCCGGTCGTCGGCAGCGGCCGTGCCGACGACCCCGTGAATCCGGCCGACGTGCTCGAACACGACCCCGACCTCGTCCTCGCCACCGAGGACACCGATCGACGCCTCGTCGACGAGCTCGGCGCGCGGCTGCCCGTGGTAGTCGTTCGTACCTCGGGAGAGCACCGGCGCGACTGGCAGGCCCGGGTGCGGGGGCTGGCCGACGTGCTCGGCAGCGACCGCGCCCCCGCCCTGCGGCGGCAGTACGAGGAGCGCACCGCGGGGATTCGCCGCGTCCATCGCGACGTGCTCGCCTCGACCCGAGTCGTCGTGCTCCGCGCCTGGGACCCCACGAGGATCACCGCGTACGGACCGCAGTCGGTCATCGGGGCGATCTACTCGGACGCGGGCGTGACCTTCGTCCCGGCCGTCCAGTCGTCGCGTGAGGGCCGCGCCAAGGCCACGACAGCGGCGCCGTCGACGACCTCCCCGAACGGCGCAGCCTCACCGTCGCCGTCGGCGCTCGCCGCACCCGGGGAGTTCCCCGGCACGCTCGCCGACGTCGGCCGGTACCTCGCCGGTGCCGGCGTCATCATGCTGGCCAGCGACTACGCAGGAGGTCTTGACGCCTTCACCGGCGGCAGCCTGGCCAACTCCGATGCCGTGCGAGGGTACGTGCGCGAACACGACGCGATCATGCGCGGCGCCGGTGTGCTCGCGATGACGAGCTACGCCCAGGTCGACTTCGTCCTCGACCAGCTCGACTCCGCCCTCGCCGACGCCGCCGCCCGCGCTGACGCCCCGTCCGCACCGACCGCCGCCGGGCTGACGGCTGCCGAGGGCTGGTGGGCCTCCGTCGCTTCGTCCCCTGCGACGGCCTCCCGGTCACGCGAGGAGCCCTGCTCCCAGGGGTTCGACGCGTGCGACGGGGTTGTCGGAGCCTGCCTCTAGTGTGTGCGCCATGAGCCATCTCGATCCGCGTGAACTCGCGTCGTCGGTCGATGATCGCGTCTCGTCCGCCCCGACTGAGCAGGGCGGCTCGCCAGAGTCGCCACCGGTTCCGGTGCTCCCGCCGGAGCTCGTCGAGCCCCTGCGAGCCGACCTGTTCGACGCCGCGTTCACCGTCGAGGGCATCGACGACATCCTGGGGCCGGTTGCTGCGACCGCGATCATGCGCGATCACCTCGTGCCCGCGCGCCGGGTGCTCGACCGTCTGGGAGAGACGCCGGCGACGACGATGCTCCGCCTGTTCGGCCTCGGTGAGGCCGTGACCCACGCCGAGCTCGACGAGGCGTTTCCGCGGGTCCGAGCGGCCGGGCTGCTGCGCATCGGGCTCGTGCGCGAGGCCGAGGACGGCCTGCGAGCTGCGTGCGACCTGCGTCCGTACGGCGACGAGGAGCACACGTGGTGGGTCGTCTCCGACCTCGCCGAGGTGACCACCGGTCGACCCCTGCATCCCGACCACGTGCTCGGTGTCGGCGGTGCGTCCCTCACCCTCGCGCGGTGGACGCCACGCACGCCGGTCGGTCGGGTGCTCGACCTCGGCACCGGTTGCGGTGTCCAGGCCCTGCACGCCGGCACGCACGCCGACGAGATCGTCGCCACCGACCTGTCGGCCCGCGCAGTCGCCTTCGCCACGTTCACAGCCGAGCTGGCAGGGCAGCGGTGGGATCTGCGGCAAGGCGACCTCTTCACCCCGGTCGTCCACGACGGGGTGCCGGAGCAGTTCGACCTCGTCGTCAGCAACCCGCCGTTCGTCATCAGCCCTCGCCGAGCCGGGCTGCCGCGGTACGAGTACCGCGATGGTGGCCGGGAGGGTGACGCGCTCGTCGAGGCGTTCGTGCGCGGGGTCGGTGCTCATCTGGCGCCGGGCGGGGTCGCGTGCTTCCTCGCCAACTGGGAGGTGGCCGCGGGCGCGCAATGGCAGGAGCGCTGGCGGGCGTGGCTCGACGCTCCCGAGTGCGCCGGTCTCGACGCGTGGGTGATCGCGCGGGAGCAGCAGGACGTCGCGGAGTACGCCGAGACGTGGGCGCGTGACGGTGGCCACCGGCCCGGCACTGCCGAGTACGACCGCTGGATCGACGCGTGGCTCGACGACTTCGAGGCGCGCGGGGTCGAGTCGGTGAGGTTCGGCGTCGTCGTGCTGCAGCGGCCCGCCGAGGGCCGGGAACGCTGGATCGAGCTGGACGAGGTCACCGGCGCCGTCGACTCCCCGATGGGCCCGCACGTCGCGCGGGGTCTCACCGCTCGCACCCGGCTGCACTCGCTCGACGACGAGGCGCTGTTCGCCGACACGTACGTCGCCGCCGCCGACGTCACCGAGGAGCGCCACACGCGCCCGGGTGCCTCCGATCCCAGCGTCATCCTCATCCGGCAGGGCGGTGGATTCCGACGCGCGATCCAGGCCGACACGGCGTTGGCCGCCTTCGTGAGTGTGTGCGACGGCGAGCTGCCGGCCCAGGTCGCGGTCACCGCGATCGCCGCGTTGACCGACGAGGACCCGGTCGACCTGCGAGCGCGTCTCTCGGGTCCCGTGCGCAGGCTTCTCGCCGACGGGCTGCTCGTGCCGGCCGCCACCGCGGTGGACCACGAGTGAGGCACGCATGACGGCGGCGCCGGCCGGCACGGCCCCGGCCGCAACCGGGTCGTAGGACCTCGGAATCGATCAGTTTGCCGACCACGCGTTACCGTGTGGCGAACACTCGCGCGACGGCGCAGGTTGGAGAGCAGCGACGAATCCGCTGCGAGGAAGGACATCGGGCAGTCGTGACAGGAAGTGAACCGCGGCGTCTCGTCATCGTGGAGTCGCCGGCCAAGGCCAAGACCATCGCCGGTTACCTCGGCTCCGGCTACGAGGTGGAGGCATCGGTCGGGCATATCCGCGATCTGCCCAACCCCAGCGAGCTGCCGGCCGACATGAAGAAGGGGCCCTACGGTCGCTTCGCCGTCGACATCGACAACGGCTTCGACCCCTATTACGTGGTCGATCCCGACAAGCGCAAGAAGGTCACCGAGCTGCGGCGCGCGCTCAAGGACGCCGACGAGTTGCTGCTCGCCACCGATGAGGACCGCGAGGGCGAGGCCATCGCGTGGCACCTGTTGCAGGTGCTCAAGCCCAAGGTCCCGGTGCGTCGCATGGTGTTCCACGAGATCACCAAGGAGGCCATCCAGCGCGCCGCGCAGGAGACCCGTGACCTCGACCAGTCGCTCGTCGACGCCCAGGAGACCCGGCGCATCCTCGACCGGCTCTACGGCTACGAGGTCTCGCCCGTGCTGTGGCGCAAGGTGCGGCAGGGCCTGTCGGCCGGACGCGTCCAGTCGGTGGCGACGCGTCTCATCGTCGAGCGCGAACGCGAACGCATGGCGTTCCGCTCCGCGTCGTACTGGGACGTCACCGGCCGGTTCGACGCCGCCTCGGGGGAGTCGTTCACCGCACGCTTGACCGGCCTCGACGGCACCCGGGTGGCCAGTGGGCGAGACTTCGGCGACGACGGCCTGCTCAAGGGCAACGCCCTCCAGGTCGACGAGGCCGGGGCGCGTGCGGTCGCCGAGGCCGTCACCGGCGTCGCGGCCACGGTGCGGGAGGTCAGCGAGAAGCCGCACTCCCGGCGTCCCTCGCCGCCGTTCACGACCTCGACCCTGCAGCAGGAGGCCGGTCGCAAACTGCGCCTGAGCAGCCGCAACGCGATGCGCGTGGCCCAGCGGCTGTACGAGAACGGCTACATCACGTACATGCGTACCGACTCGACGACCCTGTCGGAGTCGGCCCTCACCGCCGCCCGCAACCAGGCCCGCGACATGTACGGCGAGGAGTATGTGCCCGCGAGCCCGCGCCGCTATGAGAAGAAGGCCGCGAACGCGCAGGAGGCGCACGAGGCGATCCGTCCCGCCGGCGACACGTTCCGCACGCCGGCCCAGGTGGCCGGAGAGCTGCGCGGCGAGGACTTCGCCATGTACGAGCTCATCTGGAAGCGCACGGTCGCCTCGCAGATGGCCGACGCCAAGGGGTCGACGGCCTCGGTCAAGCTCACGGTTCCCACCGCGGGCGCCCAGGTCGGCGAGAAGTCGACGTCGAGCGCGGAGTTCTCGGCCAGCGGCACCGTCATCACGTTCCGCGGGTTCCTCGCGGCCTACGAGGAGGGGCGTGACGACGACGAGCGCGCCGCCGCCCAGTTGCGCGAGGAGGATCGGCGCCTGCCCAAGCTGACCCAGGGCGCCGAGCTCGACGTGCGCGAGGCCGAGGCGAACGGCCACGAGACCTCCCCGCCGGCCCGGTACACCGAGGCGACGCTGGTCAAGGCGATGGAGGAGCTCGGCATCGGCCGTCCGTCGACGTACGCGGCCACGGTCGCGACGATCCAGGACCGCGGTTATGTCGGTCACCGCGGCAGCGCTCTCGTGCCGCACTGGCTCGCGTTCGCGGTGACCCGCCTGCTCGAGGAGCACTTTCCGAGCCTGGTCGACTACCGGTTCACCGCCTCGATGGAGGCCGACCTCGACGCGATCGCCCGGGGCGACGCCCAGCGGGTCGACTGGCTGCAGAAGTTCTACTTCGGTGACCAGGCCGCGCACGCCGAGGGCCTGCGCAACCTCGTCGAGAACCTCGGTGACATCGACGCCCGCGAGATCTCGACGGTCCGCCTCGGCGACAACATGGTCGTGCGCGTCGGGCGCTACGGGCCGTACGTGCAGGAGGAGGTGCCCACCGGGGTCGACCCCGCCACCGGTGAGGTGACCGGTGAGGTCGCCGACCCCAAGGAGGCTCGACGAGCGTCGATCACCGACGACATCGCGCCCGACGAGATGACTCCCGAGAAGGCCCGCGAACTGCTCGAACAGGCCTCCGAGGACGGGCGCGAGCTCGGCACCAACCCCGAGACGGGTCGCACCGTCGTCGCCAAGGCCGGGCGGTACGGGCCGTACGTCACCGAGGTGCTCACCGACGCCGAGGCCGAGCTCAAGGGCAAGAACAAGCCGAAGCCCAAGACGGGCAGCCTCTTCAAGGACATGGATCTCGGCACCATCGAGCTCGACACCGCGCTGCGGCTGCTGTCGTTGCCGCGAGTCGTCGGCACCGACCCCGAGGGCACCGAGATCACCGCGCAGAACGGCCGCTACGGCCCCTACCTCAAGAAGGGCACCGACTCGCGCTCGCTCACCAGCGAGAACCAGATCTTCGACATCACCCTCGACGAGGCGCTCGCGATCTACGCCCAGCCCAAGCAGCGTGGTCGCGCCGCGGCCAAACCGCCGCTCGCCGAACTCGGCGAGGATCCGGTGAGCGGACGCCCCGTCGTCGTCAAGGACGGTCGCTTCGGCCCCTACGTCACCGACGGGGAGACCAACGCGACGCTGCGACGCGACGACGACCCCGAGAAGATCTCCCCCGAGCGGGGATTCGAACTCCTCGCCGAGAAGCGCGCCAAGGGTCCGACGACCCGCAAGAAGGCCACGAAGAAGTCGACGAAGAGCACCGCCAAGAAGTCGACGGCCAAGAAGAGCACGACGAAGAAGTCCACGGCCAGGACGTCGACGAAGAAGGCCTGACCGCCGACCTCACCGGACGCGGACCCGCCGACCTCACCGAACGCGAGCCCGCCTCCGACATGGAAGATGGGATGGCAGCGAAGCCGGGGTGATCACCCCACCGTCGCTGCCATCCCATCTTCCTTCTCGGCTCGCCTCCGGGCCGAGGTCTGCGGGAGGCGGCCCGACTCAGCCCTGGCGGGCCTTGAACCGCGGGTTCTGCTTGTTGATGACGTAGAGGTGCCCGCGGCGGCGGACGACCTTGGACCCCGGCGCCTTGGCCAGGGATCCGATCGAGGCTCGGACCTTCATGGTGTCTCCTTCTCTCTGCTCGTGTTCGCGCCGGGTTCGTGCCGGTCGGCGCGCCCGGTCACCAGCTCGACTTCGTGACGCCGGGCAGCTCGCCTGCGTGGGCCATCTCGCGCAATCGCACCCGGGAGAGCCCGAACTTGCGGTAGACCGAGCGCGGCCGGCCGTCGACGACGTCGCGGTTGCGCAACCGGGTCGGGCTGGCGTCACGGGGCATCTTCTGCAGGGCGCGCATGGCAGAGTCACGCTCGTCGTCGCTGCTGGCGGGGGCGGCGATGATGCGCTTGAGCTCCGCCCGCCGCTCGGCGTACCGGGCGACGATCTCACGCCGTTGGGCGTCGCGGGCGATCTTGCTCTTCTTGGCCATCAGCGCTCCTCGCGGAACTCGACGTGGCGGCCGGCGCGGGGGTCGAACTTGCGCAGCCGAAGGCGGTCGGGGTCGTTGCGGCGGTTCTTGCGGGTGACGTACGTGTAGCCCGTCCCCGCGGTCGAGCGCAGTTTGACGATGGGGCGCAGCTCGGTGCTCCTCGCCATCAGAGCTTTTCTCCCTTCGCGATGAGTTCGGCGACGACGGCGTCGATGCCACGCCGGTCGATGATGCCGATGCCCCGGGTGCTCACCGTGAGGGTGACGCGGCGTCCGAGGCTCGGAACGTGGTAGGTGCGGCGTTGGACGTTGGGCGACCAGCGGCGTTTGGTGCGGGTGTGGCTGTGGGAGATCGAGTTGCCGAACTGCGGCGTCGCTCCCGTCACCTGGCAGCGTGCAGACATCCTTCCTCCTGTGCTAGAACTGAGAACGATTCGCATTAAGATACAGGAGGTCCCATGCGAGAGGGAATCCACCCCGAGTACCGACCCGTCGTCTTCCGCGACCGCGCGGCCGGGCACGCCTTCCTCACCCGCTCCACGGCGACGCCCGAGGCGACGATCGAATGGGAGGACGGCAACGTCTACCCCGTGGTCGACGTCGAGGTGTCCGCGGCGAGCCACCCGTTCTGGACGGGCACGGCCCGCGTCCTCGACAGCGAGGGTCGGGTCGAGAAGTTCCGTCGTCGGTACGGCCGCAGCGGTGCCGGCGCGGCGCGGGGTGCGAAGTGATCCCCGTCGTCACCTGCTGCACGATCGAGGAGGTGCTGCGCTCGTCGGTGACCGGTGGTCTGCTGCTCGACCTCCCGGGCGCGGTCGTCATCCGCCACGACATGGACGCGGAGGCCGGAACCCTCCGCCGCCTCGTCCACGATGCCGGCGGCACGATCGAGGACCGCACGTCCGAGCTCGAGCACGCCTGCCTCGGCTGTGCCCTGCGGGAGGACATCGTTCCCGCGATCCGGGAGGTCGCGCTGCGCCGACCGACGGCGATCGTGCTCGCGCTGCCGCTCACCGCCGAGCCGGTTCCGGTGTTGCGTGCGCTCGTCGAGCTCGCGGACCAGGGTGTCGTCGACATCGGCGCGGTCGTCACCGCCCTCGCGTGCGACGACCTCGTGTGGGACGTGTGCGGGGACGACCTGCTGAGCGAGCGGTTTGGCGCTGGCCGCCGACGACGAACGGGCGGTGGGTGAGGTCCTCGTACGTCAGGTCGAGGGCGCCGACGTCGTCGTCGTGGACGACGAGCCCGACTCGACCGCTGAGGTCCTGCTCGATCACCTCACCCCCGCCCGCACCATGCGCCTGCACGAACTCGACGTCGCGGCGCTGCTCGAACCCCGCGACCGCGAGGACGTGCTGCACCGGGGCGACCCGTTGTCGGCGTCCGCGTCCGAGGCCGAGAGTCGCGAGGGCGTATGGACCCTGCAGCTGGAGTCGTGGCGCCCCTTCCACCCCGATCGACTGCGGGAGAACCTCGAGGCCCTGGGCGGACGACCCGGCCGCAGCCGCGGCGTCTTCTGGCTGCCCACCCGCCCCGACGTCGTCTGTCAGTGGGAGGGCGCAGGCGGTCAGCTCAGCCTCGGCAACCTCTCCACCTGGCACGACGCGGGATGCGAGGCGTGCACGCGTCTCGTCGTCACCGGTCTCGACGACGAGATCGACGAGGTCGCCGCCGTGTTCGAGGCCACGCTGCTCACCGACGCCGAACTGGCCGCCGGGCTCGGAGCGTGGGCCGGTCGTGACGACGGGTACGACCCGTGGCTCGGCTCTCGTCGCGACGTGGCCTGACCTCGTCCGAACGCCGAGACAGCCGTCGTTTCCGGCGCGCGGGCCCACGACGTCGTCATCCCCGCATCCATCCCGCCCCCTATCCGTCTCACCCCACAGGAGAACCCCATGGCCGTTCCCAAGCGCAAGATGTCCCGGTCCAACACCCGCAGCCGCCGGGCGAACTGGAAGGCGTCCGCGCCCGACCTCGTCGAGGTCGACGTGACGAGCGCCGGCGGCCGACGCACGGTCGTCGTGCCTCGTCGGCTGGTCAAGGCCGCCCGGCTCGGCCTGGTCGAAGGCGTGCCGGTCGACTGACGGCGCCGCGGCGGCCGGGTGCGAGACTGACGGGATGCGTGACTCCGGTGCCTTCCCGATCCTCGACCACGACGCGGACCCGCACGACCTGATCTCCGCGGCCCAGCGGGCTCAGGAGCGGGTCTCGCTGCCTCCCCGAGCGGTGCTCACGTTGCTCGGCGACGTCGCGAGCCGCTACGCCGACGAGCACGGGTACGAGGTCGTCGACGAGGTCGAGACGATCATCCGACGGCACCCGGTTCGGGTGGGAACACATCGGGGTGTCGAGGTGGCGTTCGTCGAGATCCCGCTCGGCGGCCCGGCGGCGACGATCCTCTTCGAGCACGTCCTCATGAGCGGAGTCCGGCAGGCCGTGGCCGTCGGGTCGTGCGGCGGCCTCGTGCACTTCGACGAGGGGGCATTCGTGCTGCCGACGAGGGCGCTGCGGGCCGAGGGCACCTCCTATCACTACCTGCCGCCCGCGGACTGGGTCGAGACCGACGCCGCGCTTCGGTCGGCGTGCGCGGCGGCGATCGACGACGCCGGGCTCGCCTCCGTCGAGGTGCCGACGTGGACGACGGACGCCTTCTATCGCGAGACCCGCGCGACTCTCGCATCGCGTCTCGAGCAGGGATGCCAGGTCGTCGAGATGGAATGCGCGTCGCTCGCCGCGTGCGCGCACTTTCGCGGCGTCTCGTTCGCGCAGATCCTCTACACCGCCGACACGCTCGCCGAAGAGAACTGGGACGCCAGGAGATTCGGCAAGGATGCGCGCGAGGTCGCGTTGACGCTCGCCCTCGACGCCGTCGTCCGCTGACGCGCCGGGTCGGCCACTCGGCCGGTTCGACGTCCTCGGGCTCCGCGGCCGCAGCGGACGATCCGGTCCACGTCGGTCTGCGCACGCTCCCGGCCTGGCTAGGAGCCGGCCGACCAGCAGGGGAGCGTCACGAAAACGTCATGAACACTCGTATAGAACTGGCTCGGTCGGACCCCGGGGCGATGAGTCACGGGTGCGCCGACGTCGTGGTTCCCCGGGGGAGGCGCGACCGGGCCCCGCAGCGGGGTGGGCTCGCATCGTCGGTCCCGGCGCAGATCAGGGGAGTGCCGGGGCCGACGCGCGCCAATTGTGGGTGCCCCGGGGCAGTCTCGGGCCGATCATGGACGCTGTGCGAGTTCTCCTGCTCGAGGACGACCTGGAGCTGCGCCGCTCGGTCGCCGATGTGCTGCGCCGACGTGCCTATGCCGTCGACGAGGCCGGCACCCTCGCGGAGGCCGACGTGCGGCTCAGCGTGAACTCCTACGACGTGGCCGTCTTCGATCGCGCCCTGCCGGACGGGGACGCCGCCGAGCTGCTCGGTGACGTCCGCGCCCGGGGGTGCGCCGTGCCGGTGCTGTTCCTCTCCGCGCGGGCCGACATCCACGACCGCGTCCGGGGTCTCGACGCCGGGGGTGACGACTACCTCGTCAAGCCGTTCGCCATGGACGAGCTTCTCGCGCGGCTGCGCTCGCTGGCCCGTCGCCAGGGCGGGGGCACGGATTCCACGCTGAGCCTCGGCGATGTCGAGATCGACCTCGCGCGCGTCGAGGCGACCCGCGGTGGACGTTCGATGCTGCTCACCCCCAAGGAGTTCGCGCTCCTCGTGCACCTCGTGCGCAACGCGGGCCGGGTGTGCTCGCGCTCCGAACTGCTCGAACACTGCTGGGACGAGTACGCCGACCCGAGCAGCAACGTCGTCGACGTGCGCATCCGGTTGCTGCGCGGCAAGCTCGGCGAACCACCGATCATCCACACCGTGCGGGGTGCCGGGTTCGTCGCCGAGGTGCGGGGGTGAAGACGAGGCAGCTCGGCGGTGCGGGTGACGTCTTTCGCCGACTGCGCCTGCGCCTCACCGCGATCTTCGTCGCCGTGGCCGTCGCCGGCCTCGCGACTCTCGTCACGCTGCTCACCGCGCTGGACGCACACTTCGATCGCGGGCGGGTCGACGCGATCCTGCGTGGCGAGGCGTCGCGGGCGGCCGCGCTCGTCTACGCCGGCAGCGACGGCCGGCCCGAGACCGAGGCGCTCTACGGCGATCACGTGACGAGGCAGTCGAGCGGGCTGGTGCTCGTGTGGAAGCGTGGCGCGGAGTATCACCGGCTCTTCAGCAGCGGGCAGCCGATCGACGGCGACTGGCAGGCGGCGGTCGACGCCTGCCTCGCCGACGGTGAGGAGAACGGCACCGTCTCCGACCTCGGCACCCTGCGCGTCGCGGGCATGCCGTGGTGGCTCGACCAGGCCGACCCCGCGCCCGCGGGGTGCGTGTTGGCGGCCACGCCCCGCGCGGGCCCGCTGCAGGCCGACCTCACCCCGCCCGCCGTCCTGGGATCCGCGGCGTTGCTGCTCCTGCTCACGTGGATCGTCTGGTGGACGGCAGGGCGCAGCCTGCGTATCGCCGAACGGGCTCTCGACGACCGCGAGCAGTTCCTCGCCACCGCCGCTCACGAGATGCGAGGGCCGCTCGCCCGCATCCGTTCCATCGCCGAATCCGCGCTCACGCGGTTGCCCGCCGATCAACCCGAAACGGCCCGTGACCTGCGCACTCTCGTCGCGACCACCGAGGGCGCCGGGCGGGTGGCGGCCAACCTCCTCCTCGCCTCGCGCATCGACCACGCCGAGGTGCCCGCCCGGCACGAGGCGGTGCGGCTCGACGAGCTCGCGTGCGACGCCGAGACGCGCATCGGCGGCATCGTCGTCGACGTCACCGAGCCCGTCTGGGTCGAGGGTGACGCGATGCTGCTGGAGCAGGCGATCACGAACCTCGTCGACAACGCCCGGCGGCACGGCCGCAGCGAGGACGGTACGGCCCGTGTCATGCTCACCGTCACCCACCGCGACGGATGCGCGGTCGTGCGCGTGGCCGACGACGGTCCCGGATTCCCGCAGGGCGTCGACGTGCTGCGGCCGTACATCTCCGGTGCCACCGGAGGCAACGGCCTCGGCCTCCCGCTCGTGCGGTGGATCGCGCGTCGTCACGGCGCCGAGCTGTGGCTCGGATCCGCCGGCGGCGAGGACTGCCTCGACGGTGCGGCGGCAGAGCTGCGGTTCCCACCCACCGAGCCCTAGGACGTCCGTCTCTCGATCGTCCGGCATGCGAGACCGGCGTTCATGGCCGGGACTCGTTCGGAGGCAGCAGGATCGCCGCCGCGGGTCGAGCGTGGGCGACACCCCGTCGGCGGCACGCTCAGAGCACCCCGCGCGTGGCCGATGGGACCGGTCGGAGGGTGCGCTGCCACGCACCCCGTCCTCCGGGCCGGACGCCCTGAGGTGCCCTGCGAAGAACCGGGAAGGACCCGACATGGATGTCGCACTCGCCCAGACCATCCTCAGCAGTAGGACGGCCGCG
Source organism: Mobilicoccus massiliensis (assembly GCF_000826525.2). GTDB lineage: Bacteria > Actinomycetota > Actinomycetes > Actinomycetales > Dermatophilaceae > Mobilicoccus > Mobilicoccus massiliensis. Next base: position 199,004 of record NZ_LN651328.1, on the reverse strand, counting down.
GCGTACCAGGACGCCCAGGTGTCGATCCTCAAGAAGACGATGGACACCCAGCAGGCGGCCGCGAGCAGGCTCATCGAGAGCATGACGCTGCCGCTGGCCACCGACGGCAACCTCGGTCGCAACGTCAACACCTACGCCTGACCCAGCCCGACGCGCGCACCTCGTCGCGCTGCTGGACACAGTCGGCACACACTCCGTCGCGCACCGGCACATCCCGCCGGTTAGCGTGCCGGGGTGAGCGCCACGCCCGACGACACCCCGACGCCCGTCCCCGACGCGGACGGGTCTGCGACCTCTCTGCCGGGGTTGGACGACTTCTACGTCCCCCTCACCGGCGACGAACCCCTGGTGATCGCACAGCTCGGGCAGAGCCTCGACGGCTTCATCGCCTCACGCACCGGTGACGCGGAGTTCGTCACCGGCCCCGAGGACCGTCGTCACCTGCACGTGCTGCGCTCGCTGGTCGACGCCGTCGTCGTCGGCGCGGCCACGGTCATCGCCGACGACTGCCGCCTCACCGTGCGTGACGCGCCGCTGCGCACGGGCCACCCGACGAGGGTCGTCCTCGATCCCCGCGGCCGGGTCCCGCGGTCCTCGCATCTGCTCACCGAGCCCGACGCGCCGACGTTGTGGCTGGTGGGAGAGGCGGCGGACGTGCCCGACGACCTGCCCGAGCACGTGGAGGTCGTCGTTCGTGAGCCCGGGGCGGGGTACGAGCCGGCCGAGGTCCTCGACGCGCTGGCCGAGCGTGGCCTGCGCCGCGTCCTCGTCGAAGGTGGGGGGCGCCTCGTGTCGTCATTCCTCGCGGCCGGTGCCCTCGACCGTCTCTTCGTCACCTGCGCGCCGGTGCTCATCGGCGACGGTGTTCCGGGCCTGCGTTTCTCCGGTACCGACGTGCTCGCCGACGCGATTCGGCCACCGTCGCGGCGTCTCGTGCTCGGCGACGACGTGTGTACCGAGCTGTTGCTCCGGGGATGAGGCCGCCGGTCCGGCGCTCTCGGGACGTCGCTCAGCGCGTGTCGTCGTCCTCCGGATGTTCGTCTCGACGCAGGCTCCTGAGAAGCCCGGCGACGGTGACGAGAGCACCGGGGAGGGTGGAGATCAGCGCGAGGAGGCCGTAGGCGACGGAGGTCGTGAATCCCGTCGCCGGGTCGAGCCCCGCGAGGCCGTAGGCGAGGGTCGCCGCACCCTCGCGGGGGCCCCACCCGCCGACGTTGATCGGCACCGACATGCCCGCCAGGGTCAGAGAACCGAGCGCGAGCATCGTCCCCGGGGCCAGGGCGGGAGCCGCGTGCGCCGCGGCGAGCTCCTGGGCGGCGAGAGCGAAGAGACCGAGGAAGCAGAGCCAGCCGAGCACCGACCAGCCCACGCACGCGAGGACCGAACGAGCCGGCAGCCGGCGCATCGACCAGCCGGCCACGGCGGCGACCGCCACGGTGATCAGGGCGAAGGCGGCCGCGAGGTCGAGCCGACCCCACGAGACGGCCGCTGCAGTGGCGGCGAGCAGGACGACGGCCGTCCCGCAGAGCCGTTCGCCGACGACCGAGCCGATGCTCGCGGTCCACCGTGTTCCCGAGCGCCCCCGCCGGAATGCGCGCACCGCGTCACCGGCGAGCCCACCGGGCAGGATCGCGTTGAGGAACGCCGCCTCCAGGCAGCGGGCCACGGCGTAGGCCGTGCTCATTCGGTCGCCGAGCCCGGCCGCGACCGCTTGCCAGCGCAGCCCCTGCGCCAGGCCGCCGACGAGCCCGAGCGCGACCGCCCCGGCGACGGCGAGCGGGGTGAGCACGGCTCCGGCCTCGCTCACCGCGCTCGTGCCGAAGAGGTGCACGAGCCACGCGATCAGCGCGATCGTCACGACGACCTGCAGGGTCGCGAGCGCGATCCGCCGGGTCGCCGGGGCGTCGGTCACGGGTCAGCGAGGGAGGGCGAGCAGATCGACGTGGCCGACGACGACCGCGAGCGTTCCGGCGTCGACCTGCTGCAGGCGGCGTTCGAGCCACGCCTCCACCCGGTCGGCGAGGGCGGGGTCGTGTTCGACGGCCACCGCGGCGCGATCCGTCAGGTACCGCCGGAGAAGGTCGGGCTGTGCGGCCGTGAGGCGCCACGGGGTCGTCGCGTCGACGACCTCGGCGCCCGCCTCGCGCAGCCGGCTCGAGAAGTGGTCCGCGGCGGAGGCCCCGGCCAGGCCGTCGCGGCGCTGGTGGGCGTCGAAGGCGTCCGCGACGAGCGTGTCGTCGTCGTCCGCGGGAACGAGGTTCACGGCGCCGTCGACGCTGAGGCTGAACAGGGCGGGGGTCGCCGTCTCGACGAGAAGCGTCGCGAGCGTATCGAGTTCGTCGTACGTGAGCAGGTCGAGCAACGCCGACCCCACGACGACGGTGAGGGTGCCGTCGGCCTCGACGAGCCGGGGCAGATCGTCCAGCCCACCGTGGACGCGAGTGCCTTGGCCGGTCGCGACCGGATGGTGCAGCAGGTCGGCGTCGTGGTCGAGGAGGGTCCAGGTCGCGGGGAACGGCAGGCGCGGGGCGAGCCACGCCTGGTTGGCGCCGGTGCCGGCGCCGACGTCGACGATCCGGACGGGCCGCTGTTCGTGCTCGGGACCGGCGCAAGTACGCAGGTCACGCCACAGACGGGTGAGCAGGCGCTGGGTGCCCTCGCGCGCGGCCTCGTCGGCGGGCCGGCGCAACGTGAGCCAGTCGGCCTCCACCGGGCGCGTCGGCATCGGTGGGGCAGGGGTGCCGGGTGCCGAGGCGGTGTCGGATGCGTCGGCCGGATCCGGTGTGGCGTCGGTCATGAAGTGCCTTCCGTCGATGTCGTCCCCGGGCCGATGCCCGATCTGCCGGCTCGTTCTCGGCCGGTATCGGTCATGTTCTGTTTCTGAGTCGAGCCGGGCAGGCACGCCAGGAGTACGGCCGCCGTCTCGGACCACGAGCGTAGGTCGACGCGGCGGGCGCGGGCGAATGCGCCGTAGCCGGGATTGGCGAGGACGGTCGCGAGACCGTCGGCGATCTCGGACGGGTCATGGGGGTCGACGGTGATCCCCGGGGCCGGCCCCTCGCCGTCCTCGAGGGCTTCGACCGCGCCGGTGCCCTCGGCGACGACGACCGGAACGCCGTGCGCGATCGCCTCGGTGACGACGAGCCCGTAGGTCTCGGCGAAGGACGGCAACGCGAGGACGTCGGCGCGCGCCCACAGCTCCTCGAGATCGCAGCCGGTCACCTCGCCCACGAGGGCGACCCGCTCGGCGATCCCGGCGGCAGCGAGGGCGCCCTCGACCGCCGCCCGCGCACCGAGGTCGCCCCCACCGGCGAACACGGCCTGCCAGTCGAGGTGCGAGATGTGGCCGAGCGCCTGGGCGAGGCCGGCGTGGTTCTTGCGGGGGGTCAACGCCGCCAGGCAGAGGATGAGCGGCGGGGTGCTGCCGTGGGCGAGCGACCCTTGGACGACGCCGGGAGGGGCCACGCCGATGTCGTCGCGCTCGTAGCGTGCCGCGAGGTCGGCGGCGGCGGTGCGGCTCGTCGCGACGACGGTGGTGCAGGCGTGGATCGCGGCGCGTTCGCGTTCGGTCAGCTTCCGGCGCCGCTCGTCGGTGAGCCCCGTCTCGTCGGGCAACGGCAGGTGGACGAGCAGGGCCACCGCGCATCCGTCGCGTTCGGCGGCGGCGAGCACGTCGGGGTGTGCGGCACCGACGAGCCCGTCGACGATCGCGGCGTCATGGCCGCGCAGGGCCGCCGCGAGGGTCTCCGCGGTGCCGGGGCCGTCGGGCCAATCTCCCTCGAGCCGCGCGTGTTCCGGAGGTTCACCGGGCCAGGCGGCGAGGACGGCCTCGTTGTAGACGTGCCCGCCGCTCACCGACGTCGCCGCCGGACTGACGAAGAGTGTCACGCCCGCGTCGGGCCCAGCTCGCGCGTGTACGACGCCCACGCGTCGGGGTTCTCGCGCAGGAGCACCTCGAGGGACTCCAGCGCCGGATCGGGGAGGCGCGCGGCGAGCTCGTCGGCGATGTGCCGGGCGACGACCTCGGTGGTCGAGATCCGGCCCGCGAACGCCGGGTGATCGTCGAGGTTGCGGTAGTCGAGGTCGCCGAGGACCTCCTTGAGGGCCTCGGTCGCGGCGCCGATGTCGAGGACGACCCCGTGCTCGTCGAGGTCACGACGACTCCACGTCGCCTCCACCTCGAACGTCGCTCCGTGCAACCCCTGGGCGGGCCCGAAGAAGGGGTCGGGCAGGCTGTGGGCGATCATCACGTGGTCGCGAACGGTGAGACGGAACAACGGAACTCCTGTGGTCGAGTGCGGGATCGGGCGTCGGCGGTGCGGGGTGCTGTGGTGGAGGTGTGCAGCGGTCAGCGCGTGTGGTCGACGACGTGACAGTGGGCGTCGATGCGGCCGTGGGCGATGTCGTCCATCGTCTGCGGAAGCTCGGCGAGGGGCACGGGCCCGGTGAGCAGGGCGTCGAACGCCGGGTCGCGCAGGGCGTCGAGCGCGAGGCGCATGCGGTCGGCGGGAGTGCGGCGGGCCCGTCGCGATCCGGAGACCATTCCCACCTGGCTCGCGCGGATGCTCAGCCGTCGGGCGTGGAAGTCGACACCGAGCGGCACCTCCGGCTCGGTCGTGCCGTACCACGACATCTCGACGACCTCGCCCTCGTCGCCGAGCAACTCGAGCCCGCGGGCCAACCCGGCGGCCGTCGACGAACAGTGGAAGACGAGGTCGCAGTCATCGTGGCCGCTCTCGGGAGACAATGCGGTGACACCGAACGCGTCGGCGAGTTGGCGTGCCGACTCCTGGGGGTCGAGGAGTTCGAGACGGTCGAGCGGAAAGCGGCGCAGCAACGCGGCGACCGACATGCCGATCATGCCGCCGCCGATGACCGCGACCCGGTCTCCGAGGCGTGGACCGGCGTCCCAAAGAGCGTTGACGGCGGTCTCGACGGCGCCGGCGAGAACGGCGCGCTCGCTGGGCACGTCGTCGGGGACGGGCGTGAGCATCGAGACGGGGGCGACGTAGCAGTCGACGTGCGGGTAGAGACAGAACACGCGCCGGCCGACGAGATCGCCTGCATCCGCGCCGGTTTCGGGGTCGGCCGGTCCGGCCTCCTCGACGACGCCCACCGACAGGTAGCCGTAACACACCTCGCCCGGCAGGTCGCCGCGCTGGAACGGGGCCCGCATGATGTCGCGAACCCGTTCGGGCACGTGCCCGAGATGGACGAGGGACTCGGTGCCCCGGCTGACCCCCGAGCACACGGTGCGGATCAGCGCCTCACCCGGACCAGGCGGTCCGACCTGCTCGGCGCGGATCTCACCACGGCCACCGGGCAGGGTCCAATAGGATCGGCACTCCATGAAGGGGATTCTCGCCGGTCGGTGGCGGCGCCGCGACTTCGCGATGGGCGTGGCGCTCGCCGTGGTCGCCGACGCCGCCGTCGCAGGTGGGCCCTGGCCGCGACGGCTCGCGGGGGTCGCTCTCGGACTCCCCCTCCCGGCGGCAGTGGCGCTGACGATCGCGAGCGAACCTCCGTCCACGATCGAGGGATCCTCTGATGGGGGCGTCGTGGACGAACGAGTCGGGGGCGGGGGTGTCAGCGGCCCGGCGGATGCCGTGACGTTCGTTCGATCGGTGCTGGCGGGATGTGCCGTGGCGGGGGCGCTCACTCCGGAGACGCTGGGTGAGGGGCGACGTACCTGGCGGGTGGCGGGATTCGCGATTCCGGCACTTGCCCTCGACGCGGTCGACGGGATCGTCGCGCGGACGACCGGCACCGCCAGCACGCATGGCGCGCGACTCGACACGGAGACCGACGCGGCGGTGTTCCTCCTGCTCTCGGGGGTGGCCGCGCGGACCGTGACGCCGTGGGCGTTCGTGATCGGGGTCGCGCGGTACGCGTTCGTGGCCGGCGGGCGGGTCCGGCCGGCGTGGAGGGCGGATCTACCACCGAGCCGGCGGCGACGTGCCATCGCTGCGTTGCAGGGGGTCGCGTTGTCGGTCGCGCTCGCCCCGGTGGTGCGGCGAAGGGTGGGGCGTGTGCTGCTGACCTCGGCGGCGGCCGCCCTCGTCGGCTCCTTCGGCCGCGACATCGCCCTCCTGGAAACTCGCCGAGACAGCCGTCGTTTCCGGCCTCGGACGTGATCGGGCTCGGCGTATGAGCCAGAGGGCCGGAAACGACGGCTGTCTCGGCGGTCGGGACGCCCGGTCCGGGTGGGACATCGGTATGTCCGAAGGGGTGGGTGTGTGAGCGGGTGAGCGGGTGGGTGGAAGTGCCTGTTCGAGCGCGGGGTGGGTGCGTGTCGGGTGCGTGTCGGGTGGGTTGTCGGAGGTCTCGCCTAGGCTGCGGACGTGGTGTTCATCGCGTTCGAAGGCGGAGACGGGGCCGGCAAGTCCACGCAGGTGGAGGCGCTGGTCACGAGCCTGCGTGCGCGGGGCAGAGCGGTGGTCGTCACTCGCGAACCCGGGGGGACTCCGCTCGGTGGGCGCATCCGCGAGTTGTTGTTGCACGGCGACGCGATCGCGCCCCGCGCCGAAGCGCTGCTGTTCGCGGCCGACCGCGCCCAGCACGTCGAGACGCTCATCCGGCCGGCGCTCGAACGAGGCGAGGTCGTCGTCACCGATCGCTATGTCGATTCCTCGATCGCGTATCAAGGGGCGGGTCGCGACCTCGATGCCGAGCAGATTGCCGGACTCTCGCGTTGGGCCACGGGCGGTCTCGTGCCCGACCTCACCGTGCTGCTCGACGTGAGCCCGCGAACGGGCCTCGAGCGTCGCTCCGGTCGTGCCGCCGACCGCATGGAGACCGAGGCCGAGGACTTCCACACCCGCGTCCGTGAGCACTTCCTCGACCTCGCCGCCGCCGATCCCGCGCGCTACCTCGTGCTCGACGCCGCCGCACCTCGCGATGAGCTCGCCCGCGCGGTCGCAGAACGGGTGGGCGCCCTGCTCGCCACCGAGGCGGCTCCGAGGGTCGGAGATCGTGACGCCGCGCCGCATGCACGGCCCACCGCCGAGGCGGGCGATGCGACCACGCCGGACGGTGAGGTGCGATGACCGTCTGGGACGACCTCGTCGGTCAGCAGCAGACGATCGAGACGCTCGATCGGGCCGCGCGCGATCCGGGGTCGATGACGCACGCGTGGCTGCTCACCGGCCCGCCAGGATCCGGGCGGTCGACGGCGGCGCGGGCGTTCGCCGCCGCGCTCAACTGCCCCGACCACGGGTGCGGCGAGTGCCGGGAGTGCCTGACGAGTCTCGACGGCACCCACGCCGACGTCACGGTCGTCGCCACCGAGGGGCTGTCGATCCGGGTGGAGGACGCGCGCGAACTCGTCGTGGAGGCAGCGCATCGGCCGTCGGTCGGGCGGTATCGGGTCGTCATCGTCGAGGACGCCGACCGGCTCACCGAACGCGCTGCCGACGCCCTGCTCAAGGCTCTCGAGGAGCCGTCGGAGCGCACCGTGTGGGTGCTGTGTGCTCCATCGCATGAGGACGTCATCATCACGATCCGCAGCCGTAGCCGGCACGTGCGACTACGGACGCCACCGCCCAAGGCCGTGGCGGACCTGCTCGTGCGGCGCGACGGCGTCGATCCGGCGATGGCGATGTACGCGGCGCGCGCCGCGCAGAGTCATATCGGTCTCGCCCGGCGGCTCGCCCGCGACGACGACGCTCGCCGGCGTCGGCGTGAGGTGGTGCAGATGAGCGGACGCATCCGCAGCGTTCCCGACGCGATCGGGGCGGCGGCCGATCTCGCTTCGATCGCCACGGAGGAGTCCGGGGCGTCGAGCTCCGAACGCGACGCGGCCGAGCGTTCCCGGCTCCTCGAGACCCTCGGCGCCGACCCGGCCGCCCGCACCCAGCCTCCTCATGTGCGCGCGCAGATCGCCACGCTCGAGAAGGAGCAGAAGACCCGCGCCACCCGATTCGCGCGTGACGTCACCGACCGGGCACTCATCGACCTGCTGTCGGTGTACCGCGACGCGCTCGTCGTGCGGCTCGGGGCACATGTCGATCTCGTCAACGAGGACGCGCGCGCCGAGGTCGACACCCTCGCGCGGGCGATGAGTGCCGACGAGTTGCTCGCCGCGATGACCGCGATCGGCGAGGCGCGCACCCGCATCGAGGCCAACGTTCCGCTGCTGCTCGCGCTCGAGGCGATGGCGATCTCGCTCCGCCTCCCGCGGCGCTGAGGCCGGGCGAAGTCGCCGTGCGCAGGGCTGGACGTTCGTCCGCGCGGGGTGCGGGCCCGGGTACCGTGTGGGGGCGTCGTCGACTGACGACACCATTGACGAGGGAGGTCACCGCCGTGGGTCGATCCGTGGCAGCGAGGCGCGCTCGCACGTTGTCGATCCTGGTCGCGGGGGCTCTGCTCACGGCGGGGTGCTCGGTTCCCGCTCCCGGGGGTGCCAGTGGTGACACGACCGCCCCTGCGACGAGCCCGCCGGCGGGCCAGGAGGGGCTCGCGGAGGTCTACGCGCAGAAGCTCACCTGGGAACCGTGCGGAGCGGCGGGAGAGGCCGAGGCCCAGTGCAGTTGGGTCACGGTGCCGGTGGATTACGACAAGCCCGACGGGGCCACGATGCGTCTGCGGATGCTCAAGGTGCCGGCCGAGGGAAAGGCGAAGGGCTCGATACTCGTCAACCCCGGCGGCCCTGGCGGCTCCGCGGTCGAGTACGCGCGGGCGGCCGATCTCGTCGTCGCGCCCACGATCCGGCGTTCCTACGACGTCGTCGGCGTCGACCCTCGGGGTGTGGGGGAGTCCGATCCGCTCGTCTGCGTCGACGGGCAGAAGATGGACGAGATCATCGCCCAGGACCCGACACCCGATGACACGGCGGAGATCGACGCCTCGCGTGCGTCGGCGAAGGCGTTCGGACAGGCCTGTGAGCAGAAGGCTCCGGAGCTACTGCCGCACCTGTCGACGATCGACGCGGCCAAGGACATGGACATCGTGCGGGCGGCGCTCGGCCAGTCGAAGCTCATGTACCTCGGCAAGTCGTACGGCACGTTCCTCGGCGCGACGTACGCGGGGTTGTTCCCCGAGCGCGCGGGGCGTCTCGTGCTCGATGGCGCCATCGCTCCCGAGTTGTCCGACGAGGAGCTCAACCTCGGCCAGGCGGTGGGGTTCGAGACCGCCACCCGGGCGTACGTGAAGAACTGCGTGGACGAGGAGGACTGCCCGCTCGGCAATGACGTCGATCAGGGCATGCAGGGGTTGCGCGACCTGTTGAAGCGCATCGACGAGAACCCCCTGCCGGTCACCGACGACGCGCGCGTCACCCAACTCACCGAGGGCTGGGCCAGCGTCGGCCTGGCCCGGGCGTTGTACGACGAGAGTTCGTGGGAGCAACTCACCGACGCGCTCCGGGCTGCGGCGAAGGAGGGGCAGGGCGACCAGCTCATGGAGCTCGCGCGGGAGTACGCCGACCGTGACGCGAAGGGCGCCTACCACGGCAACATCATGCAGGTCATCTCTGCGGTCAACTGCCTCGATCGTCCTTCGTCGCCGTCCGACGACTCCGAGGTCGAGGCCCGCATCGCCCGCTTCGAGAAGGCCGCTCCGACGTGGGGCGCGTCGATGGCGATGGCGACGATGAGCTGCGAGGAGTGGCCGGTTCGCTCGGGAGCGAAGCCGGCGAAGATCACGGCGGCGGGCAGCGGCCCGATCCTCGTCATCGGCACGACTCGCGATCCCGCCACCCCGTACGACTGGGCGGTCAAACTCGCCGACCAGCTCGAGGGAGGGCACCTGCTCACGTTCGACGGCGACGGGCACACCGCCTACATGCGCAGCAACAACTGCGTCGACAACGCCGTCGACGACTTCTTCACCAAGGGCCGGGTGCCGAAGGACGGCCTGACCTGCTGACGAGGCTCCGGCTCGGTGGCCGGCGGGCCGGTCGCCCTGCCCCGCTCGGTTTTTGGTCGGGGCACCCGCTTTGCTATCGTTGGCCGAGCACGTGTTCGCGCAGGTGCATGCCGCTTTAGCTCAGTCGGCCAGAGCGATTCACTCGTAATGAATAGGTCGTCGGTTCGATTCCGACAAGCGGCTCAGAAGGCGCCCTCGACTTCGGTCGGGGGCGTTTCTGCTGCTCAGGGTCGTGTGAAGCCAGGAGGGCGACAGCGCGACGACGAACGCCTGGATTCGCGAGTCTGGCCGGAATCAGCGTTCCGTGGGCACTATTTGGGCACACAGGTCGTCCCTCCTGTGCCGAGCCAGCCCGTCAAGGGCGCTGACTCCGTCGGCGCGGGTCAGCCGCCGCCTGGCGGTCGGCGCTGCGCTGCGGCCTTCGGCGGTTCTCGCGCTCGGCCGCCCCCAGGACGCGACGAGAGGGCGCCCACGGAATCGCAGACACCCTCACGACTTGCAAGATCGACGGGCAGGGTCAGGGCAGCAGCCCCCAGTACTGACGTCGCGCCGGCATCGCGTGAATGACCAGCTCCTCGCCGCCCTCGAACACCAACACCACCGTCTCGAGCAACCGAGCCCGAGTGTCGAACCCAAGCCTCAGTTCCCGATGAGGCCACTCCTCATCCTCCAGAGGCTCGATCCACTGGGACCAGGTCGCTGCCTGCTCGACATCCTTCGCCGCTACGCCGTGCTTCAGCGCGCTCGGATGCAGTCTCACGCCGCGAACTCGGCCAACGCTCGCCGGATGGCCTCAGAGCGGCTCACCTGCTCGCGCTCAGCAACCGCGTCGATGGCTGCAAGCTCATCTGCCGTCAGACGCACCGCCACTACCTGAGATGCCTCCGCGGCGCGGCCGGGCCGACCCCGCCCACGCCGCTTCAACGTCTCGACGTCATACCCCGCCTCGGCTTCAGAGACCCACTGCTCGATCCGACCTTCGCTCACCATGCCTTCACCGTAATACGAAAACGCGGTTTGCAACAGGAAGCCGGAGCCATGCGCGACCGAGGGAGCGCGACGCCGCACCGCCGACCCGACGACCGAGCATCCGCTGGACTCCGCGTCCGCATTGAGGGCGCTCCTTCGTCGCGTCGCTCCGCGATGGCTTCGCCATCCTTGACCGGAGCACTCCGACCGGCTCTTGTGCTCTGCACCTCGAAGCCGTTCCGGCCGCCACCGTCGTCGTGTCCGGCGTCGGCGCCCGTCGAGCGACCTCGAGCTCCCGCCGCTGTGCAGAACTCGCGCAACAAAGACCGGTCAGTCAGGGCGGTCTAGACAGGGGTAGGCGTATCGGCCCTGGTCAGGAGCTTGCACGATCTGAGGGTGCCGAGACTGACCGGTCTTTGTTGCGCGAGTGTGTCCCTCCCGCGCCTCGTCGTGCTCGGTGAGCGGGTGGTGGTTCGTTGCCGGTCGATAGTCCGACTGCCGCGGGGCCCTCAGATCCGTATCGCACTCCTCATATTCGGGGAGTCCACGAGAACTGCAGGGGTGGACGGCCCGGTTCGGGGGTCTGCGAGGGATGCCAGGGGCCATATCGGGCGTCGGCAGCGCGCTTACGGTCCAATCCGGTCCCGTCGTCTTCCGTGCCAACGCTGGAACGCGGGCCTCCGCCCGCCGCCGAGCAACCCCATCCACTCGGCGACACTGCGCCTCGGAGTCTGACACCCTGAACTCGGCCGTCCGTATCGCACTCACCGAGGGAGCCCGTCGTGGCCGATTGCGTGGAACTCGTCGTCACCGGTCCGGATGCCGAATGGGCCGCGGATCTCGCTCGCGTCCTCGTCGAGGAACGGTGGGCGGCGTGCGCTCACATCCTTCCGGAGATCCGCTCGGTCTACCGGTGGGAGGGGCGCATCGAGGACGCACCCGAGGCGCGCCTGTCGTTGCACACCCGCGCCGACCTCGTCGACTCCGTCGGCAGGCGTATCGCCGAACTCCACGAGTACGACGTGCCGTGCATCATGGCGCTCCCCATCACCGGCGGCCTACCGGCCTACCTCGACTGGATCGCCGAAGAGACGCGCCCGGCCACCACCTCCTGAACGCCCAAGGGTCCCGGCACGCAACGATCCCCCGCCACCAGCGGCGACGGGGGATCGAGAAGCGACGAACGAACGCAGGCTCAGTGCGCGTGCGGCGCAGGCCAGCGGCTCGTGGTGACGTTGTTCTCGCGAGCGCGGTCGACCGCCTCCTGGATGATGCGCTCGGCCTCGTCCTTGCCGGCCCAGTGCGCGCCGACGACCGACTTGCCCGGCTCGAGGTCCTTGTACGTCTCGAAGAAGTGCTGGATCTCGAGACGGTCGAACTCGCTGACGTCGTCGAGGGTCTGGATGTGGATGACGCGCGGGTCCTTGGCGGGCACGCAGAGGATCTTGTCGTCGCCGCCGGCCTCGTCGCGCATGTGGAACATGCCGATCGCGCGGCACTCGATGAGCACACCGGGGAACGTGGGGGAGTCGAGCAGCACGAGGGCGTCGAGGGGGTCGCCGTCCTCGCCCAGGGTGTCCTCGATGTAGCCGTAGTCGCTGGGGTACTGCGTCGACGTGAACAGCATGCGGTCGAGCCGGATTCGCCCGGTCTCGTGGTCGACCTCGTACTTGTTCCGCTGACCCTTCGGGATCTCGACGGTGACGTCGAAGATCTTCGGCGAGGACGCCTCGGTACCGGTCATGCTCGAAACCCTCCTGAGGTGGCGACGTATTCTCGCAGCACAGCATGTCATGCACGGGGGCCCTAGGTGCCCCGACGGGCAGGGAATGCGACGGGGACCTCATCGGCTCCCCGCGCGAGCGAGCGGGGGAGAACCCGCGCAGGGGTCACAGGGGGTGAGGAGTCGGATGACGGCGCGCACGACGCGCGGGCAGCGCGTCACCGCGGGGGTGGCCGCAGCCTGCCTGCTGGCCGGCGGATACGTCGCCCTCGACGTGGCCGATGTCGTTCCGGGGGTGCTCACCACCGAGACCCGCGACGAGGCGCCATCCGGTCGGGAGCCCGAGCAGCCGGGCGCCCCAGGCGATTCCGACAGGATCGAGCCGTCCGCCCCATCTGCTCCCACCGCCCCGCCGCCCCTGTCCGCCCTGGCCTCGGCGGCGCCCCGCATCTTGAGCGCGGACGAGGTGGGTGCGGGCGCCGCCCCTGTCCGCCCTGGCCTCGGCGGCGCCCGCACCCACCTCGTCCGCGCTCAAGATGCGTCTCGCGCCGCTCCTCAAGGATCCGGCGCTCGGGCCCTCGATCGGGCTCGTCGTCCGCGACGGCGCGACCGGGCGAACCCTCCTCGACCACGACGGCGCCCGGCCACGCACCCCCGCCTCGACCGCCAAACTGCTCACGGCCGCGGCCATCACCCGTGTCGCCGACGGCCGGCACACCTTCGAGACCAAGGTCGTCACGGGAGCCACTCCGAACGACGTCGTCCTCGTCGCGGGTGGCGACACGCTGCTCGCCCCCGGTCGCGGAGACCGGAGCGCGGTCGCGGGACGCGCCGGCATCGCCGACCTCGCGGGGCAGGTCGCGACCTCGCTGCAACGTACGGGCGTGCGGTCGGTCCGCGTCCATCTCGACGACTCCTACGCTCGCGGCCCGGCCCTCGCCCCCGAGTGGGAGCCCGGCGACGTGAGCCTCGGACTCACCGGCCCGGTGACGATGCTCGGCACCACCGACGCCCGCGCCCTGCCCGGCCGTGCGGCCCCCGCCGATCCGGCGTTGCGTGCGACCTCTCTGCTCGCCACCGAGCTCGGCAGGGCCGGCATCGAGGTTCGAGGCCGTCCCGACCGGGCACCAGCCCCGGCCGGCGCCGCCCCGCTCGGCGCGGTGCGGTCCGCGCCGCTCACCGAGGTGCTCGCGCTCGCTCTCGACGAATCCGACAACGCGCTCACCGAATCCCTCGCCCGCAGCACCGCCGCCGCGCAGGGGGTCGAACCGACGTTTCCCGCGGTCGCCACGTGGGTCCGCACCGGCCTCGCCGACCTCGGAGTTCCCGTGTCCGGGGCCGAGCTCGTCGACACCAGCGGCCTCTCCCGAAGCACCCGCGCTCCCGCGAACGTCGTCGCCGATGTGCTCACGCTCGCGAGCACGGGGCAGGATCCGGCGCTCGCCGAGGTCGTCGCGCGCCTGCCCGTCGCCGGCCTCAGCGGCACCCTGTTCGACCGCTTCCACGGCCCCGGCGCCCGCCCCGCCGCCGGCCTGGCGCGGGCGAAGACGGGAACCCTCACCGGCGTCCACGCACTCGGCGGCACGGTGGTCGACGCCGACGGCCGACTGCTCGTCTACGCGGTGCTCGTCGATCGCGCCGGGGGAACGCTCGAGGCGCGTGCGGCGTTGGACCGCCTGATCGCGGCGATCGCGGCCTGCGGCTGTCGGTGACGCACATCGGCTGCCACAGCGTGACATCGACGCCACGCCCCGAGTTCGCTCGACCCCGATGAGAGGACACCTCCGATGACCGAGCAGGACATCACCCGGCGGGCATCCGCACCTGCGCCCTCGTTCGTCGACTGGGGACTCGCGAGGTCGACCGCCCGGCGACTCACCCCCTCCGGCCCGAAGGTGTCGGTCGCCGAGGCCGAACAGGCGGTCACCGAGCTGCGGCTCGCCTCCGCGCGCGCCCACGCCCCGGTCGCCGAGACGGCCCGCCTCGAGACCCCGGCCGATCTGCCCCCGGCCCTCGTCGTCGACCGGCCCACGTGGTCGGAGGTGAACATCGGGTCCTTCTCGGGGCTCATGGACCCGGTGGTCACGCGGATCGTCGAGCGCCCCGACCACACGATGCCCGCGCCCGTGAAGAAGGTCGGCGGCGCCCTCACCGGGGTCGAGGTGGGCAGTCTGCTGTCGTTCCTCTCGACCAAGGTCCTCGGCCAGTACGACATCGCCCCCGGCGGCCCGGCCGACGGGGCCCGGCTGCTCCTCGTGGCCCCCAACATCGTCGAGACCGAACGCGCGATGTCGGTGAACCCCACCGACTTCCGCCTCTGGGTGTGCCTGCACGAGGAGACCCATCGGGTGCAGTTCACGGCCAATCCGTGGCTGCGGGAGTACGTGGTGACCCGCTCGCGCACCCTGCTCGACGAACTCGCGCCCGACCTCGACACGCTGCGCGAACGCCTCGGGACGCTGGTCAGGGGCATTCCCGAGGCCTTCCGCGAAGGCGGCAGCGGATTGGTGACGTTGTTCACCACCCCCGAGCAACGACGTCGACTCGACGAGGTCACGGCGATCATGTCGTTGCTCGAGGGCCACGCCGACGTCGTCATGGACGAGGTCGGCCCCCGCATCGTGCCCAGCGTCGAGACGATCCGCGCTCGCTTCGAGAAGCGCCGCGACGGGCTCGGGCCGGCCGACATCCTCCTGCGCCGCGTTCTCGGTCTCGAGGCGAAGATGGCGCAGTACCGTGACGGCGCGAAGTTCGTGCGTGCCGTCATCGATCGCGTCGGCGTCGACGGCTTCAACGCGGTATGGACCTCCCCGCAGACCCTGCCCGCGCCCGAGGAGATCGCCGACCCGCAACTGTGGGTCGCGCGCGTCCACGGCTGATCACGTCTCGCCCGTCACCCCCGACGGATCTCAACGACGACCTCCAGCGACGAATCCGAAAGAACTCGAGGCCATCCCGTGCCCGGACCGCACCCCGCCGTCGCCGCGACCCGCCTCGCCGTGCGTCGTGCTCTGCGTTCGCAGGACCGGGGTGTGCTCGCGGCGGTGAGCGGAGGCGCGGACTCGCTGGCGCTCGCCGCCGCCGTCGCCTTCGAGTGCGATGCGCGGCGCCCGGCGGGACTGCCGATTCGCGCGGCGGCGGTGATCGTCGACCACGGGTTGCAGGACGGCTCGGCGCAGGTGGCCGCCCAAGCGGCGCAGACGTGCCGAGATCTCGGGCTCGGCGCCGAGGTCGTGCGGGTCGAGGTGGGTTCGGTCGGGGGCGGCGGCCCGGAGGCGCGTGCTCGCGCGGCCCGGTACGCGGCGATCGAGGAGGCGCGTCGCCGGGCCGGCGCGGACGTCGTACTGCTCGGTCACTCCCGCGACGACCAGGCCGAACAGGTGCTGCTCGGGCTCGCGCGTGGCTCGGGAACCCGGTCGTTGTCGGGAATGCCGCCCGAGCGCGGCGCCATCCGCCGACCCTTCCTCGCCCTGCCGCGCGAGACGACCCGCGCCGCGTGCGAGGCACAAGGTCTTCAGGTCTGGCACGACCCGCACAACCTCGACCCGCGCTACCGGCGGGTGCGCACCCGGCTGCTCCTCGCGGCGATCGAGGACGAGCTGCCCGGCATCGGCGCGGCCCTCGCTCGCAGCGCGGATCTGTTGCGCGACGATGCCGACGCGCTCGATGCGGTGGCCCGGCACCTGCGCGACCGGGTCGGGGAGTCGGAGTGCGAGGTGGCGGCCGTCGAAGGCGAGCCGGCCGCGATCCGGCGCCGGCTGTGGCGACTTCTCGCCCTCGAGCACGGAGTCCCGCCCGGCGACCTGCGCGCCGGCCACCTCGCCGACGTCGACGCGCTCGTCGCCGACTGGCACGGGCAGGGCCCGATCGACCTCCCGGGTGGGGTGCGGGTCTCTCGCCTCGCCGACCCCCCGCGCCTGGTCGTCGAGTGCGACCCGTCCCGCCGCGTCCGATAGCCTCGCCGCATCCGCTTCACGCACGCACGCAGGAGGAACCGTGGACGCCGAGCACATGGCGGGCGATCTCGAGCGAGTGCTCATCACCGAGGAGCAGATCCTCGCTCGGCTCGATGAGCTCGCCGCGGAGATCTGGCGCGACTACGAGGGCAAGGACCTGCTGCTCGTCGGCGTGCTCAAGGGTGCGGTCATCGTGGTCTCCGACCTCATCCGGGCCCTGCCGGGCACCGCACCCATGGACTGGATGGCGATCAGCTCCTACGGCTCGGGCACGAAGAGCTCGGGCGTGGTGCGCATCCTCAAGGACCTCGACACCGACATCACCGGCAAGGACGTCCTCATCATCGAGGACATCATCGACTCGGGCCTCACTCTGAGCTGGATCAAGGCCAACCTCGCCTCCCGCCAGGCCGCCTCGGTCGAGATCTGCACGCTGCTGCGCAAGCCCGACGCGGTCAAGGTCGACGTCGGCGTCAAGTACGTCGGGTTCGACATCCCCAACGAGTTCGTCGTCGGCTACGGCCTCGACTACGCCGAGCAGTACCGCAACCTGCGCTGCATCGGTCTGCTCGCTCCGCACGTCTACACCTGATCCCTTCAGCACCGATCTCCGCCTGCGCGGTCCGAGGACGGGGAGAGCGTCGCGGCCGGTGCTCCACGAGCCGGCAGGCGAGAGGAAAGCCGTTCCCGCGCGCGGTATCTCGCCGAGCGAGCCGCAGGCCCACCGGGGTCTGTCGGTGCCCCGGTGTACCGTCGTGCCAACGTCCCGCGCCGCCGTCGGCGCGACCCTCGACGCCACCGACAGATCGACGCCACCGACAGATCGACGCCACCGACAGATCGACGCCACCGACAGATCGACGCCACCGACAGAAGGGGCGGGGCACGATCAGGGCCCCGGAGCACATGAACGCCACGCGAATCGTCAAGAACCCGATGTTGTGGGTCCTTCTCGTCTTCGTCGTGGGTCTGGTCGTGCTCCAGCTCGGCACCTCAGGCGGTCCGCAGCGCGTCGACACCTCCAGGGCCGTGCAGCTCATCGCCGACGGGCACGTCAAGAAGGCGACGTTCCGTGACGGCGACCGGCTCGATCTCGAGCTCGCCGCGCCCACCGACGTCGGCACGGGCCGTGCCACGCGCGAGGTCTACACGATGTACGTCGAAGGACGCGGGCCCTCGCTCATGGATCAGGTGCGCGAGTCCGACGCGATCGGGGTCTACGACGACGAGCCGCCGTCCGACGGGTGGGGCGCCTTGCTGCTCGTCAACGTCCTGCCCCTCCTGCTGTTCGTGCTGCTCTTCTGGTTCCTCATGGCGCGCATGCAAGGCGGCGGGCGGCTCATGCAGTTCGGGCGCTCCAAGGCCAAGCTGGCCGACGGCGAGGGCAGCACGGTGACGTTCGCCGACGTGGCCGGCGCCGACGAGGCGGTCGAGGAGCTGTCGGAGATCAAGGCCTTCCTCTCCGACCCCGCCCGGTTCACCGCGGTCGGCGCCAAGATCCCCAAGGGCGTCCTGCTGTACGGGCCGCCCGGCACCGGAAAGACCCTCCTCGCGCGCGCGGTCGCGGGCGAGGCCGGAGTGCCGTTCTACTCGATCTCGGGCTCCGACTTCGTCGAGATGTTCGTCGGCGTCGGTGCGAGCCGGGTGCGCGACCTCTTCGAGCAGGCCAAGGCCAAGGCACCCGCCATCGTGTTCGTCGACGAGATCGACGCCGTCGGGCGTCACCGCGGTGCGGGCCTGGGCGGCGGGCACGACGAACGCGAGCAGACCCTCAATCAGCTCCTCGTCGAGATGGACGGGTTCGACGACGCGGCCGGGGTCGTGCTCATCGCCGCCACCAACCGCCCCGACATCCTCGACCCGGCCTTGCTGCGCCCGGGCCGCTTCGACCGCCAGATCGCGGTGGACGCCCCCGACCTGCGTGGGCGCGAGGCCATCCTCGCCGTCCACGGCGCCGGCAAACCCCTCGCCGAGGGGGTCGACCTGCGCGCGGTGGCCCGCCGTACGCCCGGCTTCACGGGCGCGGACCTCGCCAACGTGCTCAACGAGGCCGCCCTGCTCACCGCACGGGCCGGCGCGCGCGGCATCGACGACGCCGCCCTCGACGAGGCGATCGACCGGGTCGTCGGCGGCCCGCGCCGGCACACCCGGGTCATGAGCTCCACCGAGAAGAAGATGACCGCCTACCACGAGGCCGGGCACGCGGTCGTCGCGGCGGCGATGAACGACATGGACCCGGTCACCAAGGTGACGATCCTCCCGCGTGGCCGCTCGCTCGGGTACACGATGGTCGTCCCCGTCGACGAGCGGTACTCCACGAGCCGCAACCAGATGCTCGACCGGCTCGCCTACATGCTCGGCGGGCGCGTGGCCGAGGAGATGGTGTTCCACGACCCGACCTCCGGTGCCGCCGACGACATCGAGAAGGCCACCGGCCTCGCCCGCCGCATGGTCACCCAGTTCGGCATGAGCAGCCGCATCGGCGCGGTGCGCCTCGGGCAGGACGACGGCGAGGTCTTCCTCGGCCGCGACATGGGTCATCAGCGCGACTACTCCGAGGAGGTCGCGGGCCTCGTCGACCTCGAGGTGCGGCACCTCATCGAGACCGCGCACGACGAGGCGTGGCAAGTCCTGCACGAGAACCGCGCGCTGCTCGACCGGCTCGTTCTCGAGCTCATCGAGCACGAGTCGATCGGCGGAGCACGGCTCGCCGAGCTGCTCGCCGGCGTCATCCGCAGCCCCAGGCGCGCCGTCTGGTGCAGCGGCGACGGCCGCGCCGCGAGCGAGCTCCCGCCGGTTCTCACCCCGTCGGAACGCAGCGCGCTCGCGCGAGGCGAGGACCCACGCGAGTCCGAGCCCGAGACCGAGAGCCCACCCACCCAGATCATCGAGATACCCGGCGGAGGCCATGTCGATCCCCCCACCAGTTGATCTCGCGCGGGCCGAACGCGCCGTGCGCGAGTTGCTCATCGCCGTCGGGGAGGATCCCGACCGCGACGGGCTGCGCGACACCCCCGCCCGGGTCGCCCGGTCCTACACCGAGTTGTTCGCCGGCCTGCGTATGGACCCGGCCGAGTTGTTGTCGACGACGTTCGAGATCGACCACGACGAGATGGTGCTCGTGCGCGACATCGAGGTGTACAGCACGTGCGAGCACCACCTCGTGCCGTTCCACGGCGTCGCGCACGTCGGCTACATCCCCGCCAAGAACGGCCGGGTCACCGGCCTGTCCAAGCTCGCCCGTCTCGTCGACATCTACGCGCGGCGACCGCAGATCCAGGAGCGCCTGACCTCCCAGGTGGCCGACGCCCTCGTCGAGCACCTCGAGCCGCGCGGCGTCATCGTCGTCGTCGACTGCGAGCACCTGTGCATGTCGATGCGTGGGGTGCGCAAACCCGGAGCCCGCACGACGACGTCCGCCGTGCGCGGCCAGTTGCGTTCCGCCGCCACCCGCGCCGAGGCGATGAGCCTCATCCTCGGAGGCACACGGTGACCCGGCCCCTCGTCATGGGCATCGTCAACGTCACCCCCGACTCCTTCAGCGACGGCGGGCGCTGGTTCGACCCCGACGCAGCCGTCGCGCACGGCCGCGACCTCGCCCGGCAGGGCGCCGACATCCTCGATGTCGGCGGAGAGTCGACCCGGCCGGGCTCGCGACGCCCCGGCGAGGAGGAGGAGCTCGACCGCGTCCTGCCCGTCGTCTCCGCGCTCGCGGGGTCGGGCCTGCGGGTCTCGATCGACACGATGCGGGCGTCGGTGGCGGCGGCCGCGATCGAGGCGGGAGCCGAGATCGTCAACGACGTGAGCGGTGGGCTGGCCGATCCGCAGATGCTGCCTCTCGTCGGGCGGAAAGGCGCGACCTACGTCGCGATGCACTGGCGCGGTCACGGTGACTCGATGCAGCAGCGGGCCGTCTACGACGACGTCGTCACCGACGTGTGTCGCGAGATGAACGAGCGGGTCGAGGCCGCGCTCGCCGCCGGGATCGACCCGGAGAGGCTGGTGCTCGACCCGGGCCTCGGCTTCGCCAAGACCGCGGAACACAACTGGCAGCTCCTCGCTCACCTCGATGCGTTCTCGGGGCTCGGATACCGGGTGCTCGTCGGCGCCTCCCGCAAGACCTTTCTCGGTCGGCTCGGCGGGCGGGAGGAGCCCGTGCCGCCGACCGCGCGCGACGCCGCGACCGCCGCGACCTCCCTGCTGTGCGCCCAGGCGGGCGTGTGGGCGGTGCGGGTGCACGACGTGCCCTCGACGCTCGCGGCGCTGCAGGTGCACGAGGCCGTGAGCGCCTGGACCGACGAGGCCGCGTCGTGAGCGACCGCATCCGGCTCAGCGGCGTGTCCGCCTTCGGCACGCACGGCGTGCTCGACGCCGAACACCGCACGGCCCAACGATTCGTCGTCGACGTCACGCTCGAGCTCGACCTCCTTCCCGCCGGCCGCAGCGACGACCTCGCCGACACCGTGAGCTACGCCGACGTCGCCACCGACGTCGTGCGCATCGTCGAGGGTCCGCACGTCGACCTCGTCGAGACCCTCGCCGCACGCATCGCCGACGCGGCACTGGCCCGGGCGGGGGTCGAGGCCGTCGAGGTCGTCGTGCACAAGCCCGACGCCCCGATCGACGTGCCCTTCGCCGACGTCGCCGTGCAGATCCGGCGCGAGTCGGTGCACAAGGTCGTCATCGCCCTCGGCGCCAACGACGGCGACCCACGACGCACGCTGACCTCGGCCGTGCGCGCGGTGGCGGCCATCGAGGGGCTGCGGGTCGACGGGGTCTCCGAGCTCTTCGAGACCGACCCCGTCGGCGGCCCCGAGCAACCCGTCTACCTCAACGCCGTGCTCATGGGCCACACGCGCCTCGCGCCGCACACCGTCCTGCGACGGCTGCACGAGGTGGAGGCCGACCACGGCCGAGTGCGCCGGGTGCGGTGGGGGCCGCGCACGCTCGACCTCGACCTCGTCCAGCACGGAGATCCGCTCGCCGGGGACGACGTCGTCGTCGAGACCGAGTCGCTCGTGCTGCCCCACCCCCGCGCGCACGAACGGGGATTCGTCCTCGTGCCCTGGGCCCAGGTCGATCCGCAGGCGACACTGCGGATGAGGGGCCGGGCGGTTCCCGTCTCCGAACTCGTCGCGCGTCTCGACGCCGACGGCCTCCTCGCGGGCGTGCGCACCGCAGGCGCCTGGCATCCGGACTGGTGACCGCACTTCTGGACGCCGGCCGCGACTGAGTCGTCGTTCGGGCACGCCCCGTCCGCCCGAACGAGACGAGCGGTTACCGTGCGGGTATGTCGTCGCAGCACCCCGCCCGACTCGACGTGGGCGTCGTGGGATGCGGACGCGTGGGCTCGGTGCTCGGTGCCGCGCTGATCGCCGCCGGACACCGGGTCGTCGCCGCCTCCGGCCGCGGTGAGGATTCTCGTGATCGCGCCGCCGCTCTGTTGCAAGCGCCGGTGCGGGAATGCGAAGACGTCGTCGCAAGAAGTGAACTCGTGCTGCTCACTCCACCGGCCAGAGAACTCTGCGCGCTGGTCGAGCGGCTTCGCGACGCGTTTCGCCCGGGCCAGATCGTCCTTCACACTCATCCGCGATTCGGAATCGGCCTCCTTGCCGACATTCCACATATCCTCCCCATCGCCCTTCATCCCGCCACGCGATTCACCGGCACGCGTTCCGATCTCGCGCGTTTGCAGGTTTCTCGGGCCGCGGTCACCGCGCGAGGTGAACATCGTGCCGTGGCCGAGGCTCTCGCCGTCGAGATGGGGGCCGAGCCGTTCTGGGTGGACGAGCAGGGGCGCGCGGGCTATGCGGCCGCGATCGCCCTTCTCGGAGATCACCTGCACGGGCTGTTCGAGGTCGGGGTGGCCCGCCTGCGGGAATCGGGAGTCGAGCAGGCGCCCGCCGTCCTTGCGGGATACCTGCAGGCGAGCGCCGACGTCGTGGCCTCGCGGGCGGCCCACCCACACGGCGCTGCGGAAACGGGGGACGCCCCCGGGCTGGCCTCCGACATCGCCGCGCTCGCGGGCGGGCACCCCGACGCGCGCCCGGCCTATCGCGACGGCGCGCGGGTCGCACTCGCCACTGCGCTGCGCCGCGGGGAGGTCATCGACCTGCGCGACGACGCCGTGTTCGACACGCTGAGGTCGCCCGAGGGGGAGTCGGGCTGAGCAGCTGCCCCGCCGATCGCGACGGGTGGTTCTCCCGGAGCGATGTCGGGGTGACCGGGGCCGGCGGGTAACGTGGGGGCCGATCCCGAGATTCAGAGGAGGAACGGTCGTGGAACTCTTGCAGCAGGTCCTCTTCGCCCTGCTTCCGTCGGTCGGTATCGGTTTCCTCTTCTACAAGATCATGCGTCTGCTCCTCGAGGGCGACCGCAAGGAACGGGCCGCCTACTCGCGCTGGCTCGCCGACCAGGATGCACAGCGGGCCGAGAGCGTTCAGCGGCCGCACGAGTTCGACGATTCCGCACCGGTCGAGGACGGCACTTCGTCGCGGCGGATGTGACGTCGAACTCGAATACCCGTCGGCCGCGGGAGGCCGTCGTTGTGAGCGGATGCCGACCCGCTCCACTCATTCTTCGTTTGCCTGGTGTTCTGTTTCCGTGGGTGGCCTTCATGTCGTAGTGTTACTGCGGTCGGCGAGATCGACTTCGCCGACTTTTGCGTTCCACTACATTCGGGAGAACACCCATGGCCCAGCGCGTCCAGGTCATCCTCGTCGACGATATCGACGGTGGAGAGGCCACGGAGACCGTCACATTCGCGCTCGACGGTGTCAGTTACGAGATCGACCTGTCCGAGAAGAATGCGGCGCGTCTACGCGACTCGTTCAGCGAATGGGTCGGAAATGCCCGTCGTGCGGGCGGGCGCAAGGTCACCGGGCGTCGCGGTGGGGCATCGGCCCGACGCGAAGACCTGAACGAGGTTCGCGAATGGGGCCGGGCCAACGGCTTCAAGGTGAGCGACCGCGGTCGTGTCTCCGGTGAACTCCAGACCGCCTACGACAAGGCCCACGGCAAGTAGTCCGACCCCTCGTGGCATCGTGGATCGTGCCATGACCACGCCCCCCGACCTCGCCGCCCTCGCCTCCGACATCACCGCCCACATCGGGTACGTCGACGTCGTCGCCGAGGGCTGGGGGAGTCCGTTGCCGTGGTCGTGTCAGCAGATCCTCGAGGCCCAGGAGGCCGGCGACGACCCGACCGCCGCATGGCGCGACGAGGTCGGCCGGGCTCAGGAACGTCGGTACCACTGCGCGGCGCCCCCTCAGGTGGGCGCCGCGTTCGTGTTCGGCTGGTACCTCCAGGTGGTCGCGGTGCCTGCTGCCTACGCAGCGGTGTTGCGTGACTGGATCCCCGACGTCTCCCCGGCGGCGTTGCGATTCGACCTCGACGATCTCGAGCGTTATCCCGTCGCCGAATCGCTCGGCGGCGATTCGATCAAACGCGTGACACATCCACAAATGAGGCTGATCGAAGCTCGTAAGGCCTACGAAGCGCACGCGATGCGCTTTGCGGAGTCCTATTCGCCCGGTGTGAAGATGAGCAGCAAACAGCGATTCGGTCTGGTGCGCGACACGTGGGCCGCAACCCTGGATTCGGCGCGCACGTCGGTCCTGGGCGAACCGAGCCGCCTCGGGCTCCGGGAATCCTGCTGTTTTCTCTTCGCCCTTCCGGGTGCCATCACCTGCGCGCGTTGCCCGCGCAACCGCAAGAATGCGCTCTCGGCCTGAACACGGCCGAACGCTAGCCGGATACGTCCGTCATGAGATCGCCGTCGCTTTCGAGACGGTCGAGCACCTCGCGCGGGGTGAGTTGGTCGAGGGCCACGGGATCGCTTGCGCCCTCCTCGATCTCGGCCCAGGTGCGCGGTGCGGCGACGAAGGGCGAATCGTTCTTGCCTCGCAGTGAATAGGGGCAGATCGTCGTCTTGGCCGCGACGTTCTGGCTCCAGTCGAGGAACACCTTGCCGCCGCGGGCCTGCTTGGCCATCGTCGAGAGCACGAGGTCGGGACGTTCGGCGGCGAGGTGCTCGGCGAGGGTCTTGGCCATCTCCCGGGTCTGGGCCGACGGAGTCGGTGCCGGGAGCATCGCGTAGAGCTGAAGGCCCTTGCTGCCCGAGGTCACCGGCACGAGGTCGGTGAGACCGGCACCGGCGAGCACGTCGCGGACGAGCAGCGCCACCTGCGCGCACTCGTGCAGTCCCGCCGGAGCACCGGGGTCGAGGTCGACGACCAGCCGGTCCGCATCGGCCTGGCGCGACCGCGCGGTGTCGTGATCGTCGGTCGTGCCGTCGTCGACGATGCGCCACTGCGGCACGTGGAGTTCCAACGCGCCGAGCTGCCCGAGCCAGGTGAGCCCGGCGACGTCGTCGATGAGTGGATAGGTGACGAGCTCGTCGGCGCGACGTGAATGCGGGGAGACGAGCGTGACGCGCCGGATCCAACTCGGCGCTCCGGCGGGCAGGTTCTTCTCGAAGAACGACTCGCCCGAGACGCCGTGCGGAAAACGCAACCGCGTACACGGGCGATCGCGCAGCTGCGGCACGAGGACCGGCGCCACCTCCTGGTAGTAGGAGAGGACCTCGGCCTTCGTCGTCCCCGTGCCCGGGAACATCACCTTCTCGAGGCTGGTGAGCTGCAGCACGCGCCCGTCGACCTCGACGCGAACCCGGGTGCGGTCATCGGCCATCACGGATCTCCTGTTCGGCGCGGGCAGGGCTGTTCTCGGTGCTGTCGTCGTGGGCGCGTTCGCCGGGTGTGGATTCTTCGGGTGTGGATTCGTCGCCGGCCGGACGAGGAGCGGGCGATGCGCCGGCGTCGACGTCCCTCTCGAGGTCGGCGGGGTCCTCGACGGGGACGTCGGCGGCGGTGAGGTCGGGGCGAAGCCCACGGTAGGCCGGCTGACGCAGCCGGCCATGTGCGGCGAACCCGAGGCTCTCGACGTCGATGACGACCTCCGGCCGCACCCAGATCGCGCCGGTGGCGTCCTCGCGCGGAACGTCGTCGAAGGGACAGTCGTCACACGTGAGGTCGGCGAGTTGTTCGCGCAGGTGGCCTCCCGCCTCACCCGCGAGGCCTGCGCCGACCCGACCGAGAAGTCGGAGCCGCCCGTCTGCCTGCGGGGCTCCGACGAGTACGGCCCCGAGCCGGTCGCGGCCGTTCGTCTCGTACCGCCAGCCGCCGACGACGACGCTGCGGGTGCGCCGGTGGGGGCGTTTGAGCCAGGCGCGGCTGCGTTGACCGGGGAGGTACAGGGAGTCGCGTCGTTTGCTGACGACGCCCTCGAGGCCGTTCTGCGCAGTGACCTCCAAGAGCAGTTCTCCGTCGTCGTACACGTCGGGAACCGCCCAGCGTTCGTGGTCCAGGCTGGGCGCGAGCGCCTCGAGCAGTTCGCGACGCTGCGCCCAGGGCACGTCGAGCAGATCCTGCCCTTCGAGGCGGAGGACGTCGAAGAGCATGACCGTGACCGGCCGCGGCCGCGCGCGTCCGGCCTTGACGGGCCCGGCGATTCGGTCGGCCAAGGCGTGCAGCGACGGGACTCCGTGCTCATCGAGAGCGACGACCTCGCCGTCGAGGACGAGATCGGGAAGCACGATGCCCTGCAGCTCCGGGAACGAGGACGTGACGTCGCGTTCTGACCGGCTGAACAGGCGCAGCTGCCCACCGGTGATCTCGGCGATGATCCGCCACCCGTCCCACTTGACCTCGTGCGCCCATTCCGGACCGCGCGGAACGGCATCGGCGTGGGTGGCGAGCATCGGGCGCATGCCCCATCTTCACCCGATCCCGCCGAGACGGGCGCGTCCACCGGCCCGGACCCGGATGGAACCGCCTGTTTGAGCCCCTTCCCGGCTCGGACAGGCGGTTTGGTCGCGCGCGGTGGCGGCGGGGCCTGGGCGAGGGTGGTGAACGAGGGCGGTGAAAGCGCCTGTTTGAGGTCCCTTTCGGCTCGGACAGGCCGTTTGGGCGCGCGCGAAAGCGGCTGGGCCCACGTGGGGGCCGGTGAAAGCGCCTGTGTGAGGTGCCTTTCTGACGGTGAGGCAGGCGGTTTGGACGCGCGCGGAGGTGGTTCGGCCGCGGCGAGGGTGGTGAAAGTGCCTGTTTGAGGTGCCTTCTGACGGTGAGACAGGCGGTTCGACCGATTCGGGCGTGGTGAAAACGCCTGTTTCGCGGTCCTGGCGTGGTGAAAATGCCTGTTCGAGCTGTGTGGTCGGGGTGGAAACGCCTGTTCGAGTGGTGTGGCGGTTGGCGGGGTGGCGGGGCGTGGGGGATGCTGAGATCCCAGCTCAGGGAGGTAGCCATGCGTGCGATCTGGAAGGGCGCGGTCTCGTTCGGCCTCGTCACCGTGCCGGTGCGGCTGTACTCGGCGACGGAGAACCACGACATCCAGTTTCGGCAGGTGCGTGAGAGCGACGGGTCGCGCATCCGGTACAAGCGCGTCGCGGAGGCCGACGGTGAAGAGGTGCCGTACGCCCAGATCACGAAGGGCTACGAGACCGAGGACGGCCGCATGGTCGTCCTCACCGCGGAGGAACTCGCCTCCCTGCCCAGCCGCAGCAGCAAGGAGATCAGCGTCGAGAAGTTCGTGCCGGTCGATCAGATCGACCCGATGCTCCTCGACAAGAGCTACTACCTCGAGCCCGACGCCAATGCCGTCAAGGCGTACGCGCTGCTGCGGGAGGCGCTGCGCGACACCGACCGGGTGGCGGTCGCGACGATCGCGGTGCGTGCCCGCTCGACGATGGCGGTGCTGCGCGTCCACGAGGACGTGATCGTCTGCCAGACGATGCTGTGGCCCGACGAGATCCGCACCGCGGAGTTCGGGGTGCTCGACGACGTGCCGGCTCCGAGCGACAAGGAGGTGCAGATGGCGCACCTGCTCGTGGAGTCCCTCTCCGGCGACTTCGAGCCCGAGGAGTACGAGGACGACTACGCCGCTGCGGTTCAGGAGCTCGTCAACCGCAAGATCGAGGGCGCCGAGGTCGTCGCCGCCCCCGAGGCCGAGGAGGAGGGCGGCCAGGTCGTCGACCTGCTCGCCGCCCTGCAGAAGTCGGTCGAACGCGCCAAGGCCGGCCGCGGCGGCTCGGGCAGCAAGGCGAAGACGACCGACACCGACGCCGAATCCGACGCCGAGGACGAGAAGACCGAGAACACTGGCGCGAAGAAGACGAGCTCGAGGAAGTCGACGGCGAAGAAGACCGCGGCGAAGTCGACCGGCGAGAAGTCCACGGCCAAGAAGTCGACGGCTGCGAAGTCCACGGCTGCGAAGTCGACGGCGAAGACGACCGCGAAGAAGGCGACGGCGAAGAAGACGACGTCGGCCGAGAAATCCGGCGAGCAGGATCGCAAGGCCGGCTGAGGGTGCCCGAAGGTCACACGATCCACGCCCAGGCCCGGCGGCTCGAGCGCGCGTTCGCGGGCCGGCGTGTGCGGGTGAGTAGTCCGCAGGGCCGGTTCGCGGAGGCGGCAGCGCTGCTCGACGGCACGACGTACGTCGCCTCGGAGGCGGCGGGCAAGCACCTGTTCCTCCACTTCGACGACGATCGGATCGTCCACGTCCACCTCGGGCTCATCGGCGCGTTCTCGGTGCTGCCGCACGACCACGGTGACGGGGATGTTCCGGTTCGTGGGGCGGTGCGGCTGCGCGTCCGCGACGACGAGCACGTCGCCGACCTGCGTGGACCCAACCTCTGTGCCCTCATCACCCCGGAGGACCGCGACGCGGTGCTCGCCCGCCTCGGCCCCGACCCTCTGCGCGACGACGCCGACCCCGAACGCGCGTGGGCGCGTATCCGTCGCAGCGGCAAGCCCGTCGCCGAGCTGCTCATGGATCAGGCGGTGGTCGCAGGCGTCGGCAACGTGTACCGCTGCGAGATCCTCCATCGCGGCCGCGTCGACCCTCTCACCCCGGGCAAGGAGCTGAGTCGCGAGGCGTGGGAGGGCATCTGGGCCGATCTCGAGCTGCTGCTGCCGCTCGGCGTCGCCTTCGGGCAGATCCTCACGATGCGCGACCAGGTCGACGACGCCCTCGACTGGATCGCGCGCTCCCCGCAGGCGGTCGAGGAGTACACGGCCGGGCTCACCGGCGACGGCCTCGGTGAGCACTTCGAGCGCCGGTTCCACGTCTACAAGCGCACCGGCGAGGCCTGCCGCGAATGCGGCACCCCGATCCGCACGCAGAAGATCGCCGGGCGCTACCTCTACTGGTGCGAGCACTGCCAGCGAGGCCGCTGAACCGGCTCCGCACGCGCAGCGGCACCTAGGGTGGGGCCATGCGCACGACGTTGCGAGACATCGCTCGCCTCCACGCCGAGGGCACGCGGTTCACGATGGTGACGGCCTACGACTACACGAGTGCCCGCATCGCCGAGCGCGCCGGCATCCCGTTGCTGCTCGTCGGGGACTCCCTCGGCATGGTCGTGCAGGGGCACGACTCGACGCTGCCGGTAGCGGTCGACGACATCGTCCACCACTCCCAGGCCGTCGTGCGCGGTTGCGAGACGCCGCTCGTCGTGGGCGACCTGCCGTTCCTCAGCTACGCGACGAGGCGGGACGCCGTCCACGCCGCCCGGCGCATCATGGGCGAAGGCGGTTGCGGCTCGGTCAAACTCGAGGGCGGACGCACGGTGGCGCGCACTGTCCGGCTGCTCGTCGAGTCGGGTGTGCCGGTCATGGGACACCTCGGCTTCACGCCGCAGTCGCAGCATCAGATCGGCGTGCGGGTGCAGGGGCGCGACGCCGCCGCGGCCCGAGCGCTCGTGCGCGACGCGTTGGCCTTGCAGGACGCCGGGGCCTGGGCGATCGTGCTCGAGCTCGTGCCGGCCTCGCTCGCGCGTGAGATCACCGAGTTGCTCTCGATCCCGACGATCGGCATCGGCGCCGGAGCGCACTGCTCGGGTGAGGTGCAGGTCTGGCACGACGTGCTGGGCCTGTTCGACGCCCACGTGCCCAAGCACACGCGCCGATTCGCAAACCTCGGCGACGACGCGGTCGACGCCCTGCGGGAGCTGTCGGCGCAGGTCGCCGCGGGCGCGTTCCCCGGCCCGGAGAACTGCTCGGACGTGGATCCCGGAGTCCTCGCCGAGGTCATGCGCGAGGTGGGCCCGTGAAGGTCGTGACGACGCGCGCCGAGCTGCGGGCCGCACGAGCCGGGCTCGACGGGTCGGTCGGCTTCGTTCCGACCATGGGGTACCTCCACGACGGCCATCTCGCGCTGGTCGCGGCGGCACGGGAGCGGTGCTCCGCGGTCGTCGCCTCGATCTTCGTCAACCCCACGCAGTTCGGGCCCACCGAGGACCTCGCCGCCTACCCGCGTGACCTCGACCGCGACCTGGCCCGGCTCGAGGCGGCGGGCGTCGACCTCGTCTGGACTCCGGCGGTGGAGGACGTCTACCCGCCGGGCTTCGCGACGTACGTCGACGTCGAGGGCCTCACCGGCGTGCTCGAGGGCGCGAGCCGTCCCGGGCACTTTCGCGGCGTGGCGACGGTCGTGACGATCCTGCTCTCTCTCGTGCGACCCCAGATGATGTTCGTCGGGCGCAAAGACCTGCAGCAGTCGGTCGTGTTGCGACGGCTGGCCGCCGACCTCGGCCTCGCCGACGAGGTGGTCGTGTGCCCGACAGTCCGCGAACCCGACGGACTCGCGCTGAGCAGCCGGAACGCCTACCTGGATCCCGAACACCGGCGGGCCGCCCTCGTCGTCTCGACCGCGCTGCGCGCCGCCCGGGCCGCCTACCGCGACGGGGAACGCGACGCCGTGACGCTGCGCCGCATCATGCACGACGTGCTCGCTGCCGAGCCGCGTGCCGAGGTCGACTACGTGAGCCTCGCCGACCCCGACACCCTGGTCGAGCTCGACGGCGAGGTCACCCGGGCCGCTGCGAGCCTCGCCGTGCGCGTCGGCGTTCCTCGGCTCATCGACAACTCCCTGCTCCACGACCCGGATCCGGAGCTCGACCGACCGATGAGCACGGCCTGATCCGTGGCCGACGAGCCCAGGCATGACCCGATCCGCGGCCCGCGCGAGACGCCATCGGCTCATCCCCGCGGTTAGCCTCGGACCACCTCACCCGCCCGAACCACCGGTGAACCGACCAGGAGGACCGCATGGGACGCCCCGACCTCGTCAAGGCCCTGCTCCCGGAGTCGCAGATGCCGACGCAGTGGTACAACATCGTCCCCGACCTGCCGGAGCCTCCGCCGCCGCACCTCGACCCGGGGACGCGCGAACCGTTGACCGTCGACGACATGGCGCCGATCTTCGCGCGCGAGCTGTGCGAGCAGGAGTTCTCGACGCAGAGGTACATCGACATCCCCGAGGCCGTGCGGGAGGTCTACCGCATCTGGCGACCCTCACCGCTCGTGCGCGCTCGGCGCCTCGAGCAGGCGATCGGCACGAGCGCGCGGCTCTACTACAAGTACGAGGGCACGAGCCCGATCGGCAGTCACAAGGCCAATTCCTCGGTGCCGCAGGCGTACTACAACGCCGCCGAAGGGGTGGGCAGGCTCACCACCGAGACCGGCGCCGGCCAGTGGGGCAGTGCACTCGCGTTCGCGTGCGAGGTCTTCGGCATGGAGTGCGAGGTGTGGCAGGTGCGGGCCTCGTTCGAGGGCAAGCCCTACCGCCGCATGCTCATGCAGACCTTCGGGGCGACGGTGCACTCGAGCCCGTCGGAGCTCACCCAGGCCGGGCGTGCGGTGCTCGCGAACGATCCCGACACGACCGGCAGTCTCGGGATGGCCGTCAGTGAGGCCGTCGAGGCCGCGGCAACCAGCGGTGGGGTGGCCAAGTACGCCCTCGGCAGTGTGCTCAACCACGTCGTGCTCCACCAGAGCGTCATCGGCGAGGAGGTGCTGCGCCAGCTGCCGATGTTCGGCGAGGAGCAGGCCGACGTCGTCTACGGCTGCGCCGGCGGCGGTTCCAACCTCGCCGGGCTGAGCTTTCCGCTGCTGCGCGAGAAGCTCGCCGGCCGCACCGACACCCGGTTCGTCGCCGTCGAGCCCGCCGCCTGCCCCTCCCTCACCGAGGGCACGTACGACTACGACCACGGCGACGTCGCCGGTCTCACCCCGCTGCTCAAGATGTACACGCTCGGCAAGGACTTCGTGCCCGACCCCATCCACGCCGGTGGTCTGCGCTACCACGGCATGGCGCCGTTGCTCTCGCACACCGTGCACACCGGGCTCGTCGAGGCCATGGCGGTGGGGCAGAACGAGGCGTTCGAGGCCGGAATCGAGTTCGCTCGGGCCGAGGGCCTGCTGCCCGCCCCGGAGTCGTGCCACGCGATCGCCGCCGCGCTCGCCGACGCTCGCACCCGCACGAGCGAGGCCGACGGCGCCGCGATCGTCATCGGCCTCTCGGGTCACGGCCAGCTCGACCTCCCGGCCTACGACGCGTTCCTCTCCGGAGGGCTGCGCGACACCTGATCCCCGTGCGAGCCCGCTTCGCATGGACGCATCCGGCAGTCTCGTCGGCCCCCACCCGCCTCGGGCCTGCGACGCTCGCCCCTGAGATCGTGCGACGCTGAATCACGCCCGTTCGCCGTCGATCCGACCTCAGGAGACCGGATGCCCAGCTCGACCCTCTCGCGTCACTCGTCACCGACGGAGCGGGGTGAGCCGACGCTGCGCACGTCGACGCCGCGGCAGGAGCTGGTCGCGCGGGTCATCGTCTGGGCCTATGCGCTCGCCGCGGTGATGTCGTTGTTCCTGTGGCTCGTCGAACGCTGGGGTCGTCGGCACGCCTCCTGGGTCGAGTTGACGTTCACGTTCCTCAACCTGCCGGTCTCCAACTCCCTCGTCTCGGTCGTCATCCTCGCGCTCATGACGCGGGCCCTGCTCGGCCGAAAGCGCATCGGCCTGATCGCGGTGGCGTTCTTCGAGGTCGTCGGAGTCCTCATCGGCTTGCAGGTGCTCTACGCCCTCATGAGCGGGCATCGAGAGCTGCACCTGTGGGGGGACTGGCGGTTCCTGGGCCCGCTGCTCGACCTCGGCGCGATCGTCCCGGCCGTCCTCATCCTGTGGGTGTGCTGGTGGGTGCGACCGGCGTTCCCCGGACGGCTGCGCCCCGGCTCGTGGGCGACGCTCGTCCTCACCATCTTCGTCGGCCTGGGCCTCGCGGCACTGGTCGCCGGGCTGATGCTGTCGTTCTTCGACAGCGACGCCACCGACCCGGGCGTCGTGCGGTCGATCGTGCTGCACGCGCTCGGATTCAGCGGCCTGTGGGCGCGCTCGGTGACCTCGGTACCGCCCATCGTCAGCCAGGTGGCGGCGCTCATCGTCAGTGCGACGATCGTCCTCGCCGTCTACCTCTTCACCCGCTCCACCCGCAATCGCACGGGCTGGACCCAGGACGGCGAGGTGACGCTGCGCCGGCTGCTGCGCGAGTACGGCGACCTCGACTCCCTGGGCTACTTCGCCACCCGCCGCGACAAGTCGCTCGTGTTCGCCCAGGACGGGCGGGCGGTGGTCGCCTACGACGTCGTGGCCGGTGTCGCGCTCGCCTCGGGAGACCCGTTGGGCGACCCGTCGTCGTGGGCGGATGCGATCCAGCGGTGGAAGGCCCAGGCCCGGTGGTACGGCTGGGTGCCCGCGATCATCGGCGTGAGTGAGGCCGGAGCCAGGGCCTACATCACCGCCGGTTTCGACGTCGTCTCCCTCGGTGACGAGGCCGTCCTGCGGCCCGACACCTACCGCATCAACAACACGTCGATGACCGGACTGCGGCGCTCGGTGCACCACGCCCGGCGCGCCGGCCTCACCACTCAGATCCGTCGCCAGGGCGAGATCCCCGAGATCGAGCTCGCCGAGCTCGTCGCGATGGCCGACGCCTGGCGCGAGGGCGGTACCGAACGCGGCTTCTCGATGGCCCTCGACCGACGAGGCGACGCCGCCGACGGACGCGTCGTGTGGGTGACGGCCCACGATCCCGAGGGCAAGTGCTACGGGCTGCTGTCGTTCGTGCCCTGGGGCGCGACCGGCCTCTCGCTCGACACCATGCGCCGCCACCCGCAGGCCCCCAACGGCACCACCGAACTCTTGGTCACCGCGCTCATGGAGGCCGGACCCGACATCGGGGTGCGGCGCGTCTCGCTCAACTTCGCGTTCTTGCGTGGGGTGTTCGTCGACGCCGAACAACTCGGTGCCGGGGTCATCACGAGGTTCAACTCCTCGGTGCTCGGCGGCCTCGACCGCTTCTTCCAGCTCGAACGGCTCTACCGCGCCAACCAGAAGTTCGAGCCGTCATGGGTGCCGCGCTTCGTCTGCCTCGACTCGCGGTTGTCGATGCCGCAGGTGCTCGTCGCGATGGGCAAGGCCGAGGGGTTCCTCCCGACCTTTCTCCATCGTCACCACCCCGGCCGCCTCGACGCCGAGCACCTCGCCGAGGTCCGCGAGATCGACGCCCGCCCGGCGATCGACGCGGCGAGCCTGGCTCCCCGCCGCGGAGACCAGACGCGCGTGCGGCTCGACCGGGTCGCCCGCCTCCGCGCCGAGGGACATGACCCCTACGCCATCGGGGTGGCACCCGCGGAGAAGCTCTCGACGGTGACGGCCTTGCCCGCGCAGGCCTGGGACGACGCGACCGGTACGTCAGTTCGGATCTACGGCCGGGTGCGTGCCGTGCGCGACCACGGTGGAGTGATCTTCGTCGACCTCGTCGACGGCGAGGACCGTGTCCAGATGCTGTTCGACCGGGCGAGGCTGGACGCGCCGGAGGGTGGGCAGGGGGCCCAGGACCTGCGCTCGTTCACGCATGCGATCGACGGCGGCGACATCCTCGTCGTCGACGGCCGACCCGGACGTTCGCGCACCGGCACGCCGTCGGTGCTCGTCGACTCCTGGAGGATCGTCGCCAAAGCCCTGCATCCGATCCCCTTCGGGGCCTTCACCGACCCGGAGGCACGGCTGCGACAGCGATCGACCGACCTCATCGTCCACCCCGAGGCCGTGCGGATGCTGCGGGTGCGCAGCGCGGTCGTCCGCTCGCTGCGCGACACGCTGCACGACGCCGGGTACCTCGAGGTCGAGACCCCGATCCTCCACACCGTGCACGGCGGCGCCTCGGCCCGGCCGTTCAAGACGTTCAGCAACGCCTACGGCGTCGACCTGTCGATGCGCATCGCCCCGGAGCTCTACCTCAAGCGGCTCATGGTCGCCGGCATGGGGCCGTTGTTCGAGATGGGCCGCAACTTTCGCAACGAGGGCGCCGACGCCACACACAACCCGGAATTCACCTCGCTCGAGGCGTACGAGCCGTTCGGCGACTACACGACGATGCGCCACCTCACCGAGCGCCTCGTCAAGGAGGCCGCGACGGCCGTCCACGGCTCGGCCGTCATCCCACTGCGCACGACCATCGCACGCGGCGGCGAGGGCACGGACGAGGCGGTCGAGACCCGCGAACTCGTCGACGTCTCGGGCGAATGGCCGGTCGTCACGGTGCTCGACGCCGTCTCGCAGGCCGTGGGGCGCGAGGTGCGCCTCGACACCGACTTCGAGACCCTGCTCGACCTCGCCCGTCGTCACGAGATCGCCGTCCACGACGGCATGGGGCCCGGCGCGGTCATCGAGGAGCTCTACGCCGAGCTCGTCGAGGCCACCACGACGTTCCCGACGTTCTACGTCGACTTCCCCGTCGAGACCTCACCGTTGACGGGTCCGCACCGCAGCGAGCCCGGGCTCGTCGAGCGGTGGGACCTCGTCGTCGACGGCATGGAACTCGGCACCGCCTACTCCGAGCTCACCGACCCGATCGAGCAGCGCCGGCGGCTCACCGAACAGTCGCTCAAGGCCGCGCTCGGTGACCTCGAGGCGATGGAGGTCGACGAGAGCTTTCTGCGTGCCCTCGAGACGGGCATGCCGCCCGCCGGCGGGCTCGGCATCGGCGTCGACCGCCTCGCGATGCTGCTCATCGGCACGAACATCCGTGGGGTGCTGACGTTCCCGTTCGTCCGGCCGCTCGGCCGGGGTTGAGGCCCCGACTCGCCGAGACAGCCGGTGCTTCCTGGTAGCCGATGCCCCGACCGCAACCAGGACCCCGGCCAGCGGGGTATGGAGGTGGGGGAGGATGGGCCAGTGAGTGCGTCCCCCTCGTTGTGGAACCGGCTGAAGCCGGACCCGTTCATCCTCATGATCATCGCGGCCGTCGTCGTCGCGGCGATCGTGCCTGCTCGCGGCGTGGGGGAGGACGTGCTCGGCGTCGTCACGACGGCCGCGATCTTCCTCCTCTTCTTCATGTACGGCGGCCGGCTGGCACCGGCCGAGGCGCTCGCCGGGCTCACGCACTGGCGTCTGCACCTCGTCATCCTCGCGTTCACGTTCGTCGTGTTCCCGCTGGTGGTGCTCGCGCTACGACCGCTGTCGGGACCGGTGCTCTCGCCCGCCCTCTACGCCGGAGTGCTGTTCTGCGCGCTCGTGCCCTCGACCGTGCAGAGCTCGATCGTCTTCACCTCGACCGCGGGCGGCAACGTCGCGGGCGCGATCGTCTCGGCCTCGGCGTCGAACCTGCTCGGTGTCGTGCTCACGCCGCTGCTCGTCGCGTTCGTCATGTCGACCTCCGGCGCGTCGTCCGGTATCGACGCGAGCTCGGTGCTCGACCTGTTCGGGCAGATCCTCCTGCCGTTCGTGCTGGGCCAGCTCTCTCGCCGCTGGACCGCCCGGTGGCTCAAGGAGAACCACGCCTGGCTCAAGCAGGTCGACCGCCTCGTCATCGTGCTCGTCGTCTACGCGGCGTTCAGCAAGGGGATGAACGAGGGCATGTGGAACCTCGTGGGCGTGCGTGACCTGGTCGTGCTCACGGTGATCCTCTGCGGGGTGCTCGCGCTCATGCTCGTGGCGACGTACGAGAGCGCCCGGCTCCTCGGCTTCGATCGGGGCGACCGGATCGCGATCCAGTTCTGCGGCACCAAGAAGTCGCTGGCCACGGGCCTGCCGATGGCGGTCGTGCTGTTCGCCGGTCAGCCCGTGGGGCTCATGGTGCTGCCGCTGATGATCTTCCACCAGGTGCAGCTCATGGTGTGCGCGGTGCTCGCCGCGAGGTACGGCCGACAGCTCGGCCAGGACGAGGTTCGCGCGGGCGCCTGACGGGGTTCGCGCACGCCTCAGCGGTCGTCGCTCGTGAGGGGCCGGCCGGAGTCCTCCCGTGCGCACGGTCGCTCGGGTCTGCGAGTGGTGCGACGTGCCGCGACCATGGTGCGGCGCTGCTCGGCCAGCGCCTCCTTGAGCTCGGGGTCGTTCATCACGAGGTAGACCAGGGGGCAGTCGTGCGGGCCGCTCGCGCCGTGATGACACAACGTGCACGGCTCACCCGTCCGGATCGGGCACGCGGCGTCGGGGCGAGGGACCATGCCGCCATTGTCGCGCGTCGAACACGAACACCGCACACGCGCCACGGCCGCTCCGGGAGTTCCCGTCCCGACCACCCCGAGTGAGCGAGTCCGGCGCTGTCCGCTCTGAGCGGACACGGCTCAACCTTCTCCACGAGCGGGGAACAGGCCCGGCGCCGATCGCGTTGTGTCTCACGAACGTCACTGCCCGATGTCCGTCGCGGCGCACCGGAACACGTGTCCCGCGGCACGCAACATGACATGAAGGCGGCAGACCAGCACGGCTAGCATCGAGACATCTCGATAGCGAGGAGCGAAGATTCATGTTCGAGAGGTTCACCGATCGCGCTCGGCGCGTGGTGGTGCTTGCGCAGGAAGAAGCGCGCATGCTCAACCACAACTACATCGGCACCGAGCACATCCTGCTCGGCCTCATCCACGAGGGCGAGGGGGTCGCCGCCAAGGCCCTGGAGAGCCTCGGCATCTCGCTCGACGCGGTGCGCGAGCAGGTGCAGGAGATCATCGGCAAGGGCCAGCAGGCCTCCAGCGGGCACATCCCCTTCACGCCGCGGGCCAAGAAGGTCCTCGAGCTGTCACTGCGTGAGGCGCTGCAGCTCGGCCACAACTACATCGGCACCGAGCACATCCTCCTCGGCCTCATCCGCGAGGGCGAGGGCGTCGCTGCCCAGGTGCTGCAGAAGCTCGGCGCCGACCTGCCGCGCGTGCGTCAGCAGGTCATCCAGCTGCTCTCGGGTTACCAGGGCGGCAAGGAGACCGCGGGCGCCGGTGTCGGCGGCCAGTCCACCTCGGGTGAGGGCACCCCGGCGGGCTCGCTCGTCCTCGACCAGTTCGGCCGCAACCTCACGCAGGCCGCACGCGAGGGCAAGCTCGACCCCGTCATCGGGCGCAGCAGCGAGATCGAGCGCGTCATGCAGGTGCTCTCGCGCCGCACCAAGAACAACCCGATCCTCATCGGCGAGCCCGGCGTCGGCAAGACGGCCGTCGTCGAGGGTCTCGCGCAGGACATCGTCAAGGGCGAGGTGCCCGAGACGCTCAAGGACAAGCACATCTACACCCTCGACCTCGGCGCCCTCGTCGCCGGGTCGCGCTACCGCGGTGACTTCGAGGAGCGCCTCAAGAAGGTGCTCAAGGAGATCAAGACCCGCGGCGACATCATCCTGTTCATCGACGAGATCCACACGCTCGTCGGCGCGGGCGCGGCCGAGGGCGCGATCGACGCCGCGAGCATCCTCAAGCCGATGCTCGCCCGCGGTGAGCTGCAGACCGTCGGTGCCACGACGCTCGACGAGTACCGCAAGCACATCGAGAAGGACCCGGCCCTCGAGCGCCGCTTCCAGCCCATCCAGGTCGCGGAGCCGACGCTGAGCCACGCCATCGAGATCCTCAAGGGTCTGCGCGACCGGTACGAGGCGCACCACCGCGTCTCGATCACCGACGCGGCCCTCGTGGCGGCGGCCAACCTCGCCGACCGGTACGTCAACGACCGGTACCTGCCCGACAAGGCCATCGACCTCATCGACGAGGCCGGCGCCCGCCTGCGCATCAAGCGCATGACGGCTCCGCCGGACCTGCGCGAGTTCGACGACAAGATCGCGCACGTGCGGCGCGAGAAGGAGTCGGCCATCGACGGGCAGGACTTCGAGAAGGCCGCCAAGCTGCGCGACGACGAGAAGCAGCTCATCGAGGCCAAGAACAAGCGCGAGAAGGAGTGGAAGGCCGGCGACATGGACGTCGTGGCCGAGGTCGACGAGGAGATCATCGCCGAGGTGCTCGCCGCCTCGACCGGCATCCCGGTGTTCAAGCTCACCGAGGAGGAGTCGACCCGCCTGCTCAACATGGAGGACGAGCTCCACAAGCGCATCGTCGGCAACGACGACGCGATCAGGGCGCTCTCGCAGGCGATCCGCCGCACGCGTGCGGGCCTGAAGGACCCGCGCCGTCCCGGTGGCTCGTTCATCTTCGCCGGCCCCACCGGTGTCGGTAAGACCGAGCTCGCCAAGGCGCTCGCCGAGTTCCTCTTCGGTGACGAGGACGCCCTCATCACCCTCGACATGTCGGAGTTCGCCGAGAAGCACACGGTCTCGCGGCTGTTCGGCTCGCCTCCCGGCTACGTCGGGTACGAGGAGGGCGGTCAGCTCACCGAGAAGGTGCGGCGCAAGCCGTTCTCGGTCGTGCTGTTCGACGAGGTCGAGAAGGCACACGCCGACATCTTCAACTCGCTCCTGCAGATCCTCGAGGACGGACGCCTCACCGACGCGCAGGGTCGGGTCGTCGACTTCAAGAACACGGTCATCATCATGACGACCAACCTCGGTACGCGGGACATCTCCAAGGCCGTCTCGCTCGGGTTCGCGCCCGACGCGACCAGCGGCTCCAACTACGAGCGCATGAAGAACAAGGTGCAGGACGAGCTCAAGCAGCACTTCCGCCCCGAGTTCCTCAACCGCGTCGACGACATCGTCGTGTTCCCGCAGCTGTCCGAGGACGAGATCGTGCAGATCGTCGACCTCATGGTGGCTCGGCTCGACGAGCGCCTCAAGGACAAGGACATGGGCGTCGAGCTCACGCCCGCGGCCAAGAAGCTGCTCGCCAAGCGCGGCTACGACCCGGTGCTCGGTGCGCGACCGCTGCGCCGCGCCATCCAGCGCGACATCGAGGACATGCTCTCGGAGAAGATCCTCTACGGAGAGATCGGCTCGGGCGAGCTCGTCTCGGTCGACGTCGAGGGTGAGGGTGACGACGTGAAGTTCACGTTCGAAGGGACGAAGAAGGACTTCGACCCGACGCCCGTGCCCGAGCACGCGGCCGGCAGCGCCAGCGAGAGCGCTCCGGAGACCACCCACGGTGGTGGCGGCGGATCCGCCGCCGGCGCCGCGGAGCCGGAGGCCGGCGCGAACTGACCCGCCGACCCGGCCGGCCGGCGCTCGCTGGAGTGATCGGGTCGGCCGGGGTGCGCGGGGTGCGCGGGGTGCACGGGGTGCGCAGAGTGACGAGGGGCCGGAGGACATCGTGTCCTCCGGCCCCTCGTCGTGTTCGGCGGGCCGGCGCCCCGTCCCGGGAGTCGAACAGGAGACCGCGGGAGTCGCGCGAGTCCCACAGGAGGCCACGTGAGTTCGCGAGAGTCCGGCATGAGTCCGCGAGAGTTCGTGCGCGTCCGACGCGGCACGGGTGGCGTCGGACCAGGCCGCCCACCTGCGGTTTCTGCTCGACGTCGCCGCGGAACGGTCACGTGCGAGGCGCACGTGACAGATGAGGCGGAGGGTTGCCGGAGGGCGCTTCTAGACTGGCCGGAACGACAGCACCCCAGGCCCACAGCACGCCGTCACCCACGGAGGCGCCCGATGAACGATCCAGAGCTGCAGCGACGCATCGCGATCGAACTCGAGGTCACCCCACCCGAGCGGTTCGACCCGGCCGAGCAGGTCGAGAAGCGGGTCGGCTTTCTCGCCGACTACCTGCGACGCACGAAGACCAAGGGATACGTGCTCGGCATCAGCGGCGGGGTCGACTCGACCCTGGGAGGCCGGTTGTGCCAGCTCGCCGTCGAGCGGGTGCGCGACGAGGACGGCGTGGCCGACGTGCGGTTCGTCGCCATGCGCCTGCCGTACGGGGTGCAGGCCGACGAGTCCGACGCCCGGGCCGCGCTCGAGTTCATCCGCCCCGACGAGACGCTCACCGTCGACGTGGCACCGGCCAGTGACGCGATGTGGGAGGCGTGCGTGAGTGCCGGCATGACCGAGCCCGCCAACGCCCACTTCGTCCGCGGCAACGTCAAGGCGCGCGAGCGCATGATCGCCCAGTACGCGGTCGCGGGCGCCCGGGGAATGCTCGTCGTCGGCACCGACCAGGCGGCCGAGGCGGTCGTCGGCTTCTACACCAAGTTCGGCGACGGGGCCTGCGACGTCACGCCGCTGACCGGGCTGCCCAAGCGGCGGGTGCGTGAGCTCACGCGCTACCTCGGTGGGTCCGACCAGGTCGTCGACAAGGTTCCCACGGCCGACCTCGAATCCGACCGGCCTCTGCTCGCCGACGAGGTCGCGCTCGGCGTGACGTACGCCGAGATCGACGACTACCTCGAGGGCGAGGACGTCTCCGCCGAGGCGGAGGCGACCATCACCGGCTGGTACCACCGCACCGCGCACAAGCGGGCGCTCCCGGTCACCCCGGGCCGCGCATGACCACCCTCTCCGACGCCCCGGGGCGCGTGCCGGGTACGGCTCCTCGCCATACTGTCCCGATGATCGAGGTCGTCCCCGCCCGCACCAGCGACGTCGACGGCATCCGTGCCCTCGTCGAGCCCCAGGCCGGCAAGCGCGTGCTGCTGGCCAAGGAACGCGTCGCCTACTACGAGACCGTTCCCGAGTTCCGGGTCGTGCACGACGACGCGGGCGAGGTCGTGGGGTGCGGCGCCCTGCACGTGATGTGGAAGGACCTCGCGGAGGTCCGCACGCTCACGGTGCGCGCCGACCACAAGGGCACCGGCGTCGGCGCCGCCATCCTGCGACGACTGCTCGACGACGCCCGCGACCTCGGCGTCTCCCGGGTGTTCTGCCTGACGTTCGAGACCGCGTTCTTCGGTCGCCACGGCTTCGCCGAGATCGAGGGCATCCCCGTCGAGCACGAGGTCTACGCCGAGCTGTTGCGCTCCTACGACGAGGGTGTCGCCGAGTTCCTCGACCTCGAACGCGTCAAGCCGAACACCCTCGGCAACACCCGGATGCTGAAGATCCTGTGAGCCGGCGCAAGAAGTCCGCGGCGGCGGAATCCGCGCAGCAGAAGGCTGCCACCGACCAGGGCACCCGGCGAGCCTCCGGGCGCAAGACCTCTGCGGCGGCGGAGTCGTCGCAGGTGGGGATCACCGTGTGCCGAGAGTGCTGGGCCGGTGACGGCTACGAGGTCGTCGGTCGGGTGCCGCTGGAGGGGCTGGGCACGCGGGCCGACGTCCGCTCCCGATCCGTCGAGTGCTTCGACGTGTGCGAGGGCGACAGCGTCACCGTCGTCCAGCCCTCGCCCGCCGGTCGTCGAGCGGGTGGGCGCCCCTGCTGGTTGCGCGACACGCACGATCCCGACGTGCGCGCCGCCCTGTCCACGTGGCTCGACGAGGGCGGTCCGGGCATCGCCGACGAACCCGACGTCATCGCCATCCACGCCTTCACCCCGCCCCGCCGCGTCCGGGTGGAACACGAGGACTGACGACACACCGCCCGAGTCCTCGCGCCGGCCGAACAGTGCGACGGTCGCTCGGCGAGCACGGCGGGCACACGTTCCGTGGTCGGTGCACCCCTCCGGCTCTCCGTACGACCCGCCGACCCTCCATGCACCCCTTCGCTCATCGATGCACGTCTTCGGGTCTCGATGTCCGTCTTCAGTTCTCGATGCACGTCTTCGACGGCGTGCCGGATGTATCGAACCCGTGCACGGATCGAGCACGCTGTCGATGTCCGTCACCCTCTCCGAGCAAACGCCGGTCCCGGCCGCCTGCCGCGGTGTTAGGTTAGGCGCACCTAATCTGCGACGAAGGGTCGGTTCATGGGGTCGGTGCTCGAGCGTGGGGTCGTGGCGGCGTACTCCGCCGTCGCGTCGGCGACGATGGCGGTGCCGCCGAAGCGCACCTCGTGTCCGCAGTTCGTCGCGCGGGTGGCCGGCGTGCGGGATCTGTCGCCGATGTTCCGGCGGGTGACACTCGACGCCCCCGAGCTCGAGACGCTCGAGCGGCTCGGCGCCGACGAGTACGTCGGACTCTTCATGCCGCGACCGGGCGTCCCGGTGCAGCTGCCGCCGGCCGGCGACAACCCCCGCGGTGAGCTCACCCGCGTCCCCGAAGACGTGCGGCCAGACCTGCGGTGGTACACCATTCGCGCCCAACGCGGTTCGCAGATCGACATCGACATCGTCAACAGCGCCCACGACGGGCCGGGGGCGCGGTGGACCCGCGCCGTTCGGCCCGGCGACGAGGTCGGAGTGCGAGTGCAGGGGGCGTTGTACGCGGGCGCACCGGCAGGCGGCCATCAGGTACTCCTCGCCGACGAGACCGGCCTGCCCGGCCTGCTCGCGATCCTCGAGGCCCACCCCGATCGCGCTCTCACCGCGCTCGTCGAGGTGCCGACGGCCGAGTTCGTCCACGACGAGGTCGTCGCTGCCGGTGTGCCGGTGGTTCTGCGCGGTGACTCCGCCCCCGGATCGGCGCTGCTCGCCGAGCTCGAACAGGCGATCGTCGCGCCGATCGACTACGCGTGGGTCTGTGCCGAGGCCGGCACGATCGCCGCATGCCGGCGTCACCTCGTCAAGCAGCGGGGCGTGTCACGACGCGCCGTCATGGCCAGTGGATTCTGGCGAGTGGGCGCCCCGCGTCCCTGACCGCGTCACGCCTCGTCGTGTGACGCCGCCTGCCGGTAGACGTGCCGGACGACGTCCTCGATGTCGGGCTCCTCGATGGACAGGTCACGCACCTCGGCGTGCGCGGAGACCGCGTCGAGCAGCCGGGCGGCGGAGACCCGCTCGGCGTCGAAGGCGAACCGGTGACGCAGGCCGTCGGCCTCCGAGCCCAGGTGGTCGACACCGTCCAGCGCACGGCCGTCGGGGCCGCGGAGGGCGATCGAATCGGGTTTCGGGAGTTCGAGATCGACGACGAGCATCCGCCGAGCCCCGACCGAGCGGGCCAGCGAGGGCAGGTCGCCGTCATAGACGAGCCGCCCTGAATCGACGAGCAGCACCCGGTCGCAGAGGTGGGCGATGTCACTCATGTCGTGGGTCGTGAGCAGGAGTGTCGTGCCGTGGCGTTCGCGTTCGGTACGCAGGAACGCGCGTAGTCGCGCCTTGCTCAGCACGTCGAGGCCGATCGTCGGTTCGTCGAGCACGACGAGTTCGGGGGAGTGCAGCAGCGCGGCGGCCAGTTCGCCCCGCATCCGCTGGCCGAGGGAGAGTTGCCGCACCGGGGTGTCGAGAAATCCGCCGAGTTCGAGCGCCTCGACGAGTTCGGCCGTGCGTCGGTGTTCGTCGGCGGAGGTGAGGCCGTGGACGGCGGCGAGGATCGGGTAGGTGTCGCGCAGTGGCAGATCCCACCAGAGTTGGCTGCGCTGGCCGAAGACGACGCCGATACGACGGGCCAGGTCACGGCGTTGCCGGCTCGGGTCGAGACCGCACGTGCGCACGGCGCCCGAGGTGGGGGTGAGGATGCCCGCGAGCATCTTGATCGTCGTCGACTTGCCCGCCCCGTTCGCGCCGATGTATCCGACGGCCTCGCCGCGGGCGACGGTGAACGTGAGCTCGTCGACGGCGCGCACGACGCGGCGGGCGAACCGGGCTCCGGCCCGGCGCACCGTGAACTCGCGGGTGAGGGCGATGCTCTCGATGACGGGGGTGTTCATCCGCCGCCTCCTTGGTAGTGACGGGTTCCGAGGCGCCAGCACCCCAGCGCGAGCACCCACGTCCACACGGCGACGAGCGGTGCCGCCCAGGCGAACTGGGGGCCGAGCCACGGCAACGCGGCGGGCGCGGGCAGGTCGAGCAGCCCGAGCATGGGCACGTACCCGGTGAAGGCGACGGGCACGGCGAAGACGAACGCCACGATCAGCCCGGGACCGAAGATCGACGCCGGCTGCTGGGAGGCGT
The DNA here is from genome assembly GCF_000826525.2 of Mobilicoccus massiliensis. Classification (GTDB taxonomy): domain Bacteria; phylum Actinomycetota; class Actinomycetes; order Actinomycetales; family Dermatophilaceae; genus Mobilicoccus; species Mobilicoccus massiliensis. The sequence continues at coordinate 154,534 of NZ_LN651328.1, read as the reverse complement.
ACCGCCCGCCGTAGGTGAAGGCGTTGGTCATCTCCTCGGCGTCGACGAGAAAGAACTGCAGGCCGGCGGCCGCGACGAACAGGGCTCCGAACAGGGCGATCGACGAGATGAGCGCGAGCACGAGCAGCAGCACCGTGGCCGGCGACCACGCGATGTCGACGGCGGTGAGAGCCCATCCCAGGACGACGACCGAGAGCGCGGCCCACCCGACGCGACGCAGCGCGACCTCGCTCGTCACGAGTTGCCCCAGCACCGAGAGCGGACGCAGGTAGAACGCGTCGAGCGTGCCCGCGCGCAGGTAGCGGGTGATGCGGTCGACGTGACCGAACAACACCTGCGAGAACGAGAATCCGACGTGCGCGATGCCGAACAGCAGGCAGATCTGGGGGAACGTCAATCCGCCGAGGCTGCGCACGTTGTGAAAGACGATCCAGACCTCGGCGAACTCGACGGCGCCGGTGAGCACCGACGCGAGGACGTCGAGCGCGAAGGAGGTCGTGTAGACGCTCTGGCTGCGTACTCGTGAGGCGAGCAGCGCCCGGTAGGCGCGGGCCGAGCGCGCGAGATCGGTCACGTCAGCCTCCTTGCACGACGAGTCGGCGAGTGCCGGCAGCGAGCATCAGGCGTCCGGCGACCGTGAGGCCCGCGAGCCACAGCATCTGGACGCCGAGATGGTTCCATGCATCGACGCCGGTCACGCGGCCGGAGAGGACATCCACCGGGAGTTGCAACATCGCCGGGAACGGGGTGAGGGCCGCGAGGGTCTGCAGCCACGAAGGCATGAGCGCGAGTGGAAAGACGAGCCCGGAGAAGAAGCCCGAGGCGACCATGTAGAGCGTCTGAAGTCCCCGGGTCTCGACGATCCAGAACGACGTGAGCTGCAGAAGGAAGCGCGAGAGGAACGAGACGACGACCCCCGTGACCGCCGCGGCCACGCCGAGAATCCACGAGCTCGGGGCCGCGGGCAGAGCGAGACCCACGGTGAGCGCACCGACGGCGAGGGTCGGGAGTCCGCGGAGCACCGCGGCGGCACCCGCCCGGCCGAGGTCCTGGGCGAGGTAGGTCGTCATGAGATCCAACGGGCGCGCGAGGTCCACCGCGATGTCCCCGGTGCGCACTCGCTCGGTGATCTCGTTCGTCCCCCAGATCGCCAGGGCGCCGATCGACGCTTGCGTGAGCCAGTTGTAGGTCATCAGGCTGTCGGCCGAATAGCCGCTCGCCGCAACGCTCGCCGCGCCGGCGATCGCGAGCAGCACCGCGCCGCGGATGTACCCGAACGTCACGTTCGCGACGACGCCCGCAAGAGCCGCGAGCCGGTAGGCGGTGAAGCGGCGGAAGCCCGCGACCACGAGCACGACGAACACCCGCACCCAGGCGGCGAACGCGAACGACGAACACCCGCACCCAGGCGGCGAACGCGAACAGGGCGGCGGCAGAGGAGGGCTGGTGTTCGCGCGGGCGGGTGGGCGCGGCACTGGACACAGTCGCTCAACCTAACTCACGAGCGACGCGTGTCGTGCTTTTGTGCCGCCACGAGGCGTGGTGGCGTCGGGGCCTTGGGCGGGTCGTCCCCGAACTCGCGCAAGAAAGACCGGTCACGCGCGCGGTCGTACGAGGCGGCGCGCCTGTGACCTGGGGCGATGCCGGTCGCCGCGTCGCGGAGAGGTCGCGTGACCGGTCTTTGTTGCGTGACTTTGCGTCAGACCGGCAGTCGGTACTGTTCGAGGCCGTCGGTAACCGGCTCGACGAGCCCGTCCTCGATGAGACCGGCGAGGCAGCGCGCACGTTTCGCGTCGTCGTCGGGCCAGGCGGCCACGAGGTCGGCGGCCGAGAGAGGGTGAGCCGACTCGCGAAGCAGCGCGAGGATGCGCCCGCGCACCTGCCGATCGGTGCCGGCCCAGGACTGGCCCCGACGCGGCGGGCCGCCGTAGGCGGGCGACCCGGCGGCCCGCCAGACGCAGAGGTCCTCGACGGGGCAGGCCGCGCACCGCGGTGCGCGCGCCGTGCAGACGAGGGCGCCGAGTTCCATGACGGCGACGTTCCAGGTCGCGGCGTCGGCATCGTCGGCGGGCAGCAGCGAGGTGGCGAGAGCGGTCTCCGCCCTGGTCAGGGTGGGTGCAGGGAGCGCGACGCCGGTGACCAGGCGGGCCTCGGCCCGGCGCACGTTCGTGTCGACCACGGTGCTGCGCGTGCCGAAGGCGAACGCGGCGACGGCGGCCGCCGTGTAGGCCCCGACTCCCGGCAACGCGAGCAGCGCCTCCACCTCGCGCGGCACCTCTCCGCCGTGGCGCTCGACCATCGCCTGCGCTGCCTCACGTAGTCGGAGGGCTCGGCGTGGATAGCCGAGCCGGTTCCACAGGCGCACCGCCTCGCCCGGGGAGTCCGCAGCGAGATCGGCCGGCGTGGGCCAGCGGTCCATCCACGCGAGCCACGCCGGTTCGACGCGCGCGACGGGGGTCTGCTGGCTCATCACCTCCGAGACGAACACGCCCCACGGGGTGGAGCCGGCGCGCCGCCACGGGAGGTCTCGACCGGCCCGGGAGTACCAGTCGAGGATGCGTCGATGCAGGTCGTCGACGGCCGGTGGAGCAGGGGAGAGCGGTGCCACGCTGCGGGAGTCTGCCAGAGCCCGACCCCGGCCGGCGGCCACGCCTGCTGTCAGCCTCTCAGACGTAGCGCTCGAGGATGCTCGACTCGGCGAGCCGGGACAGCCCGTCGCGCACGGCGCGCGCACGCCCCTCGCCGACGCCGTCGACGCGCTGCAACTCGTCGAGGTTGGCGGCGAGCAGGCGCTGCAGACCTCCGAAGTGCTCGACGAGGCGCTCGACGATGACCCCGGGCAGGCGCGGGACCTTCGAGAGGATCCGGTAGCCGTTGGGGCTCGTGGACTCGTCGAGGGTCTCGGGCAGGGTCGAGTAACCGAGCGCAGCGGAGGCCGAGGCGACGTCGAGCAGCGCGGTCTGCGACAACGAGCCGAGGGACTCGATGACGTCCTCGGGCGTGCGCTCGAACATCGGGCTGAGGTAGTCGCGGATGACGAGGTCGCGGTCGCGGTCGATGCCGCTGGTGAGCTCGGCGAGCTGCAGGCTGAGCAGCCGGCCGTCGGTGCCGAGTTCGACGACGTAGCCGGAGATCTCGTCGCGGATGCGCTGCACCATCTCGAGTCGTTGCAGCACGGCCGCCACGTCGCGGATGGTGACGAGATCCTCGATCTCGAGGGCCGAGAGCGTGCCCATGACCTCGTCGAGGCGGTTCTTGTACCGCTCGAGGGTCTGCAGGGCCTGGTTGCCCTTGCTGATGATGGTGGCGGCGTTCTCGAGCACATGCCGGCGCCCGGCCAGGTAGAGGGCGGCGATCTGCATCGACTGGCTCACCGAGACCACCGGAAAACCCGACTGGATCGACACCCGCTCGGCCGTGCGGTGGCGGGTGCCGGATTCGTTCGTCTCGATCGAGGCGTCGGGCAGGAGTTGGGTCGCGGCCCGCACGATGCGAGAGACCTGACCGTCGACGACGACCGCGCCGTCCATCTTGGCCAGCTCCCGCAGCCGGGTGGCGGAGAACTCGATGTCGAGCGGGAACCCGCCGGTGGCGATGTCCTCGATGACCTTGTCGTACCCGAGCACGATGAGTGCGCCGGTGCGACCGCGCAGGATGCGTTCGATGCCGTCGCGCAACTCGGTGCCGGGAGCGACGGCGGCCAGGGCCTGACGAAGCTCCTCGTCGATCTCGGCCACGAGCTCTCCTCACGCGGGGGACGCGGCCTCGGGTGGCCTGGCCGCGTCTGTGTGGCGCCTCACGGCGTCGCGCGTGGCCGCGGGCCGTTGAGCTGGTCGTATGCCGAAGTCTACCGGCCGGATCCGATGAGGCCCCGCACCGCGTCGGCGAGGCGCTGCACTTGATGCACCTGGAGTCCGCGCGGCATGTCGCCCGCCTCCACCGACCCGGCGGGCACGAGGGCCTGGGTGAAGCCGAGTCTGCCGGCCTCGGCGAGGCGGCGGGCCACACCGGCGGTCGGGCGCAGCTCGCCCGCGAGACCGACCTCGCCGATGACGACGGTGCCGCGGGGGATGGGCCGGTCGGCGAGCGAGCTCGCCATGGCCATGGCCGTCGCGAGGTCGGACGCGGGCTCGGTCAGCCGCACACCGCCGACCGTCGAGACGTAGCAGTCGCATTCGCCGACGGGCATGCGCACGTGCTTGTCGAGCACGGCCAGCACCATCGCGATGCGGGAGTTGTCGAGGCCGCTGGTCGTGCGACGCGGCGATCCGCCACCGGCCTTGGAGAGCAGCGCCTGCACCTCGCACACGAGGGGACGCCTGCCCTCGAGCGTGACCGTGACGCTCGTGCCCGGCACCTCCATGTCTCGGCTGGAGAGGAAGAGCCCGCTCGGGTCGGTGAGGCCGAGGATGCCGCGCTCGCCGAGGTCGAAACAGCCGACCTCGTCGGTGGGCCCGTACCGGTTCTTCACCGCGCGAACGAGGCGCAGCCGGGTGTGCCGGTCGCCCTCGAACTGGACGACGACATCGACGAGATGCTCGAGCACGCGCGGCCCGGCGATGCCCCCGTCCTTGGTGACGTGCCCGACGAGCAGCGTCGACAGATCACGCTCCTTCGCGGCCCCGATGACCGCCGCGGCGACCTCGCGGACCTGCGACACGTTGCCGGCCGCCCCCTCGACCTCGGTGGAGCTGATGGTCTGGACCGAGTCGAGGACGAAGAGGTCGGGGGAGAGCCGATCGATCTGGGCGAGCACGGTGCCGAGATCGGATTCCGCTGCGAGATAGAGGTTGTCGGCCACGGCGTCGATGCGCTCGGCTCGAAGGCGCACCTGGGCGGCCGACTCCTCGCCCGTGACGTAGAGGACCGTCTGCCCGAGCCGAGCCGCACGGGCGGCGACGTCGAGCAGCAGTGTCGACTTGCCGATGCCGGGCTCGCCGGTGACGAGCGCGACCGCGCCCTTGACGAGCCCGCCGCCGAGCACGCGGTCGAACTCCGGCACCCCGGTACTCGTCGCCTGCGCGGCCGTGGCGTCGACCTCGCCGATGGGCCGCGCGGGTCGGGCGACGTTGCCCGCCGGTCGCGTACGACCCGCCGGCGCGCCGTCGATCTCGCTGACCGTGCCCCAGGCCTGACACCCACCGCACCGGCCGACCCACTTGACCGAGGTCCAGCCGCACTCGGTGCAGCGATGCCCGGCGGGTGCAGGGGCGCGGCCGCCCTTGCGGCGGGTGGAGGAGGCGCTCGTCGTCATGCCCGAGACGCTAGACCGAGCCGCCGACAACCCTTGCGACCCGCGGCCGCGCAGGCTCGCCCCAGGTGAGCTCGCGGTGAATCCGTGCACGGCACGATGACGGTGAACACGTCATGCGAGGGGTGCCTCGCGTGCCGGAGACGTGCCTCGAAGACCGCACCCCAGCAGAGTTCGACGACGGACACCCCTCAGGCTTCGTCCCGGGCCGCGAGCGTCGCCGGATGCACGAGCAGCGGCAGCATGCGGGCTCCCTCGGGCATCGCCCGCGCCGCGCGCACTCCCGCGAGGTGCGCCTCGCACCGTTCGACGAGCACGTCGTACGCGGGCCGGCCCATGAGCTCGACGAGTTCGGCCTCCGACGTCACGTACAACGGTGCGCGACCGGTGTGCGCGAGTGGGGACGAGGTGCAGTACCAGTCGAGGTCGTGGCCCCCCGGTCCCCACCCGGCGCGCGTGTACTCGCCGATGGAGATCTCGAGGTACTCGGTGTCGTCCGGCAGCGTCACCGTGCGATAGGTGCGCCGCAGCGGGAGCTGCCAGCACACCTCCGGCTTGGCGGTGTGCGGTTCGAGACCCCGGGCGAGCGCGTACTGATGCAGCGCGCACCCGGCCCCCATCGGTGCCCCCGGCCCGTTGAGCAGGATGCACGCGCCGTCGACGACGCGGGTCTTCTCGGCGCCGTCCTCGACCTCGATCCAGCCGTCGGCGAGGGCCTCGTCGCGCAGCTCCCACTCCTGTGCGCCCAGATCGCGGACCACGGCCTCGACGCGGTCGCGATCGGCGTCCTCGGTGAAATGCGCGCCCAGCACGCAGCATCCGTCGTCGGGTCGGTCACGGTCGATGCCGGGGCATCCGGCGCCGAAGATGCAGTGGTAGTCGGAGGTGAGCCAGGTCAGGTCGCACCGGAACCGCTGCCCGTCCTCGGCCGGATCGTCGAACTCGACCCACGTGCGCGAGTCGGGCTCGCCGAGTTCCCGCTCGGCACCGTTCCCCACGGCGTCGCCGGGCTCTCCGCGCCCTCCGCGCTCTGCTGACGTCACCGCGCCAGGCTACGCGTGGACTGCGCCGAGACAGCCGCCGCTTCGGCCCTCGGGAGGCGCGTTGCTCGGCGGAGGATGAGACGCGGCCGGAAACGGCGGCTGTCTCGGCGCGTGTCGGAGGCGGCGGGTAGTTTTCGGCACATGCGGATGGGAGTCATCGACGTCGGGTCGAACACGGTGCACCTGCTGGTCGTCGATGCGTTCTGGGGCGCGCACCCCATCCCCGCGAGCAAGTACAAGGTCGATCTGCGCCTGTTCGACTACATGAACGCCAAGGGCGTGATCAGCGAGGACGGGGCGGCGCGGCTGCTCGGGTTCGTGCGTGAGTGCCTCGACGTCGCCGACGAGTACGGGGTCGAGACGCTCATGGGGTTCGCGACGAGCGCGATCCGCGAGGCGCCCAACGGCGACGAGATCCTCGACCGCATCCACACCGAGACGGGGGTCGAACTCGTCGTGCTCTCCGGCTCGGACGAGTCGCGGCTGACCTTCCTCGCGGCGCGTCGCTGGCACGGCTGGTCGGCGGGACGCATCTTCATGGTCGACATCGGCGGCGGCTCCCTCGAGCTCGCCTCCGGCATCGACGAGGACCCCGACGTCGCACTGTCGCTCCCGCTCGGGGCAGGGCGCATCACCCGTGAGTACCTGCCCGGCGACCCGCCCAAACCGGCCCAGCTCAAGGTGGTGCGCAAGATGATCCGCACCGAGATCGCCCGGGTCATGCGCGATCTCAACAAGGTGGGCTCGCCCGACCTGTACGTCGGCACGAGCAAGACCATTCGTTCCCTCGCCCGGCTCACGGGAGCCGCCCCGAGCGGCGAGGGCATCTACACGCGGCGCACCCTCTCGCGCACGGGCCTCAAGGAGGTGCTGCCCCAGCTCGCCGCGATGCCGCAGGAGAAGCGCGCGGCGCTGCCCGGCGTCTCGAACACCCGCTCGCGCCAGGTGCTCGCCGGAGCCATGGTCGTCGAGGCCGTGATGGACCTCGCGGGTATCGACGAGATGGTCGTGTGCCCGTGGGCGCTGCGCGAGGGCGTGATCCTTCAGCAGCTCGACCTCATCCCGGCACCGAAGGCGTTCGTGCTCTCGCACGACCCGGACACGGCAGACGCCTGATCGCCGACCCCCTACGCTGAGTCGTATGAGTGGACAGCCCGGCGTGGACGTGACCCTGTCGACCTCGTCCGTCTACCCCCTCGGACCCGCGGCCGCCTTCCAGCTCGCGAAGAAGCTGGGTTTCGACGGTATCGAGGTGATGATTTTCTCCGACCCCACCACCCAGGACGCGATCCAGCTCACCCGGCTCGTCGAGGAGCACGGCCTCCCGATCCACTCGATCCACGCCCCCACGCTGCTCGTCACCCAGCGCGTCTACGGCAATTCGCCCTGGGACAAGGTGGACCGTTCCATCGAGCTGGCCCACGACCTCGACGCCGACGTCGTCGTGCTGCACCCGCCGTTCCGGTGGCAGAAGGAGTACGCCTCGTCCTTCGCCGAGGGTGTCGCGCATCGGGAGGAGACGACCGGCATCACGCTCGCCGTCGAGAACATGTACCCGTGGCGGGCGGGCCGGCACGTGCAGGCCTACCTGCCCGGATGGGACCCGGTGCCGCAGCCCTACGAGCACGTCACCCTCGATCTCTCGCACTCCGCGACGGCCCGTTCCGACGTGCTCGCGATGCAGGCCGATCTCGGCGGGCGCCTCGCCCACGTGCACCTGGCCGACGGCTCGGGCTCGGTCAAGGACGAGCACCTCGTGCCCGGCCGCGGCAAGCAGCCGTGCGCGGAGTTCCTCCGCCGGCTGGGCCCCGCCGGCTACACCGGAGACGTCGTCGTCGAGGTGGGCACCCGCCGGTTCAAGCCGGAGGGCCGCGAGGCGGCGTTGCGCGAGTCCCTCGAGTTCGCACGGACCCACCTCGCCGAGGGCCTGCCCCCGGCCTGACGCCGCGTCCCGCCGCGCGAGGAGGCGCCCGAATCCACCGCTGTCCCGGTGCGGGCCAGCGGTTAGCCTGACGGTGGCGAAGAGCCGGTGGTGAAGAGATGCCCTGCGGGGCCGACTCGGAAGGGGACGGCGTGGAGGCCGCTCGTCTGACCGTGCAGAACACGTTGATCCGGGTGGCGACCGATGCGCGTCTGCGGCGTGCCGCCGAGAACCGCACGATGAGCCACGAGATCGTGCGCCGCTACGTCGCCGGCGAGTCGATCTCCTCGGCGATGGACGTGGCCTCCTGGCTCGAGGAGCGCGGCCGCAGGGTGAGCATCACCCACCTGGTCAGTGAGCCGCACGACCTCGTACGCACCGAGAAGCGGGTCAAGCGCATCCGCAAACTCGTCCGCAGGCTCTCCGACGCCGGCCTCGCCCACGACGGGTTCGCCGACGTGAGCGTGCGGCTCTCGGCGTTCGGCGCCGCGTTGGGCGGGCAGGGGCGGGCGAGCGCCCGAGACCACCTGCGGGCAGGGGCGGGCGAGCGCCCGAGACCACCTGCGCGAGCTCGCCCGCATCGGTGACGAGCACGGCGTCAGCCTCACCGTCGAGGTCGAACCCGCCGTGCCCGCCGACGCCACGATCTCCGCGTTCCACGAGGTCAGGGCCGAGCACCCCACGCTGGGCCTCTCGCTGCAGGCCTGCCTGCGACGCACCGAGTCCGACTGCCGCTCACTCGCGGCCACGGGTGCTCGGGTACGTCTCACCAAGGGCGCCCCGGCCCACGACGCCGACCACTTCCGCCGCGGCGCCGACGTCGACCGCGCGTACGTCCGCGCGGTCCAGCACCTGCTCGAAGGGCGCGGCCCGGTCGTGGTCGCCACCCACGACGAGCGGCTGCTGCAGTTGTCCGAGACCCTCGCGCGCCGCCTCTGCCGCGACCCGTCGACAATCGAGTACCAACTCCGGTACGGGGTCCGCCCCGAGAAGCAGGCCGAGATCGCCGACCGCGGCGACCGGCTGCGGGTCTACGTGCCGTTCGGCGAGGAGTGGTATCCCTACATCGCCCGCCGCGTCGCCGACAGCCCTCGCGAGATCCTCGCCCTCGTCCGCGCCACGACATTCTGAAGTTCTGAACCGGCGCGTTCCGAGCGGTCGCGTCCCGGACGACCGATCCGGCCGATCCCGTTCTGCGCCAGACCCGCCCGGTTCTGAACCGGCGCGTTCCGAGCGGTCGCGTCCCGGACGACCGATCCGGCCGATCCCGTTCTGCGCCAGACCCGCCCGACTCGCCCGCCCCCGACCACCCGGTCGAACCGACAGGAGACGACGATGACCACCGACACTCCCGATCTCTCCGACTTCGACGGCCGCATCGTCTTCCTCGGTGCCGGGGTCATGGGCGGCGCCGTGCTCTCGGGGCTGCTCGAGGCGGGGCTGCCGCCGGAGCACGTCACGGTCACGGATCCGAGCGAGGAGGCCCGTGCCCGCTGGAGCGAGCGCGGCGTCGAGGCGACCGCCGACAACGAGACGGCCGTGGAGGGAGCCGACATCGTCGTCGTCGCCCTCAAGCCCTACCTCGTCGCCGAGGTGCTCGACGAGGTCGCCGGATCGCTCGGCCGTGACACCGTCGTCGTCTCGCTCGCCGCCGGGGTGACGCTCGCGACCCTGCAGGAGCACGCGGGTGCGCAGCTGCCCGTCGTCCGCGTCATGCCCAACACCCCCGCGCTCGTCGGTGAGGGGATGTTCGTCGTCAGCCCCGGCGCGCACTGCACCGACGAGCAGGTCGCCACCGTCGACCGCCTGCTGCAGGCCTGCGGTCACACCGAGGTCGTTGCGGAGTCGATGCAGGACGCCGCCACCGGCCTCTCCGGGTCGGGGCCGGCGTACGTCTTCTACGTCGCGGATGCACTCATCGAGGCCGGCGTCCTCGAGGGCCTCTCGCGCCCCGTCGCGACCCGGCTGGCGGAGCAGACGTTGCTCGGCGCGGCGACGATGCTGCGCGACGGCGACACCCCTGCCGCGATACTCCGCGAGCAGGTCACGAGCCCCGGTGGCTCCACCGCCGCCGCCCTGCGGGCCCTCGACCGGGGAGCCGTGCGCTACCACCTGATCGAGGCCGTCGGCGCGGCCACGCGCAGGTCCGCCGAGCTGGGTGATTGAACGTTCGATCTTCTTGACGGGGAGCGGCTCTCGCCCTTCGGCGGAGGGCAGCGGGCGGCCGCCGAGCGCTGTTACTGTGTTCTGGGCCCCGGGGGCCGATAGGTCGGTTGCGAGGAAAGGAACCTCATGTCGGATCTCTCCGTTCGAGTGCTCTCAGAGGACGAATGGGAGCAGTACCGCGACATGCGCCTGCGGGCCCTCCGCGAGTCGCCGGATGCCTTCGTCGCCGACATCGAGACCGAAGAGGCCTACGACGAGCAGCTCTGGCGCGATCGGATGAACCGCTCCGACCGCCTCGTGGTCACCAGAGACTCCACGCCGGTGGGTATCGCGTCGGTCCGTATGAAGGACGACCTCTTCGACAACGCCGCCGAGCTCTTCAGCCTGTGGGTCGACCCCAAGCTGCGCGGCGAGGGTGTGGCCGCGCGACTCGTCGTCGTGGCCGGTGAGGTCGCCGAGAAGAAGGGCGCCTCCCAGCTCGTCTACTGGGTGGGCACCGACAACGTGCCCGCGGTCGCGTTCGCGAGCAGCTACGGGTTCCGCCCCACCGAGCACCGCCGCGAGCCGCGCACCGACGCCGCCCGGTCGGAGGGCATCGAGGAGGAGATCGCGATGGTGCTGGCGCTGCGGCGCTGATCGCACCGTCGGTGGGCCGTTAATCGGGCGGCCCCTTGGGCCGTCAACCGCTGCGCGGCCCGATAGCGTTCGTGCATGGCACAAGCCCGCATCGTCTGGGACGACTCCTTCACCGGTTACGACTTCGGTGTCGGGCACCCGATGAACCCGATCCGGCTCGACCTCACCGCGAGGTTGTGCCGCTCGTTCGGTCTGTTCGACGACGAGGCCGAGATCATCGCCCCCGACACCCCCGACGATGCGCTGCTCACCCGGGTCCACACCCCGGAGTACATCGACGCCGTCAGGCGCGCCTCGAAGGATCCCGACCACGCCGACGCCCGCTTCGGTCTCGGCACGGAGGACGATCCCGCCTTTCGCGGCATCCACGACATCAGTGCTCGCATCGCCGAGGGCAGCCGTGCCGTGGCCGAGGGCGTCTGGCGCGGCGAGGTCGGGCACGGCGTCAACTTCACCGGCGGCCTGCACCACGCCATGCCGGGCGCCGCGTCCGGCTTCTGCATCTACAACGACGCGGGCGTCGCCATCGACTGGTTGCTCGAACAGGGTGTGGAACGCATCGCCTACGTCGACGTCGACGCCCATCACGGTGACGGCGTCGAGCGCATGTTCTGGAACGACCCGCGGGTGCTGACGTTCTCGATACACGAGACGGGCACGGTCCTGTTCCCCGGCACCGGTTTTCCCGGCGATCTCGGCGGCCCCGACGCGCAGGGCAGCGCGATCAACCTCGCTCTCCCGCCCGGCGTGGGCGACGCCGGGTGGCTGCGCGCGTTCCACGCGGTCGCGCCGGCCGTGCTGCGGGCGTTCCGTCCCCAGGTGCTCGTCACCCAGCACGGCGCCGACTCGCACTTTCGTGACCCGCTCGCCCACCTCTCGGTCTCGGTGGACGCCCAGCGCATCGTGGCCGAGACCCTGCACGACCTCTCCCACGAACTGTGCGACGGCCGCTGGGTCGCGCTTGGCGGCGGGGGGTACGAGGTCGTGCAGGTGGTGCCGCGCACATGGACCCACCTCACGGCCATCGCGATGCACCGCCCCATCCCGGTCGAGACCGAGGTCCCCGCGGGCTGGCTCGACGACGTCGCCGAGCGTCTCGGTGAGGAGCCGCCGCCGGTGATGGGCGACGGCACGTCCGAGCGAGGCCGCATCTGGTGGCGCTCGTGGGAGGTCGGCTACGACCCGGAGAATCCCGTCGACCGCGCCGTCATGCGCACGCGCGAGTCCGTCTTCCCCCACCACGGCCTCGATCTGTGGTTCGACTGAGGGCCGCCTGCAGCATCGGGTGTACGGCATCCGGTGTACGCCGGCCCGGGCGTCGGAGCTACACCTGGCCCCCCGTCCGGCAGAGCAGGGTTCTCGCTGCGTTTTCGTCACCCCGCGCGGCACGGTAGTCTTGGGGCGATCGTCTGTCGTGTCCGGCCGCGCATCCTCGCGCCCCGGGCGCGACGGGCCCGACGCGCGTCGAGCACGACCGCCGGAGTCGGCCGAGCGTGCTCGACCGTTTCCTCCGGGCCGCTCGCCTCGCGCATCCGGCCCGTTCCACCCCAGTCACCGGGGACGACCTCGGTGCGAGCGATGAGGTTTGCCCATGGGTTCTGTCATCAAGAAGCGCCGCAAGCGCATGGCGAAGAAGAAGCACCGCAAGCTGCTTCGCAAGACCCGCCACCAGCGTCGTAACAAGAAGTAGGTCGGCAACGCCCGACCGCCTCGGGCCGTGGTCGTCACGCGACGACCACGGCCCGAGGCGTATCCGGATCCCGGCCGGGCGCAACGAGGCCCGTCCATCCCCCCGAGTCGTGCCCGCGACGCGCCGCCGCGGCCCTCGTTAGGATCGACGCACCACGGCGCGGGAGGAGACGCGATGCCGACGACGGTCCTGGTCACCGGCGTGTCCACGTACCTGGGTGCGGGAGTGGCCCGCGCGCTCGCCGCGAGCGAGGGCGTCGAACGGGTCGTCGGCGTCGACGTCATGGCCCCGGAGTTCCCCCTCGGGGAGGCGGAGTTCCTGCGTTCGGACGCGCGCAACCCCCTGCTCGGTCGCGTCGTCCGCCAGGCGGGCATCGACACCCTGGTCCACGTCCCCGAACCCTCCGCCGCGACGGGCCGCTCGGCGCGGGTGGCGGCGCGTGAGGCCATGGTCATCGGCACGATGCAGTTGCTCGGGGTGTGCCAGGCCGTGCCGCAACTGCGGCACGTCGTGCTCGCCTCGACCGGTTCGGTGTACGGCTCGTCGGCGTCCTCTCCCGCGGTGGTCACCGAGCAGACCCCGACGACGACGCTCGCCCGCGGCGGCCACGTGCGCGACGCGATCGAGGTCGAGTCGTACGTGCGGGCCGTGGCGCGCCGCCGCTCCGAGGTCGGGATCAGCATCCTGCGCCTCACCCACCTCTTCGGGCGGCATTCGCACAGCGCGATGACGAACTACCTTCGTGCGCCCGTGGTGCCGGTGCCGCTCGGGTTCGACGCCCGGATCCAGGCACTGCACGAGGACGACGCGGTCGACGTGCTCGTCGCCGCCGCGTCGGGAGAGCCCGTCGACACGCTGAACGTCGCGGGGGACGGGGTGGTCACCCTGCGTCAGCTCCTGCGGCTCGCGCACCGGCCGTCGGTGCCCGTGCTCACCACGACCGGCCGGGCACTCGGGCGCCTCGCGCGCTGGGCCGGCATCGCGGGGGTGGAACCCGATCACATCGACTACGTGATGTTCGGCCGGTGTCTCGACACGAGCCGCATGTGCGACGTGCTCGGCTTCGTCCCCCGCATGACGACCCGCGAGACCGTGCAGTGGTACGCCCGCGAGACGTGGGGCGTCGTCCCCTCGCGTCCCGCGAGCGATCTCGCCCGTCCGGAGACCCCGCGGCTCACCGTCGTGCCCGACCTGCCCCGTCGTGAGGAGGGTCGATGAACGAACTCGTGCGTCGACTGCTGACCGTGCTGCCGCCGGGGACGGGCCCGCAGGAGGCGGTGGGCATCCTCGTGGGTGTGCTCCGGTGGCTCACCGGCCATGCCGGCCTGGACGCCGAACAGAGTGAGGAGGCCGTCGCGCAGACCCTCGCGTTCCTGCGGCGGCGACTCGAGGGCGACTACGTCGTCGACGAGTTCGGGTTCGACCGCGAGTTCACCGAGCACGTCTACCTGCCCGTCCTGCGGCCGCTGTACCGCCGGTGGTTCCGGGTCGAGGTGCGGGGGGTGGAGAACATCCCGAGCTCCGGTGGGGCGCTCGTCGTGTCGAACCACTCGGGCACGATTCCCGTCGACACCCTGATGACGGCGGTGGCCGTCCATGACGCGCACCCGGCGCACCGGTTCCTGCGTCCGCTCGGCGCCGACCTCGTCTTCGCCTCTCCCGTCGTCGGCGAGATCGCGCGCAGCGCGGGGACGACCCTCGCGAGTCAGCTCGACGCTGCCCGGTTGCTCGAGTCGGGCGAGGTCGTCGGGGTGTGGCCGGAGGGGTTCAAGGGGCTGGGCAAGCCGTTCTCCGAGCGCTACCGCCTGCAGCGCTTCGGCCGCGGCGGATTCGTCGCGACGGCCCTGCGCGCGGGTGTGCCGATCGTTCCGTGCTCGGTGGTGGGTGCCGAGGAGGCGTACCCGATGCTCGCCGACCTCGCCCCGCTGGCGAGGCTGTTCGGCCTGCCGTACCTGCCGGTCACGCCCACCTTTCCCCACCTGGGGCTCCTCGGCGTCATCCCGTTGCCCACGCGGTGGATCATCGACTTCGGTGAGCCGCTGGACACCCGCCACCTCGGGCCCGACGCGGCCGACGACCCGTTGACGGTGTTCGAGTTGGCCGACGACGTGCGCGAGACCATCCAACGCACCCTGCACACGTTGCTCGCGCAGCGCGGATCGCCCTTCTGAACCGGCCCGGAACCGAGCCCGAGACCCGAGTCCGAAACCCGAGCCCGAAACGCGACCCGAATCGAGGCCGATCGACGGGTGGCCCGGCAACGGTGCACGTCAACGGCCTGCGAACCCCGACCAGGACGGTCGTTCCATCTCAACGATGACGGAGAATCAGGACGACCGTCATACAGTGGTCGCCATGGACAGCACGCAGACCCCTACCGTGACGCTCATCACGAAGCCCGGCTGCCACCTGTGCACGCTGGCCCGTGACGTCGTCGTCCGGGTCACCGGAGAGCTCGGGGTGACGTTCGACGAACGGTCGCTGCCCGACATCGTCGATCCCGATCCGATGTGGTGGGAACAGATTCCGGTGACACTCATCGACGGTGAGATCCACGACTACTGGCGGGTGAGCGAGCGCCGCCTGCGCAGCGAGCTGTCGGAGCGGTTGGGGGCGGCGCGCAGCGCGTGAGCGCACCTGGCCCGTGTGGGCCGTCTCGCGTGACGAGTACGACCCGCTCGGCATTTGTCCCGGACGGAGGGTGGAACTAAGGTGAACGACGTCCTGAGTCAGACACCCTCGTCATCCACGTTCGATCAGGAGTCGGAGACACCGTTGACCGTTCATGCCGCATCGGCCACGGACGGGCGACGCCGCCATCGTAGTGCGCCCGTCCTCTGCGAGGTTCGGGGGGTGGGTCGATGAGCCTCATCGTCATGGGCATCTCCCATCGCAGCGCGCCGATGTCGCTGCTCGAACGCCTGTCACTGGACACCTCGCACAAGCAGGCTCTCACCGACCTCCTGCTCGCCGGCGAGCACGTCGACGAGATCGCGTTGATCTCGACCTGCAACCGCATCGAGGTGTACGCCGAGGCCTCGACGTTCCACGGGGCGGTCGCGCACATCGGTGACGCCGTCGCCGCCGTCACCGGCGTCGATCGCGAGGAGCTCAACACCGCCTTCTACGTGCACTACGAGGACCGGGCCATCGCCCACGTGTTCTCGGTCACGTGCGGCCTCGACGCCATGGCCGTGGGCGAGGCACAGATCCTCGGCCAGGTGCGCGAGACCCTCGCGCGGGGTCAGGCCACGGGCTCGGTGGGCCACCAGCTCAATCTCCTGCTCCAACACGCTCTGCGCGTCGGCAAGCGAGCCCATTCCGACACCGAGCTCGATCGGTACGGCTCCTCGCTCGTCGAGACCGGCCTCGACCGCGCACAGGCGCACGTCGGCGACCTCACCGGCGCCTCCGTCCTCGTCGTCGGAGCCGGGGCCATGAGTTCGCTCGTCGCCACCACCGCCGCCCGCCGGGGCATCACCGCGCTCACCGTGGTCAACCGCACGCCCGAACGCACGAGCCGGCTCGCCGCCGCCACCGGAGCCACCGCGTGTGCCTGGGAGGATCTGCCCGCCGTGCTCGCCGAGGCCGATGTCGTCCTGTCCTGCACGGGCGCGACCGACCACGTCGTCGAGGCCGAGGTCGTCGCCCGCGCCGTCGAGGCCCGCGACGGCCGCCCGATGGCGTTCGTCGATCTCGCCCTGCCGCGCGACATCGACCCCGCCGTCGCCCACCTGCCCGGTTGCCTCGTCCTCGCCCTCGAGGATCTCGGCCGCGACCTCTCGGAGGTCTCGCTCGGTGGTGAGGCACTGCAGCAGGTGCAGGATCTCGTCGTCGCCGAGGTCGCCGCGTTCCTTCTCGCCCGCCGTCAGGAGTCCGTCGGCCCGGCCGTCGCCGCGCTGCGCCAGCACGCCGCCGCGGTCGTGCGCACCGAGCTCGAGCGGCTCGACTCCCGGATGCCGGGGCTCGACGACCAGGCGCGCAGCGAGGTCAAGCTCGCCGTGCACCGCGTCGTCGAGAAGCTCCTGCACACGCCCACCGTGCGGGTCAAGGAGTTCGCGGCCGCCGGCCGAGGGGCTGGTGGCGATTACGCCCAGGCGCTGCGGGAGCTGTTCGACCTCGATCACGCCCACGTCGCCACGGTCACCCGTCCGCCGCGGCGTGGGGGAGCGGGTGACCTGCGGTGAGTCGACCCGTCCTGCGTCTCGGCACCCGCCGCAGCCGGCTGGCCACGACCCAGTCCGGTTGGGTCGCCGACCTCCTGCGGGCGCGTGGGATCGACGTGGAGATCGTCGAGGTCGTCACCGAGGGTGACGTCAACTACGCGCCGCTCACGCAGATCGGCGGCACCGGTGTGTTCGCCTCCGCGCTGCGTCAGGCCCTGCGCGCCGCCGAGGTGGACCTCGCGGTGCACTCGCTCAAGGATCTGCCGGTGCTGCCCGAGCCGGGGCTCGTCATCGCGGGCATCCCGCCGCGAGAGGACCCCCGCGACGTGCTGATCGCGCGCGACGGCCTCCGCCTCGACGACCTGCCGCAGGGCGCCTCGGTGGGCACGGGCTCGCCCCGGCGCGCCGCCCAGCTCATGGCTCACCGCCCCGATCTGCGCATCGTGGCGATCCGCGGCAACGTCGAGGGCCGCATCCGTCGTACGACCTCCGGCGAGCTCGACGCCGTCGTGCTCGCCGGCGCGGGGCTGCGCCGCCTCGGGCGTGAGGACGAGATCACCGACGTCATCGACACCGCGGTCATGCTGCCGGCCCCCGGGCAGGGCGCCCTGGCCGTGGAATGCCGCGAGACCGACCCGCGCGTGGTCGAGATCGTCACCGGCCTCGACGATGCGACCACTCGCACCGCCGTCACGGCCGAGCGGGCGCTGCTGCGGGCTCTCGAGGCCGGCTGCACCGCCCCGGTGGGCGCGTACGCCCGCGTCGAGAACGGCCACCTGAGGCTGGAGGCCTTCGCCGGAAGCGATGACGCCTCGATCGCGTTACGCCAAGAGAACACCGGCGACCCGGCCGATCCGCAGGCCCTCGGAGTCGCCCTCGCGCAGGAGCTCCTCGCCGCAGGAGCCGACCGCATCCCGGCGAGCATGCTCGCCCGAACCAGGCAAGCACCGCGGACGACGGCGCAGCCGAACGACCGCCCGGACAGCCCGCGTCACGCGGGCGCCAGCAAGGAGCAGACACCGTGACCACCCCCAGCCGCACGCCCGACGGCATCGCCATGCCCTCGGCCCGTGTCGCTTTCGTCGGCGCCGGGCCCGGCGATCACTCGCTGTTGACGGTGCGCGCCGCCGAACTTCTCGCCGCTGCCGACGCCGTCGTCGTCGACGACCCCGCCGCCGAGGACCTCGCACGCCAGTACGGCCGCCCCGGGGTGCGCATCATCGAGACCACCGACGGTGACCGGGCCAGCACCCTCACCCAGGCGTCGTGGGCCAAGATCGTCGCCCGCGCCGCGACGCAGGTCGCCAAGGAGGCCGAGGGCGACGACACGACACCGGGCGGCAGCGGGCTGCTCGTACGCCTCATGACCGGCGACCCGACGGCGTTCCACGGACTCGCGGCCGAGCTCGCCGCCTGCCACAAGGCCGGCCACCTCACCGAGATCGTCCCTGGCGTGAGCACGTCGGCCGGCATCGCCGCGTACGCGGGCATCCCGCTGACCTCCCGTGAGTCCGGCTCGGTCCACATCGTCGACGCCGGGGCGGCCACGGCCGACTGGGCCGGTGGGACCGCGCCCACGACCACCGTCGTCGTACTCGGTGACGCCGACCAGCTCGCCGACGGTCTCGAGCGCCTCGAGGCGGCCGGGCGCGACCCGCAGACGCCCGTCGCGATCACCGAGAACGGCACGACCACCGAACAGCGCACGACGACGACCACGCTCGCCGAGGCGCCCGCCCTGTTGCGCGCGGGCGGCCTCACGCCCGACGTCGCCCTCGTCGGCGCCACCGTGGCCCTGCGCGACGAGCTGTCCTGGTACGAGACCAAGCCGCTCTTCGGCTGGCGCGTGCTCGTGCCCCGCACCAAGGATCAGGCGGGTCCCACCATCGACCGCCTCGCCGAGTACGGCGCTCGGGGCGAGACGGTGCCGACGATCAGCGTCGAGGCGCCGCGTACTCCTCAGCAGATGCAGCGGGCCATCAAGGGCCTGGTCACCGGCCGGTACGAGTGGGTGGGGTTCACCTCCGTCAACGCCGTGCGCGCGGTGCGCGAGAAGCTCGAGGAGATCGGGCTCGACGTGCGGGCGTTCGCCGGTCTCAAACTCGCCGCGGTCGGCGGCGTGACGGCCGACGCGCTGCGCGAGATGGGCCTCGAGCCCGACCTCGTGCCCACCGGCGAGCAGTCGGCCAGGGGCCTGCTCGAGGTGTGGCCGCCGTACGACGAGGTGCTCGACCCCATCAACGGCGTCTTCCTCCCGCGGGCCGACATCGCCACCGACACCCTGGTCGCGGGCCTGCAGGAGATGGGCTGGGAGGTCGACGACGTCACGGCCTACCGCACGGTGCGGGCCGCACCGCCCGCGGTCGAGGTGCGCGACGCGATCAAGCAGGGCGCCTACGACGCGGTGGTCTTCACCTCCTCCTCCACGGTGCGCAATCTCGTCGGCATCGCCGGCAAGCCGCACCCGACGACCGTCGTCGCCTGCATCGGCCCGGCCACGGCCAAGACGGCCGAGGACCACGGGCTCACCGTCTCGGTGCTCGCGCAGGAGGCGTCCTCGGCGAGCCTCGTCGACGGCCTCGCCGACTACGGCCGACAACTGCGGGCCGCCGCGATCGAGGCCGGTGAGACGGTGCAACGCCCGAGCGACAAGCGCCCGGCCGGACGACGAAAGGCACGCTGATGAGCACGAGACCGACGACGACGGGCGGGGCGGCCACCACGTCCCGCGAGGACGGCGTCGTCGGTCTCGAGGGTGCCGGCCGGGTACGCCCGCGCCGTCTGCGCAGCTCACAGGCCATGCGCGCGCTCGTCGCCGAGACCCGGCTGCACCCGGCCGAGCTCATCTGGCCGCTGTTCGTCAAGGAGGGCGCCGACTCGCCGGTGCCGATCGTCTCGATGCCCGGAGTCGTGCAGCACTCCCTGGACTCCCTCGTCGAGGCCGCGCGGCAGGCCGCCTCGGCGGGTGTCGGCGGGGTCATGCTCTTCGGCGTACCGCAGACCCGCGACGCGATCGGCAGCGGCGCCGACGACCCCGACGGCATCCTCAACGTCGCCCTGGCCCGCGTGCGCGAGGCGGTCGGCGACGACACGCTCGTCATGGCCGACCTCTGCCTGGACGAGTTCACCGATCACGGCCACTGCGGCGTACTCACCACCGGTGCGCGCGGAGAGACCGTCGTCGACAACGACGCCACCCTCGAGCGGTACGCGTCGATGGCGCGGGCCCAGGCCGACGCCGGCGCCCACGTGCTCGGGCTGTCGGGAATGATGGACGGGCAGGTCGGGGTCGTCCGCGACGCGCTCGACGCCCACGGCCGGGCCGACGTCGTCATCCTCGCCTACGCCGCCAAGTACGCCTCCGGTTTCTACGGCCCGTTCCGCGAGGCCGTCGAATCGACGCTCGAGGGCGACCGGTCCACCTACCAGCAGGATCCGGGCAACCTCTCGGAGTCGCTGCGCGAGGTGCGTCTCGACATCGCCGAGGGTGCCGACATCGTCATGGTCAAGCCGGCGTTGCCCTACCTGGACGTGCTGCGCGCGGTCTCGGAGGTGGCCCACGAGGCGGGGGTGCCGACCTCCGCCTACCAGGTCTCCGGCGAGTACGCCCAGATCGAGGCCGCGGCCGAACGCGGATGGATCGACCGCGACCGCGTCGTCCTCGAGTCGCTCACCTCGATCCGACGCGCCGGCGCAGGCTCGGTGCTCACCTACTACGCACTCGAGGTGGCGCGCCGCCTGCAGGCGTGACGCGACCGGAACGGCGAGAGACATGACGGCAGAGGGTCCCGACGATCGTGGCTCCGGCACCGCAGTGCCGCACGACTCCGTCGCCTGGTTCTCCGAGGACGAGCAACGCGCCTGGCGGGCCTACCTCGCCGCGTCGCGCCTACTCGACGACGCGATGGACGACGACGTGCAGAAGCACGGCCTGCAGCTCAGCGAGTACGAGATCCTCGCCCTGCTCTCGGAGTCCGAGGAGCGGCACCTGCGCATGTCGGCCCTCGCCGACTCGGTGGTGCAGTCCCGCAGCCGCCTCACGCACACGGCGAGCCGGCTGGAGAAGCGTGGACTCGTGCAGCGCCGACCCGCCTTCGACGACCGGCGCGGGGTGGAACTGTGGCTCACCGACGCGGGGCTGGAACTCGTGGAGCAGGTGGCGCCCTCGCACGTCGAGAGCGTGCGCCGGCACCTCATCGAGCACCTGGGGGCGGAGCGGTTCCTTCGGCTCGGAGAGTCGATGGCGATGATCCGGGACGGGATCCAGGCCGAACACACCTCGGCCCCGGGTGGTCCGGACCCCGATGCCCCCGCCCCGGCGCACTGAGCGAGGATGGGCGGCATGAGTGATGAGACGACCTCCGTAGCCGAGTCGGCCCGCCTCCTCGACCGCGCCCTCGCGGTCACCCCCGGTGGCGTCAACAGCCCGGTGCGCGCGTTCCGCGCCGTCGGGGGCACGCCGCGGTTCATCCGCGAGGCGAAGGGGCCGTGGCTCACCGACGTCGACGGCCTACGCTACGTCGACCTCATCGCCTCCTGGGGGCCGATGATCCTCGGCCACGCCCACCCCAAGGTCATGGCCGCCGTGCAGGATGCCGCCTCCCGCGGGTTCAGCTTCGGCACGCCCAGCGAGAACGAGGTGGCGCTCGCCGAGGAGATCGTCGCGCGCGTCGAGCCGGTCGAGCAGGTGCGGCTCGTGAGCAGCGGCACCGAGGCCACGATGAGCGCCGTGCGTCTCGCGCGTGGGTTCACCGGCCGCAGCAAGGTCGTCAAGTTCGCCGGTTGCTACCACGGCCACGTCGACGCCCTCCTCGCCCACGCGGGCAGCGGGGTCGCGACGTTCGCGCTGCCCGACTCGGCAGGGGTGCCGACCTCGGCGGCGGGGGAGACGATCGTCCTGCCGTACAACGACGTCGACGCGCTCGAGAAGGCGTTCGCCGAGCACGGCGACGAGATCGCCTGCCTCATCACCGAGGCCAGCCCCGGCAACATGGGCGTCGTTCCGCCCGCTCCCGGGTTCACCGAGGCACTGCGTCGCGTGACCGCCGCCCACGGAGCGCTGCTCATCTCCGACGAGGTCATGACGGGCTTCCGTTGCAGCCGCTCCGGCTGGTACGGGCTCGAAGGCCCCTACGAGGGCGGCGCGCCCGACCTGTTCACGTTCGGCAAGGTCATGGGCGGCGGGTTCCCGGCCGCGGCATTCGGCGGCCGCGCCGACGTCATGGGCAACCTCGCCCCGCTCGGCCCGGTGTATCAGGCCGGCACGCTCTCGGGTAACCCGATCGCGACGGCGGCCGGGCTCACGACCCTGCGCGGCTGCACCCCCGAGGTGTACGAACGTCTCGACGTGGTCGCGCACACGATCGCCGACGCGGCGTCCGCCGCGCTCTCCGCCGAGGGCGTGCCGCACGTCGTGCAGTGGGCCGGCAGCATGTTCAGCGTCTTCTTCGTCTCCGAGGGCAGCCGGCCCGCGCAGACCGGTGCGGTGCGCGACTACGACGACGCCCGGGCGCAGGACATCCCCGCGTTCTCCGCGTTCTTCCACGCCATGCTCGACGCGGGCGTGCACCTGCCGCCGAGCGCGTACGAGGCCTGGTTCGTCGGCGCCTCGCACGACGACGACGCCGTCTCGCACGTGCTCGAGGCGTTGCCGGGCGCTGCCAGGGCGGCCTCAGAGAACCGTGCCAGGATGACCGGATGACCCGCACGCTCGTCCACCTCGTCCGCCACGGCGAGGTCGAGAACCCCGGACGCGTCCTCTACGGCCGGCTCCCCGGCTACCACCTGTCGGCGCGGGGCCGACGCATGGCCGAGCGACTCGCCGAGTACTTCCACGGGGCCGACCTCGCCGCGGTCACCGCCTCCCCGATGGAGCGCGCCCAGGAGACCGCCGCGCCCACCGCGCGCGATCACGGGCTGGAGGTGCGCACCGACTCCCGGCTCATCGAGGCCGGCAACCACTTCGAGGGCTCCACCATCGGCTCGAACCCCCGGCAACTGCTGCACCCCAAGTACTGGGGGATGCTCCTCAACCCGTTCCTGCCGTCGTGGGGCGAGTCGTACGAGTCGGTCGCGCGCCGCATGACGGCCGCCGTCGAGGCCGCCCGCGACTTCGCCGCGGGGCACGAGATCGTCCTGGTCTCACACGAACTGCCGGTGTGGACACTGCGCAGCTCGGTCGAGGGCCGGCGCCTGTGGCACGACCCGCGCCGTCGAGAGTGCACGCTCGCCTCGGTCACGACGCTCGCCTACCACGGCAAGGACCTCACCTCGCTCACCTACGTGGAGCCCTGCGCCGACCTATGACCCGCCGTACCTCACCGTTCCGCCCCCGCCGCCTCGTGGCCGCCGCGCTGTGCGTGGGCGCCCTCGGCCTGTCCGCGTGCTCGACGAGCACGGCGGGTGACAACACCGTGGCCGGCCAGGCCCGCGACGGAGCAGACCGCGCCTACGTCAGCGGCGACGGCCGCATCGAGCAGCTCACCGCCGACCAGCGGGGGGAGCCGGTCGAGCTCACCGGCACGACACTCGACGGCGCACAGTGGTCGAGCGCCGACCATCGCGGCCGCATCGTCGTGCTCAACGTGTGGGGGTCGTGGTGCCCACCCTGCGTCGCCGAGATGCCCGAGCTGCAGAAGGCGTATTCGACCCTGCGAGCCGAGAAGAAGCCGGTGGAGTTCATGGGCGTCGACGTCGGTGAGACCCCGGAGAACGCGCTCGCGTTCCTCCGGCGGGTCGGCACGACCTACCCCTCGCTCAAGGACGACGGCGGCGCCGCGCTCATCGCCCTCCAGGACAAGGCGTCGACGCCGCCCGCGACGCTCGTCCTCGACAAGCAGGGCCGCATCGCGGCGCGCATCACCGGCGAGACCACCGCGCCGACGGTGACCGGGCTCGTCGACGACGTCCTCGCCGAGGGCTGACGCGATGGGCGTCACCGAGATCGTCACCCGGATCGTCTCCGACGGAAACCTGCTGCTCGCGATCCTCGTCGCGCTCGCGGCCGGCTTCGTCTCGTTCGCCTCGCCGTGCGTGCTGCCGCTCGTGCCCGGGTTCCTCGGGTTCGTCACCGGCGCCACCGAACAACCGCTCGCCGACCGCCCGCGCGGCCGAGTGCTGCTCGGCACCGCGCTGTTCGTCCTCGGGTTCTCCGTGGTGTTCATGGTCGGGATCCTGCTCGTCGCCTACGCCGGGTCGTTCCTCACGCGGTACGGGGACCTGCTCATGCGCCTCGGCGGAGTCCTCGTCATCGTGCTCGCGCTCGTCTTCCTCGGAGTGGGCGGCCGGATGGGCTCCCAGCGCGCGCTGACCCCGTCGTGGCGACCGGCGGCGGGTCTCGCCGGGGCCCCGCTGCTCGGTGTCGTCTTCGCCCTCGGCTGGACCCCGTGCATGGGCCCGACGCTGGCGATGATCTACACCCTCGCCACCAACCTCCGCGGCGACGACGGCCTCATCGCGCGCGGCGCGGCTCTCGGCCTCGCCTACTGCCTGGGCCTGGGGATGCCGTTCCTGCTCATCGCCGCCGGCTGGTCCAGGGCCGTGACCACCTCCGCCTGGCTGCGACGACACCACCGCGGCGTGCAGCTCGCGGGGGGCGCGCTGCTCCTGCTCGTCGGGATCCTGCTCGTCACCGGCGGATGGACCGTCCTCGTCACGTGGGTGCAGGCCGCCCTCGTCAGCCGATTCGAGACCCCGCTGTGAGCCGGTCCGATCGTCCGACCGGCCCGGGGTCGTCCGGCGGATCGACATCCGCTCAGGGGGCGGCGACGCCGGAACCCACGAGTCTCGACTCCCTGCCCGGCGGCCGGGAGCAGGGTTCGACGCGGGGCGACGACCGCCTGCGGGGCCCGCGTCTCGGCGTGCGGGGGTGGCTGCGGTTCCTGTGGCGCCAGCTCACGAGCATGCGCACCGCGCTGGTGCTGCTGCTCATCGTCGCGCTGGCGGCGATCCCGGGATCGGTGTTCCCGCAGCGCACGATCGACGTCTCCGCCGTCGACGAGTTCATCTCCGAGCGGCCGGTCGTCGGGGGAGTGCTCGACGCCCTGCAGATGTTCGACGTCTACACCTCGGCGTGGTTCTCGGCGATCTACCTGCTGCTCGTCATCTCACTCGTCGGCTGCATCCTGCCGCGCACGAGCCAGTACCGGCGCACGCTCACCGCGCCGCCGCCCGCCGTGCCCCGCCGCCCCGAGCGGCTCGGCACGAGCGTGACGCTCGCGACCCAGGCGACTCCCGAGGAGGTCGAGAGCGAACTTCGCAGCCTGCTGCGTCGTCGGCGCTACCGGTTGCGGGCATCCGGAGGCGACGCCCGGCCGGGAGTGCGGGAGGTCGCCGGCGAGACCGGCTACCTGCGCGAGGCCGGCAACCTCCTCTTCCACTACGGGGTCGTCGCGGTCATCCTCAGCCTCGCCGCGGGGTACCTCGTCGGATGGAAGGGCGACCGAATCGTGCCCATCGGCGAGAGCTTCGCCAACGCGCGCTCGGCCTACCACACGTTCTCCGGCGGCCCGCTCGTCGACGACACCCGTATGCAGCCGTTCGTCGTCACCCTCGACTCGATGGTCGCCCGGTTCGAGGACCGGGTCGGCACCGGTCAGCTCGGCGCGCCACGGGAGTTCCGCGTGGACACGACCGTGCGCGACGAACCCGGCGGCGCCCCGCGCCAGGAGACCCTCGCCGTCAACTCGCCGCTGCACTTTCGCGGCGCCGAGGTCTACCTCCTCGGCAACGGCTACGCGCCCGTGCTCACGGTGCGCGACGCGAAGGGGCAGATCCTCTACCGGCAGGCCACGCCGTTCCTGCCCGACGACGGCAACTACCGCTCGACGGGCGCGGTCAAGATCCCCGCCGCCACGCCCGCCCACCTCGGCTTCTCGGGGGTGTTCCTCCCGACCGCGGTCGTCGAGGGCGGCGACGGCTCGGGTGGGGGCGGCGACACCGTCGAGTACCGCTCCGGCTTTCCCGGGCTCAACGACCCGCTGCTCGTGCTGTCGGCGTACGAGGGCGAGCTGTTCCCGAGCTCGGAGCCCCAGTCGGTGTACCGCCTCGACACGCGGGGGATGAAACCGATACCCGGGGCCTCGGGGGCTCCGCTGCGACTGGAGATGAGACCCGGCGACGTCGTCACGCTCCCCGGTGGTCGCGGCAGCGTCGAGTTCTCCTCGATCGACCGGTGGGCCGGCATCTCGACGCGCTACGACCCCGTCAAGGGCATCGCCCTGTGGTCGTCGGTGGCCATGCTCGCCGGCCTGCTCGCCTCTCTCGTCATCCCGCGACGGCGGGTGTTCGCCCGTGCTCGACGGTCCGGCGCCGACGGTGACGGCGAACCGACGCCGAGACAGCCGTCGATTCCGGGGTGGGTTTCGCGCAACCAGGAACCGCGCAGCGTCGAGCGGGGCCCACAGCCCGCCGAGCCCTCGTCGGGAGGCCCGACCGAGGTCGTCCTCGCCGGTCTCGCGCGTCGGGAGGACGCCGGGCTCGCCGGAATGCTGCGGGAGCTCGCCGACGACCTCGCCGAACGGCTGCCCGGCACGACTATCATCGACCAGACCGACTCGCGAACGGATCGTTCATGACCTCGCTGCAGATGGCCCAACTCTCCACCTACGCGCTCTACGGGGCGATGGCCGCGCTCACCGTTGCGATGGTGGCGTTCGCGCTCCACCTCGCGCGGCTCGCGCCGGGGCGGGCGAGCCGGGCCGCGGGAGAGGTGACGACGTCCCACGACGCGACCGGTTCACGGGTGCTCGTCGCCGCGGCGGCCGGGAACGACTCGAGCTCCCGGGGCGGCACGGGCGTCGCGGACCGGGACGGCCCGAGTGGCACGAGCGCCGCAATGACCGGTCGGGTCTCGGACCAGGGCGCTGATGAGACACGTCCCGGCGGTGCGGAGGCGACGACTCCCGCGCACGACGGACCCTCCCGCGCGGTGGGCGGCGCGTCGGGCAGCGTCGGGCTGACGATGAGCTGGCTGGCCGGGCTGCTGCTCATCGCCTCGATCACCCTGCGCGGGCTGGCGGTCTCACGCCCGCCGGTGGCCAACCTGTTCGAGTTCGCGGTCGCCGGAGCCACGGCTACGCTGCTCACGTACCTCGTCCTCGCGCAGCGCCGTCCGTTGCGGTGGCTGGGCCTCTTCGTCGTCGTGCCGGTGCTCTCGGTGCTCGGCCTCGCGCTCGTCGCGTGGTACGTGCCGGCGGCGGAGCTCGCACCGGCGCTGCAGAGCTACTGGATCGCCATCCACGTGCCGATCGCGATCATCTCGATCGGCATCTTCACGGTCGCGTTCTTCGTGCTGCTCGTCCAGCTCGCCAAGGAGCGGCGGGAGCAGCGCCGCGCCGACGGCGGCCGCGCCTCCGGGTTGCTCGACGTGTTTCCGAGCGCGGCACGGCTGGACCGGATCGCCTACTCGCTCAACGTCCTCGCGTTCCCGCTGTGGACGTTCACGATCATCGCCGGCGCCGTCTGGGGCCAGCGTGCCTGGGGCACGTACTGGAGCTGGGATCCCAAGGAGGTGTGGAGCTTCGTCATCTGGGTGCTCTACGCCGCCTACCTCCACGCCCGCGCGACGAGCGGGTGGAAGCGCCGCACGTCCAACTGGATCGCGATCGCGGGCTACGTCGGGATCCTGCTCAACACCACCGTCGTCAACTTCTTCCTCTCCGGTCTGCACTCCTACTCGGGGCTCTGATGTCGAACACCGTCCGCTACTCGCTCCTGCGCATCCTCATCTTCCTCGCGACGCTCGGCGTCCTCTGGCTCGTCGGCCTCAAGGACCCCCTGCTGTTGCTGCTCGTCGCGGCCACCGTCTCGATGCTCATCTCGGTGTTCGCCCTCAGTGGCATGCGTGACCGCATGAGCGCCGAGATCGTCGAACGGCGTCGGCAGCACGACTCCGACAAGGCCGCTCGGGCCCGCGGCACCCTCACCGACGAGGACGTCGAGGACGACGCCTTCCGCTGACGCCCCCCGAGCGCCGAGACGGCCGGCGTTTCCGGCCGTGCACACAGGCGCGACGAAGACCGGATGTCGAAGGCCGGAATCGCCGGCTGCCTCGGTGCGCTCTCCTCGCGTCACCACGCCGTGACGAGGACGATCCCCATGCCGAGGACGAGCGCGTAGACGAGGGTGAGCCGGCCGGTGGCTCCGAGGACGGCGACCAGCGCACGGCCGGAGATGCCGCGCAGCAGGTCGCGGACGGGTCGGATCGCGAGCGGGATCGCGGCGAGCCCGAGCAGAGCGCCCGGGTGCTGGACCGCCGCGACGAGGCACATCGCGAACGCGAGCGCGACGAGCGCGATGTAGGCGGCCCGGGCGCGACGGTCGCCGAGACGCACGGCGAGGGTCTTCTTGCCGGCCGGGCCGTCGGTGGGGATGTCACGCAGGTTGTTCGCCATGAGGATCGCGCACGAGAGCGCGCCCACGCCCACGGCCGAGGCCCACGAGGCGAGGGTCGTCACGTGCGCCTGGGTGTACGTCGTGCCGAGCGTGGCGACGAGACCGAAGAAGACGAAGACGAAGATCTCGCCCAGGCCGAGGTAGCCGTACGGCTTGCGTCCGCCCGTGTAGTACCAGGCGGCGACGACGGCGGCGGCGCCGACGAGCAGCAGCCACCACGCCCCCGACCACGCCACGAGCGCAAGACCGGCAAGAGCGGCGACCCCGAACGCGGCGAAGGCGGCGAACTTGACCTGGCGGGCGGGGGCGAGCCGCTGCCCGACGAGCCGGACCGGGCCGGAGCTGCGGTCGTCGTCGGTGCCGCGGATGCCGTCGGAGTAGTCGTTGGCGTAGTTGACGCCCACCTGCAGCGCCAGGGCGACGACGAGCGCGAGCAGCGCACGACCGAGGTGTCCGGCCTCGACGGCGTACGCGCAGGCGGTGCCGAGGAACACGGGCGCGAGCGCCGCGGGCAGGGTGCGAGGACGGGCCCCGTCGACCCACTGCGAGAACGTGGCCACGGGTCAGAGCCGGCCGAGAAAGTCGGGGTCGTCGTCGGGGCCGATGGGCCCGCGACGAGGAGGCCGGTCCTGCGGTCCGCGCTGCGGCCGCGACTGCGGGCCTGCGAACGGCAACCCGTCCGCTCGTCCCGCGATCCACCACACGGCGCCTCCGGCCAGGGGGAAGAGCAGGATGACGAACACCCACACGAGCTTGGGCAGCCCCTTGACCTTCGAGTCCTCGGTCTGGACGCAGTCGATCAGCGTGTAGACCGTGAACGCGAGCAACGCGACGGCGGCGACGACCCGGAGCACCCCTCATCCCTCCTCGTGGACGGTGACGGACTCATCATCCCACTCCGATTCGCTCTCCATCTCCATGAGCATCGAGGTGAGCCGGGTGCGGTCGGGTTTACCGGGCCCCAGCCGGGGGATTTCGCGCACGAGGCGGGCGAGCCGGGGGCGGGCGTGTGCGGGCAGCAGGCGCTTGGCGTCGTCGAGGAGGTCGGTGAGCAGGTTCGGAGTCGGGGCGGTCTCGCCGTACTCGACGACGACCGCGACGCGTTGTCCCCATTCCGGATCGGGGACGCCGACGACCGCGAGGTCGCATCCGCCCGGCAGATGCGCGGCGAGGGCGCGCTCGACCTCTGCGGGCCACACCTTGAGGCCGCCGCTGACGACGACGTCGTCGATGCGGCCGGCGACGACGAGCCGGCCGGCCTCGTCGATGTGGCCCATGTCGCCGGTGCGAAACCAGCGCAGACCTCCGTGTTCGACGAACGGGCTCTCGGGGCGTCGCACAAGGTAGCCCGATGACAGCACGGCCCCGGCGAGATGGACCCGACCGCGCTCGAGGCGCAGGTGGACCCCGTCGAGGGGCACGCCGTCGTAGACACAGCCGCCCGCGGTCTCGCTCATGCCGTAGGTGACGACGACGGCAAGACCGTGTGCGTGCGCCGATTCGAGCAGGGCGGGGCGCACCTGCGAGCCGCCGACGAGGATCGCGTCGAGCGAGCGGGCGGCACGCCGGGCGGCGTCGTCGTCGAGGATGCGCACGAGTTGGGTGGGGACGAGCGAGGCGTAACGCCGGGTTGCGGTCATCGTCTCGACACCGGCGACGAACACCTCGGGGGTGAACGATCCGGGCGGGACGACTGCCGGAGTCTGATCGACCCGAAGGGACCGCAGAAGCACCTGAAGCCCGGCGATGTGGTGCGCCGGGAGAGCGAGCAGCCACTGCCCCGGCCCGCCGAGCCGGGCGTGGGTCGCGTCCGCGGAGGCCACGAGCGCGTCCCCCGGAAGCACCGCGCGTTTGGCCGCGCCCGTCGACCCGGAGGTCCCGACCGCGATTCCACCGCCCGCGGGCACCGCCTCGCGGTCGAGTGTCGCCGTCTCACCTGCGCCGTCTTCGCCGGCGAGTCCGGTGTCCTCACCCGACGCGTGGGGGAGGAGCAGGGGGCCACGGCCGGCCACGGCGTCGGCGAGGCGGTCGAGGACGCCGGGCTGCGCGGTGGGGTCGGCGGTCAGGGGGAGGGGTCGGAGGTCCACGCCCGCAACGTAACCCCGATACTCGGATCATGACGAAAACGGCAGTGGTGACGGGTGCGAGCAGCGGCATCGGCAAGGCGACGGCGAGGGCCCTCGCGGGGGACGGATACCGCGTGGTGCTGGCCGCGCGTCGCGGCGAGAAGCTCGCCGGGATCGCGCAGGAGTTCGGCGGGGTGGCGGTCACGTGCGACGTGACGAAGCCCGAGGACGTCGAACGGCTCGCCGCGGAGGCAGGTGACGACGTGGCGGTGCTCGTCAACAACGCCGGCGGCGCGTTCGGGCTCGAGCCGGTCGCCGACGCGGCGATCGACAAGTGGCGTGAGATGTACGAGGTCAACGTCCTCGGCACCGTGGCCGTGACCAAGGCGCTGCTGCCCGCGATCCGCGCGAACGGGGGCGGCACGGTCGTCACCGTCACCTCCATCGCGGGAGACGCGGCCTACGAGAACGGCGCCGGGTACTGCGGCGTCAAGGCCGCCGAGCGGTTCGCCTCCGACGCGTTGCGGCTCGAGCTCAACGGCGAGCCCATCCGCATCTGTGACGTCGCCCCGGGCATGGTCGAGTCCGAGGGGTTCTCCCTCGTGCGGTTCGACGGCGACGAGGCGAAGGCCGCCGCGGTGTACGAGGGCGTCGAGAACCCGCTCACCGAGGAGGACGTGGCCGAGTGCATCCGGTGGGTGGTCTCCCTTCCGGCGCACGTCAACGTCGACAAGCTCACGGTGAAGCCGGTGGCGCAGGCCGCGTCGTACAAGGTGCACCGCACGTCCTGAGGGTTTGGCCTCCGGGCCTCGTGGGAACGGGACACACGCACGGCACGGCGCCCGCTCGGGGTGCTCTGCTCATCGAGACCCTCGGAGGCGACCACGATGACCGAAGTGACCACCAAGGACGGCCTGTTCTCCAAGGTCGGGCTCCACGTCGACGACACCGGCGGATCCGGTCGGCCGGTCGTGCTCATCCACGGCTGGCCGCTGTCGGGTGCGTCCTGGGCTCCGCAGGTGCCGGCGCTCACTGAGGCGGGGCACCGCGTCGTGACCTACGACCGCCGCGGGTTCGGGCGCAGCGACAAGCCCAAGAAGGGCTACGACTACGACACGCTCGCCGACGACCTCTCCACCGTCCTCGAGGATCTCGACCTGCGTGACGTCACCCTCGTGGGCTTCTCGATGGGCGGCGGTGAGGTGGTGCGCTACCTCTCCCGGCACGGCACCGAGCGTGTGCGTTCGGCCGTGCTGCTCGGGGCCGTGCCGCCGTACCTCATGAAGGGTCCCGACAACCCCGACGGCCCGCTCACGCCGGAGCTCGCCGCCGAGTTCAGTGCCAAGCTCACCAAGGACGAGGACGACTTCTACGACGAGTTCACGACGATGTTCTTCTCCGCCGGCGACCGGTTCATGGTGACGGAACAGGAGCGTCAGCAGGCGTTCGCCTTGGCCAAACTGTCGGACAAGGCGGCGGCGCTGGCCACCATGCAGTCGTGGGGCACGACCGACTTCCGCGGCGACCTGCCCTCGGTCACCGTGCCGACGCTCGTCGTCCACGGCGACAGCGATGCCGCGGTGCCGTTCGAGGGCTCGGGTCTGCGCACGCACGAGGCGCTCCCGGGCAGCCGCCTGGAGGTTATCGAGCAGGGACCGCACGGGCTGGGCGTGAGCCACGCGAGCACCGTGAACACGCTGCTCGTCGACTTCTGCCGCGACTGACGCGCCGTGGAGCCCGGGCCCTCGACGAGAGGCCCGGGCTCTGTCGTGCCGGGGGTGGCGTCCGCATCGAGGGGTCGTGTGAGTGGCCGGCCCGAGCGGGCGCCGGTCAGCGCCGATAGAGGCGGCGGCGGTAGCGGCTGGGCAGCCGGAAGAGGTGGCCGAGTCGCACCATGCCGAGCAGCTTCTCGATCCACACGCAGACGACGATGACGAACGCCGTCAGGCCCACGGGGTAGAGCAGATCGAACCACAACGACCGGGCCGTGAGTTGTTCGACGACCGCGAGTGGCCCGAGTTCCACGGCGAAGTGCACGGCGACGATGACCGGCACGTGCATGACGTAGATGCCGAGGGTGCGCCGTCCGATCCACGTGGCGACCGCGCTCCACGGCTTCCACCGGCACAGCTGCGCGGAGGCGGTGATGCCGAAGACGCTCGCCGCGAGCTGCAGCAGCAGGGAGACCACCGAGTCGCCGAACGCGAGGGGGCGAGGTGTCATGAGCGTCACCAGGCCGAGGGTCTGGAAGAACGCGACGGTGAGCACGCCGCTGACGAGCAGGTACCACCACGAGCGCGCTTCGCGCACGATGACCCGCTTGGCGTGGACACCGACCGCGAAGTAGAAGACGTAGAGAAAGATGCGCGTCCACAACGGTGACTCCACGGTCCACGTCATTCCCGACCAGACGGTGATCGCGGCCGTCGCGGCCAGGATGACGCCGGACGGCACTCTGCGTAGCGCGGTGAAGACGAGGGTGTACCCCGCGAGCCCGAACACGAACCACAGCGGGGTGCGCGGCTGGACGATCTGGATGAAGAAGTCCTCGACCCGCGCCGGCTGGAACGGCACGACCACGGGGCCGGAGACCACGAAGAGGAACCCGTACACCGCGAGCCACACGAGGTACAGGTAGTAGTTGGTGACGATCGACAGGATCGCGTTGCCGCCGAGGAACCCCCGCTTGATCTTGCCGGCCGCGAGCATGCCCGAGACGACGAACAGCAACGGCATCCGGATGACCGACACGACCTGGTTGATGCGGTCCCAGCGAGGGACGACCCAGGATTCTGCCTGCGGCAGCGCGTAGTAGTGCCCGATGCTCACGTGCAGC
Source organism: Mobilicoccus massiliensis (assembly GCF_000826525.2). GTDB lineage: Bacteria > Actinomycetota > Actinomycetes > Actinomycetales > Dermatophilaceae > Mobilicoccus > Mobilicoccus massiliensis. The sequence continues at coordinate 121,365 of NZ_LN651328.1, read as the reverse complement.
AGCACGACGGCGACGATCGCGAGTCCGCGCGCGGCGTCGATCCAGTCGAGGCGGGAGGCGCTGGTGGACCCCGGCCGGGGGCTCGGGCGGCCGAACGACTCGAGGCGGGCCAGCCGTGAATCGCGCGAACGGCGGGTCTTCAGCGCCTTCCTGGGCTCCATCGCCGACGGCATCGGACTTCGGGCCTCAGAAGTACCAGGGGAACGGAGACCAGTCGGGGTCGCGCTTCTCGAGGAACTGATCGCGACCTTCGACGGCCTCGTCGGTCATGTACGCCAGACGGGTCGCCTCCCCGGCGAACACCTGCTGGCCCATGAGCCCGTCGTCGACGAGGTTGAACGCGAACTTGAGCATGCGCTGGGCCTGCGGCGACTTGCCGAGGATCTCGCGGGAGACGGTGATGGCCTCGGTCTCGAGCGCCGCGTGGTCGGCGACGATGTTGACGGCTCCCATGTGGTGCATGTGCTCGGCCGAGTACGAGCGGCCGAGGAAGAAGATCTCGCGGGCGAACTTCTGCCCCACCATGCGGGCGAGGTAGGCGCTGCCGTACCCGGCGTCGAAACTGCCCACGTCGGCGTCGGTCTGCTTGAACCGGGCGTGCTCGCGGCTGGCGATGGTGAGGTCGCACACGACGTGCAGGGAGTGACCGCCCCCGGCCGCCCAGCCGGGGACGACGGCGATGACGACCTTGGGCATCGTGCGGATGAGGCGCTGCACCTCGAGGATGTGCAGCCGCCCGCCCTCGGCCTTGGCCCGGGCCTCGTCGACGCTGCTGCCCGTCTCGTCACCGGTGGCCGTGGCCTCCTCCGAAGCGTACTGATAGCCCGAGCGCCCACGAATACGTTGATCCCCACCCGAGCAGAAGGCCCACTGGCCCGCGGCCCCCGTGCCCTCGGGGCCCGGCCCGTTGCCGGTGAGGAGCACGACACCGACATCGGGCGTCATGCGTGCGTGGTCGAGCGCCCGGTAGAGCTCGTCGACGGTGTGCGGGCGGAACGCGTTGAGCACCTCCGGTCGGTCGAAGGCGATACGCACCGCGCCCAGTGTGCGCCCCGGCACGGGGCCCTCGAGCACGCTGCGGTGGTAGGTGACGTCGGTGAAATCGAACCCCGGCACCTGCTGCCACGCCTGCGGATCGAACGGGTTGATCGAGGGTTCGTCGGCAGGGGTGGTGTCCATGGGCCTCAGCGTACAAGCGGGCACCGACACCCGGTCCGACCGCGGCACCGGCGGGTGTCGGGTGCACGTGGTGTCGCGAGCGCGCGGTGTCGACGCCGGGCCCGAGGGTGAGCCGGTCCTAAGGTGGAGTCATGCCGATCCCCGAGTACGTCGCCTGGCTGCGATCGCACGTCGGCACCGCGCCGCTGTGGCTCATCGGAACCTCGGCGGTGGTGTTCAGGGACGATCCGCAGCGTCCCGACGGCCCGCCGCTCGTGCTGCTCGTCCGGCGGAGCGACGACGGCACCTACACGCCGATCACGGGCCTGGTGGATCCGCGCGAGCTGCCGTCGGAGGCCGCGGTGCGCGAGGCCGCCGAGGAGGCGTGCGTGCGGATCGAGGTCGAGCGACTCGTCGCCGTGCGCGTCGTCGGTCCGGTCACCTACCCCAACGGCGACGTCTCCGACTACCTCGACCACGCGTTCCGCTGCCGCTGGGTCGAAGGCGAGCCCCGCGTCGGCGACGACGAGTCCACCGAGGCGGGGTGGTGGCCGGTCGACGCGTTGCCGCCGATGCCTGCCCGTCAGGCCGAGACCGTGCGCCTCGCACTCGACCCGCCCGCGCACGTGGAGTTCCGTTCCGCGCAGCGGTGAGTCGGCTACGACCGGGCTCTTCGCGGTCGATAGGGCATCGACCAGGTGTTCGCGAGCCGGCCGCGCCGGGGTGCTCGCGGATGTCCGTCGACGTGCCGGTGCGTTCCGGCGCGGGAGGAGCCACATGTCGCTGCGCATCGTCGTCGTCCCGATCAACCACAACGCGGGGGTGACCACGGCCTGTCTCGGCCTGACCCACGCGCTCGATCTGCGTCGGGTGTCGGTCGGGTACGTCAAGCCGTTCGGCCGGTCGATGACGAGTGGCGAGGATCCGGCCGCCGAGCTGTTCCGGCTCGCGACGCCGTTGCGGCCGGTGCCGCCGATCCCGTTCTCCCACGTCGAGGAGATGCTCGCCGACGGGCGCGAGGAGGAGCTCATGGAGGAGGTCCTCGCCATGGCCTCCGACACCCTCGGCGCCCACCGCGTGGTCGTCGTCGAGGGGGTGGCGCCCGACCTGCGCCAGGTGCATGCGCGGCACCTCAACGTCGAGGTGACGCGCACGCTCGACGCCGACGTCGTCCTCGTCGTCTCCACGGCCGGCCTCACCCCCGATCGTCTCGTGCAGCAGGTGTCGGCCGTGGCGCACGACTACCGCGTCTCCGGGGGCACCCGGGTGCTCGGGGTCATGCTCAACCGCGTGCCCGCCGGCGAGGACGACGGACGCTTCGAGCAGGCACTCGAGGAGGCCGGGCACCGCGTCGTCGCCGTCCTGCGGGAGCGCCCGGAGTTCACCCACCCGCGGGTCACCGACCTCGTGCATCATCTGGGGTTCGAGGTCCTCAATCCCGGCGACGGACGCCGGCGCGTCACGGGATCGGTCGTCGCGGCCCAGAGCATTCCCGGTTTCCTGCCGCACCTCGAGGACGGGCGGCTCGTCATCGTCCCGGGCGACCGCCACGAGGTGCTGCTCTCGGCGGCACTGGCCGAACAGAACGGCACTCGTCTGGCGGCGCTATTGATCACCGCGGGGGTGCGTCCCGACCCCGACGTGCTGCGGCTCTGCCGTCCCGCCCTGCAGAACGGCCTGCCCCTGCTCTTCACCGACGAGCTGACGTTCGAGGCGACGGGACTCGTCGTGGGCCTCGACCCCGACATCCCGGCCGACGACGAGGACCGCGCGCGACTCGTCATGCAGGGCGCCGCGGCGGCGTTCGACGAGGCGTGGCTCGACGAGGTGCCCCGGATCAAACGGGTTCAGCGGGTCACCCCGGCCGGTTTCCGGCTACGGCTCGTCAGCGAGGCGACGCGGCTGGACACGTGCATGGCGGTCACCGACGCCGAGGATCCCCGGGTGCTCAGCGCGGTGTGCGCGCTGTACGAACGCGGGGTCCAGCAGTGTCTGCTCGTCGGCGACCCGGGGCACATCGAATCCGTCGCCGCCACCTTCGACCTCACGCTGCCGCTGGGGATCCGCATCGTCGACCCCGCCGCCCAGGAGCCGGCCGACCGGCGCCGGCTCGAACAGATCCTCACGCGATCCGGGGCCGCCGACGTCGATCCGGCCGATCCGCTCGTCGTGGCGTTGGACCTCGTCGACCGCGGGGTGGCCGACGGGCTGGTCACCGGCTTCGGGCGCAGCGAACAGGAGGTCATCGGGCTCGCGGAGAAGATCGTCGGACTCCGTGAGGACGTTCCCGTCATCACCTCGGCGCACGTGCTCGCGTTGCCCGACGAGACCGTGTTGTACACCGACTGCCTGCTCCACGAGGAGCGTCCCACCGACACGCTCGTGACGATGGCGCTCAACGCCGTCGAGGCCGCCGAGAACGTCGGGATCACCCCCCGCGTCGCGCTCGTCACCGGCCGCCGCACCGAGGCCGGCAGCGACGAGCACGAGCGCATCGCCGCGGCGGGCGACCGCATCCGCGACCGGCGCCCCGATCTCGCCGTCGAGGGCCCCGTCCTCCTCGAGGCGGCCGCCAGGCGATCGGCCGGCGGGGACGCCGGCGGCAACGCGACGATCTTCGTGTTCACCGACCACGCGACCGCCCAGGTGACGATCCGCGCCGTGGGCCGCAGCTCCGGGGCGTCGGTCTACGGCCCGGTGCTGCTCGGCCTCCGGCACCCCGTCAACCTCCTTCCTCCGACGGCGACGGCGTACGACGTGTCCGACGTCATCGTCGGCACCGCCACCCAGGTGGGGCATCTGCGCTGACGCCGGCGTGACGGACGGCGAGTGACGGACGGTGTGTGACGGGCGGCGCGTGACGGGCGGCGCGTGACGGACGGCGAGTGACGGGCGGGGCCGACGAGCGGGTCCGATACTGGAGCGATGAGCGCGCGCGAACGCCCCTGTGAACACGAGGTGCCGCCGGTGTCGACCGGCCGCGAGCTGCCCTGCCAGGAGGAGCTGCTGTCGACGGCCCGGGTCGTGCGCATCCCGATGCGGACGAGGTTCCGCGGCCTGACCGAGCGCGAGACCGTGCTGCTCCGCGGGCCGGCCGGTTGGGGGGAGTTCGGGGCGTTCCCCGAGTACGACGACCGGGAGGCGTCCCGGTGGCTCGCTGCCGCGATCGAGGCGGCGTGGGCGGGGCGTCCGGAGCCGGTGCGCGAGGTCGTCGCCGTCAACGCGACCGTGCCCGCCGTGACCCCCGACGAGGTACCGGAGATCCTCACGCGATACCCCGGGGCGACGACGGTCAAGGTCAAGGTCGCGGAGGCCGGCCAGTCGCTCGCCGACGACGTCGCGCGGGTCGCGGCGGTGCGGGCGGTCCTCGGCGCCTCCGGACGGGTTCGGGTCGACGCGAACGGCGCCTGGAGCATCGACGACGCGATCGACGCCGTCGAGGCCCTCGCACGGTTCGAGCTGGAGTACGTCGAACAGCCGTGCCGAGCCGTCGAGGATCTCGCCCGGCTGCGAACGCGACTGGCTCGCGCGGGGATCGACGTGCCGGTCGCGGCGGACGAGTCGATCCGCCGGGCCGAGGACCCCGAACGCGTGCGACGCCTCGGGGCAGCGGACGTCATGGTCGTCAAGGTCGCCCCACTCGGGGGAGTACGAGCGGCGCTCGACGTCATCGAGCGGGTCGGGTTGCCCGCGGTGGTGTCGAGCGCGATCGACACGTCGGTCGGCATCGCCGCCGGCCTCGCCCTCGCGGGCGCCCTTCCCGAGCTGCCGTACGCCTGCGGGCTCGGCACCCTCGCGCTCCTCGACGGCGATGTCGTCGTCGACTCGTTGCTGCCCGAGCACGGAGTCCTGCCCGCCGCCGCGACGCCCGAGGTGAGCGACGAGCTCGTCACGGCACACGCCGCGCCCCCGGAGCGGACGCGATGGTGGCACGTCCGCCTGGCTCGCTGTCACGCCGTTCTCCGGTCGGGAGCCTGAACGAAGCCGGCGTCTGCGCCGAGACAGCCGTCGTTTTCCGGTCTCGCGCCGAGATCAGTCGTCGCGGTCGAGAACGAGGGCGAGGGGGCCCTCGGGGCCGGTGGTGAGGAGGAGGGTGGCCTGATCCCCACCCTTCGTGCCGAGGCCGAGGCGACGCCTGAAGTCGTCGGGATCGATCGGGCCGCCACGTCGTTTGAGGGTGAGGCCCGTGACGCCCTCGCGCCTCGCCCACGCCTTCACGGCCTTCACCTGGGCAGGAAGCACCTCGACGACGCGGTGACGACGCGCGAACTCGACGTCCGTCACGCGCTCGGCGGCGACGTAACCGACGCCCGGCGCCAGCTCCGACCCGTCGACCGCCCGGGCGAGGGCTCCGACGAGCCCGGCCTGCAGCACCGCGAGGTCCGGCTCGTAGACCAGCCCGCCGGGAGTCGGCCCGATCAGGCCGGGTGGGGGAGCGCCGACCGCGTCGGCCTCCGTCACACCTACCAGATCCGCTGCCGGCCGGAGCATCGTCGCCGTCCGGCCCGCGGTGCCGACCAGCGGACCCCACCACACCGCGCACTCGACGAGATCCCCTGCGGTCGAGACCCATTCGGCCTCGGTACCGGCCGGGATCGCCGGGTGTGGAAAGCCGGGGGAGAGCTTGGCGGCCGTCGCCGGCGCCCGATCGGCGGTCGCGACCACGAGGTCCCACGACGGCGTCAGATCCTCCAGACGGAAGGTTCGGCGCGTGCGTCCCCGGGCGTCGGTGCGACCGGGAGTGCGTCGGGCGGGGTCGAACCAGACTCCGTCGGTCGTCTCGACGTGCGCCACCGCATCCTCGGCGGTTCGGTGAGTCACGGCCGGGGAGTCGTGCGAGCAGAGCCCCGCCTCCTCGCGGCCCCGCTCGTTCCCCTCGCCGGTCGTGCAGACCGCGAGGTTGTGCGCGGCGAGCAGGGCCGTGGCCTCGTCGGCGTCCACCGCGTGCACCTCGATGCCGTGACGGGCGAACGCGATCGCGTCGGCCCCGAGTCCGCACCCCAGGTCGTGGACGCGGGTGACCCCGGCCCGGGCGAACCGCTCGGCGTGCCGGCCGGCGACCTCCCGCCGCGTGGCCTGCTCGAGCCCGTCCGCCGTGAACAGCATGCGCGCGGCGTCGTCGCCGAACTTTCCCCGGGCGCGGGCGCGCAGCCGCGCCTGGGTGAGCACCGCGGCGACGAGCGCCGGGTCGTGACCTTGCCCTCGAAGCCGGGTGCCGAGCGCCAGCGCGTCCTTCTCCTCGTAGGGCGGCAGTTCGGCGAGCAGGTCGAGACCCTCGTCGAGCAGCAGCCGCGCGGTACCGGCGTCCATGACCCGAGACGCTACCGGGCACCCCCGCGCACCCGCAGTCCGCGAGCGGCTGCCTCGCGTCGAGGACACACGTCTTATGCCTTCCGTGCACCCCGTCGACCGCGTGCACGGCATGCCCGGGACGTGCACGGATCGGCCCTGCTCGACGTCGGTCATCCCGGAACACCACGGCGCGCCGGCGGGCGTCTTGAGTCCGGCTCACGCAACTTTGGCAGTCGAGTTGACCGAGTGCTAACGGTGGGCCTAGATTCGGAGTTAGCACTCGTGGGGTTCAAGTGCCAGCTCCGACCCGGTCGGATCAGCGCGGGAGCCTGGCGGGAGATCAGAGAACATCAGGCGTCATGCGCCACGGGTCGACCCCCGCGACGGCGGCTCGTCCGGCGTGATGCCTGCACCGTACGTCACGCGCCCACGGGCGCCATAGCGAAAGGTCATACCGTGTCGGTGAACATCAAGCCGCTCGAGGACCGGATCGTCGTCAAGTCCAGCGAGGCCGAGCAGACCACGGCCTCCGGCCTCGTCATTCCGGACACCGCCAAGGAGAAGCCCCAGGAGGGCGAGGTCCTGGCCATCGGCCCGGGTCGGGTCGACGACAACGGCAACCGCATCCCGCTCGACGTCCAGGTCGGCGACAAGGTCATCTTCAGCAAGTACGGCGGCACCGAGGTCAAGTACTCCGGCGAGGAGTACCTCATCCTCTCGGCCCGCGACGTGCTCGCGGTCGTCACCAAGTGACCCGCTGAGCCGCCCGCACCCCGGTGTGAGCGCGGCTCGCCCACCAGCATCACCGACGCGCCCCGGCCGCCTGTGCAAGGCGCTCGCCGGGGCGTCGTCGTTCTTCCGTAGCAGGACCCAGACATCAGAGGGTGGTTACACGAATGGCCAAGGAGCTGGAGTTCAACGACTCCGCACGCAAGTCGCTCGAGCGCGGTGTCGACGCGCTCGCGAACACCGTCAAGGTGACGCTCGGCCCGCGCGGCCGCAACGTCGTCCTCGACAAGTCCTGGGGCGCCCCGACCATCACGAACGATGGCGTGACGATCGCCCGTGAGGTCGAGCTCGAGGACCCGTACGAGAACCTCGGCGCGCAGCTCGCCAAGGAGGTCGCGACCAAGACCAACGACATCGCCGGTGACGGCACGACGACCGCGACGGTGCTCGCGCAGGCCATGGTCAAGGAGGGTCTGCGCAACGTCGCCGCCGGTGCGGCTCCGTCCGGCCTCAAGCGTGGCATCGAGAAGGCCGTCGAGGCCGTCGACGCCAAGCTGCTCGAGGGCGCCCGCGAGGTCGAGGGCAAGGACGAGATCGCCCAGGTCGCGTCGCTGTCGGCGCAGGACGCCGAGATCGGCGGTCTCATCGCCGAGGCGTTCGACAAGGTCGGCAAGGACGGCGTCATCACGGTGGAGGAGAACCACACCGCGACCACCGACCTCGACTTCACCGAGGGCATGCAGTTCGACAAGGGCTACCTCTCGCCCTACTTCGTCACCGACCCCGAGCGCATGGAGGGCGTCCTCGAGGACGCCTACGTGCTCGTCAACTCGGGCAAGATCAGCACGGTCACCGACATCCTGCCGATCCTCGAGAAGATCGCGCAGGCCAAGAAGCCGCTGCTCATCATCGCCGAGGACGTCGACGGCGAGGCCCTCTCGACGCTCGTCGTCAACCGCATGCGCGAGGTCCTCAAGGTCGTCGCGGTCAAGGCGCCGGGCTTCGGCGACCGCCGCAAGGCGATGCTGCAGGACATCGCCGTGCTCACGGGTGCGACCGTCGTCAGCGAGGAGGTCGGCCTCAAGCTCGAGAACGTCGACGTCGACATGCTCGGTGAGGCCCGTCGTGTCGTCGTCACCAAGGAGACGACGACCATCGTCGACGGCGCCGGCGCCAAGGACGAGGTCGACGCCCGCGTCGGCCAGATCCGCTCCGAGATCGAGCGCACCGACTCCGACTGGGACCGCGAGAAGCTCCAGGAGCGCCTCGCCAAGCTCGCCGGTGGCGTGTGCGTCATCCGCGTCGGTGCTCACACCGAGGTGGAGCTCAAGGAGAAGAAGCACCGCATCGAGGACGCCATCTCGGCGACCCGCGCGGCCATCGACGAGGGCATCGTCTCCGGTGGTGGGGCGGCGCTCATCCACGCCTCCGCCGTGGCCGAGGGCCTGTCGCTCGAAGGTGACGAGGCCACCGGCGCGCAGATCGTGTATAAGGCCGCGGCCGAGCCGCTGCGGTGGATCGCCGAGAACGCGGGCCTGCAGGGCTACGTCGCCGTCGCCAAGGTGCGCGAGGCCGGCCCCGGCACCGGTCTCGACGCCGCCACCGGCGAGTACGGCGATCTCGTGGCCAAGGGCATCATCGACCCCGTCAAGGTGACGCGTTCCGCGCTGCGCAACGCCGCCTCGATCGCCGCGATGGTCCTCACGACCGACACGCTCGTCGTCGAGAAGAAGGAGGACGAGGACCCGGCTGCGGCCCACGGCCACGCCCACTGATCCTCTGCGGACCCTTCCGCATTACCCTCCGCACACGACGAAGGCCCCACCGATCGGTGGGGCCTTCGTCGTGCCTGAGGCGCGCGGCGCAGGATCTGGCTGTCGTGACTGCCTCATCCCGAATCCAGGCGCCGAGACAGCCGCCCTTTCTCGCTCTCCCGGGTCGCGTTCGAGAAGTCGGACGCGCGGAGCCGGGAACGACGGCTGTCTCGGCGTCAGCGGTGGATCAGGAAGCCAGCTCTCGCGATTCGTAGAAGGCGAGGCGCTCGTCCTCGGTCATTCCACCCCAGACGCCGTAGGGTTCGCGCACGCGCAGCGCGTGCTCGCGGCACTCCTGGATGACGGGACACCCGGCGCACACGAGCTTGGCGGCCGCATCCCGGGAGCGGCGCCGGGCGCCGCGTTCACCCTCGGGGTGGAAGAAGGACGTGGGGCCCGTCGCCCTGCAGGCGCCCTGGTACTGCCATTCCCACAGGTCCGCCTGTGGTCCGGGGAGTCGAGAGATCTCCGCCATGGTGGTCCTCCTGGATTCGTGACGAAACATTGCCCCATATGAGTTGCCGCAGCGTCGTCGATGAGGCACAGTCGATATGAGGTGCCGGTCGGTGCCGACTCCTGAGGGCGTGTCTCTCCACGGATACCCGCTCCCGGGGAGTCCAAACCTTCGGCCGCAACTTCTGGGGCACTGCCTCAGAGGGGGGCTCTGCCGGTCGATGGGGTGCATCGACGTGCGGTGCTCACGTCCGTGGATCCGGGCCGTGCGCGGCCCACCCGAGGAGGACCTGCATGACCGTTCCGACGCGGCCTCTCCGCTCCGCCGGCGGTGACGTGGGCGAGGGCGTAACGCCGGGATCCTCCGACGCGATGTCATCGGTGAACGCCGCCACCACCCTGGCCGAGACGGCTCGGGCCGCCATGACCGGGGACACTGCGGCGCTGGAAGAGCTCATGCTCGCCGTGCGCGAGCGTGCCTTCCGCTATGCCAGGGCCAGGTTGGGGCGTTTTCCGCAGGCTGCGGGGGCCGCCGAGGATGCAGCGCAGGAGGTGTGTATCGCGGTGCTCACATCATTGTCGCGGTACGACGAGCGCGGCGTCCCCTTCGAGGCGTACGTGTACTCCATCTGTGCCCGCAAGGTCGCCGACGTGCAGCGTGCGATGTTTCGTCAGCCGGTGCCCACCGACGACGTGCCCGACCGTGTCGACCTCGACGCCGGTCCGGAGGAGGTCGTCATCGCGGGTTCCCAGGCCGACGAGGCGTGGGCGCTCATGCAGACCCTGCCCGATCACCAGCGCGAACTGCTCACGCTGCGCATCGCCGTGGGTCTGTCGGCGGAGGAGACGGCCACGTCACTGGGGATGACGGCGGGTGCTGTGCGGGTCGCCCAGCACCGCGCGCTGGGCCGTCTGCGTGAGATGTTCCACAAGCGCCAAGGGGAGGCGTGATGTCCACCGCACTCGGCTTCGGGCCGATCAAGGACGACGACGAGCTGCTCGACCGGTTGGGGTCGCGCGAGTACGACGGTGACGACGGCCTGGAGGGCATCTTCGCCGCCTGGACCGAGAGGATCGACGCCGACGAGCGCGAGGGCGCGCTCCACGTCGGTCCGCTCGGGCTACGCCGGGTACCCGGCCTCCCCGGCGGCCCCGACATGGCCGATGGGTCCCGCGTCAAGGTCGTGCGCGTCCACCGCGCCCGCGCGGTGGCCGTGCTCGGTGCCTTCGCGCTGACGATCTCCGGTGGTGGGGTCGCGGCGGCGCTGACGCAGACGGAGCTGCCCAAGGAGATCGCGAGGGCCTTCAAGATTCCTGCCTCGGTGACGGCCGGATCCACGGTCACGCCCACCGCCGCTCCCGCCCCTGCGGCACCGACGTCGCTGCCGTCCGAGATCGTGGCGGGGATCAAGTCCGCCCTCGGCACTGGCGACGTCCAGAGGGCCAGGGGCATGATCGACGCTGCCCGGGGCTTCGCCAAGGAGGGCAACGTCACGCAGATGACCCAGCAGCTCGCGGAGCTCGAGAGCCAGCTCGCGACGACCCCCGCGACGTTCGCTGCTTCTCCGTCCAAGAAGCCGACGTCCTCGGCGACGACCGGGACGGCGACGACCGGGGTTCCGGGCTCGTCCACCACCGGCTCTCCGACGGCGCCGACGACGGCCTCGCCGACCTCGGGCCCCGAGACGACGAAACCCCCGGCTCAGACGGGGACGACCGCTCCCAAGCCGTCGACCACCGACGTGCCGGCCACCACGCAGCCGAGCAGCGGTCTGGGCAACTCCAACGGCGCTCAGAGCCCGGGCACGTCGGCACCCGAATCGGCCTCGCCCTCCACGTCGGCACACGTCGAGCCGAGCGCCGAGCGTCCGCGCGACAGCGGCAAGACGGCCTCGAAGGACACGAACGGGGCAGCCGCCCCGGAGTCCCCTCGTGGAGAGGGTGCCTCGGCGGATTCGGCGGGGCGGCTCGCGGAGTCCGCCCCTCGGGCCCCCCTCGGGTCCGACGCCAAGGCAGCGGCCGCGGAGTGATCGGGTAGGTCCGACGGCGGACGACCGCTCGGGTCGGTCGCGGAATCATCATGTGCTCGGGGGCCCTTCGGGGTCCCCGACGCGCGTCCGAGGGGTACAGGGCGGCCACGTAGAATCGCCGTCATGCGCGATGCCCAGTACGACGCTCCTGCTCACGTCGAAGAGGTCCCGGCAGCGTTCGCTCGGCTGGGGCTCACGTTCGACGACGTCCTGCTCCTACCGGGGGAGACCGACGTCATCCCCAGCGAGGCCGACACGGGCAGCCGGGTCAGCAGACGCATCCACGTCGCGATGCCGATGTTGTCGGCGGCGATGGACACCGTGACCGAGTCGCGCATGGCGATCGCCATGGCCCGCCAGGGCGGCATCGGCATCCTCCACCGCAATCTCTCGATCGAGGACCAGGCGCACCAGGTCGACGTCGTCAAGCGCTCGGAGAACGGCATGATCTCCGACCCGGTGACCACGACGCCCGACGCCACGCTCGCCCAGGTCGACGAGGTGTGCGGCCAGTTCCGCATCTCGGGTCTGCCGGTGGTCGACGCCGACGACCGCCTCGTCGGCATCATCACCAACCGTGACCTGCGGTTCGAGACCGACTACTCCCGGCCGGTGCGCGACGTCATGACGCCGATGCCGCTGGTCACGGCCAGGGTGGGGGTCGACAAGGACGAGGCGCTCGCCCTGCTCGCCAAGAACAAGATCGAGAAGCTGCCGCTCGTCGACTCATCCGGCCGCCTCAAGGGGCTCTTCACGGTCAAGGACTTCACCAAGACCGAGAAGTACCCGCACGCGACCAAGGACGACGCGGGCCGCCTGCGCGTCGGTGCCGCGGTCGGGTTCTGGGGTGACTCCTACGACCGTGCCGCCGCGCTCGCCGACGCGGGGGTCGACCTCCTCGTCGTCGACACGGCCAACGGCCACGCCCGCGGGGTGACCGACATGATCCGCCGGCTCAAGACCGACCCGCTGTTCGCGGACGTCGACATCGTCGGCGGCAACGTCGCGACCCGGGCCGGCGCGCAGGCGCTCGTCGACGCCGGCGCGGACGGCATCAAGGTCGGTGTCGGACCGGGCTCGATCTGCACGACCCGCGTCGTCGCGGGCGTCGGCGTGCCGCAGGTCACCGCCATCCACGACGCGGCGCTGGCCGCTCGCCCGGCCGGTGTGCCGGTCATCGGCGACGGCGGTCTGCAGTACTCCGGCGACATCGCCAAGGCCATCGTCGCGGGCGCCGACGTCGTCATGCTCGGCTCCCTGCTCGCGGGGTGCGAGGAGAGTCCGGGCGAGCTCGTGTTCGTCAACGGCAAGCAGTTCAAGCGCTACCGCGGCATGGGCTCGCTCGGTGCGATGCAGTCGCGGGGCCGGGCCAAGTCGTACAGCAAGGACCGCTACTTCCAGGGCGATGTCTCCGACGACGACAAGGTAGTGCCCGAGGGCATCGAGGGCCAGGTCGCCTATCGCGGCCCGCTCGGTGCGGTGGCCTACCAGCTCATCGGGGGCCTGCGTCAGTCGATGTTCTACGTCGGCGCACCGACCATCCCCGAGTTGCAGAAGCGCGGGCGCTTCGTGCGCATCACGGCGGCGGGCCTCAAGGAGAGCCACCCGCACGACATCCAGATGACGACCGAGGCCCCCAACTACTCGGGGCCGCGCTGACCAACGCGTCGTCGCTGCCGGCTCTCGTCCGCTTCCCCTCCTCGAGTCGCCGCGCGCGTTCCTGACGGTGACGGGCCACCCGCACGGCGAGCGGATCGGGCAGGAGTGACAGCGCGACCAGCGGCCAGAGCTCACGGTCCGGGCGACGTCGCAGTGCTCGCCACAGCACGTCGCGCGCCGCGCCGACCTCGCCCTCGCGGAGCAGCTGGCGCGCAGCGGGGACCGTACTCGTCTGCAACCCGTCGAGCAGAGCCCCGCGGTCGACGTGCCGGCCCGCGTTCCACGCATGCTCCATCGCCCGAAGGCTGCCGAGGCTCTGGCGCGTGAAGTGCCGCGCGGTGTCGGAGCCGGGGTGGATGCGGTAGTCGGCGAGCGGAGTGGGCACGAACCAGGCGGCGGCGCCGTCCCGTGCGGCCTGGAGTGCGATGTGCCGGTCGTAGGCGGTGGCGACGTCGTCCGGGACCTCGGTCCAGTCGACCGCGTCGCGGCGGACGAGGGCGCAGGCGAGCGCGACGGTGCCGCGGGCGACGAGCCGGTCGAAGGGACGGTGGACACCCTCGGCGAGCGTGGCGCGGCCGCTGTGGAGCTCGTTCGCGCGAGTGCGCTCGGGCAGTTGCCGGCCCGCGTCGTCGACGAGGTCGATCGGGGCGAACGCGAGGGTCACGCCCGGGTGGCGGGCGGCGGTGAGCAGGCGCTTCACGGCGTCGGCGTGCAACCGGTCGTCGTCGTCGAGCTTCATGACGAACTCTCCACGGGCACGCAGGAACCCGTCGACGGCGTTGCGCACCATGCCGAGGTTGCGTGGCCGCACGACGTGAACGACGCGCGAGTCGGCCGCTCCCGCCACGACCGCCGCGGTCTCCGCGTCCCCGCCGTTGTCGCACACGAGCACCTCGAGGTCGCGTTCGCTCTGGGCCAGCGCGGAGGCCAGTGCGCCACGCAGGAAGTGGGGGCGGCGGAACGTGGGGACGACGATGCTCACGGCGGGAGGTCGGTCACCGGCACGGGCGTCCCCGTCCACCCGAGGTGCCGTCCCACGCGTGGCGGCCGACTCCGACGCTCGGCCCGGCTGACGTGCCATGTATTCATTCCTCGTGACACACCGCGACGGTGCGGTCCGATCCCGCCGTGCGGCGGGGTCGTCGATTCCGGCGAACTCGGTGGCGACACTACGTCATCGGTGGGCCGGCCAGGCCCGACGCGCGGACCGGCGCGTCGCGGTGCGGCCATGAATACACCCGACTGTGAATCGTCCAGGACGCTTGTATAGTTGGGCGCGGTGGCTTCGCCGGACGCTCGACAGGCGGCGCGGAGCGCCAGGGGGAGGGGTCGCACGCTCGGCCCGGCAGACGTTTCTCGCAAGGGGGATCTTGCATGCCCAGGACGCATTTCGACACTCGGGGAGGGGCACGATGAAGGCAGTCATCCTGGCAGGAGGGCTGGGTACGCGGTTGAGCGAGGAGACCACGCTCAAGCCGAAGCCGATGGTCGAGGTGGGCGGCAGGCCCATCCTGTGGCACATCATGAGCGAGTACGCCGCGCACGGCATCAACGAGTTCGTCGTGTGCTGCGGCTACAAGGCCGAGTACATCAAGGAGTGGTTCTCCACCTACGCGATGCGCAACTCGGACATGACGTTCGACCTCGCCACCGGTGACGTGGAGATCCACAAGCGCGATGTCGAGGACTGGAAGGTCACGCTCGTCGACACCGGCCTCTCCTCGATGACCGGCGGCCGTCTCAAGCGGGTGCGCGACTACCTCGGTGACGAGACGTTCTGCTTCACCTACGGCGACGGCGTCTCCGACACCGACATCAGCGCGACGGTCGACTTCCACAAGCAGTCCGGCCGCCTCGCGACGATGACCGTGGTGCAGCCGCCCGGCCGGTTCGGCGCGATCAGCCTCGGCGCGAACGAGACGACGATCGAGCACTTCCAGGAGAAGCCCGACGGTGACGGCGCCTGGATCAACGGCGGTTACTTCGTGTGCGAGCCCGGGGTCATCGACTACATCTCCGGCGACGACACCACGTGGGAGCAGGAGCCGCTGCGCAACCTCGCCCACGACGGCCAGCTCAACGCGTACAAGCACGCCGGGTTCTGGCAGCCGATGGACACCCTCAACGACAAGAACAAGCTCGAGAAGCTGTGGGCCTCCGGCGAGGCCCCCTGGAAGGTGTGGAACTGATGAAGGTCCTCGTCACCGGTACCGAGGGCTACCTCGGGTGCCTGCTCGCCCCGATGCTCATCGAGGCCGGCCACGACGTCGTCGCGGTCGACGCGGGCTTCTACAAGAACGGCTGGCTGTACAACGGCCTCAAGAGCACGGCGCTCACCCTCGAGAAGGACATGCGTCACCTCACCGAGGCCGACTTCGAGGGCGTCGACGCCGTCGTCGCGATGGCCGAGCTGTCGAACGACCCGGTCGGCGACCTCGTCGGCCCGCTCACGTACGAGATCAACCACCTCGGCAGCTCGCACGTGGCCAAGACCGCCAAGGCCGCGGGCGTCGAGCGGTTCGTCTACATGAGCTCCTGCTCGGTCTACGGCGTCGCCGACGGCACCGTCGACGAGAGCAGCCCGGTCAACCCGCAGACGGCGTACGGCAAGTGCAAGTACCTCACCGAGCAGGACCTGTGGGAGCTCGCCGACGACGACTTCCACCCCGTCGCGCTGCGCAACGCCACGGCGTTCGGTGCGAGCCCGCGCCAGCGGTTCGACATCGTGCTCAACAACCTCTGCGGTCTGGCCTACACCACCGGCGTCATCGCGATGACCTCCGACGGCACCCCGTGGCGTCCGATGGCCCACGCGCTCGACCTGTGCAAGGGCATCATGACGATGCTCGACGCCCCGGTCGAGAAGATCCACGCGCAGGCGTTCAACTCGGGCAGCAACGACAACAACTACACGGTGCGCGAGATCGCCGAGACCGTCGCGAACGAGTTCGAGGGCTGCAAGCTCTCCTTCGGTGAGCCCGGAGCCGACAACCGCTCCTACAAGGTCAACTTCGACAAGATCAGCGACACGCTCGGCTACACCGCCGACTGGAACCTCGCGATGGGCGCCAAGCAGCTCCACGAGGTCTTCGACGCGATCCAGCTCGACGAGGAGACCTTCACCGGCCGCGGTCACACCCGCCTCAAGCAGATCGACTACCTGCTCAAGACCGGCCAGGTCGACGAGAAGCTCTTCTGGAAGGCGAACCACTGATGGAGTTCACGAAGACCGCCGTCGACGGCTGCTGGATCATCGACCTCAAGCCGTTCGAGGACGCCCGTGGCGGGTTCTCCCGCACGTTCTGCGTCGACGAGTTCGCCGAGCACGGCATCCCGACCGAGGTCAAGCAGGCCAACATGTCGTGGAACCACAAGCGCGGCACGATGCGCGGCATGCACCGCCAGATCGCGCCGGCGGCCGAGGGCAAGCTCGTCCGCTGCGTGCGCGGCACCATCGTCGACTGCTGCCTCGACCTGCGCGAGGACAGCCCCACGTTCGGCGAGAACGTCATGGTCGAGCTGTCGGCCGACAACCACCGCGCGCTGTGGATCCCGCCCTACTGCGGCCACGGCTACCTCACGCTGACCGACGACACCGAGGTGACCTACCAGGTCTCCGGCATGTACTCCCCGGAGCACGAGCGCGGCAACCGGTACGACGACCCGGCGTTCGGCCTCGAGTGGCCGATCGAGGTCGAGGTCATCAGCGACAAGGACAAGTCCTGGCCCGACTGGGACGGAAAGCCGATCAAGTGATCATCACCGACACCCTGCTGGAGGGTCGCGCCGACGACCCGGTCAAGGTCGGCATCGCCGGCCCGGGCTTCATGGCCAAGGGCCTCATCAACCACATCACGAACACCAAGACGGGCATGGACGTCGCCGTCGCCTACGCGCGGACCCCTGAGAAGGGTGTCGCCGCGCTGGAGAACGCCGGCATCGCCTCCGACTCGATCGTCGTCGTCGACACCGCCGAGGCGATCGATGAGGCGGCCCGCGAGGGCAAGGTCGCGGTCACCTCGAACCACGAGGCGATGACCGCCTCCCAGGTCGTCGACTGCGTCGTCGACTGCACGGGTTCGGTCGAGTTCGGCTGCGAGCTCGCGCTCGCGGCGCTCGAGGGCCGCAAGCACCTCGTGCTCATGAACGCCGAGGTCGACGCCACGGTTGGCGTCATCCTCAACAAGAAGTTCACCGAGGCCGGCCTCGTCTACACCGGCTGCGACGGTGACCAGCCCGGCGTGCAGATGAACCTCATCCGGTTCGTCCGCGGCCTCGGGCTCACCCCGCTCGTCGCGGGCAACGTCAAGGGCCTGCAGGACCCGTACCGCAACCCCACCACCCAGGAGGGGTTCGCCAAGAAGTGGGGACAGGACCCGCACATGGTGACGAGCTTCGCCGACGGCACCAAGGTGTCGGTCGAGCAGGCCCTCGTCGCCAACGCCGCCGGGCTGTCGGTGCACCGCCGCGGCTGCCTGCAGCGTGACCACCGCGGGCACGTCGACGAGCTGACCGGCATGTACGACGTCGACGAGCTCAAGGAGCTCGGCGGGGCCGTCGACTACGTCGTCGGCTCGCAGCCGGGCCCGGGCGTCTACGTGCTCGCGACGCACGACGACCCCAAGCAGCAGCACTACCTCAACCTCTACAAGCTGGGCGAGGGGCCGCTGTACAGCTTCTACACGCCCTACCACCTGTGCCACTTCGAGGTGCCCGACACGGTCGCCCGCGCGGTGCTGCTCGGCGACGCGACCATCGCGCCGCTGCTGCAGGCACCCAAGGTCGAGGTCATCACGGTCGCGAAGAAGGACCTCAAGGCCGGCGAGACGCTCGACGCCCTCGGCGGATACACCTACTACGGCGAGTGCGAGAAGGCGCCGGTCGCGGCCGCCGAGCGGCTCATCCCGGTCGGTCTCGCCGAGGGTTGCGTGCTCACTCGCGACGTCGCCAAGGACGAGGCCATCTCCTACGACGACGTCACCGTGCCCGAGGGACGCCTCGCCGACCGGCTCCGCAAGGAGCAGGACGAGACCTTCCCCCAGGAGGTGTGATGTCGCAGTTCCCCAAGGACGACCCGAGCCTCGCCGGGCCCGGGCTCGACGGTTCGGCGATGGACGGCGGGGTCAAGGAGGCGTCGGCCGAGGCAGGCCCGGCCACCACGACCAAGTCGACGCAGCTCTACGACTTCGCGGTGATCGGCGGCGGCATCGTCGGCCTCGCGACCGCCATGCGACTCCTCGCCGAGCGACCGGGTTCGAGCCTCGTCGTCATCGAGAAGGAGGACCGCGTCGCCGCCCACCAGACGGGGCACAACAGCGGCGTGATCCACGCGGGCATCTACTACAAGCCGGGCTCGCACAAGGCGAAGCTGTGCAAGGAGGGCGCCGTTCGCACACGGCAGTTCTGCGACGAGCACGGCATCCCCTACCGCAACACCGGCAAGCTCATCGTCGCCACGAACGAGGCCGAGCTCGAGCGCATGAACGCCCTCTACGAGCGGGCGCTCATCAACGAGCTCGACGTCGAGAAGATCGACGAGGCCGAGCTCAAGCGTCGAGAGCCCAACATCACCGGCATCGGTGCGATCTGGCTCACGAGCACCGGCATCGTCGACTACAAGGCCGTGTGCCGCACGATGGCCGAGGTCATCGAGCGCGCCGGCGGCACGATCCGGCTGGGGACGAAGGTCACCGACATCACCGAGTCGCTCTCGGAGGTGCGGATCGACGTCGAGAGCACCGACGGCGGTGGCCGGCACTCGGCGGCCACGCACGGCGGGCAGACGCTCTACGCCAAGCAGCTCGTCGTGTGCGGCGGCATCCAGGCCGACCGGCTCGCCCAGATGGCGGGCATCGACGTGGACTTCCAGATGGTGCCGTTCCGAGGCGAGTACTACCGGCTCGACCCCAAGCACAACGACATCGTCGACACGCTGATCTACCCGGTGCCCGACCCCGACCTGCCGTTCCTCGGCGTGCACCTCACGCTGATGATGGACGGCGGCGTCACCGTCGGACCCAACGCGGTCATGGGCTTCGCCCGCGAGGGCTACCCCAAGTGGTCGCTCAACCGCAAGGACATGGCCGACTTCGTCCGGTTCCCCGGGTTCTGGAAGATCGCCAAGTCGCAGTTGAAGACGGGCATCGTCGAGCAGTGGAACTCCATGTACAAGCCGGGGTACCTCGAACTCGTGCGCAAGTACTGCCCGCAGCTCACGACGGCCGACCTTACGCCGGAGCCCGCAGGCATCCGTGCCCAGGCCGTGCGCAAGGACGGGTCGATGGTCGAGGACTTCCTCTTCTACGACACCCCGCGCATGCTGCACGTGTGCAACGCCCCGTCGCCCGCCGCGACGAGCGCGATGCCGATCGGCGACCTCATCGCCGACAAGGTGCTCGCCCGAGGCTGAGCATTCTTCTTCCGACGTGGGCCGGGTGGATCGCAAGGATCCGCCCGGCCCACGTCGTCGTCGCGTCGTGTGTGGGGGCGCTCGCCGGCGGCGACCGGTGGCCACGACTGTGCACGCGTTGCGTGCAGGGGGCACGTCGGAGACAGCGTGCACGCCGGACTCGAGGGGTGCCCACCTGACGTAAGCCGTGCACGGAGTACGGGGAGCAGGCAGGGGGCTCGCAAGGCGCTTCGGGGAGTCTCGACGCCGGGCAGCGGTGATCTGTGCACGTCACAGGTGCACTGTGCACGTCGAAGACGGCGTGCACGCCTAACTCGAGGGGTGCCCACCGGATGTAAGCCGTGCCCTGAGCACGCAAGCCGTGCATGGATAAGTCATCACGGTGGGCGGGCGGCCGGTGAGCAACGGTGTACGGATCGGGGTGCAGCGAGCACGCCCGAGATGACGCGGCAGCCTCGGACACCGTCTCGGACCGACCGGCCCGTGATGGCAGGCGTCGTGGAAGACGGGATGGCGGCGATTCGGGGGTGATCACCCCCAGGCTCGTCGCCATCCCATCTGCCATCTCGGATGCGGGATGCGGGATGCGGGATGCGGGATGCGGGACACGGGATGCGGGTGTCGGTGCGGGGCGTGGGGACGCGGCACCACGTCACCCACCCAGGGACTGCCGGTCGCATTGCCGGCCGAGATGAACCCGGTGGCCGCGAACCTCGCGCAACAAAGACCGGTCAGACCCCGAGAGTCTCGCCGGGACAACGCCATGACCAGGGGGGATAGCGGGCGGGTATGTAGAGAGGGGTGCGGTCACCGGTCTTTGTTGCGCGAGATCCACCACGCCGATGCGGTGGGGCGCTCGATCGCCTGGCTGGCGGCCTCGCTGCGCCGTGCCCGGTGGAGGACACCGCGGATCGGTCGCTCGAGGCAGACGCCGACGCGGCTCGTAGATCTCGAGGTGGCGTTCGAGCCCGTCGAGCCCTGTGGACGAGCGGCCGGTGTGGGTCCTCCCGGGTTCTAGCGTTCTCGTGGCCGCCCTTCCGGGTTCGCCGTCCCTGCGCCAGACTGTGAGAGGAGGAGGCCCGATGACCGTGACGCACGACCCCGTCGATGAGCTCGTCCTGCCGCGCTTCATGACGTTCGAACAGTGGACGCGGCTCGACGCCGAACGCCCCGTCGAGCTGGTCGAGGGCGTACCCGTCGTGAGTCCCTTCGAACCATTGGCGCACCTCGGCGCCGCAGGAAGGCTTGGCCGCCTGATCGAGGATGCCTCGAATCGCAGGTTGAGCACACTTCCCGGCGTTCCCGTCGATGTGACCGTCGACGGCGAGAGACCGACCGTCCGCATCCCCGATCTTGTCGTCTTCGAGGGGGAGCTCACCGAGTCCGCAGCCGTCATGGCGGCGTCGAGGGCGCTCCTCGTCGCCGAGGTCGTGTCCAGGACATCGGTCGAACGTGACTGGGTCGCCAAGCGCGCCGAGTATGCCGCGGCCGGGATTCCGAGGTACCTCATCGTCGACGGCCTCACCGGACGACTCGCGCTGTTCGACGAGATCGTCGACGGCCGCTACGCCGACCCCAGGACGGATGCCGATTCCGTGACGCTGGTGCTCGACGACGCGAGCCTGACGCTCACGCTCGACGATCTCCTGTAGCGGGCCGGCCGCAACCACGCCTCTCACGACGGCGAAGGGCCGCCGACCGGGGTGTCCCAGGTCGGCGGCCCTTGTCGGCTCGTCAGGAGCGGGCGAAGAAGGTCTGGTTCACGTTCTTCTTCGGACCCCAGGCGGCCTTGGTCGTCGCGCCCTTGCCGAGTTCCCAGGCCACGACCACCGCGCGACCCGGGCGCATGGTCGCCAGTCGCGACGTGGTGCGCACATCCCCGATCCTCGTCGAGGTCTTGGCGTTGATCGCCTTCATCACCTGCGCGCGGGTGGCGTTCGCCGGAACGGTGACCGTGACGAACTGCCAGCGCGCGGCTCCCCACATCGGCCTGTCCTCGCGGTAGCGCAGCCGGCCGTCGCGGGCGAGGCGCGCGACGAGGCGGGCCTGGGCGGCGGTGCGGGGCATGTAGCGGTCCACCTGGAACGTCCGCGTCACCATCCTGGGGCGCTTCGGTGGGGTGCCCGGCTTCGTCATGTCCGGCCGGGTGAGGTCGGGCGGCGTCGGACGCTCGGGCGTCGGCGTCCCCGGCTTCGGCTGTTCGGGCTTGGGGTGCTCCGGCTTGGGCTGCTCGGGCTTGGGGTGGCCGGGCTTCGGGTTCTCCGGGGCCGGGGGAGTGACCACGGGCGCACAGGCCTTGGCCTCGGCGGACGAAAGCGAGCGGCTGCTCGTCGTGGTGATGCGCTGGGGCTCGGCCGCGACGAAACGGCCCGTTCTCGGGTCGAAGACGTACCGGGTGATCGTCGTCACCGTCGTGATCGGCACGGTCTTCGTCGCGCAGTCCGGGCTGCCCTCACGGGTGTCGGTGTCGACCTTCGCCGCCGGAGCGCCCTCGGTGCACCGGGTCGCCGTGCCGACGAGCACCTCGTCGATGACCGCCTTCTTGCCCGACCCGTCCGGGATGCCCGCGACGTTGAGGCTGAACGACGACTTGGCGGGCATGTGCTTCACGGTGACGGTGAGCGTCTTGCCGTCGGCGCTGCGGACGACTTTCCCCTCCCCTGAGACCGCGCCGGGGTAGGACTTGCCGTGCTCGTTGACCTTGCCGAGCGCCCCGCCGCCGGGGGATGCGAACGTCACGTTCTCGCCGAACGTCAGGCCCTGCACCGCCTTGACCGTGTAGGTGACGTCGGTGAGGTCGATGTCGGAGGCCGCGTAGAGGCGCCACTCGGTGCGGCCGTTCTCGGTGGTCCAGGAGTCGGCGTTCGTGTGTCCCGCCCACGAGTCGGCGTTGACCTCGCCGGGCAGCTCGTCGTCCTTGATCCGGGCCTCGACGTCGGGTGCGGTGATGCCGCGGATGCTGCGCCCGGTGAGGGCGATCTGGCACGGCTGCAGCGGAGGGGCGTCCGTACGTGCCGGAGGCTCGGCCGCGTCGCAGCCGGCGCCCTCGATGTACGAGCCGGTGAGCACGGCCGAGGCCTCGAAGGTGTCGGAGGCCCGGTCGGCCCCCACTCGCTGCGAGATCTGCAGCATCGCGCCCCCCTTGGCGGGCAACGTGCCGAGGTCGATCGTCGCCGTGTCGCCCTTGATGACGACGTTGTCGACGGGCTTGAACGTGTAGCCCTTCTCACCCGAGTGACGCGCGGCGAAGGCAGCGAGATCCCCGGCACCGGTGACCGTGTACTCGTACCCCGCCGGAAGCTGCAGAGTGAGCTTCGCGCCGAGGATCGTCTTGTCCGTGCCGATCGGCAGGCGCCAGTTGACGGTGGCCGCGTCGCCGCTGCCGACGAGGTAGTGCTGGATCTCGAAGAACCCCGGGTCGCGGTGGACGACGTTGTTGACCTCTTGCGCGAAGCCCGAGTTGGAGTACTCGTAGTTCCCGCTCTTCTCGTTGTAATGGCGCAGATCCGCGGGCATGTCCCCCTCGTCGGGGTCCTGAATGGACGCGGCCGCCCAGCGCACCTCGCAGCCGGTCGTCTGGTTGCCCTTCTTGCTGCCCGGATTCGTCGCCGACGCGGAGCCCGCCGGGAGGACGACGAGTCCCCCGGCGAGTGCGGCCACGGCGGCAAGACTGATGTGACGCATCGAACGCATGATGATTCCCCTCCCCGAACCGCGGACCGTTCCCCGGTCCGCACGCCATGCCGGTGTTCCCCCACCCCGATGGCGTGTTTCGAGAATAGTCGGACGTCCGTTCAAGACAAGGGTTCGACTTCTCCGCTCGGATACAACGGGCGTTCCTGAGATCCCGCGCGGGTGCAGTGGGGACGCCTCACGAGAATGCGTCCCCACGCGAAAACGACGCGGCTCCAACCGATCCGGGTTGGAGCCGCGTCGCTGCGAGGGGGGCGAGGTCAGACGGTGGCACCCGTCCGATCGGCCACCGGGCGGGTGGCGACGGCGAGGATCGGCGTACCGCTCGTGGCCGCCCCGGCCACCGAGGCGTCGACCGAGGCGAAGTCGCGCCGGTTGGTGACGACCATCGCGACGAACCGGCGACCCTCTGCGGGCGAGAGGGTGAGCAGCGGGGTGCCCGTCTCCACGGTGTCGCCCGCCTGCACGCGCGGGTGCGCCGCCTCGTTCTCCTCGCCGTCGACGACCTCGCGCAGCAGCAGTTCGACGCCGTTGGCGAGGGCGAGACCGACGGCGGTGCCGTCCTGCGAGGTGAGGAGCACGGTGCCGGCGGCGGGTGCGACGACGGTGTCGCCCGTGGGGACCACCGCGACACCCGGACCGACGATGCCCTCGGCCAGCGCCGGATCGGGCACCTGGGTCAGCGGCACGACGTCACCGTCGACGGGGGCACCGATCTCGATGAGCTCCGAACCCTCGGCGAGCTCCGGCACCGCCGGCCGGCGGGCTCCGGTTCCTGCACCGACCGCGCCGGCGCCGACCGCGCCCGGGGCCACGGCGCCGTCGGCGGCCGGGGTCTCACCCGCGGCCGGCGGGATGGCGGGGTCGACCAGCCCGGCTCGCTGGACGGCCTCGGCCTCGGCGCGCTGCTCCGGCGTCATGTAGTCGCTGAAGTACACCAGCGCCATCGCCGTGAAGAACGCGGCGGCGACCGCGCCCGCGTAGAGCGGGATGTTGTCGAAGGCCGGGATGGTCAGCAGCGACGTGAACACGAACGCCTGCGTGTGCAACCCACCGCCCAGGCCGATGATGATGCCACCGATGAGACAGCCGACGAGCATCCGCGGGTAGATCCGCTTGTACCGCAGGTGGATGCCGTAGAGGCTCGGCTCGGAGATGCCGCCCAGCAGGCCGGCGGCGAGGGCACCGGTGGCCGTCTGCCGCATCTGGACGTCCTTGTGCCGCATCGAGCGCATGAGCACGCCGGCGGTGGCGCCGAAGCACGCGAAGTTCCACGCACCCATGGGGCCCTGGATGAAGTCGTAGCCGAGGGTCTGGATGTTGAGCAGCATGATCGCGTTGATGGGCCAGTGCAGACCGAGCGGCACCATGAACGGGTACGCGAGCGGAATGACGATGGCGAAGATGAACGGGCTGATGTCGTTGATCGACTTGAGCACCTGACCCAGCCATGCACCGACGTAGACGCCGATCGGACCGATGAGGAACGCCGTCAGCGGGATCATGATGAGCATCGCGAGGAACGGCACGAAGATGAGCTGCACGTTGCTCGGGATGATCTTCTTCAGCGCCGAGTAGAGCGGGCCGAGAACAGCGGCCATGAGCAGTGGCGGGAACACCGACGAGCCGTAGCCGAAGACCGTCAGGGGGAGTCCCCAGACGTCGAGGATCTTGACCTCGGAGCCGAACACCGTGGTGGTGTGGGCCTGATCACCGAGGGCGGTGAAACCGGGCAGCAGCAGCACGGCCATGATCGCGAAGCCCACCCACGGGTCGGCGCCGAGCTTCTTGCTCGCGTTGTAGGCGATCATCAGCGGCAGGAACGTGAACACGCCCTGCCACATGAGGTTGACGGCGGCCCAGCCGCCCTCGAGCGAGACACGCGGGTCGGCCCAGTTGCCGATGACGCCGAGCGTCGACATCAACGCCATGAACGTGATGAACAACGAGGCGCCGAGCAGGGCGCCGATGATCGGACGGAAGCTGTCGGAGAGGAACTCGAAGAAGTTGTCGAGCCATTCCCGGTTGCCGCGCGGCCCCTTGGCGCGCATCTCGGCCTTGACGTCGTCGTCGGACCTGGGGCCGCCCGCCGCGCCGCCGGACTCCGTCATCGCCGGCAGCTTCTTGATGTCGTTGTAGACCTGCTCGACCGCGCCGCCGATGACGACCTGGTAGCGGTTGCCCGACTGGGGCACACCGCCCATGACGCCGGGGATGGCCTCGACCTCGGCCGTGTCGACGACCGAGCCGTCGGCGAGCTGGAACCGAAGCCGGGTCGCGCAGTGCGTGAGGCTCGTGATGTTCGAGGGTCCACCGACTGCGTCGACGATGGCACTCGCTGGGCTGTCTGCCATGGTGTGTTCCTTCGGAGCAGGAGGCTCAGGCCTCGTCGATGGGGTTGAGGTCGCGCACCTCGCGGGCCGTGTCGGCCTGCAGGGCGCGGGCGGCGAGGTCGCGGCAGTCACCGAGCGACCACGCGCGGACGGCGGCCTTGACGGCGGGGATCGCAGGGACGGTGCACGACAGTTCGTCGACCCCGAGCCCGAGCAGCATGGGCACGGCCTGCACGTCGGAGGCGATGCCGCCGCACACCCCGAGCCACTTGCCCTCGTCGTGCGCGGCCTGGGCCGCCCGGCCGATGAGGGCGAGCACCGCGGGGTTGCACGGGTCGACCTGCGGGGCGAGGCGCGGGTGGCCGCGGTCCATGGCAAGCGTGTAACTCGTGAGGTCGTTCGTGCCGACGCTGAAGAAGTCGGCCTCGCGCGCGAACTGCTTGGCCATGACCGCGACCGAGGGGACCTCGACCATGATGCCGAGCGGCACACCGGCGACGCCGAGCGACTGGGACTCCTCGTCGAAGATCGCCTTGGCCCGGCGGAAGTCGTCGACCGTGGCGATCATCGGGAACATGACGTTGAGCTCGGCGCCGGCGTCGGCCGCCCGCAGGATCGCGCGGCACTGGGTACGCAGTACGTCGGGGCGTTCGAGGCCCACGCGGACGCCCCGCACGCCGAGGAAGGGGTTCTCCTCCGGCGCGATCGGCAGGTACGACAGCGGCTTGTCACCCCCGACGTCGAGAGTGCGGATGACGAGTCGCTGACCGGGTGCGAGGGCGCGGGCGACGTCGGAGTACAGGTCCGCCTGCTCGTCCTCACTCGGGGCGGAGGACCGCTCGAGGAACGCGAACTCGCTGCGCAGCAGCCCGACTCCCTCGGCGCCGTACTTCTGCGCCTGCGCGGCGTCGGCGGCGTTGCCGACGTTGGCGACGACCTCGACACGGTGACCGTCGGTCGTGCGCGCCTCCTCGAACGCGGCCGCCAGGTCGGCCTCGCGGCGTGCGGCGATGCGCTCCTGTCGCTGCCGCAGGGCATGGACCTCGTCGTCACTCACCCCCTGCTGCAGCGAGCCCTTGGCGCCGTCGAGGATGACGCGCGTGCCGTCGGGGATGTCGAGGGCGCGTGCGTCGATGCCGGCCACGGCGGGGATGTCGAGGCTGCGGGCGATGATCGCCACGTGGCTGGAGGCGCCGCCGGTGGTGGTGGCGAACCCTGCGACCTTGGACGGGTCGAGCTGCGCGGTGTCGGACGGGGTGAGCTCCTCGGCGACGAGGATCGAGTCGGCGGGCAGGTCACGCTGCTCGCGGTGCTGACCGGTGAGCTCCTCGAGCACCCGCTGACCGACGTCGCGCACGTCGGTGGCGCGGCCGGCGAGGACCTCGTTGTCGAGACCGGCGAGCGTGTCGGCGTAGGACGAGTAGGCGGCGCGCCAGGCGAACTCCGCGCTCTTGCCCTGCTGAAGGCCATTGCGGGCCTGGTCGAGCAACTCGGGGTCGGCGAGGATCTCGGCGTGCGCGTCGAAGATCGCCGCCTTGTCGGGCTGCCCGTCGAGGGAGTCGCGCAAGGCCGTGATGCGCGCCGTCGCGCGGTCGACGGCATCGTCGAGCCGGCGCCGTTCGAGGGCCGGGTCCTGCGCGTGCTCGACGACGTCGACGACGTGCGGGCGGATCTGCACGACGGTGCCGACGCCGAGGCCGGGGGAGGCGGAGACGCCCAGCAGCAGGTTCGGGTCCCCCGACTCCTCGGGTGCGGTCGGGGCGGCTCCCACCGCGGTGGCTCCGCCCCCGCTCGACGCGGCGTCCGTCGGACGGACATCGGCAGCCGCAGCCGCACCGGTCCCGGTGGATGCGGCGGGTGCGCCGGCGACCTCCTCGCCCAGGCCCTCGCGGATGCCGGCCGAGAGCGCGTCGATCGCCTCCCGCGCATCCGGACCGGCGGCGGCGAGCTGCACCGTCGTCCGTCGGACGGACATCGGCAGCCGCAGCCGCCCCGGTCCCGGTGGATGCGGCGGGTGCGCCGGCGCCCTCCTCGCCCAGGCCCTCGCGGATGCCGGCCGAGAGCGCGTCGATCGCCTCCCGCGCATCCGGACCGGCGGCGGCGAGCTGCACCGTCGCGCCGTTGCGCAGACCCATGGCCATGACCGCCATGATGCTCTTGGCGTTGGCCGACTCGCCCTCATGCCGCAACTGCACGTCGGCGGCGAACCCCTTGGCGAGGTTGACGAGAGTCGCCGCCGGGCGGGCGTGCAGGCCGGTGGGATTGAGGATCGTCAGTTCGTCCGAGGTGAGCATCGGCGCGTCACCGCCGGTCTGCGACGCGGTCGGCTGCGGGGTGCCGGTTGCGCCCGAGGCGGCCCCGGCCGGAGCCTCGCCCGCGAGCGTCACCCGTGCGGCGACGTCTCGACCGGCGTTCACCATGCCGATGACGGGGTCGATCGAGGCCACGCGATCGCCGTTGGCGATGACGACCTGGGTGAGGACGCTCTCGGCGCGCTGCGCGACCAACGGCAGGTCGAATCGCACGAGTTCGTCGCCGACGTGGACCTTCGTGCCCACCTCGGCCTGGACCTCGAAGCCCTCGCCGTTCATCCGCACGGTGTCGAGGCCGATGTGCATGAGCACCTCGAGCCCCTCGGTCGAGCGGACCGTGACGGCGTGGCGCGAGTCGTGGACGTGGGCCACCTCCCCGTCGACCGGCGCCACGAGGACCCCGACGAGGGGATAGACGGAGAAACCGTCGCCCACCATCTTCTTGGCGAAGACCGGGTCTGGCACCTCCTCGATGGGCACCATCACACCGGTGATCGGCGCCACCAACTCGACGGGATCGGCAGGCATGGCCGGGTCCTCTCTGCGCTGAAGGAACGCCCGTGGATCGTCCAGCGCGGACGACCTCGGGCGAGCAGGGCAGGCCCACGGTAACCCCGAGCTCCGACAGAGGCGCGCGGACGGGATCGTCGGATTGGACGTGAGTCCTGCTCGGCTCGTCCGCCCCCTCTTGCCCACACACCGCGGTGTTCCGACGCCGTCTCGTCGCCGCCGCGTCACGTCCGGGACACGCGCCGTGCCTACCGTCGAGGCCATGACCCGACCCGGAATCCCGTTCTTCGTCGGAGCCGCGGTCGCCGGGCTCGCCCATGCGGCGGCGAGTCTCTACTGGACGCTGGGTGGCACGTGGCTGCTCGACACCGTCGGAGCGTTCGCCGTGCGGATGCAGGAGGAGGGCGGGCTCGCGATCCGGGCGATGCTCGCCGGGATCACGGTGATGAAGATCGCCGGCGCATTGGTGCCGCTCGTCGACCACCTGCGTCCCCCCGCCCACCGGTGGGTGCGGGTCGTCTCGTGGCTCGGGGTCGCCGTGCTCGTCGCCTGGGGCGGGATGGGCATGCTCGGCTCCTGGTACTCCCTCGCGACGGGCACCGCGCTGGTCACGAGCGGCGAGCAGGCGGCGCTCGTCGGCCACGCGTTCCTCTGGGATCCGCTCTTCGTCGTCTGGGGTGTGCTGCTCGGCGTCGGGCTCCTGCGCTCACGAGGGTGGTGGCGGGCGGGCGTCGCGTCCTGAGGTCGTCCGCTCACCGCTCCCGGCCCGGTCGAGTGGGCGCGGGGCACGGGACGGGTAGCCTGGCCCGCGTGACTGAGATCGAGATCGGCCGAGGCAAGCGCGGCCGCCGCGCGTACTCCTTCGACGACATCGCGATCGTGCCCAGCAGGCGCACGCGCGACCCGGAGGAGGTCTCCATCAGTTGGCAGATCGACGCCTACCAGTTCGAGCTGCCGTTCATGGCGGCGCCGATGGATTCGGTGATGTCGCCCGACACGGCGATCGCCTTCGGCAAGCTCGGTGGCCTCGGTGTGCTCGACCTCGAAGGGCTGTGGACGCGGTACGACGACCCGTCGCCGCTGCTCGCCGAGATCGCCTCGCTCGACCCGGGTGCGGTCACGGCGCGTATGCAGGAGCTGTACGCCGAGCCCATCAAGCCCGAGCTCATCACCGCCCGTCTGCAGCACATGCGCGAGTCGGGAGTGACGGTTGCCGGTGCCCTGTCGCCGCAGCGCACCCAGGAGCACTGGAAGACCGTGGTCGACGCCGGGGTCGACCTGTTCGTCATCCGTGGCACGACGGTGTCGGCGGAGCACGTGAGCAGCCACGCCGAGCCGCTCAACCTCAAGCGGTTCATCTACGAGCTCGACGTGCCGGTCATCGTCGGCGGCGCGGGCACCTACACCGCTGCCCTGCACCTCATGCGCACGGGTGCGGCCGGTGTGCTCGTCGGCTTCGGTGGCGGCGCGGCGCACACGACGCGCCAGACCCTCGGCATCCAGACCCCGATGGCCACGGCCATCGCCGACGTCGCGGCGGCCCGTCGCGACTACCTCGACGAGTCCGGCGGCCGGTACGTCCACGTCATCGCCGACGGCGGCATGGGCCGCTCCGGTGACGTCGTCAAGGCCATCGCCTGCGGCTCCGACGCGGTGATGATCGGCGCCGCGCTCGCCCGGGCCGTCGAGGCGCCCGGCCGCGGGTACCACTGGGGCTCCGAGGCGCACCACCTGCAACTCCCGCGCGGTGAGCGAGTCCACGTCGGCGCCCTCGCGCCGCTGGAGGAGATCCTGCACGGGCCTGGCAAGTCGGCCGACGGCATGACGAACTTCGTCGGGGCCCTGCGCCGCGCGATGGCGACGACCGGATACTCCGAGCTCAAGGAGTTCCAGCGCGTCGAGGTCGTCGTCTCGCCGTACACGCCGGCCTGAGGCGTCGGGCCCCTGGGGGCGGGTCGGGCTGTCGGGGTCGTGGCATAGCCTGGACGGGTGATCCGCACGGCGCTACGACCCAAGTGGCTCGCCCTGTTGGGGCTGGTCGCGGTCGTCGTCGTGCTCTTCGGCTGGCTCGGCCTGTGGCAGCTCAACGTCGCCCAGCGCAAGGGCCAGATCGAGGCGGTGCAGAAGGTCCAACAGGCTCCCGAGGTGGCCGTCGACGACATCCTCGCGCCGCAGACCTCCCTCGACGGCACCCAGGTCGGGCGAGCGGTGCGCGCCACCGGGACCTACGACCCGGCGCACCAGGTGCTCGTCGTCGACCGGCGGCTCGGTGATCGCCTCGGCGTCTGGGTGTTGACCCCTCTCGTCACCGACACCACGGGTGCGCGGCTGGCCGTCGTCCGCGGCTTCGTCGGGCAGGGGGACCCCATCCCGGCGCCGCCGCCCGGAACCGTCACGGTGCGCGGAGTGCTCGAACCTCAGGAGGGCCCGCCGGAGGAGCCACGACTCCTGCCCGAGGGCCAGGTCCAGAGCGTCGACGTCGCGAGCCTGGTCAACGAGTGGTCGGGCGACGTCTACAACGGGTTCGTCCTCGCGAGCGCAGAGGATCCCCCGGCGCGCGACGCGCAGCTCACCCACGTCCCGCCTCCGCAGGTCGACCTCGGCGGCATCAACTGGCGCAATGCCGCCTACGCGCTGCAGTGGTGGATCTTCGCCGGATTCGTCGTCTACATCTGGTGGCGCATGGTTCGCGACGACCACGAGCTGACTCTCGCCACGGCCCTCGACGCGCCCGAGTCGTCCGAGGCGCTCGAGCCCCCCGAGACGCCCGAAGCGTCCGAGTCTTCCGACGCCGAGCACCGGACCGGCGCGTGAGTCGTGGGCGGAAACGACGGCTGTCTCGGCGGGGTGGGGCGGGGGTCCGTGCGGCGGGTCGGGCGTCCTAGACTGGCGTGACCCGTTCTCAGGAGGATCATCCCCGATGACGACCACCACCGTCCCCCGCGGCTTCGACGCCACCAAGACGCGGAAGGCGTTGCCGTTCTTCAAGATCATGGCGTTCGTCGTGGGCATCGGTCTGCTCGTGCTCGTCGTCGAGATGTGGTTCGCCTACGGCATGAAGATGAGCAAGGACGAGAATCCGCTGTCGTGGTGGCCCGGCCCGCACGGCTTCATCTACATGGTCTATCTCGCCGCTGTCGCCAACCTCGGGTTCCCGGCTCGGTGGAGCCTGCCGAAGATGATCGGGGTCATGCTCGCCGGGTGCGTGCCGTTCCTGTCGTTCTACGTCGAGCACCGCGTCGCCAGAGGGGTCGAGGCGCAGCTCGAGGCGGCTCCCGAGCGGTAGGCCCCGCACCGGCCAGGCCGACGACACCGGTCGCCTCGATCGAGTACGGCTTACGGACGGCCCCCGGGGGCTGTCGGTGCCCGCCGGTAGCCTTGCGGTGTTCCACCACGAACGCCTCGAAAGGCCCTGCCCATGGCTGCCACGCACGAGTTCGCCCTCGCCACCCTCGACGGCGGATCCGCACTGTCCGACTTTCGCGCCCGCGCCCTGCTCGCGCGGTTGGAGGCGGTGAATCCGCAGGTCACCGGGGTCGGCGCGCGGTACGTGCACTGGGTGTCGAGCGAGGCGCCGCTCGAGGCGCCTGCGGCGGAGGTGGTCGAGGCGATCCTCACCTACGGCGAGCCGTACACCGGGCCGACGCTCGCTTCGGCAGACGATGAGAGCGGGGGCGTCGAGAACCTCGAGCGCCTCGTCGTCGCCCCCCGGCTGGGCACGATCTCTCCCTGGGCCTCCAAGGCCACCGACATCGTTCACAACTGCGGCATCGACATCCATCGTGTCGAACGGGTGACGGAGTACGCGATCTCGATGGCGCCGGGGTCGCCGCGCGCGACTCCCGAGCAGCGGCAGGCGCTCGCGGCGGTGCTGCACGACCGCATGACCGAGACGGTGTTCGACGCCCGCGAGCAGGCGGCGCAGCTCTTCGCGGAGCGTCATCCCGAGCCGATGGCCCACGTCGACGTGCTGGGGAGTGGCGCGCAGGCGCTCGTCGAGGCCGATCGGGCCTTCGGGCTCGCGCTCAGCGCCGACGAGATCGAGTACCTGGTCGCGGCGTTCACGGGCCTGCGACGCAACCCGACCGACGTCGAGCTCATGATGTTCGCCCAGGCCAACTCCGAGCACTGCCGGCACAAGATCTTCAACGCCGACTTCGTCATCGACGGAGAACCGCAGAACCGTTCGCTGTTCGGCATGATCCGTCACACCGAGGCCGTCGCGGGGGGCCTCGAGAACGGCACGATCGTCGCGTACAAGGACAACGCGTCGATCATGGCGGGCGGCAAGGCGACGAGGTTCGCGCCCGACGGCACCGGCGAGGCGCCGGCCCGGTACGCCGGGCGTGAGGGCGAGGTCCACGTCCTCATGAAGGTGGAGACCCACAACCACCCCACGGCGATCTCGCCGTTCCCCGGCGCCGCGACGGGCGCGGGCGGTGAGATCCGTGACGAGGGCGCGACCGGTCGCGGGTCGGCCCCCAAGGCCGGGCTCACCGGGTTCATCGTCTCCAACCTCGACCTGCCGGGGACGAACGAGCCGTGGGAGGCCCGTGACCAGGGCTCGCCCGGCCACCTCGCGAGCCCGCTCGACATCATGATCGACGGGCCCATCGGGGCGGCCGCGTTCAACAACGAGTTCGGGCGCCCGGGGCTCGGCGGCTTCTTCCGCGTCTACGAACAGATCGTCGACGGGGTCCACCGCGGCTACCACAAGCCGATCATGAGCGCGGGCGGTCTCGGCTCGATCGACGCCGATCAGACCGAGAAGATCGCCTTCGGCAGCGGCACGCTCCTCGTCCAGCTCGGCGGGCCCGGCATGCGCATCGGCATGGGTGGGGGAGCGGCGTCGTCGATGGCGGCGGGCGTCAACGCGGCCGATCTCGACTTCGACTCCGTCCAACGCGGCAACCCCGAGATCGAGCGCCGCGCGCAGGAGGTCATCAACCACTGCCGGCAGCTCGGGGCCGACAACCCCATCCTCGCCATCCACGACGTCGGCGCGGGCGGGCTGTCCAACGCGTTCCCCGAACTCGTCGACGACGCCGGTATGGGCGCGCGGTTCGACCTCTCCGCGGTGCCGCTCGAGGAATCCGGGCTCGCGCCCAAGGAGATCTGGTGCAACGAGTCGCAGGAGCGCTACGTGCTCGCGATCGCGCCGGAGTCGCTGCCGCGGTTCGCCGCTCTGGCGCAACGGGAACGCTGTCCGTTCGCGGTCGTCGGGGTGGCCCGCGCCGACGGGCGGCTCGTCCTCGCCCCGGGCGCCGACGAGTCGATGGACGCCACGAGTGACCTGTCCATCGACATGCCTCTGGAGGTCCTGCTCGGCAAGCCCCCGCGCATGACCCGCGACGTCACCCGCATCGAGCGCTCGACGCCCGAGCTCGACCTCGCGATGTCCGACGAGCAGGTCCGGGACGCGGCCTACGCCGTCCTGCGACACCCGAGCGTGGCGAGCAAGCGTTTCCTCATCACGATCGCCGACCGCACGGTCGGCGGGCTCACCCACCGCGACCAGATGGTCGGGCCCCACCAGGTGCCGGTGGCCGACGTCGCGGTCACGCTGACCGATCACGTCTCGCTCGCCGGGCAGGCGATGAGCAGCGGAGAACGCACACCGCTCGCGTCGGTCGACGCTCCGGCCTCCGGGCGCATGGCCGTCGGCGAGGCCCTCACCAACCTGCTCGCGGCGCCGGTCGAGCTGCGCGTCGTGAAGCTCTCGTGCAACTGGATGGCCGCCTGCGGCGAGCCCGGTGAGGACGCGGCGCTCTACGACACGGTGCACGCCGTCGCGATGGAGCTGTGCCCCGCGCTCGGCATCTCGGTCCCGGTGGGCAAGGACTCCCTGTCGATGCGCACCCGCTGGACCGACGAGTCGGGCGAGGCGCGCCAGGTCACCTCGCCCGTCTCGCTCGTCGTCTCGGCGTTCGCGTCGCTGCCCGACGTGCGCGGCACGCTCACGCCGGTCGTCTCGGCCGGTGAGGAGCTGCTGCTCGTCGACCTCGGCGCGGGCCGCGACCGGCTCGGCGGGTCGATGCTCGCCCAGGTGCGAGGCGAGTTCGGCGGCACCGTGCCCGATCTCGACGACCCGCAGCGACTCGTCGCGCTCGCCGCGGCGATGCCCGCGCTGCGCGAGGCCGGTGTCGTCACCGCCTACCACGACCGGTCGGACGGCGGCCTGTGGGCCGCTCTGGCCGAGATGGCGTTCGCCGGCGGGGTCGGCATCGAGGCCGAGACCGGTTCGCTCGCCGCGCTGTTCGCCGAGGAGCTCGGCGTCGTCCTCGCCGTGAGCGACGTCGACCGGGCACGCGCCATCCTCGCCGAGCACGGCCTGGCAGAGCTCGTGCGCCACGTCGGCAGGGTCACGACCGAGCGCCGTCTCACGGTGCGCGTCGACGGGCATCCGCTGCTCGACGAATCCACGCGCGACCTCGCACAGGCGTGGGACGAGGTCTCCTGGCGCATCGCGGCGTTGCGCGACAACCCCGAGTGCGCGCAGCAGGAGCACGATGCGGTCGGTGGTGACGACCCGGGGCTGCAGGTGTCGACGACGTTCGACCCGACCGACGACATCGCCGCCCCCTACCTCTCACGGGGAGCGCGACCCAAGGTCGCGGTGCTGCGCGAGCAGGGCGTCAACTCGCACGTCGAGACGGCCTTCGCGTTCGACCGAGCCGGTTTCGACGCCTACGACGTCCACATGACCGACCTGCAGAACGGCCGGTTCGACCTCGCCGACGCCGTCGGGCTCGTCGCGTGTGGCGGGTTCTCCTACGGCGACACGCTCGGCGCCGGCGAGGGCTGGGCCCGGTCGGTGCTCTACAACGCCCGGCTCGAGCACGCGTTCTCGACGTTCTTCGCGCGACCCGACACGTTCGGGCTCGGCATCTGCAACGGCTGCCAGATGTTCGCCGCCCTCGCCGATCTCATCCCCGGTGCGCAGGCCTGGCCGCGGTTCACCCGCAACGTCTCCGAGCAGTACGAGGCCCGGCTCTCGATGGTCGAGGTGCTCGACTCGCCCTCGATCTTCTTCACGGGCATGGCGGGCTCACGCGTGCCGATCGCGGTCGCGCACGGTGAGGGCTACGCCGACTTCGGCGCGCGCGGTGACGAGGCGAGCGTTGCCAAAGCCCTGCGGTTCGTCGACGGCCACGGGGCGCCGGCGACGACGTACCCGCTCAACCCCAACGGATCTCCGGGCGGGCTGACCGCGGTCACCACCACCGATGGCCGGTTCACCGCGATGATGCCCCACCCCGAGCGGGTCCAGCGCAACGTCCAGATGTCGTGGACCACGGGCCCGATCGAGCAGGAGAGCCCCTGGCTGCGCATGTTCCGCAACGCCCGCGTGCACGTCGGCTGAGGTCGGATGAACACGCCGTGCGCTCCCGGGCTGCCGGGAGCGCACGGCGTGACACGCGCCCGTCCCGCCCGGGTGGGGGTGGCGGGCGCGGAACGAACTCGAGCGGCGCCCGTCGAGGGCGCGCCGCGGTGCGTCAGTCGCGCAGCGTCTTGACGGCGCGGGCGAGGGGCACGAGCTCGTCGAGCAGGGTGTGGACGCCGGCGTTCTTGCGCTCCCCGGGGGTGACCTCGCCGTCGGTGAACTCGGTGAACGTGCTGAGGCCGACCTGCGCACGCGTGGCGTACAGGTAGGCGTTGGCCACGACGCCCCGCCACGCCTCCACCGACCGGACTCCGTTTGTCGGCGCCGTAGGCGACGAACCCGACCGCCTTCCGGCCCCATTCGGGGTAGAGCACGTCGAACGCGTTCTTGAACGCCGCGGGGATGCCGTGGTTGTACTCGGCGGTGACGAACACGTAACCGTCGTAGCCGTCGATCACCTGGCTCCAGCGCCGCGTGGTCTCGTTCTCGTACTCGCGGTTCGCCGCACCGGGCACCACCGGCTCGTTGAGCAGTGGCAGGTCGTACTCTGCGACGTCGACGAGGTCGTAGGTGGCGTCGTCGCGGGTGGAGGCGATCTCGTGGACCCACCGGCCCACGGATTCTCCGACGCGGCCGGGGCGGGTGCTGCCGATGAGGATGGCGATCTTCACCTGAATCCCTTTCGATGACGTGTCAATCATTACGTGAATGCACCCTACCGTCACGGTTTCGGTGCGAGCACGCCGAAGCGCCTGCCGCGACCTCGCTCCCACGCCGCCTGTGCGTCACTGCCGGCGAAGTGCGTCGGCGCCGCCCCGATAGAGTGGGACCTCTTGCCGTCCCTCGCGCCGCCGGCGCCGATTCGAGGAGACCTCCGTGACCGCAACCCGGCCTGAGGACCTGCACACCGACCCCGTCCTCGTCGTCGACTACGGCGCGCAGTACGCGCAGCTCATCGCTCGCCGCGTCCGTGAGGCGAACGTGTACAGCGAGGTCGTCCCGCACACCACGCCCACCGCCGATCTGCTGGCCCGCCGGCCGAGCGCGATCGTCCTCTCCGGCGGCCCGTCGTCGGTGTACGCCGACGATGCTCCCGGTCTCGACCCCGCGCTGCTCGACGCCGGGGTCCCCGTCTTCGGCATGTGCTACGGATTCCAGGCGATGGTCCAGGCCCTCGGCGGCACCGTCGCCCGCACGGGGCTCGGGGAGTACGGGTCGACGCAGGCACAGCTGCTCGACGTCGACTCGACGCTGTTCCACGGCCAGCCGAGCTCGCAGTCGGTGTGGATGAGCCACGGCGACTCGGTCACCGAGGCGCCCGAGGGCATGCGGGTCACCGCCAAGACCTCCGGAGCGCCGGTCGCCGCGTTCGAGGACGACGAGCGTCGGCTCTACGGCGTGCAGTGGCACCCCGAGGTCATGCACTCGACGTTCGGTCAGCGCGTCCTCGTCAACTTCCTGCGCCAGGGCGCCGGGCTCGAGGGCGACTGGACGGCGTCGAGCATCGTCGAGAGCCAGGTCACGCGAATCCGTGAGCAGGTCGGCGACGCGCGAGTCATCTGCGGCCTGTCGGGCGGGGTCGACTCCTCCGTGGCCGCGGCCCTCGTGCAGAAGGCCGTCGGAGACCAGTTGACGTGCGTGTTCGTCGATCACGGGCTGCTGCGCACCGGGGAGGCCGAGCAGGTCGAGAACGACTTCGTCGAGGCCACCGGCGTCGACCTCGTCGTCGTCGACGCCGAGAAGCAGTTCCTCGACGCGCTCGCCGGGGTGAGCGACCCGGAGGAGAAGCGCAAGATCATCGGCCGAGAGTTCATCCGCAGCTTCGAGCAGGCCGCGCGCGACATCGTCGAGGGCACCGTCGGCTCGAACAGCCCTCAGGACGCCGAGCAGCACCCGGTGAAGTTCCTCGTCCAGGGCACGCTCTACCCCGACGTCGTCGAGTCCGGCGGCGGCAGCGGCACGGCCAACATCAAGAGCCACCACAACGTCGGCGGTCTGCCCGACGACCTGCAGTTCACGCTCGTCGAGCCGCTGCGCGACCTGTTCAAGGACGAGGTGCGTCAGGTCGGCCTCGAACTCGGCGTGCCCGAGGCCATCGTGTGGCGTCAGCCGTTCCCCGGCCCCGGCCTGGGCATCCGCATCATCGGTGAGGTGACCAAGGAGCGTCTCGACACGCTGCGCGCGGCCGACGCCATCGCCCGCGCCGAGCTCACCGAGGCCGGGCTCGACCGCGACATCTGGCAGTGCCCCGTCGTGCTGCTCGCCGACGTCCGCTCGGTCGGAGTGCAGGGCGACGGTCGCACGTACGGCCACCCCATCGTGCTGCGGCCCGTGAGCAGCGAGGACGCGATGACCGCCGACTGGTCCCGTCTGCCCTACGACGTGCTGTCCAAGATCAGCACCCGCATCACCAACGAGGTGCCCGACGTCAACCGCGTCGTCCTCGACGTGACCTCCAAGCCGCCGGGCACGATCGAGTGGGAGTGACCCGCCGTCGCTCGGACAGGCGTTTTCACCCGGCTCTGCGCGGTTGAAAACGCCTGTCCGAGCGGGGCGGTGCGCGAGCGGCTCCGGTCGGCCAGAATGGCCGGACGAGTTCGACGTGTCCGATCCGATGACGGGAGACCCGCATGAGCAACGTCCCGCTTGAGACCCGGTTGAGGCAGACGGTCCAGGGGTACTACGACGCCCTCGACCGCGGTGATGTCGACGAGATCCTCCGTGACTTCAGTGGCGACGTGCTCTATCGCCGCCCGGGATACGACCCGATCACCGGCCTGGAGGGTCTGCGCAGGTACTACACCGCCGACCGGATGCTCGCGCCCGGCCGCCACGTGCTGCGCGCCATGGTCGTCGAGGACACGACGGTGGCCGCTCACGGCACCTACGAGGGCGAACTCAAGGACGGTGGTCGCACGACCGTCGGGTTCGCCGCGTTCTTCACGTTCGACTCCGGTGGCCGGATCATCGAGCAGACGACGTACTTCTTCACGCCGGCGATCTGACACCGAGAGGCATCGAGAGCCAGCGAAAGACCCCGAGACAGGCGCTCTCACCCGGAGAAGGCGCCTGCCCGGGTGGCCGGCGCGGGTGAAAGGGCCTGTCTCGGCGATCTCAGGCCGGGGCCTGCACGGCGTGGCCGGGGCGGTCGTGGGGTTCCCGCATGGCCGCGGGGATGTACACGCACGTGGGGTCGCTGCCGAGGATGTCGCCGGTGACCGCGTAGGCGTGCGAGCGGGATCCGCCGCAGATCTGGTTGAACTCGCACATGCCGCACTTGCCGTGGAAGGTGTCGGGGCGACGCAGGGAGCGCAGCAGCTCGGAGTCGCGGTAGACGGCGGTGAAGCCGAGCTCCTTGACGTTGCCGCAGTGCTGGGGGAAGAAGCCGCTGGGGTAGACGTTGCCGCGGTGGTCGACGAACGCGAAGCCGCGGCCGGAGTTGATGTCGATCGGCGGGCGCGGCTTGCGCTGGGGGCGAGTGTGTCCGTCGGCCTCCCACTCGGTGAGCATCCGTTCGGTCTCGCGGGTGAGGTAGTCGTAGGTCTCGCCGCGGTTCTCGAGGTCGCGGGGGTCGCGGCCCTCGGCCTGGGCACGGGCGCGCTGGACGAGGACGCGACGGAAGTGGGGCGCCTCGGTCGTCTTGACCGCGATCATGTCGGCGATGTCGGCCATCCAGTGCAGGACGTCCTCGATCTCACCGGCGGTGAGGGTCTTGAGCTGCTGGCCACGGCCGGTGGGCACGAGGAAGAACAGGCTCCACAGGTGCACGTCGAGCTCGAACATGATGCGCAGCAGATCGGGCAGCTCGGCCATCGTGTCGCGGGTGACGGTGGAGTTGACCTGCAGGCGCACCTTGTCGTCGCGCATCCAGCCGCCGGCGCGCAGCGTGTCGTCGAACACGCCGGAGAAGCCGCGGAACGCGTCGTGCGTCTCGGGCCGTGCGCCGTCGAGCGAGAGCGACATCGAATTGGCGCCCGCGGTGTGCATCTGGCGCACGGTCTCCTGCGTGAGCTTGGGCGTCACCGAGGGTGAGAGCGCCATGTGCAGGCCGAGGCTCGCGCCGTGCGAGAGCAACTCGTACAGGTCGGGACGTTCGAAGGGGTCGCCGCCGGTGAGGATGACGATGGGCAGCGGCTTGCCGAACGAGGCGATGTCGTCCAGCAGTGCCTTGCCCTGCTCGGTCGTGAGCTGCTCGGGATGCGCCTGGGGTTGGGCCTCGGCCCGGCAGTGCTTGCAGGCGAGCTGGCAGGCGCGGGTGACCTCCCAGATGACGATCATCGGCCGGTCGTCGATGTCGTGCTTGAGCCGGCGGACCGCCTTGTCGGGGGCGATGGTCGTCATGCGTGCGCCTTTCCTGGTGCGGTCGTGAGCGAGGCGAGGACGGCGTCGGCGGCGCGGTTCGCCGAGCCGAGGCAGGAGGCGATGCCCACCCCGTCGTAGGAGGAGCCGGCGAGGACGAGCCCCGGTGGGAGTTCGGCGCGGGCGGCCGCGAGCCGGTCGGGGTGACCCACGGTGAGCTGCGGCATCGTCGCCGGCCACCGCTGGACGTGCGTGTGTCGCGGCGTGACGTCGAGCCCGATGAACGCCTTGAGGTCGGCGCGCACCCGGGTGAGCAGCGCGTCGTCGTCGAGGGAGGCGAGCCGGGAGTCTCCGGCGCGGCCGACCGAGAGGCGGCAGAAATACAGGTCGGGGTGGTCGAGGTGCGGCCATTTGGTCGAGAGGAACGTCGCGGCCTTGAGCAGCGATCCCACCGACGAGGGCACGAGGATGCCCGTGCCCTGGAACGCGGGTAGCGCCTCGACGACGTGTCGGGGGTAGGCGAGGACGATCGTCGCGACGTCGGCCCGTTCGGTCTGCCCGACGAGGGCGGCGGGCCGTGGCGCGAGCTCGGCGAGGATCTTCTGGGCACCCCGACCGGAGACCGCGAGGACGACCTGATCGGCCTCCATCGTGGTGGGCGACCCCCCGCCGATCGCGAGCCGATAACCGCCGTCGTCGCGACGTTCGATCCGCTCGACGGGTGCGTCGGTGCGTACGTCGAGGTCGTCGGCGAGGGCGTTGACGACACGCGTGAGCCCCTCGCGCCACGAGACGAAGGACATGGCAGGCGCCTTGCGCCCGGTCTTCTTGCGGCCGGCGACGAGGGAGCGGCCCTCCGACGCGGCCGGGACGAGCGAGGGCGTGCAGGCCCGCAGGCTGAGTCGGCGCACGTCACCGGCGTGGAGGCTGCCGAGGAGCGGGTCGACGAACCGCTCGACGACCTGGGAGCCGAACCGCGAACCGACGAAGTCGCCGACGGAGCGGTCGTGCCCGGGGGAGAGGTCGGCACCGCCCGTCACCCGTGCGAGTGCGGGCTCGAGGCCGGCGCGCACGAGGCCGGGAACCGTCATCACCCCGCTGGCGAGCACGGGACGCAGGCGTGTCGGGCCGGCAGGGCCGACGCCCGCGGGCACCCTGCGCAACCCACGCGGTGTGACGATCCACGACGAGCCGGGGCGCGCGGTGACCATGGAGTCGGTGAGACCGAGGGAGTCGATGAGGTCCGCCGCACCGGGGGCGCCGAGGTGCATCGCCTCCGCACCGACGTCGACCGCGGTTCCTCCGACCTCGACGGTGCGGATCTGGCCGCCCACCCGGCCGGAGGCCTCGAGGACGACGACGTCGACGCCCTCCTGCCGGAGTCGTCTCGCCGCGTTCAGGCCGGTGACACCGGCACCGATCACCGCGACACGTGCGTGTTCCGCGCTCACCACAGGCCTCTTTCCTCCGGGGGATCCCAGGTTATCTCTCACCGGCGTCGCACCGCCCACGAGTGCCACGAGCCGGGACCATCGGACCGATCGGTGCGCTCCTCGCCGGCACCTCGCGCTCGGACAGGCGGTTCGGCCCCGCGCAGACGGGGCAATCCGCCTGTCCGAGCATGAGGAAGAGCGCGCGGAATGACTGGCGCATCGAGGCCCGCAGCGCGACACGCGCCTCGTCGGCACCGGAACTCATCCGCGTGCGTGTCACGTTGGGATCAGGAGGCGCCACCGCGGCCACCAGGGCGTATCGGACGTCGCAGGCGTATCAGGACGGACCAGGACGTACATGGTCGGCCGGGGGCAGCCCCGGAGCGGGGGTCGGGACGAGAAGAGGGCTTCGATGGCGGATCGACGGGCACGCACGATCGGATGGGTGATGGCCGCGCTCGGCGGCGCCGGGGTCGCGGCGTGTGTCGTCCTCGTCGTCTGGACTCACCTCGGACAGCGCGCGGACGAGCGGAGCCGCTGGTCGGTGGGGGTGCCCTCGAGGACGGGGGACGTGCTGCAGCACTGGCTCGGGCTCGTCAGCGTCGAGTTCATCGCGGTGATCCTCGCGGTCGTCGTGCTGCTCGCGCTGGTGCGGCGGCGCGGGTCGCGGGCGCTCGCCGCGCTGCTCGTCATCGCGGGCGCCAACCTCGCGACCCAGGTCCTCAAGGTGGGCCTGCCCCGGCCCGATCACGGCATCGGGGCCGACAACACCCTGCCGAGCGGGCACGTCACGGTGGTCACCTCGCTCGTGCTCGCGACGCTGATCGTCGTGCCGGCCGCGTGGCGGCGCGTCGTCGCGCTGCTCGCCGCGGGCGCGGGGACTCTCACGGGTGCCGCCGTGCTCGTCGAGCGCTGGCACCGCCCGAGCGACGTCGTCGCGGCGTACGGGGTGTGTGCGGTGTTCGCGGGGCTCGGGCTCGTGCTGGCCGACCGCACGAGCGGGCAGGTCGACACCCCGGCCACCGGCCCGATCCCGTTGCGACGACCGTGGTCGCGCAACGTGCTCCCCGCCCTCGTCGGAGCCGTGCTCGCCGGGGTGTTCCTCCTGCTGGCGGGCCTGGTCACCCAAGGGCAGCCGTCGAACCTCCTGCTCGGCGCGATCGTCCTGTCGACGATGGGGTTCGTGTGCGCCGGGGTCGTCGCCCTGACCGCGACCGGGCTCGATGCGCTGCGGGCCGCGCCGCGTTCGTCGTGACCTGGGGCGGTCAGGGCGACGACCCCGGCGCGTGTGCGGGACGAATCCGTCACTGGTGGCCTCGTGACCAGCTCGTGACCAGCACGGACGAGCGTGTCGGACGTCCCCGTTAGGCTGACGCCGTGCTGAGAACCCCTCTTGCCGTCGCCGCCGGAAAAGCCGCTCGGGTCGCCGCCCGTCTCAAGGGCGGGGGCGGATCGGCGTTGCCGGGATTGCTCGCCGAGCGTCTCGATCCGCAGTTCCTCGCGACGGCGCTCGCCGACGTCGACGACGTCGTCGTCGTCACCGGCACCAACGGCAAGACCACGACCACCCGCATGCTCGCCGCCGTCCTGCGCGCGCACGGCCGGGAGGTGTTCAGCAACCCGACGGGCAGCAACTTCACCCGGGGCGTCATCAGCTCGATGCTCGGCCGCATCGGGCTGAACGGGCGGCTGCGGGCCGACGTCGCGGTGCTCGAGCTCGACGAGGCCCACGCTCTGCACTTCGCCCAGGTGGTCCGACCCACCCATGCGCTGCTGCTCAACGTCGCGCGCGACCAGCTCGACCGGTTCGCCGAGATCGACTACACGGCCGATCTGCTTCGGCGCCTCGGCGTGCAGGCCACCAAGGGCGTCGTGCTCAACCGCGACGACGCGTTCGTCGCCCGCCACGCCGGTGAGATGACGGCTCCGGTCACCTACTTCGGGTTGCACGCCGACGTCGCCGAGCGGCTCGCCGAACTGCAGGAGTCCGACCTGCGGGGCGAGAGCACCGAACTCCCGTCGCCCACCGGCGACGACGGCCTGCTGCATCCCCTGGGT
The DNA here is from genome assembly GCF_000826525.2 of Mobilicoccus massiliensis. Lineage (GTDB taxonomy): Bacteria > Actinomycetota > Actinomycetes > Actinomycetales > Dermatophilaceae > Mobilicoccus > Mobilicoccus massiliensis. The sequence goes on along the minus strand of NZ_LN651328.1, from coordinate 77,799 downwards.
GAGCACTCGGCCGCGTTCCTCGTCGAGTTCGGCCGTGGGCCGCACGTCGGGCCGGTCGAGCTCCGCCAACGTGGTTTGGCGGCGATGATCAACGCCACGGCCGCGACGACCACCGCGCGCGTGGTGCTCGGCGAGGAGTTCGATCCGGTCGTCGCGGCGCGTGCCCTCGCCGCCGTCGCGCCGCCGTTCGGCCGCGGCGAGGTCATCGATCTCGGCGACGGTCGCAGCCTCGAGCTCGTGCTCGTCAAGAACCCGGCGGGGTTCACGGTGGCGCTCGGCACGTACGGCGGCACGCCCGCGGCCACGATGATCGCGATCAACGACAACACGGCCGACGGGCGAGACGTGAGCTGGCTCTACGACGTGTCGTTCGCGTCGCTACGCGAGCGTGGCGTGGCATTGACCAGCGGCATCCGCGCCTACGACATGGCTCTGCGCCTCGAGTACGACGGGGTGACCACCGATCAGGTGACCCCCGACCTCGACGAGGCGCTCGACGCGTTCCTCGCCGCGCACCCCGGGGAGCCGCTGCGGCTGTTCTGCACGTACACGGCGATGATGCACCTGCGCCGGGTGCTCGCCGCGCGCTACCACCTGTCGGCGTTCGGCGAGGAGGGGGAGCGATCATGACGAACGGCCACCGCAACGACTACCGCAACGGCCATGGCACGCACGCGGAGTCGCGAGAACTCGTCGACGTGCCCATCGAGGATCCGACGGGGGCGGGCCCGGCGGTGGGCGCGAGCAAGGGCACGGTGCGCATCGTCCACCTCTACCCGCGCGAGATGAGCATCTACGGAGACCGCGGCAACACCCGCGCGGTCGCGATGCGGGCCCGCCGCCACGGCTACGACGCCGAGGTTCACGAGCATCACCCCGGTGAACGGCTGCCCGACAAGATTCACCTCGTCCTCGGCGGCGGCGGTCAGGACTCCGGGCAGGACAGGGTGCGACCCGACCTCGAGCGCATCGGCCCGATGCTGCGTGCCCTCGCCGACGACGGCACGCCGATGCTCATGATCTGCGGCATGTACCAGCTCTTCGGCCACGACTTTCGCACCCGCTCCGGCGGTGTCATCCCCGGCCTCGGCATCCTCGACGTCACCACCAAGGGCAACGACGTGCGCATGATCGGGCCGGTGCTCGTGCGTACGGAGTTCGGCGAGATCGTCGGTTACGAGAACCATTCCGGCTCGACGGAGCGTGGCCAGGGGCAGGCGCCGCTCGGCACGCTCGGCTACGGCAAGGGCAACAACGGCAAGGACGGCACCGAGGGCGCCGTGCGCGACCACGTCTACGGCAGCTATCTCCACGGTCCGGTGCTGCCGGCCAACCCGGCGTTCATCGACCGGCTGCTCGCGGCAGCGCTCGAACGCGCGTTCACCGCCGGGTTCCGACCGGCGCAGATCGACGACACGTTGGCCGACCAGGCCCATCGCCGTCAGCGGCAGCGCCTGCTCACGGCCGCCGCGCAGCGTCGGGAGGTCTGAGCGGGGTCACCGCCGGCGTCGCAGCAGCAGTCCGAGGCCACCGAGCAGGACGCAGAGGCCGCCGAGGCCGAAGAGCCACTGGGTCGGTGTCAGCGGAACACCGGACCACCCGGCCAGCTGACCGATCGCGGTGACCGCGGCGACGACGATCGCGACCAGGCCGAGCACGAGTCGCCACGGATCGACGCGGCGGGTGGTGCGATCGGGCACGTCGACCGAGGCCGTCGCGAGGTGACCGCCGCTCGACGGCGCCCGGTCGGACGGGCTGGACGGGTCGGACGGGATGGACGGGTCGGACGGGATGGGCGTCATGGCGTGACCTCCTGCTTCGACGCCGGCTGCGATGCGGGGGCTGGGGCGGACGTGGGTGGGACGACCCTGATGTCGACCTCACCGACGCCGGCATCGACCTTGACCCGGTAGGCCTCGGGGCCGCTGCCGAGCGTGAACGGCTCGATGGTGGAGAAGCCGTCGCCGAGCTCACGCGAATGGCCGTCCTCCTCGACGCGCAGGGGGCCCGGGCCCTTCTCGGCCTCGACGCGGGTGGTGACGTTCGCGGGAACGAGGATGGTGAGTTCGCCGACTCCGTGGGACACGGAGATGTCGCGGACCCCGTCGGCGGGGAGCGCGGTGAGGTCGAGCTGCGCGGAGCCGACGCCGTGGTCGTAGACCGGGAGCACCTCGCTCGCCGTCGTGGGTCGCCACGTCACGTCGTGGTCCTCACCGGAGACTCCGGCCGTGGCGGTGCTCGTCACCAGGCTGATGCCGAGGATCCACGCGGCGACGCGCAGCATCGGCACCCGGTGGCCGGTGAACGCCGTGATGACGAGCGAGATCCCGATGACGCCGAGCGCTGCCGCGAGACCGACCAGCCACGGACGGTCGAGGTCCAGGCCGGCCACGGCCGCGTCGGCGCCGAGGTAGGCGAGCAGGGCCAGGCCAGCAGTGAGCAGCGTGACGAGTCCGGAGCTCCGGTCGTGGCGATGCCGGTCTGCGACGTGGGCCGGGTCATGGGGTGCTCCGGGTGCTCCGGGTGCTCCGGACGCCCCGGCCGGCTGGGAGGCGGGGGACATGAAGGCCGCCTCCTGTCGGGTCCCCGCATGCGGAGCCGACTGTGACGGGAGGACGTCCTGGATCGGGGAGGGGGTGTGTGCGGTCGCTGCGCCCGGGCGCGGCCCGGCGGGTGCCTGGCCGACGTCGCCGGCCGCAACGCCGGGAGCCGCCGAGGCAGAAGGCGATGCCGCGCCGGTGGCAGGCACCGAGCCGGTGACGGTCGTCGAGCCGGTGGCTGCGGGGGAGGCCCCGGCTGGGCCGGACGGTGCGGAGGTGGTCGGTGCCAGGGCGGTCGAGGCAGTGGAGGGGGTGGCGGTTGTGGCGGTGGGTGCCGTCGTGCCTGCCGCGTCGTGTGCGGCCGGGGCTGGTGCGGGTCGTGGGGCCGGGGGCGGCGGGGGAGGCCCGGGCTGGGCGGGACGGTGCGGAGGTGGTCGGTGCCAGGGCGGTCGAGGCAGTGGAGGGGGTGGCGGTTGTGGCGGTGGGTGCCGTCGTGCCTGCCGCGTCGTGTGCGGCCTGGGCCGACGCCGGGGTGGCCGTGCCCGCCGAGAACCGCCCGCTGTGGACCAGCCACCACACGACGAGACCGAGGAGCACGAGGCCGAGCAGACCGCTCGGGGGTCCGTTGTCGTCGGGGGTGAGGGTGCCGATCGTGACGACGACCGTGAAGATGAACAGGGTGATCGCGGCGCCGTCGCCGGCGCGTAGCGCCCGATCGAGTGCCACCGACCCGTCGGCCCCGGGCAGCAGTAGCCAGCACAGCAGGTACACCGTGATGCCGATGCCTCCGAAGATCGTCAACAGGATGAACCCGACCCGGATCAATACCGGGTCGACGTTCCAGCGGTGGGCGAGGCCGATGCACACGCCGGCGACCCAACGCCGGTCCTGCGCGCGACGCACGCCGGTCTCCCGACAACGCTCGACCAGTCGGTCCAGCGGGCCGTTGCTGTTCATCACCACTCCTGCTCGTCGAGGTGTCTCCTTCTGCCTTCCATCCTGGGTGGTGGGAGGGCCGATGGACATGAGGGGCGACCCTGAGCAGCCCCTGACGCCCTCGGGGATCCCCCTGGAACCGTGCGCGGGCGCGTGACGCCGCAGCTCGGGGTGGGCCACGATGGGGGTGTGACCACGACACCATCCGCCGAGCTGCCCGAGTTGCCCAGACTCGTGCGCGCCGACGGCTACCTGGCCGGGGTGTGCGCGGGCGTCGCGCGGCACCTCGACGTGCCGGTGCGGTTCGTGCGGTGGGTGTTCCTGGGTGCCACCCTCGCCGGCGGACTCGGCGTGGCCGCCTACGTGCTGCTGTGGGTGATGACGCCGCGGGGAGACTCCGGCCGGTCGCCGATCGAACTCGATCGCGTCTCGCCCGCCGGTGCCCTGCTCGTCGTGGGGGCCGGGCTGCTCGTCGTCGGGGGGCTCATGGTCAGCGGTTCGCTGGCCGGCGTCTCCGGGGTGAGGTTGGGCGACCTCGTCCCGGTCCTCGCCGTCGGCGGCGGCGCGATCCTCGCCTGGTCGCAGCTCGATCAGCAGAACGGCCGCCGTCAGGGCGCGATCCGGGTGCTGCTCGGTGCGGTGCTCGCCGTGACCGGCGTCGTCGTCATCGTCGCGCGACAACAGGGAATGCGAGTGCTCTGGGACGTCGCGTTCGCGACCCTGGCCGTGCTGGCCGGGCTCGCGCTCGTGCTCGGGCCGCTCGCGATGCGGTTCTGGGAGCGGCTGCAGGAGGAGCAGCGCACGCGCATCCGTGAGACCGAACGCGCCGACATCGCTGCCCACCTGCACGACTCCGTGCTCCAGACGCTCGCGCTCATCCAGCGCACCGACGACCCGACCCGCGTCACCCAGCTCGCACGCGCTCAGGAACGTGAGCTGCGGGCGTGGCTGTACGGGGCGCCGAAGCCCGTGGTCGAGACGCTCGGCGCCGCGATCACGGCCGCTGCCCACGAGATCGAGGATCTGCACGGGGTCCCGGTCGATCTCGTCGTCACCGGCGAACGCCCGATCGACGAAGCGGGTGCCGCTCTCGTCGCCGCGACGCGCGAGGCGCTCGCCAACGCGGTGCGTCACGGTGCGCCCCCGGTGTCGGCGTTCGTCGAGATCGGGCCGCGGCTCGTCGAGGTCTTCGTCCGCGACCACGGCTCCGGTTTCGACATCGACGCCGTGCCCGAGGACCGTCTCGGCGTGCGCGAGTCGTTGTTCGGTCGCATGGAACGCCACGGCGGCTCGGCCCGCATCCGACGGCTCGACGAGGGCACCGAGGTCATCCTCGAGCTGCCGGTCGAGAAGCCGGACGAGAACGTGGGCGCTGCCCCGGATGCCTCGAGCGTCGTCGCCGAGCCGCGCACGCCGCAACCCGAGACCACACCCACCGCGACACCCACCACGACAGCCAGCGAGACACCTACCGCCATGCCCACTGCCACGGGAGAACGGGGACGACGATCGTGACCGAGACGACGAACGCCGAGAGCGGGCCGATTCGGCTCGTGCTCGTCGACGACCACCGCATGTTCCGCACCGGGGTGAGGAGCGAACTCGCCGACACCGGAGCGCAACTGCAGGTCGTCGGTGAGGCCGCGACCGTGGAGGAGGCCGTCGCGGTCGTCGCCCGGGAACGCCCCGACGTCGTGCTGCTCGACGTCCACCTCCCCGGCGGACAGGGCCGGGGCGGTACCGACGTCCTCCTCGAGAGCAAGGGCGTGACCAGCGAGAACGGGCAGCCGGTGAGGTTCCTCGCCCTCTCGGTCTCCGACGCCGCCGACGACGTGATCTCGGTGATCCGCGCCGGGGCCCGGGGGTACGTCACCAAGACGATCTCGCCGACCGACCTCGTCGCCGCCATCCGCCGGGTGGCCGACGGGGACGCCGTGTTCAGCCCCCGGCTGGCCGGTTTCGTGCTCGACGCGTTCGGGGCCGCGGCCGGTGAGGTCGCCGAGGTCGACGAGGAACTCGACCGGCTCTCGGCTCGCGAACGTGAGGTCATGCGCCTCATCGCCCGCGGCTACCAGTACAAGGAGGTGGCCAAGGAGCTGTTCATCTCGATCAAGACGGTCGAGACCCACGTGAGCAGCGTGCTGCGCAAGCTCCAGCTCAGCTCCCGCCACGAACTCACCGCCTGGGCCATGCACCGGCACCTGCTCTGACGTTCCTGCTCCGACGCGCCCGACCCGGGCTTCGGCCGGTCGACGCGACCGGCCGGCACTCGCCCCGGTGCCAGGGGGAGGACGAATCGTCGCGGGCGGCGGTGTCTGGAGAGGAGATCGGCGAACGGGCCACGTAGGGTGAGGTCATGGTCAGCGCGATCGGCATCCTCGGATGGGCCCACTGGGGTGGGCTCGCACTCATCGTCATCGGTTACGTCATGAGCCTCGCCCAGGGCGTCATCCACCCCGTCATGGTGTGGGGCGCTCGGCTGCAGCTGCTCATCGGTCTCGCGATGGTCGCTGTCATGGAGATGGGGGGCGGCGCGTTGCCGGCGTCCTATCACATGTTCGTCGGCATCAAGCTCGTCGTCGCGCTCGCCGTCGTCGCGTTCTGCGAGATCGCGCGGTCCAAGGCGAAGAAGGGCTCGAACCGGCCCGTCCTCATGCACCTCGCCGCCGTCCTCGCTCTCGTCAACGCCCTGTACGGCTACTTCGGCTGACGGTTCTCGAGCATCACGAAACCGGCGCCATCCGCACTGCGGGTGGCGCCGGTTCGTCGTGCTGGACGCCGGGCAGGTGGCGCATTGCGCCGGGGCGGTGGACGAGTCCGCCGGAGCCTGCCGGGCGCGGTGATCGCGTGGGATTCGAGATCACGCGTCCGTGGACGCGCTTATCGCGCGGTCACCTCACGTGTCCGAGAAGTCTTCACTACTGGACCACCTCCTTTCCCGTGTTCTTCGACGGTAGAACGCACCGCCTCGGCACGGCAACGGATTTTCTCGCCGGGGCATGCCCGGATGGATGCGAACTCCGGGCACGCTCATCCCGCCTCGAGGTGGCAGATGGGATGGCGGCGCTTCTGGGGTGATCACCCCCGCCCGGTCGCCATCCCATCTGCCACCTTGCGAGCGGGGGAGTGGTGGGCGGGGTCGGGAGCGGACTCGGCGTCTCGGAACGTGCGCGAGATGGTTACGCGAGCCCTCGGGAGCGGAGTTCGAGCCACCACTGCGCGGCGACGTCGGGGTCGTCGATGTCGACGCCGAGCATCTGCCGGATGAGCGTGAGCCGGTGACGCACGGAGTTGCGGTGGAGCCCCAGAGCGTCGGCGGCCGGGCCCACGCGACCGCGATGACGCAGGTAGGTGGCGAGGGTCGCGACGAGTTCGGCCCGGGGGTGTGCCGCGAGGGCGGCCAGCCGCTGTTCGTCGACGACGCCGGCGGCGACGGACGCGGCGGGCGTGGGGGCGGCGAGGTCGCGCAGCACCCCGTCGGGGGTGCGTGAGTACGCCTCCCGGCCCCGGGTCAGCAGGTGCGGGATCTCCGGCCACGTTGCCGGGGCGGTGAGCACACCGCGCGCGCCTGGCGTCGTGCTCGCGTCGGCGGAGGCCGTGAGGCGGCCCCAGGTCGCGTCGGCGTGCTCGGCGTCGAGGACGAGCAGGGTCGGATCGCCCGGCGCGAACAGGCTGCCGGTGTCCACCGCCACCGCCTCGGCCTCGACGCCGGAGACCAATGCCAGGCGCACGACTCGCGGCACGGGTCGCCGCAGGTGAGCGGCGAGGTCGGCCGCGGCCGTGGCGTGTCCGAGTCGCGCGAGCGTTCCCACCGCGACCGGGGCGGCGAGAGGAAAGGCGGTGGTGGGGCTCGACCACTCCGCGCGCAGTTGCAGCAGTGCGCACGCCGACATCACGAGGTGTCGCGCGTGCGGCGGCAGCGGCCGTGGGCAACCGGTGACGAGGTGACCGCCGGCTCGGTCGAGCCCATGGGCGAGCACGTCGTCGCGACCGAGTCCGAACGTCACGGCCGCGCGGGGGCCGGAGAGCCGCATCCGCCCGATCTCGGCCGCCGCCCGGGTCGCCGTGCCCACCGCCGCGCGGGGGTGCACGGTGCGCACCTGCGCCGCCGGGTCGAGCACCGCCACCCAGCCGCCGACCGCCGCGGCGAGTGCGCGCGTCACGGCGGCGGGGGCGTCCTCGGCCGTCGCGGCTCGGACGAGCGCGTGTGACGAGCCCATCGCGGCCCGCAGATCCTCCTCGCGCCCGGTGCCGACCTGCCGCCAGAACTCCCGCACCACCGACTGGAATCGCGTGCGCACCGGCACCTCGAACAGTGGCAGGCGGGCGCGCTCGCAGGCCCGCACGAGCAGCGGTGGCATGCCCGCGTGCATGGGCCCCAGGCCGAGCGCGAGTCCGGCCACCCCGTCTCCGGCGAGGCGGGCGGCGTACGCGTCGAGGGGGAGGGCCTGATCGGGCAGCTTGAGTCCGGTCGTGAGCAGCAACTCGCCCCCCTCGAGGAACGGGGTCGGGTCGAGCAGCTCGCTGACGTGGACGCCGGTCACCGCGGTCGCCGGCACGGGTACCGGTGCGACCGGGCGCAGTTCGTCGCCGAGCGCCTGCGAGAGTCCCGCGAGGGTGACGTCCATCCCGACTCCTTCCCGTCCCCTGAATCCGCCGAGATAGCCGTCGTTTCCGGCCCTCGCGGCCCGGACGAGCGTCGCCCGACCACCGTGGCCGGAAACGACGGCTGTCTCGGCGGGTCACCCCTCTTGTGCAGGCTGCACAGCGGGGGTCTCATCGTGGCCACTCTGCACGATGACGTGGCCCGCCGGTAGCCCTAACGTGACGGCAATCCCCGACCAGAGGAGAGACCGTGACCGTGGACACCGCCGTTCCCACCACCGAGCCGACCGCATCCGATGCCGCCATCGCACAGCCGGTCGAGCAGCGCCGCATCCTCGTCACCGAGGTTCCCGGCCCCCGCTCACGCGAGAAGCACGCGCACCGCACGCAGCACGTGCCGGTCGGTCTGGGCATCACGCTGCCGGTGTTCGTCGAGCGCGCCTCCGGCGGCATCCTCGTCGACGCCGACGGCAATCACCTCATCGACCTCGCGTCCGGCATCGCCGTGACGTCGGTGGGTGCGAGCCACCCCGCCGTCGTCGCCGCCGTGCAGAAGCAGGCCGCGGCGTTCACGCACACGTGCTTCATGGTCACCGAGTACGACGGGTACGCCCAGGTCGCCGAGCGCCTCAACCGCATCGCGCCGGGGGAGCACGAGAAGCGCACCGCGCTGTTCACCACGGGCGCGGAGGCGATCGAGAACGCGGTGAAGATCGCCCGGGCCTACACGGGACGTCCCGACGTCGTCGTCTTCGACCACGCCTACCACGGCCGCACCCTCTTGACGCTCGGCATGACGGCCAAGGAGGCGCCGTACAAGACGGGCTTCGCGCCGTTCCCCGAGCACATCCACCGGGCGCCGTTCGCCTACCCCCTGCACTGGCGCACGGGTGCCCAGAACGCCGTCCCCGAGGCCCTCGCCTCCTTCGAGGCGCTCATCGAGCGGGTCGGGCCCGATCGCATCGCGGCCGCGGTCATCGAGCCGATCCAGGGTGAGGGCGGGTTCATCGTCCCCGGGGAGGGGTTCCTCGCCGGGATCCGCGAGATCACCGAGCGTCACGGCATCGTCATGGTCGCCGACGAGGTCCAGGCGGGGATGGGTCGCACCGGACGAATGCTCGCGATCGAGCACGAGGGCGTCGTCCCCGACCTCGTCTGCACCGCCAAGGCACTCGCGGGTGGCATGCCGCTCTCGGCGGTGACCGGACGCGCCGAGATCATGGAGACGGTCGGCGCCGGCGGCCTCGGTGGCACCTACGCCGGCAACCCGCTGTCATGCGCCGCGGCGCTCGCCGTCCTCGACGAGCTGGAGTGCGACGACACCCTGCTGCAGCGCGCCCGGCGCATCGAGGAGCTCGTGCGCACCCACCTCGAGCCGCTCGTCGACGAGACGGGCATCGTCGCCGAGGTCCGCGGTCGCGGCGCGATGATGGCCATCGAGATCTGCCACCCCGGCACCGACGAGCCCGACGCGCCGACGGCCAAGGAGATCGCCGCGGCCTGCCATGCGCAGGGCGTCGTCACGCTGACCTGCGGCACCCACTCCAACGTGCTGCGGCTGCTGCCGCCGCTCGTCATCTCCGACGAGCTGCTCGAGGACGCCCTCGGCGTGCTCGCGGACGCCGTGCGGGCGGCCCGATGAGCACGACCACGGCGGCCGAGACGTCCGCGAACCCGGGCAGCGCCGACGTCGGCCACGACCCTCGCACCGGAACCGCCCACCCCGCGGTCGCGCACTCGACGCCTGCACAGGTCGAGGCGGCGCTGCAGGCCGCGGCCACCGCCGCCCCGGCGCTGGCGGCGACGGCTCCCACCGAGCGCGCCGTCTGGCTCGACGCCGTCGCCGACGCCCTCGAGGCGCACGCCGACGAGCTCGCGGCGCTCGCGGACTCCGAGACCGCCCTCGGATCTCCCCGGCTCCCGGGCGAACTCGCCAAGGCCGCGGCCCAGGCCCGGTTCTACGGCACCGTCGCCGCCGACGGCGCCTTCCTCGACGCGACGATCGATCACGCCGCGGGCGCTCCGCCGGTCGACCTGCGCCGGGTGCGGATGCCGCTCGGCCCGGTCGCCGTGTTCGGCGCGAGCAACTTTCCCTTCGGCTTCGGCGTCGCGGGCCACGACACGTGTTCGGCGATCGCGGCCGGGTGCCCCGTGGTCGTCAAGGCGCATCCGGCGCACCCGCGGCTCTCGGCGCGGCTCGCCGAGCTCGTCACCGGCGCGCTGACCGCGGCCGGCGCGCCTGCGGGCACGTTCGGCCTGGTCGCCGGGTTCGAGGCCGGGCTCGCGCTCGTCGACGACCCGCGCATCGCGGCGGTCGGATTCACCGGCTCGCAGTCCGGCGGCATGGCCCTCGTCGAGCGCGCGGCGGCCCGGGGCACCGGGACCGACGCCCACGGCCGGCCGGCGCGCCCCATCCCCGTCTACGCCGAGATGGGCACGGTCACCCCGGCCGTCGTGACGACCGCCGCCGCGGTGACACGCGCTGCCGAGATCGCCGCGGGGTTCGTCGACAGCATGACCCTCGGCACCGGCCAGTTCTGTACCAAGCCGGGCCTGCTGCTCGTTCCCGCGGGCAGCGGGCTCGTCGAGGCCGTCGCGGCGGAGGCCTCCCGGCGGCCGACCGGGTACGCGCTCACCGCCGGCATCGCCGACGCGTTCGCGACGGGGCTCGCCGATCTGCGGGGGGCCGGTGCGCGCGACGCCGCGCCGGGTGACGAGGCGACGCCGGGGTCGTCGCCCGCCTCGACCGGCGGGACCGGGACGGAGCGACTGCCCGAGCGGGAGAGTGAGAGCGCCGGCGAGAGCACGAGCGGCGAGGGGTTCGCCGTCACCCCGACCGTCCTCACGGCCGCCGCGGCCGATCTGCAGCCCGGTTCGCGGCTGCTCGAGGAGTGCTTCGGCCCGCTCGGACTCGTCGTCGAGTACGCGGGCACCGCCGAGCGCGACGCCGTCCTCGCGCGACTCCAGCCGAGCCTGGCGGCGGCGGTGGCGACGGCGGGCGACGGCGACCCCGAGACCGCCGGTCTCGTCGCGCTGCTCGCCGGGCAGGCCGGGCGCGTCGTCGTCGACGGCTGGCCGACCGGTGTCGTCGGTACCTGGGCCCAGCATCACGGCGGCCCCTGGCCCGCGACGAGCCGCCCCGAGGCGAGCAGCGTCGGCGCCGCCGCACTCGACCGCTGGGTGCGCCCGGTCGCGTTCCAGGACGTCCCCGACTCCGCCCTGCCTCCGGCGGTGCGCGAGGCCGATCCGTGGGGCGTTCCGCGCCGTGTCGACGGGCGCCTCGTCGACCGCGGGGGTGAGGCATCGTGACGCCGTCCCCGACGACGACCGACCCCGCAACTCGTGGAGCGACCTGCGACGGTGCCGCCGCCCGTCCGCTCGACGGCATCCTCGTCGCCGACTTCTCGCGGGTGCTCGCCGGGCCGCTCGCGACGATGAACCTCGCCGACCTCGGCGCGACCGTCGTCAAGGTCGAGCGCCCGGGGGCCGGCGACGACACGCGCTCGTGGGGTCCGCCGTGGCGCGAGAACGGCAGCACGGGTGAGCGCACCGCGACGTACTACGAGTCGGTCAACCGCAGCAAGCGCAGTGTGACCCTCGACCTCGCCGACCCCGCCGATCGCGGCCTCGCCCACGAGCTCGCCCGCCGCGCCGACGTGCTCATCGAGAACTTCCGCCCCGGCAGCCTCGAACGTCACGGTCTCGGCTACGACGACGTGGCCGCGACCAACCCTGGCATCGTCTACGCCTCCGTCACGGGATTCGGCGCGGGCAAGGGCGCCGACCTGCTCGGCTACGACTTCGTCGTCCAGGCCGTCGGCGGGCTCATGAGCATCACCGGAGAGGTGGGCGGCGAGCCGACGAAGGCCGGCGTCGCACTCGTCGACGTGCTCACCGGCAAGGACGCGACGATCGGGATTCTCGCGGCCCTCACCGCGCGCGGCCGCACCGGCCGAGGTTGTCGCGTCGAGGTCAACCTGCTGTCGAGCCTGCTGTCGTCGCTGGTCAACCAGGCCTCGGGCTACCTCGGCGCCGGCTCGGTGCCGCGCCCGATGGGCAACCGGCATCCGTCGATCGCCCCGTACGAGACCCTGCGTTGTCGCGACGGCCTGCTCGCGGTCGCGTGCGGCAACGACGGCCAGTTCGTGCGGATGACCACCGAACTCGGCGTTGCGCACCTTGCCGAGGATCCCCGCTTCGCCCGCAACGCCGACCGCGTCGGTCACCGCACCGAGCTCGTCGCCGCCCTCGAGGCCGTCCTCGCCACCGACGACGCCGCGAACTGGCAACGCCGGCTCAACGCCGCGGGTGTTCCTGCCGGCGGCGTCAACGACCTGGCCGCCGCCTTCGCACTCGCGACCGACCTCGGCCTCGACCCGGTGCACGACCTCGGTGACGGCGCCTCCCCCCAGGTCCGTCACCCGGTCACCTACAGCGAGCCGCTGCTCGCCACCCCGGCCGCCCCGCCTCGCCTGGGTGAACACGACACCACCGTGCGCGCCTGGCTCGCGGGCGACCCCCGCGCTCCGCTCGGTGACGTCCCGACGGGCGCATCATCCGCGGACCCCGGGCTTGCCCTGACCGAGCCCGCCGACGCCGGCCCCGGCGACGGCCGCCCCCCGCATCTCACCCTCACGAACATCGACGATCACCGTTCACGACGCCCACGAAAGCGAAGGACCATGGCACACCCCACGCCTCCGAAGACCATCCGTCCGCTCGACCTCGCCGACATCGACGACCTGCTCTCCGACGAGGAGAAGGCGATCCGCGACGCCGTGCGTCACGTGTGCGCCGAGCAGGTCGACCCGTACATCGGGGAGTGGTTCGAGAAGGGCGAGCTGCCGAACGCCCGCGAACTCGCGAAGAGCCTCGGCGAGGTGGGGCTGCTCGGCATGCACCTCGAGGGGTACGGCTGCGCCGGCATGAGCGCCGTCGACTACGGGCTCGCGTGCCTCGAGCTCGAGGCGTCCGACTCCGGCATCCGTTCGCTGGTGAGCGTGCAGGGCTCGCTCGCGATGTTCGCGATCTGGCGGTGGGGTAGCGAGGAGCAGAAGCAGGAGTGGCTGCCGCGCATGGCCGCGGGTGAGGCGATCGGCTGCTTCGGCCTCACCGAGCCCGACCACGGCTCCGACCCCGGCTCGATGCGCACCCGTGCGCGCCGCGACGGCGACGACTGGGTGCTCAACGGGCGCAAGATGTGGATCACGAACGGCTCGATCGCCGACGTCGCCGTCGTGTGGGCGCAGACCGGCGAATCGTCCTCCGAGATCCGCGGATTCGTCGTGCCGACGAACACCCCCGGCTTCTCGGCGCCGGAGATCAAGCACAAGGCGTCGCTGCGCGCCTCGATCACCTCCGAGCTCGTCCTCGACGACGTGCGCCTGCCCGCCGACGCCGTGATGCCCGAGGTCAACGGCCTCAAGGGCCCGCTGAGCTGCCTCAACGAGGCCCGCTACGGCATCCTCTGGGGCGCGATGGGCGCGGCTCGGTCGGCGTTCTCCGCGGCGCTGACGTACTCCACCGAACGCGTGCAGTTCGGCGAGCCGATCGCCTCGTTCCAGCTCACCCAGCGCAAGCTCGCGCACATGTCGGTCGAGCTCACGCTCGGCACGATGCTCGCCCTCCACCTCGGGCGCCGCAAGGACTCCGTCGGTCTGCGCCCCGAGCAGGTGAGCATCGGCAAGCTCAACAACGTCGACAAGGCCATCGAGATCTGCCGCACCGCGCGCACGATCCTCGGCGCCAACGGCATCTCCTACGAGTTCCCCGTCATGCGCCACGCGAACAACCTCGAGTCCGTCCTCACCTACGAGGGCACGCCCGAGATGCACACCCTGATGATCGGCAACGCCCTCACGGGCATCCCGGCCTACCGCTGAGCGGGCCGAGCGCCACCACCCCCACCCCCAACCCTCCGGCGGTCACGGAGCTGCCCCCGCACAGAAAGCGCATCAACGACGATGAGCAGAGAACACGACAAGATGGAGAAGGTCCTGGGTCGCTGGGACGTTCTCGCCGTCGCCTTCGGGGCGATGATCGGATTCGGCTGGATCGTTCTCACGGGCGACTTCCTCAACAACGCCGGAACGCTGGGCGCGGCGCTCGCGTTCGTCGCGGGCGGCACGGTGGTGGCGTTCGTCGCGTTCACCTATGCCGAGCTCGTCGCGGCCCTGCCGCACGTCGGCGGCGAACACTCCTACGTGCTGAGGTCGATGGGTGCGCGAGCGTCGTTCTTCTGCTCGTGGACCCTCGTGCTCGGTTACGTCTCCGTCGTCGCGTTCGAGGCGGTCGCGTTGCCGCAGACGCTGCTGTACATCTTCCCCGACATGCTCGTCGGCAAGATGTACACGGTCGCCGGCTACGACGTGTACGCGAGCTGGGTCGCCGTGGGCGTCGTCGCCGCCGTGGTCATGACCGTGATCAACGTCATCGGCGTGCGGCCGGCCGCGGTGTTCCAGACGATCGCCGTGCTCTTCCTCGCCGCGGTCGGGGTCGTGCTCGTCGCGGGCGCCTTCATCGGCGGGAGCACCGACAACATGGAGCCGTTGTTCAAGGGCGGCATGGGCGGATTCATCTCCGTGCTCGTCGCGACGCCGTTCCTCTTCGTCGGGTTCGACGTCATCCCGCAGTCGGCCGAGGAGATCCACCTGCCGTACAAGAAGATCGGTGAGGCCCTCATCGTCTCGGTGCTGCTCGCCATCACCTGGTACGTGATGATCATGCTGACGACGAGTTCCTCGATGCACGCCGTCGACCTCGCGAACTCCGACCTCGCCGTCGCCGACGCGATGACGAAGATGTTCGGGCACCCGGCCTGGGGCACGTTCCTCGTGCTCGGTGGTGTGGCCGGAATCCTCACCTCGTGGAACGGGTTCCTCATCGGCGCGAGCCGGCTCGTCTACGCCCTCGCCCGCTCGGGGATGTTGCCCGCGTGGTTCGGGCGGCTGCACCCGAAGTACCGCACCCCGGCGAACGCGGTGATCTTCATCGGCGCCCTGTCGATCCTCGCTCCGTTCTTCGGCCGCAAGACCCTCGTGTGGCTCGTCGACGCCGGTGGTCTGTCGATCGTCGTCGCCTGGATCATGGTCGCGCTCGCGTTCATCGTGCTCCGCAAGCGGGAGCCGCAGATGGAGCGGCCGTTCGTCACTCCCGGTGGCGTCGTCACCGGTGGGATCGCGGTCGTGCTCGGTGCCGGCATCGCCGTGCTGTTCCTCCCCGGGATGCCGGCCGCGTTGACCGGGCCGGAATGGGTCATCGTCGCCGCGTGGACGGTGTTCGGCGTGCCGCTCATGATGCGCATCCCGAGGATCGCGGGCGGTCCCGACGCCGAGCGCCGGCTCATCGCGGCCACGCGTACCCCGTGGGGCGAGGCGGGCGCGCACGAGATGCCCGCCGAGGTCACCCGCTACCACGACGAGCACGACGACGACCGGCACGGAGACCACCCGATCTTCGAGCACGGCTCTCGTCGGCCCCGCCGCGCGCACTCCGAAGAGGTGACGGGCTCCGACGTCGGCGACAGGGCGTGAGCCCCGACCGCTCGGGTGGGTGAACTCGTCGTCCCGGGCTCTCCTCGCGCGGGTGAGCATCCCGCTCGAGCTCTGGTGAAGGCCCGTCGAGCGGCCGGATCGGCCGGCCTCGACGTTCTCCCGCGGCCCCACCGACGCCCGTAGGGCTGTCGGTGGGGCCGCATAGACTCGGCAGCACGATGAGCCTCTTCGACGAACTCCCCGATCTCGACCTCCCGCCCGCCACCGCCGCCCCCGACGTGCAGGAGACCCGCCGCCGACCCTCCGGGGCCGCGACCAGCAGAAACACCGCTCGCGCGCAGGAGGTCGACGAGTCCGGGGTGCCGTTGTGGGCGGTGCGCGGTGAACCCGCACCCGAGCGGCCGTCCGGCCCCCGCGGGAGTCGTCCGGTCGGTGACGTCGACATCGAGACCCTGCTCGCCGGGCTCAACCCGCAGCAGCGTGAGGCCGTCGTGCACCAGGGCTCGCCGCTGCTCATCGTCGCGGGCGCCGGCTCGGGCAAGACCCGCGTCCTCACGCACCGCATCGCCTATCTGCTCGCCGAGCGGCACGTCAACCCGGGGCAGATCCTCGCCATCACCTTCACCAACAAGGCTGCCGCCGAGATGCGTGAGCGCGTCGAGTCGCTCGTCGGCCCGCGGGCCCGGGCCATGTGGGTGAGCACGTTCCACAGCGCGTGCGTCCGCATCCTGCGCAAGGAGGCCACGCGCGTCGGTCTCAAGTCGAGCTTCTCGATCTACGACGCCGCCGACTCCCAGCGCCTCATGGCGATGGTCATGCGCGATCTCGATCTCGACCCCAAGCGCTACCCGCCGCGGTCGTTCTCCGCGCAGGTGAGCAACCTCAAGAACGAGCTGATCGACGAGGAGGAGTTCGCCCGGCGGGCCGGCGCGGAGGGCGCCAACCCCGCCGAGGCGGTGCTGGCCGAGGCGTACACGATGTACCAGCGGCGGCTGCGCGAGGCCAATGCCATGGACTTCGACGACCTCATCATGACCACGGTCAACATCCTCCAGGCCTTCCCCGACGTCGCGGAGTACTACCGCCGCCGGTTCCGCCACGTGCTCGTCGACGAGTACCAGGACACCAACCACGCCCAGTACGTGCTGGTCAAGGAGCTGTCGGCTCCGGTGGAGATCGGTCCCGGCGAGCATCCGGTCGCTCCCGGCGAACTCGTCGTGGTCGGCGACGCCGACCAGTCGATCTACGCGTTCCGCGGGGCGACCATCCGCAACATCGTCGAGTTCGAGCAGGACTACCCGCAGGCGCGCACCATCCTGCTCGAGCAGAACTACCGGTCGACAAACACCATCCTCAAGGCCGCCAACGCCGTCATCGCCAAGAACACCGAGCGGCGGCCCAAGCGGTTGTGGACCGACGCGGGCGACGGTGACAAGGCCGTGGGCTACGTCGCCGACTCCGAGCACGACGAGGCGGCCTTCGTCGCCCGGCGCATCGACGAGCTCGCCGACCGCCACGGCGTGCGTCCGGGCGACGTCGCGATCTTCTATCGCACCAACGCGATGAGCCGCGCGCTCGAAGAGGTGCTGGTCCGGGTCGGGCTGCCGTACAAGATCGTCGGCGGCACCCGGTTCTACGAGCGTCGCGAAGTCAAGGACGCGCTGGCGTACCTGCGGGTGCTCGCCAACCCGGCCGACACCGTCAACCTCCGGCGCATCGTCAACGTCCCCAAGCGCGGCATCGGCGAGCGCGCCCAGGCGTGCGTGTCACTGCTCGCCGAGCGTGAACGCCTCTCGTTCGTCCAGGCCCTCGCCATGGCCGAGGAGGCGCCCGGCATCGCGACCCGCTCCGTCAAGGCGATCGAGGGGTTCACGAAGCTGCTCGAGTCGCTGGGGGAGGTGCGCGACTCCGGTGCGGGGGTGGGTGACCTGCTCGAGGCGATCCTCCACCAGAGCGGTTACGTCGAGGAGTTGCGCGCGAGCCGCGACCCGCAGGACGAGACGCGTCTCGACAACCTCGCCGAACTCGTCGGCGTGGCGCGGGAGTTCGACGAACAGGCCCAGGCCGAGGGCGGCCCGGGCAGCCTCGACGACTTCCTCGAACGCGTCTCGCTCGTCGCCGATGCCGACGAGGTGCCCGACGAGGCCGTCGCCGACGGCACCGGCCACGAGGCCGGGGACCAGGGCACGGTCACGCTCATGACCCTGCACACGGCCAAGGGACTGGAGTTTCCCGTCGTCTTCCTCGTCGGTCTCGAGGACGGCACGTTCCCGCACGCCCGCTCCCTCGCCGACACCGACGAGCTCGAAGAGGAGCGCCGCCTCGCCTACGTCGGCATCACCCGCGCGCGCGAACGTCTGCATCTCTCGCGCGCGGTCGTGCGCTCGGCGTGGGGGCAACCGCAGTACAACCCGCCCTCGCGGTTCCTCGGTGAGATCCCCGAGGAGCTCATCGACTGGGAGCGGGGCGATGCCTCGGTCACGGGCGCGTCGGCGGTGACGAGTCGGCGCGCGCCGGGGGTCGCCACCCTGTCGAGCCGCAGCGGCCCCAAGACCCCCGGCACGCGGGCGATCCCCTCGCTCAAGCCGGGCGACCGGGTCAACCACGACTCGTTCGGCCTCGGCAAGGTCGTCCGGGTCGAGGGGGAGGGCGACCGCACGATGGCTCACGTCGACTTCGGCGGCGATGCGGTCAAGCGCCTCCTGCTGCGTTACGCCCCCCTCGAGAAGCTCTGAGCGCGCACCTCACCCCGCCGCGGCGTACTCGGCGGAGACCCGGCGGTACACGGGAGTGAGGAACGCGAGCAGTGCGGCGGCGATCATGACGGCGCCCGCGACGAGGAACACGAGCGCGATCCCCCGTGACGTGCCGGTGCCGAGCAGCGGTGCGAGCACGGCGGAGCCCTCGGCGCCACGGGCGTAGGGGATGAGCCAGTGCTGCGCGATCGGCGCGATGAGGAACGCGGTGACGGGAGCGGCCGAGGCCTCGAACGCGCCCGCGAACCCGAACACCCGGCCCTGGCGTTCGAGCGGAACGACGCGCTGGATGACGGTCTGCTCGGCCGCCTCGACGACGGGATGAGGCACATGTAGAGCCAGATGCCGGCCAGGTAGAGCCAGCCCCATTCGCGAATCGTGAAACCACCGCCGATGACGCCCATGACGACGGCGGCGAGCAGCAGCGTGCGCAGCGGGTTTGATCCGAGGCCCAGCTTGCCGACGACGGCACCCCCGACGAGGAACCCGGTCGAGGCGAGGGCGAACAGCGCGCCCCAGAGCTGCACGGAGAACAGCTCCAGCCCGTACGGATCCATGAGCGCCATGTACACGCCGCCGATGAGGTTGTTGAACGTCGAGAACACGATGAGTGCGAACAGTCCGCTCACCGCACTCACCGCGCGCCACGACCCGGCGAGGTCGAACGCACCGTGCGCGTCGGAGGCCGCGGGCCGGATCTCCTCGGGCATGCGCACGGTGAACAGGTGCGCGAACGCGATCGCGGTGAGGGCGAGCGCGACGACCTGCGTTCCTCCCATGCCGAGGAAGCCGATCGACAGGCCGGAGAGCACGGAGGTCACCATGAACGCGAGGCCCTGCACCATGCCCACGAGTCCGTTGGCCCGGGCCCGCTCGTCGGGGTCGACGAGGATCGTCACGGTGGTCGACAGGGCGATGTTGCGGAGGTTCTCCACGACGGCGCCGAGCAACGCGACGAGGGAGAGCACCCAGAACCACGGGCGGTCGAGGCGCACGATCTGCTCGTCGGGTGCGACGAGGTAGACGAGCCCCGCGATCGCGAACGCGGCGAGCGTGGCACCGCCCGCGACGCGCATGACGAGCAGTTTGCGATACCGGTCGACCACGGTGCCGAAGCTGATGCTCGTCGCGGCCATGAGGAGCATGAACGTGCCGCCGACGACGCCGGTGGCGATGACGTTGCGAGTGGCGAGGTAGATCCAGAACGTCAGCGCAAACCACAGGTAGCTGGTCGTGACGTTGGCGACCCCGGTGTTGAGCAGGATCGCGCGAAACGTCGCGCGGCGCTGCTCCGGCGAGCGCACGCTCACATGGACCGCACCGGGGTCGAGCAGGTGCGGGGTGGGCGCGGAGTCGGCGGTGACGGGTCCGGTGGGATGTACCGGCACCTGGGGCTCGTCCGCTGGTGGATGGTCAGGTCGTCGATCGTCGGCTGATGGATCGTCCGCTGATGGATGGTCGGCCGTGGCAGGGCGGGCGTCGTCGGTCGGCACGCGGTCACGGTAACCGCGGCCACCGACGACGAGGTGACGTCAGCGCTTGGGCGGCGCCTCGACGGGCGTGATGCCGCGCTCGGCGAGCCAGGGGGCGGGGTCGACGGCGGTGCCGGCGGGGGTGCGCACCTCGAAGTGCAGGTGGGGGCCGGTGGAGCGGCCCGCGTTGCCGAGGGCGCCGATGGGTTGCGCGGCCTCGACCCGATCTCCGGTCTTGACGTCGACGCGGTGCAGGTGGCCGTAGCGCGTGAACCGTCCGTCGTCGTGGCGGATCTCGATGAGCCGGCCGTAACCGGAGGCCGGTCCCGCGACGGTGACGGTCCCGCCACCGACCGCGCGGATCACCTGACCGATGGGGCCGGCGAAGTCGATGCCGGCGTGCATCCGACCCCAACGCGGGCCGAATCCGGAGGTGAGACGGGTGCCCTCGACGGGACGGGAGAACCCGGGGCGGGCTCCGGCCACCGCTCGGGCCGTCGCACGCGAGGCGCGGGCCTCGACGGCCAGGCGGGCCTTAGCCGCGGGGGTGAGCATCGCTCCGGCCGGAGCGGCGGCCGGTGTCCGGGCTGCGGCCGCGCTGTGGGCAGCCTGCACACCGCGTGCCGGCACCGACAGGGCGAGCACCTCTCGGGCGGGGATCGTGTGCGCCGGGAACGCCACACGTGCTTGGTCGGCCGCGTCGACCGCGGCCTGATCGGGGGCCGCGTTCGGTACCGTCGCGTTGCCGGTGAAGTGGGCGCCGGTGGCGGCGTCGGCGGTCACCACCTCGGCGACGAGGGGGGAGGCCAGCGCGGTGAGCACCGCGAGCCCGGATATCACCCCCAGCCGACGTTCGCGCCGTCGACGGCGTGTGGCCTCCCGTCGTTCACCCCGCGTGTGCGGGGTCGGGAAAGCGGAACGGTGTCCTGACTTCGTCGGCATGGCACCTCGACCGTGGGTGGGTTCCGTAGTGCACGGAACAGTGACCGGGCCACTATGCACGGTCACGATCCGATGACGAAACCCCCTTCTGAACGTTCGTCCGATATCTCACATCTTCCGCCGCCGCGAGCTGGTGACGGCGACGTCGTTCTCCCCCGGTTCCGTGGCCGCGCCGTGCCGGTCGTCGCGACCGTCCCGCGGGCGACGCGGGGGCGGGGGACTTCGGTCCTCTTCGCCACACGGGCCCGGCCCCGACGGCTACCCTGGGCGCATGAGTGAATCTCCGTTGCGCATCGTGGTGGCCAAGCCCGGACTCGACGGGCACGACCGTGGTGCGAAGGTCATCGCGAGGGCCCTGCGTGACGCCGGGATGGAGGTCATCTACACCGGCCTCCACCAGACCCCTGAGCAGATCGTCGAGGCGTCCATCCAGGAGGACGCCGACGCGGTGGGGCTCTCGGTTCTCTCCGGCGCCCACATGACGTTGTTCGCCAAGACCATCGAGCTCCTCAAGGAGCGCGACGCGGCCGACATCACGGTGTTCGGCGGCGGCATCATCCCCGAGGACGACATCCCGCAGCTCACCGAGCTCGGTGTCGCCAAGGTGTTCACGCCGGGGGCGACCACCACCGAGATCGTCGACTGGGTCGAGCAGAACGTCTCGCAGAGCTGAGAGATTCACCACGTCGGCCCACGGGCCGTACGGCGTTCCCGGCGCGCTCCGTCAGGCCGGTGCGCCCTTCACGACCCCGATGACCCTCGCGCGCCCCGGCGGCGGGGGTCATCGCTGTTCACGACGTGTTCACCCACGTCGAAGTGGCACACGCCCTCGTCCGATCGTGGTGCGACGCGTCGTTAGAATGCGCCTCGGACGTCTATCCATCGATGACGAGGAAGTGCCGTGGATCTTTTCGAGTACCAGGCTCGTGACATGTTCGAAAGGCACGGCGTACCCGTGCTCGCAGGCAAGACCGCCACCACGCCCGCGGAGGCCAAGGCGGCGGCCGAGGAGATCGGGGCCAAGAGCGGCGGGGTCACCGTCGTCAAGGCCCAGGTGAAGACCGGCGGCCGCGGCAAGGCCGGTGGAGTCAAGGTCGCCAAGAGCGCCGACGAGGCCGAGAAGTACGCGAACGACATCCTCGGGATGGACATCAAGGGCCACACCGTGCGCACGGTGATGATCGCCCAGGGCGCCAAGATCGCCGAGGAGTACTACTTCTCCCTGCTGCTCGACCGCGCCAACCGCGCCTACCTCGCGATGTGCAGCAAGGAGGGCGGCATGGAGATCGAGCAGCTCGCGGTCGAGCGCCCCGAGGCGCTCGCGAAGATCTCCGTCGACCCGAACACGGGCATCGACGAGGCCAAGGCCAAGGAGATCGTCGACGCGGCCGGCTTCGACACCGAGACCGGCGCCAAGATCGTGCCGGTGCTGCAGAAGCTCTGGGACGTCTACCGCGGTGAGGACGCCACGCTCGTCGAGGTCAACCCGCTCGTCAAGACCGAGGACGGCGAGATCATCGCCCTCGACGGCAAGGTCACGCTCGACGACAACGCGAGCTTCCGCCAGCCCGAGCACGCGGCTCTGGTCGACGAGGCGGCCGAGGACCCGCTGGAGGCCAAGGCCAAGGCGCTCGGCCTCAACTACGTCAAGCTCGACGGCAACGTCGGCATCATCGGCAACGGCGCGGGTCTCGTCATGAGCACCCTTGATGTCGTCGCCTACGCCGGCCAGGACCACACCGGCGGCGTCAGCAAGCCCGCGAACTTCCTCGACATCGGTGGTGGCGCGTCGGCCGAGGTCATGGCCAACGGCCTCGACGTCATCCTCGGCGACGACCAGGTCAAGTCGGTGTTCGTCAACGTCTTCGGCGGCATCACCGCGTGCGACGCGGTGGCCAACGGCATCGTCGGCGCCCTCAAGACCCTCGGCGACGCGGCCACCAAGCCGCTGGTCGTGCGCCTCGACGGCAACAACGTCGAGGAAGGCCGAGCCATCCTCGCCGAGTTCGACCACCCGCTCGTCACGGTCGAGGCCACGATGGACGGCGCCGCCCGCAAGGCCGCCGAACTGGCCGCCAAGTAATCGAGATCGAAGAAAAGGACGGCACAACAGACATGGCTATCTTCCTCGACTCCGACTCGAAGGTCATCGTGCAGGGCATGACCGGGTCCGAGGGCATGAAGCACACGGCCCGCATGCTCGCGAGCGGCACCGACATCGTCGGCGGCGTCAACCCCAAGAAGGCGGGTCAGACCGTCACGTTCCCCGAGGGCCAGGAGATCCCGGTGTTCGGCACGGTCGCCGAGGCGATGAAGCAGACGGGCGCGAACGTCTCCGTCGTCTTCGTGCCCCCGGCCTTCGCCAAGTCCGCGGTCATGGAGGCCGTCGACGCCGAGATGCCGCTCGTCGTCGTCATCACCGAGGGCATCGCGGTCAAGGACACCGCGGAGTTCTTCAACTACTGCAAGAACAAGGGCACGACGCGCATCATCGGCCCCAACTGCCCCGGCATCATCAGCCCCGGAAAGTCGAACGCGGGCATCACCCCGGCCGACGTCTCGGGCGAGGGCAAGCTCGGCCTGGTCTCCAAGTCGGGCACGCTGACCTACCAGATGATGTACGAGCTGCGCGACATCGGCTTCACCACCGGCGTCGGCATCGGCGGCGACCCCATCGTGGGCACCACGCACATCGACTGCCTCGAGGCGTTCGAGAAGGACCCGGAGTGCGTCGGCGTCGTGATGATCGGCGAGATCGGCGGCGACGCCGAGGAGCGCGCGGCCGCCTGGATCAAGGAGAACATGACCAAGCCGGTCGTCGGCTACGTCGCGGGCTTCATGGCTCCCGAGGGCAAGACGATGGGCCACGCCGGCGCCATCGTCTCCGGCTCCTCGGGCACCGCGCAGGCCAAGAAGGAGGCCCTCGAGGCCGCCGGCGTCAAGGTCGGCAAGACGCCGTCGGAGACGGCTCAGCTCATGCGCGAGATCGTCCAGGGTCTCTGACACCTGGCGTCCGAACGAGCACACGGTCGACGGCCGGATCCCTTCGGGGTCCGGCCGTCGCCGTGTTCAGCGACATGCTGACGGCCGTCGCGGCCGAGGATGTGTAGTCGGGGCGACGGGTGGGTGCAGGTCAGGCGCCGACGACGAGGGCGACCGCGGTGCCGGCCGTGAGGAACGGACCGAGGGCGATGGCAGTGTGACGATCGGCGCGACCGCGCGCGAGCAGGAGCACCGCCCACGCGCCGGCGAGGACGACGACGAGGAACGCACCGGTGAGCACGGCGTCGAGGCCGCGCAGACCGAGGAGCACGGCGAGGGAGCACGACAGCTTGACGTCGCCGAGCCCGATTCCGCCCGCGGTCAGGGTGATCGCCGCGAGGACAAGGGGGACTGCGAGTCCGGCGGCGAGGGCCTGCCGGCTCGTCACCACGGCGGAGGGCCCACCGAACAGGCCGATCGCGAGCATCACCGCAACCGCGAGGGCCGCGAGCGGAATCGTCCCGACGTCGGGGAGTCGTCGCTGCGCCACGTCGGCGGCCGAGAGCAGTACGGCCACGGTGACGACGACGAGGTCGAGCCAGAGGACGACGGCGTCGACGAGACCGGCGGCCGGGAGGGTCGCGGCGAGCACGGACCAGATCCCGGCGGTGGCGAGGACGATGCTCGTGCCGGGCACGGGTGCGCAGGGCCCGTCTCCGGCACGCCGGTACCACCCGCGCCGATGGAGACCTGCGAGCAACCGGCCGATGCCGGCTCCGGACACACAGGCCATGGCGGCTGCGATCGCACTCGTCAGGGTGGAGGGCTCGACGGCGGCGAGGTGCATCGGAGCTCCGGGGTGGTCGAGGCGGCACGGTCTTTCGGGAGGGTGGCATGTGGCTCACCCGCCGTGGACCCACCCGGACTCGGCCATCCACAGGGGTGCACATCGCCCCGATCCCCGCCGGACACCACGCCCTCTCCCGTCCGGGCCGTCCCCCGACCCATTGCCCCTGGCGCCTCTTCAACCCGAGGTGGCAGATGGGATGGCAGCGAATCGGGGGTGATCACCCCACTCCTGCTCCCATCCCATCTTCCATCTTGCGGGGTGGGGCGGACGCGTCGGCACGGCCCCATCGGCGTGGGGCCACGGGTTCCGACCGTGGTCGGGTGAGGATGTCCTCCTGATGCGTGACACCCTGATGCGTGTGCGAGAGCTTCGAGACCCCGGCCGGCCGTCCTCGGAGGATGATGTCCTGCCGCTGTGGCTCGTCGCCGGCGGTCATGGTGCCGGAGCCGCGTTGGCCTCGGCGACGATGATCGTCGTCCTCTGCGTGCTCGGGTGGCTGACGGGTGCCGGAGGCTCGGAGTCTGCCGGAGCCACCGTGGCCGCCGGTCTCGCCGGGTGGGCCTTCGCCCACGGCGCCCCACTCACCCTCGACGCGGGCAGGGTCGGGCTCATCCCGTGGCTGCTGCTCGCCTGGCCGTTGGTGTGCGCGTGGTGGTCGGCGCAGCGCGTCGTCCCCGATCCGGCGAGCAAGTCGCGGCGGTTGCGCGGCTTCGGCGCGATCCGCGAGGACGTCGCGGTGGCCGGGGGAGCGTTCGTCACGGGTTACGCGGCGACCGCTCTGGTGCTCGCGGTCGCCGCGCACTTCGGCGGTGCGCGTCCTTCGATCGGATTCGCGACGTTCGGTGGCATCGTGCTCGCCACGCTCGCGTACCTCCTGGCGTTGCGACCGCTGCATCACCTGGGCGACCTCGCGCCCCGGCTCCAGTGGGCCCAGCGCGAGTACGTGCCGTCGTGGGTCGGTCGCGCCGTGCGCCCCGCTGCGGCAGCCGTGCTCGCGACCCTCGCCGCCGGTGCGGTCGTGCTCGTCGTCGGCATCGTTCTGCGCTTCGGCGAGATGGCGGAGGTCTACGCCCGCATCGGCGGCGGTCCGGTCGGCATCACGTTGATGACCCTGGCCCAGCTCGCCTACCTGCCGACCCTCGCCATGTGGGCGGCTTCGTGGCTCGCCGGTCCGGGCTTCACGCTCGGCGGAGGCAGCTCGGTGACGTGGTTCGTCTCCGACCCGGGCATCATCCCGCTCGTGCCAGTGCTCGCGACCGTCCCCACCCCCGGCCCGTTGCCCACCTGGAGCCCGGCCGTGGTGACGGTGCCGCTGCTCATCGGGCTGATGCTCGGGATCTGGTGCGTGCGCCGCGCCGGGGGCACCTGGCTCGAACGGCTACGCCTCACCGGTGTCGCGGTCGTGTTGTACGCCCTGGCGATCCTTGTCCTCGGGGTTGCGGCCTCCGGCTCCGTCGGCGCCGGTTACTTCGCGCATGTCGGTCTCGACGCCGTCGTCACCGCGCTCGCGCTCACCGGCGAGGTGGGTCTGACGGCTCTCGCCGTCGCCGGAATCTCCGGGCTGCGCGTCGCCCGCCCGGGGCGCCGCCGGAACGACTCCCGCAGTGGCACGAGCGCGACGAGTACCCGGAGCACCGGCAGTGACAAGGGCGGCGCGAACAAGCCCCGGCGTCGTCTGCGCCGCCACGCGGAGGACGAGTTCGACTGACACGCGCCCGCACCGGAGCCCCACCCCAGGTGTTGCGCGACCGTGTCGACAGCACACGGACGTCCCTGCACGCCTCCGGTACTCCGGGCATGGCGTCGATGGCGTGCGCTCTGCGCAGTTTCCTTGCACGGCCAGCGCAAGGCGTGCACGGATGACGGGAAGCGGGCACGGGCGTCGATGCACGTCTTCCGCACTCCGGGTGCGTCGTCTGCGGCGTGTTCACTGGGCGCTTCTCGTGCACGGCCAGCGCAAGGCGTGCACGGATGACGGGAGGCGGGCATGGGCGTCGATGCACGTCTTCCGCACTCCGGGCGCGTCGTCTGTGGCATGCACTCTGCGCAGTTTCCGTGCGCGACCGGCTCGAGACGTGCACGGATGACGTGACACGGCCATGGGCGTCCATGCACGTCTTGGGTACTCCGGGCACGTCGTCTGTGGCGTGTCTGCTGGGCCCTTCCCGTGCATGGCCGGCTCAAGGCGTGCACGGATGACGGGAAGCGGGCATGGGCGTCGATGCACGTCTTCCGCACTCCGGGCACGTCGTCTGCTGCCTGCCCACCGTGCGCTTCCCGTGCATGGACCACGCGGCACGGGCATCGACGAGGACGCGGAACGAGCCTGATCGCCGGCCCGTAGGGTGGGGTTCATGCGCGTCGTCGTCCTCGTCTCCGGCAGCGGCACCAACCTGCAGGCGTTGATCGACGCCTCGCGTGATCCGGCGTGCGGCGTGGAGATCGTCGCCGTCGGTGCCGACCGCGCCGGCATCGAGGGGCTCGCCCGCGCCGAGCGCGCCGGGATCCCGACGTTCGCGCTCAGCGTCCGCGACCACCCCGACCGCCTCGCCTGGGACATCGCCCTCGCCGACGCGGTCGCCGCGTACGAGCCCGATCTCGTCGTCGGAGCCGGGTTCATGAAGATCCTCGGCGCGGCGTTCCTCACCCGCTTCGACGGCCGCGTCCTCAACACCCACCCGGCCCTGCTGCCGAGTTTTCCCGGCGCGCACGGGGTTCCGGACGCCCTCGCCTACGGGGTCCGCGTCACCGGCTGCACGGCGCACTTCGTCGACGCGGGTGTCGACACCGGTCCGATCGTCGCCCAGCGCAGCGTCGAAGTGCTCGACGACGACACCGAGGAGAGCCTTCACGAGCGCATCAAGGTCGAGGAACGCGCGATGCTCGTCGACGTCGTCGCCCGCCTCGCCCGCGACGGGTGGAGCGTCGACGGCCGGCGGGTGCGTTTCGGCACGACCGGGTGACCGTCGAAGGGGGCGAGCGGCCCCCGATCGCCCCCGAGGTCGCTCCGCCTCGGATCGCCTGTGCTCGCGGTCACCTTCGGGCGCGTCTGCTCCGCCCGGAGCTCGGCGCCGGTCGTGGGTAGGCTGGCCGCACACGACTGGCGCGGGTGGGCCACCACCGGGGAGTGAAGCACGTCGGCATCGCCCGCCTGGGTGCCGCAGAACCGTTCGAACTCGTCACCAGGAGCCGAGGATGTCCGAACCCACCCCTGCCACCACGTCGAACGAGGGCCGCCGACCGGTGCGCCGCGCGCTCGTCTCGGTCTACGACAAGACCGGCCTGGAGGACCTCGTCCGGGGTCTGCACGAGGCCGGGGTCGCGCTCGTCTCCACCGGCGGATCGGCGGCGGCGATCGAGAACCTCGGCCTGCCCGTCACCCGCGTCGAGGAGCTCACCGGGTTCCCCGAGTGCCTCGAAGGCCGCGTCAAGACCCTGCACCCCAAGGTGCACGCCGGCATCCTCGCCGACTCCCGCAAACCCGACCACGTCGCCCAGCTCGCCGAGCTCGGCGTCGAAGCGTTCGAGCTCGTCGCCGTCAACCTCTACCCGTTCCGCGAGACCGTGGCCTCGGGCGCGACCCCCGACGAGTGCGTCGAGCAGATCGACATCGGCGGCCCGTCGATGGTGCGGGCGGCCGCGAAGAACCACCCGAGCGTCGCGGTGCTCACCTCACCGGCGCAGTACGCCGACGCGCTCGACGCCGTACGCGGCGGCGGGTTCACGCTCGAGGCCCGCAAGCGGCTCGCGGCAGCGGCGTTCGCGCACACCGCGGCCTACGACGTCGCGGTCGCCGACTGGATGGCCGCGGGCTACGTCGACACGACCGACGACACGGGATTCCCGCAGTTCCTCGGCCTGGCCTACGAGCGGGTCCGGCCGCTGCGCTACGGCGAGAACCCCCACCAGCAGGCGGCGCTCTACGCCGGCGCGGGCTCGGGCATCGCGAACGCGACGCTGCTGCACGGCAAGGCGATGAGCTACAACAATTACGTCGACGCCGACGCCGCCCTGCGCGCCGCGTACGACCACGGCGACGTTCCGACCTGCGCCGTCGTCAAGCACAACAACCCGTGTGGCATCGCGGTCGCCAACGCCGGCGACGACATCGCGGTCGCGCACCGGCGGGCGCACGAGTGTGACCCGCTCTCGGCGTTCGGCGGGGTCATCGCGACCAACCGCCGCGTCACGGCGGCGATGGCCGAGACGGTCAAGGACATCTTCACCGAGGTCGTCGTCGCGCCCGGTTTCGAGCCCGAGGCGCTCGAGATCCTCACGGCCAAGAAGAACATCCGCCTGCTCGAGATCGACGCCTCGGCGATGGCGGCCGACGACGACGCGCTGGAGTACCGCCCGATCAGTGGCGGGATGCTCGTGCAGACCGTCGACCGCATCGACGCCGAGATCGCGGAATCGAGCGAGGACAAGCCCACCGCGGGTCACGGCGACGCGTTCGAACGGTGGACCCTCGTCGCCGGAGAACCGGCCGACGCCGCGACCATCCGCGATCTCGAGTTCGCCTGGCGCGCGGTGCGGGCCACGAAGTCCAACGCGATCCTGCTCGCGAACGACGGCGCCTCGGTCGGCATCGGCATGGGACAGGTCAACCGGGTCGACTCCTGCCGGCTCGCCGTCGAGCGTGCCGGGGCGCCGCGGGCGCGGGGCGCGGTCGCGAGTTCCGATGCGTTCTTCCCGTTCTCCGACGGCCCGCAGATCCTCGTCGACGCGGGGGTGCGTGCGATCGTCGCCCCGGGCGGTTCGATCCGTGACGACGAGACCATCGAGCTCTGTCGTGCCCACGGTGTGACGCTGTACTTCACCGGAGCCCGTCATTTTGCGCACTGAGCCCCGTGACGTGTCCCAGGGCGCGGCGGGCGGCGAATCGTCGGAGCCCACCGCAGACGCCCAGACTCCTCTCGCACGCTCCACCGGGCGGGCCGCCCTGCTCGCGTCGGTGGCCGCGTTCCTCGCCGGCACGCTCAGCGCCATGCAGTCACGGGTGAACGGCACGCTCGCCGAGGTGTTCCACGCCCCGATCGACGCC
The DNA here is from genome assembly GCF_000826525.2 of Mobilicoccus massiliensis. Taxonomy (GTDB): domain Bacteria; phylum Actinomycetota; class Actinomycetes; order Actinomycetales; family Dermatophilaceae; genus Mobilicoccus; species Mobilicoccus massiliensis. Next base: position 48,179 of record NZ_LN651328.1, on the reverse strand, counting down.
GCGCTGTGGTCGTTCGGCAGCGGCTGGGTGCTGCTGACCCTCGGTCTGCTGCTGCCCTCGGCCCGGGCGGGCCTGCGCAGCGCCTACCGCGCCTATCGGGCGCAGCACCTCACGTGGTGGCAGTTCCTCGGGGGCATGTTCGGCGGGTTCTTCGTCGCGGCCCAGACGTGGTCGGTCCCACAGATCGGGGTGGCGATGTTCACGATCGCCATCGTCGGCGGCCAGACTCTCAACGCCATGCTCGTCGACGGTCTGGGGCTCGGCCCGGCAGGCAAGGCGCCGGTCACACTCGCCCGCGTGCTCGGCGCACTGGGCACGTTCGTCGGCGTCGCGATCGCGATGGTCGGGCGTGGGGCGGACGGCTCCGGGGTCATCCTCGTCCCTGTGCTGTTCGCCGTCGCCGCCGGCGCCGGCATGGCGGTGCAGCAGGCGATCAACGGCCGGGTCAACCGCCACACCGATCAGGTGCTCGCGACGACGTGGGTCAACTTCTCGTGGGGGTTGCCGTTGCTGCTCGGCATCGCGCTCGCACAACTCGCGCAGGGCACGTGGCGCGCACCGATGACGCTGGACGCGCCCGCGTGGGCGTGGATGGGCGGCGTCGTCGGCATCGTCTACATCGCCATCGGCGCGACCGTCGTGCACCACCTCGGTGTGCTGCTCGCCGTCCTGTTCACCCTCGCCGGGCAGCTCATCGGTGCAGTCGTCATCGACCTCGTCTCGTCGGGGCAGGGGCAGGTGCCGACGCTCGTCCTCGTCGGGGTCGCGGTGACGCTGCTCTCGGCGGTCTTCGCGGCAGCGGCGGCCCGACGTGCCCGGCGGCGTGAACACGCCGAGTCGGCGAGTTCGCCGGGGCGGGTGGTCAGCCCGCCTTCGTCAGCGCCGTGACGAGCACGCCGTCGTCGGGGGGCCCGTCGACCGCGTAGGCGTTCATGAGGACGACGGCCGCGCCCACCCGGCGCACGGCGATGTCCTGCACCACCTCGACCGTCTGCGCAGGTGGCGGAGTCGCGGGTGCGCCCGTGCTCGTGCCGGTGCCCGTACCGGAGGGAGCCGCGGTCGCCGCGCCGGGAACGACGACGTCGACCCGCTGCCGCCACGCGACCGTGCCCGCGGGCGCCCCCTTCAGCGTGAGCTTCTCGACCGTGAAGGTGCTCTGGCCCTTGGTGTCCTTGGCCGTGTAGGTCCTGCACCCGGGGACCTTCTCGGCGAGGTCTGCGACGACGGTGGTGGCGGTCGCGTCGGGGTACACGCGCACGTTCTGCTGCAGGTAGGGGCCGGCGGCGCCCTTCTGCCAGTTCTGCTGGGCGCCGTCGACCGGTTCGTGGGGCTCGAGATCGACCCCGCACACCGTCATCCGGTAGCCGCGGGTGTCGCGGGCCTGCGTCGCGGTCCATCCGCTCGGCAGCGCGGAGGTCGGCACGAGCAGAGGCAACGCGCTGCCGTTGCCGCCGGTCATCCTCGCGACGGTGTCGGGGACCTCGGAGCCCGTCGCGCCGGAGGACGAGGGGGTCGGAGGCGCTGCGTCGGTGGGGGATGATTCGGAGCCGGGGGTGGCCGGCGACGAGGACTGCGTTACGGGTGACTCCGCCGTCGGCGCCGCGGATCCGGCCGAGGTCGTGGCGGGCGCCGGGACTCCCAGCCCCGCGCAGCCGGAGAGCACGGTGACGCCGAACAGGCCTGCGAACAGGGCGGATCCACGTCGGCGGCTCATAGCGCCAGGATAGAAAGCCCGCCCGGCCCCCGGCCAGGCCCGAAGAATACGTCCCTCGCTCGAACAGGCGCTTCCAGCCGGTCTCTGGCTCGCGCAGGCGCTCGCGTCCGCGTCGGCGGTGGTGAGCGACCGGGCGCCTCCGGAGGCGCGGCACACTTGCGCACACCCATCGTGCCTCCAGCGGTGGCGGCGTCCTTCCTTTCCTCGATGTGCCTGACCCGGGTCGGAGGCGAGTGACAGGATGAAGGGGTGACTGCGAAACTTCTCGACGGCAAGGCGACACTCGCGCAGATCAAGACCGAGTTGAAGGCCCGAGTGGCATCGCTCGCGGAGAAGGGGATCACGCCCGGACTCGCGACCGTGCTGGTCGGCGACGACCCCGCCTCCAGTTGGTACGTCGGCGCCAAGCACAAGGACTGCGCCGAGATCGGCATCCACAGCATCCGCAAGGATCTGCCTGCGACCGCCACCCAGGCCGAGGCCGAGGCGGTCATCGACGAGCTCAACGCCGACCCGGCATGCACCGGTTACATCGTGCAGCAGCCCACGGGACTGGACGAGTTCGCGCTGCTCTCACGCATCGACCCTGCGAAGGACGTCGACGGCCTGCACCCCTTCAACCTCGGCTGCCTCGTGATGAACCGCCCGGCGCCGCTGCCGTGCACCCCGGTGGGCATCGTCGAGCTGCTCCGCCGGTTCGAGGTGCCGATCGCCGGAGCCGAGGTCGTCGTCGTCGGTCGTGGGCTCACCGTGGGTCGCCCGCTCGGCCTGCTGCTCACCCGCAAGTCCGAGAACGCCACCGTGACCCTGTGCCACACCGGTACGAGGGACCTCGCCAAGCACGTGCGCGAGGCCGACATCGTCGTCGCGGCGGCGGGAGTGCCCGACATCATCACCAAGGACATGGTCAAGCCCGGCGCCGCGGTGCTCGACGTGGGCGTCTCACGTCGCGAGGGCAAGGTCGCGGGCGACGTGGCCAAGGACGTGGCCGAGGTCGCGGGTTGGCTCACGCCCAACCCCGGGGGCGTCGGGCCGATGACGCGCGCGATGCTGCTCTCCAACGTCGTCGAGGTCGCCGAACGTCAGGCCGGCGAGCGGGTCTGAGCGCGGCCTCCCCGCGAGCACCGGTCCCGCCTGCGATGATCGGCCCGTGAGCAGCTCGACCGCGCCGCCACCTCGCCCCCTGATCCGACTGGGCGCGGGGTGGTGGGCGTGGGCCGTCGTCATGGGCGCGGGCCTGGCGTGGCTCGTCGTCGGCGATCGAGTGCTCGACGGGGGGCTGCTCGTGGCCGCGAGTTTCGCGCTCGCCGCCGTGCTGCGCGCCGTGCTGCCCGACGACCAGGTGGGCGGCCTGCACGTGCGGGGCCGCCGGCGGGACGTCATCATGCACGCCGGTCTCGCCGCTGCCGTCGCGCTCGCGGTCGTTCTCGTGCACCTGCGCGAGGGCACCTGATCGCCGACCCTCCGCCGCGGGCGCGAGCCGGCGCGCGGTGGAAAGGCCTGTCCGAGCGCAGGGCTCGGGAGCCCGGGCGAAACCGCCTGTTCGAGCGAACGCACGCACGCGAAGCGCGCCGGTATGTCCGGGATGCGGCGGTTTCTGAGATGACCCTTCCGGGGCGGACGACGCGGTGATATCCAATCCTCACTGGGTCCCCGGTGACGCGCCGATGCGTCGAAAGTGAGAACGGCCATGACCACCACTCGTCCCGTCAGCCGCCGAAGTCTGGCCACGGTGCTCACGGCCGCCGCCGCGATGGCCCTCGTCGCCGGGGCCGGGGTCGCGCCCGCCGACGCCGCGCCCAAGAAGGACCGGCCGCTCGCAGCCGCGATGCAGCCGACCGTCGACGCCGTGCACGCGGCCGGCGCCGTGGGCGTCGTCGCCGCGGTCGAGATGCCGGGAGCCTCCTGCGTCGGGGCGGCGGGCTATCGCGATCTCGAGAAGGGGCTGCGCGCGGGGCCGCAGGATCGCGCCCGGTTCTCCTCGGTGACCAAGGCGATGACCGCGACGCTCGCCATGCAGGAGATCGAGGCCGGGCACTGGACCATCGACACGACGATCGACGACATCCTCCCCGGGCTGTACCCGGGTCACGGCGACGTGACGGTCGGCCAGTTGCTCAACCACACCTCGGGCATGCCCGACGCCATCTGGGCCCTCATGGAGGGCCGCGACTTCTGGGACATCACTCCCGACCTGCTCCGACGTGTGGTCGGTCGCACGTACACCGAGCGCGAGATCGTCGACGTCGCCCGCACCCTCGACTGGCTGTTCGCACCGGGCGCCGACATGGCGTACAGCAACACCGGCTACGTCGTGTTGTCGCTCATGCTCGAGAAGCAGACCGGGCAGCCCATCGAGAAACTCATGAAGCAGCGGATCTTCACCCCGGCCAAGATGAACCAGTCGTGGCTCGGGGACTCCGCTCTCACCCGTGGCCGCACCCTCGTCGACTACGGCCGTTGGGATGGCGCGCCGGTGCGCATCACCGTCGACGAGTCGATCTTCTCCGGCGCGGCGGCGGTGTACGCGCAGGCCGACGACGTGACGAAGTTCTACGACGCGTTGCTCGGTGGCCGGCTCGTGGGCAAGAAGTACGTCGACCTCATGTCGACGCCCACCGGCGCCGCGGCGCGGTACGGCTACGGCTACGGCCTGTACACGATCCCCGACCCCTGCCCGGCCGCCGACGGCTCGACGGCCCGGCTCGTCGGTCACGACGGCGCCGGGTTCGGCTCGCAGGCCGTCGCGTTCGCCTCGCCCGACGGCACCCGCAAGGTCGCGATGGCGTGGACCGGGCGCAGCTACCGGCAGGATGCCCCGCCGTTGCCGATCGACGACTTCATCGTCACCGCGTTCCGCACGACCTGCCCGACGAAGCCCGCGACCTCCGGCGGCCCGGGCCGATCGGGCGACGGCACCGGCTCGCTGCGGTTCTGACCTCGGCCTCACGAACGACGGCGCCCGCCCGGATTCGATCCGGGCGGGCGCCGTCGCGCGCATGAGTGGGACTCAGATGAGGCCGAGCTCCTGCACGGCGCTGCGCTCCTCCTGCAGCTCCTTGACCGAGGCGTCGATCTTGCCGCGCGAGAAGTCGTCGATCTCGAGGCCCTGGACGATCTTCCAGTCACCGTTGCTCGTGGTGACGGGGAAGGAGCTGATGATGCCCTCGGGCACTCCGTAGGACCCGTCGGAGGCGACGGCCATCGACACCCAGTCGTTCGCGGCCGAGCCGGTGAGCCAGTCGCGGGCGGCGTCGATGGTGGCGCTCGCCGCGGAGGCCGCCGAAGAGGCACCGCGGGCCTCGATGATGGCCGCGCCGCGCTTGGCGACGGTGGGGATGAAGTCGTTCTCGATCCAGGCCTGGTCGCCCACGGCCTCGGCCGCGTTCTTGCCGCCGACCTCGGCGTGGAAGAGGTCGGGGTACTGGGTGGCCGAGTGGTTGCCCCAGATCGTCATCTTGGTGATCTCGGTGACCGGCACGCCGAGCTTGGCCGAGAGCTGGGAGATGGCCCGGTTGTGGTCGAGGCGCGTGAGGGCCGAGAACCGCTCCTGAGGAATGTCGGGAGCGTTGCTCATGGCGATGAGCGCGTTGGTGTTCGCCGGGTTGCCCGTGACCCCGATACGGATGTCGTCGGCCGCGTGGTCGTTGAGGGCCTTGCCCTGGCCGGTGAAGATCGCGCCGTTGGCCGAGAGCAGGTCACCGCGCTCCATGCCCTTCGTGCGGGGGCGCGCACCGACGAGCAGCGCGAGATTGGCGCCGTCGAAGATGACGTTCGGGTCCGCACCGATCTCGACGCCGGCGAGCGTGGGGAAGGCGCAGTCGTCGAGCTCCATGACGACACCTTCGAGCGCCTTGAGGGCCGGCTCGATCTCGAGGAGCTGCAGCTGGATCGGGGTGTCGGGGCCCAGCAGCGCACCGCTGGCGATGCGGAACAGCAGGCTGTAACCGATCTGACCGGCGGCGCCGGTGACGGCGACCTTGACGGGGGAGTTGCTCACGGGATGCCCTTCCGACGAGGGAACAGATGTCGTGTTCGACGCTATCACCGGGCCTTCGACCTGATACCGGAACGCCGAACGCGATCCCGGCCACGCCGAGCGCCGGGACGGAGGTGTCGAGGTGCTGGCGGTCAGCGGGTGGCCGCGTCGGCCTCACCCTCGATGTCGACGCCCTCGCGGTGTTCGCCGGTGAGCATCGCGTACGTGGCACCCGCGATGAGCGCGCCGACGATGGGCGCCACCCAGAACAGCCAGAGCTGGGCCGGGGCGTCGCCGCCGTTGAAGAACGCGACCGCGGTGGAGCGAGCGGGGTTGACCGAGGTGTTGGTGATCGGGATGGAGATGAGGTGGATGAGCGTGAGCGCCAGCCCGATGGCGAGCGGGGCGAAGCCGACCGGGGCGCGGCCGTCGGTGATCCCGAGGATGACGTAGAGGAAGAACGCGGTGAGGATGACCTCGGCGAGCAGGGCGGCGACGAGACCGTAACCACCGGGGGAGCCCGCGCCGTAACCGTTCGCGGCCATGTTGCCGGCGGCGGTGAAGCCCGGCTTGCCCGACGCGATGGCGAACAGCGCGGCACCGGCCACAAGGCCGGCGACGACCTGGGTGACGACGTAGGCCGGCACGTCCTTCCACTCGAACCGGCGGGCCATCGCGACGCCGATCGTCACGGCCGGGTTGAAGTGACCGCCGGAGACGTGTCCGACCGCGTAGGCCATGGTGAGCACGGTGAGGCCGAAGGCGAGGGCGACCCCCAGAAACCCGATGCCCATGTTCACGGGGTCGGTCTTGTGCATGAAGTGCGCCGCGAAGATCGCGCTGCCGCAGCCGCCGAAGACGAGCCAGAAGGTACCGAGCGCCTCGGCGCTCAGACGGTGGACGAGAGGGGGAGTGGGCACGAGAACTCCTGATTCCGTACGGGGTGATGGCGCGCCCACTGCCGTAGGAGGACAGGCGGAGGCGCCGGAGTGGCAACCCCGCCCCGACGGTGCGCGACCGGCGGGCACGCCGAAACCGCCACAGAATGCGCGTGTTTCGATCCTGGGGAGTGGTGTTGACGATCACCACACGGCCGATGCCCGTTGGACGCTCCAGCGACGCCCGTTCGACGCCCCTACGACGCCGATCCCAGGCCGACTCGCGGCCGATTCGAAGCCGATCGGAGGCCCACGCCGGCGTGGCCGAAGGTGGCCGCGCCGGCGGCTGCGATCAGCGCTTGCGGCCGAACAGCCGCTTGAGCAGTCCCGGCTTCTCTTCGTGCTTCTCGGCGTCGCCGCGGCTCGGCTCGACGGGTGCTCCGGCAGCGGCGGGTGCCGTGGGCGTCGCCGGGGCGGGCTGCTCCGACGGCTCGGCGGGCCGGTCGGCCGAGGTGGCCTGCGTCGCGGCCTCGGGGGCCCGCACCGCGCGGTCCTCGTCGGGGGCGTGCTCGGCCGTCGGGCGGTCGACGGGGTGCTCCTCGGTGTGCGGGAAGTCGCCGGACTGCTCGTCGTCCTCGAGCACGACCTCGCTGTGGGCGGGGTCGGCGTGCGGGGCGTAGGAGGCGGTGGACTGCAGGTCGGCCTCGGGCTCGCGGTTGCCCTCCAGCGGAGAGACGAACTCCTGCTCGGCCGTGTCGGTGGTCGCCGAGATCTCGGCGATCATCGTGTCCTCGGCACCGGCTCCACCACCCACGCCGGCCTCGGCCGGATCGCCGTGCCGCGCCGCCGTGCCCACCTGGTCGTCGTCGGCGTAGGCCGTGGCTCCCGTGGCTGCCGTGGCCCCGGCACTCACGCCGGCCGTGCTCGCGGCGGCCTCGTCGCCGTAGTCCATCGCGAGGAACCGCTTGGTCTCCTCGGAGAACACGTAGACCCCCTCGCGCTCGGCGAGCGCGGCCATGACGCGGGCGACGTCCTCGGCGTGCCGGCCGTCGGTGTCGGCCTCGCCGGAGGCGTCGATCATCGTCGTGCACCGCGTGACCCGCTTGCGCCGCAACGGGGCGGCGAAGTCGGCGTAACGGTCGCCGAGGCCCTCGGCGTCGTCGTCGTACCAGAAGGTGTAGGCGTAGTCGGGCAGGCGCAGGACGGCCTTGATCTCGCCGCGTTCGACCTCGACGCCCGGGAACATCCCGGTGAGGAGGTCGGCGAGCACCTGCTGGGGCAGGACCTCGGCGTCCTTCGCGAAGATGATGTACGGATACGAGTTGCCGGCCATGGGGTCATCCTTCCCTACCGTCCGCCCGCGTGCGCGGTGGCCCGCCGGGTAGGGTCGATCCTGCCGGATCTCGCGAGATCACGGCCCCTGTTCGAACGCAGCGGGCCGTCCGCGCGTCATCCCCGACCTCGCACTCGTTCGAAGGAGCTTGTCCCGTGGCGACACAGAAGATCATCTGGACCCAGATCGACGAGGCGCCGGCGCTCGCGTCGTACTCGTTCCTGCCGATCGTCGAGGCCTTCACCAACGGCACGGGGATCGACATCGAGACCAGCGACATCTCTCTGTCGGGCCGCATTCTCGCGCAGTTCCCCGAGCGGCTCACCGCCGACCAGCGCATCGACGACAACCTCACGCGGCTCGGCGAGCTCACGCAGAGCCCCGATGCGAACATCATCAAGCTCCCGAACATCAGCGCCTCGGTGCCGCAGCTCAAGGCGGCGATCAAGGAGCTGCAGGAGAAGGGGTACGACATCCCCGACTACCCCGAGAAGCCGGCGAATCCGGAGCAGGAGGAGATCCAGGCCAAGTACGCCAAGGTGCTCGGCTCGGCGGTCAACCCGGTGCTGCGTGAGGGCAACTCCGACCGTCGTGCGCCGCAGTCGGTCAAGGCGTTCGCCCGCAAGAACCCGCACCGCCTCGGTGAGTGGACCGCCGACAACAAGGCGCGCGTCGCGAGCATGGAGGGCGGCGACTTCTACGGCAACGAGAAGTCCGTCGTCGCACGCGAGGACTCCGAGCTCACGATCACGTTCCGTCGTCGTGACGGGCAGGAGACCGTGCTCAAGAGCGGGATCGGCGTGCTCGAGGGCGAGATCGTCGACGGCACGGTGATGAACGTCGCGGCCCTCGAGAGCTTCTACCGCGACCAGATCGAGGCCGCGAAGAACGAGGACCTGCTGCTCTCGCTGCACCTCAAGGCCACGATGATGAAGGTCTCCGACCCGGTGCTCTTCGGCCACGGCGTCAAGGTCTTCTTCGCCGACGTCTTCGACGAGTTCGGTGACGACCTCGACTCGGTCGGCGTCAACCCCAACCTCGGTCTGGGCGACCTGTACAGCAAGATCGGCGGCCTGCCCGAGGAGAAGCGCAAGCAGATCGAGGACGCGATCACCAAGCAGTACGAGTCGCGCCCGCGGCTGGCGATGGTCGACTCCGACCGCGGCATCACCAACCTGCACGCGCCGAACGACATCATCATCGACGCCTCGCTCCCGGTCGTCGTGCGTGACTCCGGCCAGATGTGGAACGCCGACGGCAACCTCCAGCAGACCCTCGCGATGGTGCCCGACCGCTCCTACGGGCCGATGTACGAGGCCGTCTTCGAGGACTGCAAGAAGCACGGCGCGCTCGACCCGGCGACGATGGGCTCGGTGCCCAACGTCGGGCTCATGGCGCAGAAGGCCGAGGAGTACGGCAGCCACCCGACGACGTTCGTCATCCCCGCCGACGGCACGGTCACGGTGACCGACCAGCACGGCGCCAAGCTCTTCGACCACGAGGTTCACGAGGGCGACATCTGGCGCATGAGCCGGGTGCGCGACGTGCCGGTGCGCAACTGGGTCGAGCTGGCCGTCACCCGCGCCAAGGCCACGGGTGCTCCGGCGGTGTTCTTCCTCGACGAGAACCGTGCGCACGACTCCCACGTCATCGACAAGGTCAAGAGGTACATCTCCGAGGCGGGTGGCGACGAGATCGAGTGGGTCGTCAAGTCCCCGGTCGACGCGATCACCTACTGCCTCCAGCGCATCCGCCGCGGCGAGGACTCGATCTCCGTCACGGGCAACGTGCTCCGCGACTACCTCACCGACCTGTTCCCCATCCTCGAGCTGGGCACGAGCGCCAAGATGCTCTCGGTCGTCCCGCTGCTCAACGGTGGTGGCCTCTTCGAGACGGGTGCGGGCGGCTCGGCCCCCAAGCACGTGCAGCAGTTCCTCAAGGAGAACTACTTGCGCTGGGACTCCCTCGGTGAGTTCTCCGCCCTCGGTGCGTGCTTCGAGCACATCGCCCAGACCACGGACAACGCGAAGGCCAAGGTCCTCGGCGAGACGCTCGACTCGGCCATCGGCCGGTTCCTCGACGAGAACAAGTCGCCGGCCCGCAAACTCGGCCAGATCGACAACCGCGGCAGCCACTACTACCTCGCGCTCTACTGGGCGCAGGCGCTCGCCGCGCAGGACGACGACGCCGACCTCAAGGCACGGTTCGAGCCGGTCGCCGCAGCGCTCGCCGAGAACGAGACCAAGATCGGTGAGGAGCTCATCGGTGCCCAGGGCAAGCCGGTCGACCTCGGTGGCTACTACCGCCCCGACCCCGAGAAGGTGAGCGCGGCGATGCGCCCGAGCCCCACGCTTAACGCCATCGTCGACGCTCTTCGCTGACACCCCGTTTAGTTACGAGCGGCCCATCGAGCACCCTCGGTGGGCCGTTCGTACGCCCGGAGCTCGCACCGATTCGATTGGAACGGCACGATTTTCGTGCGACCGGTACAGTCGATAACAGTATGGACGATAAGTGAAGGGTGGGCGTCGAGCACGGTCATCGCCGGGTGTTCCACACGTGTGATTCCGGCACTATCGGGATTTCACGACCGGCGGGACTCGAGGACCGAAGGTCAGGATGACGACGAACGACGAGGACTTCGCCACCGCTCTGCGCTCGGCGATTGCCACCAGGGGGCTCAGCCTTCAGCAGTTGCGTCAGGCACTGGGGGAGCGCGGTGTCCGCGTGAGCACGGCGACGTTGAGCTACTGGCAATCGGGCCGTTCCGTGCCCGAACGCGACTCCTCACTCGCCGCCATCGGCACGCTCGAGGAGTGCCTCGGCCTTGCGCGCGGCCACCTCGGCAGCCGCGTGCGCGTGCGCCCCTCGGATATCGCCGCGACGGGTGCGGCGGCCGTCGCCGCTCCCGGTCTCGAACTGCTCGACGGCGGGATGAACGGCGCGTTCGCTCCGCGCCGGCACGTCGTCGAAGCGGCCGCCCTGCTCGGCCTCGACTATCAGAGCGCCGTCCGCTCCACGATCCACGACCGGTTCCGCATCGGCGCCGATCGCTGCGAGGCCGATCACGAGGTGCGCCTCCTCATGATCGCCACGCGCGGCGGCGTCGACAGCTACCCAGTTTGGGTCGAGTCCGAGGATCTCGAGAGCATGCCCGAGGTCACGGCCGTGGAGAACTGCCGGGTCGGCCGGGTCGTGGTCTCCGCGGAGTTCGGTGGGCGCATGGTGGAGATGCTGCTCGATCGACCGCTGCGTGAGGGCGAGACGATCCTCACCGAGCACCGCCAGACCCACGCCGGCCCGCAGACCCCGCGCGACGCCGTGTGGCGGATGGTCCATACGCCGTTCCGGGAGATCTTTCTCGAGGTGGAGTTCCCGCCGGACGACCTGCCGGCCAGGGTGTGGTCGTCGACCGTCCTCGGCGGACGCCGCGAGGACCGCCCCCTCGAGGTGCAGCCGACCGTGCAGGCCCTGTTCGTCGACGGCGCCCCGGGCGAGTACGGGCTCACGTGGCAGTGGTGAGCACGACGGTTCGGGCGGTGGTTCGCGCGGTCGCCCTCGTCGCCCCGGCCAGTGGAGCGACGGGTGTGGGTCATCCGGGATGTGAGACTCGGCAGACGGTCGGACCCCGGCCGGCCAGCTCTGTCGCAGGAGGCAGTGACCCGTGAACGACCCCCGCCCCTTCCACGAGATCCTCAGCGAGGCCATCGACCGCCGCGGGCTGACGCTCGAGCGCATCCGGTGGCACTTGCGTCGGCGGGGACACGACCTGTCGCCGGCAGCGCTCAGTTACTGGCGTCGCGGTCTGTCCAACCCCACGCGGTCGGCCTCGTTCGCGGTCATCGAGGCACTGGAGCAGATCCTCGAGGTGACGCCCGGTACGTTGACGACGCCGATCGAGGAGCTGCGAGACCCCGACCAGCCCGGGCACGGAGCCGTGGTCAACGAGCTGGCGGAGCGTCTCGGGCTGAGCTGGGACGACGGCCTGCGGCGCACCAGCGTCCACCACGCGCTCGTCTTCGACGACCGCGGCTGCCCGATGCGTCACCGGGTGCGCGAGACCTTCCGCGCCGTCCGGGACGGGGTCGACCGGTTCCCGATCGCGTTCCACCAGGACGATCCGACGGCCGTGGTCACCTACGACGCGAGGGCGAACTGCGCGATCGGCCGGGAGGTGCGGGAGGACACCGTCGTGCTCGCCGAAGTGCTCCTGCCGCGCGCGTTGGATACGGGCGACACCGGCATGTCGGAGTATCTCGTCACGATCGGCGGATCGACCGAATCCATGACCCGGTGGGGGCGGCACACGGGCCGCCGGTTGCGTGACCTGCACCTGAGTCTGCGTTTCGACCCCGACCACGTGCCGGTCGAGGCCGTGCTCAGTACCGAGGTGAAGGGCGTGGTCCGCGAGGTCCCGCAGGTGATGACCGGTGCCTCGATCGACGTGCATCTCGTCGACTTCGGGCCGGGGGTCGCCGAGGTGCGGTGGTCGTGGGGGCCGGGGCAGGCCGGCGAGGAGGGGGGCCTTCGAGTCGACGGAGATGCGCCACGACCCGACGATGCGCCACGACCCGACGATGCGCCACTGCCGGACGATGCGCCGGGAGGAGATCGCGACCCCCTGTCCTGATGCGGCCGAGTGGCCGGGCGCGAACCGGGCGTTCTCGGCGTGCCCACCGCGCCCATCGGGCAGAATCGGAGCTCAACCGGGCCGGCCCTGATCGGGGCCGCGGCGGCGGAGGTGCCGTTCGCTCAGCGGCGCGTGAAAGACAGACGGCCCAAACGGCCGTCGCAGGAGGGTACGACCATGGACGGCGACCCCGCCGACGACTTCGCCGTGGCGTTGCGACAGGCGATCGCCGCCCGCCGCATGAGCCTGGATCGGGTGCGTCGAGCCCTCGCCGGCCAGGGCATCACGATCAGTGTGGCCGCCCTCAGCTACTGGCAGTCCGGGCGCAGCCGGCCCGAGCGGGCGACGTCACTGGCCGCCATCGGTCCCCTCGAGGAGTGCCTCGCACTGCCTCGCGGGTTTCTCGCGAGCCGGCTGCCGCCCTCGCCACGGCGGCAGGAGGACACTCTCTACACCCGAGGTGTCCTGCCCGCCCACCGTGGTGACGGGCCCGAGTACATCGATCTCGCGTTCCGGCAGATGGGGCTCGACGTCGAGGGCGTCTCGAGGGTGAGTGTGCACGACCGCATCCGGATCGATGCCAATCGGCGCGAGGTCGGCCGGGACGCCCGGGTCCTGTTGCTGGCGCTCGAGGACGGCCTCGATCGTTTTCCGGTGTGGCTGGAGTCGGCGCACCCCTCGGCGCTGCCTGTGCTCACCCCCGTCTCCCGGTGTCGCCTCGGCCGCGTCCGCGAATACCGCGAGCACACCGGCATCGCCGTCGAGATGCTGCTCGACCGACCGTTGTCGGCGGGGGAGACGATTCTCGTGGAGTACCGCGCCGCCTGTATGGGCGACGACACCGAGCGTGACCACGTGTGGGCACGCCTGCCCACCTCCTGCCGCGAGCTCGTCGTCGAGGTGCGCTTCGATCCGAAGGTTCTTCCCGCGACGGCGATCTCGTTCCGCGCCGTCGGTGGAAGGCGTACCGAGGCTCCTCTCGTCGTGGGGCCGGTCGTCCAGGCGCACGTCGTCGACTCCGAACCGGGGGTCTTCGGGCTCGAGTGGGCGTGGTGAGTGGCGGATGACCGGACCCGGAGCCTCCTTCGCCGAGGTGCTCGACGCGGCCGTCGACAGGCGCGGACTGTCGCTCGGCGCCGTCCGGCACCGGCTGCGGCGCCGCGGGCACGACCTGTCGATCGCCACCCTGAGCTACTGGCGCCGCGGGCATTCGTTGCCCACCCGAGCGCGATCCCTCGACGCCCTCGCCACCCTCGAGGAGGTCCTCAAGCTGCCGGTGGGCGCACTCAGCGGCACGCTCGAGAGACGGCGCGACACCCAGGAGGTCGAACACCCGGGCATCGACGACCTCGCGGCGAGCCTCGGACTGTCGTGGCTCGGCGACGCCCTGCGGTCGAGCGTGCACGACCGGATCGTGCTCGACGCCGCCGGCCGCCCGGTCTCGCACCAGGTGCGGCAGGTGATGACGGCGCAGGCCGCGGGGTTCCAGCGGTATCCGGTCGCGTACTGGATCGAGGGGGACGAGGCCGAGGAGGCCCGCATCGAGGCGCGTGGCAACTGCGTCGTGGAGCGTTCCGTCCGCAACGATCGCTGCGTCGTGGCCGAGGTCGTGCTGCCCCGCCCGCTGGAGGCCGGGGAGTCCTGGATGACCGAGATCTCGCTCGTCCTGCTGGGCGACCTCGAACCCATGGTCCACTGGGGGCGCTGTGTCACCAGCGAGGTCCGTCTGCTCCACGTCGCGATCGCGTTCCACCCCGATCGCCTGCCGCTCGGGGCCGAGTCCGTCGTCGACGTCGGTCACACGACGACCCGCGCGCCCCTCGTCCTCCCCGGCCCGTCGCTCGATCTGCACTTTCAAGACTTCGGCCCGGCAGACGTCGGCATCCACTGGAACTGGTAAACGAATCGCCTACAGGGGCAACATGTTAGGCCGATAGGAGAGGGCCTGCGGCGAGTGCGTGGGCCGGCGCCCCGCCACGGGATCGCCGCCCGGCGGCCGTCAGGAGTGCTCGTGGCACGGCGCGATCTCCCCGGGCTCCGTGGCGTCCGGCGGGCCGGTGCACTCATCGTCCTCGCCGTTCTCGCCGTTCTCGCCGTCGTCGCCGTCATCGGGGTCGTCGAGATCGGTGCACGTGACGCGATCCGCGAGGGCGGGGTGCTCGGCGTCGTCACGGCGGTGGGATCGCGGGATCACGGACGCGCTGCGGTGGCAGGAGGGGGTGCCACGGGTGTCGGCGCGGCGGCGACCGCGAGGCCGCAGGCCCCGACGGGGGCACCTCGGGACGTCCGTGTCGTCCGGCTCGCGCCTGCGGGGCACGCCCCGGATCCGACGATGACCCCGGCAGCCGTCCGGGCCGCGGTACGGGGTGCCTCGGCGTACTGGTCCGAGCAGACCCGGGGCGCGATCTCGTTCCGGCTCGTCTCGATCTCGGACTGGACCGACTCTCCGCACGGCTGCGAGGACGTTGCCGCGCTGTGGGCCGACGCGCTGAAGGCCGCTCCCGAGGCGGCGCGAACTCGCACCCACCTCGTCGTCGTCGCCCCTCGCTCGGCCGGGGAGGACGGCAGCGGTTGCGACTACGGCTTCGGTTCGGTCGGCACGGGTGAGAGCGGTGGTTCGACCTATGTCACCGCCCTGCACCCCCAGCTTCTGGCCCACGAGCTCGGGCACAACCTCGGCCTCGGGCACGCGGCGGCCCTCGAGTGCGACGGCGCGCAGGACGGCCGGTTCGCCGGGCGTGCCTGGCAGGAGGAGTGCCTCGTGCGCGACTACGACGACCTGTACGACGTCATGGGGTATTCCGGCGAGGGGTTCGGTGACGGCAGCCTCGGCGCCGTGGGCATCGACCGGCTCGGTGCGGACCCGGCAGCGATCCGCACCGTGGACGTCACGACGAGCGGACTGCGGCTGCAGCCCCTCGCGCGGGTGGGGTCGGGTGTGCGGGTCGCGAAGATCACCGCACCCGGCGAGCCGGTGTACTACGTCGAGTACCGCGCGGCCACCGGTCGCGACCACCCCATCGCGACGGGGGAGTGGCGGGTCTCGACGGGGGTGCGCATCCTGCGCGAGAACCCCGAGGGCGGCAGCCTCGTTCTCGACACCTCGCCGGGAGGCTGGCGCTACGACCGCGACCTGAGTGCCGGACAGACCTTCGTCTCGGCCTCCGGCGGTGTGCGCGTGCGTGTGGGCCGCATCGATGCCGACGGCGCGACGATCGACGTCGACCTCGCCGGGACCCCCACCCGCCGGGGCGAAGCAGCGGTCTCACCCGCCGCATCGCGATCCTGACCACGTGCCGCGACCACCTGGCCGTCCTGCCACAATGGCGACCATGACCAGCACTCCCGCCTCGACGCGTCCGCGTCTGTTCTCCGGCATGCAGCCGACCCAGGATTCGCTCCACATCGGCAATTACCTTGGCGCGCTGGTCAACTGGGTGTCGATGCAGGACGAGTTCGAGGCGATCTACAGCGTCGTCGACCTGCACGCCCTCACCGTCGACGTCGACCCGCAGGTGCTGCGCTCGCGCACGCGGGCCACGGCCGCGCAGTACCTCGCCGCCGGGGTCGACCCGGCCCGGTCCGCGGTGTTCGTGCAGAGCCACGTGCCCGAGCACGCCGAGCTCACGTGGGTGCTCTCGTGTATCACGGGGTTCGGTGAGGCGAGCCGTATGACGCAGTTCAAGGACAAGTCGACCAAGCGCGGCTCCGAGGGCACGAACGTCGGGCTGTTCACCTATCCGATCCTCATGGCCGCCGACATCCTGCTTTACGATGCGGCGCGTGTGCCGGTGGGCGAGGACCAGCGTCAGCATCTCGAGCTGTCGCGCAACCTCGCGCAGCGCTTCAACGCCCGGTACGGCGAGACGTTCGTCGTGCCCGAGCCGCACATCCTCGCCGCCACGGCCAAGATCCAGGACCTGCAGAACCCGACGGCGAAGATGAGCAAGACGGCCCCGGCCGGTTCGATCGATCTGCTGGCCGACCTCAAGGTGACGAGCAAACGCATTCGCTCGGCGGTCACCGATCCGGGCCGCGAGGTGCGCTACGACGAGGTCGAGAAGCCGGGCGTCTCCAACCTCCTGCGCATCTACAGCGCCCTCGACGGACGCTCGATCGACCAGCTCGAACGCGACTACGAGGGGTCGGGCTACGGCGACCTCAAGAAGGATCTCGCCGAGGTCGTCGTCGGGGTGCTCGGTCCGATCCGCGAGCGCGCCACCGAGTTGCTCGACGACCCGGCCGAGCTCGATCGCATCCTCGCCGACGGCGCGGAGCGGGTGCGGCCGATCGCGGCCGCGACCCTGGAGCGCGTGTACGACCGGGTCGGTCTGCTCCGGCGACGCTGAGGCCGCGCCATGTCGAACGCGGAGACCTCCGCACCCGTCGGCACCGAGGTGTGCGTCGGCATCCTCATCCTCGTGCCGGAGCCGCTCGCGGGCCGGGTCCGCGCGCTGCGGGAGTCCGTCGCCGACCCCGAGGGGGCCGAGATCCCCGCGCACGTCACGTTGGTACCGCCGACGCCGCTGCCGGAATCGGTGCTACCGGCCGTCATGGACCATCTCGAGGCGGTGGCCGCGAAGAACGCGCCGTTCGAGCTGCGCCTGTGCGGCACCGACAGCTTCCAGCCCGTCACCGACGTCTCCTATCTGAAGGTGCTCGACGGCGCCGACGACTGCGATCGGTTGCAGGACGCGCTGCGCACCGGCCCGCTCGAGGGCGAACTGCGCTACCCCTACCATCCGCACGTCACCCTCGCGCACGACGTGCCGCAGGCGGGGCTCGATCGCGCCCTCGCGGCGATGGGCTCGGTCGACGAACGCTTCACGGTCGACCGCTTCGTCCTCTTCGTGGATCGCGGAGAGTGGCAACGCGCGGCCGAGTTCCACCTCGCCGACTGATTCCGCCGAGACAGCCGCGGTTTCCGGCCGGCGAGGGCTTGGTCGTAGAAGGGGGTGTGCGCTCGTGCCGGAAACGGCGGCTGTCTCGGCGGTGAGGCGGCGGGTCAGGGGCGTCGGCGGCGCATCCGGTGGCGGATGGTGACGGCGGCTCCGGCGAGAAGGGCCGCGCCGCCCCCGAGCAGGGCGAGCAGGCCTCGCCCGCCGGCCGGGGAGAGCCCGAGGGCACTCGCGGCAGCGGTGGATTCGGGCCCGCCGGTGGCGGCGGGTTCGACGGGCTCCACCGGCGGGGGCTTGTTCTCGTCCGAGGGCACTCGCGGCGGCGGTGGGTTTGGGGCCCGCCGGTGGCGGCGGGTTCGACGGGCTCCACCGGCGGGGTCTTGTTCTCGTCGAAGGTCGCGGGGTCGACGAGTTCGCCGACCGGGCGCGCCTTGGGGCCGTTGGCGAAGGCCCAGTCGAGCACGGCGGCGGTGTCGCGCCAGCCGACGTTCGTGCCGCCGAGGTAGGTGATGACGAAACTCTGGTCGCCGCGCTTCGCGGCCCCGATGTACGTCTGGCCCGCCGCTTTGGTGAAGCCGTTCTTGACGCCGATCATGCCGTCGTAGTTCCAGAGCAGCCGGTTGTGGCTGGAGATCTGGTAGCGCTCGCGCCGGCTGCCCTTGCCGGCGGTGCGCTTGCCCGCGATCTCGGCGGTCTTGACCGTGAGGTAGGGCGAGACGAGGGGGTCGTCGACGGCGACCTTGCCGAGCAGGGCGAGGTCGTAGGCGGAGGTGAGCTGCCCGGTGGCGTCGAGCCCGCTGGAGTTCTTGGCGAAGGTGTCGAGGGCGCCGATCCGGTGCGCGCGTTCGGTCATCTCGCGGGCGGTGGCCGGCATGCCGCCGTTGGCGCGCGCGAGGGCGTTGGCGGCGTCGTTGCCCGAGCTGAGCAGCAGCCCCATGAGCAGTTCCCTGACGGTGTAGCCCTCGCCCGCGACGAGGCCGACCTTGGTGCCCTCGATGTTCGCGTCCTCGGCGGTGGCCGTGACGATCTGGCGCGGCGGCAGCTTGGGCGCGAGCGTGAGTGCGGTGAGCGTCTTGAGTGTGCTCGCAGGGCGGCTCTGCACGTGGGCGTTCTTGGCGAGGATGATGCGCCCGTCGCGCAGGTCGGCCACGACGTAGGCGTTCGCCTTGAGCTCCGGAGGCTTGGGTACGCCGGCGGGAAGGCTGTGCAGCACTCCGGGGCGGAGGAGTCCCGGCCCGCCGACCGTCGACGTCGGTGCCGGGGTGGGGGGAGGCGTGTCACCGCCGGGCGTCGTCGCGGGAGCGGTCGTCACCGGCAGCGGCGGCGGGGTCGTCACCGCGTGGGCCGGGCCGACCGCAGATGTGCCCGCGACGAGGACGCACGCGAGCGCTGCCGCGGCGCCGTGATGGCGCAAGGTCACAGGTTCCTCCCCGGTCGATCGTGATGCCCCCTCGATCGAGAGTACCGGATCTCCGCTGGTCAGCAGTGGTGTCAACGAGATTCGGGGCGTCGGTTCATCGGGACGTGCGCCCAGGTCGGCCCCCGAAAATCGCTCGGACAGGCCCTTTCACCCGGCTTCGCGGGGTGAAAGCGCCTGTCCGAGCGATCCCTTCGGGTGGAAGGGCCTGTCCGAGCGAATCCTGTGGGTGAAAGCGCCTGTTCGAGCGGTCCCTGCGGGTGAAAGGGCCTGTCCGAGCGATCCCTTCGGGTGGAAGGGCCTGTCCGAGCGAATCCATTGGGTGAAAGCACCTGTCCGAGCGATCCCTTCGGGTGGAAGGGCCTGTTCGAGCGTTCTCTTCAGGTGAAAGGGCCTGTTCGAGCGGGTGTCGGCGATGGTGTGGCGGGCAGCCGGAGACCGCCCGGGACACCGACGCCGGTGGCCGGTTTCCCGTCCGGCTCGTCAGGCCGCGGCGCCGAGGCTCGAGAGGGCGGAGTAGTGCCCGATGAGGTCGTCGACGAGGCGCTGCCACGAGCGGCCCTGCACGCGAGTGAACGCCGCCTCGCCCATGAGCGCGCGACGCTCCCACGCGTCGTCGTCGACCGCGAGTCGCCGCACGCACCGCACGAGGTCCTCGGGGTCGTCCGGGTCGAAGAGCAGGCCGGTCCGGCCGTGGTCGACGAGGTCGATCGGGCCGCCGCGCCGCGGGGCGACGACCGGCAGGCCGGTGGCCGCGCCCTCCTGGAGGGTCTGACCGAAGGTCTCATGGGTGCCGGTGTGGACGAACACGTCGCAGGCCGCGTAGGCGCGAGCAAGGTCGTCGCCCTCCCGACGGCCGAGGAACGTCGCCTCCGGCATGAGGGCCTGCAGCGCGGCGCGAGACGGTCCGTCTCCGGTGACGGCGACCTTGACGCCCGGCAGGCCGAGCAGGGGCTGCAGGCGCTCGACCTCCTTCTCGGGAGCGAGGCGGCCGACGTAGCCGACGATCGTCTCGCCCTTGGGCGCCAGCGTGCGTCGCAGTGCCCGGCAGCCGGCGTCGTCGCGCCAGCCCGGGTGGAACAGCGCCGTGTCGACCCCGCGGCCCCAGAGCCCGGTGCGCGTGACGCCGTTGCGGCGCAGGTCGGTGAGGGCGGCGGAGGACGGGGCGAGGTTGAGGTCGGCGAGCGAGTGCACCCAGCGCAGGTACCGCCATGTCGCGCGGGCCGCGGCCTTGCCGGCGGCGCCGCCGAGCTGCGAGACGTAGGCCGCCATGTCGGTCTGGTAAAGGGCGACCGAGGGGATGCCGAGGTTGCGGGCCGCGACGAGGCCACGGGCGCCGAGGAAGAACGGCGAGGCGACGTGGGCGACATCGGGTGCGAAGTCGGCGAGGATCGCCTCGATCGCCGGAGCCGGCAACCCCACCTGGAACTGGCGCACCGGCACGCTCGTCACGCCGCGTACCGGAAACCCGTGGTACTCGCGCGGCGCGGGGGAGGGAGCGATGACGACGGCCTCGTGACCGCGGACGCGCAGGCAGTCCAACACCCGGCACACGCTCGTGGTCACGCCGTTGAGGGAGGGCAGGAACGACTCCGTGACGATCGCGATACGCACCAGGTCAGCGTCTCGACAAGCGGTGACCGGGCGACGACGCGAGCGGGTGTGGCGGGTGACCGCGAGGCGACCGGTACGTGGATCGCGCCACCGGGTGCTCCGATGCCGTCCGCCTGATGTTCACTCCCGTCGGATCCCGTTCTCCTGCGGGGGCCGTCACGCACGGCGACGGTGGAGCCGCGATTCAGAACCGCGATTCAGGAGACGATACGCGACATCGCCGGTCTCGAGGTGAAGGTCGCCGACATGTCGGTGCGAGGACGGGCTCCAGGGCGAGTGTCCGGGGCGGTCGTCCACATCGGGGGGGCGTGGCGTCTCGTTCGGTCGATTACCGTGACCACATGACGAACACTCCGGAGGACTTCTGGTGCGTCATCCCGGCGGGGGGAGCCGGGACGCGCCTGTGGCCGCTCTCGCGGGCGGGCTCGCCCAAGTTCCTGCACGACCTGCTCGGATCGGGCCGCACCCTCATCCAGTCGACCGTGGACCGGCTCGAGCCGCTCGTCGAGGATCGACTCATCGTCGTCACCGGCCGCCGCCACGCCGAGGCCGTCTCCGAGCAGGTGCCCCAGGTGTCCGCGGACCGGCTGCTCACCGAACCGTCGCCCCGTGACTCGATGGCGGCGATCGGCTGGGCGGCGGCGGTCGTCGAGCGCCTGGACCCG
This sequence comes from Mobilicoccus massiliensis, assembly GCF_000826525.2. Lineage (GTDB taxonomy): Bacteria > Actinomycetota > Actinomycetes > Actinomycetales > Dermatophilaceae > Mobilicoccus > Mobilicoccus massiliensis. Next base: position 27,051 of record NZ_LN651328.1, on the reverse strand, counting down.
CAGGCCGTGATCGGCTCGTTCGCCGCCGACCACGTCATCGGCGACGAGGAGCGCTTCCGGGCCCTCGTCACCGAGGCCGTCGCCGTGGCCCGGCACGACTACCTCGTCACGTTGGGCATCGAGCCCACCTATGCGGCAACGGGATTCGGCTACATCCGGGAGGGTGACGCGCTCGCGGTCGAGGGCGCCCCGCACGCTCGCGCCGTCGTCGAGTTCGTGGAGAAGCCCGACGCGGCCACCGCTCAGCGTTACCTCGACACCGGCGAGTTCCGGTGGAACGCCGGCATGTTCGTCGTCAAGGCCGGAGTTCTGCTCGACCTGCTCGCCACGTGGCACCCCGAGCTCGCCGCCGCGTTGCGCCGCATCGCGGCCGACCCCGCGCTGCTCGAGACCGAGTGGGACGCCCTCGAGCGCATCGCGATCGACCACGCGGTGGCCGAGCCGGCCGCCGCCGCCGGGCGCGTCGCGGTCGTGCGGTGCGACGTGCCGTGGGACGACATCGGCGACTTCCACTCCCTCGCGGGCCTGCTCGCGACCGCGGCCGCCGCGGGCGGGGAGGTCAAGGACGACGCGCTCCACACCGTCGGGCCCGCCGACGTCGTCACCGTCGATTCCAGCGGGGTCGTCGCCTCGCGCAGCGAGCGCGTCATCTCGGTGATCGGCATGGACGACGTCGTCGTCGTCGACACTCCCGACGCCCTGCTGGTCACCACACGAGGGCGTGCGCAGCACGTCAAACAGATCGTCGACCACCTCAAGGCCGAGGGCCGTACCGACCTCACGTGACCCCCGGGGACCTAGGTCCTCGCGTGCCTCGCACCTCCCCGCGAACGCCCCCGCGCCTCTACCCTGAACGTCATGGGTGAATCAACGGCACGTACTGAGTCCGATCTGGAGATGCGGTCGGTCTATTCGGCCGCCGACCTCGACGGCTTCGACCCCCAGGCTCGCCTCGGTGAGCCCGGCAAGTATCCGTTCACACGAGGCGTCTACCCGACGATGTACACGGGTCGTCCGTGGACCATGCGTCAGTACGCCGGCTTCGGCACGGCCAAGGAGTCCAACGAGCGGTACAAGCAGCTCGTCGCCGCGGGCACCGGCGGGCTCTCGGTCGCCTTCGACCTCCCCACGCAGATGGGGTACGACTCCGACGCCCCGCTGGCCTCGGGTGAGGTCGGCAAGGTCGGTGTGGCGATCGACTCGATCGACGACATGCGGGTGCTCTTCGACGGCCTGCCGCTCGGCGACATCTCGACGTCGATGACGATCAACGCCCCCGCCTCCACGCTGCTGCTCATGTACCAGCTCGTCGCGGCCGAGCAGGGCGTCGACTCCACGCGGCTCGCCGGCACCATCCAGAACGACGTGCTCAAGGAGTACATCGCCCGCGGCACGTACATCTACCCGCCCAAGGAGTCCCTGCGGCTCATCAGCGACATCTTCGCGTACTGCTCCAAGGAGATGCCGCGCTGGAACACGATCTCGATCTCCGGCTACCACATGGCCGAGGCCGGCGCGACGCCCGCGCAGGAGGTCGCATTCACGCTCGCCAACGCCAAGGAGTACGTCAAGGCGGCGCAGGCCGCGGGCCTCGACGTCGACACGTTCGCCCCGCGGCTGTCGTTCTTCTTCGTCGCCCGCACCACGCTGCTCGAGGAGGTCGCGAAGTTCCGTGCGGCCCGGCGCATCTGGGCGCGCATCATGAAGGAGGAGTTCGGCGCGCAGAACCCCAAGTCGCAGATGCTGCGGTTCCACACCCAGACCGCCGGTGTGCAGCTCACCGCGCAGCAGCCCGAGGTCAACCTCATCCGCGTCTCGCTGCAGGGGCTCGCGGCCGTGCTCGGCGGCACCCAGTCGCTGCACACCAACTCCTTCGACGAGGCCATCGCCCTGCCCACGCAGAAGGCCGCGCGGCTCGCGCTGCGCACCCAGCAGGTCATCGCGTACGAGACCGACGTGTGCAAGACCGTCGACCCGTTCGCCGGCAGCTACGTCGTCGAGTCGCTCACCAACGACCTCGAGGACAAGATCTGGGAGCTCATCCAGGCGGTCGACGACCGGGGCGGCGCGGCGGCCGCCATCGAGCAGGGCTTCCAGAAGCAGGAGATCGAGCGTTCGGCCTACGACCAGCAGCTCAAGATCGACACCGGCGAGCGCATCGTCGTCGGCCTCAACAAGTACCAGATCGACGAGGACGAGAAGTACGTCCCGCTGCGCGTCGACCCGGCCATCGAGGCCGAGCAGCACGAGCGGCTCGAGAAGCTGCGTGCGGCGCGCGACAACGCCAAGGTCGAGCAGGCGCTGGGCGACCTGCGCAAGGCCGCGGAGGGTCGCGAGAACCTGCTGTACCCGATGAAGGACGCGCTTGCGGCCAGCGCCACGGGCGGCGAGGTGAGCAACGCGCTGCGTGACGTCTGGGGCGTCTACACCCCGGTCGACGCGTTCTGATCCCGCGCCGCGCACGGCACGACCTGCACCACCCATCACGGCGGTGACACTCGATACCGGGTGTCACCGCCGTGGCCGTACACTCGCGTAGTTGTGGACCTGGAACGCGTGATCTCCTCAATGAGTCGGATGCTCGGCGGCCTCGACGAGGAGCTTCTCGACTTCCGCCGGGATCTGCATCGCAATCCCGAGCCCTCGTGGCAGGAGGTGCGCACCACCCGGGTCGTGCTCGACCGCCTCGCCGCGGCCGGCATCTCCGCCGAGCGGCTCGACCAGACGGGGGCGGTCGTCGATCTCGGCGCCGGCGATCCCGAGTTGCGCGTCGGTCTGCGGGCCGACCTCGACGCGCTGCCTCTCACCGAACGCACGGGCCTGGAGTTCGCCTCCCGCCGTCGCGGCGTCGCGCACGCGTGCGGCCACGACGTGCACACCACCGCGCTCGTCGGCGCCGCACTCGCGCTCGCCGAGCACGAGGACGAACTGCGGCGGCAGGGCATCGCGGTACGGCTCGTCTTCCAGCCGGCCGAGGAGTCGATGCCCGGCGGTGCGCGGGTCGTCCTCGACCACGGTCTCGTCGACGACCTCGACGTCATCTTCGCCCTGCACTGCGACCCGCGTCGTGACGTCGGTGAGATCGGTCTGCGCACCGGCCCCATCACGGCGGCGGGGGATCAGGTGACCGTGCGCCTCACGGGCCACGGAGGTCACACGTCGCGACCGTTCCTCACCGAGGACCTCATCTTCGCCCTGGGCAAGGTCGTCACCGATCTGCCCGGTGCCCTCTCCCGCCGCATGGATCCGCGCGCGGGCGCCCTGCTCGTCTGGGGCGGAGTGCACGCGGGTGGGGTGCCCAACGTCATCCCGGAGTCCGGGGAGGTCACCGGCACGCTGCGCATGCTCGACGCGAGCGCGTGGCACGGCATCGGGCCGCTGCTCACCGAGCTCGTCGAGGCGGTCGTCGCCCCCTACGGCGTGCAGGCCGAGTTGCGGCACGTGCCCGGAGTCCCGCCGGTCGTCAACACGGGGTGGGGCATCGAGGCGCTCGAGTCGGCGGCGGTGCATCTGCTCGGGGCGCAGGCGGCCCGGCCCACCGAGCAGTCTCTCGGTGGGGAGGACTTCGCCTGGCTGCTCATGAACCGGGAGGGGGCGCTCGGCCGTCTGGGCACCCGCACGCCGGGTGGCCCGACCTACGACCTGCACCGCGGCGATCTCGTCATCGACGAGCGCGCGGTGGGCATCGGGGCTCGCATGTACGCGGCGATGCCGTTCACGGCCGCCGCCGCCCGGTCATCCGTGGCGCGCTGACGCACTCGCGGCAGCCCCGGGCGCCGGAAACAGCCGCTCACGCCGTCGCCGCTGCCGGGTGAGTCGCACGCCCTCGCGGCGGCGGCGTTCGGCGAGCACGGCCTGGAGGATCTCGTGCGGTGGTGTGCCCGCCGGCGGGGGCGGGGAGACGTGCGCGAGCACCCGGTCGGCGAGCGAGGCGTCGAGGCGCCGGCTCGCCTCGTCGGTGAACTGGGCGCGCTGGGCGAGGGAGGAGCGCACGAGCGCCGCGAGGTCGTCGGGCAACCGGCCGAGGTCGGCACTGCGGGCCCAGGGCTCGAGCGGCGGAGGCATCGGCGGCGCGGGCGGCAACTCGAGGCGCAACCGGTCCCGAGCGACGTAGGTCCCGGCGGCCATGTCGCCGAGGCGCCGGGTGGGGGAGCTCGCGAGCAGGGCGATGAGGGCGATCGAGCCCATCGACCCCCACACCTCGACGACCCCCACCAGATGGCGGGTGACGAGGCGCCGCAGGTCGGCCGGGGCGCCGTCGTCGCGAACGGTGCGCAGCCCGGTCACGACCTTGCCGACGGTGCGTCCCCAGCGGCGCTCGCACGCGACGGGCAGCCCGACGAACACCGCGACCTGCAACACGATGATGATCGCGGCGATGACCGCCTCGTCCGCCCCGGCGCCCGTTTTCCCCAACATCCCCAGCAGCCGAAAGACCGCGAACTGCAGCACGATCGAGACGAGCACGATGACGACGACGTCGATGAGACCCGACAGCATGCGGATCGGTGGCCCCGCGACCGGCAACGCGACGACGACCGCCTCGCCGGTGACGTCGTCGCTGCGCTGAGCTGTTCGCATGGCCTCAGCGTAGGGGGAGGCGCACTCCCCTCCGCCCTACAGTGGTCGGCATGGACGTCGACGCCTTCACCGCCGCCCATCGCGACACGTGGGCGCGACTGGAGGAGCTCTGCGCACGTCAGCGCCTGTCGCCGGCCGAGACCGACGAGTTCCTCGACCTCTACCAGCGCACGACGACGCACCTGTCGCTGGTGCGCTCGTCGATTCCCGACCCCTACCTCGTGCCCTACCTGTCGTGGCTCGTCGCGCGGGCTCGCGGCCGAGCTCACACGCGCGGCCACCGAAGGCCCGTACCCATGGCGGTCGTCGACTTCCTCCTGGCCGGGTTTCCCGCCGCGCTGTACCGGATGCGGTGGTGGTGGCTCTCGGTCCTCGTGGTCTCTGTGCTCTACACCGCCGGCGCGTGGTGGTGGTTCTCGGCGCACCCCGAGGCCCTGTTCGCGGCGGGCGACTCCGAGGCGGCCCGGCGCTACGTCGACCACGACTTCGTCGACTACTACAGCCACTACCACCCGGTGAGTTTCTTTCTCCAGGTGTTCACCAACAACGCGTGGATCAGCGCGCGGCTCATCGTCCTCGGCGTCCTCGGGTTGCCGGTGTTCGTGCTGCTCCACGTCAACCTCGCCGGGCTCGCGGCGGCGGGCGCGCTGCATGCGGTCTACGGGCGGGTCGACCAGTTCTTCGCCTACATCACCCCGCACGGGCTGCTCGAGCTCACGGGCGTGTTCGTCGCCGCCGGCGTGGGGTTGCGGCTGTTCTGGTCGTGGATCGAGCCGGGCCCGCGCACGCGCATGGCCGCGCTCGCCGAGGAGGGGCGGATCGCGGTCGGCGTCGCCCTCGGCCTCGTGGCCCTCTTCCTCGTCGCGGCGTCGATCGAGGCGGGGGTCACGCCGTCGGGGTGGCCGACGGGCGTACGCATCGGGATCGGTGTGGTCGTCGAGGCGCTGTTCTTCGCCTACGTGTTCGTGCTCGGACGCCGGGCCGCGCGAGCCGGGGCGACCGGCGACGTCGAGGGGGACGCGGTCGTGGCCGAACTGCCCACTCGGGCCTGACACGCGGTCGGCGAGCGTCTCACAGACGTCCCCGCCCCTTGAGTGCGAGGTAGGTGCGGCACAGGTCGAGGGGCAGTTGCGACGGTGGCCGGTCGAGCACGGTGACGCCGAGCCCGGCGAGTACCTCGGCGGTGCGCCGGCGCCGCGCGAGGGTCTGCTCGGCGGCCGCGGCCTCGTAGACGAACCGCGCGGAATCGTCGCCGGCCGGGACGTCGGTGTCGAATTCGGCCATGCGCGTCAGGCCCGGGTCCTGGACCGAGGCGACGACGACCCGGTGCCGGGCTCCGAGCGCGTCCAGTGCCGGCAGGAGGGTCTCCTCGACGACGACGGGGTCGAGGGTGGTGAGGAGCACGACGAGGGCGCGGCCGCGGGTCAGGCCGAGGACGGTCGCTGCGAGCCGCGGCCAGTCGGCCTCGAGCAGCGAGGGGTCGAGCGGGGCGAGGAGGTCGACGACCTGGTGCAGTCGGTCCTCCCGGCCGGCGCCACGACCGCCGGGGGAGACCACGCGCACGTCGCGGTCGCCGGCGACGAGGTCGACGCGATCACCGGCACGAGTGGCGAGGGCGGTGAGCAGCAGCGCGGCGTCCATCGCGGCGTCGAGACGAGGGACGTCGCCGATGCGGCCGGCCGACGTCCGCGAGGTGTCGAGGACGACGACGATCTGCCGGTCGCGCTCGGGGCGCCACGTGCGTACGACGGGGTCGCCTCGTCGGGCCGTCGCGCGCCAGTCGATGCTGCGCACGTCGTCGCCGGGCACGTAGTCGCGCAGCGAGTCGAACTCGGTGCCCTGGCCGCGGGTGCGCATCGCCGAGCGTCCGTCGAGCAGTCGCAGCTCGGCGAGCAGACCGGGCAGGTGTCGACGGGAGGGAAAGTCGGGCAGCACCCGCACGGTGCCGGGGACGGTGAGCGATCCCTGGCGGCCGGCGAGCCCGAGGGGGCCGAGCGTGCGGATCGTCACCCGGTCGGCCCGTAGGTCCCCGCGCCTCGTCGGACGAAGCATGGTCGTCAGCTCGGCGGCCGCTTCGGAGGGCAGGTCGAGGCGGTGGCGTTCTCCGGTGGCTCCGGCGGAGGGCTGCCACGCGTCCCGCAGGAGGCCGCGGGCCCGGCGGCGGGCGTCGTTGCGCACGGTGAGCGTCGTCGCGGTCTCCTCGCCGAGCCGCGTCGGAGCGACCGGCCCGCGGGTCGTCGCGATGCGGGCGTGGCGTGGTGCGAGCAGCACGTCGGTGACCACGGCGGTGACGACGAGCGCGACCCACGCCCATGCCGTGACGACGCTCGGCACGAGGAGCACCGGCACGAGACCGAGCGCGAGCAGCGCGACCGTGCGCCAGGTGATCGCCATCGCAGCCCTCAGCGGGGTACGGCGACCGACGCGAGAGCGCTCGCGAGGGCGTCGGCGGCCGTGACCCCGTCGAGCTCTGCCTCCGTACGGAGCATGAGCCGGTGCGCGAGGGTGGCGTGGGCGAGGGCCTTGACGTCGTCGGGGGTGACGAACATGCGGCCGTCGAGCCACGCCCACGCCCGGCTCGTCGCGAGCAGGGCCGTGGTGCCACGGGGGCTCACGCCGAGCGCCACCGACGGCAGCGATCGCGTCGCGCGCACGATGTCGACGATGTACTCGCCGACCTCACGCGACACCGAGACCTCGCGCACGGCCTCGGCTCCCGCGAGCAGCTCGGCCGGGCCGGCGACGGGGCGGATGCCGGCGGCCTGGAGGTCTGCGGGGTCGAAGCCGCGGGCGTGGCGGCGCAGCACCTCGACCTCGTCGTCGCGGCTCGGCAGGTCGACGTGCAGCTTGAGCAGGAACCGGTCGAGCTGCGCCTCCGGCAGCGGATAGGTGCCTTCGTACTCGACGGGGTTCTGCGTGGCCGCGACGAGGAACGGGGAGGGCAGCCGGTGTGGAGTCCCGTCGACCGACGCCTGACGCTCGGCCATCGCCTCGAGCAGCGCCGCCTGGGTCTTGGGTGGGGTGCGGTTGATCTCGTCGGCGAGCAGGAGGCCGGTGAACACCGGCCCGGGGCGAAAGACGAAGTCGCCGCGGTGCTGGTCGTAGACGAGGGAGCCGGTGAGGTCACCGGGCATGAGGTCGGGGGTGAACTGCACGCGGGTGGTCTCGACCGACAACGCCGCGGCGAGGCTGCGCACGAGCAGGGTCTTGGCGACTCCGGGAACGCCCTCGAGCAGCACGTGGCCGCCGGTCAGCAGCGCGATGATCAGCCCGGAGACGGCCGCGTCCTGGCCCACGACGGCCTTGCCGACCTCCGTGCGCACCCGCTGCAGAGCCGCCCGGGCCTCGGGCGCGGCGTCGTCCTCGCGGGCGCCCGGCGCCGGTGAAGGGTCTGGCGTCGCACCGGGTGACGCATCCGGTGCCGGGGAGTGGTCGTCGGTCATGACGTGCGGACCTTCCTGCGGAGTCGGCGCAGCTCGCGGGCGTGGGCGAGGAGCTCGCGCTCGGGGACGGGGCGGGTGAGCAGAGCATGGACGTCGTCGGCGGTCGTATCGGGCAGTGCTGCGGCGATCGCCCGGGCGATCTCGGTGAGCTCGGAGTCGGGACGCAACCGGAGTGCCTGCCGCAGATCGTCGGCGGCGGCGTCTCGCAGGATGCGAGCGATCGCGTCGGGGTCGCCGGCCCGCCGATAGAGCCGGGCCCGGGCGCGGGTCGTCTCATCGGCGGGAACCGCGACGGGCAGGGGCTCGGTGACGAGGGGGCCCAGGCGGCGCCCCCGCCAGAGCGCGAGCGCGAGCAGGGTGAGCGTCACGAGGACCAGCACGGGCAGGGCCCACGCGGGCGGGTCGACCGACCCGGGTGTGCCCAGCGGCGGATCGTCCTCGGCCGGCGGCGGCACGAACCAGACGACCCGCTCACCACCGGCGAGCAGCCGCATCGCGATCGCGGCGTGGGCCTTGCGGGTGATGCCGACGTTCGCGAACACCTCCGGCTGCCCGAGTACCGTCGTCGCCGGCCGCGACCCCGCGGCCGGCACGTCNGGGCCCGGGCGGGGGTCGTATCAGCGGCGGGAACCGCGACGGGCAGGGGCTCGGTGACGAGGGGGCCCAGGCGGCGCCCCCGCCAGAGCGCGAGCGCGAGCAGGGTGAGCGTCACGAGGACCAGCACGGGCAGGGCCCACGCGGGCGGGTCGACCGACCCGGGTGTGCCCAGCGGCGGATCGTCCTCGGCCGGCGGCGGCACGAACCAGACGACCCGCTCACCACCGGCGAGCAGCCGCATCGCGATCGCGGCGTGGGCCTTGCGGGTGATGCCGACGTTCGCGAACACCTCCGGCTGCCCGAGTACCGTCGTCGCCGGCCGCGACCCCGCGGCCGGCACGTCGAGATAGGCACCTGCGGCGGCCGCGGCATCGCCGTCCTCGTCGGCGTCGGGAAAGCAGGTCGCGGCCTGCCCTCGACTCGTTCGGTAGAGGGCAGCACCCGCTGCGAGTTCGTCGGCCGGATCGAGCACGGCGGTGTCGCAGCTCGCGACGAGGGTGCTGCGCGACCGTCCCGCCGGCCGCGCGTCGATCCGCAGCTTGCCGAGCACCTCCGCCGACGGTGTGACGAGCACGAGCCGTGCCGCCGACTCCAGTGAGGAGAGCGTCTCCAGCGACGACGCGGGCAGCAGATCCGCACCCGGCACGACGACGGTCGTCTCCTCTGAGTGCTCGCTGACGGCCGCCCGCAGTTCGGCGGTCGAGCGAGCGGTGCGTACGTCGACACCGCGGTCGGCGAGGACGTGCGCGATCGCCCGCGATCCGTCGGGTCCGGGGTCGTCGGGATCGAGCGGCATCCGCCGTCCACTGCCCGCCGCGAGGACCGAGGCCACGGCGAGCACGATGACGGCTGTCAGCCCGAGGGCGACGCGCCAGGAGAGACGCCCCCGGCGCCGTGGCCCCGACGCGCCGGCCCGCACACCGGGCGGTGCCGCGCGGTGGTCGTGGCGAACGTCGGTCACCGCGGCACCTCGATCCCGGAGAGCGCTGCCGCGTCGCTCGCCGCGCCGGTCTTGGGCGGCAAGGCATCGAGGGTCCGGTCGAGGTCGAGCATCTCGGCGGCCTGCGCGGCACCCGCCCGCTCGCCGCCGTAGAGCACTCGGGCGAACGTGCGGTCCGCCGCGCGGATGCGAGCGGAGAGGTCGGGGTGCGCGGCGCCGAGGGCGAGGCCGACCTCGTGCGCGGTGAGGGCGGGGGAGCCGTCCACGATCCGTCGATCCACGGCCTGCGCCGTGACGGCGCGAAACGCGTCGACGACGGCCTCGTCGAATCGTCCCTCGCGCTGGTGGGCCTGCGCCCTGGCCCGGTACTCGGTCGCCGTGAGCGCCTCGCCCGCTCCGAACACGACGTGACCCTCCGAAGACGAGGTCGTCTGCCGCCGCCGACGGACGAGCACGAGCACGAGGACGGCCACGGCCGCGACGGCGAGCGCGACGAGGACGGGCAGGAGAACCGCGCCGAGTCCGTCACCGGCTCCGGGCGCTTCGAGGAGTTCGACGAGCCACAGTTGTGCCAGGCCCCGCCACGAGCGCCAGTAGGTCGGGTCGAGCAACTCGTCCCTGAGCGCGCGGCGCGCCTCGTCGACACCCGGCGGCGCGGCTGCGGCGAGGTGGAGCACGAGGGGTGGGATCACCGCCGAATCAACGCCGCTCGGCCTCGGCGAGCAGATCGACGGCGAGCGCCTCGGTGCGGAACCGGCGATCGAGGTAGATCATCGCGGTGACCGCCGACTGGTACGGGCGGATGAGCGTGGCGACGACCACCGACAACGCGGCGATGACGACGAACCAGAGCAGCATCGCGGGCCCCACGGTGGCCGCGCCGGCCTCGGCATCGAGCCCGCCGACGCTGCCGAGTATCACCAGGGCGAAGACGGCGAGCGCGGGGAACATGAGGATCGAGGAGGCGATCGTCGTGAGCAGCCACACGGCCACGATGAGGCCCAGCGCCTTCCACCAACCGCCCCGGAGCAGGTGGAACGAACGTCGCATCGCCGCGATCGGTCCGGAGTGCTCGAGCACGATGACGACGGGGGCCAGCGACAGCGACACGTTGACGTAGACGACCGCCGCGAACGTGAGGAGGCCGCCCACGCCGAGAACGACGAGCACGACCGTCCACTGCTCGGTCACGACCGCCCAGACGACGCCGGCGATCAACGGCGCCATCAGCAGCGCGTTGATGAGGAACTGCAACACGGCGTACCCGATGAGGGCCGGGATGCGCCGTTTCATGCCGTCCCAGCTCTGTCGCATCGTCAACCGTCGGCCCAGGGCCGCATCGGCGATGGGCACGATGAGGAGCCCGCTGAGCACGAACGTCGCGAGGCCGGTCACGGCGTTGGCGAGGTTGATGACCCACGAGCCCGGGTCCTCGCCCTCACTGATGGCGGCCAAGGAATCCGTCAGGAGAACCGGGACCGCGATGAGCGCCGACACCAGTGTCGCGACGGCCATCGCGACGAACGACAGGCCGAACAGCGTCTTGGGGTTGAACCGCAGCACCCCGAACGAGGTCTCGAGGACCTCCCAGAACGTCAGGGGGCGCAGCGGGATCGGCCCGGGCCACAGCTCGGGCACGCCATTCGGTCCGACCCGCCGGAACCCCTCGCGGGCGTCTGCGGGGCCGCGCTCGTACTCGCGCCCCGGCTCCGGGCCCGTCGACGCCCAGGGGGTCGCGGGCGGCTGCGAGGTGGTGTCGTTGGCCGGGGCGTCGGTCGGCGAGTTGGTCGACCAGTCGGTCCCGGAGTCGGGTGGCGTCGCCTGCTCGTGCGGCGTCGACGCCCCCGGAGGGGTGAGCCGCTCCCCGTTCTGTGGTGTGCGTCCGCTGCGCGCGTCGCCCCAGCCGTCGTTCCAGTCGTCGCCCCGCGTGGGGTCGTCCCACTGAGTCATCGAACCTCCCCGTGATGTCACCTACCAGCCATGATGACCTAACCACCGTCCTCCTGTGACGCCCACCGCTCTCTGAGAGGATGGGAGGCGTGACTGAGCGACAGACCTCCGTGGTGGTGCTGGGCGGCGGGCCCGGCGGGTACGAAGCGGCCCTCGTGGCGGCGGCGATCGGCGGTTCGGTGACCGTCGTCGATCGAGACGGCGTGGGTGGCGCGGCGGTGCTGACCGATTGCGTGCCCAGCAAGGCGTTGATCTCGACGGCCGCGTACGTCGGCCAGGTCGAGGAGGCGAGCAAGCGCGGCGTCCATCTCGCCGAAGGTGCCGACGTCGACACCACCCTCGAACCCGAGCTCGTCGAGGTCAACGAGCGCATCCTCGGCCTCGCCCACGCGCAGAGCCACGACATCCGCGAGCGCCTCGAGACCGTCGGCGTCACCGTGCTCGACGGCACTGGCCGACTCACCGACGCCTCCACCGTCGAGGTGACGCTCGCCTCGGGTGAGACCCGCACGCTCACGGCCGACATGATCCTCGTCGCCACGGGCTCCACGCCCCGCGTCCTCGACACGATGCGGCCCGACGGTGAGCGCATCCTCACGTGGAAGCAGATCTGGGATCTTCAGGAGGTCCCAGAGCGTCTCGTCGTCGTCGGCTCCGGTGTCACCGGCGCCGAACTCGCACAGGCCTACCTCGGTCTGGGCAGCGAGGTCGTGCTCGTCTCCTCGCGTGACCGCGTGCTGCCGGGTGAGGACGCCGACGCGGCCGAACTCATCGAGAACGTCTTTCGTGCGCAGGGCATGGAGGTGCTCAACCGTTCTCGCGCGGCGAGCGTCGAGCGCACGGAGGACGGCATCGTCTGCACGCTGCAGGACGGTCGCACCGTCACCGGCTCCCACGCCCTCATCGCCGTCGGCTCCGTGCCGCAGACCGAGGGCCTCGGGCTCGCCGAGGCGGGCGTGGAGTTGTCGGAGAGCGGCCACATCGTCGTCGATCGCGTCTCGCGCACCACGGCCCGCGGTGTCTACGCGGCCGGCGACTGCACCGGCGTGCTGCCCCTGGCCTCCGTCGCCGCGATGCAGGGTCGCATCGCGGTCGCGCACGCGCTCGGTGACGCGGTCGCGCCCCTGCAGATCCGGGGGATCAGCGCCAACATCTTCACCGAGCCCGAGATCGCCACGGTCGGCACCGGCCTGGCCTCCCCGGCCGCCAAGGAGAAGGGGTCGCCCGTCGAGGGTGAGCCCGGTATCCGGCAGATCCTCATGCCGCTGGCCACCAACCCGCGCGCCAAGATGGACAACCTCAGCGAGGGCTTCGTCAAGCTCTTCGCCCGCGAGGGCAGCAACGTGCTCAAGGGCGGCGTCGTCGTCGCGCCTCGTGCCTCGGAGCTGATCTTCCCCATCGCCCTCGCCGTCCAGCAGCGCCTCACGGTCGATCAGGTGGCGGCCACGATCACGGTCTACCCCTCGCTTTCCGGCTCGATCACCGAGGCGGCCCGCCGCCTCCACGTCACCGTCGAGGACTGATCCGCTCACGTACCCGCTCGAACAGGCGGTTCCACCGGCGCGCTCGAACAGGCGGTTCCGTCGGCGCGCTCGAACAGGCGGTTTCACCGGCACATCCGCGCTCACACAGGCGGTTCCACCCGGTCACGACGCACAATCGTGCTCAGACAGGCGTTTCCACCCGTGCGAAGGAGAAGGGCCATGGTCGATCTGTCCGGAATGTGGCGTCGTGCGAGAGCCAAGGGCCGAGAGGTCGCCGCCGACGCTCCGGCGGGCGCTCGTCAGGCCGCCGGCGAGGCGCGGAGGACGGCGCGCGCCATGGGCGAGGTCATCGACGAGCGCACCGACGGCCGGTTCACCGAGGCGGTGGCGAAAGGCAACAGCGTCATCGGTGGCGTGGTGAGCAAGCCGTCGGAGGCCGTGGACGCCTACCGCAAGGAGGCAGGGCGTGGCACGCACCGCCCGGAGGGCCCCGACCCCCATCGACCGTCCCGAACCTCTCTGAGGCCGGCGCACCCGCCGAGTCCCCGAGGCCGCAGGGCCCACGGCACCCAGAACCGTGCCCAAACCGCCGAGACAGTAGCTTCGGGCCGCCACGTCAACCGCACGTGCACCTCCCGGCTGGCCCGAACCTACTGTCTCGGCGAGAGGACGCAGGACGGCGCACACAGACCAGGCGTCGCAACAGCAACGGAGCCCCCGCGAACCGGAACATGACCGCAGCGGGGCTGGGGCAGGATGCGCGGCGACTGGCTGGGTCTGGCGGGAGCGATCCGAGCCGCTAGGCGAGGAGCGCGGATGGTAGACGCCGCGCATCCTGCCCCAGCCCCGCGAAACCGCACCCAGACACCCCCGCGAAACCGCACCCAGGCACCCCCGCGAAACCGCCCAGGCGCCCCGCGCGAACCGCACCCGGACACCGGCGCGAACCGCACCCAGGCAGCCCGCGCGAACCTCACCGCGACCCCGTTCATCGCGCCCACCAAAAGCGCCGAGCCCCCGGCGAAGTACCGGAGGCTCGGCGCCATGCGTGCAGCGGAGAGGTTACTCGGCGTCCTTGATCTCGGCGAGGACGGCGCCGCTGGTGACGGTCTCGCCGACGTTGGCCTTGAGGCCGGTGAGGACGCCGGATTTGTGGGCGTTGATGGGCTGCTCCATCTTCATGGCCTCGAGGACGATGACGAGGTCGCCTTCGTTGACCGTGGCGCCTTCGTCGACGGCGATCTTGACGATCGTGCCCTGCATGGGGGCGGTGAGGGAGTCGCCGCCTGCTGCTGCTCCGCCGCGGCCGCCGGCGCCGGAGCGGCGGGGTGCCTTGCGGCGGGCGGAGTTTCCGCCGCCGCCGGTCGCGCCGCCGCCGATGGCGAGGTCGCCGGGGAGGCTGACCTCGAGGCGCTTGCCGCCGACCTCGACGACGACCTTCTGGCGTTCGGTCTCGTCGGTGACGGCGTCGGAGGCGGGGCCGGAGTAGGGCTCGATGGTGTTGTCGAACTCGGTCTCGATCCAGCGGGTGTGGACGGAGAACGGTTCGTCGCCCTCGGGGGCGAAGGCGGGGTCGTCGACGACGACGCGGTGGAAGGTGAGGGCGGTGGGCATGCCTTCGACCTCGAACTCGGCGAGGGCGCGGCGGGAGCGTTCCAGGGCCTGCTGTCGGGTGGAGCCGGTGACGATGAGCTTGGCGAGCATCGAGTCGAACTGGCCGGAGATGACATCGCCCTGTTCGATGCCGGAGTCGAGGCGGACGCCGGGGCCGCTGGGCGGGGAGAAGGTGAGCACGGTGCCGGGGGCGGGGAGGAAGCCGCGGCCGGGGTCTTCGCCGTTGATGCGGAACTCGAAGGAGTGGCCGCGGGCGCCGGCGAGCAGGTCGTCCTGGGTGTAGCCGAGTTCTTCACCGTTGGCGATGCGGAACTGTTCGCGGACGAGGTCGATGCCGGAGACCTCTTCAGTGACGGGGTGTTCGACCTGCAGGCGCGTGTTGACCTCGAGGAAGCTGATCGTGCCGTCGTTGGCCACGAGGTACTCACAGGTGCCGGCGCCCTGGTAGTTCGCCTCCTTGAGGATGGCGACGGAGGCGCGGATGAGTTCGGCGTTCTGTTCGTCGGTGAGGAACGGCGCGGGGGCCTCTTCGACGAGCTTCTGGTGGCGGCGCTGCAGGGAGCAGTCGCGGGTGGAGACGACGACGACGTTGCCGTGGGCGTCGGCGAGGCACTGGGTCTCGACGTGGCGCGGCTGGTCGAGGTAGCGCTCGACGAAGCATTCGCCGCGGCCGAAGGCGCTGACGGCCTCGCGGACGGCGGAGTCGAACAGTTCGGGGATCTCCTCGATGGTGCGGGCGACCTTGAGGCCGCGGCCGCCGCCGCCGTAGGCGGCCTTGATGGCGACGGGCAGGCCGTGTTCCTCGGCGAAGGCGACGACCTCGTCGGCGTCGGCGACCGGGTCCTTGGTGCCGGGCACCAGGGGGGCGTCGGCGCGGGTGGCGATGTGGCGGGCCTTGACCTTGTCGCCGAGGGAGTCGATGGCCTCGGGGGAGGGTCCGATCCACGTGAGTCCGGCGTCGATGACGGCCTGGGCGAAGGAGGCGTTCTCGGCGAGGAATCCGTAGCCGGGGTGGACGGCGTCGGCGCCGGATTCGCGGGCGGCGTCGAGGATCTTCTCTTGAACGAGGTAGCTGTCGCCGGGGGTCGAGCCGCCGAGGGCGTAGGCCTCGTCGGCGACCTTGACGTGGAGCGCATCGCGGTCGGGGTCGGCGTAGACGGCGACGGAGCCGATGCCGGAGTCCTTGCACGCGCGTGCGATGCGGACGGCGATCTCGCCGCGGTTTGCGATCAGTACCTTGCTGATGGGCGCCATGGACCGGACTCTAGCGCGCTCCCGATGTGGATGGATCGCTAGCAGGCCCACCGGCCGGGTGACCGAAACCACACTCGTGCCGCTCGCCGCCTGGTGCGGTGGTGCGGGGGCGCGCGGCTCAGCGCTTGCGTCGAGAGGCGGTGGTGCCGAAGACGAGGAGGAGCACGAGGATGAGGGCCGCGGCGCCGCGGTTGCTGAGTCCGTCGGGGTCGCGGGTGGCGTCGGCGGAGGCGGCGGTGCCGTCGCGTCCGGCGAGGCGGTCGAGGAAGTTCGGCTCGTCGGCGACGCGTTGTTCCGAGGGCTCGGCGGCGGGTGCACGGTCGACGGCACGGTTCTCGTCGGCGGATCCGGCGCGATCCTCCCGGCCGAGGAAGCGGTCGGATGCGGGGGGCGCGGATCCGTCCGAAGCCCGGTCGCGTGCGGTGCCGAGGCGTTCACGGTCGGCGGGTGCGCGGTCCCGTGCGGTCGGAGACGCGGTGGCTGTCGGGGTGGGGCGGTCGCGGGGGGTGGTGGCGTCGGTGACCTGGGTGAGGCCGAACATCCCTCCCCAGGCGAGCAGCAGCACGGAGAGGAGCAGCACCATCGGTGCCAGGCCGGGGTTCTTCACGGCGCCCACCCCCTCTCGTGTGTCCGGCGGCTCGAATCGGAGCGTGACTCCCCGATCTTCGCAGGATCGGCCGAGGTCTGTCGTTCCCGGGGCGGGGTGTGTCGCTCCGAGGGGAAGCTTTCACCGGATCGATCGGAGGAGAGAGTCGCCACATGGACACGCGTCAGGGCCGGCCCGAGGAACTCTCGGGACCGGCCCTGACGTCGGTCGGATCAGTCAGGCGGCGGGCGCGTCACCGCAGCCCGCCGCGACCCGTCACCGATCAGTTGTGGTTGGAGCCCTTCTCCCAGCCCACGTCCTCCCACTTCGGGGTGATGGAGGCGAAGAGGCCGGGACCGTAGTTGGCGATGCCCTTGCGGTGGGCGGCGATGATCGGTCCGCTCCACATGGGCATCTGGCCGTAGAGCTGCAGCCACTCCTTCTCGATGGCGTTCATCTCCTTGGCCTGGGCGGTCGGGTCGCTGATCTCGCCGACCTTCTTCATGCGGGCGTCGAGCTCGGGGGTGCCGACGGCGGCCATGTTGTTGGACTGCCCCGAGCACATCGTCTGGCACATCCCGCCGAGCGGGCTGTTGGTGCTCGGCGACCAGGCCATCGCGAGGAAGTCCCAGTCCTTCTTCTCCATGGCGGCACCGAACTGGGCGCTCGGGCGGATGTCGAGCTTGAGGTCGACGCCGATGGCCTTGAGCTGGTTCTGCGTGGTCTGGGCCAGGGCCGTCGTCATCGGGTCGTCGCCGAACGTCGTGTAGGCGACCGAGAGCTTCTTGCCGTCCTTGGCGAAGACGCCGTCGCTGCCCTTGGCGTAGCCCGCGTCCTGCAGCGTCTTCTCGGCGGCGGCCTTGTCGAAGGTGACGGGCATGTTGGCCTCGTACTCCGGCTGGAAGGGGAAGAACACCGCCGAGTCGAGCGGGGGCTCGGTGTAGTCGAGGCCGTTGAAGCGGACCTGCTTGAGCTGTTCGCGGTCGATGCCCTGCCACAGTGCCTTGCGCACGTTGACGTCCTTGAGTGCCTCGGCCTTGGAGTTGAACACGTAGACCGTGGTCACCAGGCGCTGGCTGCGGCGGATGTCGAGGTCGGGCGCTCCCTGGATCTGGTCGAACCGGGCCTTGTTGGCCACCCCGGTCACGTCGATCTCACCGTTCTTGAAGGCCGGGATCGTCGCCGAGTCCTCCATCTGGCGGAAGACGACCTGGTTGAGCAGTGGCTTGTTGCCCCACCACTTCTCGTTCGGCGTCAGGGTGATCGTCTGGGCCTGGGAGTCGAGCTTCGCGATCTTGAAGGGGCCGGAGCGCAGCTCGGGGTGCGGGTCGGTCTTCATCAGTGAGTTGAAGGCGTCCTTCTCACCGAGTTTGGGGTGGACGAGACCGGAGAACATCTCGGTGACCGGGTAGAAGGGCTTCTTCATCGTGACGACGACCTCGTCGGCGCTGGCACCCTGCTTGACCGACTCGATGTCCTCGTAGCCGGCGGTCGTTCCGGTGTTGTTGAAGCCCTCCTTGTCGACCGTGGCGCGGTTGGCCTTCCACGTCGATTCGAAGGTCTTCCAGTCGATCTTCGTGCCGTCGTTCCACACGGCCTTGGGGTTGAGCTTGTAGGTGATCACCTCTTTGCCGCTGCTGTCGTCCGTCTTCGGCATCTCGGTGAGGAACTCCGCGCGGGCCGAGGCGGTGCCGTCGGGCGCGTACTGGAACAGCGCAGGGTCGGTGGCCCGCTCGACGTCGTGCCAGGCCCCGAGGTTGCCGTCGGTGTGCCACCCGTTGAAGTTCGTGGGGAACGACTCGAGAGGGAGGGTGAGCGAACCGCCCTGCTCGAGGGAATTGCGGTCCTGCAGGTTGCGGGCGTCGAGGTTGCTCGCGTTCTCCGCACCGGGAGAGTTCCCCCCACCCTTGCTGTCTCCACCGCCACCGGTGTTGCCGCCGTCCGCGCAGGCGGAGAGCACGAGGGCGCTGCTCATGGCGACGGCGAGGGCGAGTTGGGTCCGACGACTCTTCATCGAGTGTTCCTTTCGGTGTGCGCCTGCGGCCGGTCGTCCGCCGACGTCGTGCTGCGGGCCGAGACCCGGGTGGTGACGAGCTTCTCCTCCGGAAAGAAGCATGCCTGAAGATGATCCGCCGCACCGGTACCGATGAGTGGCGGTTCCTCTGTGCGACAACGGTTTCGACGATCCTCGTCGAGCCCCTTGAACACGGGGCAGCGGGTCGCGAAGTCACATCCCTCGGGGCGTTCCAGTGGGCTGGGGAGGTCGCCGGAGAGCAGGATGCGTTGCCTCGTGCGTTCCTTGCCCGGGTCCGGAAGGGGGATCGCGGAGAGGAGCGCGCGGGTGTAGGGGTGGGTTGGGTGGTCGAAGACCTCGTCCACGTCCCCGATCTCGACGAACTTGCCGAGGTAC
The DNA here is from genome assembly GCF_000826525.2 of Mobilicoccus massiliensis. Lineage (GTDB taxonomy): Bacteria > Actinomycetota > Actinomycetes > Actinomycetales > Dermatophilaceae > Mobilicoccus > Mobilicoccus massiliensis. Next base: position 8,192 of record NZ_LN651328.1, on the reverse strand, counting down.
ATCACTCCGACGCGGTCGGAGATGTGCCGCACGACCGCGAGGTCGTGGGCCACGAAGAGGTAGCTGATGCCGAGCTGCGCCTTGAGGTGGTCGAGCAGGTTGATGACGCCGGCCTGAATCGACACGTCGAGGGCCGAGACCGGCTCGTCGAGGATGATGACCTTGGGGTTGAGCGCGAGGGCGCGAGCGATGCCGATGCGTTGGCGCTGGCCACCGGAGAACTGGGTGGGGAAGCGGTTGAGGTGGTCGGGCATGAGCCCGACGGTCCTCATCAGTTCGCGCACGCGCTTCTCGCAGTCGGCCCGGCTGTAGCCGGCGGTCTGCAGCGGCTCGGCGATGACCTCGAACACGGTGAAGCGGGGGTCGAGGGCGCCCATCGGGTCCTGGAACACGAGTTGCACGTTGCTGCGCAGCTTGGTGATCTCGGCCTTGCGTCTGACGTCCTTGATCGAGGTGCCGAGCACGACGATGTTGCCGTCGGTCTTCGGCGACATCTCCATGATCTCGAGCAGGGTCGTGGTCTTGCCGCACCCCGACTCGCCGACGATCGCCATGCACTCGCCTTCGCGGATGTCGAAGTCGAGCCCGTCGACGCCCTTGACGTCGCCGACCTGGCGCTTGAACAGCGTCCCCTTCATCAGGGGGAAGTGGCGGTGAAGGTTCTCGACGCGCAGAACCACCTCGCGCGGGCGCCGGGTGAGGGCGTTCTCGGCGACGGGCGGCACCGGGAAGATGTCCTCCGCGCCGTCGATGCTGCGCAGATCCTGGCTGCGGATGCACGCCGCCTGATGCCCGGGATCCACGCCCTGCAGCGGCGGTTCCCCGTCGAGGCAGGCGTCGACCGCGATCGGGCAGCGGGGGGCGAACGGGCATCCGGTGGGTTCGACGAGCAGGTTGGGCGGATTGCCCTCGATCGGCACGAGGCTGCGCTTCTCTGCGCTGTCGACGCGGGGGATCGAGCCGAGCAGGCCGACGGTGTACGGCATCCGGGGGCGCTCGTAGACGTCGTCGACCGGGCCCTTCTCCACGGGTTTGCCGGCGTACATGACCATGACCTCGTCGGCGATGCCGGCGACGACACCGAGGTCGTGGGTGATCATGATGACCGCGGCGCCGGTCTCGCGCTGGGCGATCTTGAGCACGTCGAGGATCTGCGCCTGGATCGTCACGTCGAGGGCCGTGGTGGGCTCGTCGGCGATGATGACGCGGGGGTTGTTCGCGATCGCGATGGCGATGACGACGCGCTGGCGCATGCCGCCGGAGAACTCGTGCGGGTAGGAGTCGACGCGCGTCGTGGGGCTGGGGATGCCGACGATGTCGAGCAGTTCGATGGCGCGGGCCCGGGCCTTGTCCTTGCCGATCGAACCGTGTGCGCGCAGCGCCTCGACGATCTGGTCGCCGACGGTGTGGACGGGGGTGAGCGAGCTCAGCGGGTCCTGGAACACCATCGCGATGTCCTTGCCGCGGTAACCCGACATCGCCTTGTCCGAGAGCCCGAGCAACTCGGTGCCGTTGTAGGTGATCGAGCCGGTGACTTTCGCGTTGTCGGCGAGCAGGCCCATGATCGCGAGCGAGGTGACCGATTTGCCCGAGCCGGATTCACCGACGATGCCGAGCACCCGGCCGGGTTGGAGGTCGAAGTCGACGCCGCGCACGGCGTGCACCGATCCGGCCTCGGTGCCGAAGCGCACGTGCAGGTCGCGCACCGAGAGCACCGGCTGACCGGTCGTGGGGTTCGCGGCGTGCGATCCGGAGTTCTGTGCGGCGCTCATGCCCGCCCTCCTGACTTGCTGTTCGGGTCGAGCGCGTCGCGCATTCCGTCACCGATGAGGGCGAGGGAGAACGTGATGCACAGCAGGCAGACCGTCGGCCCCCAGAACATCCACGGGTAGGCCGCGAGTTGGCTGGCCGACTGCCCGATGAGCGATCCCAGGGAGACGTCGGGTGGCCGGACTCCGACGCCGAGGAACGAGAGCGCGGTCTCGGCGATGATCGCCGAATACGTGCCGGTGATGATGTTGACGATGAGCAGCGACCCGATGTTGGGGATGATGTGGCGTCGGATGATGTTCCAGTCCGAGACCCCCATGAATCCGGCGGCCCGCACGTACTCCCGTTCCCGCAGCGAGGCGGTCGTCGCACGGATGACACGGGCGAGACCCATCCACCCGAATGCGGTGAGCAGCAGCGCGAGGATGACGGCACTGCCGCCGGTCGAGCCCATGAACACCGCGACGATGAGGAAGTACGGCATGAGGATGAGCATGTCGAGGATCCACATGCCGACCTTCTCGCGGCGTCCTCCCCAGAATGCGATCGCGGTGCCGTAGATCGCGCCGAGAACGGGGGTGAGGATGCCGACGAAGAAGGCGATGAGCAGCGATTTTCCGGTGCCTCGCACGAGCATGGCCCACAGGTCGATGCCGCCACCGTTGGTGCCGAGGCGGTGCCCGCCCTGGCCCGGTCGGGCGCCGAGGTTGAGCAGGTCCTGGTCGAGGTAGGTGAACCGGTTGCCGGTGTTGCCGAAGAGTGCGAACAGGGTGATGAGCACCAACACGATGAGGCCGAGCACCGCGCCCTTGTTCCGCAGCAACCGGCGCACGATGAGCATGGTCTTGTTGGTGACCTTGACGCTCTCGCCCTCGGGGTCGTCGGGGTCTTCGAGGATCTGGGTCTCGATGAGGACGCCCTGTGGGATCGCGCCGCTGCCGAGTCGCGCGGCCGAGTTGGCACCGTCGGCAAGGGGGGTCGAGGGCAGGTAGTCGGGGTTCTCCTCGAGCGCGCGCTGACGCGAGGGAACGGGTGTCGTCTCCTCGACGTCGGCCGAAACGCCGTCGCCGGGCGGGGTGATGTTCTCCGCCGGGGGTCCCGCTGGGGTCTGCCCCTCGCGGGGGTTGTCGTCGGGGCCGGGACGACGGGAGGTGTGGTCGGTCATGTCAGCTCACCCGCGCTCTCGGGTCGACGATGGCGACGGAGAGGTCGGCCAGGATGGCGCCGATGGCGAACATCAGGCCGCCGAAGGCGACGCCCGCGACGGCGATGTTGACGCTCTGCGTGACGACGATCGCGTCGAGGGTCCACCGGCCGAGGCCCTGCCAGGCGAAGACGGTCTCGATGATGAAGGTGCCCACGAAGATGCCGGGGATCTGGAACGCGATGCTCTGCGCGACCGGGATGAACGAGGTGCGCAACGCGTGTCTGCTGATGGCCTGCATGCGGGTGAGGCCCTTGGCGCGGGCGGTGCGCACGTAGTCGGCGTTGACGTTGTCGAGCAGCAGCGAGCGTTGGAGGATCGTGTAGCCGGTGTAGGCGACGATCGTCAGCGCGATGGTCGGGAGGATGAGGTGCTGCAGTTCGTCCACGATCCGCGGCCACGTCTCGGCGGGGGCGCGCGGCGAGCGCATGCCGGTGACGTAGACGAGGCGGGAGCCGGCCGTCTCGTTGAGTTTGATGCCGCTCATCTGCACGAGCAGGTAGATGACCGGGGCGGGGATCACCGAGATGAAGTACGTGCCGTACGTGATGATCCGGTCGCTGATCTTGTACTGGCGGGCGGCGCCGATGACACCGAGCGCGACGCCGATGACGATCGAGAGGATCGTCGCGAGCAGCACGAGCCGGGCCGAGATGAGGGCACGCGCGAAGAACTGGTCGTTGACGAACGCGCCGTCGGCGCCGTAGCCCCAGTTCCAGTGGAGGACGATGTTGCTGAGCCACTGCCAGTAGCGCTCGAGGGCACTCATGTTCGGGTCGAGGTCGATGGCCCGCAGTTGTGCGTCGACCTGCTCGGGCGTCGGCCGCGGGGTGCGCTGCAGCAGTCGGGTCTGGGGCTTCATGAACCCCACGGCCGCGAAGTACGCGATCGAGGTGGCGACGAAGATCATGACGACGTAGTTCGCCATGCGCTTCGCGATGTAGATGATCAGGTCCATGACGCCGGTCTTCCGCGGTTCGGTGCCTGGGGCGTGGCCAGGGTGGTCTGGCGCATCGTCGTTCCTCTCGTCCTCGCGCGGGGTGTGCGCCGCGAGGCCTGTCGAAACCCCTTCATCCGAAGTGGAAGACGCCCCCGCGTGTTGGCGTGAAGCTAGCACCGCCTCGCCCGAACCGGTGGGAGAAATGGAACGATTCGACAGATCTTCGTGATCTTCCTGTGACCTCGGTCACCGACCTCGATCAGGCGAGGGCGTCGAGATCCTCTCGGCAACGGCGTTCGAGAACGTCGAGTTCGGCGAGCGCGACCTCGATGTCGGTGAGGCGCTGTGCGAGGTCGGCGCGGCGGGCGTCGATCTGGGCGAGGACGTACTCGAGCTGGCCGCGCTCGCCGGGGTGCTCGTCGTACATGTCGACGATGCGGCGGATCTCTTCGAGCGGAAAGCCCAGGCGGCGGCCGCGCAGCACGAGGTCGAGGCGGATGCGGTCGCGGCGGTGGAAGAGCCTCTGGGTGCCGCGGCGCTCGGGGGAGAGGAGGCCGAGCGACTCGTAGTGACGAAGCGTCCGATGGGTGACGCCGAACTCTTCCGCCACCTGCGCGATGGTGCGAGGCTCGGCTTCGACGGGCGTCTGCGGACGGGTTGTCACGTGGACAACGATGCTTTACGTTTACGTCAACGTCAAGCGCGACCGTTCCGCCGTCATGAAGCGTCAACGCCGAGAAGGGACAACGATGTTCGAGCTCACCGCCGACCACGAGGATTTCCGCCGTACCGTCCGCGATTTCGCCGAGGCGGAGATCGCTCCGCACGTCGGGGAGTGGGATCGCGAGTACCACTTCCCCGCCGACCTCATCCCCAAGATGGGCGAGCTCGGCCTGTTCGGCCTCGTCGTCCCCGAGGAGTTCGGTGGCCACGCCGGCGACGGCGGCGAGTTCACCTACCTCTGCCTCGCGATCGAGGAGCTCGGCCGCGTCGACCAGTCGATGGGCATCACGCTCGAGGCGGGGGTCGGGCTCGGCATCAACCCGATCCTCACCTACGGCACCCAGGAGCAGAAGGAGCGGTGGCTGCCCGACCTCGCCGCCGGTCGCGCACTCGCGGGCTTCGGTCTCACCGAGCCCGACTGCGGCTCCGACGCCTCCGGCACCAAGACCAAGGCCGAGCTGCGTGACGGCGAGTGGGTCGTCAACGGCTCCAAGGCGTTCATCACAAACTCCGGCACGCCCATCACCTCGGTCGTCACGGCCACGGCGCGCACCGGCACCCGCGAGAACGGCAAGCCCGAGATCAGCGCGATCATGATCCCCTCGGGCACGCCCGGGTTCGTGGTCGAGAAGGCCTACGACAAGCTCGGGTGGAACATCTCCGACACCCACGGGCTGACGTTCGACGACGTGCGCGTGCCCGAGGATCACCTGCTCGGCGAGCGCGGCAAGGGGTACGGGCAGTTCCTCGCGACCCTCGACGACGGCCGCATCGCCATCGCCGCGCTCGCGGTGGGGTGTATCGCCCGCATGCTCGAGGAGTCCGCCGAGTACGCGAAGACGCGCATGGCGTTCGGCCGGCCGATCGGCGCGAACCAGGGCGTGTCGTTCCAGGTCGCAGACATGGCGGTCATGCTCGAGACGGCCCGCCTGCTCACGTACCGGGCGGCGTGGCTCAAGGACGAGATGGACGCCGGCCGTCGTTCCCTGAGCGAGGTCAAGCAGGCCGCGTCGATCGCCAAGCTTTACACCTCGGAGGCCGCGGTCACCTCCACGCGGATGGCGACGCAGATCTTCGGCGGCAACGGGTTCATGGAGGAGTACCCCGTCGCCCGCTTCTACCGCGACAGCAAGATCCTCGAGATCGGTGAGGGCACCTCCGAGGTCCAGCGCATGCTCATCGCCCGCGCGTTCGGTCTCTGACGCTCGCATCGCCCCGCGTGGACCGGTGGGGATCGCCGCCCGAAGGGGGGGCGGACCTGCGTCGTCCTGACGACGGCCTGGCGCTGACCCGGCGCCGACGCAGGTCCGCCGGAGCCAGGTGGGACGGCGGTCTCGGCGTGGGGGACTCGTCCGCCCGCTTCGACCCCCCGCATCGCTTTGCCAGATAGCCTGCACGTGACGACGAGGACGCCCGCCGCGGCGTCCGCCCGCGCGTCCTGACAAGGAAGGTCGTGATGACCGACTCGATGAGCCGTACCGACGCCCCGTTCGCCGGGCCCACGGCGGGAGGCGACGCGCGCGTCGCCGATATCCGCCGGCGCCTCAACACTGCGCACGCCGCGTCGGCCACGCTGACCGAGAAGGCCAAGGCCAAGCTCGACGGCCAGGGCAAGATGTTCGTCCGCGATCGAATCGACCTGCTCTTCGACGAGGGGAGCTTCGTCGAGGACGGGCGGTACGCGAACGCGATGGTCGAGGGGCTGCCGGCCGACGGCGTGGTCACCGGCCGGGGAACGGTGGAGGGCCGGCCGGCGATCGTCATCGCGAACGACCCGTCGGTCAAGGCCGGATCCTGGGGCGCCCGCACGGTGGAGAAGATCATCCGGGCCACCGAGGCCGCGCTGCGTGAGGAGCTGCCGGTCTTCTGGTTCGTCGACTCGGCGGGTGCGCGCATCACCGACCAGGTCGAGATGTTCCCCGGTCGGCGGGGCGCCGGCCGCATCTTTCACAACCAGGTGGCGCTCTCGGGCCGGGTGCCGCAGATCTGCTGCCTGTTCGGGCCGAGCGCTGCCGGCGGCGCCTACATCCCGAGCTTCACCGACGTCATCATCATGGTCGAGGGCAACGCCTCGATGTACCTCGGCAGCCCACGTATGGCCGAGATGGTGGTGGGCGAGAAGGTCTCGCTGGAGGACATGGGCGGGGCACGCATGCACTGCACGGTCTCGGGAGTCGGAGATCTGCTCGCGACCGACGACGCCGACGCCATCGAACTCGCGCGCCTCTACTTCTCCTACCTGCCCTCGACCTGGCGCGAGGATCCGCCGGTGTACGCGGTCGAGGAGCCGGCCGAGCCGCTGACGCGAACGTCGGTGCCCGAGATCGAGAGCGTGCCGTTCGACATGCACGACGTCATCGACGGGCTCGTCGATGACGAGTCGTTCTTCGAGATCAAGACCCTGTTCGCCCAGGAGCTCATCGTCGGCTTCGCCCGGATGGAGGGGCGCACGGTCGGGCTCGTCGCCAACAACTCGGCGGTCAAGGGCGGAGTGCTGTTCACCGACTCCGCCGACAAGGCGGCCCGGTTCATCTGGCAGTGCGACGCGTACGGCATCCCGCTCATCTACCTCGCCGACGTGCCCGGCTTCATGATCGGCTCGGAGGTCGAGCGCGGCGGCATCATCCGGCACGGCGCCAAGATGGTGAGCGCGGTGTCGGAGGCCACCGTTCCGCAGTTCTGTGTGATTGTGCGCAAGGCCTACGGGGCCGGGTTGTACGCGATGGGGGGTCCGGGCTTCGGGCCCGACGCGACCATCGCCCTGCCCACGGCCCGCATCGCGGTCATGGGCCCGGAGGCCGCGGTCAACGCCGTGTACGCCAACAAGATCGCCCAGATCGAGGACGAGGCCGAGCGCGCCGAGTACGTCGCGGCCCGCCGTGCGGAGTACGAGACCGACGTCGACCTCGAGCGACTCGCCGCCGACCTCGTCATCGACAGTGTCATCGAGCCCGACTGCCTGCGCGCCGACCTCGTCCGCCGGCTCACCTACGCGCGTGGGCGGGAGCGGTACTTCTCGGCTCGTCGGCACGGAGTTCCCCCGGTCTGATGCGCGTCTGAAACGTGGCGTCGCAGCCCACCCGGCAGGATGACCTGCGCGTTCGCACACGCTGGACATATCGGCTCGGCCTTTCCTCGGCGAGGGGGCCGGGCCGATTTGCGTCTCGGAGCCGCCGCGTCCTATGGTTCTCGGGTTGCCCAGAACGGGGTTCGCATCGCGAAAACCGGCACTAACCGGCCGATTTGACCGGGTCGCTGGGCCACAGTAAGTTTCAACAGCACCTGAACGGCAGGTGACAACGAAGTCCACAACTCGACTCAGAGTGAACGGCCAAGTTGACACCGTTAAGTTGAACAGGTAACCTTGAGGGGTTGCCCCGGAGGGCGAGCGTCTGAACCAGGCGCTGGCTAGCGAGTGCATCCGATGCTTGAGAACTCAACAGCGTGCCAAAAATCGATGCCAATTGTTTGTTGGTTGATCGTCAATGGATTGATCAGCTGGGTTTGAATTTCTTTTATGGAGAGTTTGATCCTGGCTCAGGACGAACGCTGGCG
>NZ_LN651327.1 GCF_000826525.2 Mobilicoccus massiliensis | reverse complement strand
ATGAGGGCTTCGCGGTGGTCCACCAGCAGGCGGATATCACGCTCTGCGCCGTCCAGGCGGGCCACCGGCAGGTCAGGTTCGCGTAGTGCCGCGCGGGCCACGGCCAAGGCATCAATGGGGTCGGACTTGCCGTAGCTGCGGGCGCTGTCGCGCACGTGGGCCATGAGCTTGGGTGGGACACGCACCAGGTCCTCCCCGGCGGCGAGCAGGTCTGCTTCCAGTCGCCGGGTCATGTGCCGGCAGTCCTCGATGGCCCAACGGCGATCGTGCCCGGCCGGGGTGACCTGCACGGCCCAAGCGAGGGCCTGCAGATGCTCGCTGGTGGTGGTCCCGATGGTGCGGGTCGCGATCTTGCGGCCCAGCTCATCGACGGCAACGATCGTGTGAGAGCGCTTGTGTGCATCGACACCGAACGTGATCATGGGAAGTGCCCTTCCTGGCCGTGAATCGGGTGGGGTTCACGGTCCGGCCGGTGGGCATATCCCAGTCAGGATGCGCCGATCACGCTCCTCTCAAGCCACGCCGGTCGGGCCGTGGTGTCCCGGCGAGCCGCACTACGGACATTAGCCACGAGGGCAGAGCGCAACAGGAGCGAACCCACCGGAACACCCCCAAGCCTTCCACTGGGAGCGCTGGCGCGGGCCCGGGAGCCAGTGAACCCGCCTGTCCGAACGCGGCCCGGGTGAAACTGCCTGTTCGAGCGCTGACGCGGGCCCGCGAGCCGGTGAAACCGCCTGTCCGAACGCCGCACCGTGCCCGTGGGCCGGTAGAACCGCCTGTTCGAACGCCGACGCCCGACGAAACCGCCTGTCCGAGCGCTGGCGCGCGCCCGGAGCCGGCTTGAACCGCCTGTTCGAGCGCTGGCGCGTGGCCGCGAGCCGGTGGAACCGCCTGTCTGACCGCCAGGGCGTGTCCGGCCCGGGTGAAACCGCCTGTTCGAGCGGTTGCGCTCCAGATCTACCTGCGTAGGGCTGCGGGGGTGAGGGTGGCGCCCGTGGGGTGGAGGACCGTGTCTCCTGGGAGGGGGCGTCCTCGGCAGACGACGTCGGAGGTCGGTAGCCGACCGGTGGTGAGGTAGGTCGTCCCTCGTCCGACGGCGCAGGCGTTGCCGCCGAGGAGCACTCCGTGCGAGCCCTCGTCGTCGACGACGACCGCGCGCAGGTTGCGCTGCGCCCGCAGCACCCGCCGTGCGCCCTCCCACGGCGTCGCGGGGTCGACCTCGTTGTGCAGCACGAGCGCCCGGGGCAGCGAATGCCGCGCCAGCGGGGGCAGCCCCGCCGGCCGGTAGGGCCACGTCGCGCACGGGCTGGCGAGCCACGTCCACCCGAGCAGCGGGAACGCGGTGCCCAGGGCGCGTCCTTCGGCCACGTACGACGATGCCGAGCGCGACCACGCGAAGTCGTTGCACTGGACGGCCATGAACACCGTGTCCTCGGCCGTCAGCAGTCCCTGACCGGTGCGGGCCTCGTGGGCCTCCTTGCGGATCGCGGCGAGTCGGCGCGCCGACGGCTCGTCGGCGAGGGTCGCGAGGTCGCCTGCCATCGTGAAGAAGTCGAGGTCGTCGTACATGCGGCTCGCGATGAGCGCGTCGAGGTCGACCGGGGTGAGTCGTCCGAGCCGGCCGGCGCCGGCCCGGGCTCGCAGCGACTCCACGCTCGCGAGCACCTGGGCCGGAGTCCGCCCCAGCCCGTACGTGCGATGGTGTCGCGCGACCCAGGGCAGGAACTGTCGGGAGTAGCGGCGCTGGAAGCCGCGCGGCTGCTCGGCGAAGCTCGCGCGCCACGTCGCGGTCACCTCGACGGTGCTGTCGAGCACCATCCGTCCGATGCGCCGCGGGTAGGCCTGGGCGTACCGGGCGCCGAGCCACGTGCCTGCCGAGACTCCGTACCAGTCGATCTGGGCGGAACCCAGCCGCGCGCGGACGGCGTCGAGGTCGGCCACGGTCTCCCGCGTGTTGACGTGCGGCAGGGTGCGCCCGTGTCGCGCCACGCACGCGCGAACGGTCGCGGCGGTGGCCCGTTGCAACGCGCCGACCTCCCCGGCGGCCCCACGGCGCAGGTCCTTGATCGGCGCGGGGACGAGATCGCAGTCGAGCGGCGTGCTGCCCCCCGCCCCCCGCGGGTCGACGGCGACGATCACGTGGCTGCGGTGCAGCGCCGGGAAGTGCGCGGCGAGCGCCGGAGCGAGCCAGTCGGCGGCGACTCCAGGACCCCCGGGGTTGACGAACAGGGTGCGCGTCGACCGGCTCGGTGCGGAGCTGCGCACCCGGGTGATCTTGAGCGAGATCGCTCCGCTCGTCCGGCGCGACCGGTCGAGCGGCACCCGCATCGTCGCGCATTCGACGAGGGCGGGACGCCGGAGCTGCTGCGCGGTCTCGAGCACGTCCTGCGAGCACGACCGTCTCGACCACGCGAGTCCCCCGGCCGACGGCGCCGCCGATGCGGCCACCGCAGAAGCACCCGACACAGACGACGCAGACGACACACCCGACACAGCCGGCACACCAGCCACGGAGGACGCAGCGGCGGCCACGGGCGCCGACTCACCGATCCCCGTCGATCCGCCGGCCGGGACCATTCCAGTGGCAGAGAGCAGCACCGCGACGACCGCCGCACCCGAAAGCCGTTGAACCACACGTGTTCTCACGTTGTCACCATCGCACGTCACGTCGCCCGCTCGCCTTCTGCGATGCCGTCACTCCGGCCGAGACTGCGGGGACGTCGGCGTCTCCGCGCGGCAGCTCGAGCGCGCACATCCCCGGCCGGGGAGAGGACCTCGTCACACCCCGAGTGGCGGCCCACATCGGCGCGGTGTGCCACGATTGTCTGAGCAATTGACAGGCTGGAGGTGCCATGTTCCACACGGATCCCTCGTCACGCGACGACGCGACCGGGCAGCCGGAGGACCCGTCGACGCAGGCGGAATCGGTTCCGCACGACAGCGGCGCAGAGGGCGTCGACGAGCCGCCGGCCTCCTCCTCCTGGCAGGCCGTGGCCCCCTGGGGCACCCCCGGCAACCACCTCACCGGCCCCATCCCGCGTATCCGCAAGCGGCGCGACGGGTCGTTGACCCACGACGAGGAGTCCTGAGTGACGGATCCGTACCGCGTCTGTGTCGTCTGCTCCGGCAACATCTGTCGGTCTCCGATGGGTGAGGTGGTGCTGCGCGAGAAGCTCGATCGAGCGGGTCTGGGAGACCGGGTAGAGGTCGACAGCGCCGGCACGGGTGACTGGCACGTCGGGCTCGGTGCCGATCCCCGCACCGTGCGTGCGCTCGCCGACGGCGGCTACGACGGATCCGCCCACCGCGCACGTCAGTTCGAGGATGCATGGCTGGCCGATCGCGACCTCGTGCTCGTCGCCGACGAGGGGCACCTCGCCGCCGTGCGACGGCTCGCCGAGGGCGGTGACGTGACCCATGTGCGCCTCCTGCGCTCGTTCGACCCGGCCGCGGTCGAGGCGGGCACGCTCGAGACCGACGACCCCTACTACGGCGACGAGGCGGGCTTCGCGCGGTGCCTGCGCGAGGTCGAGGCCGCCTGCGATGGCGTGGTCGAGTTCATCGCCGCCGAGCTCGACCAGCGCTGACCTGCGCTGATCTGAGACGACCGCGACACCGCGACCTCGCGGCACCACGACTCGGGCACCACGACCTCACGACCTCACGACACCGGGACGAGACCCGCCAGGTTCAGTACCGGAAGCGCGACACGGCCTGCGAGAGGTGCCTCGCGTCGGTCCCCAACTCGTTCGCGGCGGTGAGCAGGTCTTGGGCGTTGCCGTGGAATCCGTCGGAGTGCCGGCTGGTCTCGGCGACCCGGCCGGTGATCGCGGTCGTCGCCTTGGACGCGTCGGCGAGAGCGTGCGTGAGACGGCCGGCGAGTGCGCCCTGTTCGGCCACGGCGTCGACGATCTCGTTCTGGGTGGTGCGTACGCGGTCGACGGTCTCGGCGATGGCCGAGATCGCGTCGACGGCGGCGGTGATGTCGGACTGGATCTGCCCGATGCGTTCGGAGACCTCCTCGGTGGCCTGCCCGCTCTGCATCGCGAGCTCCTTGACCTCGTTGGCGACGACGGCGAAACCCTTGCCTGCCTCACCGGCGCGTGCGGCCTCGATGGTGGCGTTGAGCGCGAGCAGGTTCGTCTGCTCGGCGATCGAGGAGATGCTCGAGACGACGCTCTCGATCTCGGCCGAGGAGCGCCCGAGCCGTTCGACCGTGTGACCCGTGCGACGCACGACCTCGACGGCCTCTCCGGTCACCGACGAGGAGGATTCCGAGGCGGAGGCGATGCGGCGGGTCGTGCCCTGCATCTGCCCGACGACGTCGCCGGCCTCGTCGTTGGCCTGTGTGGCCTGCGTCGATGCGGAGGTCGCGTCCTGCAGTTCGGAGGCGGCGGTGGTGGCGCCGTCGCCGACCTCGGCGGAGATCGCGCCGAGGCGGGAGGCGGTCTGGGTGATGGCCGTGGCCGCGGTGTCGACGTCGCGCAGGGTGCCCGACATTGACGACAGTGCGCGGCGCAGGTGATCGGCCATGGCGCCCATTTCGTCACGGGAGGTGACGTGCGGCACCTGGGTGAGGTCGCCCGCGGAGAGCGCGCTGAGGGAGCCCTGCACTTCGCGGATCGTCTTGCGTACGCCGACGATGACGATCGCCATCGGCGTCATGATGAGCACGCAGGCCAGGGCCACGGCGAGGACGACGAGGATGCGGGTGCGTACGACTGCGGCCTGGGCGCTCTCGGTGGCGGTCTCGACGGCGGCGAGCAGGTCGGGGTTGGCGGCGCCCGCGTTCTGCGCGCTCGTGGCCAGGGTCGTCGCCGCGTTCGACAGGTCGCCGAGAGCGGAGGAGAACGCGAACGACGACCAGATCGTCGTCCCCGCCACCATCACCGCGCAGCCCACGGTGATGAGCCCGTTGAGGATGAGCTTGGTCACCAGACTCATGCCGGGCCGGAACTCGGTCTCCTCAGGGGTGCTGGACGTGGGGGCTAGCGGAACGGTGTCGAGCGACATCGAACCTTCTCCTCGGCGATACGGCATGAAAGAGCACGACAGATCGCGGTGACGGTCACCGGATCGGAGACGATCGACGCGCGATCGGGTGGGGCTCCCCTGCCCTATCGGCGGCCTCGTGGCGGTTCTGATCGACGCCGATCGTGATGTGCGCCGGAGTCACCCGCGCTCTGAGAGCTCCCGTTCTCCCCGCCCGCGGGCCCGACCGGAGCGTCGGTGCCGGGTGACACAATGCGGCCATGACCTCGCTTGCCGACATCACGCCCCCGATCGCTCTCGGCGCCCTCGACGGGCGTTACCGTCCGGCGGTCGCGCCGCTGGTCGATCACCTCAGCGAGGCGGCGTTGAACCGGGCGCGCGTGCACGTCGAGGTCGAGTGGCTCATCCACCTCACCGACCGGCAGGTCGTGCCCGGCGTGCGGCAGTTGACGGAGGCCGAGATCGCCAGGCTGCGGGCCATCGTCGCGAACTTCGGCGCCGAGGACATCGCCGAGCTCGCCGAGATCGAGCGCGAGACCGTGCACGACGTCAAGGCGGTGGAGTACTACCTCAAGCGACGCATGCCGGCGATCCTCGGTGAGGACGCGGCGCAGCTCTCCGAGCTCGTGCACTTCGCCTGCACCAGCGAGGACATCAACAACCTCTGCTACGCCCTCATGGTCAAGGGCGCGGTGCAGACGGTGTGGCTGCCCAAGGCCGAGGATCTGCTCGATCAGCTCTCAGGCATGGCGACCGAGCTGGCCGACGTGCCGATGCTCGCGCGCACGCACGGTCAGGCCGCCACCCCCACGACGATGGGCAAGGAGCTCGCGGTTCTCGCCTACCGCCTGCGCCGGCAGGTGCGGCGCATCGCCTCGGCCGACTTCCTCGGCAAGATCAACGGCGCCACCGGCACGTACGGGGCCCACGTGGCGGCCGTGCCGGAGGCGGACTGGCCCGCGATCGGCAACGCGTTCGTCACCGACCGCCTCGGCCTGACGTGGAACCCGCTGACCACGCAGATCGAATCCCACGACTGGCAGGCCGAGCTGTACTCCGACGTCGCGCGGTTCAACCGCATCCTGCACAACCTCTGCACCGACGTGTGGACCTACATCTCCCTCGGCTACTTCGCGCAGGTGCGCGGCCAGGGCACGGTCGGCAGCTCGACGATGCCGCACAAGGTCAACCCCATCCGCTTCGAGAACGCCGAGGCCAACCTCGAGGTGAGCAACGCCCTCTTCGACGTGCTCGCCTCGACCCTCGTGCAGTCGCGGATGCAGCGCGACCTCACCGACTCCTCGATGCAGCGCAACATCGGCACCGCGTTCGGCCACAGCCTGCTCGCCCTCGACAACGTCTCACGGGGCCTGGCCGGCCTCGACGCCGTTCCCGCGCAGATGGCCGCCGACCTCGACGCCAACTGGGAGGTGCTCGGCGAGCCCGTCCAGTCCGCGATGCGGGCCCTCGGCGCGCAGGGCGTCACCGGCATGGAGAACCCGTACGAGCGGCTCAAGGAGCTCACGCGGGGGCGTCGCATCGACGGCGACGACCTGCGGGAGTTCGTCCGCGGGCTGGGGTTGCCCGACGACGTCGAACAGCGGCTGCTCGGCCTCACCCCGCAGACCTACATCGGCCTCGCGCCCGAGCTGGCTCGCCGGTACATCTGAACCCCCACCACCGCACGACCTGCCGACGGGAGGACCGACCGACCATGACCGCGGCGGAACCGGGCACCTGGATGCCCGTCGAGGTGCGGATCTCACCACTGCGGTGGTGGACGGCGGTGCTCACCGGCCTCGCGAGCCCGCTGCTGTTCACCCCCGCCGGTGACCTGCTCCCCGCCGCCTGGCGAGCCGGGGTCGGCGCGGCCCTGCCCCTCGTCGCCGTGATCTGCGGCCTGCTGCCCACGCTGTTGCGGGCCGGAGGCAGCGAGCGGCTGACCGACGGGCGCACCCCGGGCGGAGCCCTCGTGCTCGCCGTCGCCCTCGTCCTGGGTCTCGTGGCCGGCGTCCCGTTGCTGCTGGTCGGCTCGGACGGCTCGCTCCTCGGCGCGGTCGGAGTTGCCACCGCGGCCCACCTCGTCGCGGGTCGGGTGGTCGCAGGGCTCCTGCGCGTGCTGCCCGCGGGGGCACACGCCTCACGCGCATCCATCCGGTCACGGCCCGGCGCGAGCGTTCCCGCGATCGGCGACGACGAGACGCCCGCCGACGTGACTCCAGGCGATATCACCGCCTCCGCCGCATCCGAGCGGGCCCCGACCCGGGGTGCCGCCGACCTGCGGCGATGGGTCGACCTCGCCGCCGGTTGGGTTGCCATCCCGATCGGTCTGCTCGCGCTGCTGGCGTTCGCCGCCGCCTGGATCCGGCTCGCGCCGCAGTCCACGGGAGGGGTGGCCGCGATCGTCGCCACGATGCCCGCGGCCGCAGTGCTCCTCGCGTCCTCCCCGGCCGCACTCATGCTCGCCCGGCACGTCCCGGGCCGTGCCGCGCGCGACCGGGGGCGCGAGCTCGGCATCGTGTTCGGCGACATCGACCTGCGTGACGTCGCGCGCATCTCGACGCTGGTGTTCGACCCCGTGGGCGTGGTCGCCGACAGTCATCCGCGCCTGGTCTCGGTGCGGCCCGCGGGCCGGCTGCAGGTGACGGCGGCATTGCAGGCCGCCGCGAGCGTCGCTGCGGCCGGGGACGACCCGGTGCACCTCGCGCTCGTTGCCGCGGCCCGTGAGCGGGGAATCCCCCTGCGCCCGGTCGAGGCCGTCCCCTCGCCGCCCGGGAGCCACGCCGCGGGAACACCGGAGCCCCTTCGCGGCCGCATCAAGGACACCGTCGTCACCCTCGGTCCTGCCGAGGTGTTCGAACGCGTCCCTGCCGTATCGACCGGCGAGCAGACGACGGTCCACGTCGGCTGGGGCGGCGTGGCCCGTGCGGCGTTCACCCTGCTCCCACAGGTGCGTTCGCAGGCCCTCACCGACCGGCCCGAGCTGACGGCGCTCGGCATCACACCGGTCGTCGTCGGCCCCGACCCCGCCGTTCTCCGGCACATCGGCGAGGCGCTCGAGATTCCCGACCGCGACCGGCACGTCCTCACCAGGCCGGTCACCTCCCACGAACTCGTGCAGCGGCACGGTCCGCCCCGCGCAGACGCGACGGCCGCCGTCCTCCTCACCGGCATGTTGAGCACCTGCGGCGCACCGGCCCCCGGTGACGCCGCCGTCGTGTTCGCCCCCGGCTCTCCGACGAGCACCGACCGGCTCGACCCGGCCTCCGGTCGAGAGCACGACCACCACACCGTGCACGTCGACCCCGGTGATCTCGCCACGTCGCTGCGAGCCGTCGGCCTGGCCCGCAAGGCCGGCCGCGTCACCACGCAGGGCATCGTGCTGGTCGCCGTCGTCGAGGTCCTCGCGCTCGGAGCGGCCGCGCTCGGAATGCTCGATCCGCAGTACGCCGCCGTCGTGGGTGCGGGACTGCCGGTGATCGCCGCCGCGAACGCCCTACGACCGCGCAGCTACGGACGCGGCGACGCCGACCAGGAGCGCGAGACCACGGCCCGGAGCGAGACCGACGGAGCGGCCGGGTCAAGCAGCGCCTGAGGTCAGATCGTGACCGGTCCGTTCGGGGTGTCGAACGTGACCGACATCAGGCCCGCGGTGCCGTGCGGGGCGATGAAGTCGAAGGCGATCGCGGTGGAGGTGGTCTGTGCCGGCTCGCCGAGCCAGTCGCGCACGCGGTCGGGGTCGCCGGCGATCGTGAGGCGGGCGATGTTCACCTTCGGGCGCACGAGTTCGACGATGGCGCCGGAGGGGTGCAGCTCGGGGTTCTCGAAACAGATGAAGAACGGCAGTTGCGGGTCGTTGATCAGCCCGTTGACACCGATCTGCTGCCACATGAGTTCGCGGCCGTCGGGAAAGCGGCGACGCCCGGCGACCGGGTCGCGCCCGAGGCGCTGGGCCACCGGCGCGAGGTCGTCGACCCGCACGACCCAGCCGAGCCAACCGCCGCCGCGCTCGGAACACGCGCGGACCGCCTGACCGAACGGCGCCTTGTCGGAGGCCGGGTGGTCGAGCACCTCGACGACCTCGACGTAACGCTCGTGGGCCATGGGGAGGATGACGTTGCGGGTTCCGAAGCTGGGGTGCACGCCCCCGTTCACCGCACGCACACCGAGTTTCTCGGCGAGGCGGTCGGCGGTCGCACGCACGCCATCGTGCTCTGCGGCATAGGAGACATGGTCTACTCGCATGGCCACATGGTGGCACAGGGTGCCGAGGTCGCCGGAGTCAGCTACCGACAGCCCCGGGACCTTCGTCCGTACCGCGCTGGCGCACGGCCTCGTAGAGCAGCACCGCCGCCGATGTCGCGACGTTGAGCGAGTCGACCCGCCCGACCATCGGGATCCGCACCCGCACGTCGGCCGCGTCGAGCAGTTGGCGGGACAGGCCCTCCTTCTCCGCCCCGACCGCGATCGCGACCGGGCCGGTGAGGTCGGCCTCGGTGTGCAGCACGTCGGTGTCGGGGGTGGCGGCGACGAGCGAGACGCCGCGCTGTCGCAACCACGCGAGCGTGTCGGCCGTCGTGGCCGAGACGACCGGCACCGAGAACACCGCGCCCTTGCTGCTGCGGACGACGTTGGGATTGCCCCAGTCGGTCACCGGATCGGCTGCGAGCACCCCGTGCACGCCGGCGGCGTCGGCCGTGCGCAGGATCGCCCCGAGGTTGCCCGGCTTCTCCACGTGCTCGGCGAGCAGGAGGAACTCCGGCTCCGGCGGCGCGAACTGCGCCAGCGTGAGGCCGGGAGCGGCGAGCACCGCCAGCATCCCGTCGGGACCCTCGCGGTAGGCGACCTTCTCGAACGCGGCTCGGGAGAGCCGCACGACGCCGACTCCCCGCTCGCGCAGGGCTGCCAGCAGCGGTTCGCCGCGACCGTCATCGAACTCGGGACACCAGTACGCCTCGCGCACCCGGGCGCCGGCCTCGAGGGCGAGCGTCGTCTCCTCCACCCCCTCGACGAGGGTGACTCCGGCCGCGTCGCGATCGCGGCGGCGCTTGAGCCGCGCGAGGGCGCGCAGGCGGGGATTGGACGGGCTGGTGATGGTCTCCATGACGAGACCAGCATCCCACCCGATCAGGCGAGGCGTCCCCCCTGGAACCGCTGCGTGACGTGACAGTACAACGGGCCGCCCGGGAGGGCCTCGCCGTCCTCGAGGTGGCCGGCCATGTCGGTGAGCGCCTTGGCGTAGCCCTTGAGGTATTCCGCCTCGGCGTGGCCGCGTTCCTGGGCGGCGTCCCGCAGCACGGCTCGGGCCCATTCGCGCACGAAATGCGAAAGGTAGAGGTGGTGGCTGTAGAGATCGGCCTGCATCGGCAGGCATTCCGCGGTGTGCTGCTGGTCGTCGTCCATGACGGTCTGTCTCCCCTGTTCGTGTGCTCTCGCATTCCCCCGTTGACGTCTCCCCTATCGCCCGCGACGACGAGGTCCACAGCATTCCCGACCGATTCTGGGGGAGCCATTTTCTCGCCACGAAATCCGTTGCAGCACAACGGATTTCAGGTTCATCAATGTGGACGTGAACCAAGTCGTGCGACCGATATCCCCGCCGTTGCGTGAGGTGTGCGTTCAAGTCGAACGCCATTCTTGAACGTCTTCCGGACGGCTCGCGGCCATCTCCCGGACACGTGAGAGCCGGTTCGCGCCGGCCCCGAGCCGCCGAGTTCGCTCAGCGGCCGCCCGGCACGAGGACGTCGGTGCCGAGGTAGGGACGCAGCGCGGCCGGGACGACGACCGTGCCGTCGGCCTGCTGGTGGTTCTCGAGCAGCGCGACGATCCAGCGCGTCGTCGCGAGCGTGCCGTTGAGGGTCGCGACGATGCGCGTGCCGTTCTCCGTGCGCTCCCGAACACCGAGTCGCCGCGCCTGGAACGTCGTGCAGTTCGACGTCGAGGTGAGTTCGCGGTACTTGCCCTGCGTGGGCACCCAGGCCTCGCAGTCGAACTTGCGTGCGGCGGGACCGCCGAGGTCGCCGGCCGCCACGTCGATCACGCGATAGGGCAGTTCCATCGCCTCGAGCATGCGTTGCTCGTGCTGCAGGAGGCGGGCGTGCTCGTCCTCGGCGTCCTCGGGCCGGCAGTAGACGAACATCTCGACCTTCTGGAACTGGTGCACGCGGATGATGCCGCGGGTGTCCTTGCCGTAGCTGCCCGCCTCACGCCGGTAACACGTCGACAGCGCGGTGTACCGCTTGGGCCCTTGCGCCAGGTCGATGATCTCGTTGGCGTGGAACCCGGCGAGCGCCACCTCCGAGGTGCCGGTGAGGTACAGCTCGTCGGTGCCGAGCTTGTAGACCTCGTCGGCGTGCGAGTCGAGGAACCCGGCGCCGGCCATCGTCGTGGGATTGACGAGGGTGGGGACGCCGATCTGCACGAACCCGTTCTCGTACGCCGTCTCGAGGGCGAGCTGCATGAGCGCGTTCTCGAGCCGAGCGCCCTGGCCGACCATGTAGTAGAACCGCGACTCGGCGACCTTGACGCCGCGAGCCATGTCGAGCAGGCCGAGGTGCTCGGCGATCTCGAGGTGGTCGCGAGGCTCGAAACCCTCGGCGGCGAAGTCACGCGGCGCGGGGCCGCGCTTCTCGAGCTCGACGAAATCGTCCTCGCCGCCCGCGGGCACGCCGTCGATGACGAGGTTGGGCATGCGCCGCATGAGCGCCGACAGCTCGACCTCGGCCTCCGCCGCGGTGGCCTCCAGCGACTTCACCCGGTCCGACAGCTCGCCGGCGGCACGGCGTGCCTCGTTCGCCTCCGCCTCCAGCGCCGTGATCTCGGCGGCGTCCGCGCCCGTCTTCTTGGCCTTGCCGAGGCGGCCCATGACCTCGCCGACGGCCTTGCTCGTCGTCTTCTGCTCCGCGCGCAGACGCTCGAACTCCGCCAGGCTCGACCGGCGCCGCTCGTCGGCGCCGAGGATCGCGTCGACGATCCCCTCGTCCTCTCCACGGGCATGCTGCGACGCCCGTGCGGCCTGCGGGTTCTCACGAAGGAGCTTGATGTCGATCACGCCTCCCACGATATCGGTCGCGCGCCACCGATATTCCGAGCGAGGAGACGGAGCCACGTTCCTCGCCGGAGCTTCGGTGCCTTTCTGCGCACCTCGGGAGCGTCTGCATTCCGTTCGGCGTGTGCACCGGTCCCCCGGTAACGTCGAAGCGTGACCGATCTCGCGCTGCTCCTCGCACAGCTCGTCAGCCTCGCCGTCGTCGCGACGGTGGTGTGGACGACGGTGCGGATCGGAGACGGCTTCTCGCGTGCCGAGACGACTTCCGGCAGCGACGAACCCGCCGAGACCGATGAGACCGTCGAGACCGACGATCCGCAGCGTCCGAAGGTCGCGGTGGTCGTCAACCCGACGAAGTTCGACGACGACACGGAGGTCGAGCGTCACCTGCGTGGCCTGGCCGACGAGCACGGTTGGGAGTTGCTCTGGTGGCGCACCACCGCCGACGACACGGGCACCGGGCAGACGCGCGAGGCGGTCGAGGCGGGGGTCGACCTCGTCTGCGCCCTCGGGGGCGACGGCACGGTTCGCGCGGTTGCCGCCGAACTGCGCAACTCGGACGTCCCCATGGGACTCCTGCCCGGAGGGACCGGCAACCTGCTCGCGCGCAACCTCGGGCTGCCGTACGACTCTCTCGACGACTCGTTCCGCATCGCGCTCACCGGTGTCGACCGCGCCATCGACGTCGGGGTGCTCTCGATCGTGCCCCGTGACACCCAGGAGGAGCCGAAGGACTACCACTTCCTCGTCATGGCCGGCCTCGGGTTCGACGCGTCGGTCATGGCCGAGGCCCCGGAGCAGCTCAAGAGCCGCATCGGGTGGGGCGCGTACGTGGTCTCGGGAGTGCGTCAGCTCTACGGCAACCGGTTCGAGGCCGAGGTCACCTTCGACGGCGGCAAAACGGTCCACCGCAAGGTGCGCTCGATCATCATCGGCAACGTCGGCCGGCTGCAGGGAGGGGTCGAACTGCTGCCCGACGCGGCGGTCGACGACGGCTGCCTCGACGTCGTGCTGCTCTCACCCCGCGGCGTCATGGGATGGGCGGCCGTGATCGTGCGCATCCTCACCAAGACGCGGCGCGGGCACCGCCGCGTCGAGCACTTCCAGTGCCAGGAGATGACGGTCGACCTCGCCGGCCATCACGTCGAGCAGGTGCAGCTCGACGGCGATCCCATCGGTCCCGCGCACGCGCTCACCGCGAAGGTGTTGCCCAACGCCCTCGTCCTGCGCCTGCCGCAACCCGCACCCCAGCCGGCCCACCACGGCGCGACCGGCCACCGCCCCTGAGCGACCTCAGCTGCGCAGCGTCTCCAGCCAGGTGCGGGCGTCGACGTACGCGTCGTCGTCGTGGTAGGGGTGGATCTCGGCCGGGCGGCCGTCGGCGCGCGGGTAGGAGCCGACGAAGCGCACCTCGGAGCAGATGCGGTGCAGGCCCATGAGCGTCTCGCCCACCCGCTCGTCGGCGACGTGGCCTTCGAGGTCGACCGAGAAGCAGTAGGAGCCGAGCGAGGCCTTGGTCGGACGCGATTCGATCCGGGTGAGGTTGATGCCGCGGGCGGCGAACTGTTCGAGCAGACCGAGCAGCCCGCCGGGGCGATCGTCGCGCTGGAAGAGCACCACGGTCGTCTTGTCGGCGCCCGTGGGCCTGGGCAGATGCCCGGGGCGGGCGACGACGACGAACCGGGTGACGGCGTCGGGGATGTCGCCGATGTCGTCGGCGAGCGGCACGAGCCCGTGCCGGTCGGCGGCGATCTGCGGACACACGGCGGCCTGGAACGGCACCGGGGTGTCGCCCGCCAGGTCGGCGGCCGCGGCGGCGTTCGAGAGCGCCGGGACGAACACCGCCTCCGGGAGGTTGTGGGCCATCCACCGGCGCACCTGCGCCCAGGCGTGACTGTGCGTCGAGACACCGGTGATGTCGGCGAGCGTCGTGCCCGGCCGAACCGCGAGGACGAAGGTGATCGGGACGAGAACCTCGGCCACGAGGTGCAGGGGCGTGCCGGTGGCGAGCGCGTCGAGCGTGGCCGACACCCCGCCCTCGACGGAGTTCTCGATGGCGACGACGGCCGAATCCAGTTCTCCCGCACGCACCTTGGCGAGCGCGGCATCGACCGAGGGGCACGGCACCGCGTCGGCCGTCTCGGCCTCGGGGAGGCGCAGCAACGCCATCTCGGTGAACGTCCCCGGGGGCCCGAGGTAGCCGATCCGGGTCATCGCAGGGTGAGCTGGCGACCGAGCAGGCCCGAGCGAGCGCGACGTTCGTCGGCGTTCAGCGGGGTGTCGACGGCGAGCGCTTCGGCGAACCGCCGGGCGACGGCCGCCGCGGCGTCCTCGTAGTCGTCGGCCTCGAGGGCGGGGTCGAGATCCCAGACCGGGGCGAGCAGACCGCACGCGCGGAACGCCCCGAGCAGGCGCGTGTCGGGGCCGAGCGAGACGTCGCCGGCGGCGACGAGACGAGCGAGGGCGTTCGTGGCCTCGTCCTCGTTCTGCGGCAACAGCCACCGCAGGTGGGTGCGCTCGCCCACCCGGCACCAGTAGGCGGACTCGATGCTCGACAGCCTGCGGGTGGGCACGATCGAGGCGTTGGTCTGTTCGAGGGAGGCCTGGGCCTCGGCGTCGAGCTCACGACCCGGCGCGATCCAGAAGTCGAACGTCTCGTGCATCTCGACCTCGAACGGCGCATCGAGATCGACGAGCTCCTGCAGGCGGGGCGTGGAGCGCTCGGCGATGCCGGCCGGGCGTGCCGGCTGCCCCTCGGGCGTGCGCATGAGCTCGAGGAGGACGTGGGCCGCGTCGCGGGAGTGGTCACCGGTGCTCGAGCCCGACTGCAGCCCGATGAGGTACTCACCGTCGCCACGGTGCAGCCCCGGCCACGCCAGCGGCAGGACCGTGGCGAGCGTGACGAACTCGGGAACCTCGCCATCCCCCGCGGCCTCGACGAGGGGCGCGGCGTCGCGACGAAGACGCAGCCTCGCCGTGGCGGCCGGGACGATCTCACGCATCGCGACGATGTCGGTCTCGCCCGGCACGCCCTCGAAGGGGCGGGCGACGAACGGCGCTGCGGTGGAGACGGTCGAACCCTGGCGCCGCTCGGCCTGGCGAGCGCGTCGTGATGCCTTACCCATGAACACAGACTAGGTGGTGCCTCCGACAGCCCTGCCGACCGCTCGTCGACGGTCGCGGCGCGCCGGAGGCGACCGGCGCCTCGGAGACGGTCGGTTCAGAGACGGCGTCGACGGGACGGGCCGCCGAGCGCGGCCCACACGGTGCGTCCGTTGCGCTCGTCCTGCACACCCCACTCGTGAGCCATGCTGCGCACGATGCGCAGACCCCGCCCACGCACCGCCCAGATCGAACGGCGGACCGGCTTGGGCACGGTCGAACCACCACCGTCGCGAACCTCGACCTCGACCGCGCCGCTCTTGACCTTCCAGCGCACACGCACACAACCGTCGGCGAGCGGGCGAGCGTGGAGGACGGAGTTGGCGACGAACTCCGAGACGACGGCCTCGGCCTCGTCGACCACGGCGCGCTCGACCCCGCGGGCCTTGAGATCGGCGGCCACGGTCTCACGGGCCTGACGCACGGCCCCCGTGGTGTGAGGCACTCGCACGCTCTTGGTTCCCTCGACGGGGCTCGTCGTGGCTTCGGGCAGTTGGTCGGTGACGGTCACGATCGACTCCTTCGGCGGCATCGTGTTCCCCACATAACCACCTGTTACACGATTTGCGCAACAGGCCCTGGGTGTCGACTGTGTCGCACCTGCGAAGGGCCACGCGAACGGTCGAGCCGGGGCCGCCGGGATCGCGAGCCGGCCCGGCCGCTCAGACCTCGGCGCCGGCCTCCTGCTGCTGCTCGGCGAGCGGATCGCGGGGGTCGCCCCGGCCGGCCCGGCGACGCTCGATCATGAGGTAGAGCGCCGGCACGACGAGCAGGGTGAGTGCGGTCGAGCTGAACAGGCCACCGATGACGACGAGCGCGAGGGGCTGGGAGATGAACGCCCCACCACCCGAGAGCGACATGGCCATCGGGACGAGGGCGAGGATCGTGGCCAGGGCCGTCATGACGATGGGCCGGACGCGATCCCGGGCCCCTTCGAGCACCGCCTCGTGAACTCCCTGTCCGCGTTCGCGGTGCTGGTTGACGAGGTCGATGAGCACGATCGCGTTGGTGACGACGATGCCGACGAGCATGAGCAGGCCGATGATCGCCGGGACCCCGAGCGGGGTGTCGGTGATCTCGAGTGCGGCGAGGGCGCCCGTGGCCGCGAGCGGCACGCTGACCAGCAGGATGAGCGGCTGGATGAGGCTGCCGAACGTCGCGACCATGACGACGTACACGATGGCGATGGCGATGAGCAGCGCGATCCCCAGCTGGCCGAACGCCTCCTGCTGGTCGGCGCTCACACCACCGATCTCGGCGGAGGCCCCCGGGGGAAGCGTCGTCGTGTCCAGCTTCGACTGGATCGCCCGCGTGAGCGCGCCGAGGTCGTCGCCGGCGGGAGAGGCCGTGATGAGCGCGGTGCGGTGCCCGTCGACCCGGCTGATGGAGGACGCGACGTTCTCCTTCTTCACCGCGGCGATCGTGCGCAGCCGCACCGACCTGCCGTTGAGGTCGTTGCCCACGACGACGTTCTCCAGCGCCGACTCCGACGCCGGCGTACGGCCCTCGTGGACGACCACGTCGTGGCTCTGTTCGTCGATCTCGACCTTGCCGATCGTGGCGCCTTGCAGTGCCTGCGACACCGCCATCCCGATCTGCGGCTCGGTGAGGCCGCGTTTCAGCGCCTCGGCGCGGTCGACGTCGACGACGAGAGTCGGGGTCTCGGCCGCGAGGTTGTTCGTCACGTCGCGCACGCCGCCGGCGTCGGTGACGGCCTTCTCGACGGCCGCAGCGGCCTTGCGCAGGTCGGCCGCGTCGGCGGCCTGCACCGACACCTCCACCTGGCTGCTACCCGGACCACCGTCGGCCTGCGACACGGTGACGTCACCGAGATCGTCCCGCGACGCGAACTGCGTGCGCAGCGCGTCGGCGACCGCGGAGGCGTCGGAGTCCTCCTTCAGGGTCAGCGTGTGGCGCGCGGTGCTACTCCCGCCACCGCCGAACATCGCCTCGAATCCGCTGCTGCCGGACCCGGCGATCGTCGTCTGGACCGACTGGACGGCCGGCTGCGTGCGAACGAGCCCCTCGACGACCTTGGCCCGCTTGTCGGTCTCCGACAGCGTGGTGCCCGCCGGGAGCTTCTGGGAGATCGTGAGCGAGTCGGAGCCGGAGTCGCCGATGAAATCGGTCTTGAGGCCGGTGGCGAGGCCGCCGGTGAGAGCCAGCAGCAGCACCGCCGCGAGCACGGTGATGGCCGGGTGCCGCAACGCGAGGTCGAGCGTCGGCATGTACGCCCGCACGAGAAAACCGCCCACGTGCGTGTCGCGCCCGGCGCGCGCCGGCTCCCCGCCCTCCACCGGGTCGGCGTCGTCGGCCTCATCGGTCGCGTCGGGTTCGTGGGACTCATGAGACTCGTGGCGCTCATGAGACTCGGCGGCCTCGTCGGATCGACTCCGCCAGGGCAGACGCAGGCGCCGGCGGCCCTGCGTGGCCGAACCACTCCGCACGAACCAGTACCCGAGCACCGGGATGATCGTGAGCGCGACCAGCAACGATGCGCCCATGGCGAGGGCGACCGTGATGGCGAATGGGCGGAACAGCTCGCCGGCCTGGCCACCGACGACACCGATGGGCAGGAACACCGCGACCGTCGCGGCGGTGGACGCGGTGATCGCGGCGGCGACCTCCTTGACGGCCCGGGGAATGGCGACGCCCTTGGGTTCGCCCAGGTCGAGGTGCCGCTTGATGTTCTCGATGACGACGATCGAGTCGTCGACGACGCGGCCGACCGAGATCGTCAACGCGCCGAGGGTGAGGATGTTGAGCGAGAGGCCGCCCGTTCGCATGCCGATGATCGCCATGAGCAGCGACATCGGGATCGACAGGGCCGTGACCACCGTGAGCGGCACCGAGAGCAGGAACACGAAGACGACGAGCACGGCCATGGCGAGGCCGAGCATGCCCTCGACACCGAGGTCGTCGATGGACTGCTCGATGAACGGGGCCTGGTCGAAGACGACGGTGAGCTTGCCGTTGGGGATCTTGGCCTGGGCGTCGCCGAGCTTCTCGTGAATGGCGTGCGAGACGTCGACCGCGCCCGCCTGGGGGGTCTTGGTGACGGCGAGGGTGACGCTCGGGCGCCCGTCCGAGCGCGAGACCCCGGCGCCGGGGCCGTCGACGAGCTCGACCTTCGCGACGTCGCCGAGCGTGTGGATCTTGGGCGTCGGGATCGTCTGCTGCCCCTGCATCGCCGCGAGTTGCTTCTGCAGCTCCGAGAGTCCGGCGAGCTGGCCCTGCAACGCCGAGAGCTGCTGCAGCTGACCCTGGAGCTGCGACAACCCCTGCAACTGGCCCTGCAGCCCCTGCAACTGCTGCAGTTGTCCCTGGAGCTGCGCGAGCTGGGCGAGCTGCCCCTGCAGACCGCGCAGCTGGTCGAGCTGCCCCTGCAACTTGCGCAGCTCACCGAGTTGACCCTGCAGCCCCTGGAGTTGCTCGAGCCCCTTGAGCTGCTGCTGCAGCTGGTCCAGGCCCTTGAGCTGCTGCTGGAGCTGCTCGAGCTGGTCGAGGGCGGCGATGAGCCGCGGGAGCTGTTCGAACTGCTTGACGAGCTCGGGCAGCGAGGGCAGCCCGGGCGGCCACGGCACGTCGGTGGGCAGCGCCGTGGGAAGGTCGGTGGGCAGGCCGGAGGGCCCGCCCGTCGGGGAGGGCGGAGCGCTCGACGTGGTCGGAGGCCCGGTGGGACTCGTGGAGCCGGGGGTAGACGGACTGGGAGTCGACGAGCCGGGGGTCGCAGACTCGCTGGGCGTGGTCGACGGCGTCGTGGCCGGACCGGTCGGGGTCGACGGCGGCGTCGCGGGCGCCGTGCTCGACGAGCCGGGCGTGGGAGTGGGGCTCGGTGTCGGAGCCATCGGCCGCGCCCGCGGGACGGGGGCGAGCATGCCGATGCCCCCGAGAGCCGGGGCGCCGCCGGAGCCGCCGGATCCACCTCCCGAGCCGGGGGATCCGGGTGGGGCCGCCGGTGACGAGCCACCGGATCCACCGGAGCCGCCCGACCTACCCGAGCCACCCATCCCGGCCAGGGGGTTGGCGCCACCGGAGCCACCGGGCACGGAGGCCAGCGGCAGGTCTCGGATCTCGTCCAGCGTCGTGAGCCGGGATCCGACCTCGACACTGAGGTCCTTCGAGCCCTCCTTGATCTGACCGCCGGGGACGACGATGCCGTTGGCCTGGAGCAGGCTGGTGACCGTCGAGGCCGTGATGCCCGTTCGATCGAGCTCGTCCTCGTCGAGGTCGATGCGCACGATCTTCTCGGCGGCGCCGCTGACCTGGACCTCGCGAACCCCGGGCACGTCCTCGAGTTCGGGCACGACGAGGTCGCGGACGCGCTCGGCGAGCTGGTCGGGGTTCTCACCGCCGCTCGCGGCGATCTGCATGACCGGAAAGTCGTCGATGCTGCCGGTGATGACCTGGGGCTCCGCGCCCTCGGGCAGGCTGCGCACCGCGAGCACGGCCCGCTGGAGTTTGGCCTGTGCCTGGGGCAGGTCGGTGCCGTACTCGAGGTTGACCGTGACCGACGACATGGCGGCCGACGACGTGGACTCGACCTTCTCCACCCCGTCGACGCCGAGCACGGCGGCCTCGACGGGCGCGGTGACCTGTTCCTCGATGACCCCCGCGCTCGCCCCCGGGACGACCGTGACGACCCCCGCGATCGGGATCTGGATGGAGGGGATGAGCTCTCGCCGCATGCCGCCGAGGGCGATGATGCCGCCGATCATGACGAAGACCGTGACGAGGGCGATGAGAGCCCGATTGCGCAGGCTGAACCTGGTGAGAATCACGCGAACTCCGATGCGGTGGAACGGCCGGCGAGACGGATCCCTCCCACCGACGTCTGCGAGTCTGCCACAGGGCACCGACGGCGCCTTTCGGCGTCATCGCCTAGCCTGAGGTCCGGCCGGGAGTCGGGACGTCCCGGGCCTCGACCCCGCTCGACAACGCCCGCGACCTCGAGGAGGTTCCCGTGAGCACCGACACTTCCCCCGCCACCGATCAGGTGCGGTTCGATCGCCGGGGCGCACTCGGCGTGGTCGTCCTCGACCGGCCCAAGGCCATCAATTCACTCACGCCCGAGATGGTCCGCGCGATGCGCACCCAGCTGCAGGCGTGGCGGGACGACGATGCCGTGCGGGTCGTCGCGATCACCGGTGAGGGCGAGAAGGGCCTGTGCGCCGGCGCCGACGTCGTCTCGGTGCGTCGGGCGCTCGTCGACGGCGACGAGGCGGGGGCGATGGCCTTCTTCGCAGAGGAATACGACCTCGACCGACTCATCGGCGACTACCCCAAACCGGTCGTCGCGTTCATGGACGGCGTCACCATGGGCGGCGGCATCGGCATCGCCGGACACGCGTCGCTGCGCATCGCCACCGAACGCACGAAGGTCGCGATGCCCGAGACCAAGATCGGCTTCTTCTGCGACGTGGGCGGCCTCTACCTGCTCGCGCGCACCCCCGGTGAGTTCGGCACCCACCTCGCGCTGACGAGCGACGTCGCCTCCGGGGCCGACGCGGTGCTGCTCGGCGTCGCCGACGTGCTCGTCGACTCGGGTTCGCTGGAGGAGATCCTGCGCGGCCTGGAGACCGGTGACGTGCCGACACCGGCCGGGATCGGCTCGACCGACCACCCGGCCCCGTTGGAGAAGGACCGTGCGTGGATCGACGCCTGCTACACCGGTGACGACCCGGTCGCCATCGTCGAGCGTCTGCGCGCCTACCGCGGCGAGCGGGAGGAGCAGGCGCACGAGGCCGCCCGGGCCATCGAGGCGCGCTCGCCCTTCGCGGTGTGCGTGACGCTCGAGGCGCTGCGACGCGCGGGCCGCCTGGACTCCCTCGACGCCGTCCTCGACCAGGACCTCGTCCTCGCCCGCGCCTTCTGCACCGAACCCGACTTCCGTGAGGGCGTCCGTGCGCTCCTCGTCGACAAGGACAACGAGCCGTCCTGGCGGCACCCGTCGATCGCCGACGTTCCCCGCGGCGAGGTCACCGCGGCCTTCGACGCCTGAGGCGCCCACGACGACGCGGGCAGGCCACCGGCCTGCACCCGGCGATGGCACGATGGGGCCGTGACGACGACGCCGGATTTCGACCGGCTCTACGCCGACGACCCCGACCCGTGGCAGGTCGCGACGAGTTGGTACGAGCGACGCAAGATCGATGTCGTGCTCTCCTCGTTACGGCGCCCGGCCTACCCGGTGGTGTGGGACGCGGGCTGTGGCACCGGCGAACTCGCCGCCGCGCTCGTCGGTCGGGCCGAGGCCCTGCTCGCGACCGATGCCTCCACCGAGGCGGTCGCGCTGGCGTCGGCGCGACTCGCCGAGGCTCCGAGCGCACGGGTCGAGCTCTCGCGACTGCCCGACCGACCCGCCGGGCTGGAGAGCCCGCCCGACCTCGTCGTGCTCAGTGAGCTGCTCTACTACCTCTCGTCGCGGGACCGCGCGGCGACCTACGCGCTCGTCGACGAGGTCGCCGCACCCGACGCCGATCTCGTGCTCGTGCACTGGAGCCCGCGGCCCGACGACGCGCACTGCTCCGGTCTCGAGAGCTTCAACGAGGCGAGCGTCGCGCTCAACGCACGGGGCTGGGGACGCATCGTCACCCACACCGACGCCGAGTTCCTCCTCGGCCTCTTCTCCCGCGACGTGCCCGCCGAGGTCGGCGGCCGCGACGACGACACCGACGAGGAGCTGCGATGACCCGTCATGTCTTCGACGGCCGGATCGCCGGGATGGGCACGGCGGAGGGCACGCGTCTCGTCGTCGGTCACTGGCCCGTCTCGCCTCTGGGGTCGTTCACCGATGTCATGGTCGAGCGCTCGAACGGGCAGCGACTGTTGCTCGCGCCGAGCATGGACGTCGCCGAGTTCGTCACGGCCACCTACTCGTTCGACGACGTCGTGCTCACTCCGGTGACGTGCGTCGTCCACGAGGGGCGATCGACCGGCCCGGCGCAGCGCTGGTCGGTCGAGGCCGGGCCGCTGCGCCTGACGTTCACGACCGGAGGCCGCACTCTGCTCGGTGCGTTGCTGGCCGCGATCCCCCGGCGGGTGGCGACGTCGCCGGCGTTCTGCCGGTTGACCGACCTGCCCGCACGCGCGGTCGGACTCCGTACCGCGGGCACGGCGGGGCGGGACCGTCTCGAGTTCTACGGCGCCCGCGACGTGCACACCGTGACCTCGCTCGTCGCGTCGTGGACGGGCGTGGATCTCGGCCCGCTGCGCCCGGTCACTCCGCCGGTGCGCTTCGGGTTCGGCTCCACCCCCGCTCGCCCCAGCGTGACGACGGTGACGACGACCGTCGTCACGCCCGGCTGACCCCGCCGTCAGCGGAGGGCGCCTGCGTCGATCGGTGCCTCAGAACGACGCCGATCCGCGCTCGAGGTGACCGTAGCGGTGCATCGTGCGGCTGATCGCCTGCTCGCGCAGGAAGAACAGCAGCTCTCGGCGGCCGGTGGCGACGACGGGGTCGGCGAAGAGCGTGACCGTGCCCCGGGCCTCCTCCTCGCGAAGCGCCCGCATGAGCGTGGCGTCGTCACCGAGCACCTTGAGACGACCGCTGACGTCACCGCGTTCGACGCGCAGGAGGAAGTCCTCGCTGGTCTCGGCGCGGTCGACGTACCGGTTGATGATGCGCAGCGCCTCGTCGGCGTCGGCGTCGCGCCCGTGCCAGGCCTTGAGCAGCGCGCTCGTGCCGGGGTCGAGGCTGATCCGCAGCGGCGCCTCCACCGCGATCGCCCCGAGGACGAGGCGCAGCAACTCGACGAGCGCCACCCCGTCCCCCGTGCGCACCCACACGTCGGGGTGGAGGCGGTAGCGGAAGACGTTGGTCTCGACGACGAGGTCGGAGTCGTCGCGTTCGACGTCGAACTCGTCGATGCACGCGCGTGCGTCGCTGCCGGCGGCGGCACGCAGCCAGGTGCGCTCCTCGCGGTCGGGCAGCAACCCGAGGAACGCGCGCAGCGCGCGACGCGCCTCGCCGGTGACGTCGCCGAGCTGGGTGGGCAGGCCCGAGGGGGTCCAGTGCCCGAGCTGGGCGACGTAGTTGGGTCCGCCGGCCTTGGCGCCCGGGCCGACCGAGCTCTCCTTCCAGCCGCCGAAGCTCTGCCGGCGCACGATCGCGCCGGTGATGTGCCGGTTGACGTACGCGTTGCCGACCTCGACGTGCTCCAACCACTGGTCGATCTCCACGGCGTCCAGCGAGTGCAGCCCGCCGGTGAGGCCGAAGGCCGTGGCGTTCTGCAGCTCGATCGCCTCCTCCAGGGTGTCGGCCGTCATGAGGCCGAGCACCGGCCCGAAGACCTCGGTGAGGTGGAAGAACGAGCCGGGCTGCACGCCCTCCTTGAGGCCGGGCGACCACAGGCGGCCGGTGTCGTCGAGCTGCCGGGGCTCGACGATCCAGCTCTCAACCTGCTCGAGCGTGGTGAGGGCGCGCAGGAGCTTGCCGTCGGCCGGCTCGATGATCGGGCCCATCGTCGTCGAGAGGTCCTGCGGCCAGCCGACCCGCAGCGACGAGACTGCGTCGGTGAGTTGACGGCGGAACCGCTCGGACGTCGCCACCGATCCCACGAGGATCGCGAGCGAGGCGGCCGAGCACTTCTGCCCCGCGTGCCCGAACGCCGACTTCACGAGGTCGGCCACGGCGAGGTCGAGGTCGGCGGCGGGGGTGACGACGAGGGCGTTCTTGCCGGAGGTCTCGCCGTACACCCGTGCGCCGTGCTCGTGCTCGGTGCGCCAACCGGCGAACATGCGGGCGGTCTCGCTGGCCCCGGTGAGGATGACGGTCTCGACGTCGGGGTGGCTGACGAGGTGCCGGCCGGTGGTGCGTTCGCCGGTGCGGACGACCTGTGCCGCGTCGGCCGGGACGCCGGCGGCGTGAAGCGCCTCGATGCCGAGCTCGACGCAACCCGGAGTCGGGTGCGCGGGTTTGATGACGACCGCCGACCCCGCGGCGAGGGCCGCGAGGACGCCGCCGAGCGGGATGGCGACGGGGAAGTTCCACGGCGGGGTGACGAGCGTGACCGGGCTCGGGGTGAACGTCGCGCCGTCGGTCGCGAGGCCCTTCTCGAGGTCGAGAGCGCGGTCGGCGTAGTACCGCGCGAAGTCGATGACCTCGCTGATCTCGGGGTCGGACTGCTCGACCGTCTTGCCGCCCTCGGCCGCCATGACGGTGAGGAACCGCCCACGGCGGGCTTCGAGCTCACGCGCGGCCTCCCGCAGGATGCCCGCGCGTTCGGACGCCGGTCGCGCGGCCCACTCCTGGTGGGCGCGGGTCGCCGTCGCGATCACCTCGTCGACCTCCTCGGTGGAGCGGAGCACCGGTGAGGTGAGCTCGTCCGGGGTCGCCTCGAGCGCGGCCTTCGCCCACGCGCGGACGGCCGGCAGCGCCGGGTCGGAGTCGGGGGTGTTGTCGAACTCGTCGGCGATGCGGGCGCGCTCGGAGCGCCGCTGCGGCCCGACCGACGTCGTCGGGATCGCCTCGACGGACTCGCGGAAGCGCTGCTCCTGCTCGCCCATCGGGTCTTCGCCCGAGCCGCGCGTGTCGCCGTCGTCGAAGATCGCGTGGAGGAAGTTGCCGGGGGTGGCGTTCTCCTCGAGGCGGCGGATGAGGTAGCTGACGGCGACGTCGAAGTCCTCGGGGGCGACGACCGGCGTGTAGAGCAGCACGGTGCCCACCGTCTCCTTGACCGCGCGGGACTGTGCCGGGGCCATGCCCTGCAACATCTCGATGTCGAGCGCGCCCGAGGTGCCGCGGTGCTCGGCGAGCAGGTGGGCGACGGCGATGTCGTAGAGGTTGTGGCTCGCGACGCCCACGCGCACGGGGGCCGGGCGGCCGTCGTGGCTGCCGGCGGCGTCCTCGCGCAGCAGTCGTTCGACGCAGCGCAGGTAGTTGGCGTCGACCTCCTCCTTGGAGCGGTAGGGCGCCTGCTCCCAGCCGTGGATGGCGGCCTCGACCTGCTCCATCGCCAGGTTGGCGCCCTTGACCAGGCGGATCTTGATGCCGGCGTGGCCCTTGGCGACCCGCTCCTGCGCGAACTCGACGAGTCCTTCGAGTGCGGGCATGGCGTCGGGCAGGTAGGCCTGCAGCACAATGCCGGCCTCGAGCTGTTCGAACTCCGGCTCCGAGAGCATCCGCTTGAACAGGTCGAGGGTGAGGTCGAGGTCGCGGTACTCCTCCATGTCGAGGTTGACGAACGCCTTGGGCGACTTCTCGTTCGCGACCCGGTAGAGCGGGCGCAACCGGTCGAGGCAGTGCGCGACGGTGCCCTCGTGGTCCCACGTGCTGATCTGGCTGACGAGTGAGCTCACCTTGATCGAGACGTAGTCGACGTCGTCACGGCGCAGCAGGTCGGTGACGCGCGCGGTGCGGGAGGCGGCCTCATTCTCGCCGAGCACGGCCTCGCCGAGGAGGTTGACGTTGAGGCGGAATCCCTCGGCGCGGGCGCGTGCGAGGTGCTTGCGCAGGGCGGGGTCGTGGGAGTCGCCGACGAGGTGACCGACCATCTGCTTCAACCGCATTCGTGCGAGCGGCACGACGAACGACGGCGCGAGGGGCGCGACCTTGGCTCCGAGACCGAGCAGCGCCCGGTCGGTGGAGGCGAGGAACGCCGAGGCGTTCTTCGTGGTGAGGTGCGACAACTCGTGCGCGGCGGCCCGGTTGTCCTCGGGCCGGGCGACGCGGTCGACGAACCGGACGGCGAAGTCGAGCCCCTCCTCGTCACGCACCAGCGAGGCGAGCTGACCGGTCGTGGCCCGCTCGGCCTTCGTCTGCTCACGCTCGGTCGCCTCGGCCCACCGTCGGGCCAGCGCGACCGCGTCCTCGACGAACGGACGAAGGGCATCGCGAGCGAGGTCGCTCTCGACCGGGGACATCGTCGTCTGCTCACTCATCGGGCCAGTATCGGCGCCCGGCGCGCGGGCCGTCTTGTCGATTCGGCGTGGATTCCACGGCCCCCCGGGACATAATCGGTGGTGGTGGGACGCACGAGTGATGATGATGGGCCGGGCCACGACACCTGAAGTGATCGGAGTGCCCGATGCGTGACCTCGTCTACTACGTCGCGACCTCGATCGACGGCTTCATCGCCAGTCCCGACGGCGGGGCCGAGGGCTTCCCCGCCGATCCGGCCACCCTCGTCGAGTTGTTCGCGCGCTACCCCGAGACCTGCCCGGCGCACGTTCGCGATGCCCTCGGCGTCGACGGATCCCCGCGACGGTTCGACACGGTGATCATGGGCGAGGCCACCCACCGACCGGCGATCGAGGCCGGGTTGAGCAGTGCGTACCCCCACCTGCGTCAGTACGTGGTGACGCACCGGCCCCTTCCGCAGGACCCGACCGTGACGCGTGTCGACGGAGACGTCGTCGAGACCGTCCGCGCGCTCAAGACCGAGGACGGGAGGGACATCTGGCTCTGCGGTGGCGCGGACCTCGCCGCGCAGCTGATCGACGAGATCGACGAACTCCAGCTCAAGGTCAATCCCGTGCTCTTCGGCTCCGGAATCCCTCTCACCCGCCTCGGGTACGGGGTGCGGGAGTTCGACCTGCGAGACGTCGAGCGCCTTCCGGCCGGAGTCCTCCTGACGACATATCGGCGCGCCTGACCTGGTGTGATTCGCGCCGGCCGTGACCGAGCGGACGATGGGCTTCACCTGCCCCGTACGCTCTCGGTGTGCGACCGGTGCCCCGACTCCCGTCGCCGCCGCACCGAGTGGGCGTCGGCGGACGCGCGCGAGCGGTGATCCGGTGAGCACCGAGCCGAATCTGCTCACACCCGAGCTGCGGGCCGCGATGTCGGAGGCGATGCTCGCGTTGCTCGACGACCTGACGACGACGATGTTCTGCGTCAAGAACGCCGACGGCCGGTACGTCGCGGTCAACACGACGTTCGTGCACCGAGCCGGCAAACGCTCCCGGCGGGACGTGCTCGGGCGTACGGCCGCGGAACTCTTCGTGCCCGAACTCGCCGAGCGCTACGAGACGCAGGACGCCGCGGTCATCGAGCACGGACGCACGTTGCGGCACGAACTCGAGCTCATCAGCCCGCGGGGAGGGCGTCCGCGCTGGTTCCTCACGAACAAGGTCCCCCTGCGCGCCGGCGATCGCATCGTCGGGCTCGCGTCGCTGTCCCAGGACGTCGGGGCCGACGCCGTCGACGACCCGGCCATGACCTCGCTCACCCGGGTCGTCGAGCACATCTCCGAGAACATCGACCAACAGATCCGCATCTCCGAACTCGCCGAGATCGCCGGCTGCAGCGTCGACACCCTCGAACGTCGCACCCGTCGGGTCTTCCACCGAAGCCCACTGCAACTCGTGCTCACCACCCGCATGGAGCTCGCGGCCCAGCTGCTCGTCGACACCGACGACCCCATCGCCCGCATCGCCTCGGACTGCGGCTTCTACGACCAGGCCGCGTTCAGCCGCACCTTCGCGCGTCTCACCGGGCTCACCCCCACCCGATTCCGGCGCAGCGCGCGGCGTTGAGACGTGCCCGCCACCCGACGCCGACACTCAAGACGCGGGAATCAGCGCCGATGCCGTACGGTTGACACCTCAGTCGGTCCGTACGACCCCGCCACGGACCGGGCGGCCACGGTGGCCGCCGGCCGTCGCAGCCCCCCGGGCTCGTGTGGGCGCCGGCCGTGCGGGACCTGTCAACGAAGGACCTTCTTGAACACCTCTGATTTCGCGCGCCTCGGCGTGCCCACCGCCCTCGTCTCCGTACTCGACGACCTGGGCATCACCACCCCCACGCCGATCCAGGCGGCGACCCTGCCCGACTCTCTCGCCGGCCGTGACGTGCTCGGACGCGGACGCACCGGATCGGGCAAGACGTACGCATTCCTCCTGCCGCTCGTCGCGCGACTCGCCGCGTCGAGCATCAAGCGGCGACCGAAGCAGCCGCGATCGTTGATCCTCGTGCCCACCCGCGAACTCGCTCGTCAGGTCGAGGCCTCCCTCGCACCGCTGGCGAAGGCCGTGGGATTGCGCACGTTGCTCGTCTTCGGCGGGGTCGGACAGAACCCGCAGGTCCAGGGCCTGGCACGCGGCGTCGACGTCCTCGTCGCCTGCCCCGGACGCCTCGAGGACCTCATCGGGCAGGGACACTGCCGCCTCGACGCCGTCGAGATCACCGTGCTCGACGAGGCCGACCACATGGCCGACCTCGGCTTCCTGCCCGGCGTCAAGCGGCTGCTGGCCGCGACGCCCCAGAACGGGCAGAGGCTGCTGTTCTCCGCGACGCTCGACACGGGCGTCGGGGTCATCGCCGACCGGTTCCTGCACGATCCGGTCACCCACCACGCGGACTCGGCGCAGTCGCCGGTGTCGTCGATGGAGCACCACGTCCTGCACATCGCGCCCGAGGACCGTCTGCATATCGTCGCCGGCCTCACCGGCGGCGACGCCCGCACGGTGGTGTTCACCCGCACGAAGTACGGAGCCAAGAAGCTCGCCAAGCAGCTCAACGGGCTCGGCGTACCGGCTGTCGAACTGCACGGCAACCTCGGGCAGAACGCCCGGGTGCGCAACCTCGACGCGTTCCACTCCGGCGAGGTGACGACGCTCGTGGCCACCGACATCGCCGCCCGCGGAATCCACGTCGACGACGTCGGCCTCGTCGTCCACGCCGACCCGCCCGTCGAGCACAAGGCCTACCTGCACCGCTCCGGTCGCACCGCTCGGGCGGGAGCCGCAGGCACCGTGGTCACCCTCATGACCGATGCGCAGACCAAGGACGTCCGGCAGCTCACCAAGGCCGCCGGCATCCGTCCCACGACGACTCGCGTCGACCCCGCCCACCCCCTGCTCGTCGAACTCGCCCCCGAGGGAAGCGCGGCGACGGGGATCAGTCGGCCGGCCGCATCCGCTGTCGCCCCCGCGGCGTCGTCCGCCGGTCGTGTCGGCGATCGGCGAGGAGGCGAGGGCGCCCGCGACCGAGGCGCGGTCCACGAAGGATCGCGCGGTCAGGGTCGGCGCCGTCGCTCGAGCCGCGGCAGTGGCTCCGGTGGTGGTTCCGGCCGCGGGAGTGGCGCGGGTCGCACTCAGGGATCCGGAAAGGGCGCGAAGTCCGCTGCGTCCTCGGGCGGTTCGGGCAGTGGAAGCAGTGGAAGCTCGACGGCGTCGGCACCCCGTTCGGGCGCGCCCCGACGTGAGGGGCGCCCGGGCGGAGCGGGTCGATCCACCCGTTCGGGTGGAGGCGCTGCTGCGTTCTCCGAGCGCTCGCAGGCCGGCCGCCGCCGCTGAGCCCGACGACTCCTCGCCAGGCCCGCTGCGCTCCGCACATCCGAGGCGCGCGGCGGCAGTCCGCGAGTCAGGGTCCCCGCTTCGGAGGTCTCGGGGAGACGATCGCCCCCCGCCACCGTCACCCCGCCGCGACGGAGTTGTCGGTGTCGTCGGCGGTCTCGGTCCGATGCTTGCGGCTCGTCACGATCGCTCGGGCGATGAGTCCGATGGTCAGCGCGATGCCGAGGACGTGTGCCCACCAGGAGACGGCGATGAAGATCAGCACCATCGCGGTGAGGATCGGCACGAGGTAGCGGAACGACCACACGACGTAGCCGCCGAAGCTCGGCATGGGAACACCCTGGTTCTCGGCCACGGACTTGACCATGAAGTTGGGTCCGTTGCCGATGTAGGTGATGGCGCCGCAGAGGACCGAGCCGAGGCTGATCGAGACGAGGAACACCTCGGGCACTCCCGCGACGCGGGGATAGCCGGGCAGTTGCGCAGCCATCTCGAAGAACGTGGCGTACGTGGGTGCGTTGTCGAGCACCGCCGACAGTCCGCCGCTGAAGATGAAGAACGTGACGCGGTCGAGCGGCAGCGACGGGGCGACCTGGCCGAGGTACTTCAGCGCGGGGATCATCGTGAGGAAGATGCCGATGAACAGGGCGGCGACCTCGAGGATCGGGCCCCAGGAGAACTGGTTGTCCTCGAACCGCACCGACTTGTTGCCGATGACGTACGACGCGGCCGCGGCGGCGAGCATGACGAGTTCGCGCACGGGCACCCAGTCGATCGGCTTGGCCTGACCGATCTCGATGAGGTGGAGGTCGATCGAGGGCAGGAACGCCACGGCCGCGACGATGACCGCGAACCACACCAGCGCGAGCTTGCCGCGCAGGCCGAGCGGCTCGACCCCGCGGGCATCGGCCTCGAGCGCCGACGCGGGCTCCTCGGCGTACATGCGGCGGTCGAGGAAGTAGTACGTGAGCAGCAGCATGCCGTTGACGAAGAGCCACTCGGGGAAGAGGTGGAAGGTCCACGTGAACGGCACCCCGCGGAGCATGCCGAGGAAGAGCGGCGGGTCGCCGAGCGGGGTGAGCAGACCGCCGCAGTTGGCGACGATGAAGATCGTGAACACCACGGTGTGCGCTCGCAGGGTGCGCTCGGAGTTGGTGCGCAGCAGAGGTCGGATGAGCAGCATCGCCGCCCCGGTGGTGCCGATGAACGAGGCGATCGCGCCGCCGACGGCGAGGAACAGCGTGTTGTTGGCCGGTGTGGCTCTGATGTCGCCGACGAGGAAGATCGCGCCGGAGACGACGAACAGCGACAGGATCAACGTGATGAACTGGACGTACTCGACGAGGGCGTGAACGACCCGGTTGGGGTCGTCCGCGAGGAACCACACCGCGAGCGCGACCGGCACGCCGAGGATCAGGGCGAGCGCCAACTGCACGCCGGGCTTCTCGAAGTGGTGGGCGGTGGCGGGCACCAGCGGCAGGATCGCGATCGAGCCCAACATGAGGACGAACGGGATCAGAGACCACCACTGGTACGTCATGGCCGGACCCTACCCCCCGGTCCGGCCGCGAGTGTTCGATAAGGGCGGAACCGTTCGGTGCCGGAAGCGCGTCCGGCGGATGTCGCGCGAGCTGTACCGGCGGGTTGCGGGCGGCGCCGAGTAGCGTCGCCGTCATGGACTCCATGCCGCTGTTTCCGCTCGGCACGGTGCTGCTTCCCGGCGTCCGGCTTCCGCTGCGCATCTTCGAACCCCGTTACGTCGCGATGGTCGCCCACCTCGAGCGCCTCGAGGCGGTCGAACAGCGTCTGTTCGCGGTGGTCGCGATCCGTCGCGGCAACGAGGTGGGCATGCCGGCGCCGGTGTTCTACGACGTCGGATGCTCGGTCGGCCTCGACACCGTCACCCGCCGCGAGGACCACCTCGTGATCGAGACGACGAGCAGGCGCCGGGTGCGCATCGTGGGCGTGCACGACGATCGGGCGCCCTACCTCGTCGCCGACGTCGAGTACCTCGACCCGCAGCAGGAGAGCGTGCCGACGGGTCTGCGAGACCGCACGGAGACCGCGTTCCTCGAGTTCGCGGAGGTCGTCGGCGCCCACGTCGACGGGCTGCCCTACGAGCCGTACGAGCTCACGGCGTCGGCCCTCGACGGGCTGGGGCTGCCGCGTCCCGAGCAGCAGGCCGTGCTCGAGGCGGGTGACGCGACGAGGCGGCTGCAGGCCGTGGGACGGCTCTGCCGTCGCGAACGCGCACTCGCCGAGGTGCTTGGCCTGCGGAGTGCGACGGTGGCCCCCTCCTCGCGACTGAGCCCGAACTGAGTGCTCAGGCGGGGCGGCGCCACGGCGCGGGCATCGACTTGTAGGCCAGTGCCCGTGACTCGACGAGGTGCCACGAGGCGAACGCGGCCAGACAGCCGCCGACGAGCGCGAGCAGCACGAACGCGATCTCCCCGAACGCCGTGGCGCCGGCGAGCGTGAGGAGGGTAGCGATGGGCCAGTGGAAGATGTACATGCCGTACGACAGGTCGGTGCGCGGGTTCCACGTCAACGGCAGCCGCACGACGGCCCACAGGCACAGGTAGGCGAAGGCCGGGGCGCCGGCCGCGCGGTAGTCCGGTAGCAGCGCGAGCGCGAGAGCGAGCACCGCGACGGCGACCAACGCGAGCCTCCCGTCGACCCGGACCCGGCCCGCGTACACGTAGCCCGCGGCGCCGAGCAGGAAGCAGAACGCGAGCCGGCGCATCTGCGTCATCGGCAGGTCCACGCCGGCGGCGGCGACGATCGTCGCGGCCCACAGCACCCCGATGCCGGCGAGCAGCAGCCACCGCCGTCGGGTCAGGGCCCCGGTCACGCCGAGCGCCACGACACCCAGGTAGCAGACGAACTCGTAGAACAGCGTCCACAGCGCGCCGTTGACGACGTACGGCACGTGAGTGCGGGTGGGGAGCCCGGCCACGTCGAAGACGAACATGTGGAGGGCGGCGTTGCGGGTGATGTAGTCGAAGGCCTCGGGGAACACCGAGCCCGGTGGCCGGCCCTCGAGCCACGCCAGCGCGGGCGCGACGACGACGGCCGTCACGACGAGACAGACCCAGAACGCGGGCATGATCCGCACGACGCGGTGCCACAGGTAGCGCCCGACTCCACCGATGCGCAGAAAGCTCATCGTCACGAGAAAGCCGCTGATGACGAAGAACCCGTCGACGGCGAGGTCGCCGAGGTAGGTGGGGCCGAGCACCGGGTCGTCGCGGAACAACGGCTGCCACCCGAAGCCGATCGCGAGGGCGTGCGAGAGCGCCACGAGCGTGGCGAGGGCCAGCCGCATCATCGTCAGGCTGTTGCGGCGAGGGTCGAACGCCTCGAGCAGCGTGGCGCCGGTGCGCGCAGGCGTCGCCCGCACGGATTGCCGTTGGTCGAGCGCCATCCGTCCTCCCCCAGAACTACGACTCTCACGTTGCGTGAGGTTCCGTCAACCATGACGTTACGGGAGGTTTGGGCGAGCGTGCAAGACGGCCGTCCGCCCCCTTCGGCGAACGCAGGGGGCGGACGGGGGGCGGCCCCGCGGGGCCGCGGGCGGGGCTGCCCGCCTCAGTTCAGGACGGGGATCTGGAACGGGTACCGGTAGCGCTCACCGTTGTTGGCGCGGACGGCGCCGAGGATCGGGAAGAGGATGGTCACGACGAGCAGCGCGAGACCGATGATGATCGCGAGCGGGATGCCGATGACCGAGAAGAACGCGACCCAGGCCACGAGCCCGGCCACCCAGCACGCGAGCGAGAAGTTGAACGCGCCCGCGGCGGCCTGCCGCACGAACGGGCTCTTGTCCTTGTAGATGGCCCAGATGACGAGCGGCCCGACGAACGTCAGCCAGCCGGCGCTGACGAGCAGGGCGATGAGCGTGGAGAGGTGCGCGATGATCGCCACCGAGCGCTCGGTGGGGTCGATCGCGTCGTAGCCGGCGGGCGGGTAGGCCGCGCCCCGCGGCGCTCCCGCGTTCTGCGGGCCGTAGTGGGTGGCGCTGGGCTCCGGCGACCCACCGATGATGGGCGCCCCGGCGCTCCACGGGCCCTCGGCCCTGGACATGCCGGGCGTGCCGGCCGTGCCGAATCGGTCGTCGGGCCGGCCGCTGGGGCGATCGGTGGGTCGATCCTGTGACGGGTGGCTCATGACTCCTCCTCGATGGGTTGTCACCACCGTATGGCCGCGAGCGGGGGCCTGGCATCGGGGACGACCCGGAGCGTTCCCCGGGCGTCCCGGAGTCGCCGCGGGCCGGCCCGTACAGCAGATGGACACGCTTCGGGTGGGAATGAGCGAAAGTGGCACCATGCGCGTGTGAAGGCGCTACTGCTCGAGAACATCCACTCCATCGCGGCCACCACCTTGGAGGAGGCCGGGTTCGAGGTCGAATCCCGCGCGGGAGCGCTGGACGAGGCCGAGCTCACCGCGGCATTGAAGGACGTCGACGTCGTCGGAATCAGGTCGACCACGCACGTCACGCGCCGCGTCCTGGAGGAGAACCCGCAGTTGCTGGCGGTGGGCGCGTTCTGCATCGGCACGAACCAGATCGACCTGCGCGCGGCCTCCGACCTCGCCGTGCCCGTCTTCAACGCGCCGTTCTCCAACACCCGGTCGGTGGTCGAGCTCGTCATCGCCGAGATCATCCTGCTCGCGCGCCGCCTCACCGAGAAGGACCGCCACCTCCACGACGGGGTCTGGGACAAGCGGGCCAAGGGCAGCCACGAGATCCGCGGGCGCAAGCTCGGGATCGTCGGCTACGGCAACATCGGCAGCCAGTTGTCGGTCATCGCCGAGATGATGGGCATGGACGTGTACTTCTACGACCGCGCCGACAAGCTCGCGCTCGGCAACGCCACCCGGTGCGGCTCGCTGGAGGAGCTGCTCGACATCGCCGAGTGCGTCACCCTGCACGTCGACGGGGCCGAGAGCAACGCCGGCTTCTTCGGTGCCGACCAGTTCGCCCGGATGCGGCCGCGCGCGCTGTTCCTCAACCTCTCGCGCGGATTCGTCGTCGACTACGAGGCCCTGCGGGAGAACCTTCTCTCGGGTCACATCGCGGGCGCGGCCGTGGACGTGTTCCCCAACGAGCCCAAGAGCCGCGGCGAGGCGTTCTCCTCGCCCCTGCAGGGGCTTCCCAACGTCGTGCTCACCCCGCATGTCGGCGGTTCCACCGAGGAGGCGCAGGAGGACATCGGCCGGTTCGTGGCGGGCAAGCTGCGCGACTACACGACGCTCGGCACGACGACGCTCAGCGTCAACGCCCCGACGCTCACCCTGTCGCACTCCCCCGGCGGCGTGCGGCTGGCCCACATCCACCTCAACATCCCGGGCGTCATGGCGACGATCAACGCCGTCCTCGCCGAGAACGGCA
The DNA here is from genome assembly GCF_000826525.2 of Mobilicoccus massiliensis. Classification (GTDB taxonomy): domain Bacteria; phylum Actinomycetota; class Actinomycetes; order Actinomycetales; family Dermatophilaceae; genus Mobilicoccus; species Mobilicoccus massiliensis. Next base: position 327,721 of record NZ_LN651327.1, on the reverse strand, counting down.
TCAACATCGACGGACAGCTTCTCGCCACCCGCGGTGACCACGGCTACGTCGTCACCGACGTCAGCGAGGACATCTCGACCGCCGCGATCGAGGCCATGCGCGACATGCCGGAGACGCTCCGGCTGCGCGTGATCTGAGCGGTCCCCGCCGCGTCACTCCCCCAGGCCCGTGCGTTCGACGCCCTGCACGAGCAGGCGTTGCAGCAGCACGAACACGAGCATGAGGGGAAGAATCGAGACGAGCCCGGCCATGTAGAGGTGGCCGAGGTCGACGCGTTGCGCGGTGAGCATGGTCGAGAGGGCGATCTGCACGGTCCACACACTCTGGTCCTGGGCGATGACCAGCGGCCAGAGAAAGGCGTTCCACGTGGAGATGAACGTGATGGTGCCGATCGCCCCCGCGAACCCGAGGGAATTGGGTACGACGATGCGCCAGAACGTGCTCCACGCGTCGAGACCGTCGATGGCGGCGGCCTCCTCGATCTCGACGGGGAAGGTCGAGAAGTACTGCCGGAACAGGAACGTCGCGAGCGCCTGGAAGAGGCCGGGAACGATGAGTCCGCGCAACGACGAGACCCAGCCCAGGCTGCTCACGAGAACGAAGGCGGGCACGAACGTCACGGCGGCGGGCACGAGCAGCGTGGCCGTGATGACGCCGAACACGACGTTGCTCCACCGGTAGGGGATGCGCGCGAGACCGTACCCGGCGAGGCCCGAGAAGAGCAGCACGCCGAGGGTCTGGATCACCGCGATGAGAATCGTGTTGGCGAGCGCACGACCGAAGGGCACGGCGGGATCGGTGAACAGGCCCGCGAGGTTGTCGAACGCCCACCGCGGGGGCAGCCAATGCCATTCCGCCGCGGTGAGATCGACCGAATGCATGAGGGCGTTGCGCACGAGCAGATAGAACGGCAGGAGCATGACGACCGCGCCGGTGAGCAGCACGATCGCGCGCAGGACCCCCTGGACCCGGCTGCGGCGGCCTCCGACGATCATGACTCCGTCCTCGTCAGGCGGCCCGCGACGACGGCGACGACCGCGATCGTCAGCGTGAGCACGGCGGCCCCGGCGCTGCCGTGGCCGAAGTCCTGCCCGCGACCCAGGGCCACGTAGTAGAGGTAGACCAGCGGTGGCCGCGCGTACGGGGGGTAGCCGTCGAAGGTGGAGAGGATGTTGTAGAACTCGTCGAACGCCTGGAACGCGTTGACGAGGAGCAGGAACACCACCGCCACGGAGGTCGGTCGCAGCAACGGCAGGGTGATGTGACGGAACATCGTCCACCCCTGGGCCCCGTCGATGGCCGCGGCCTCGTGAAGCGCGGGGTCGATGCGCTGCAGCCCGGCGATGAACAGGATCATGAAGAACCCCACCTGAAGCCACAGCCGGGCGGTGACGATGACGAGCCAGTACCAGGGCGGGCTCGTCACCGACAGCCACGGAACGGCCTCGACGCCGAAACCCGCGAGCACGGTGTTGGCGAACCCGGACCTCACCCCCGAGAAGAGCGACATCTTCCACACGAGGGCGGCGACGACGTACGAACACGCCGCGGGCAGAAAGAAGACCGAGCGGAAGAACCCCTGGGCCCGGCCGGCGCGGGTGACGAGCATCGCGATCGCGAGCGAGAGGGCGAACGTCGTCGGCACGATGAACGCCGCGAACACGACGAACGTGCGCAGCGAGGAGACGAACGCCGCGTCGCCGAGCATGTCGGTGTAATTGCGCAGCCCGACGAAGCGGGTGGGGGTCACGGTGTTGACGGAATCGAAGAAGCTCAGCCACAGACTCCACGCGATGGGCACGTAGGTGAAGAGCAGCAGCCCGGCGAAGAAGGGCCCGACGAAGACCCAGAACCACACGTTGCGGTCCTGGGTACCGCGCAGCCGGCGAGAGAGGCTGCGCGGTCGGGACACCGGCTGTGCGTTCACCCCGTCGCCGGACTCGTCCTGCCGAGGTCGGCGAGTTGCCCGTCGACGATCTTCTTGAGGGCCGTGATCTCGCGTCCCGGGTCGGCGCCGTCCTTGACGATGCGCGACATCATGTCGTTGAACGCCGTCGTGCTCCGCGGGGTCCACAGCAGGTGGTTCTGGGGGAACCCATGCCGTTGCGCGATGGTCACCGCCTCGGCGGCGGGCCCCTGCCGCAGGGCCGTCGCCTGGGCGGCCAGGCTCTGCCGGGCGGGGATGTGCAGGCCGTAACCGGTGGCGAAGTCGAGTTGCTTGTCGGTGCTGTCGACCCAGAGCCACTTGACGAACTCGCGTGCGGCATCGACGTTCTTGCCGTGGGCGCTGACGCACGAGCCGTACGCGCCGACCGGCACGTTGGGGGCTCCGCCGGTCATCGCCGGCCAGGGCAGGACGCCGAAGTCGTCACCGAGGGCCTTGGCGATCTCGGGGAACGTCCACAGGCCGGTGAACTGCATCGCGGTGAGGCCGTGGATGAGGGCATCGGCCGCGAACCAGTCGACCGGGGCGCCCAGGAGGAGGTGGCCGCTCGTGAACAGGGTGCGCAGCGTGCCGAGCGCCGTGGCCGCGCGGGGATCGTCGAAGCCGAACGTGCCGGCGTCGGTGAGGTAGTCGAAGCCGGCCGAGCGCAGCATCGGCCCGCCCATGAGGCCCGCCCCGCCGTCGTTGCCGAGGAACAACCCCTTGACCTTGCCGGAGGTGAGCCTGCCTGCGGCGTCCACGAGTTCGTCGATCGTCGTGGGTGGAGCGACGCCGGCCTTGTTGAGCATCGACTTGCGATACACGAGCAACTGCGTGTCGACGACCTGCGGCACGGCCCAGACCTTGCCGTCGTAGGTGAGGCGCTTGATGAGCGCCGGATTGAAATCGGCCAGGGCCGGACCGAACACGTCGGTCAGATCGACGACCTGCCCGCTGCGGATCATGTCGATGGTCGGCCCGTTGGCGTACTCGAAGACATCGGGAGCGCCGTCGGTGAGCAGGGTGGCCCCGACCGTCTGGTCGTAGTCCCCCGGCTTCCACGTGACGTTGACCGCCGCGCCCGGATAGGCGGAGGCGTACTGCTCCACGGCCTGCTGGGTGCCGGCCTCGCCGTACTGGTGGTACCACTGCTCGAGCGTGACCCCGACCCCGGACGACCGGCCCGTGGGCGCCGGGCCCGTCGTCGGACGCCCCGTGTTGCTTCCACAGGCCGCCAGCGCGAACGCAGCCCCTAGACCGCCGGTGAGACCGAGAAGCGTGCGTCGGCTCAGTTCGGGTCCGTGCGGGGCTGAGGTAGTCATGGGCGCATCCTCGGGGGTGTGACGAAGCGGGTGGGGGAACTGCTCAGGGGGCCTGCCTCGTCTCGTGTTTCATCCAGGGGGTCTTGATTCAATCAGGTTCGCTCTCTTCCGCTCGGCAACCCACCCGAGGAGCACACGATGACCGGCGAGCCGATACCGCATCGTGACCTCGTCACGGTACCCCCGCCGCCGGGTGAGCCCGGGGCCGGCGGCGAGAATGATCGCCAACCACCGACGAGGAGGAACCGTGAACCTGTCCGAGCTGGTGAAGGACTGGCCCGTGGGCGCCGCGAGCGTCGCCGTCGTCACCCGGGAGAAGGGCGTCGTCGACGTGCTCGACGCCGGCGGCACCTACCCGTGGGCCTCCGTGACCAAGATCGCCTCCGCGCTGACCGTGCTCGACGGATGCCTCGAGGGCGTCATCGACCTCGACGACGAGGTCGGGCCATCGGAATCGACGCTGCGCCACCTGCTCTCGCACGCCTCCGGGCTCTCTCCGGACTCCGACACGGTGCTCGCCCCCGTCGGCGACCGGCGCATCTACTCCAACCGCGGCATCGACCTGGCCGCCGAGCACCTCTGTGCCGCGACCGGGCGACCCTTCACCGACGAGCTGAACGACCGCGTCCTCGAACTGCTCGACATGCACGACACCCGGCTCGAGGGGCCGCCCGCCCACGGCATGGTCGGCTCCATCGGCGATCTCGCGGCCCTGGCCACCGAACTGCTGTCGCCGCGACTGCTCATGGCGGAGGCCGTCGACCTCGCCTCCACCCTCGCGTTCCCCGGTCTCGCCGGGGTGCTGCCGGGTTACGGCGCGCAACGCCCCAACGACTGGGGACTCGGGTGCGAGATCCGCGCCGAGAAGTCCCCGCACTGGACGGCGCCGGAGAACTCCCCACGCACGTTCGGGCACTTCGGTCAGTCGGGCAGCTTCCTCTGGGTCGACCCCGACGCCGGCGTCGCCTGTGTCAGCCTCTCGGACACGAAGTTCGGCGAATGGGCCGTGACGGCGTGGCCGCCGCTGTCCTCGGCCGTGCTGGCCGAGTACGCCTGAGGGTGCGCACGACACCCACCTCGGGGCCCGCGCACGCCGTACCCTGAAACTCACTGCCTCCCACCGCCGTTCATCTCCGATGACCTTCAAGACCCCCAGGGGGATCCGATGACTCGCCGACGCGTACTCACGACGGGCATCGCTCTCGCCGCCGTTGTGGCCACCGGCACCGCGCCCGCCACCGCCACTTCCACGCCCAGGTCGGCTCCGGCCCGGCCGTCGGCGCCGGGTGCAGCCGCGAAGCTCCCCCGCACCTGTCTGGCGGAGTTCACGGGCACGAACCCGTCGGGTGTCGTGACCGCGGCCGTCTTCGGCGAGGGCCGGTTCGAGAAGGTGCCGTACGCCGGGTGGGCGATCTCCCCCGCGCCGCGGTTCGTCGAGCCCGCACGCTTCGGCGTCGACGGGGACGAGGCGACGATGACCTCCCTCGTCGTTCTGCGTGACGGGACGCTGCAGTCGGTACGCGCGCGTGTGTCGGGAGTCGGCGGGGTGGTCGGCCCGAACGACCTCGCGCCCGGTGCCCGGGCGGTGGCAACCGCAGAGACCACCCCCGCGTGGAGAGCCGACAAGCCCGTCCGGATCGGCCACGGCTGGAACGGCGTGCGAGACCTGGCGCTCCCGGGTACCGACGCCGCTCCGTACCTCTTCGCCGTGCTCGGCACCCGGCTCAATCGCTACACGCTCCGCGCCGACGCCAAGAACGACCTCGTCGTGCGCACCGGCCCGCACGCCGCGACCGCGGGTTTCGGCGGCGTCCGGGCTCTCACGTGGACGAGGGAGACGACGGTGCGCGGCGTGCGCGCCGACGTCCTCATCGGTCTCGACGGTGCGCGACTGCGCGAGTACACCGTTCCCCGCAAGATCAATCCCCGCGTCACCACGAGGACCCTCGCCTCCCGCGGCTGGGGCGGCGTCTCCCACCTCGACGCCGGCGTCTGCGTCACCGGCTCCGGCGCGAAGGCCCGGGTCACGCACGAGACTCCCGTCCTCGCCCGCGTCGGCCGCTCGGTGCGCCTCTACGTCGACCGCGACAACCGCAACGGCTCCGGCACCGACATCGCCAACCACGGTCAGGTCGGCACCTGGCCGTGAGTGTGACGGGCAGGCGCGTGGCCGGGCGTGCCCTGCGCGCGTTCAACGACCGGCACCCGTGGAGCCACAACGATCACTTCCACCCGTGGATCGTCTCGCGGTTGCCGCGACGCCGACGGGCCGCCCTCGACGTCGGCTGTGGTCAGGGTGGGTTGGCGGCCGTGCTGTCGCCCCACTTCGACGAGGTCGTCGGAGTGGACGCCGATCCGCAGATGCGACGCGACGCGGCCCGACGCTGCGCGGACCTGGCCAACGTCACGATCGTCGACCTGTCGCTCGAGCACCTCGGAACCGGTCGGGCGCCCGACGGCCGGCCGGCGCCACCGCGGGCGTTCGACCTCGTGACGATGGTCGCGGTCCTGCATCACCTCGACGCGGCAGACGCGTTGACGCAGGTCAGACGTCTGCTCGCGCCCGGCGGCCGGCTCCTCGTCGTCGGCCTCGCACCCCCGGCGACGGTGCGGGACCACGCGTGGGACCTCGCGTCCGCCGTCACCAACCCCGTCATCGGCCTCATCAGACACCCGCGCCCGAGCACGGCCGGGCCGCCGGTCGATCCGTTTCCCGTCGCCGAGCCGACGATGCCGTTCGACGAACTCCGCGCGCTCGTCGAGACGATGCTCCCGGGGGCGCGGATGCGCCGACGCTTGGGGTTTCGACACACGATCGAGTGGCAGGTTCCCGGGTGATCAGCCCCGATCACGCACCGGCCCGCCACGCCACACCGGCCCGCTGTCTCAGCCGTCTCGGTCGAGCAGGCGCAGCAGCGCACGGGCCACGCCGTCGGCGTCGTTGGGGCCACAGGTGTCGGTGGCGGCCTCGCGCACCTCGGGTGGGGAGCCCGCGACGGCGAACGAGCGCCCGGCCCACGTGAGCATCGGGATGTCGTTGGGCATGTCGCCGAAGGCCCAGACCTCGCCGGGGGTGATGCCGCGCCCGTCGCACCACGTGGCCAGCGCGCTCGCCTTGCTCACGCCGGAGGGGCCGATCTCGGCGAGCCCGCACGCACCGGAGTAGTTGACGACGGCGCGGTCACCGACGATCTCCCGCACCCGCGCGATGAACGCGAGTCCCTCGGCGGTCTCGCGCACCGACCCCGGCATGTCGTCGCCCTCGTCGGTCGGGATCCGCGCGAGCAGCTTTCCCACCCCCGGGAGGGCGGAGACGTCGGCGGCGTCGAAGGGTCCACTCGTCGCACTGCGGCCGGCAAGCCTCGGATCCACCGGGCCGTACGCGTGCTCGCGGTGCATGCCGCGGGCGTGCTCGACGGCAAAACCGACCCGCGGGATGGCCCGCCGCAGGTCGTCGACGATGGCGCGAACGGCCTCGACGTCGATGAGGTTCGACTGCACGACCTCACGCTCGTTCACGTCGTAGAGGAACGCGCCGTTCGCACAGATCGCGTAACCGTGGCCGCCGACCGCATCGGCGAGTGCGTCGATCCAGCGCGGCGGCCGGGCGGTGACGAAGAGGGTCTCCACGCCGCTCTCCCAGACCCGCGAGAGCACCTCACGGGTGAAGTCGGTGACCAGCCCGCGCGGGTCGAGCAGCGTGCCGTCGAGATCGGTGGCGATCAACCTCGGCCTCGACGCGTTCATCGACCCAGGGTAGGCGGTCTCGGCGACGGGGCCGGATCAGGCGGCGTCGACCCAGGCGCCGCGGCGCATGACCCGCACGACCCGCAGATCGCCGTCGAGCACGACGAGGTCGGCGAGCTTGCCCGGCTCGATACTGCCGACGTGGTCGTCGATCCCGAGCACCGAGGCCGGGGTCGCACTCGCGGCCCGGGCGGCCTCGTGCAACGGGATGCCGGCCTGCCGCACCGCGAAGCGCAGGCAGTCGACGAGGGGCGCGATCGAGCCGGCCAGCCCTTCGCCGTGCACGAGCCGCGCTGCCCCGTGGGCGACCTCGACGTCCTGGCCCCCGAGGGAGTACGCACCGTCGGGCATGCCGCACGCGGCCATCGCGTCGGTGATGAGGGCGATCGAGCCCGCGCCGACGGTGTCGAACACGAACCGGACCGTCTCGGCGTCGAGGTGCTGACCGTCGGAGATCACCTCCGCCACGGCGCTCCCGCTCGCCGCGGCGGCGATCGTGGCCGCGACGGGCCCGGGGCTGCGGTGGTGCAGCGAGGGCATCCCGTTGAACAGGTGTGTCACGAGGGGGCGCCCGCCACGGACCCGTTCGGCCTGGGCGACGCACACCTCCATGGCGATTCGGGTGGTCACGGCGTCGGCGTCGGTGTGCCCGATGGCCGGGAGGATGCCCGCGTCGGCGAGACATCGCGGGAAGACACCCTCGAGGTCGCGTTCGGGCGCGTACGTCCACTGCACGATCGCGTCGGGTACCCCGGCCTGCGCACACGCCTCGACGAGGGCCTCGACGAGCCGGGGATCGACGTCGGTGAGCACTGCGGGGTTCTGCGCACCGCAGCGCACCGTCGAGAGGAACGGGCCCTCGAGGTGGATGCCGGCGAGGGTGCCGTCGGCGACGAGCTCGGCGCACTCGCGGACGCCCCGTTCGAGAACCTGCGGGACGTTCGAGACGAGGCTCGCCACCTGGGTCGTCGACCCGTGCGCGAGGTGGTACGCCGACGCTCTGCGCGCCGGATCGACGCCGACGCCGTACTCACCGCCGGCAGCGCCGTGACAGTGCAGATCGACGAACCCCGGGACGATGACGTGGTCGTCGTCGAACTGCTCGAGGCCTCCGGGCGCGATCGAGCCGACCGCGCCGGGAGTGACCGAGCCGATGCGGTCTCCGGCGATGGAGACCACGCCCCGGTGCACGCCGTCCGCCAGAACAAACCGCCCCTTGATGGCAGTGGACAACGTCACGGCTCCCCCTGGAGATCGGCGTCAGCGGCGGGCGAGCAACTCCTCGGCGATCTGCACCGCGTTGAGGGCCGCGCCCTTGCGCAGGTTATCGCCCGTGACGAACAGGGCAAGTCCTCTGCCCTCGGGAACTGCCTGGTCAGAGCGCACGCGGCCGACGTAGACATCGTCACGACCGGTGGCCTCCAACGGATTCGGCACCTCCGACACCTGCACCCCGGGCGCCGCGCCGAGGAGGTCGAGAGCGCGTTCGGGGGTGATCGCGCGGTCGAACTCGGCGTGGATCGCGAGCGCGTGACCGCTGAACACGGGCACCCGCACGCACGTGCCGGAGACGCGCAGGTCGGGGATGTGGAGGATCTTGCGCGACTCGTTGCGCAGCTTCTGCTCCTCGTCGGTCTCCAACGAGCCGTCGTCGACGAGCGACCCGGCGAGCGGCACGACGTTGAAGCCGACGTTGACTGCGTACACCTGGGGCGGCGGGAGCTGAACGGCGCGTCCGTCGAGCGCGAGCCCGGTGACGTCGCCCGCGGCGTAGCCGCCGCGCAACTGGGTGTCGAGCTCCTGCACGCCCTTGCCGCCCGAACCCGAGACCGCCTGGTAACTCGCCACGCGCAGCGAGATCAGACCCGCCTCGTCGTGCAACGGCTTGAGCACCGGCATCGCGGCCATCGTCGTGCAGTTGGGGTTGGCGACGATGCCCTTGCGGATGTCGTCGAGGTCGCCCGGGTTGACCTCGCTCACGACGAGCGGCACCTCGGGGTCCTTGCGCCAGGCGCTGGAGTTGTCGACGACCGTGGCCCCGGCCGCCGCGACCTTGGGCGCGTACTCCTTGCTGGCCGTGCCGCCGTTGGAGAACAGGGCGATGTCGATGCCCGAGAAGTCGGCCGTCGCCGAGTCCTCCACCGTGACCTCGCGCCCGTCGAACTCCAGCGTCGAGCCGGCCGACCGCTCGGAGGCGAAGAAGCGGATGTCATCGAGGGGGAAGCCTCGCTCGACCAGCAGGGCCCGCATGACCTGACCGACCTGACCGGTGGCTCCGAAGACTGCAACGCGCATGCCGCCCAGGGTACGAGCCGTGTCCACGTGTCGGTCCGAGCGATTCGAGGAATGGACAGGCCGGAGCCGGGACGGCCGCGAGACCCTCGCCGGAGCGCCGCCGGCGGCGAAGAGTGAGCCGTCGGGCGCGATGCCCGCGAACCTCGCGCAACAAAGACCGGTCACGCGCGCGGCCTCTTCGGCCTACAACGATCTGACCTGCGATGTCGGCGATGGTCGTGTCGTGACCGGCAGTCGCTGACCGGTCTTTGTTGCGCGAGTTCTCGACCCATCGAAGTCCTCGCCCTGATGAAACGGGTCTTGCGGTCACACCAGGCCACGTCGTTAGCCTCGCGGGACGGGCGCCCGCAGTCGTCCGTTCGCGAGGAGAGCCGACATGCCCGACGTGAACCCCCGCCGCAGCACGGTCGCCGACATCGTCCGTCGTAGTGCCCGCACCTTCCGCGACCGGCCCGCCGTGGTCTTCGCCGATCGCACGTGGACCTACGCCGAACTCGACGAGGCCGTCACGCGGGTCGCCGGGCATCTGCTCGACCTCGGGCTGACGAAGGGCGACCGGGTCGCGGCGTTCGGCAAGAACTCCGACGCCTATCTCATCGCGTTCCTCGCGTGTGCTCGCACCGGGCTCGTCCACGTGCCGATGAACAACCAGTTCACGCCGCGCGAGCTCGACTACATCCTCGAGCAGTGCGGGGCGTCGACGATGCTGGTCGATCCCGCATTGCGTCCGGTTCTCGAGAAGGCCGACTCGGCTCCCGACAATGTGCTCGGCCTGCGGGACGAGGACGGCAGCATCCTCGAGGTCGCTCTTTCCGGTTCGACACCGCAACTCGACGTCGACGTCGACGACACCGATCTCTGCCAGCTCCTCTACACCTCCGGCACCACCTCGGCCCCCAAGGGCGCGATGCTCACGCACCGCGCGTTCGTCCACGAGTACATGGGCTGCATCCACGCCCTCGACATGCACGAGGACGACGCTCCGCTGCACGTCATGCCGCTCTACCACTCCGCGCAGATGCACGTGTTCCTGTTGCCGTGGCTCGCCGTCGGAGCGACGAACACGATCCTCGAGACGCCCGACCCGACCGAGATCCTCCGGCGCATGGAGGCCGACGGGCACCACGCGTTCTTCGCCGCCCCCACCCTGTGGGTGGCCCTCGCGAACCACCCCGACTTCGCGACCCGCGACCTGTCCGCGCTGCAGAAGGCGTACTACGGCGCCTCCATCATGCCGGGGCCGGTGCTCGCCCGGCTGCAGCAGAAGCTCCCCGACCTCGGGTTCTACAACTGCTACGGCCAGTCGGAGATCGCGCCGCTCTCGTGCGTGCTGCGGCCCGAGGAACACGCCGAGCGGCCGAACTCCGCGGGACGACCGACGCTGTTCGTCGAGATGCGGATCGTCGACGCCACCGGCGACGACGTCGCTCCGGGCGAGCAGGGGGAGGTCGTCTACCGCAGTCCGCAACTGTGCGAGGGCTACTGGGACAAGCCCGAGGAGACCGCGGCCGCGTTCGCCGGCGGGTGGTTCCACTCCGGCGATCTCGTCGTCGAGGACGAGCAGGGGTACATCACGGTCGTCGACCGGGTGCGCGACGTCATCAACTCCGGCGGCGTGCTCATCGCCTCACGGGAGGTGGAGGACGCGATCTACACCCACCCCGGGGTCGCCGAGGTCGCGGTCATCGGCGTGCCCGACGAGACGTGGGTGGAGGCGGTGCAGGCGTTCGTCGTCCGCCGCCCCGATGCGGGCGACCTCACCGCCGACGAGATCGTCGAGCACGCCCGCACGTCGCTCGCGCGGTTCAAGGTGCCCAAGTCCGTCCGGTTCGTCGACGACCTGCCCCGCAACGCGAGCGGCAAGATCCTCAAGCGGGAGCTGCGCGACTCCTGAACCGGGCCGCACCCGGAGTTCACCCTTGAACACGCCCGGAGTGCGAGCACGCGGCCTAGCCTGGAGACATGACCGATCCCGCCGCCTGGAACCAGCCGCAGGACGCCGTTCCCCACCGTGCGAGCCCCGTGCCGCCCGGGCAGGAGCCGATGCCGGTCATCGGTCCCGACGGCATCCGGCCGCCGGAGGCGCTGGGCGGCGAACCCACGGGAGCACTCGTGCCCCGCCCCATGCACGGTGAGGTGTCGCGACCGCTGCCGCCACCGGAGAAGACCCTGGTCGCGGTGTTCGGCGACTGCACCCGCCGAGGACGGTTCACGGTCGGGGCCGGGACCACGGCGGTCAGCGTGTTCGGTGAGGTCATCATCGATCTTCGCGAGGCGATCCTCGAACGCGACCAGGTCGAGTTCCGCACGTGGTCGATGTTCGGTGAGGTGACGTTCATCGTGCCGCCGGGTTTCGACGTGCACGTGCGCGGTTTCCACCTGTTCGGCGGAACTCGACAGGAGATGCGGCCCAACCCGATCCCGGGGCCCGCCGATCGCGTCGTCATCGTGCACGGGTACGGCCTCTTCGACGAGGTGAAGGTCAAGACACTCGAGGTCGGTGAGCAGGAGCCCGGCCTGTTCGAGCGTCTGCGTCGGCGCATCGAGGGAACCGGGAACGTCTGACGCGGTCCGACTGATCCCTGTGCCGGACTCTGTGTGCCCCCGCGTGGCGCGGTGGCCGATGGGCGGGTCAGGACGCCGGAGTGATCGAGCGTCGAAGGATTCCACCCACGGGTGACGCGAACGCCGCCGGAAGGTCGTCGAGGGCGACGGGGTCGGCGACGAGCCCCGGCCAGTCGTACGCGGCTCCGGACTCGGCGAGGAAGTCGACCGCCGCCGCCAGATGACGCGGCTCGTAGTTGTGGACCCCGACGATGCCGAGGTGCCGACGCACGACGCGTTCGGGATCGATCGGCACGGGTGCACCCGGTGTGACCGAGCCCGCGAGCGCGGCGCGCCCGCCGACGTCCAGAGCGCCGATCGCCAGCGCAACGCCGTCGGGGTGGCCGGACAGCTCGATGGCGACGTCGACACCGCCTTCGGGGGTCGCGGGAGGGGTGATGACCGTGTCTGCACCGAGCTCCCGTGCGCGGTGGGCACGTTCGGGGTCGAGTTCGGCGACGGCGACGCTCACCGCGCCCGCGCTTCGGGCCAGGGCCGCGGCGCAGAGGCCGAGCATGCCCGCGCCGACGACGAGCACCCGAGCCCCGCCGAGGCCCGGACCGGCCGCCGCCTCGACGCACGCGCAGGCGGTCGCCAGCGCACACGCCGCCATCGCGGCGGAGGCATCGGGGATCTCGCTCGGTACTCGCACCGCGGCCGTGCCCGCGCGCAGGTGAACGTGGGAGGCGTGCCCGCCGGAGAGCGGCCACGGTCCGTCGAGGGGCTCATGCCCCGTCTTGAGCAGCGCACGGCACTTGGCGCTCCTACCCGCCGCGCAGCGGTCGCACGTGCCGCACGCGGAGGTCACCGACCACACGACGCGGTCACCCACCTGCAGGGCCACGCCGTCGACGCCGGCCGGTGCCTCGTCGGCGACGGCGACGACGTGTCCGACGACCTCGTGGCCGAGGATCCCGGGATGTGCACCCGGTCGACGTCCGGAGACCGTGTGCAGATCACTGCCGCAGATCGTCGCGAGGTCGACCGCGACGAGCGCCTCTCCCGGGGCGAGCTCGGGAACGGCGAACTCGCGCAGTTCGAACTCCTGGCCCCCGAGCCACACCTGGGCCCGGACCACGTCGGGGGCGCCGAGGATCACGCGTCGAGTCGCTCTGGGGCGGCGGCGAACTCGGGCAGGTCGAGCACGTCGGGGACGCCGGGGAGGACGTGGTCGGCGGGTGATCCGGTGAAGCCGTCGCGGTCGAGCTTGCCGGTGAGCACGCCGATCGCGAGAACGCCGGCGTGGCGGGCGGCCTCGACGTCGGCGATCGTGTCTCCGGTCGCGCTGACCTCGGCGACGTCGAGGGTGCCCGTCAGCTCCATCGCACGGTGGATCATGTACGGCGCCGGGCGGCCGCGGCGCACCTCGTCGGCGCAGACCACGGCGTCGAGCGTTGCGTCGGGGTCATCGAGGCCGGCGGTCCAGCCCAGCCCGGTGAGGATCGGGTCGGCGATGCCGCGGGAGAAGCCGGTGGTCAACGCCACCCTGGTGCCGCGACGGCGCAGCTCGGCGAGCGTCTCCTCGACGCCGGGAAGCGGGATCGGTGGCTCGTCGCGGTAGGAGCGGGCCAGCTCGTCGAGGAACCAGACGAACAGCTCGTCGATGCGCGCGTCGTCGGCCTCCACACCGGCCTCGCGCAGTAGTCCCGCGATCGCCTCACGCTTCTCGACGCCCATCCAGCGCTGGAAGGCGGCGGGCTCGGGCTCGACGCCGGCGCGATTCACCGCCGCCTCGAGCACGCGATAGACGTGGTGCCGGTCGTCGATCGTCGTGCCGGCCATGTCGAACGTCGCGAGACGGATCACGGTTCCTCCAGGGCGTCGAGTTGCGTGCGGGGTGACAGAAGCGAGCGGCGATGACGGGTGCCGCCGAGTGTCGGACGCTACGAGCGCTCGCGGGCGCGCGCGCACCGCCGATCGACACCGGCGGTGAAGCGCCGATGAACTCTGCGTGGCCCGCCCGCCGGGGTTGGAATCGTCGCCGGTGAGGCGATGAGGATGACGGCATGAGTGATGCGCACAGCGACCTCGTCAGCGATCTCGTCATTGTCGGAGCGGGGATCGTCGGCCTCGCCCACGCGGCGGAGGCGGTGAGCCGGGGCCTGAGCGTACAGATCGTCGAACGCGATGCGGCCGCGGTCGGCGCCTCGGTCCGCAACTTCGGCCACGCGTGCGTGACGGCGCAGGTCGGAGAGCTGCGCGACCTCGCCGAATCCTCCCGCGAGGGGTGGCTCGCGGCGGCGTCACGAGCCGGGTTCTGGGCGGCGGAGGCGGGGGCCGTCGTCGTCGCCCGCGCGAGTGACGAGATGGGGGTGCTGGAGGAGTTCGCCGCGGCCGAGGGCGATGCCGTCGAGCTGCTGTCGGCGGAGGAGACCGCGCGGCGTCTCGGCCGGGGAGCGCACGAGGGCGACCCGATCCGCGGTGGTGCGTTGCTCACCCGCGATCTGCGTGTCGATCCCCGCACGGTGGTGGCCGAGCTCGCCGCCCACCTCGAGTCGGTGGGCGTGCGCATCCACTGGCGTCACTGCGTCACGGGAATCGAGCCCGGGGTCGTGCGGACGAACCGCGGTGACGTGCGTGGTGAACGCATCGTCGTCGCCGTGGGTCACGACCTCGATCACCTGTTCCCGGGCGTCGCGGACGCGCACGAGCTGAGGCGATGCCGGTTGTCGATGGCGCTCGTCGACGCGCCCTCGCTGTCGACGGACGCCGCCGTGCTCACCGCGACGTCGATGCTGCGCTACGACGGGATGGCGCAGACCTCCGCCGCGGGTGAGGTGCGCGCGCGGCTGGAACGTGAGCGGCCGGAACTCCTCGACGTCGGCGCCAACGTCATGTTCACCCGCCGCCCCGACGGCACGGTGCTCGTCGGCGACTCCCACCACTACGACCTCGCCACCCCGCCTTTCCTCGACGAGGACGTCGCCGACGCCCTCCTCGCCGAGGTGGCCCGGGTCGTCGGTGGCTCGCTGCGCGTGCGTCAACGCTGGCAGGGCGTGTACGCCTCCAGCCCGTCGACGCCGCTGGTCCGGGAGACACCGATGTCGGGCGTCGACGTCGTCACGGTCTCGACGGGAGTCGGCATGACCCTCGCCTTCGGCCTCGCCCGCGCCACCCTGGCCCGGATGTAGCGAGTCGGGCCGCCGGGTCGCCTTCCACCCGAGGTGGAAGATGGGATGGCAGCGAAAGTGGGGTGATCACCCCCGTTTCGCTTCCATCCCATCTGCCATGTCGGAGCCGCTCGGAAGAGGCCGGGAGGTGGCTGATGTCTCCCTCAGGCCACGGCCTTGCGCACGAAGACGGCGAGGCCTTCGACGATCAGGACGACGGCGAGGATGAGCAGGACGATCGTCGTGACGACGTCGAACTGCATGACGCGGCTGGCGTTGAGCAGGTAGAAGCCGATACCGCCGGCGCCGACGATGCCGAGCAGGGTGGCCGAGCGGATGTTCGTGTCGAGCAGGTACATGACGTGGGCGACGAACGCGGGTGCGGCCTGACGCAGCGTCGCCGCGAAGAACACCTGGGCGGCGGAGGCTCCGTTGGCGCGGAGCGCGTCCTGCACGCGGGTGTCCGTCTCCTCCAGGGAGTCCGCGACGAGCTTGCTCAACAGGCCCACCGCGCCGACGGCGAGCGCGAGCGTGCCCGCGACCCCGCCGAGGCCGGTGACGACGACGAAGATGATCGCGAGGATGAGTTCGGGAATGCCGCGGACGAGCACGATGAGCACCCGGAACGTCGTCTGCACGGCACGGTTGCGCATGACGTTGCGCGCCGCGAGGATCCCGATCGGAATCGCGAGGATCGCGCCGAGCAGCGTCGCGGCGAGGCCGATCTCGACGGTGACCCACAGCTCAGGCAGGAGCGTCGAGACGAGCAGGTCTCCCCCGCCGGGTGGCAGGAAAAACGCGAGCGTGGGTCCGATGTCCAGCAGCCCCGAGAGCAGCCCGTCCGTCGTGAGATCCGCCCCGACGAACGCCGCCGCCAGCAGCACGAGAATCGCTGCGATGAAGGCGAATCGGCGCACCCGAGCCGCCGTCCACGGTGGGACGAGCGCCCCCGGCCCGGTCGGCCGCGTCTGTTCCGCGGCCCGGCCACCGGTGAACCACCCGGACGAGATCCGGTCGAGCACACCCGAGGCGCCCCGCCGGCGCGGCCGCTCCCCTGCCATGATCGCCGAGCGGATCGAGCCCGAGAGCAACTCGACGACGACGCACAGGACGAGGACGAACACCGCGAGCGCCATGCCGCGCTGGTAGTCGAGGGTGCGCATCGCATCCGACATCGCGAGACCGAGGCCACCGACGCCGACGTAGCCGAGCACGACCGAGGTGCGCAGGTTGATGTCGAAGCGGTGCAGGGCGGTGGCGATGAGCTGCGGCATGAGCGGCGGGAGGATGCCGACGGTGATCTGCTGCAACCGCGTTCCACCGGCCGCGCGAATCGCCTCGAGCTGGCCGTTGTCGAGGGATTCGATGGCGTCGGCGTAGAGCTTGGCCACCATGCCGACCGAGTGCAGGCCGAGCGCGAGGATGCCGGGCAGCGCGCCGAGCCCGAAGATGCGGAAGAAGACGATCGCGAGGATGAGGTCGGGCACCGCGCGGGCGAGCACGATGAGCACCCGGGCCGTGCCGCGGGCCACCGCCCCGGTCGTCGTGTTGTACGCGGCGAAGATCGCGACGGGCAGCGAGAGCAGCACCGAGAGCGCGGTGGCGAGGGTGACGATCGACAGCGTCGTCACGACGAGCTCGACCATCTCGCCCAGCGGCGGGAAGTCGAGGGGGAACACCCGCCCGGCGAAGTCGACCGCGTTGCGCCAACTGTCCGCGAGGCTCGCGACGTTGATCCGCAGGTCGACGAGCGACCACACCGACGCCACGAACAGCGCGGCGAGAACGACCGTCGCCGCGACCGACATCATACCCGGGTCTCGACGGGTTCGGTGGCGGCGACGCTGTCGTAGATCCGCAACGCCTCCTGCTGCCCGATCTCGGAGGTCGCGCGGTCGAGGACGACCCGGCCGGCACGCAGGCCGACGATGCGGTCACCGTAGGTGAGCGCGGTCTGCACCTGGTGAAGGCTGCAGATGACCGTGAGGTGTTCCTCGCGGCTGATCTGCCCGATGAGTTCCATGACCTGTGCCGCGGAGACGGGGTCGAGCGAGGCCACCGGCTCGTCGGCGAGGAGAATCTTGGGCCGCTGCACGAGCGCCCGGGCGATGG
Source organism: Mobilicoccus massiliensis (assembly GCF_000826525.2). Taxonomy (GTDB): domain Bacteria; phylum Actinomycetota; class Actinomycetes; order Actinomycetales; family Dermatophilaceae; genus Mobilicoccus; species Mobilicoccus massiliensis. The sequence continues at coordinate 310,607 of NZ_LN651327.1, read as the reverse complement.
CGACGCGCTGCTGCTGCCCACCCGACAGCGTGTCGGCGCGCTGGTAGGCGCGGGAGGCCAGACCCACCCGGTCGAGCTGCTCGTACGCCTCCTGCCGCAGCGACTTGGGGTAGCTCATGAGCGACAACCGCGGCCCCCGCAGCGCGCCCAGCCGGCCGGTGCACACGTTCTCCAGCACCGACATCGATCCGACGAGGTGGAAGTGCTGGAAGATGAACCCGATGTCGCGGCGCAGCGCCTTGAGCTGCCGCCCCGACGCCCGCTCGATCGACTCGCCCGAGACAAAGATGCGTCCCGACGTGGGCTGCTGCAGCCCGTTGATGTGTCGCAGCAACGTCGACTTGCCCGAGCCGGAGAGCCCGAGGAGGATCGTCACCCGCTCGGCGTCGAAGCCGATGCTCACGTCATCGAGGCCGAGGGTGCCTCCGAAGTCCTTGGTGACGTGCTCGAGACGCACCTCGGGGTAACCGACGGGCGTCGTGCCCTGCTCAGCGGACCGGTCCTGCGGGGCGGCGGCCATGATCAGCCCTTCTTGCCCGAGCAGGCCGGGGACTTGGTGACCTCGCACACCTTGCGGACGCTCGCGTAGTCGGCGTCGGTGGCGGGGGCGAAACCCCAGCTGTCCTCGGGCAGCGGGCAGTTCTTGGCGTCCGTGCAGTCGCCCGCCTTGACCAGGGCGTCCTTGTTGCCCTCGTCGACCACGGCCTTCTTGATCTTCTCCTGCAGGTCGGCCGGCACCGTCTGGGTGTTCATCGCGAGCGGCGAACCGGGGATCATGTCGGAGGTCCACACCTTAGTGAGCTCGCCCGCCTCGAGCTGCCCCTTCTTGACGAGCTCGTCCTGCATGACGTCGTAGGCGAACCCGAGGTCGCACTGCCCGCTCTTGACGGCGAGCAGCGACGCATCGTGGCCACCCGCCATCACGGGCTTGACGCCGGAGGCCGGATCGACACCCGCGTCGAGGAGGCCGGCGCTCGGGTACAGATAACCGGAGGTCGAGGCCTTGTCGACGAAGCAGACCTTCTTGCCGGCCGCGTCCTTGAGATCCTTGATCGTCGAGCTCTTGGGCACCCACGCGGTGGAGGTGTAGCCGGGCTTCTCGCCCTTGCCGTCGATGAGGGCACCGATCGGTTCGACCGGGGCTCCCCCGTCCTTGGCCATGACGTAGGAGAGCGGCCCGTACATCGCGAGGTCGATCTTGCCGGCGCGCTGCCCCTCGACGATCGCGGCGTAGTCGGTGGCCTGCTGGATCGTCACCTTCTTGCCGGCCTGGCGTTCGAGCAGCTTGGCGATGCCGCCCCACTGGCTCGTGATGCTGTTCGACTCCTCGGCCGGCACCGCGGCGACGACCAGCTCGTCCTTGCCGCCGCCACCGCCGGCGCCCGCGTCCTTGCCGGACTGGGCGCTCTCGCCGCAGCCGGCGAGGGCCAGCACGGCGGCGGAGGCAAGGGTCAGGGTGAGCGTGGCGGCCGTACGGGGCATGAGGGATTCCCTTTCGTGGGGACGAGTGTGGAACGGGCGTGGGATGGGCAAGAGGGCGGGAGGCGCGCCCGGGGGCAGGGACGCTCTCATCCGATCCGCCCGGTGAGGCGTCGATGAATCGGCGCGGTGAACACCCTTCGAATGGTGGGTGGCGAGCAGTCGCGCGCCGGGCACTCAGGCGGTGGCAGCAGTTCTGCTCGACCTCGGGTCAGGGGGACCGGCCTGCCGGTAGGGTCTGCGTCACTTGCCTCACACCCGGCGAACACCCGGGGCGCGCACCCGCGCACGCTGCAGGTCCGTGGCGAGCGGCTCGAAGGAGAGTGCCCGAATGCCTGACTACCGCGACATCGGTTCGGTTCCGCCCACGGGCCACACGCAGCCTCGCGACGCGAACGGCACGGTCGACACCTCCGCTCCCCTCGGCCCCGGTGCAGGCGGCATCGCGTCTGGGCCGAAGGGGGCGAGATGACCGCACCGCAAGCGGCCCCCGACTTTCGGTACCGCATCCCCCCGCACCTCGAACGGCTCTGCGACGACGCGGCGATCTTTCCGCCCGGGCGCGCGCCGTTGGACGAGGCCCTCGCCTCACACGTCGACCACTCCCGATCGGCCTACCGCCGGTTCCTCGGGCCGCTCGTCGTGAGCGCCGACCGCCTCGACGACCTCGCTGTCCTTGCCGCCGACCTGGCTCCGAGATCCGTGTGGCTGGCGGTCACCGTGCCCTCCCCCGCGGCCCTCGGCGACGCACTCACGCGGGCCGGGGCGATCGGTTCGACCCGTCTCGCCGGCGCCGAGATCGCGCTGCCGCCGGAACAGACTCCCGACAGGGTCGTCCCCGAGATCGCCGAGGGCCTGCGCGTGGCGGGAGTGGAGACGACGGAGGTCTACGTGGAGGTGCCACGCGACGAGCGCCGGGCGGCCGTGCTCGACGCCCTCGCCTACTCCGAGTTCGACGCCAAGTTCCGCACCGGCGGCATCGAGGCCCACCTCTACCCGAGCGAGACCGAGCTCGCCGACGCGATCTGCGGCGCGGTCACGCGGCACCTGCCGTTCAAGGCCACGGCCGGGCTGCACCACGCCATCCGCAACACCGACCCGCAGACCGGCTTCGAGCAGCACGGATTCCTCAACCTCTTCCTCGCCGTCGACGCGGCGAGGCAGGGCATCGACAGCGAACCGAACGGCGTGCGCGAGCGGATCGTCGACATCCTCGCCGACCGGGACGGTGAGTCCGTCGCCCACGACATCCGCTCCCTCGACCCGTCGCGGGCGATGGCCGTGCGAGCCTCGTTCACGTCGTTCGGCAGTTGTTCCGTCCTCGAGCCTCTTGCCGAGCTCATCGACCTCGACCTCATCGACCCGCCAGGAGCGTCATGACGACCATCGCCATCCCCGAGCACTCCGGATTCGGCCTCGCCAACCTGCCCTACGGCGTCTACTCCGCGGCCGGTTCGCCCCCGCGCGTCGGCACCCGCGTCGGCGACACCGTCGTCGACCTCGCCACGGTGCTCGCGGGCAGCGATCCCGCCGCCGAGACGCTGTTCGCCACGCCGACCCTCGCGACGTTCATGGCGACGGGTCCGCAGAAGTGGGCGGACGTGCGCGAGAAGCTCCAGCAGATCCTCTCCGGCGACGTGCCGGACTCGGCGCTGCACCCGGTCGACTCGGTGACGATGCACCTGCCGTGCGAGTTCGCCGACTACGTGGACTTCTACGCGAGCGAGAACCACGCCTCCAACGTCGGGCGCCTCTTTCGCCCCGACAACCCCGAGCCGCTCATGCCCAACTGGAAGCACCTGCCCGTCGGGTACCACGGCCGCTCCTCGACGATCGTCGAATCCGGGGTCGACGTCGTGCGCCCGCAGGGCCAGCGCAAGGGCCCGCAGGACGAGTCACCGACGTTCGGGCCCAGCATCCGCCTCGACATCGAGGCCGAGCTCGCGTTCATCGTCGGCGTCGGCAACGAGATGGGCACGCGGATCAGCACCGGCGACGCCTCGATGCACCTGTTCGGCGCGGTGATCTTCAACGACTGGTCCGCTCGCGACATCCAGGCGTGGGAGTACGTGCCGCTCGGCCCGAATCTCGGCAAGTCGTTCGCGAGTTCGATCTCGCCGTGGGTGGTGCCGATGGCCGCGCTCGCCGAGGCCAAGGTCGACACCCCGACGCAGGACCCGACTCCCCTGCCGTACCTGCACATGGACAGTCCCTGGGGCCTCGACATCTCGCTCGAGGTCGAGTGGAACGGCCACGTCGTCTCGCGACCGCCGTACTCGACGATGTACTGGTCGCCCGCGCAGATGCTCGCCCACCTCACCGTCAACGGCGCCCGCACCCGCACCGGCGACATCTTCGCCTCGGGCACGATCTCCGGCCCCGAGAAGAACCAGCGCGGGGCGTTCCTCGAACTCACCTGGGGCGGAAAGGAGCCCGTCGCCGTCGGCGACGAGGAGCGGACGTTCCTCGAGGACGGCGACACCATCGTCATCCGCGCCACCGCCCCCGGTGCGAACGGCGAGACGATCGACTTCGGCGAGGTCCGCACCACGATCCTGCCCGCCCGCTGACCGCCTCCTGGCGAGGATGTCGGCATGACCCGCGGACCCGTCTTCGTCCTGCACGAGCACGACGAACCGCGCCACCACTTCGACCTGCGGCTCGAGGAGGGTGGGGTGCTGCGGTCGTGGGCCGTGCCCAAGGGGTTGCCCACGTCGCCGCGGCAGGACCGGCTCGCCATCGCCGTGCCCGACCACGCTCTGTCCCACGCGAGTTACTCCGACGCCACCAAGCACATCGCCGACACCGGCTGGTGGGAGCTGGAGGACCGTGACGACCGGCGCACGATCTTCGTCCTGCACGGTCGACACGGCGCTCGCCGGTACGCGCTCATCGACACCGGCAACGGCCTGCTCCTGCATCTGCTCAAGGACCAACCCGGCTGAGCGCGCGCGAGCGCGTGGGAGACGTCGTTCGCCCATCCCCGAGCCGGTCGCCCGAGAACGCGGCCGGCTCGGCGGGCCGGGGCGAGGTGCCCGGCCTAGAGTGGGGAACGCGCCGCCCGGCCCCCGCGCGCCCGACCGCACCGCTTTGCGAGGACCATCCATGCCCGGCCCCAGGACCACCGTCGTCATCGCCACCCGCAACCGCCGTGACGAGGTGACTCTAGGCCGGGGCGAGGTGCCCGGCCTAGAGTGGGGAACGCGCCGCCCGGCCCCCGCGCGCCCGACCGCACCGCTTTGCGAGGACCATCCATGCCCGGCCCCAGGACCACCGTCGTCATCGCCACCCGCAACCGCCGTGACGAGGTGTTACGGCATCTTCCTCGCCACGATCGCCCCGTCGTCCTCGTCGACAACGCCTCCACCGACGGCACCGCGGAGGCCGTCGAACGAGAGTTCCCCGACGTACGCGTCGTGCGGCTGCCGACGAACAGCGGCGCACGGGCCCGCACCGTGGGTTCGGTGGCCGCGACGACTCCGTACGTCGCGTTCGCCGACGACGACTCCTGGTGGGCGCCGGGGTCGCTCGACCTCGCGGAACACCTCTTCGACACCCACCCGCGGCTGGGGCTCATCGCCGCGGGCATCACCGTCGAGCCGGGCGGCACACCCGACCCGATCAACACCGTCCTCGCCGAGTCCCCGCTGCCCGCGAAGGGCGACGCGCCCGGCCCGGAGGTCCTCGGGTTCGTCGGATGCGCCGCGGTCGTCCGCCGGGACGCGTTCCACGCCGCGGGTGGGTTCGACGACGTCATCCGTTTTCCCGGTGAGGAGCAGCGACTCGCGCTCGACCTGGACGACGCCTCGTGGCAGCTCGCGCACGTGCCCGAGGTCGTCGCGCACCACGAACCCTCGAGCAGTCGAGAGTCCGACGAGACACGCCGCCGCGGTCTCGTCCGCAGCCACCTCCTCACGTCGCTGATGCGCCTGCCCTGGCGCGACGTCGTCACCGACCTGCGGCGCGCGCTCGCCACCTCACGGGGTCGACGAGCGCTGCTCGAGGCGGCGCCGCGCATCCCGCGGGCCCTCGCCCGCCGCAGGGTCGTGGGAGCGGCGACGCTGCGTCGCCTCGAGCTGTTGGAGTCGGAGGCATCCGCCGGCTCGGAGGCAGGCCGGTGACCGGAGAAGACCGGCGTATCGGTGTCGTCCTCATCACCCACAACAGAAAGGACGAGGCGCTCGACTGCATCCGTCGCCTCCTCGACCTGCCCGAGCGCCCGCGCGTCGTCGTCGTCGACAACGGCTCCACCGACGGGACGGCCCAGGCGATCTCGGCTCGGTTCGGCCCGAGTCCCCGCCTCGACCTCGTCGCGAGCCCGGAGAACCTCGGCGCGGTGGGCCGCAACGTCGGCGTCGAGCGGCTCGACACTCCCTACGTCGCGTTCTGCGACGACGACGTGTGGTGGGAGCCGGGTGCCCTCACCCGGTGCGCCGACCTGCTCGACGCGCATCCGGGCCTCGCCGTGATCACCGGGCACATCGTCGTCGAACCGAGTGGCGAGGACGACCCCATCGACGCCGAACTGCGCGACTCTCCCGTGCAGGGGCCGGACTGGTTGCCCGGCCCGGCTCTCGGGAGCTTCCTCGCGGGGGCCTCGGCGTTGCGTCGCGAGGCGTTCGTCGACTGCGGGGGGTTCTCCGAACGACTGTGGCTCGGAGGCGAGGAGGAGTTGCTCGCGGCCGACCTCGCAACCGCCGGATGGGAGCTCTGTCACGTCCCCGACGTCGTGGTCCACCACCACGGCAGCCCGAACCGCGACGTGCGCCGTCGGCGTCGTGACGGGCTGCGCAACACCCTGTGGTTCACGTGGCTGCGCCGCCCGCTCGGTCCCGCGCTGAGCCGGACGTGGTGGCTGTTGCGCAACGCGCCACGCGATGCCGTCACCGCCGCGGCCCTCTGGCAGGCCGTGCGCGGGCTGCCGTGGGTCCTGCACGAACGCCGTCCGATGCCTCCGCGGGTCGAGGCGCGCTTCGCCGCCCTCGACGCACCTCAGCGCGCCTCGACCGCCCGCTCCTACCGCTGAGCCCCGCACCTCAGCTCGGCGCGCGGGATCACCGCCCGGGAGCGCCCGCGCGGGCCGGCACCTCGGCGGGATCGCGCCCGACCGCCCCGTCGTCGATCGCCGTCCTGAACCAGTCGATCGTGCGGGTCAGGCCCTCGGGCCAGTCGACGTGCGGGGTCCAGCCCAGGCGCCGCCGGGCGAGGGTGATGTCGGGACACCGCAGGCCGGGGTCGTCGACGGGCCGGTCGATGTGGACGATCGTCGAGGCCGACCCGGTGGCCGCCACGACGTCCTGCGCGAGGCGGAGCACCGAGAGCTCGACCGGGTTGCCGAGGTTGATCGGGCCGGGCTCGTCGGAGTCGGCCATCGCGAGCACCCCGCTCACGAGGTCGTCGACGTAGCAGACGGATCGCGTCTGGGCGCCGCCGCCGGTGACGGTGAGGGGCTCCCCGGCGAGGGCCTGCCGGATGAACGTGGGGACCGCGCGGCCGTCGTACGGTCGCATCCGCGGCCCGTAGGTGTTGAAGATGCGCACGATTCCCGCATCGACGCCGTGGTGTTCCCGGTAGGCGACGGTGAGTGCCTCCCCGTAGCGCTTGGCCTCGTCGTACACGCTGCGCGGCCCGATGGGGTTGACGTTGCCCCAGTAGGTCTCGGTCTGCGGGTGCACGAGGGGGTCGCCGTAGACCTCCGAGGTCGACGCGAGCACGTACCTCGCACCGGTGGCACGGGCGAGTTCGAGGGTGTGCCGGGTGCCCTCCGAGCCGGAGAGCAGCGTCCGGATCGGATGCCGCGCGTAGTCCACCGGCGAGGCCGGAGAGGCGAAGTGGAGGACGAGGTCGACCGGGCCGTCGAGGTCGATCGGGTGTGTCACGTCTCGCTGGAGCGCGACGAGGCCGGGGTCGTCGGCGAGGTGCGCGAGGTTCGTCGCCTCGGAGGTGAGGTGGTTGTCGAGGCTGACGACCTCGACGCCACGGGCACGCAGCGCGGTGCACAGGTGGCTGCCGAGGAAGCCCGAGCCTCCGGCGACGACGGCTCGGCGAATGGGGCGGGTCACGTGAGGATCTCCTCGAGGTCGGCGGGGGGGAGGGGGGGGGCGGCGACGCCCGGCGGCAGTCGTCGGGCCCCCGCGAGGCGGTCACGTGCCGCGGGGACGACGACGCTCACCCGCAGCGCGGTGCACAGGTGGCTGCCGAGGAAGCCCGAGCCTCCGGCGACGACGGCTCGGCGAATGGGGCGGGTCACGTGAGGATCTCCTCGAGGTCGGCGGGTGGAAGGGAGGGGGCGGCGACGCCCGGCGGCAGTCGTCGGGCCCCCGCGAGGCGTTCACGTGCCGCGGTGACGACGACGCTCACCGGGATCGCCTCGAGGCGCGGATCGATACGGGTGCCGTGCGGATCTCCGCGCTCGCCGTCGCGCCCGGTCCACAGCACGGTGTGGATGTCCTGGTCGACGACCGGCCCCCAGAGGGCGGGCGAGATCGGGCCGAACAGCGTCACCGACGGCACCGCGTACGCCGTCGCCAGGTGGGCGACACCCGTGTCCCCCGAGAGCACGAGCGCCGCCCTGCCGATCTCCGCCGCGAGGTCGGGGAGTTCGAACCGGCCGCAGAGGTTGAGTGCGCCGCCCGCGCTGCCGACGCGGCGGACCAGCCCGTCGTTGATTCCCGCGACGACCTCGGCGACGAGCCGGTGTTCGGCCTCGCCGCCGGTGACGGCGATGGTGTGGCCGTCGGCGGCGAGGCGGCGGCCGACCGCGGCCCACCGGGCGGCACCCCAGCGGCGGGATTCGGAGGCGGCGCCCGGGTGGAGGACGACCGTGCGTGACACGACGCGACCACGGATCGGTGGGCCGGGCTCGCGCCGGGGCGCGAGCCGCAGGTCGGCGGGGGTCGCCTCGCCGCCGATCTCACCGCCGACGAGCCGGCACCATCGTGCGGCCTCGTGCTCGTCGGCCACCCACCGTGGCCCGGGCTCGGGGCATCCGTCGTAGACGAATCCGACGAGCCGGTCGGGGCCGGTCGCGCGCAGGACGTCGCGGCTCGCGGGCCCGTTGCCGTGAAGGTCGACGGCGAGGTGGCCGCCTCTCGTCTGCGGTAGCGGTGCGAGCTCGTCGGTGACACACACCGCGTCGACGATGCCGTGGGAGGCGAGCCACGTCCCCACCTCCCGGTTCGCAGCGAGGACGATGCGCGGGGCCGGGCGCGACCCGCGCAGGGCACGGCGCAGGGCACGTAGGGCGGGCACACCGGTGAGGGCATCCCCGAGGCCCAGGGCGCGGAGCACGAGCACGTCGCCGGCGCCGATCTCGGCACCGTCGATGACGACGTCAGTCACGATCCACCCCCTCGAGGATCTCGGTGGTCGACCTCCCCGGGATCCGGGGCAGGAGGATGACCCGGCCGCCGTGCCGCCGCACGACCTCGGCCTCCGGCATGTCGCTCTCGGCGTATTCGTTTCCCTTGACCCACACGTCGGGCCGGACGCGCTCGAGGATCCGCGACGGGTCGTCCTCGTCGAAGATCTCGACCCCGTCGACGACGCGAAGGGCGAGGAGCATGCGCAGCCGGTCGTCCTGCCCGATGACGGGGCGGCCCTCGCCCTTGAGCCGGCGCACCGAGTCGTCGGAGTTGATGACGACGACGAGCGAGTCGCCGAGTCTGCGGGCCGCCTCGAGGGTCGCGAGATGCCCGGCGTGCAGGAGGTCGAAGCAGCCACCCGTGGCGACGACCCGGCCACCGTCGCGATGCACCCGCTCGGCCACCCGGGACGCGCTCGGTTGCGAGTCGGAAGGGCCCTCCCCGACGACGATGGGATCGGGCAGCTGGGTCGTCGTCCCATCCGCGACGCGGCGGAAGGCCGGCAGACCGCCGCGGGCCACCCAGTTGCGAGCGTCGTAGGCGGCGCGCACGGTCGCGCGAGCGGCGCCTTGTCCGTGGGCGAACGCGACCGCGACGCTCGCGGCGAAGGAGTCGCCGGCCCCGCACGTCTCGCGACTGTCGATGACGGCCTGGACCGGCGCGTAGAGGCCCGTCTCGTTCTCGGCGAGGAACGCGCCCTGCTCCCCCGCGGTGACGGCGACGGCCTCGGCCGCCCAGACCTCGCGGAGGTCGGCGGCCAGTGTGTCGGGCGCGCTCATCTCGTCACCGAGGACGGCGCGTGCCTCGGCCATGTTGGGAGTGACGAGGGCCGCGCCCGCGACCGGATCGCCGCCGCGAGGATGTGGATCCCATATGAGCGGCCGCGTCCCGGCCGCCGCCGCGAGCGCGGCGCGAATGTGCGGGTCGTGCGTCGTCCCTGCGCCGTAGTCGGAGACGAGCACGACGTCGGCGCGGTCGAGGGCTTCGTCGAGGTCTCCGGCCGCCACGGCGTGCGGAGTGCCGGGTCCGCCGTCGTCGATGCGCAGGAGCACCTGGCCGCGAACCCGGATCCGGGTCTTCGTCCGGGTCGATCCGTGGTGCCCGAGGGCGACGACGTGGACGCCGCGCAGGCCGGTGAGCATCTCGGTGGCCTTGTCGTCCTCGGCGATCGGGGCGATGAGGGTGACGTCGGCCGGCAGCGGGTCGTGCCGGCAGATCAGGGCGGCGAGCGCGGCGCCGCCCGGGCTGCTGCGCACGGTGTGCGCGTCGACGACGGGGACGGGCGCGTCGGGGCTGAGCCGGGTCGCGTCACCCTCGATGTCCCGGTCGATGAGAGCGTCACCGACGACGACGATGTACGGGCGGCTCATCGACCTCCGCCGATCTTCTGGCCTGCGCCCGCGAGGGCACGCGGCTTCCGAGCCCCGAGCGGGGCGGGCACCGGCGGCGGCCCGAGAGTCGGGTTCTCCGCCGCCGCGAGCGACGGGGCAGGTGCGACCGGGACCGGGGGCAACAGCGACCACGGCAGGTAGTCCTCGAGCGACGCCGGTGCCGGGTTGCCGTTGCCTCCGGCCGTGTCGGCACGCCGCACGGTGTCGGCGGCGAGATCGGCCGCACGCTCGGTGTCCGACGTCGCCCCCAGCGGCTGCCGTGCGGCCACGACCCGCGCCTCGACGGAGGCGCACAGCCCGTGCAGCAGCAGCAGATGGATCTCCTGGATGGCGCACGTGGTGGGGGCGGGGACGCTCCAGGCCTCGTGCTCCAGGCCTCGTCGGCGAGCTCGGCCAGCGGGTTGGGGGCGGGGCCGGTGAGCGCGAGCACTCGTATCCCCAGGTCACGGGCCCGGCGGGCGGCGGCCAGGATGTTGGAGCTTCGGCCACTGGTCGAGAGGAGGACGAGCACGTCCCCCGCGCGGCCGTGGGCCTCCACCTGCCGGGCGAAGACGTCGTCGGGCCCGTAGTCGTTGCCGATGGCGGTGAGACTCGAGGTCTCCGACGACAGGCACAACGCGGAGAACGGGCGCCGGTCGTCGATGAAGCGTCCGACGATCTCCGCGGTGAAGTGTTGGGCCTCGGCGGCGCTGCCTCCGTTGCCGGCGGCGAGCACCCGGTGCCCGTCGCCGAGGTGAGCGGCGAGGTAGGCACCCCACCGGTCGATGGCAGGCCCCTGCTCCGCGGCCCAGGCATGCCCCGCGGCGAGATGAGTGAAGTGATCGCCCATCCACCGTGTGGCGCCGCCGGCGTCGTGCCCCGCACCGTCATGGGCGCGAGCACGCGCGAGGACGCTGTCGTAGGCCTCGAGGGTCGCGCGCGCCACCTCCGTCCACCCGTATCGACGCTCGGCACGTTCACGTCCCGCGGCCGACAGCGAACCCGCGAGGTCCTCGTCGGTGAGGATCCGCTCGATCGCCATCGCCGTGGCCCCGGGGTGCCGCGCCGGTACGTGGAATCCGGTGACTCCGTGCTCGATCGTGTCGAGCAGGCCGCCGACCGCACTCGCCACGACCGGGCGCCCGCAGGCCATCGCCTCGAGTGGGACGATGCCGAACGGCTCGTACCAGGGAGTGCACGCGACGACGTCGGCCGAGGCGATCAGCCCGGCCACCGCGTCACGCGAGAGCCGCCCACGGAACTCGACCCGGTCGGCCACCCCGCACTCACGGGCGATCCCCCGCAGCCGCTGCACCTCGGGATCGTCGTCGAGGCACCTGGCGTCGGGGCCGCCGGCGACGACGTACTCGACCTCGGGCAGCGACTCGAGTGCACGGATGACCGTGTCGACGCCCTTGCGCTCCACCAGCCGGGTCACGGTGACGATGCGCGGGCGGGTCGAGGCCTCCGCCGTCACGTCGAGACGGAAGGTCGCGAGGTCGACCCCGCACGGCACGACGTGGATCCGCTCGGCGGGCGTTCCCATGGCGATCAGCTCGGCCTTCTCGTCCTCGCACGTCGCGACGACGAGGTCGCACTCGCGGGCGAGGTGCGCCTCGACATCGATGCGTTGCGCGGGTGAGGTGTCGACGTCACCCTGGTGGCGCCGTTTGACGATCCCGAGGGCGTGGAAGGTCTGCACCCGCGGCACGGGCACGACGCGCGTCGCCTCCTCGGCCGCGAGCCCGGACATCCAGAAGTGCGCGTGCACGATGTCGGGCGCGCCCTCGTCGAGCCAGCGGCGGGCGAGTGCCTGTCCGAACTCGGCCATGTAGGGCAGCAGGTCGTCCTTGGGCAACGAGGTCGGGGGCCCGGCGTCGACGTGGACGACATTCAGTCCCGGCCGCATGGTGATCCGCTCCGGCAGGTCCGGGTCGTCGCGGCGGGTGTACACGTCGACCTCGTGGCCGAGTGCGACGAGTGCCGAGGAAAGCGCCGCGACGTGGACGTTCTGGCCGCCCGCGTCGGCCCCACCGAGGGCGGCGAGGGGGCTGGCGTGTTCGGAGATCATGGCGATTCTCATGGCGGTCTACCTTTCGAGGAGGAGATCGACGTCGCGCAGGAAGCGGTCGAGCCCGTAGTGGGCGAGGGCGTGGGTGCGGGCCTCGCGCCCGGCGGCGGCGGCCGCGTCGGGGTCGTCGAGCCACGTGCGTGCCTGGGCGGCGAGGCGGTCGAGATCGTTGGTGACGAGGCCGGCCGCGGCCGGCACCGCGAACGGGGCCTCGGTCGTGGCGAGGGCGAGGACGGGGAGCCCCAGCGTCATGGCCTCCAGAAGAGAGAGGCCGAGACTGGTCCAGCGGTAGGGGTGCAGGTACGCGCGGTGAGCGGCGAGGCGGGTGTGCAGCTCGTGTTGGGGCAGGTCGTCGTGGGTGTGGCCGACGAGGTGGGGCGCGGCGCTCTCGAGGGGGGTCATCCCCATCCCGTAGACGTCGAGCGGCAGGGCGTGCGAGAGCGTCAGGACGAGGTCGGTACCGGCGATCCGGCCACGTCGGACCGGTTCGTTGACGACGACGGCGAGCGACTCCTCGGCACCGGTGTAGCGGTGGCCGGGGTCGGGGATGCCGTGTTCGAGCACGGCGGTGGGTGCGTCGCCGCAGTCCCACATCAGGCGGTTGAAGTGGGTGACGTGGACGACGGGGATGTCGGCGCGATCCGCCAAGGGGTGCCGGCTCTCGGCCGGGCTGGGGTGGGGGGCGTCGTGCTCGATGTAGAGGGCGGGAACGTCACGGCCGGGTTCGAGCCCCGTCCAGCGGCGGACGAGATCGAGTTCGTGCGGGCGCTGGAGGACGACGATGTCGGGGCGCTCGTCGGCGAGCTGCTCGGGACTCACCTCGATCACCGAATCCGGCCAGTCCCACGTGCGAGCGCGGCCGCGGCCGTCGGGCCCACGATCGGGTAGCACGGGCATGACGTAGGTGTGGGCGCCCTGGACGAACGAGGTGGCCCAGGAGCCGTGGACGTGCCAGAGGAGGATGCGCATCAGGCCGCCTTGTCGTCGGAGGTCGTGAGGTCCGCGACGGCCGCGACGACGTCGCGGGGGTCGACGCCCGAGAGGCAGGGATGGCCGGGCACCGGGCACTCGCGGGCGCGGGTGTCGCGGCAGGGGGCGTGCTGGTCGCCGAGGAGGACGACGTCGACGCCGTAGGGCGCCCACCGCGACGCGGGGACGACCGGGGAGAACAACGAGACGACCGGCGTTCCCACGGCGGCGGCGAGGTGGGCGGGCCCGGTGTTGCCCGCGACCAGGCAGGACGCGGCGTCGAGCACCGCGGCGAGACCGGCCAGGTCCGTGGCGCCGCAGAGGTCGACGACACCGTCCACGGCCGCGGCCTCCGCGCAGAGCGCCCGGTCGGTGGGAGCACCCGTGACGACGACGCGGCGCCCGGCGACCCGCAGGGCGGTGACGATCGCGCGGGCGTGGCCACCGCTCAGCGAGCGTGACGGCACCGACGCCCCCGGGTGGACGACGACGTACGGCCCGGGCAGGGCGTCGACCGATCCCGGCAACGCGGGCAGTGGGCGGCGCACGGCGAGCCGGCGGTCCTCCGCATTGCGCCGGGGTGGGGCTCCGGCGGCCTCGGCGAGGTCGAGCATGGCCTCCACCTCGTGCCCTCCGCCGGGTGGGGCCGCGCGGCGGTGGCGGACGTCGAGCAGCGAGCCGGGGTAGTCCTCGCTCGTCGCCGCGACGAACCCGATGCCCGCGAGGCGGGCCAGCATCGCCATCGGCAACGGGCTCTGGTGGAAGGACGTGAAGATCACCGCGCCGTCGTAGCGGCGACGGTCGAGGTCGGCGACGAGGGCGCGCGTCGCGTCGGCGTCGACGGCGGGCGGCGCGTACCCCGACCAGGGCGCGTCGAAGACGAGTACGTCGGCGACCTCGGGCAGCAGCCGAGCGGCGGCCTCTCCGGCCGGCGAGGCGAGCACGTCGACGTGGCTCGAGCCGCGTCGGAGCGCGCGGATCGCGGGGCCGGTGAGCAGCATGTCCCCGGCCGCGTCGAGGCGGACGGCGAGCAGGCGGGTCATCCGGACTCCCCCGCACTCTCGTCCACGCTCTCGCCCTCACCCACGACGGCCGGGTGCGCGGGCGCCGGCGGGGGCGGGGTGGCGATCTCGGGCCCGAGCGCCGGCCGGGTGAGGTCGAGCGCCAAGTCGACCGCATCGGCGAGCGTGCTCGCCACGAACGGCGCGTCGGCGACCTCCTCGACGCGGGTCTCCGCGGTCGGGACGAGGATCGGCGTGGCACCGGCGGCGAGCGCCGCCTCGACGTCCGCGCCGATGTCGCCGATGACGACGCACTCCCACGGTTCGAGGCCGAGCTCGCACAGGGCGGCCTCGACGAGCCCGGCGGCCGGCTTGCGGCACGGGCAGCCGTCCTCGGGCGCGTGCGGGCAGCGCTGCCAGGTGTCGAACGGGCCGAGCAACTCCCACACCCGTTCGTCGACGGCGTCGACCTGGCGGGCCGTGGCGAGTCCGCGTCCGATGGCCGACTGGTTGCTGACGACTCCGAGGGCGAGACCGGCCTTGCGTGCCGCGGTCAGGGCATGGGTCGCGCTCGCGACCGGACGCACCGCCTCGGGGCGCGTGTTGTACGGCACGTCGTGGACGAGTGTGCCGTCGCGGTCGAAGAGGATCGCTCGCGGTGCGGGTGGCCACGGTTCGGCGTCGTGGTGGGTGAGGGCGCCTCGCACCCGGTGGGTGACGGCGAGCGGGGGGATGAGGACGCTCGTCGCCGCCATGGTCGCGACCTCGCGTCCGTAACCGTCGTCGCCGGGGCGCGGGCCGGGTCGCATCCGGTGGGCGAAGAACGCGGCGGTCGCCGCGACCCAGGCGAGGACTCCGGCGAGGCCGATCCTGCGCAGGAACCGAGCGGCCTGGCGCGCCTTCGGCCCCTCGGAGGAGGCGAGTCCGGCGGCGGTTGCGCGCGCGATCAGCCCGGCGGCGCCGGCGACGACGGTGGCGACGTGACGCGCGAACCACCCTGCCGGAGCCTCTGCGTCGTCGTGCCACGTCGGTCCGTGCAGGCGGCGCATGAGCGCGTCGTCGGCGTTACCGGCCTGGACGCGGGCACTCACCCACATGTCGGCCTCGCGGACGGGATGAACCATCACGCGGTCCCCCACCGCGAGCCGCCACCCGGCCCGGCGCAACCGGAGGGCAAGGTCGGCATCCTCACGGAACGCTCGCGGAAACCGCTCGTCGAACCCGTGCACGTCGACGAGCGCCGAACGGAGGAAGGCCATGTCGGCCGTCGCCCACCGAGCCTGCGCGAGCCCGGCGGTGTTGCGCTCCCAGTCCGTGGGCCTGCGGTGCGAGGGCACGGGGACGCGGAGCCGGGCCGCCGTCGCGGCGGTGCCGGCCTCGCAGGCCCGGAGGTCACGCACGAGCTCGGTGCACCACGTCGGCGCGGGCTCGACGTCGTCGTCGAGGAACGCGACCCACGGCGTCGTCGTCAGCCGCCAGCCGCGGTTACGGGCGTGAGCGGGTCCCCGCCCGTGGCCGAGGACGATCCGCAGCGGCAGGTCGGCCTCGAACTCCGACAGGTCCAGAGGGTCGTGGGGCGTGGGGCGGTCGTCGACGACGATCACCCCGGCGGGCCGTTCGTCCTCCGTGGCCTGCTGGTGCGCGAGCGCGTCGAGCACGCGGCGCAGCCCCGAGCGCCCGACGGTCGGGACGACGACCGAGTACCGCAGGAGCGCGAGGTCGGTACCGGTGTCCGCGGTGGCGGAGGCGTCCGTTTCGTGCGATGAGAAGCTCATCGGTCCTCCTCGAAGACGTGGGCGCGGCGGACGAGGTGGGGGCCGAGGACGAGGACGTCCACGGGCGCCGAGCCGAACAGCTCGAGCGCGTCGCGGGGGTCGTCGACCATGGGCCGCCCGGCGGTGTTGAGGCTCGTGTTGACGACGACGGGCACCCCGGTGCGCTCGTCGAAGGCCTTCAGCAGCGCGCCGACCGGGGTGTCCCGCTCGACGGTCTGCACGCGGGCGGTGCCGTCGACGTGGGTGACGGTCGGGATGCGCTCGCGCCAGTGCGGGGCGACGTCGTGCACGAAGAGCATGTAGGGGCTCGGCAGCGGGCCGCCGGTGAAGATCTCGCGGGCCCGGTCGTCGAGGACCATCGGCGCGACGGGTCGAAACCGCTCGCGTCCCTTGATCGCGTTGAGCCGGTCGAGGTTGCCGTCACCGCGAGGATCGGCGATGAGCGAGCGGTGCCCGAGGGCCCGCGGCCCGAACTCGCTGCGGCCGTCGAACCATGCGACGACCCCGTCTGCGGCGAGGACGTCGGCGACCTGGTCGGCGAGGTCGTCGGGGGTGGTGAACGGGATGTGCGCCGTGCGCAGGGCGTCGGCGAGCTCGGCGTCGCTCCATCCGCGTCCGAGTGTCGCGCCCAGGTCACCGTCGGCCGTGCGGCCCCGTTCGCGGGCGAGGGCGAGAGCGCTGCCGAGTGCGGTGCCGGAATCGCCGGCCGCGGGCTGCACCCAGATCTCCTCGAACGGTGACTCGCGCCAGATCCGCGAGTTCGCGACGCAGTTGAGCAGTGTGCCGCCGGCCATGACGAGCCGACGCTCGCCGGTGCGCTCGTGCAGCCAGGTGGCGACGTCGAGCAGTGACTCCTCGAGCGCGGCCTGGACCGACGCCGCGAGGTCGGCGTGCTCGGGGGCCCAGGCGCCGAGCGCGTCCCAGGAGGAGGCCCACCTGTTCCAGTCCGGGACCCGCGCGTGGAACCCACCGTCACCCGTGCCGTGCACGGCCTCCCGCACCTCGGGCAGGAACCGCGGCTCGCCGTAGGAGGCGAGGGCCATGACCTTGAACTCGTCGCTGGACCGCCGGAATCCGAGGTGGGCCGTGAGCGATTCGTAGACGAGCCCGAGGGAGTCGGGCAGCTCCTGACGCGCGAGGATCTCGAGCTCGCCGTCGGTGTAGCGGCCGACGAGGTGGGAGTGTCGCTCGCCGCGGCCGTCGGCCACGAGCACGGCCGCGTCGCGCCACGGGCCGGCGAGTCCCGCCGATGCCGCGTGGGCGACGTGGTGCTCGACGAACCGCACGCGCTGCTCGTCGAGGCCGGGCAGTGCCTCGGCGAGGAATCCCGGGGCCCGGCGGGCGTAGTCGATCCGCATGGGGTCGAACGGGTCGTCCGGCCGCGGCACGGCGAGGGCGGGGTCGAAGGAGTAGCCGACGCCGTCGAGCTCGCTCGGTTCCAGCCCGGCCTCCGCCAGGCACCACCGTGCCGAGAGCACCGGCAACTCCCACGCCGAGAACGGCACGGGGTCCTTGGCGTGCTTGCGACGGCTGAAGCGCTCCTCCTCGGCCGCGGCGACGACCCGTCCGTCGACGACGAGCGCCGCGGCCGAGTCGTGGAACACGGCGTTGATGCCGAGAAAGGCGCCGGTGGACGTGGTCATCGGACCTCCAGGTGAGTTGCGGCGTGGTCAGATCCCTTCGCGGCTCGGCGGCGAAGTAGGGATGCACCGCCGGTGGGACGGTCGGCGGTGAGGGCGTCGACGAGGGGGTCGAGCAGCTCGGAGCCGTCGATCGCACCCGTGGCGATCGCGTCGCGACACTGCGCGGCGGCGGCCCGACCGGAACCCGACAGGCACCAGCCGAGATGCTCGGAGAGGTAGCGGTCGTCGAGCTCGTCCGCGCCGAGCAGCGACGGCCATTCCCAGGCGCGGGCCTGGGCGCTGACCTTGCCACCGCCCGCGACGGGGTCGACGGCCAGCGCGGGCACGCCGGCCCGCAGCGCGAGGATCAGGCCGTGCAGACGCATGGTCACGACCACGTCGAGGCGCGCGACGACGGCCTCGAGCTGGGCCGGGGTCGCGGCGAGCCGCCAGTCCCGGGGATCGAGGCGGGTGTCGAGCGGCACCCGAGCGACATCGAGGTCACCGGCCCACGCTTCGAGGCGCGCCGCGACGTCCTCGTGACGTCGCCGCGCTCCGTACTCGCCCTGGCCGGTGGTGAGGACGACCCCGACGACGGGGACGGGCCGCTCGGAGCCGGCGGGGCGCACGGCGGCGAGATCGCGCCGAGCGACCGTCGGGCCACCGCGATCACGGGGGATGACGACGTCGAACAGCTCGGAGACGTCGCGTACCTCACCGCTCTCCGGATCCTCACCGCCGCCGGCCCAGGCGTCAGCGCGGGTCATGACGCTCACGCCGACCGCGAGGCGGCGGGCGTGCTCGAAGCGCTCGGCCAGTTCGGCGACGGGAGGGCCGGTCAGTGGCCCGCAGACGAAGACGAGGTCGGTGTACGCGGTGGGGTCCACGTCGGCGAGGACGAGGGTGCCCGGGCGGTGCATGACACGGCTGAGGGCGATGTCGTGCGGAATCCGCTCCTCGTCGAGACGACGGGAGACGGTCTCGATCGCGAGCACATCGCCGGCAGTGGCCTCACCGTGCTCGAGCCCCGCCCAGCCCGTGACGAGCACGCGCACGGGCCGGTTTGGCGACCGGGGCGCTGAGGATGCGCGCAGCGACGCGGCAGAGAAGAAGGACACAGGGCACTCCGGACCCTCGAGGGGGATACCGGGGTCCTGGGTACCTGCCGACGAGGCTGCCAGAAGCGAACTTAGGGCGCAAGACACCCATTTCGCTTCGTGGACACCGCGTCACGCCCGACGCGGGGCGAGTGCTCAGCTTCGGCGGCCGGCCGGCGCGCGTTCGCCGGTGGCGCCCGCAATCACCTCCGCACACACGTCGGCGAGGCTGCGTCGTTCGTGACGCGCCTGCGCCCGCAGCGCCCGGAAGGCGTGCGACACGCTCATCCCCGCTTGCGCGGCGAGGATGCCCTTGGCCTGCTCGATGACGACACGACTGTCGAGGGCCCCCTGGAGCTGCTCGGCCAGTTGGGTCCGTTCGTCGAGCTCCCGGTGGGTGAGGATGCCGAGGGCGGTGGCCGTGGCGAACGCCTGGACGATGGTGAGGTCCTCCTCCTCGAGGTGCGAGCCCTCGGGAACGAAGAGGTTGACCGCGCCGATGACCGTCTCCCGCAACCCCATCGGCAGCGAATGCACCTCGGTCATCCCGGCCGCGACGGAGGCCTCGACGAACCGCGGCCACCGCTCGCGCTCGGTGCGCACGTCCTGGTAGGAGACGCGTTCGCCGGTGGCATAGGCGAGCAGGCAGGGACCCTCGTCGGCCTGGAGCTCGAGGAGTTCGAGGGTGTGGACCTCGTCGCTCGTCGTCGCGAAGATCTGCAGGCGGTCGTCGGCGTCGGCGAGGAGGATGCCGCCCTGTTCGACTGCGGTGTGTTCGACGCAGCCGTCGAGCAGCACCGAAGTGGTCTCGTAGACGTCGTAACCGGAGGCGAGGACGTCGGTGAGCTGGCGCATCAGCGAGAGGCGGGGATCGGAATTCTCACCGCTTCGGGGGGATGGGGTCCGCATGGCTACTCCGTGGTCTGGAAGAAATGCGGCGTTCGATCACGGTCCCGGGAATCGAGCGTCGGAATCGGGTTCTCGTCGATATCCCAGCCTGCCACCCGAAACGGGGCTCTCGCGCGCCGAACGCCACAACCCGAACTCTGGGGTGAGTTACCGCGTGTTCGAGTCGTGCGACTCGGGTGATGCTCGGACAGGCTCGGGTAGGAGTTGTCGGCGTCCACACGTAGCCTCCTGCGTCGTGGGGTAGATCGCCGCCACGATCGACGAACCGGAGGGTCCGTGGCCGAGAACGTGATGCCGACCGATGGCGCCGTGCCGCCCCGACCCTCACCTGGTCACGGGCCCATGCGTGAGGAGGGTCTGCCCGAGAACCCCTGGCCGGCGCTGTGGGCGCTCGTCCTCGGGTTCTTCATGATCCTCGTCGACTCGACCATCGTCTCGATCGCGACGCCGGCACTCATGGGGCACTTCGGCGCGGGCATCAACGAGGTGCTCTGGGTGACGAGCGCCTATCTGCTCGCCTACGCGGTGCCGCTGCTCATCACCGGCCGTCTCGGCGACCGGGTCGGCCCGAAGCGGATGTACCTCCTCGGCCTCGCCGTGTTCACGGCCGCCTCGTTGTGGTGCGGGCTCACGGGCACGATCACCGGGCTCATCGTCGCGCGGGTCGTCCAGGGCCTCGGAGCGTCGATGATGACGCCGCAGACGATGTCGGTCATCACCCGCACGTTCCCGCCGGAGCGACGGGGCTCCGCGATGGCGCTGTGGGGCGCCACGGCCGGCGTGGCCACGCTCGTCGGCCCGATCCTCGGCGGCGTGCTCATCGACGGGCTCGGCTGGGAGTGGATCTTCTTCGTCAACGTTCCGGTGGGCGTGCTCGGGCTCGTCCTCGCGTGGCGGCTCGTGCCCGATCTCGCCACGCACGCCCACAGCTTCGACTGGATCGGCGTCGCGCTGTCGGCCCTGGGACTCTTCTGCGGCGTGTTCGCCCTCCAGGAGGGCTCGACGTTCGGATGGGGCACGATCGCCGGACCCGTCTCGGTGCCCGCGTTGCTCGTCACGGGCGGTGTCCTGCTCGTCGTCTTCGTGTGGTGGCAGTCGCGAGTGCGTCGTGAGCCGCTCGTGCCGCTGGGCCTCTTTCGCGACCGCAACTTCTCCCTCGCCAACATCGGGGTCACGACGGTCGGTTTCGCGGTCACCGCCATGGTCTTCCCGTTCACGATCTACGCGCAGACCGTGCGCGGACTCACTCCCACGGGTGCGGCCCTGCTGCTCGCGCCGCAGGCCGTGATGTCCATCCTGTTGGCCCGCCCGGCCGGCAAGCTCGTCGACCACGTCCACCCCCGCATCCTCGCCGGGCTCGGCATCCTCGGCTGGTCGCTCAGCCTGTTCTGGCTCAGCCGCCTCATGGTGCCCGGCACGCCGACGTGGCTCATCCTGCTCAACGCCGTCCTCCTCGGGGCGTCGAGCTCGTTCGTGTGGGGGCCGCTGTCGACGTCGGCGAGCCGCAACCTGCCACCCGCTCTCGCGGGGGCGGGCTCAGGGGTCTACAACACGACTCGACAGATCGGCTCGGTCCTCGGCAGCGCCGCGATCGCCGCGCTCATGCAGGCCCGTATCGCAGCGCACCTGCCGGCGGCGGGCGGCGGCGCCGCCCCGCACATGGGTGGGGGAACGATTCCCGCGGCGGTCGCCGGGCCCTTCTCCGACGCCCTCGCCGAGTCGATGCTCCTGCCCGCCGGGGTGCTGCTCGTCGGCTGGATCGCGGCGCTGTTCTTCGAACGTCCCCGGCACATGCGGCGCTCGAACGCGCCCGCAGCGGGGTAGCGCGGGGCGTTCGTCCGACTTGTTCGAAGAATGTTCCCAGAATCGACGTGATATAGGACTCACCGCCGCCTGCTCGCCGCGGCCACTTGCACGCCCCTCTACCCTGCGCTTATGCGTGCAAAGAAGCTCGGGTTACTCCCCCGCATCCTCATTGCGATCGTCCTCGGCATCATCTGCGGGTTGTTCTTCCCCGAGTGGTTGACGCGGATCTTCGTGACGTTCAACGGGCTGTTCGGCAACTTTCTGTCGTTCATCATCCCGCTCATCATCGTCGGGCTCATCACGCCCGCGATCTCCGAACTCGGCAAGGGCGCGGGCAAGTGGCTCGGCATCACGACGGCCATCGCCTACGCCTCCACCATCTTCGCCGGCCTTCTCGGCTTCGCGGCGAGCATGACGTTCCTGCCGATGCTGCTGGCCGGGCACCGGGCCGCGTCGTTCGACAACCCCGAGGATGCCCTGCTCAAGCCGTTCTTCACCGTCGAGATGGCGCCGGTGTTCGGCGTCATGACGGCCCTCGTGCTCGCGTTCGTCGTCGGCGTCACGCTCACGGTCGTCGACGGTGAGGTGCTCCAGCGCGGGTTCTCCGAGTTCCGCGACATCATCAACAAGGTCATCAGCGCGGTCATCATCCCGCTGCTGCCGCTGTACATCTTCGGCATCTTCCTCAACATGACCACCGTCGGTCAGGTGTGGAACATCATCACGACGTTCCTCGGCGTGATCCTGCTGGTGTTCGCCCTCACCGTGATCCTGTTGCTCACCCAGTACTGCGTCGCGGGTGCGATCGCCCGGCGCAATCCGTTCCGCATGCTCAAGGAGCTTCTCCCGGCGTACGCGACCGCTCTCGGCACGTCGTCGTCGGCCGCGACGATCCCCGTCACGCTGCGGCAGACCATCAAGTCCGGCGTCTCCGAGCCGGTGGCCTCGTTCGTCATCCCGCTGTGCGCGACGATCCACCTCGCCGGCTCGACGGTGAAGATCACGTCGTTCTCCCTCGCCGTGATGATGCTCTACGGCATGCCGATCGACCCGGTGCTCATCCTCGGCTTCATCATGATGCTCGGCATCACGATGGTCGCGGCACCCGGTGTTCCCGGCGGCGCGATCATGACGGCCGCGGGCCTGCTCAGCTCGATGCTCGGATTCACCGAGCCGCAGGTCGGGCTCATGATCGCCACGTACATCGCGATCGACTCGTTCGGCACGGCGACCAACGTCACCGGCGACGCGGCCATCGCGACCGTCGTCGACACCCTGACCGCCCGTGACCGCCGGCGCCACCCCGAGAAGTACGAGCCCGCGGACGAGGTCGTGGCCTGACCCGCCCGCACCCACACCGACGCCGCCCACGATCATCGTGGGCGGCGTCGTCGTTCTCAGGAGCCGAAGGTCGCGCGGGCATACCCACGCATCGTCGTGGACGCCGCTGTCCACCTCAACAGCCGAAGGTGCGCGAGCACGCCCACGATCCTCGCGGACTCCGCCGTCGCCCTCAGGAGCCGAAGGTGCGCAACGCATGCCCACGCATCCTCGGGGCTCCGCCGTCGTTCTCAGGCGTCGGAGGTGCGCGAGCAGGGGCACGAGGCACACCCACGATCGTCGTGGGCGGCGTCGTCGTTCTCAGGGCTGCGCCCGGGCGTGCGCGTACTCGCTCGCGTGGTCGAGCCACGCACGGGTGCCACGCGTCTCGCACGAGCGAGAGGCGACGCGCGCCGCCGTCGCGAGCGGGCGCGCGACTCCGGCGACCGACGCCCAGGCGTACGCTCCGTGCAGCGCGTCGCCGGCTCCCAATGTGTCGATCGCCGCGACCCGCGGAGGGGTGATCTCACCGGATTCGTCCACGCCGTCTCGGCGGCGTCGCCATCGGATCACACCCGCGCCCGCGGTCACCGCAGCGAGTGACCGCGGACCGGGCTCGAGGATGCCGAGCAGCCGCTCGAGCCGGTCGCCGACGTCATCCTCGTCGCCGTCGAGTCGGAATCCGGCCGACGCCACGACGTCGGTGCACCGCGGAAGCAGTTCGGCCATCGGTGGCTTCCAGCGTCCGGCGTCGAGGATGCGCGGCACGCGGAGTCGTCGTCCGTGGTCGAGAGCGTGGGCGGCGAGGTCGGGATGGTGGCCGTCGATGAGCACCACGTCGGTGTCATCGGGGAGGTCGGGGTTCGGCTCGTCGTCCTCGCCGGCCACGGCGTCGAGTCCGACGACCCGTCGGCTGCCGTCGGCCTCCACGGTGATGCTCGAGACGGGCGGTGCGGCGTCGGCGCCCGCGACGTCGAGGATCTCGACCCCGCAGCGCGCGAGATCGGCACGGACGAGGTCGGCGACGGCGCCGGCACCGAGCCGGGTGAGCAGCGTCGCCTCGCCGCCGAGCGCCGCGAAGACCACCGCGGCGTTGAGCGCGGGCCCGCCTCCGGCGAGCAACTGCCACGTGGCGGTGACCTTCTCGTCGGCCGCGGGCGCCCGCTCCACGTGACTGACGACGTCGAGCGTCGCCAACCCGGCGAACAGACCTCGAGGCATGAGCCCACCCTAGAACCCCGCTCGAACAGGCACTTCCACCACCGCACAGGCCCACACGCAGGCCCCCTCCGCTCAAACAGGCACTTCCACCCGACCAAACCGCCTGTCCGAGCGCCGTATCCGAGCACACCGACCCCGCCCCTCCCACTCAAACAGGCGCTTCCGTCCGACCAAACCGCCTGTCCGAGCGCCGCGTCCGGACCGAACCGCCTGTCCGAGCGCCGCGTCCGGACCGAACCGCCTGTGCGAGCTCCGCGTGCCGACCGAACCGCCTGTCCGAGCGCCGAGCCCGCCCGAAACCGCCTGTCCGAGCGTCGTGGACGACGGCGGTCCTGGCACTCCACCGCCGTGAGTTGGGCGACGCCTCGAACGCATTCGGCGTCGCGTCTTGGGATGCAGGCGGGGACACGCAAGAATCGACCCATGCGCGCAGCCGTCATCAATCGCTTTGGCAGCCCTGACGAGTTCGAGATCGTCGACGACTTCCCTGCTCCCTACGCGGGCGAGGGTGAAGTGGTCGTGCGGGTGACCGCCGCCGGGGTCAACCCGCTCGACTACAAGATCCGGGACGGCTCGTCGGGCATGGCCGCGCAACTACGCGACGAGGACTTTCCGCTCGTGCTCGGCCGCGAGTGCGCGGGCACGATCGAGGAGGTCGGTGCCGGGGTCGAGGGTTTCGAGGTCGGGGATCGGGTGTTCGGCATGGCGCCGCTCGACCACAAGGGTCACTGCTACGCGGAGCTCACGGCGCTGCCCGAGGCGGCGCTCGCGCACTCCCCGGAGGGCGTCGACGATCACGTGCTCGGCGGGCTCTCCCTCGTCGGGCTCACGGCGTGGGTCGCGGTCGAGGATCTGGCGAAGGTGACGCCCGACGATGTCGTGCTGGTCCACGGCGGGGGCGGCGGGGTCGGTTTCATGGCCGTCCAACTCGCCCGTGCAGCCGGTGCCCAGGTCTACGCCACCGCGTCGGCGCGCAACGCGCAGCGTCTCGAATCGGTCGGCGCCATCCCGGTCGACTACAACGAGCAGGACTTCACGCAGGCCACTCCGCGCCCGACGGTCATCATCGACACGGTCTACTTCGGCACCTACGAGCCGTCGATGGATCACCTCGCCGAGGGCGGCCGCCTCGTCCTGCTGCCGTCGCTCGCCGACGTGGGCCCGGCCAAGGAGCGCGGCATCGACGTCTCGATCCCCTCGATCGCGCCCGACCGCGAGCGCCTCGATGCGCTCGCCGCCCGGGTCGCCGACGGCACGCTGGAGCTCACGATCGCCGAGGTCCTGCCCCTGCGAGAGGTCGCCCGCGCGCACGAGATCCTCGAGGAGGGGCACACCCCCGGCAAGATCGTGCTCGACGTGCCCGGTGACTGACCCGCTGACCGACACCGCGGCGGCCACCGCCGGAGTGCGTCGATGACGGAACTCGACCCGAGCCTGCTGCTCACCGTCGACCTGCTCGGGGTGTTCTGCTTCGCGCTGTCGGGCTGCCTGCTCGCGACGTCACGCCGGTTCGATGTCGTCGGATCCCTGCTGCTCGGCGGTCTCACGGGCCTCGGCGGCGGGATCATGCGCGACGTCATCATCGGCATCCATGCGCCGACGGCGTTCGGCGCACCGATCTATCTCGTCCCGCCGCTTCTTGCGGCTGCCGTCGTGCGTCTCGGCTGGCTGACGCCGGGGCGGTTCCGGCGCACGCTGCTGATGTTCGACGCCGGTGGTCTCGCGCTCTTCTGCGTCAGCGGCACGCTCATCGCGCTCGAGCACGGGCTCAACGCGATCGGCGCGACGCTCATGGGGGTGACGACCGCGGTCGGCGGCGGACTGTTGCGCGACATCGTCGCTCGCGAGGTGCCGCAGGTCATCAGGCCGGACGGCGGTCTGTACGCGGTGCCGGCAGCGGTGGGGGCCTCGCTCGTCGCGCTGACGGATCACCTGGGATTCAACCCGTACCACCGTGTCGGCCCGGTCGAGATCCTCGTCATCGTGCTCGTCGTGGGCTTTCGCGGGTTGGCTCTGCGGCAGGGTTGGCAACTCCCCCTCGCGGGACCGTCCACGCCGAGACGGCCCCCACCGTCATAGCCGGTAGTGCGCTCGTTCCCCGCCGATGAGCCTGGGGCGGCTGCGTACCGCCGTGACCCGGGCCGCCCCCACCTGGTTGGCCTGCAGGCGCAGGGGGATCTGCACCCAGCGCACGTGCATCGCGACCTCGGTGTCACCGATATCGAGTCCCGCGTCGGCCACGACCCGCTCCACGATGACCGGGTCCTCGGCGCTGACGAACGCGGCACGACTCACCGCACCCCCGGCCTCGAGCGCGGGCACGACCGAGACGATCTCGAGCCGCTCGGCTTCGGCGTACTCCCGGTCGACGACCAGTGCGCGGTTGATGTGTTCGCAGCCCTGGACCGCGAGACGCACGTCGTGCTCGGCGACGACCGGGCGGATCCCGGCGATCACCGCCTCGCCGACCTCCTGGCTGCCGTACTTGCCGATGCGCCCGCCGCGGATCTCGCTGCTGCTCGCGCCGAGAACGACGAGGCGCCCCGGCCGTACTCCGGCCACGTCGAGCAGCTCACGCATCGCGGTCGCCGCATGAAGGGTGATCTCGTCGAGGGACGTCTCCACCTGCGTATCGCTCATGCCTCCAGTGTCGGACGAATCGGTCGCGGCCGCGTGCGGTCGCCGGGACGAGAACGATCACGGCAAGTGCTTTCCACTTCGGAAACTGGTTGCTACTGTTCTTCCATGTTCCGGTCCGGCAGGTACTCCCCGCCGGCCCTCCGACGAAAGGAACGGCCATGACCGACCACACCCGTCCCACCGCCGACGAGGCGCGACGCTCCCTCGACGAGGCCTCCGGCATCTCGGTCGTCACCGGCCGTGACCTGCGCGTTCTACAGCGCGTGCTCGTCGGCATCGGGGCTGCCATGGCAGCCGTGTTGCTCTTCGTGCGCGCCCTCGGCGACCACCCGTGGGGTCTTGCCGTGGCGATGGGGCTCTACGTCGTCGCGATCCTGCTGCTCCTGCGCTGGCAGCGCACGGTGACCGCGGCACCACGGGGCTACGGCTCCCGGTACGGCATGGGCATCGCGGGCACGTCGGCGATGTACGGACTCGGCATCGCCCTCATCGCCGGGCAGAACCCGAGCTGGTCGCTCACGGCGCTGCTCGCCCTGCTCACCGTGGCACCCGCGGTGCTCGCCGCCCGGTCGATCGCGCGCCTGGGACACCACCGATGAGCCTGCCCGACCAGCGCGAACACGCGCGCCACCGCCTCGACGACGTCATCCACGCTCCCGTGCGGTTCAGCATCGTCGCGGCCCTCGCCAAGGTCGACAACGCGGAGTTCGCGGCCGTGCGCGACGCGATCGAGGTGAGCGACTCGGTGCTCTCCAAGCAGTCGCAGGCCCTCGAACAGGCGGGGTACGTGGCGATCAAGAAGGGCTACGTCGGTAAACGGCCGCGCACGTGGCTCAAGCTCACTCCCGCGGGTCGGCGAGCGTTCGACGCCCATCTCGCGGCGTTGCGCGAGATCGCCGGAGGCGCCTGACCCGGCAGGAGCGGCCACGGCGGGGCACAATCGCGCCATGGCCATCTCACCTCCCCCTCCGCACGCCGCGCACGTCGACTCGTGGCTCACCGACATGGACGGTGTCCTCGTCCACGAGGAACAGGCGATCCCCGGTGCGGCGGATTTCATCGAGGCGCTCAAGAGTCACGGTCTGCGGTTCCAGGTGTTGACGAACAACTCGATCTACACCCCGCGCGACCTGCGAGCGCGCCTGCTCGGCAGCGGGATCGACGTGCCGGAGGACGCGATCTGGACCTCTGCCCTCGCCACGGCGCGGTTCCTCGCCGACCAGCGGCCCGACGGCTCGGCCTACGTCATCGGCGAGGCCGGGCTCACGACGGCGCTGTACGAGGAGGGGTACACGATGAGCGCGCGGGACCCCGATTACGTCGTTCTCGGTGAGACCCGCACGTATTCGTTCGAGGCGATCACCACGGCGATCCGTCTCATCGAGCGGGGGGCGAGGTTCATCGCGACCAACCCCGACGTCACCGGCCCCTCGCCGGCCGGCAGCCTTCCGGCGACCGGATCCGTGGCCGCGCTCATCACCGCCGCCACCGGCCGCACCCCGTACTACGTGGGCAAGCCCAACCCGCTGATGATGCGGACGGCACTCAACCGCATCGAGGCGCACTCCGAGCACACCGTGATGATCGGCGACCGCATGGACACCGACATCATCAGCGGCCTCGAGGTCGGCATGCGCACGATCCTCGTGCTCTCCGGCTCCACCCGGCCCGACCTCGTCGACACCTTCCCCTTCCGCGCCACCCGCGTCGCCGACTCGATCGCCGACGTCGTCGACCTCGTCGGCGAACGCGCTCCGCGCGACGACGACCCGGCCTCGAGCGAGTAGTCGAGACCGGGTCGCTGCGGTTGCGCCTCCAGTGCGTGCGCGGTCAGGCCTTCTCGTCGGCCGTCACGCCGGACTCCGCGACCGCCGTGTCGTCGTCCTCACGACCCGGGGTACGCAGGTTCCACTTGCGGATGACGAACCGGAACAGCACGTAGTAGATCACCGCGTATCCGAGGCCGATGGCGAGCAGCCACACCGGTTGCTCGGCGATGCGGAAGTTGAGCATGTAGTCGAACAGACCGGCGGAGAAGCTGAAGCCGTCGCGGATGCCCAGCGCGTTCACCAGCGCCAACGACGTACCCGTGAGCACGGCGTGGATCACGTACAGCGGGAACGCGACGTACATGAACGAGAACTCCAGCGGCTCGGTGATTCCGGTGAGGAACGCCGTGAGCGCGACCGAGACCATGAGACCGGTCGTGGCCTTCTTCGCGTTCGGGCGGGCCTCGTGCGCAATCGCGAGGGCGGCGGCGGGCAGGGCGAACATCATGATCGGGAAGAAGCCCGTCATGAAGGCACCGGCGCTCGGGTCGCCACTGAGGAACCGGGCGATGTCGCCGTGGACCACACCACCCGAGGCCGTCGTGTAGTCGCCGAGGACGAACCACGGCACGGAGTTGAGGATGTGGTGCAGGCCGAGCGGGATGAGCAAGCGGTTGGCGGTGCCGTACACGAAGCCGCCGACGACGGCGTTGGCCGCGACCCACTCCCCCAGTGCGGTCAGGCCCGCGTTGAAGGCGGGGTAGAGGAACGACATGACCACGGCGAGCGCAAGGCAGGCGAACGCGGTGATGATCGGCACGAACCGGCGTCCACCGAAGAACGCGAGGTAGTCGGGCAGCTTGGTGCGGTGGTAGCGCTGCCAGAGCCACGCCGCGATGAGGCCGACGAGCACACCGCCGAGGACACCGAAGTTGATCATGAGCGGCTCGCCCTTGACGTCGGTCTTGCCGGCGAGCACGACCGGGCTCATCGCCTTGAGCACGGCCTCGTACGTGAGGTAGCCGACGACGGCCGCGAGCGCGGTCGACCCGTCGGACTTGCGCGCCATGCCGATGGCGATGCCGAGCGCGAACAGCAGCGGCAGGTGGTCGAAGATCGCGGCGCCACCGGCTCCGACGACCGCCGCGACCGGTCCCCAGCCCAGGCCGTCCTTGCCGAGCATGTCGTCGGCACCGAGCCGCAGCATGAGTCCCGCGACGGGCAGCGCCGCGATGGGCAGCATGAGTGAGCGCCCGAACTTCTGGACGCCGGAGAGGTCGAGCTTCTTGCGCCGTGGTTCGGGGGCCGCCGCGGCGGATGGAGTCGTGGCCATGAGGACCTGCTTTCCTGCGTTCGAGGCCGCGGGTGCGGCGCGGGCGTCTGCCATGATCCCGCGCACGGGCGTGCCCACGGCGCAGGTCCGCCATGAGGCACACTCGTGTCCTGGCACCGAAGCCGGAAGACGAGTCAGGGAGGGCCGGACATGGGCAAGGCGGAGAAGATCGTCGCGGGACTCGGCGGGGCCGACAACATCGAGGAGATCGAGGCCTGCATCACGCGCCTGCGCACGGAGGTCCGTGACCCCTCCAAGGTCGATGCGGCCGCGCTCAAGGCCGCGGGGGCGCACGGGGTCGTCGAGGCGGGCTCGGTCATCCAGGTCGTCGTCGGGCCCGAGGCCGACACCCTGGCCGACGACATCGACGACCTGCTGTGACGCTCGTCCTCGCGCCGGTCGGGGGCCGGGTCGTCGCGGCGGGCGAGATCGGGGATCCGGTCTTCGCGCAGGAGATGGTCGGCGGATGCCTCGGCATCGTCCCGCGCGCCGAGGTGGGGGTCGCGGTGGCGCCGGTCACCGGGACCCTGGTCAAGGCGATGCCGCACGCGTACATCGTCACCGACGAGCAGGGGCGGGCCGTGCTCGTCCACCTCGGCATCGGCACGGTCAGGCTCGAGGGCGAGCACTTCGAGGTGCTCATCGAGGAGAACGCGACCGTGCAGGCGGGCGAGGAGATCACGCGCTGGGACGTCCCGGCCGTCGCCGCCCGCGGCATCGACACGACCGTCGTCGTCGTGCGACTGGACTCCGCTCCCGGCTCGGTGGCCTCGGAGCAGGTGGGAGCCGAAGTCGAGCCCGGGATTCCGCTGTTCGGCCTCTGATTCGCCGCCCCGCGTCGCCGGAGGGTCCGCGAGATCGCCCTCGCCGAGGACGACCGGTTGTCGGTGGGCGGGTGCACAGTGGGCGCCATGAGGACGCACCAGGGCATCATCCCGCCGTATCTGTTGGAGAACGTCGCCGAGCGGTGCGAGGGCGAGGTGGCCGAGCGGGCCAGGCTCACCCGCCGGGTCGAGGCGGCGATGCGCAACCAGCGCGAGGTCAGGGCCTACCGCGCCGGCGCCTCGCACGAACGTGGGGCCGTGGATCCCGGTGCCGGCATCGTCCCGCCGCAGATCCTCGACCGCCTCGACGCCGAGCGCAGTCACGGGCAGGGGCTTCGTGCCGGAGATGCGCGTCGACGGCGCGAGGCGACGGGGGCCGACGATGTCGGACCCCCGGCCGCCCCCAACCGGGCGGTCCATGACGCCGGACACCGCGAGACCCTCCCCGGCAGGCTCGCGCGGGCCGAGGGCGCGCCGGCGGTGGACGACGAGTCGGTCAACGAGGCCTACGACGGTCTGGGCGACACGTGGCGGCTGTTCCACGACGTCTACGGGCGCGACAGCCTCGACGACCGAGGTCTGCAACTCGTCGCGACCGTCCACTTCATGCGCGGCTACGACAACGCGTTCTGGAACGGCGAGCAGATGGTCTTCGGCGATGGTGACGGCGAGATCTTCCGCAGCTTCACCGACTCCCTCGACGTCATCGGCCATGAGCTCGCCCACGGCCTCACGCAGTACACCTCAGGGCTCATCTACCTCGCGCAGGCCGGCGCGCTCAACGAGTCGGTCTCCGACGTGTTCGGGGTGCTCACCGCCCAGTACACCGCGGGGCAGACCGCGCGGGAGGCCGACTGGCTCGTCGGGGCGCAGCTCTTCGAGGCCGGCGTCAAGGGGGTCGCGCTGCGGTCGATGAAGGCTCCCGGCACCGCCTACGACGACCCGCGCCTCGGCAAGGATCCCCAGCCGGCGCACATGCGTGACTACCAGGACCTGCCCCATGACGACACCGGCGACAACGGCGGCGTGCACATCAACTCGGGCATCCCCAACCACGCGTTCTACCTCTTCGCCACCGCGCTCGGT
Source organism: Mobilicoccus massiliensis (assembly GCF_000826525.2). GTDB lineage: Bacteria > Actinomycetota > Actinomycetes > Actinomycetales > Dermatophilaceae > Mobilicoccus > Mobilicoccus massiliensis. The sequence continues at coordinate 278,951 of NZ_LN651327.1, read as the reverse complement.
GGGCACGCCTGGGAACGCGCGGGCCAGGTCTGGTACGACACGATCACGCAGCAGCGCATGCCCAAGGACGCCGACTTCGCCACGTTCTGCGCGGTCACCCTCGCCGCCGCCGATGCCCGTTACGGCGGCGGAGACGTCACCGACGCGCTGCGCACGGCCTGGTCGGAGGTCGGCGTCGAACCCGCCGAACGCCCGGCCCCGTGACGTAGCGGGGGATGACGGGCGCGCTCGCTCCCACCGATCGGCGGTCGCGCGCCTCGAGGTGCCGGTCGCCACGGCTGCGACGAGAATCCGGGACATGGCAAAGCGACGAGTTCTCATCACGGGCGCGACGGGCGGAGTCGGGCTGGTGCTCAGCGAGGCGTTGTCGAGCGAGTACGACATCGTCCAGCACGGCCGCACGCCCCGCACACCCGAGCAGGAGCAGGTGCTGCGCAAGGCCGACCTCGCCGACACCGGGGAGGTGCTCGACCTCATGGAGGGCGTCGACACCGTGGTCCACCTCGCCGGGCAGGCCTCACCCGAGGCCGACTGGGACAGTGTGCTCGCGGCGAACATCGTGGGCTACCGAAACGTGCTCGAAGCGGCTCGGCAGGCCGGCGTGCGCCGCGTCGTCTACGCCTCCTCCAACCACGCGATGGGCATGTACGACCGGCACGAGCAGTGGCCCGTCTACCCCACCGATCACCTGCGGCCCGACTCGTTCTACGGCGTCTCCAAGGCGTTCGGCGAGATCCTCGGCCGCTTCTACCACGACGAATACGGCCTCGACGTCATCTCACTGCGCATCGGGTGGATGTCGGACGATCCGATGGCGGCCGACCTCGAGTTGCTCCACGCGATGTGGCTGAGCCAGGGCGACACCGTTCGCGTCGTGCGAAGCGCCATCGAGGCAGAGGTGCGCTACGGCGTGTACTACGCGATCTCCGACAACCCCGATCGCCGCTGGGACATCACCAACACGATGCTGGAGCTCGGCTACCGGCCGCAGGACTCGTGGACCGATCGTTCTGCGGAAGGGGAGGACGTCGTCGAGGGCGGCGAGTCCGTTCCCGACACCTGGCCCGCCGGCTCCTGACGGGATGACCGAACCGGCGCCGGCGAGAGGCCGCATGCCCTCCTGACGGGCGAGACACGGGCCGACACCTCGCGCCGGACGTGCCGCACGCGCCCGCTCTGGCTAACTTGGTGGCATGGCGACCGCGAGCAGCGACAACGAGATCCGTGCCCACGACGATCCCGACCACGACGGCGAGGAGTCCACGCCCAAGAAGGCCGTCGGCACGATCATGACCTCGCGCCCCATGCGGGCGTTCCAGCGGTTCGGCAAGGCCCGCGGCGGCCTGCTCGCCGGCGGCATCGCCTACACGGCGTTGTTCTCGATCGTGTCGGCCCTCACCATCGCGTGGACGGTCTTCATGTCCACCCTCGGTGGCGACCCGGGGCTGCGCGGCCAGGTCATCAAGGCCGTGAACACGACCCTGCCGGGGATCCTCGACGACGGCTCGGGGCAGGGCATGATCGACCCCGACACGCTCGTGCTCGACTCCGCGATCAACCCCGCCTCGGTCATCGCCGCGCTCGTGTTGTTGTGGAGCGCGGTCGGGATGATGTCGAACATCCGCTCCACGGTGCAGGCGATGTTCGGCATGGTGGCGCCGGCCGACAACTTCGTCATCGCCAAGCTGCGTGACCTGCTCGGGTTCATCGTCATGGCCCTCGGCATCGTGCTCTCGGCCCTGCTCGGCACGGCGGCGAGCACGATGGGCGCCACCGTCATGCAGTGGATCGGCCTTGGTGACAACCCCGTCGTGGGCTTCCTCGTGCGAATCCTCGGTCTGCTCGTCGCCGCCGCGGTCGCGGCGTGCACCTTCGCGTTCCTCTTCCGGGTGACGGCCGCGGTGCGCCCGCTGGCCAAGGACCTGTGGATGGGCGCGGCCATCGGTGGCGTCGCGGTGCAGGTCGTCCTCAACGTCTCGACGCTGCTCGTCGCCAAGGTGGCCGACAATCCGCTGCTCGCGGCCTCGGCCTCGCTCGGCGCGCTGCTGCTGATCGTCAACATCCTGTCGCAGGTGCTCATGCTCGTCGCCGCCTTCACGGCCAACCCGCCCGCACCCGACAAGGTGGAGTCGCCGCAGGAGGTCCACTTCAAGGAGACCCCGAACTTCGTCACGCTCTCCGACCGGCGCACGCTCGAGTGGAAGCACCAGGACGTCACCGGCCAGATCGACGTCGACGAGACCCTGCGTCCCGGCTACCGGGCGCCGAAGGGTGGCGACCGTCGCCCCGGCGTCGGCGACGTACGTCCCGACGGGCAGCCGATCGGCGGCGTTCTCGTCAGCCCGTGGTCGCTGCGGAGCACGATGCGCAAGGCCCGCAAGCACGAGCGCAAGGCGGTGGAGTTGCGGGCACGGCTCGGCCAGCGTCCGCGCATCGACGCGGCCGAGCAGGCGTACTGGCGTCGTCGCGGCATCCGGGGCCGCTTCAAGGTCACGCGCTGACGCGCGGGGCCCGCGAGTCCCGTTCTCCCGCAGCCGAGGCGAAGCAGGCGCGAATCGCCCTATCCCGACGAATGTGACTGTCGTCACATAGGGCGTGTTCCGGAATGAATTCTCCTGGGAGCAGGTCAGGATTCCCCTCACTCGGGGACCCACCTCTCTCCACCAGGAGGCAACGACGATGTTGCGACGCACCCCTGCGGCCTTCGCCGCTCTCACCCTCGGCGTGCTCACCGCCGGCATGGTCCCCACCGGGGCCGCGCAGGCCGCACCACCGATCGATCCCGGCCGACCGGCGGCCGGGGCACCCCGGACCGACGACAAGCCCAGCCCTCAGTCCGAGCGCCAGCGCGCCCTCACCCGCTCGGCCGCCGAGCAACTCGTCAGCGGCGAGGCCGTCGTGACGACCAACCACCGCGGCAAGAAGGTCGTCAAGCTCGGCAAAGGCAAGTACGTCAACTACGACGTCGAGCGTCACGAGAGCGTGTTCACGATCCTCGCCGAGTTCGGTACGCAGACGAAGTCGCCGCAGGGCGGAACGCCGGGACCGCGGCACAATCAGATCCCCGAGCCCGACCGCGTGTACGACGGCAGCCCGACCGACGACAACACGACGATCTGGAGGAAGGACTTCTCGCGGGCCCATTACCTGGATCTCATGTTCGGCCCCGGGGAGTCGTTCCGGGACTTCTACGCCAAGCAGTCCAACGGCCGCTTCGACACCTCCGGTGACATCTCCGACTGGGTCACGTTGCCCTACAACGAGGCCCGCTACGGTCACAACCCCGTGGCGGGCGACGGCACGAGCGAGGCGGAGGGCTACTGGTCCTTCATCGGCGACACAGTCACGGCGTGGTACCAGGCGCAGAAGGCGGCCGGCAAGAGTGATGCGGACATCAAGAGCTACCTCGCGCAGTTCGACAAGGTCGACCGCTACGACTACGACGGGGACGGCGACTTCAACGAGCCCGACGGCTACATCGACCACTTCCAGGCCATTCACGCCGGTGCCGGTGAGGAGGCCGGAGGCGGCGCCGAGGGCGACGACGCCATCTGGTCGCACCGCTGGTACGCCTACGGCAACCGCGCGGGTCAGGACGGTCCGACGAACAACCGCGAGGGCGGCGTGCAGATCGGCAACACCGGCCTGTGGGTCGGCGACTACACGACCGAGCCCGAGAACGGCGGCCTCGGCGTGTTCACGCACGAGTTCGGTCACGACCTCGGCCTGCCCGACCTCTACGACACCCGTGGCGGCGACAACGGCACCGGGCACTGGACACTCATGAGCGCGGGCTCGTGGCTCGGCGACGGCAAGGTCGACATCGGCAGCAAGCCGGGATACATGGGTCCGTGGGAGAAGCTGCAGCTCGGCTGGCTGGACTTCGCCACCGTCCAGTACGGCAAGAACACGCGGCTCAAGCTCGGCCCGGCCGACCGCGACGGCAAGAACACGCCGCAGGCGATCGCCGTCAACCTGCCCGACAAGAAGGTCACCACGGCCTACAACACCCCGCATTCGGGCACGGGCGAGTGGTGGAGCGGCACCGGCGACAACCTCGACGCGAGGTTGACCCGCAAGGTCGACCTCACCAAGGCGACGACCTCGGCGACGCTGTCGGCGTGGGTCGAGACCAAGACCGAGCCGGACTACGACCTCCTCTACGTCGAGGTCTCGAGCGACGGCGGCGCCACCTGGACCCGGGTCCCGCCGGCCCTCAGCGGTGAGAGCGCGTGGACTCAGCGCACCTGGGACCTGTCGGCCTACAAGGGCCGCTCGGTCGACGTGCGATTCCGGTACGGCACCGACGGCGGACTCTCGGGCCCGGGCGTGTTCATCGACGACATCGCGATCACCGTCGACGGCAACGCGGTGTTCACCGACTCCGTGGAGGCGGGCGACAACGGGTGGACCGCCAAGGGGTTCAGCCGCATCTCGGGCTCGGTGACCGCCTCGGTGCCGCACTACTACCTCGTCGAGAACCGCGTCTACGCCGGTTACGACCGCTACCTCAAGACCGGTCCGTACAACTTCGGCTGGCTCAACACGCGTCCCGACTTCGTCGAGCACTTCCCGTACCAGAACGGCATGCTCGTCTGGTACCAGGACGGCGCGGTCAAGGACAACAACACCAGCGTGCACCCCGGCGCCGGTCAGTCGCTGCCGGTCGACGCCCGGCCGGAGCCGATCGTCTTCCCCGACGGCGCACGCCTGGGCAACCGCCGCCAGCCGTTCGACGCCACCTTCGGTCGCGAGGCGACCGACCCGGTGACGTTCCACCGCAACGGCACCGCCGTGGACGTCCCGTCGCGTCCGGGCATCCCGACGTTCGACGACTCCGATCCCGGCCGCTACTGGTCCGCGGCCAACCCGCAGTCCTCGACGAAGGTCGCGGGTTCGGGCACGCAGATCACCGTGCACAGCTCGTCCAAGCAGGGCGACGAGCTCATGGTCGACGTCACCTTCAAGAAGTGACGACCTGACGGTCACTCACGCGACGCCCCACCGGCTCGACCGGTGGGGCGTCGTGCTGTTCGAACCCTGCGGGCCGCCCGCCTCAGACTGACTCGCGCGAGATCCTGCTCGCGCCGTGCCGGACGGTCGGTGCGTGGTCGTCGGCGGCCGAGGCGGTCTCGCGATCCTCGGGTCGGAAGACCTCGAGGCTGCGGCGGTGGCGCACCCCGTGACCCGCGGCGACCGCGAGACCGAGGACGAACCAGGCCGCGGTCGCGTTGCGGATCGCGTTGACGGGGTTGTCGAGCAGGCAGAACACGGCGAACGCGGTGAGCGCACAGCCGAGGGCGACTCCGGCGGCCGAACCCCGACGCGCAGCACGGATGACGCAGGCCGCCGCGAAGACCGTGAGGCCGATGGTGGCGAGCAGTCCGACGGGGCCGGCGGCGAGGAGCATGTCGAGCCACAGGTTGTGGGCGTGTTGGAACTCCTCGTCGCCGGGCACCCGGGCCGCGAGGAGATTGCCGGTGCGGCCGACGCCGACGCCGAGAGGGTGCTGCCGGACGAGCTCCACGGCGGCGGCCCACACGTCGGCGCGCACTCCGATCCGGCCACCGACGGCGATCGCGATCCCGGCAGCGGTGAGAGCGACCACGGCGCCGGCCGCACCCGCGACGAGCCGGGTGGTCGTGGGGCGACGCAGGATGACGAAGGCGACCAGCGAGGCCAGCAGGGCGAGCATCCCCGCGCGGGATCCGGTGGCGAGGACGCCCGCGACACCGGCCGCGGCGACGAGGTAGGCGACGGCGCGGGAGTTCCGCTGGGTGTGCCCCGCCGCGTACGCCACGGCCAGCGGCAGCATGAGCACGAGGAACGCGGCGAGGAGGTTGGGGTTGCCGAAAGTGCCGATGGCACGCATGTACACGTCGGGGTGGCCGCACGAGTCGGAGCTGCCGTCGAGGGCCCCGCGGCAGAATCCGGTCGGGATGCCCTGGACCGTCTGGCGCAGACCGGTGAGACCGGCGGTGGCGACGGCCCCGAACGCCAGGAGGGTGACGGCTCGCCACGACTCGGCGCTGCTGCGCAGCACTCCCGCGGCCAGGTACGCGACGGCGACGGACGTGAGCAACCCCCGCCACTCCGACCACCCGTCGTAGACGTACGCCGGGATCGCCGCCGCGGCCAGTAGTGCGAGAGCGCACAGGTCGAACGGCCACCGCCACCTCAGCGCGGAGGTGTCGACGCGCCGCACCGTCGCCGCGAGCGCGAGCAGCCCCACCACGATCACCAGCCGCACCGGCGTCACCACCCAGAAGAGGGAGGCGTCGGGGAGCACGTCGGCCACGGCATCGAGCACGACGAGGGCGAGAGCGATGAGGGCAAGGATCGGCACGTTTCCGTTGTCCCCCATGACGATGACCACCGTCGGGACACGAGGTGAACCACCGGTGGGCATCTCCCGACGACGACGCGTCGCGTCAGGGCCGGAGGAAGCGGTGCACCGACGTGACCTGTGGCAGTTCGACGTTCGCGCCGGCCGGGCCGAAGTGCTGCTCGACGGCCGCCGTGACCGCGGCGCGGATCTCGGCACGCTCCGGCTCGGGTCGGGCCAGGTAGTAGCTGCGGGTGGTGACGAGTTCGGCGAGATCGCTCGTCGTCATCGACCAAGCCCAACGGAACTCGCGGTTCTCGTGGTGGCCGAACGGGGCCCCGACGTCGCCGGCACTCTCGGACTTGTCGAGCACTCCGGGGTCGAGAACGTGCATGGCCTGGTTGACGGCGTCGACCCGCGAATCGCCGGTGTCCATGTAGTTCCAGACGAGCCCGAGCACCCCGCCCGGGCGCAGAACGCGGGCGGCCTCGGTCGTGCCCTGCCCCGGTTCGACCCAGTGCCAGGCCTGCCCGTAGCAGACGGCAGCCGCCGACGCGTCGTCGAGACCGGTCGACTCACCGCTACCCACGCGGACGTCGACCGCGGGGAGCCCCTCACGCAGCTGCATCGCCATGTCGGTGCTGGGCTCGACCGCGACGACGTCCCGTTCGAGGTCGACGAGCAGCCGCGTGAGCTTGCCCGTGCCCGCACCGACATCGGCGACGACCCCGGGCGGTACTTCGGCGATCATCCACGCCACGGCCTCGCGCGGGTAGCTCGGCCGCAGTCGGGCGTACGCGGCGCCGCCCTCCGCGAAGGCGCCACCGAGTCGCCGCCGTTCGTCCTCAACCCCCACGCGCCCAACCTAGCCACCCGGACGGCAGGGTCGTCGTCGTTGCCCGGACCCTGTCCGGGCGCGGGTGAAGGCGCCTGTTCGAGCCTTGTCGGGGGGCGGGATCAGAGGCGGTTCAGGGTCTCGGGGTCGGGCTCGCCTCCGTAGAACGTCTCGAGTACGTCGGTGAACAGGGCCTGCGCGTCGTCGTCCGATACGGCCTGGAACAACGTCATCGAGCTGCGGAACTTCATCGCGTCGATGCCACCGAGGAGAACGTCGGGGTCGGTCGTGCCCGACTCCAGTGCGGCCCGGCTCGCCTCCGCCAGACGAGGACCGAGCACGGGATGGGCGAGGTAGGCGCGTGCCTCGTCCGCCCCGGCGATCGCATATTTCTGCGCCATGGGGCTGCTGCCCAGCCCTGCGATCTGCGGAAACACGAACCACATCCAGTGGCTCGTCTTGCGCCCGGCCCGCAGTTCGGCGAGCGCCTGGTCGTAGGTGCCTTCGTCCTGCGCGGAGACGAACCGTTCGAGGTCGTAGCTCATGACTCCATACTGCAAGTACCCCATGCCGGGCGCAGCTCCGGCGGGTCGGCGCGCGGCTCTCAGCGCGGCCAGGGCCCAGAGCCCGACATCTCCTCGCACCTGTCCCACAGCGCGGCGGCGAGGTCGCGGTCGTGCGAAGACATGCTCGACCCGACGGGACGGGGGTGGCCCCGCCATTCGCGGGCCGCGTGGGGGCCGATGTAGCTGCCGCCCGGCAGGTCGGGGATCGTCGCGGCGTAGAGCTCGGGCAGGGCGCCGGCCTCCGCCGACTGCCCGAGGACCGGGACGAGACGCTCCGCCACTCGACCGAACGGGATGATCCCCGTGTGGCTGAAGAGCGCGGTGGCCGCCGTGCCGGGGTGCGCGGCCATCGACCGCAGGCCCGACCCCACGCGGAGCAGTCGTCGCTGCAACTCGTAGGCGAGCAGGAGGTCGCCGAGTTTGCTCGCGCCGTAGGCCTTCCACCGCGAGTACGGGCGGCGGCGCCAATCGAGGTCGTCGAGATCGAGGCCGCCCCAGCGATGCGCGAGTGAACTCAGCCAGACGACCCGGTCGGTCAACTTGGGCAGTAGCAGCGACGTGAGCAGGAAGTGGCCGAGCACGTTGACCCCGAACTGCATCTCGTGCCCCTGGGCGGTGCGCTGTTCGGGGATCGCCATGACGCCGGCGTTGTTGATGAGCACGTCGATGCGCCAGTCGGAGACGCCGTCGGCGAAGGCCCGCACGCTGTCGAGGTCGGCGAGGTCGAGGTGTCGCACCTCGGAGTGGTCGTCGCCGCCAGGCACCGTGCTCCGCGCCTCGTTCGCCTTGTCGAGGTTGCGGCAGGCCATGACGACGTACGCGCCGGCCTCGGCCAGCTCGCGTGCGGCGACGAGTCCGATTCCGGAGTTCGCGCCGGTGACGACCGCCACGCGGCCGGTCTGGTCGGGGATGTCGGCTACGGTCCACGGCTTCATGCGCCCAGCCTTGCGCACCCGCACCCCCTGACGCGAGGCGAGCACCACACCTGCCGCCGCGACCTCGGGCGTCACGGTCAGGAGGCGAGACGAGCGTCCAGGTGGTGGACCGAAGACGGGGAACGAGGCCCGAATGTGAGGCACACCGCGCTCCGCACTCGACGTCCCCACTTATTTTTCACGCCGTGGACTGTAATAATTGGATCGAACGGAGAACGACCCACACACGCGCCCGTCGAGGAGACCCCATGACCCAGCAGATCCCCCTCACCGAGAAGCCCGCCGCGAACCCCGGCGCCACCAGCGATGGTGGCGGCTGCGGCTGTGGCTGCAACCACGGTGACCTGCCCGTTCTCGACGCTCGTGTCATCCCGGGCGCGATCCGCCACGGCGCGATCCTCGGGGCGATCTCGCAGGTGCGCCCCGGCGCCGCCATGATCCTCCACGCACCGCACGACCCGCTGCCGCTGCTCGACCAGGTGCGCGACGCCTTCGGCGACTCCGTCGAGATCGGCTACATCGACCGCGAGGCCGACATCGCCGCAGGTGATGGCGTCCGCGTCACGTTCACCAAGGTCGCGCCCTGACCACTGCCCAGACCTTCTCGCGCCCTGCCTCCGGTGTGACACCGGCAGCAGGGCGCCGGTCGTCGCATCCCACCCGTTCGCGCGCGAACACCCCTCGCGTGCGGACCGCCCTCCTCGCCCTCGGCGGCGCCAGTCTGCTCGCCGGCCTCGACGCGGCCCTGGTGCGCGTGGGCGTGTGGGCGCCGGTCGAGTCGTCGCGTCTGGGAATGCTGCACGGCGTGGTCATGGTGCTCGGCTTCCTCGGCACCGTGATCTCGCTCGAGCGCGCCCAGTCGCTCGGTCGTTCGTGGGCGCTGCTCGCACCGGCGACGCTCGCCGCGGGCAGCCTGGCCCTCGTTCTCGGTGCCCCGCCGATCGTCGGAGCGCTCCTGCTCGTGCAGGGCGCTCTCGTGTTCGTCGCGGTCTACGTGGCGTTGTGGCAGCGCGCCCACGCGACTGTCGTTGCGGTCGAGGGCCTCTCGGCGGTCGCCGCCCTGCTCGCCGCGATCCTGTGGCTGTGGGCGCCGCTACCCGCGATCGCCTGCCTGCTCGCGACGTTCGTCGTCCTCACGATCGCCTCCGAACGCACCGAGCTCGCGATCCTCACCCTCGGCCCCGCCGCGCCCACCCGGCTGCTCGTCCTCGGCGGGACGATGACGTTCGCGGCGCTGCTCTCGGTGGTCCTCCCCCAGATCGGGACCCGGGTCTTCGGCGCCGCGATGCTCGCTCTCGCCCTGTGGCTGATGCGGGACGACGTCGCTCGTCGCTTCATCCGCACCGACGGCCTGCGCCGGTTCAACGCCGCCGCCCTCCTGCTCGGGTACGTCTGGCTCGCACTCGCCGGCGCCGCCTGGCTGGTCGTCGGCGTCCCCGCCGCGCAGCCCGCCTACGACGTCACCGTCCACGGCGTCTTCCTCGGTTTCGCCGTCTCGATGGTCATGGCCCACGCGCCGATCATCCTGCCCGCGGTGCTCGGCCGTCAGTTGCCGTATCGCCCCGTCTCGTGGCTGCCACTCCTCCTGCTCCACGCGGGTCTCGCGCTGCGGTTCGGCGCCGACGCCGCCGTCGCTCTCGGCCTGCCCGCCGAGCCCGTGTGGCAGGCCGGCTCGGTCGTCACGGTCGTCTCCCTTCTCGTGTTCATGCTCGTCTCGTTCGTCCTGGTGGTGACTCATCGTGCCCGCACCCACTGACCTCGGCACCCGCATCCCCCTCCGCGGTTCCGACTCCCCCGCGCAGACCCCTGACCTGCGACGACGCCGCTGGCCGCTGCGCGACTACCCGTCCGTGTTCTGGCTGGTCGCGGCCGCTGCCGTGTCGCTGGGGCACCGATTCATCCCGGAGTCGACGTGGCTGATGATCCACCTCGTGCTGCTCGGTGCGCTCACCCACGCGATCCTCGTGTGGAGCCGCTACTTCGCCGACGCCCTGCTCAAGACGCCCCAGACCGAGGCCTCTCGCCGGGAGCAGTCGATCCGCATCGTCATGGTGCTCGCCGGCGCGACGCTCGTGCTCGTCGGCGTCCCCGCGGGCATCGGTCCCCTCGCGGCCGCGGGCGCGACGCTCGTCGGGCTCGCCGTGCTCTGGCACGTGGCGGTGCTCTGGCAGATGCTGCGCGGCTCCCTGCCCGGGCGCTTCCGCGTGACGATCCACTACTACCTCGCCGCGGGGCTGAGCCTCGCGGTCGGGGCGACGTTCGGCGGCCTGCTCGCCTCGATCCCCGGTGGCGCGCCCGGGTCGTGGCACGGCCGACTCCTTCTCGCCCACACGATGGCCAACCTCCTCGGCTGGGTGGGGCTGACGATCCTCGGCACGCTCGTCACGTTCTGGCCGACGCTGCTGCGCACGCGCATGGATCCGCGGGCCGATGCGTTCGCCCGTCAGGCCCTGCCGCTGCTGCTCATCGGGCTCGTCACCCTCCTCGGCGGCGCGCTCTCGGGGATCATGCCGGTCTCGCTGCTCGGCCTGCTCGTCTACACCGGCGGAGTCGCCTGGTGGGGTCGCGCGATCCTCGCCCCGTTGCGCACCAAGCCACCGCGCGAGTTCGCGCCCGCGTCGGTCGCCGCGTCGCTGCCGTGGGCCGTCGTCGGGCTGCTGTGGGTGGGGTGGATCCTCGCGACGGCCGGCCCCGGCGACAGCGGGTGGGCCTCGGTCGTCGACCGCATGACCCCGGTGGCGGGCGTCGCCGCGGTCGGTGTCGCCCTGCAGATCCTCATGGGGGCCCTCAGCTACCTCATCCCGACCGTCCTCGGCGGTGGCCCGGCCGTCGTCCGCGCGACGATCGCGGAGTTCGACCGCCACGCGACCCTGCGTCTCGTCCTCGTCAACGGCGGCCTGCTGTTCCTGCTCCTCCCCGTCCCGAGCTGGGTGAGCGTGACGACCTCGCTCGTCGGGCTCATCGGCCTCGTGTGGTTCCTGCCCCTGGTGTTCCGCGGCCTGCGCACGAACGCGCGCGCCAAGAGGGCCGTCGAACTCGGCGAGCCGGTCACCGGCGGTGCCCCACGAGAGAGCCGCACGCCGTTCTGGTCGGCCGGCCAGCTCGTGACCAGCCTCTCGGTGCTCGGACTCGCGATCGTCCTCGGCATCGGCGTCGACCCCGCCGGGGCCGGCTTCGCCACCCCGGGAGCCCTCGGGGCCGCCGCCGGTGGCACGGCACCGGCGACCGGGCAGACGGTGCGAATCTCGGTGAGCGCGAAGGACATGCGCTTCGAGCCGGCGAGCGTCACGGTGAACGCGGGTGACCGCCTCGTCATCGACCTCGTCAACGACGACCCCGCCCAGGTCCACGACCTCGTCATCGCCGGCGCGGACTCCGGGCGCCTCGCCCCCGGTGAGCGCGCCGAGGTCGACGCCGGAGTCATCGGTGCCGCCACCCAGGGCTGGTGCAGCATCGCCGGTCACCGGCAGATGGGAATGGTGTTCGACGTCCTCGTCAACGGCGGTGACGCAGCCGCGTCCGATGCGAACGCCGCGCAGGGCGGCCAGCACGGAGGCCACGACATGTCCGGCATGGCCGGCATGTCAGGGATGGCCCCCGGCACGACGAACCGGGTCATGGCCGTGCCCGACGCGAAGCTCACGACGCACGTCGACCCGCGCCTCGCGCCGCTGCCGCCCGCGAACTCCGACGGCTCGCCGACGCTCCACCGGCTCACGCTCACGGCCACGGAGATCCCGCTCGAGGTCGCCCCCGGCGTCTGGCAGCGACGGTGGACGTTCAACGACGGCCACCTCGGGCCCACCCTGCACGGCCGGGTCGGCGACATCTTCGAGATCACGTTGAAGAACGACGGCACGATGGGGCACTCGATCGACTTCCACGCGGGCGCCCTCGCCCCCGACAAGCCGATGCGCACGATCGCCCCGGGTGAGTCCCTCGTCTACCGATTCACCGCCGGACGTGCGGGCGCGTGGATGTACCACTGCTCCACCCACCCGATGTCGAGCCACATCGCCGCGGGCATGGCGGGCGCGGTCGTCATCGAGCCCAAGGATCTGCCGGCGGTCGATCACAGTTACGTGCTCGTGCAGTCGGAGGCGTACGTCGCCACCGACGCGCAGGGTAAGGCGGCGGGCTCGGCCGATCAGGCCGTCGACGTCGACGCGACGAAGATCGGCAACCGCACCCACGACTTCGTCACGTTCAACGGCATCGCCAACCAGTACGACCAGTTCCCCCTCACGAGCAAGGTCGGCGAGCGCGTCCGCATCTGGGGTGTCGACCTCGGCCCGAACGTCGCGAGCAGCCTGCACGTCGTCGGCGGCCAGTTCGACACCGTCTACTCCGAGGGCGCCTACCTGCTCAAGAGGGGCAAGGACGCGTTCGGCAGCACCGGCGGCGGCTCCCAGGCGCTCGCCCTCCAGCCGGCCCAGGGTGGATTCGTCGAGCTCACCTTCCCGGAGGCCGGCCACTACCCCGTCGTCTCGCACCTCATGAGCGACGCCGAACAGGGCGCTCACGGGGTCGTGAAGGTCACCGACTGACGAGTGTTCAATCTGCTCACGTGTTCATTTCACGTGAACACGTGAGCAGATTTGAACTCGGGAACACGCGGATCGTGTGGGTGTCGTCCGCGTCGTAGCTCGAGGCCCGTTGTCGAGCGGTGCCGGGGACCTGACCGCCAATCGCCTCAGGTACGCGGGAGTCGGCCCGTCGCGAGGAAGACGCTGAACTCGCGCTCGATGCCGTGTTTGTTCTTGAACACGGTCGCAGCGGTCTCGGTGGTGACATCGTCGAATCCGAGGTCGCGCAACCGGGCCGCGAGGTCGTCGCGGTCGATGCCGCGGTGCCCGTCGTGGTCGTCGTCGTGGAAGAGGTTCTCGGGGTCGGCGTCGAGATCGGCGAGCGCGATCCAGCCACCGGGGTACAGCGTCTCGCGCAGAGCCTGGAGGAGGGCCTGGGTATCGGGCACGTGGTGCAGGGTCATCGCGCTGATGACGAGGTCGACCTTCTCCCCGAGCGGTTCGCTCGTGAGGTCGACCTGCCGCACGTCGTAGCGGTCGGGGTCGTCCTCGGCGCGGGTGCGTGCGACGTCGAGCATCCCGCCGGAGGGGTCGGTGACGATCATCCGGGCCACGTGCGGACCCACCACCCAGCTCAACTGGCCCGTGCCCGCACCCACGTCGAGGGCGACCCAGTCCTGCTGCACCGGCACCCGCCGGAGGATCTCGTGCGCGAGCACCCGGGATCGTTCGACCTTCTCCGGGGTGTCCCACTCGGCTGCCGCGGCGTCGAAGTCTGTGGCCATGCGGTCAGCGTAGCCATGCCCGCTTGAGAGGATTGCGGCATGGACGGCGAGCTGGTGGTGAGCGATCGGGTGCGCATTCCCGCCTCCGAGCTGCGCGAACGCTTCTCCCATTCCTCCGGACCCGGCGGCCAGGGTGTCAACACCGCGGACTCGCGCGTGGAGCTGACGTTCGACGTGGCCGGCTCGCCGTCGCTGCCGGAGCCGCTGCGGCAGCGCGCGCTCGCTCGCCTCGCCCGCCGTCTCGTCGACGGGCAGCTCACGCTCGCGGTCGCCGAACACCGTAGCCAGCTCGCCAACCGTCGGGCAGCCCGAGAGCGGCTCGCCCAACTCCTCCGCGAGGCCATCGCACCCCCTCAACCGCCCCGCCGCGCGACGCGCCCGACCCGCGGATCCCAGGAACGCCGCCTCGCCGGCAAGAAACGCCGCTCGGAGATCAAGCGAGGCCGCGGCCGACCCCAGGATTGAACCGCTCGAACAGGCTCTTTCATCCGATAGAGGGGGTGAAAGAGCCTGTTCGAGCGACCGCCTCGTTCTCAGGCATTCGGACTCGGCTGCGTGTTCGCGCACCGCGGGAGATTTCGGTGCGTACGGTATTCGCGAGGTGTTCGCACATGACGCAGGGGGCTGACCGGCGACACCTCGACTACACGAGGGGAATCACCATGAACACTCGCGTCCTACTCGCGGCCGCCGCATCCGCGGCGCTGGCCCTGACATCCGTAGGCATCCCCGCAGCCTCGGCCGGCACCCATCCGGCGTCCACCTCGAAGAGCGCCGCGAAGGTCCGCACGATCACGGCGCGCGGCAACGAGGCTGCCTTCACGACACCGTCGGGCAACATCACTTGCGACATGACGGTCGTGAAGCGGGGACGCGCTGACGTGCGTTGCGACATCACGAATCGCACCTGGAAGGTCAAGAAGCCCAGGACATGCGAAGTCGACTACGGCCACGCCCTCTACCTGTTCGGCGGCCGGGGAGTCATCCTGTGCGCAGGTGACACCGCGCTGGGCACTGCAGCGTTGTCGAACAGGTCGGCCACGCGGTGGTTCTCGGCCAAGCGCGATGTCGTCGTCCGCACCCACGGAATGCGGCGGGCCGGTCTGCGCTACGGCACGGCGCTCAAGCTGGCCGACACGACCTGTGTCTCCACCAAGACCGGGGTGACGTGCACGAACACCAAGCGACACGGCTTCTTCCTCTCGAAGGGCTCCTATCGCACCTGGTGACCACCCCTTATAGGCCGGCCGGACTCCTCGGATCTGAGGGGTCCGATGCGGATCTGAGGAGCGCGGCCGCCCATGTGGGACACCGCTGTGCCAGCGAGGGGTGTGGTGGCCTCACTCCTCGCGCCCTCGAGCGAAGGTCAAGATCTCGCCGCGGGCGCCGCCCATCCACAGGTCCTGGCAGGCGGCGGCCAGGTCGTCGAAGCCGTCAGTGATCGTGGCGAATACGTTGCCGGGCACCCAACCCTGATCGCCGTTGATGAGGAGGTTGTTGCGGCCGTAGAACAAGGCGAGGTCGACGATCTGCGAGGTCTGCCGGTGTTCGGACTCCTTCTCGTACCCGTAGGCCGGGTTGCCGAGATCGTCGCCACTGAACGTGAACCAGCAGACGTCGCCCGGGATCGGCGTGACGGTCGTGTTCTCCGGCCCCGGATCCTGCTCGGCGAACTGCGGGTGCAGGGCGTAGATCTCGTTCCGTGCGTACTTGCCGTGGTAGACCTGGGCCGAGAGCGGCAGTGCCTCCCACACGGCGTTCGCGGTGCGAGGCGCGGCATCGTCGAGGAGTCGTGCCGTGCACGTCACGCCGCGCTTCTCCAGAGTGATCGTCACGTAACGGGTCATCGGGACTCCTTCGCAGAGTTGTACTGGTACATCCGCCTCATCGCAGCAGCGTCGGCACCGCCTCGTGCCACGGCGTGGCCGCCTCGTACGCGCGACCAGCGCGCAGGACGAGCCGGTCCGCGTGCCGGGGCCCGACGATCTGCAGCCCCACCGGCCGCTCGTCGGAGGTGAACCCGCACGGCACGGTGAGCGCCGGCTGCATCGTCATGTTGAACGGGTAGGTGTACGGCGTCCACGACGTCCACAGCGGGAAGGGCCAGCCGTCCGGCGAGTTCTGGCCTCGCGGGAACGCGGCGATCGGCATCGTTGGGGTGACGAGGACGTCGTACATCTCGTGGAACCGACCCATCACGACGCCCATGTCCATACGCATCGTCGTCGCGTCGAGGTAGGACGACGCGCTCGTCTCCGCGTGGCGCCGGACGTTCTCCGCGAGCAGCGGGTCGACACGGTCGAGTGCGCCCGGCCCGAATCCCTCGAGCACCTTGCTCGCTCCGGTGAACCACAAGAGGTGAAAGGCGTCGGTGCCATCGGGCAGTTCGGGGTCGACCTCCTCCACCCGCGCTCCGAGGCCGGCGAGCACGTCGACCGCCGCACGGACGGCGGCCTCGACCTCCGGGTCGTTCTCGCCGAGGCCGCCGAGCGTGGGTGAGAACGCGACACGCAGACCCTCGATCCCCTCGTCGAGGCCGTCGAGGTAGGAACCGGACGGTGTCGGCATCGCGAACCAGTCGCGGGGGTCGCCACCGGTGATGACGTCCATGAGCAGCGCCGCATCGGTGACGCTCCGGGTCATCGGCCCCGCGTGCGACAGGGTTCCGTAGGCGCTGGGCGGATAGATGGGGATGAGACCGAACGTCGGCTTGAGGGCGACCGTGCCCGTGAACGACGCCGGGATCCGCACCGAACCACCTCCGTCGGTGCCCACCGAGACCGACCCCATCCCGAGACCCACCGCCGTCGCCGCACCGCCACTACTGCCGCCGCTCGTGAGGCCTGCGCCCCACGGGTTGCCGGTCGAGCCCTCGAGCAGGGAGTCGGTGACGCCCTTCCAGGCGAACTCCGGTGTCGTGTTCTTGCCGAGGAACACCGCGCCGGCGTCGCGCAGGCGGGCGACCGCGGGGGCGTCCTCCTCCCACGGGCCGTTCGCACCGATGAGCGTGCTGCCCTTGCGTGTGGGCCAACCCCGCGTGAGCAGCATGTCCTTGATCGTCATCGGGACACCGTCGAGCGGGCCCGCCGGCCTACCGGCAGCCCATCTCTCGTCCGCCGCGGCGGCGGCGCGCTGCGCGGACCCGGCGTCGGTGAGGACCATGGCGTGCACGGAGTCGTCGTGGGCCCCGATGATCGCGAGCGCGGTGGCCAGTGCCTCCGATGGCGTCGTCTCTCCCGCGCCGAAGCGGCGGACGAGAACGTGCGCCTCGTGTTCGGCCAGCGAGGTGCGGGCGTCGTCCGTCGCGTTCATGGGCGTCCTTTCACCGGGATGCCCACGCTATGAACGGGGATTGCCGATTGTCAACAATCTGGCACATCATCGCCCATGCAGGTGCCGCCTACTCCGATCCTCGACGCCACGGTCGGCGTCATCGCCCCCTATGACTTCGCGCTCGATCGCGAGCTGTGGCGCTGGGCACCGCACGACGTCTCCCTCGCCATCACCCGCTCACCGACCTCGCCGTTCCCGGTCAGTCGCGAGCAGGCCACGGATCTCGCGGAGGCCGGCATCGTGCGGGCCCTCGCCGCTGAGGTCCGCATGACGCAGGCGCCGGTGTGCGCCTACCTCTGCACGTCGGGCAGCTTCGTGCACGGCGCGGCCGGAGAGCGTCGACTCGTCGAGGCGATGCGGGACGCCGGATTTCCCCACGCGGTGACGACGAGCGGATCCCTGCTCGCCGCGATCGACGCCCTCGACGTCGCGCGCGTCGCCATCGCGACTCCGTACGACGACGAGATCACGGGGTTGCTCGTCGCGTACCTGGCGGATGCCGGCGTCGAGGTCACCGCCGCTCGGCACCTCGGCCTCGCCGGTCACATCTGGACCGTCGACTACACGACGACGGCGAGGCTCGCGATCGCGGCCGCGAAGGCAGGTTCGGGCACCGAGGCCCTGTTCCTCTCGTGCACCAACCTCGCGAGCTATGACCTCATCGCGCCGCTCGAGACCGAGCTCGGCATCCCCGTGCTCACGGCGAGCCACGTGACGATGTGGGCCGCCCTACGCGCGGTCGGCCGGCGCCCCGAAGGCGCCGGCCGACTGCTGGAGCTGTGATCGCGGGAGTCGTGACCGCCGAACGGCGTCTCAGTGCGTTCCGGCGAGACGTGCCTGTTCCTCGTGTGCCTCGGCCGTACCGGGTACCTGAGTGCCGCGCAGGGATTGGCCCTTGGTCTCGATCATGAAGAACCAGCAGACGAGGCCGACGAGGCATGCACCGATCGTGTAGTACGCGGGCCAGAGGGTGTCGCCGGTCCGTCCGATGAGCCACTCGTTGACGAGCCCCGCCGTGCCACCGAACAGCGAGGTCGAGATGTTGTACCCGAGTGCCAGGCCCGCGTAGCGCACGTGTGTCGGGAACATCGCGGGGAAGGTGGCCGAGATCGTCGCGAGCTGCGGCGTGTACAGCAGCCCGAGCACCGTGAATGCGATGATCGCCGAGGCGAACGACGTCGCCATGAACCGATACATCGGGTAGGCGAGCACGATCGTGCCGACGAGCGAGAACAGCCACAGCGGTTTGCGCCCCACCCGGTCGGAGAGCCCGCCGACCAGCGGCAACAGCAACATCATGATGAGCTGGCCGATGATCGGCACGATGAGCGCATGCTCGTCGGAGAGGTTGATGACGCTCTGCAGGTACGTCGGGGTGTACGACAGCAGCGTGTAGTTGATGACGTTGACGGCGATGACGAGGCCACCGAGCACGAGCAGTGGACGCCAGAAGCGCGTGAAGAGCTCCTTGAGGGTCTGACGGCCGGTGTCGGCCTCCTCGCCCTTCTCTGCGAGCTCCTGGAAGACGGGCGTGTCCTCCATCTTCGACCTCAGGTAGATGCCGATGATCCCGAGCGGGCCGGCGACGAGGAACGGCACCCGCCAGCCCCAGTCGTGCATCTGCTGGTCGTCGGTGAGGCCGATCATGAGCAGCATGAGCAGCGCGCCGCCGTTGAATCCGGCGAGGGTGCCGACCTCGAGGAAGCTGCCGTAGAAGCCGCGGCGTCGGTCGGGGGCGTACTCGGCCATGAAGGTCGCCGCGCCGCCGTACTCACCGCCGGTCGAGAACCCCTGGATGATGCGGAACGTGTAGAGCAGCACCGGCGCCCAGATCCCGATCATCGTGTAACTCGGCAGCAGGCCGATGCAGAAGGTCGCGGCGGCCATGATGATGATGGTGATCGCGAGGACCTTCTTGCGACCGACCTTGTCGCCCAGCGGACCCCAGAACAGTCCGCCGATGGGACGCATGAGGAACGACACCGCGAAGCCGAGCAGCGTGAAGATCATCGCGTTCGTCGCATGCTCGGGAAAGAGTGCGGCCGCGATATAGGTGGTTCCGTAGGCGTAGATGCCGTAGTCGAACCATTCGACCGCATTTCCGATGGCCGAGGCCGCGATGGCCCGCCGCAGCAGCGAGGGGGGGACATCCGTCTGCGGCCTGGCCGCGGGCGGTGGTGCGCTGGTCATGGGGGAACCTCCGGAGTGCGCGTCGTTGCGCTGTCGGATTGTTGACAATCGGAGCGTAGCCTCGTGAGACTCCGGTGAAAAGGGTCCAGCCGGTCGGATTCTCCGGGAGGTTCGATGATCACCGTCGCCATGCTCTACCCGGGGTCCAGCGCCGAGGACGAGTACGCCACGCTCGAACGGCGGTTCGTGGACGTCTCGTTCCCGATCGTCCACACGTGGGAGGGGGCCACCGACCACGACGTGCGGTCGTTGCTGGCCCTCGGCGCGCGCGACGTTCTGTCGCCGCACGCGAACGCCGCTCGGCGTCTCGGCCCCGACGCCGTGATGTGGGCATGCACCTCCGGCAGCTTCGTCTTCGACGAGCGCGTCGAGGAGCAGGCGGGGTGGGTCTCCGAGGCATCGGGGGCCCCCGCCTCCTCGACCACCCTGGCGTTCGTCGCGGCGGCCCGACACCTCGGCGTTCGTCAGGTGCGACTCGCCGCGACGTATCCGGCCGACGTGAGCGCGCACTTCGTGGCCGTCCTGAACCGGTCGGACGTGACGGTGGTCGACGCCGCCAGTCACGACGTGGCCTCCGGGGAGGACGCGGGACGCCTCGACCCCCGGCAGGTGAGAGCGATGATCTGCGCCGGCCACGAGGATGGCGTCGACGCCGTGCTCGTCCCCGACACCGCGCTCCACACCGTGGACCTCATCGAATCCCTCGAGGCCGAGCTCGACACGATCGTGCTCACCGCCAACGCGGTCACCGCATGGCAGGGCTTGAGGCTAGCGGGTCATTCGGCGCTCACCGACGGCCTCGGGCGCTTGTTCCGGATGCCCTGAGATGCCCGAGCCCTGGTCAGGCGTCCTCCGCCTCGAGCACGGCGAGGACGCGGCGCAGGCCGTCGTTCATGTGCTCGGCCAGGAGGCCGGTCGCACGGGCCTTGTCGCCGTCGACGATCGCGCGGGCGATGGCCTCGTGCTCGGAGGCCCGGATCTCGGTGTCGTCGTACGTCGCCTGCATCCGGGCAAGGCACAGGCGCACCTGGGTGAGCAGGGTGTCGTGCATGCGCACGAGCCGCGGACTCCCGGTGAGGGCGACGAGACGCTGATGAAAACGCATGTCGAGGGCGGCGATCTCGGGCCCGTCCGGAGCGCCGTCCTCGGCTCGCATCTCGGCGACGATGTCGAGCAGCGCGATCGCGCTCGGGCCGTTGCCGGTGTCGACGAGGCACTCGACGGCGGCGCGTTCGACCGCGCCGCGGGCGAGGTACATGTCGCGCACGGTCGCCTCGTCGAGGTCCATGACGAACAGGCCGCGGTTGCGGTGGCCGACGAGCAGCCCCTCCTGGGTGAGCCGCTGCATCGCCTCACGCAAGGGGCCCCGACTCACCCCGAGACTCGCGGCGAGTGAGGTCTCGAGGAGCTGTTGCCCGGGCACGAAGCGGCCTTCGGCGATGGCCTCGCGAAGCTGCTGGGCGATCAGCGCGGGCGTGGAGTCCTGGACGATCGGAGCGAAGAGCGGCATGTCCTCGGTGCGCGTTCTCGTCGCCCGCCTGTTCGCGGTCTTCCTGGTCGTCATGCCTCGTCCCCTGCTCACACGTGATCGTTCAGTCTAGGCACCGGCAGGGGCCGCGCCGAGCAGCCGCACGATGAGGCTCGCGTACCAGCGGGCGGCGTCGACCAGCTCGTCGATCCCCACCGATTCGTCGACCTGATGCGCCTGATCGTTGAGGCCGCCCGGCCCGGCGACGACGGCGGGAATGCCGAGGTCGCGGGCGACGAACCCGCCATCGCACGCGGCGCTCCAGCCCCCGATCGGCACGGAGAGGCCGACCTCGACACCGGCCGCGTGCACCGCGCGCACGAACGGGTGGTCGTCGGGGGTGCGGAAGCCGGGCATCTCCATCGTCACGGTGATCTCGACGCCGATGCCGTCACCGCTGATCCCGGACTCCTCGATGCGGCGAGCGAGGTCGGCGGCGATCGCGTCCGGATCCTCCTCCGGCAGCAGGCGCCGGTCGAGCCACACGTGCGCGTCGGGGGCGACGATCGAGCTGCCGCGTCCGCCGCTGATCCGGCCGACGTTCCACGTCGCCGGGCCGAGCAGCGCGTCACCCTCCCCCGCGAGCCGTTCGTGGTCGGCGCGGACGAGCTCGAGGATCCGGCTCGCCGCGTCGATCGCGTTGCGTCCGTCACCCGGTCGTCCGGAATGGGCCGGCACGCCGGTGACCTCCATCTCGAGGTAACTGTCACCGCGGCAGCCGACGACGAGCCCGAGGTCGGTGGGTTCGGCGACGACGCAGCCGAGGTACTCCGCACCCATCCCGGCCGCCGCGGGGTCGGCGACGAGGGCGCGGATGCCGAGGCCCAGGTCCTCCTCGTCGACGGTGCAGGCCAGGGTCACGGGGCCGGAGAGTCGTATCCCGGCCGCCCGCACCGCGGCCATCGCGATGACGACCGCGGCGAGCCCGCCCTTCATGTCGGTGGAGCCGCGGCCGTACACGCGCCCGTCGTCGACCGTCGCGGCGAACGGCTCCCGCGTCCAGCCCGGCCCCGCCGGGACCACGTCGGAGTGGCCGAGAAAGAGCAGTCCGGGCCCGCCGTCTCCGCGCGACCCCGTCGTCTCGCGCGACAGCGTGGCTACGAGGTTGGGACGGCCCGCGACCACCGGACTCACCGTGACGTCGAATCCCCGTTCACGGCAGGCTCGTTCGAGCACGTCGACCACCGCCTGCTCGGTGCCGCCCGGGTTCTCCCCTGCCGCATCGACGAGGGCGCAGGTGAGCTCGACGAGCTCGTCCTCCCGCACGAGCGCGCGGGGATCGGCCGCCCCGTCTCCGACCCCATCGGTCACCTCGCGACCTCCGCCCGGGCGATGTCCATGGCCCGGGCCAGACGGGCGATGCCCTCCTCGGTGCGCTCGGGGGTGGTCGAGGCGAAACACAGCCGGAACGCGTCGGAGAACCGTTGCGACGGCGAGAGCGCGGTGCCCGGGATGAAGGCGACCCCCTCGGCGAGGGCGATCTCGAAGAGGCGCCGGGAGTCGATGGCCGCGTCCTCGCCCTGGAGGGTCATCCAGAGGAAGAAGCCGCCCTCGGGGTCGGTGGTGCGCACCCGGTCGCCGAGGTGGCGGGTGATCGAGTCCTGCATCGCCTCCTTGCGCTTGCGGTACTGGCTGCGCAGGCCCTCGAGATGGGCGTCGAGCCCGCCTCGACGGAGGAACTCGGCGACGACGTGCTGGTTGGGCACGTTGGTGCACGTGTCCATCGCCTGCTTGCCGGCGATGAGCAGCTCGCGCAACCGCGCGTCGGCGCTGACCCACCCCACGCGCAGGCCGGGCGCGAGGATCTTGCTGAACGTACGCACGGAGAACAGCAGCGGGTCGTCGCCCATGAGCGCGGGGAATCCGGGAACGTCCTCGCCGGCGAAACGCAGGAGGCCGTAGGGGTCGTCGTCGACGATGACGCTGCCCCAGGTGCGGGCCAGGTCGATGAGGCGGCGGCGCCGCTCCTCCGACAGCGTCGTGCCGGACGGGTTCTGAAAGTTGGGGATCGTGTAGATCGCCTTGGGCACGCGGCCGGCCCGCGCGACGAGGCTCTCGAGCTGCTCGACGTCGAGTCCGTGTTCGTCGACCGGCACCTCGAGCAGGTCCGCGCCGTAACTCAGCGCCGTGCCCGATCCGTTGGTGTACGTGGGCGA
This sequence comes from Mobilicoccus massiliensis, assembly GCF_000826525.2. GTDB lineage: Bacteria > Actinomycetota > Actinomycetes > Actinomycetales > Dermatophilaceae > Mobilicoccus > Mobilicoccus massiliensis. Next base: position 255,772 of record NZ_LN651327.1, on the reverse strand, counting down.
TTCGACCACGACGAGGTCACCCGGGTCGACGAAGAGCTTGAACGCGAGGTCGAGACCCTGCATGCCGCCGGTGGTGATGACCGTGCGGCTCTCGTCGACCGGCTCCGGGGTGTGCCGGCTGTACTCCACGAGCGCGTCGAAGAGCACCGGCTCACCCTCGGTCGCGCCGTAGGTGAACGAGCTCGCGTCGTACACGTCGCGAGCCAGGTCGCGGAACTGCTCCCACGGGGTGACGTCAGGCGCGGGCGCTCCCATCGCGAACCGCACGATGTCGTGCTTCTGCGCGGCGAGCAGCGAGGTCGAGGAGTCGATGACCGAGCCGACGAGTCCGTCCGCCCGTGAGGCCAGGGGGACGAACCCGGCCTGCGGGTCGCCGGCGATGCCGTGGGTGGGCAGCGGGGAGAAGGTCGAGATGGTCGTGAGCACGGATCCTCCTGGTCGTCGTGGCTCGTGATCGGCCGTGCGCGGGTCAGCGCCGGATGAGTCCTCGGGGGAACGAGGTGAAGGTCTCGACTCCCGTGGCGGTGATGCGCACGGATTCGGAGACCTCGTAGCCGAACCCCTCCATCCACATGCCGCAGATGATGTGGAAGGTCTGGTTCTCGGCGAGGTCGTTCTCGTCCTCGCTGCGGATGCTGATCGTGCGCTCGCCCCAGTCGGGCGGGTAGGCGGCGCCGATGGAGTAGCCGAGGCGGCTCGGCTTCTCGAGGCCGTACTCGGCGAGGGTCCAGTTCCAGGCGTGCGCGAGGGAGGCGACCGCGACGCCGGGAGCGGCGGCGTCGAGCACGGCCTGCAGGCCCGCGGCCACGGCCTCCTCCAGGCGCAGGAGTTCCTCGCTCGGCTCGCCGAGCATCACCGTGCGGGCGAGGGGGACGTGGTAGCGGCGGTGAGCCCCGGCGAGTTCGACGACGACCGCGTCACCGAGTTCCAGACGCCGATCGCTCCAGGTCAGGTGGGGTGTGTCGGCGGACTCGCCGGTGGGGAGCATCGGCACGATCGCCGGGTAGTCACCCCACGCCTCCCCGTCGCCGATGGCCTGCGCGGCGGCGATGCGGGAGGCGATGACGTTCTGCGGAACACCGACCTCGATCGCCTCGATCGCGGCCTCCATCGCCTTGGTCGTCACCCGCGCGGCCGCGCGCATGAGTTGGATCTCGGCGTCGGACTTGACGAGGCGCACCCAGTTGACGAGTTCGAAGCAGTCGACGATCTTCCATTCCGGTACGCCGTGTTCGAGCGCGCGGTACCCCTTGGGTGAGGTGAAGTGGGAGTCCATCTCCATGCCGACGACGCCCTTGGACGCGGGCGCGACCTGCCACCGGCGGCGCAGCGCGAACGCGACCCAGTCGAAGGGGTGCAGATGCGGGCGGTGCACGTAGCGCTCGGGGTAGGCGACGATCTGCTCGTCGGGGAGCCACGTCGTGCGATGCGCACCCTTGGCGTCCATCTCGCGAGCGAAGAGGATCATGTCTCCTTGTGCTGGTACAAACAGCATCTGTGGGGTGTAGAACGACCACGCGTTGTACCCACACAAGTAGTAGATGTTCGTCGGGTCGGTGACGATGAGCGCAGACATGCCCTGCAGATCCATGCGGGTGCGCACCCGCGCCAGGCGCTCGTCGTACTCCGCCCGGGTGATCTCGGTGGTCATGCGGGCACTCCCCTCTCGTCAGGTGCGCGGCATGGCGAGGTACCTCATCTCGAGGAACTCCTCGATGCCGACGCGACCTCCCTCGCGCCCGAGCCCCGATTCCTTGACACCGCCGAACGGGGCGGCCGGGTTGGAGACCAGCCCGGTGTTGAGCCCGAGCATGCCGACCTCGATGCGCTCCGACATGCGGAAGCCACGGTCGACGTCCTGGGTGAAGACGTACCCCACCAGGCCCCAGGGGGTGTCGTTGGCGAGCGCCACGACCTCCTCCTCGGTGTCGAACGGGATGACCGGGGCGACGGGGCCGAAGATCTCCTGCCCCATGAGGTCGGAGTCGGGCGAGACGTCGGCGAGCACGGTCGGGGGGTAGAAGTAGCCGGGGCCGTCGGGGGTCTTGCCGCCACAGACGACCCTCGCGCCCCGGTTCACGGCGTCCGCGACGAGCTCCTCGACCTTGGTGCGCGCCTTCTCCTCGACGAGCGGGCCGACCTGTGTGCCCTCGGCCACGCCGTCACCGACGGTGAGGCCCGACATGCGCTGGGCGAGCCGGCGCGAGAACTCGTCGGCGACATCGCGGTGCACGAACAGGCGGTTGGCCGCCGTGCAGGCCTCCCCCATGTTGCGCATCTTCGCGACCATCGCGCCCTCGACCGCCACGTCGAGATCGGCGTCGTCGAAGACGATGAACGGCGCGTTGCCGCCGAGCTCCATCGACGAGCGCATGACGTGCCGCGACGCCTGCTCGAGCAGCGTGATGCCGACCGCGGTCGAACCGGTGAACGAGACCTTGCGCGCCAGGCCGGAGTCCATCCACGGCTCGACGACCGAGCCGGCGTTGCTCGTGCACACGACGTTGAGCACGCCCGCGGGCAGGCCCGCCTCGACGAGGATGTCGGTGAGCGCGAACGAGCTCAGCGGCGTGAGGTGCGCGGGTTTGAACACCATCGTGCAGCCGGCCGCGATGGCGGGGCCGATCTTGCGGGTCCCCATCGCGAGGGGGAAGTTCCACGGCGTGACCAGCACACACGGCCCGACGGGCTCCTTCGTGACGATGATGCGGGTCTTGCCGTCACCGCTCGTCGTCGCGTCGCCGCCGATGCGCACGGCCTCCTCGGAGAACCAGCGGAAGAACTCGGCCGCGTAGGCGACCTCGCCCCTGGCCTCGGCGAGCGGCTTGCCCATCTCGCTCGTCATGACGAGGGCCAGCTCGTCCTGCCGCTCCATGATGAGTTCGTAGGCGCGGCGCAGGATCTCGCTGCGTTCCCGGGGTGGTGTGCGCCCCCACGACTGCTGGGTGCGGGCCGCGACCTCGATGGCGCGCCTCGCGTCCTCCTCACCGCCGTCGGCGATCGTCGCGATCACCTCACCGGTGGCGGGGTTGACGACGTCGGTCCTCCGGCCGGAGGCGGCATCGCCCCACTCCCCGTCGATGAAGACGCCCGTGCTCACCTTCGCGACGGCGTCCTTCGCGGCCTGGGTCGGGTCTGTCGTCATGGTTCGTCCTTCGTGTGGGCGGTTCGTGGGGTCGGGAGAGCCGTTGAGGTCAGGATGATGCGCCGACGACCTCGTCCACCGCGGCGCCGAATCGCTCGACGCCCGTGTCGATCTCGTTCTGGGTGACGACGAGGGCGGGGATGAGCCGGACGACGTTGCCGAGCGGGCCGCACGTGAGGGAGAGCAGGCCGTGTCGCGTCGTCGCCTGCTGTACGGCGGCGGCCGTGGCCGCGTCGGCGTTGCCCTCGGCGTCGGTGAACTCGACGCCCATCATCAGCCCGTGGCCGCGCACGTCACCGATGACGGGGTGCTTCTCCTGGATGGCCTTGACGCCGGCGAGGAGCTGTTCGCCGCGCACGCGGGCGTTCTCGACGAGGTTCTCCTCCCGGATGACGTCGAGCGTCGCGCACCCGGCGGCGGCGGCGACCGCGTTGCCGCCGTACGTTCCGCCCTGCGAGCCCGGCCATGCCTGGCTCATGAGCTCCTCTGACGCCGCCATCGCGCTGATGGGGAAGCCGGACGCGATGCCCTTGGCCGTGATGAGGATGTCGGGGCGGATCGAGGACCACTGGTGCCCCCAGAAGCGGCCCGTGCGCCCGCACCCGGCCTGGACCTCGTCGAGGATGAGCAGGATGTCGTGGCGGTCGGCGCGTTCGCGCAACCCGTCGAGGAACGCGGGCGGGGTCGGGATGTAGCCGCCGTCGCCGAGGGCGGGCTCGATGAGGAACGCAGCGGTGTCGTTGGGCGCGGTGCGCGTGGCGAGCAGGTAGTCGAGCTCCCGCAGCGCGAAGTCCACCGCCGTGTCGATGTCCCAGCCGTAGCGATAGGCGTAGGGGAACGGCGACATGTGCACGCCCGCCATGAGCGGCGCGAAGCCGGCGGAGAACTTCGTGCCTGCCGTCGTCAGCGTGGCCGCGGCGACGGTGCGGCCGTGGAAGCTGCCCTGGAAGACGACGATGTTCGGACGCCCCTTGGCCATGCGCGCGAGGCGCACCGCGGACTCGACGGCCTCGGAGCCGGAGTTCGCGTAGAAGACGGAGTCGAGGCCCTCGGGCAGCACCTCGCCGAGCTTCTGCGTGAGCTCGAGCAGGGGCGGGTGCATCACGGTCGTGTACTGGGCGTGGATGACCTTGCCCACCTGCTCGCGCGCCGCCTCGACGACCCGAGGGTGGCAGTGACCGGTGCTGGTCACGCCGATTCCGGTCGTGAAGTCGAGGTAGTCCTTGCCGTCGGTGCCGTGGATCCAACTGCCGCTCGCGTGGTCGACGACGACGGGGGTCGCTTGCTTCAACAACGGGCTGAGGGAGGTCATGAGCCGATCCTCACGGCGGCATTGCCGATTGTCAACAATCTTGTTCGACCCTAGAGTGCCGGTGTGATCAGCGCAGGTCCTCAGCCCTCGTCCGCCGCCGGTGCCCCGGCATCCTCCAGGCCGCAGGTCGTCGTCCTCACCGCCGAGGGCACGCCACCTCCGGCCAACGACGCCGCCCTCCGCGAGCTCGCCGACATCACCTACTGCGACGCCGCCGGACTCGCCGAGGCCCTTCCCGGGGCCGAGGCGCTGTTCATCTGGGACTTCTTCTCCGGCGCGCTACGGGACGCCTGGCCCGCGGCCGACGCGTTGCGGTGGGTCCACGTCGCCGCCGCCGGGGTCGACGCGATCCTCTTCGAGGAGTTGCGCGAGTCCGACGTCGTCGTCACGAACGCGCGCGGCGTGTTCGACGAGCCGATCGCGGAGTTCGTCGCGGCCTCCGTGCTCGCCCACGACAAGCTGCTGCACGAGAGCAAGGCTCTGCAGAACGAGCGCACGTGGCGCCACCGCGAGCCTCGCCGCACCGCGGGCGCACAGGCCCTCGTCGTCGGCACCGGGGGCATCGGTCGCGCGACGGCCCGGCTGCTGCGGGCGCTCGGCATGAACGTGCGGGGTGCCGGACGCGTGGCGCGGGAGGGCGACGCCGACTTCGGCACGGTCGTCGCGTCGAGCGAGCTCGCGGCGCACGTCGGCGACGTCGACCACCTCGTCCTCGCCGCACCCCTCACCGACACCACTCGCGGAGTCGTCGACGCCGAGGTCCTCGCCGCCCTGCCCGAGCATGCCCACCTCGTCAACGTCGGGCGCGGGCAACTCGTCGACGAACCCGCGCTCGTCGCTGCCTTGCAGGCGGGTGACATAGCCGCGGCGAGCCTCGACGTCTTCGTCACCGAACCCCTGCCCGCCGACCATCCCTTCTGGGCGATGCCGAACGTCCACGTCTCGGCCCACATGTGCGGCGACGTGCAGGGCTGGCGCGACGCCCTCTCCGACCAGTTCGAGACCAACCTTCGCCGATACGTCGCGGGCGAGTCGCTGCCCGACCCCGTCGACAAGGCCAGCGGCTACGTGCCGGGGCGCTGACCTGCGCGTTCGCACGGCGGCGTGTCAGGGGCGTGTCAGGGGCCGACGTTGCGGGTATGTCGATGACAGACGCCGACTCGAAGGAGACACCGATGAACGAGCAGAAGCTCGACAAGCAGAAGGTCAAGGACGCGCTCGTCTCGCAGTTGGGCGCCGAGGCGGCGAGCACGAAGACGACGGAGTCCGTCGATCAGGACGCCGCACGGCTCGACCAGGACATGCCCATGGACTCCGGTGACCTCTCGCAGTCCGACCAGGCCGGTGAGATGCGCGGGCGGCTCTCCGCGGTGGCGCAGGGCGAACTCGGCGGCATTCAGGAGGTCGAGGCGCTCGACGTCTCCCCCAAGACCACGATCGAGCCCGGCGCGATCGTCGCGATCGACGGCGACCACTACCTCGTCGGCGTCCCCGCCTCACCGTTCGAGTGCGACGGCGTCACGTACGAGGGCATGTCGAGCGATTCCCCGATGTTCGAAGCCGCGCAGGGCAAGAGCGCCGGCGACACCTTCGATCTGCTCGGCAGCACCCGTCACATCGACTCGGTGGACTGAGCGGCCTCAGCGCGCGTCGGCGGGCGGGGCGCTCTGGCCGTATCCCTTCATCTGCTCGACGACCCCCGCGATCTCCTCCTCGGGCAGGACGCGGGGCACGCCCGCCGACGAGACGCGAAGAACCAGATCGCACAGCCATTCGAGGTAGAGGGCGCGGTCGTAGGCCTGGGTGAGGTCGGAGCCCGTGACGACGGCCCCGTGGTTGCCCATGAGCGCACTGTTGCGGCCGACGAGCGCCGATTCCACCGCCGAGGCCAACGCCGACGAGCCGTAGCGGTGGTAGGGCGCGACTCGGGGAGCCCCGCCGAACATCGCCGCGTAGTAGTGCACCGCCGGCACCTCGTCGATCCCCTCCAGGCAGGCCACCGCGGTCGCCGCGCCCGAATGCGTGTGGACGACGGCCCCTGACTGCGTGGCGCGCAATGCCACCTGATGCAGTTCCAGCTCGCTCGCGGGCGCCAGCGGCGAGTCGACGCGCGCGCCGTCGTCGAACCGGACGACGCTGATCAACTCAGGCCGTAGGTCGGCGTAGGGAACTCCGCTCGGAGTGATCGCCAACAGCTCCCCAGCTCGCACCGAGACATTGCCGGCGGTGCCCACCACGAGGTCGTCGGCCACCATCCGATGGCAGACATCGATGATCTGTTTCCGCTCATCGGCCAACAACATGTCATTCACCCCAGACGTAGTTGTCAGACAACAAACCACATGTCGACGCTCTCGTCAACGCCCGAGCTCGGGCCCGTCCGCAGGCAGCGGCGCCCCGGCCCCGGACGGCGTGCGGTAGATCGTGAAGGAGTAGCGGCCTTCGATGAAGTACGTGCGCGAGTAGGCCACCAGCCGCTGCGAGGCGTCGTAGTGCAACTGGTTGAGCAACACGAAGAGCCGATGCGCGGCCGCCTCGGGCCCCCATCCGACGTGCTCGGAGTACACGGCGTGGACCTCGGCGACGGCGGTCGCGGGCTCGACGCCCAGACGGGTGCTCATGAACTCGAAGATCGATCCGGTCAACGATGAGGGGTCGAAGTCGTCGGGGAACATCTCCCACGGCAGGAGGTCGTAGGAGTACGCGACCACCTCGCCGTCGGCGAGGATCGACCGCCGAAGCTCGAGAACCTCGGTGTTCACGGCGAGCCCCATGCGTGCTGCCTCTTCCGGTACGAGCGGCCTACGCAGCCGGCTCGCATACACCATGCCGGGCTCGTGCCCCTGGTTGCGGATGGCGTCGGTCATCGACTCCAGGCGCTCCAACCCCGCGCGAACCGCGGGCTGCTCGACGACGAAGGTCCCCACCCCGTGCCTGGTCCGCACGAGGCCGAGCCCCTCGAGCTCCTGCAACGCCGTCCGCACGGTCGGGCGGGACACCTGGAACCGCGCACTGAGGGCGTGCTCGGTGGGCAACCGGTCACCCGGGGCGTACTCGCCCGCGGCGATCTCGCTACGGAGATCCTCGGCGACACGCGTCGCCAGGGTGGACCGTCGGGGCATGGCTCTCCTTGGAGGGCAGGGGACATCGGTCACTCATCCGGCGCAGCGTTGACAACCGAGGGTCGCCATTCTACGTTGAGGCATCGGTTGTCTGACAACAGCGAGGTGCAGACGATGGTTCTTGCCGTCCAATGGGTCGCCGACGACGCTCCCTGTCTTCGGTTGATCGACCAGCGGCTCCTGCCGGCGCAGGAGGAGTACATCGACGTGCGAACGGTGGACGTGCTCATCGACGCCATCCGGACGCTGGCCGTGCGCGGCGCTCCGGCCCTGGGTGCCACCGGCGCGCTCGGCGTCGTCGTCGCGATGAACGAAGCGGCGCGCAACGGCTGGAGTGAGGACCGGCTGCAGGCGGAGGTCGATCGCGTACGCGACGCACGCCCGACCGCCGTGAACCTCGCGTGGGGCGTCGACCAGGTGCGCCCGCTCATGAGCGGCGGAGTCGACGAGGTGCTCGCGTCGGCCCTGCGGCTGGTGGCCGAGGACGAGGCGGCCAACCGCGAGCTGTCCCGCCTCGGAGCCGACTGGATCCTGGCCCGCACGGGGCGATCCTCCGTGCGCGTCGTCACTCACTGCAACACCGGCGCCCTCGCCACCACGGCGTGGGGAACCGCGTACGGGATCATCCACGAGCTCCAGGACCGCGGGGCCCTCGAACTCGTCTACGCCGACGAGACCCGTCCCCTGCTTCAGGGCTCCAGGCTCACCAGCTGGGAGCTCACGCAGGACGGCATCCCGCACGTCGTCGAGTGCGACGGGGCGGCCGCCTCCACCATCCTGCGCGGCCTCGTCGACGTCGCCATCATCGGCGCCGACCGCATCACCGCCAACGGTGACACCGCCAACAAGGTCGGTTCGGTCGCGCTCGCCCTCGCGTGCCGGCGGGCCGGCATCCCCTTCGTCGTCGCCGCACCGTTCTCCACGGTCGACCTCGACACGGCCACCGGTGACGAGATCGTCATCGAGGAACGGTCCGGTGACGAGGTGCTCGTCGTCGCCGGTCACCGGGTCGCACCCGCCACGGCGCGCGGCTTCAACCCCGCCTTCGACGTCACTCCGCACGATCTCATCGACGCGGTCGTCACCGAGCGCGGAATCGTCGAACCGGCCGCTGCTCCTGCCGCACGCCTGCTCGACACCATCGCAGATTGACATCCACCGGCCGGCAACGACGCCGGTCGTACGAGAGGAACGTCCATGAAGCCTTCCGTTGCATTCGTGGCCTCGGCCGCGGCCTTCTCTCTGCTCGGGCTGACGGGGTGCAGCCAGGGAACGCCGAGCGGTGGGTCCAGTCCCGCCGGCGACAACGCCGCCAGCGCCTCGGTCCAGCAGGCCACGGGTCAGGCCCCCGCCCCCTTCGACAGTGGGACCGTGCACGTCGCGGTCGTCCAGCAGAGCGGCCAGGGCGACTACTTCCAGCAGTACCTCAACGGCACGCGCAAGCAGGCCGAGGCGCTGAAGATGAAGCTCGACGTCTACGACGCCCAGGGTGACAACGCTCAGCAGGCCACGCAGCTCGATCAGGCCATCGCCTCCGGCGTCAAGGGCATCGTCGTTCGCCACGGCTTCCCCGACACCCTGTGCCCCGGGGTGAACAAGGCCATCGACAAGGGCATCAAGGTCGTCATCTACGACGTCGAGATCCAGAAGTGCGCGCTGCGCGCGGTGCAGACACAGCAGTCCGACGCCAAGATGGCGAGCCTGGTACTCGACCAGATGGCCAAGGACATCGGTCAGGACAAGCCGGTCGGGTACGTCAACGTCGCGGGAATCGCACCGTTGGACCGCCGCGACGCCGTGTGGAAGGAGTACCTGCAGAAGAACTCCTGGACGCAGAAGTTCAAGACGGGCAAGTACACGAACTCCTCGGCCACCGACTCGGCGCCGATGGTCGACAACGCCCTCAAGTCCAACGCCGACGTCGTCGCGGTCTACGCGCCGTACGACGAGCTCACCAAGGCGACCCTCTCGGCTCTCGAGCAGAACCCCGACCTCAAGAACAAGGTCAAGGTCTACGGTGCCGACATCTCGACCGCCGACATCGAACTCATGAGCGCGGACGGCAGTCCCTGGGTCGCCACCGGCGCGACGGACCCGAACGCCATCGGCGCGGCGGTCGTGCGAACGCTCGCCCTGAACCTCGCGGGACAGGCGAAGGAGGGCGACAAGGTCGACTTCCCACCGATCCTCGTCACGAGCGAGATGTTGCGCAGCAAGAACATCAAGAACATGGACGACCTGCGCAAGGCGGAGCCTGCGCTGAACATCTCGCAGGTGTCCTCGGCCGACTGGATTCCGGCCGTCACGTTCTGACAGCTGTCGGCGCGGGGCAGGTGAGCACTCCTTGCCCCGCACCGACGCCCACGTTGAGGGAGAAGAGATGGATCACCGCGACCCCGGCACGCCGGAGCAGCCGCGTCCCGAGACGCCGGCCGCACTGGCGCTGACCGACATCACGATGGCGTTCGGCGCGAACAGCGTCCTCAAGGGCGTGACCATGCGCCTCACTCCTGGCCGGGTCACGGCGCTGCTGGGTGCGAACGGCGCCGGCAAGTCGACGCTCATCAAGATCCTCTCCGGCGTCTACCAGGGCTACGGAGGAACCGTGGAGGTCGGTGGCGAGCCCATCCACATCTCTTCACCGATCGACGCCGCGCGTCACGGTGTCCAGACGGTTCACCAGCGCATCGACGACAGCATCGTGCCGGGGCTCTCGGTCGCCGAGAACCTCACGTTCGAGGAGATCGTGCAGGGCGACATCCCTGCGGTGCGCTCACTGAAGGCCATCCTCCCCCGCGCCCGGCAGATCGCGGCCACCCTCGATCTCGGCTGGTCGGACGAGGTACTGCGCAAGGACGTCTTCGACCTCGGCATCGCGGACGCCCAACTCCTGCTGCTCGCCCGGGCGTTGATCCGCCGCCCCAAGGTGCTCGTGCTCGACGAGCCCACGTCGACGCTCTCGCAGGCCGAGGCCGACCGTCTCTTCGACGTCGTCCGGCGGTTGCGTGAGGAAGGCGTCGCGATCCTCTACGTCTCCCACCACCTCGACGAGATCCGCACGATGGCCGACGACCTCGTCGTTCTGCGTGACGGCCGCATCCACGACGAGCAGGCGGCGCCGTTCGACATGTCCCGGGCGATCCGCTCGATGCTCGGTGAGAGCGTCGCCGTCGCCGCCGACGAGCTCGTCGAGCGGCGTGGAGAACGGGTGGCGATCCACCTGGAGGGAGTGCAGTTGCTCAAGCGGTCCCGGCCGTTCGACCTCGACCTGCGGTACGGCGAGGTCACCGGCATCGTCGGCCTGATCGGAGCCGGCAAATCCGAGCTCGCGCGAGGCATCTTCGGGGTCGACCGGTTCCGCGCCGGGACGATGACCTTCGACGGGCAACCGTTCGCGCCGAGGCGCAGCGGGCACGCCGTGCGCAAGGGCATCTACCTCGTCCCCGAGGATCGCGCCGCCGAGGCGATGCTGCCGGGATGGGCGATCGCCGCGACGGCGACCCTCCCGTTCCTCGGCCGGTTCTGCCGGGGCAGCGTCATCGACCTCGGCCGCGAGCGCCGGCGCGGTGTCTCCACGATCGAGGACTTCGGCGTCGTCGCCACCGGGCCGGATCAACCGCTCGACGCCCTCTCCGGAGGCAACCAGCAGAAGGTCGTCGTCGGGCGCTGGTTCGCCGAGTCGCCCAAGGTCATGCTCCTCGACGAACCCTTCCGGGGGGTCGACATCGGGGCTCGCCGCGATATCTCCCGCCAGGCTCGCGAACTCGCCGGTGAGGGGGCCTGTGTCGTCGTCCTCTCCAGTGACGTCGACGAGATCCGCGAGGTCGCCGATCGCATCGTCGTCCTCGTCGACGGGCATCCGCGGTTCGACGCCTACACAACCCAGACCGACGGTGACGCCATCGTCGCGAGCATGTCGGAGGTGGCCTGATGGCACACGCACGCACGGACAACGACGTCACCACCGGGATGAGGGTGCAGGACGCCGTCGTCAAGTACGGCTTCATCGCCGTGACGATCGGGCTGTTCCTGTTCTTCGCATCCACCGAGCCCGCCTTCCGGACGTCCGGGGCGCTGTTCTCGATGCTCAAGTTCGCGTCGGTGACCGCCATCCTCGGCCTGGGGATGACCTACGTCATGGCCGTCGGCGGCATGGACCTGTCGATCGGGTCGACGGCGGGACTGGCGGTGCAGATGGCCGCGATGACCATGGTCTTCTACAACCTGACGGGCGGGACCGCGGCGATCGTCGTGCTGCTGGCCGGAATCGCGGTGGGCCTGCTCAACGCCTTTCTCATCGTGGTCTGCAAGATCCCCGACCTGCTGGCCACCCTGGGCACGATGTTCGTCATCCAGGGCGCCAAGCTCATTCCCGTCGACGGTCAGAGCGTCTCGGCCGGCATGGTGCTGCCCGACGGGACACCCGCCCCCGGCAAGTTCACGTCCGCGTTCCTCATGATCGACCGCGGCGCGATCGGGCCCGTTCCCTACCCCGTCGTCCTCATGTTGCTCCTCACCGTCGTCTCCTGGTTCATCCTCGACCGCACCAAGTGGGGTCGCATGATGTACGCCATCGGGGCCAACCCCGAGGCCTCCCGGCTGGCGGGTGTCAACGTCGGCTTCTACCGCGGACTGGCGTACGTGTTGTGCGGTCTCTTCGCCGCCATCGGCGGACTCATCCTCGTCTCCCGCATCGGTCAGGGCGACGTCAACGCGGGCGCCTCGAGCCTGCTGGAGGCCGTGGCCGTCGCGCTGGTCGGCACCTCCGTCCTCGGCATCGGCAAACCCAACGCCTGGGGCACGCTGCTCGGTGCGCTGCTCATCGGCATCGTGCTCACCGGCCTGACGATGAAGGGCTTCTCGTACTACTACCAGGACACGGCCAAGGGCCTGGTGTTGCTGGTGGCACTGCTCTTCTCGTTCACGATCTCGCGCAAGAAGGTGAGATACACGCCGGCCACCTGACCGTGCACCGCTCACCCGTTCCACCTTCTCTTCACAGGAGTCCACCGTGGCCGACTACGAGTTCCTCACCGTCGAGAACATCCCCGACTACATCCGCTCCACACCCACGCTCGCCGAGGTGATCGACCCCGACGACCTCGTCTTGTGCGATGAGATCGGGGACGGCAACCTCAACCTCGTCTTCCTCGCCAAGGACACCTCCGGCCGTGGGCTCTGCCTGAAGCAGTCGCTGCCCTACGTGCGGATGACCGGCGAGGGGTGGCCGATGACACCCGACCGAGCGCGGCACGAGGCCGAGACGTTGGCGGCGCACGGGGCGCTCGTTCCCGACCTCGTTCCGGCGATGTACCACTACAACCCGGAGCGGTACATCATCGCGATGGAGGACCTCTCCGATCACCGCGTGTGGCGCGGTGCGCTGAACGAGGGGCTCTCCCACACTGGCGCGGCCGAGGCCGTCGGGCGTTACGTCGGCGCCGTCGCGTTCGGCACGTCCCCGCTGGGCATGGAACGAGAGGCGCTGGCAGAGGCGATCGCGCGGTCGGTCAATCCGCAGTTGTGCGAGATCACCGAGGATCTCGTGTTCACGGAGCCGCTCGTCGACGCCGGACGTAACTCGTGCCTGCCGGCGAACGAGCCGGACGCTCGTGAGTTCTCCGAGGACGCCGCCATGATGCGGGCCATGGGCCACGCCAAGTGGCTCTTCATGACCAAGGCCGAGGCCCTCCTCCACGGCGATCTGCACACCGGGTCGGTCATGGTCCGCGCCGAAGGAGAGCCGGACGCCGACGGGGTCGTGGCCTGCGACAGCATCAAGTGCTTCGATTCGGAGTTCGCGTACTACGGACCCCTCGCGTTCGACATCGGGGCGCCCTGGGCCAACTACGTGGCCGCCGCGGCACGGGCCGTCGCCCTCGGCGAGGACGAGCGCGCGCGGTGGTGCCTCTCGCTCGTCTCGGCCACCTGGAACGCATTCGAGGCCGAGTTCCGTCGCCGCTGGCCGCAGCGACGTGATCCGCGCGTGTGGACGGACGCCACCCTGGAGGACCTGCTTCTCACCTGGCGTAGCGAGGCATGGTTGTTCGCCGCCGCGAAGATGTCGCGCCGAATCGTCGGCGCCGCCAAGAACAAGGACGTCGAGACACTCCCGGAGAACCTGCGTGAGGGCGCGGCTCGCGGCATCCTGCGCCTGTCGCGACAGCTCGTGCGTCAGGCCGGCGTCGACAGCAGCCCCGATGCCTTCGAACGACTCGCCCACGACGTCCTGCTGGAGAACCGCACGCGCTGAGGCGGTTCTTCGGCTCCGGCAAGGTCGACGAGCCGGACGCACGACCGATCGGTCACACCTGTTCCCTCGGGCAGAACCATGTCGTGCGGCTGCCGACCGTGGCCCGTTCGAGGGGCGCCCCGCACCGGGGGCACACGCCTGCCTTCTTGCGGGAGGCGATGAACTCCCCGGTGTGGACGCCGCCCTTATCGATGGCCGAGCGAGTCGCGGCGCCGAGGGCGTCGTGGAGCGTACGCAGCTCCTTCCTCGACAGTGAGCCGGCCTCGCGCCGAGGGTCGAGGCGCGCCTGCCAGAGCGTCTCGTCGGCGAGGAGGTTGCCGACCCCCGCGAGGGTCGCCTGGTCGAGCAGGCGAGCCTTGACCGGTGCGGTGCCGCGCCCGACGCGGTCGGCGAACTCCTCCACCCCGATCTGTTCGGCGTCGGGTCCGAGGGAGTCGAGGTCGGGGTCGAGCCGAACGCGGCCGAGGCGGCGCTTGTCGAAGAGGCGCAGCACGCCGCCGTCCTCGAACGTCACGGTGAAGCGATCCCACTCGGGTTTGCGGCCCGGGGCGTCGGCGTCGATCCCGTAGCGCCCGGCCGGTGGGTCGCCTCCCGAGACCTGACCGCCGTCGGCGCCGCTGATCATGATGCGGCCGGCCATGCCGAGGTGCAGGCCGAGCGACGGCCCATCGACGCCCGGCTCGTCCCCACTCGTGTCGACCCACATCGCCTTACCCCGCCGGTGGGCGGCGGTGAACTCGCGCCCCACGAGTGCATCCCGGATCTGCCCCGGCGCATGCGGACGGCAGACGTACTCGTCGGAGTCGTCGACGTCGACGATGCGGCGATGGAGCGCCGCGTCCTCGATGGCGGCGCGGGCGGTCTCGACTTCGGGCAGTTCGGGCACCCGGCCATTCTGCCCGGCCCCGGACGCAGGTCGCTCCCGCATCACCCCTCGGCTCCCTCCGAGCGAGCAACTCGAATGTCGGCACAACCGAAACGCTGCAACTTTTCGGTTGCGGTGCCGATGAGCACGGTGAGTCGTCAATCGGTGGCGGCTCGGCTCGACGCCCCCACGAAACTCTGTGTGAGGTCTACGTTGTCCACGACGGCTGCCGGCGCACTTCTGCCTGCCCCCCACGACACCGCTACCGACCGAGACGAGGCCCCTCGACGAGGTCTCACGTTCGCACGACGCATCCTGCTCGTCGGAGCCGTGGGTGCCATCGGTGCCGCGATCATGGGTCTACTCGCGTTCGTCGGAGCGTCGCGCACCGCCGAATCCAGCGCTCACGCCGCTGAACTGCGCACGGCGATCTCACAACTGTCCGAGGTGCGCACCTACAACTCCGACGTCAGCGGATGGCAGGGCGCCTACGCGTGGGACACCCGCCGTCTCGGGGCCGCCAAGGCCGTCTCGGCGGACTCCGACAACCGCAAGGGTTACCTCGCGTCGGCAGCGAACCTCAAGAAGCTGCTCGCCGCGGTGCCCACCGGGCAGATGACCAGCGCCGAACGGGCCGACTTCGACGAGATCAAGGCGTCGTGGGATCGGTTCTTCGCGGCCGACGACAAGGCGGTCGCGCTCTACGCCAAGGGCGGCAAGGCCGACGTCGACGCGGCCGACAAGGTGATCATCGAGGAGGCCTGGGGAGAGTACGGCAAGGTCCTCGAGATCACACCGCGGCTCCTCGGCTCGTTGCAGTCCCGCTCGGACGACCTCTCGGCCTCGATCGTCGCCGGGCAGCGGCGCGACATGTTCCTGCAGGTGCTGCTGGCTGCGACCATCACCGGCCTCGCCCTCATCGTGTGCCTGATGACGGTCCGCAGCCTGCGTGAAGGTTCGCGCGACATCGAGGAGTCGTTGTCGGCGCTGGCCGACGGCGACCTCACCGTCGCGCCACGTCGTGAGAGCGAGGACGAGTTCGGGCGCATGGCCGACGCGTTGCGCCACGCTCAGGCGAGGCTGCGTGAGCTCGTCGCCGGAGTGGCCACGACGACCGATTCCGTCTCGTCGACGTCCACCGGCTTCTCCCACGGTGCCGAGGATCTGCGGCGCGTCAGCCGGGACACGTCGAGCAGCCTCGCGTCGGTGACGGCCTCGGCGCAGAGCGTGTCGGCGAACATGCAGACCGTCGCCGCCGGCATGGAGGAGATGACGACGTCGATCCGCGAGATCTCACGCGCCGCGAACGATGCCGCGGGTGTGGCGGCGCAGGCGGTCTCCGTGGCCGATCGCACGAACGAGACGGTCGGCAAGCTCGGCGAATCGTCGATCGAGATCGGCAACGTCATCAAGACGATCACGTCCATCGCGGAACAGACCAACCTCCTCGCCCTCAACGCCACCATCGAGGCGGCGCGCGCCGGTGAGGCGGGCAAGGGCTTCGCGGTCGTCGCGAACGAGGTCAAGGACCTCGCTCAGGAGACGGGCAAGGCGACCGAGGACATCGGACACCGCGTCGAGGCGATCCAGCTCGACACGGAGGCCGCGGTGGCGGCGATCAGCGAGATCTCGGCGATCATCGCGCAGATCAACGACACCCAGTCCACGATCGCGAGCGCGGTCGAGGAGCAGACCGCGACGACCAACGAGATGGTGCGCAACGTGACCGACGCCTCCGAGGGTGCCTCGAGGATCTCCACCGACGTCGCCGTCGCCCAGCGCACAGCCGAGGAGGTCGCCGGCACCGCCGACGCCACCGCCGGCGGCTCCACCGAACTCGAGGAGTGTGCCTCGGGGCTGCGCTCCGCCGTGTCGCGCTTCACCTTCTGACGCGCTGCGTCCGGGGGTTCACGGTCGCCGACGCGACCCCATGACGGTCGCGCAGGGCGATCGGGTAGAAGGAGAGGACACCACCCCCGATCCGAGGAGGACATGTCATGGAACCGTTCGTCTCCCAGGCCGAAGCCGCAGAGATCGTCAAGGTCGCGCGCACGCGGGCGGGGAGGTCGTGGGCGGAGATCGCCGAGGCGATCGGTCGGCCGGCGCCGTGGACGGTGGCGGCGCTGCTCGGGCAGCACCCCGTGCCCAAGGACGAGGCGGAGAAGGTCGGCGAACTGCTCGACCTCGACGCAGCGGTGGTCGAGGCCTTGCAGGCCCAGCCCACCCGCGCCGGCATCGGCGACGCGATCGACGACCCGACGATCTACCGCTTCCACGAGGCCCTCGCCGTGTACGGCCCCGCGATCAAGGAGCTCATCCACGAGGAGTTCGGCGACGGCATCATGAGCGCCATCAACTTCAAGGTCGACGTGCAGCGCCGCGAGGATCCGAGCGGCGACCGCGTCGTCGTCACCTTCGACGGCAAGTTCCTCGACTACAACTGGTGACCCCGCCAACCGGTGACGACGCCCGGCATCAGGCGCCGGGCGCGTCCGGGGCGGCCAACCCCACCGTCTCCCCACGACGCACGAGGCGGAGCTCTCCGGGCAGCGCCCGCCGCTTCCACGTCGAGACGAAATCCTCGAGCGGGGAGCGGAACACGGTGTAGTCGTCGTAGTGCACGGGCACGGTCACCGACGGGCGGACGAGCTCGACGAGGTCGGCGCCCTGCTCGTCGTCCATGGTGACGAGCAACCCGAGGATGCGGGTGCCGCCGAGGTGCATCACCGCCGCGTCGATCGGCCCACACCGATCGACGACGGCCTTGAGCCACGGCCGATAGAGCGTGTCGCCGCTGATGTAGAGGCGGAAGGGACGGCCTCGGCCGGTGTCGAGCTCGAGCACGCTGCCCATGACCGGCGGCAGCAGTCTGCGCGCGAGGCCGGGCGCGTGCTGGCCGGGCATCGACGTGATCCGCAGACCCATGCCGTCGCGTTCGAGGGTCCGCGTGCTCCACGTCTCGAGC
Organism: Mobilicoccus massiliensis; assembly: GCF_000826525.2. Lineage (GTDB taxonomy): Bacteria > Actinomycetota > Actinomycetes > Actinomycetales > Dermatophilaceae > Mobilicoccus > Mobilicoccus massiliensis. The sequence goes on along the minus strand of NZ_LN651327.1, from coordinate 238,110 downwards.
CCCTCGGCGGCCTCGAACCCCCACCGCTGCAACCGTGTCGCCGCGTGCGGGGTGGTGATGACGGGCAGCGAGTGGTCGAGCTCCCGGCGCGCGACCCGGTCGAAGTGGTCGCCGTGCAGATGCGAGAGCAGCACGGCGTCGAGGTCGGGCAAGTCGGCGATCCGCATGGCCGGGTCGGTGCGCCGCTTCGAGAACAGCCCCTTGCCGAGATACGCGCGCTGGCCCTTGTGCAGGAAATTCGGGTCGGTGAGCAGCGTGAACGGCCCCAGCCGCAGCACACTCGTCGCCGTCCCGACGAACTCCAGGGTCGGGTCACTCATGTCGATCCTCTCCTCGGCTTCGCTGGTCGAGCGGGGTGACGGCCGGGCCCTCGAGAACCGAGCCGTCGGCGGCGAAGCGGGACCCGTGCAGCGGGCAGTCCCACGACTTCTCGGCGTCATTCCATTCGAGGACGCCGCCGAGGTGCGTGCACAATCCGGAGACGCGGCACGTCCGCCCGTCGACCGTCGACGTCGCGACCGGTACGGCGCCCTCTCGCTCGATGCGGCCCTCCCCCTCGGCCGGCGCCGTCCGCGACTCCGGATGCGCGGCGGCCTCGGCGAGCCCGCCCGCGAGCGCCGCCCCGACTCCCGCGTTCATCGCCAGCCCGCGACCGACTCCGCGTGGCCCGGTGATGCGATGGGCCATCGGCTTCGCCCACGAGGGGGTGTTCCCGTGCAGCTGCGCGCTGAGGTTGAGCGCCGCCATGACGGCGCTCGCCATGCCCCACTTGTCGAATCCCGTTGCGACGTAGTAGTCGCCACCGCCGCGCGGGAGCGCGCCGACGTACGGGACGTGATCGTGGCTCGCGTAGTCCTGCGCCGACCAGGCGTGGGTCTCGACCGCGCCTGGGAAATACCGGTGGGTCCACTCGCGCAGCCGATCGAGGCGGTCCGCCTCCGATCGCGCGCGTCCCACCACGTGCCCCGCGCCACCGACGAGCAGCCGCGTGCCGGCGGCCCCGCCGGGGGCATCGCGTAGCGAGTGCGCCGTCGACTCGGTCGACAGCGCCATGACCTGCGGGGCGTCGGCGTGGTCGAACGCGAAGCCGTACGAACGCAGCGGTTCGAGCTTGGCGAAGTAGAGACCGCGGTCGAGGATCGGCGCGCCGGTCGCGAGCACGACCTTGCGGGCGGCGACGCGGCGGCCGTCGTCGAGGTGCAGCACGGGCGAACCGACCTTGTCGGCCCCGACGACGCGGCGTCCCAGCACGAGAGTTCCGCCCGCACTGCGGAACTCCCCCGCCAACGCCTCGAGCACGTCCATCGGGTCGAACTGCGCCTGGTCGGGTAGGACGACGCCGCCCGCGGTCGGCACCGGCAGATCGGGCCGATCCTCCCAGCGCACGGGCAGGCCCACCTCACGGGCCGCGACGAACTCCGCGCGAGCGCGATCGACCTGCGCTCCGGGGTCGGCCGCGTACGTCATCGCGTCCCGGCGTTGTACCGGTACATCGTGGGACTCGCAGAAGCGCAAGAGCCACTGCTGCCCTTCGAGGTTGCCGTCGACGTAGGACTGCGCGACCTTGCGCGAATGGAACCGCCGGATCGTCGACAGCTTCGTCCCCTGCAGCAGCGAGAGCTTCGCCGTCGTGTTCCCCGTGGTGACGGCGCCGACGTGGCGCGCCTCGAGCACGACCACGTGCCGTCCGGCGTGCGCGAGCAGGAGAGCCGTGGTCAGACCCGTGAGGCCGGCGCCCACGACCGCGACGTCGTAGGAGTCGCGATCGAGCTGGTCACCGGGGATCGGGGGGCGGTCGTCGAGCCAGAGCGAGATCATGTCGTCCTCCTGCGAATCGGCATGGAAGCGGCCATATCCGGCATTCAACGCGCATTCGCTCAGCGGCGCGCGCCGAGAATCACCCCCGCGTCACCCGCGGCACCACAAGGGGCGTGTGCGACTCGGGATCGTCGATGATGCGGCAGTCCAGCCCGAACACGTCGCGCACGGTCTGCTCGGTGACGACCTCCGACGGCGCTCCCGCGGCGACGATCGCTCCCTCGCGCATGGCGATGACGTGGTCGGCGTAGCGGGCGGCCTGATTGAGGTCGTGGAGCACGGCGACGACGGTGCGCTCCCCCGTCTCGAAGAGGCCGCGGAAGAGGTCGAGCACCTCGATCTGGTGAGCGATGTCGAGGTAGGTCGTGGGCTCGTCGAGCAGGAGCAGCGGGGTCTCCTGGGCCAGCGCGAGAGCGATCCACACACGCTGCCGTTGACCTCCGGAGAGCTCGTCGACGGGTCGTCTCGCGAGCTCGGTCAGGCGCGTGTAGGAGAGTGCTCGGTCGACGGCGGCAGAGTCGGCATCGCTCCACTGCCGCAGCAGGCTCTGGTGCGGAAAGCGGCCGCGGGCGACGAGATCCGCGACGGTGATGCCGCTGGGCGCGATGGGCGTCTGGGGCAGCAGGCCGATGTGGCGGGCGAGCTCCTTGGTCGGCAGGCGGGCGATATCGGCGCCGTCGAGCAGCACGTGCCCGCGCGCCGGTGACAACAACCGCGCGAGCGCACGCAGCAACGTCGACTTGCCACACGCGTTGGGCCCGATGATCGCGGTGAACCGTCCCGGGGGGATCGTCACGTCGAGCTCCTCGGAGACCACCCGGGCGTCGTAGGCGAGCGTCAGATCGCGACCCTGCAGACTCATCGACGTGCCTCCTTGGCGAGCAACCACACGAGATAGACGCCGCCGACCGCGACGGTGACGACGCCGACGGGCAGCGCGATCGGTGTGAACAGGTGCTGCCCGGCGACGTCGCCGAGGAGCAGCAACAGCCCGCCCGTCGCGGCGGCGGGCAGCAGGGGGATGCCCGGTGCGCCCGCCAGCCGGCGTCCGATCTGCGGGGCGGCGAGGGCGACGAACGCGATCGGCCCGGCGACGGCGGTCGGCGCCGCGGTGAGCACGGTCGCGAGCACGAGGAGCACGAGACGCACGCGCCCCCGAGCCAGGCCGAGTGAGGAGGCGTGGTCGTCGGAGAGGTCGAGCATCGCGAGATGACGAGCCGTGAGCCCGGTGACGAGCAGCACGACGAGGACGAGAACGCAGCTCGGCGCGGCCGCGGACCACCGCACACCGTTGAGCGACCCCGCTCCCCACACGGCCGCCGACACGGCGGTCTCGAGCTCGCCGGTGAGGATGAGCCAGTGGTTGACGGCCGTGAGCATCGCGCTGATGCCGATGCCGACGAGGATGAGCCGGAACCCCTGCGTGCCGTGTCGCCACACGAGCGCGACGACGACGAGCGCGGTCGCGAGGCCTCCGACGAGGGCTCCCGCGACGATCGCCGCGAACGACCCGCCGAGGACGACGATCGCGACGAGCGCGCCGGTGTAGGCACCGGTGTTGAACCCGATGATGTCGGGACTGCCGAGCGGGTTACGGGTCAACGTCTGGAAGACGGCGCCGGAGACACCGAGCGCCATGCCGAAGACGATCGCGGCGACCACCCGCGGCAGCCGCCACTCGAGCACGATCGTACCGCCGAGCGCGTCACCGGCCCGCCCGGTCAGGGCGCGCACGACGTCGGCTGCGGGCACGTGGAACGCTCCGAGGGTGAGCGCCCACACGGCGCACGCGGCGGTGACGGCGAGAACGACGGCGCTGACGACGAGCGCCCGAGGATGCACCCGCAGCCGGACCGGACCGGCGGGCAGGGTGACGGCCGTGCTCACAGTTCGATCACCTTGCGCCGCAACGCGATCGCCACGAGCACCGGAGCCCCGACGAACGCCGTGACGACGCCGACGGCCATCTCGCCGGGCACCACGACGCGCCCCAGCACGTCGGCGAGCAGCAGCACCGCCGGCCCGAGCAACACGCAGAGCAGCATGATCCGGCGTTGATCCGGCCCGACGATGCGCCGCGCGAGATGGGGAGCGAGCAGGCCGAGGAACCCGATCGCCCCGGCCGCCGCCGTCGCCGCCCCGGCGAGCAGCGTGAGCGCGAGCAGACCGAGCATCCGCACGACGGTGACGTTGGTGCCGAGCGCGTGCGCCATGTCGTCGCCGAGCGCGATCGCGTCGACCCCGCGTGCGAGGCCGGCGGCCAACAGCAGCCCGGCGGCGACGAACGGGAGCACGACGACCGTCGGCTCCAACGAACGCACGTCGAGACTGCCGACGTTCCACGCCCGCAACCGGTCGAAGGCGTGCGGATAGAGCAGGGACAACCCCGAGCCGATGCCGGTGAGCACCGCCCCGAGCGCGACGCCGGCAAGGGTGAGCCGCACGGGATCGATTCCTCCTCGGCGCCCCCGCAGCCCGCCCGAACCGATGGCGTACACCGCCACCGTGCTGGCGAGGGCTCCGGCGAGCGCGAACCACACGAGGCCAGAGACCGATCCGACGTCGAGCAGGCCGACGGCGAGCACGATCGCGAACGCCGCGCCCGCGTTGACGCCGAGCACGCCGGGATCGGCGAGGGGATTGCGCGTGAGTCCCTGGACGAGGGCGCCCGCCACGCCGAGAGCTGCGCCCGCGACGAGGCCGAGTACGGTGCGCGGCAGCCGGCCGTCCCAGATCGCGGCGTGGTCCAACGGGTCGACGTCGCCGGCGAACACCGCCCGGAGCGCGTCGAGCGGCGCGACCGGTCGGGCCCCGACCACCAGACTCGACACACACGCCACGATCACCAGCAGGCCCGAGACGACCAGGGCGACGACGAGCCGGGACGCGCCGTCGCGCGTGTTCTCGCCGTGCACGTGGGCTCCTGCCGGTCGGGGGGACGTCTCCGGGCGCAGCGAGTTGTGACCTCACGGTTTGGTAAGGCTATCCTCACTCGCATGCTGCGCATCTCACACCGTACCCGGTCTCTTTCGCTCGCTCTCGCCGCCGTCCTCCCGCTCACCCTCGCCGCCTGCGGCGGGGGCCAGAGCGACGCCGCGAAGTCCGGCCCCGGCAACGCCGATGTCGCGGTCGGCGGCGCGAAGTTCGGCACGGCCGACGCGGAGACCGCCAAGCTCGGTAGCGACGCGCAGCCCGGTGCGTTCCCCCGGACCGTGAACCACGCGGGCGGCACGACCGAGATCAAGGCCAAGCCGCAGCGCGTCGTCGTCCTCGACACCGGCGAGCTCGATCAGGTGCTCAGCCTCGGCATCACCCCCGTGGGCATCCCCTCGACCAAGGGCGCCAGCTCGACGCCGAGCTACCTCGCCGACAAGGTGCAGGGCGTGCAGCAGGTCGGCACGATCGCCGAACCCAACCTCGAGGTCATCGCGAGCCTGAAGCCGGATCTCATCCTCGGCTCCAAGCTGCGCGCCGACAAGATGTACCCCCAGCTCGCGCAGATCGCGCCGACGGTCTTCTCGATTCGCCCCGGCTTCCCCTGGAAGGAGAACTTCCTGCTCGCCGGCGACGCCCTGGGCGAGGAGAAGAAGGCGACCGACGCGCTCAACACCTACCAGGACAAGGTCGAGACACTGAAGGACAGCATCGAGGGGGATCCCAAGGTCTCGCTCGTGCGGTTCATGCCCGGCAAGATCCGGCTCTACGGCAACAAGTCGCTCATCGGCGTGATCCTCAAGGACGCCGGAATCTCCCGCCCGGCCAACCAGAACATCGACGACCTCGCCGCCGAGGTCAGCCCCGAGAACATCGCCCAGGCCGACGCCGACCACGTCTTCTACTCCAGCTACGGCACCCCCGACGCCACCGGAGAGACCTCGGTGACCGGTGGGACGGCCTGGAAGTCGATGTCCGCGGTCAAGAAGGGTGCGGCCGTGCAGGTCTCGGACGACCTCTGGTTCCTCGGCCTGGGCCCCATGGGCGCCACGCGCATCGTCGACGAGCTCGGGACTCACCTGACGAAGAAGTGACGCCTGCGGGTCGAATGCTCGCGAGATCCTTGCGCAAGAAAACCTCCCGGACGGTCGGGAGCGGTCGACAGGGCGGAGGAATATCCGCTTTGCGTAAGCGCATCGATCCGCGAGGTCCCCATGAAACTCTCCATCCAACGGATGGTCGTCCTGTTGTCGGTTGCGCTGGTACTGCTCACGGCCCTCGCCTTGTCGACGGCGAGCATCATCCAGACCAACGGGTTCGCCGACGGGGTGCAGGCCGACCTCGACGGGATGACCGATGAGCGGATCAACCAGTCCGCCAACAGCGTCCGGGACATCGTGCGCACCCAGGGCGATGCCCTGGCACAGCGGGTCGAGAGCGACCTGCGCGTGACCCAGGCCGAGCTCGACGACGCCGGCGGATTCCGCACCGGCGGCGGCTCCGTCACCTGGCAGGCCAAGAACCAGGCCACGCAGGAGATCACGACCGTCAAACTGCCTCGCGCCCAGGTGGGCGACACCTGGTTCGGTCAGGTCACCGACCCCAAGACGAGGGTGCCCGTGGTCGACGACGCCAAGGACCTCATCGGAGACACCGCGACGATCTTCCAGCGCATGAACGCCCGCGGCGACATGCTGCGCGTCGCGACGAACATCGCCAATCAGGACGGCAAGCGCGTCATCGGCACGTACATCCCCGTCGAGAACGCCGACGGCGGAAAGAACGCCGTCCTCGACGCCGTCCTCGCCGGAAAGACCTACGTGGGCACCGCCAACGTCGTCGGCTCCTGGTACGTCACCCGGTACGCGCCGATCAAGGACGCCTCCGGCGCGGTCATCGGCATGAGCTACGCGGGTGTCAAGCAGGAGTCGGTGACCACGCTGCGCGACGCCGTGCTCGGCGCCCGTGTCGGCGAACACGGCCGCGTCCTCACGCTGGGGACGACGGGCCCGAACAAGGGCATGATCCGGTTCGCCGACGACACCGCCCTGCAGGGGCAGAGTGCACTCGAGACGACCGACGCGAACGGCAAGGCCTATCTCGCGGAGGCCGTCGATGCGGCCGCCAAGCTCGATGAGAACGGCTCCGCCACGGTCCAGTTCGTCGATCCGCAGGGCGGCCCGTCCACCGTGCACGTGGCCTACTACAAGCCCTGGGACTGGACCATCGCGACGATCACCCGGGACTCCGACTTCGCCGGCCCGGCGGAGCGACTCGCTCAGGGACGCCGCGGGCTCATCGCGGGATCGGTCGTCATCTCCATCGTCGTCGTGGCCGCGGCCCTCGCGCTCGCCTGGTACCTGGGCCGGCGCATCACCCGCCCCATCACGGTTCTTCGCGACCGCATGGCCGAGATCGCCGACGGCGACGGTGATCTGACCCAGCGGGTCGACGAGCACGACCGCGACGAGGTCGGCCAGCTCGGGGGCGCGTTCAACCGCTTCGCGGGCAAGGTCGCCGGCACGATCGCGACCGTGTCGAACGCCTCTCGCGGCGTGAGCGCCTCCACCGGCGAGATCGTCGCCCTCACCCGTGAACTCGACACGTCGGCGGCCGAGTCCGCGCGACAGGCCGCCTCCGCCCGCTCGGCCTCCGAGGAGGTCGGCCAGAGCGTCGAGGGCGCGGCAGCGGCGACCGAGGAGATGTCGACGTCGATCCGCGAGATCGCCGGCAGCGCCGCCCGCGCGGCCGAGGTCGGCTCGGAGGCGGCACAGCTGGCCGCGGACACCGAGGCCGTCGTCACCACGCTGGGCGAGAGCTCCGCCGAGATCAGCCAGGTCGTCAAGACGATCAACGCCATCGCCGAACAGACCAACCTCCTCGCGCTCAACGCGACGATCGAGGCCGCCCGCGCCGGGGACGCCGGCAAGGGCTTCGCCGTGGTCGCCGGTGAGGTGAAGGACCTCGCGCACGAGACGAGCGCCGCCACCGACGACATCGGCCGTCGCATCGAGGCCATCCAGGCCGACACGCTGCGCGCGGTCGACGCCATCACCCGCATCGCCACCGTCGTCCGCGACATCAACGACGCCCAGGCCACGATCGCGGCCGCCGTGGAGGAGCAGAGCGCGACGACCGCCGAGGTCTCGCGCAGCATCCAACACGCGGCGACGGGTGTCGAAGGGATCCGGCGGGCGATCGGCGTGGTCGATGCGAGCACCGCCAGTTCGGCCGAGGCGCTGCGCACGGCCCGGGCCAGCACCGATCAGCTCAACGAACTCGTCGACGAGCTCGGACGCGACCTCTCCGGGTTCACGATCTGACGCATCTGGGCCGCCGCTTCACGTCGCGACGGCCCAGATCGCCTTGGCGAGCGCGAGGATCGTCCCGGTGAACGCGAGGATCATGACGACGCGCATCGCTGCGCGGTCGTCGAGCCTGCCGTGCAGGGCTTGCCCGGCGGCGATCCCGACGAGGACGGCGAGGATCATCAGCGTCCAGCCGAGGACGTCGAGACCCGGCCAGTGCCACTTGAGCAGCACCGCCGCCACGCCCTGAATGCCGAAGATCGCCGTCGCCGTCGCGGCGAAGGGGCGCCTCGCCCAGCCCACACCGCGCATGTAGACGGCGATCGCCGGGCCGCCGACACCGGCGGAGGTGTTCATGAACCCCGATATGAGGCCGGTGAGGATGCGGAGCCCGGGCGTGTCGCGCATATGGCCACCCGGAGCGCGCGCGGTGACGACGAGAGCGACGAGGACGATCGAGCCGACGACGAGCGCCACCCAATCCGGGGGAAGGGCGAGCACGACGAGGGCCCCGGGCACACAACCCACGAGCCCGACGGGGATGAGCCATCGCGCCCGGGCGGTGTCGAAGTCCTGTCGCAGGTGGTAGGCCGAGAAGAACGACGTCAAGGCCCCACAGATGTTCGTCAGCACGATGCCCTCGAGCGGCCCGAGAGCCAGGATCATGAATGGCGCGCTGACCAGCGCGAAACCCATCCCCGTCGAGCGTTGCAGCATCGCGCCGACGAACACGGCGACGACGGTGACGAGAACGGAGGGGTCGATGGGCATCCGCCCATTCTGGGCCCTACGCGGCACACTGGTCGCGTGCCCGACGACTTCGTCATCGCGACCAACCCCGAGGAGGGCACGACGCTGCCCTTCCTCGTCCGCATCCCCCTGGGGCGCGAAGGAGTCGTCCTCAAGGTCAAGGACCGCTGGCCGCGCACGGCGAAGGTGTACTGCCACCCGTCGGCGTGGCCGGACGAGCCGGAGATCCTCGAACGCGTCCCGGTGCGATCGTGTGTGCGCCGCGGGCCGGCGATCGACCTCGTACTCGACCGCGGCCGCGAGAACCGTTCGCAGTTCGTCATGACCCGCATCCGGGGCGGCCGCGAGGCGATCTTCTGGCAGAGCCGCCGCACCGCCAAGATGGCGCGCCCGGCCGTGAGCCTGCCCACCGCCCGCGCCGCCGGACAGCGTCTGCAGATCCTCGTCGACCACCGCGAGCGCTACGCGTGGAGGTTCGGCCATCAGCAGGCGGAGGTCGAGAAGACCCCGCTCGATGTCGGCGACTACGCCGTCCGCAGCCCGGACGGGGTGACTGTCGCCGTCGTCGAACGCAAGACCTTCGACGACCTCGTCGCGACCCTCACCAGTGGTCGACTGCGCTATCTCCTCGCCGAGCTCGACTCACTCCCGCACGCCGCGGTCGTCGTCGAGGATCGGTACTCCGCCGTGTTCAAGCTCGAACGCGTGCGGCCTGCGGTGGTGGCCGAGGGGTTGGCCGAATGCGCGGTGCGCCATCCGCGGGTGCCGATCGTGTTCGCCGAGACCCGCGCCCTCGCGCAGGAGTGGACCTACCGCTTCTTCGGCGCGGCCCTCGCCGCGTCCGAGGAGCAGAGCGAGTCGACGCGGCGGCTCGTCGCGCTGCCGGCCGGACGCGTACTCGACGCCGCCGAGCCCACGACCAGGGAGGTCCGTGCGTGGGCCCGCGCCAACGACATCGACGTGCCCGACCGTGGACGTCTGCGCCCCGAAGTGTGGGAGGCCTTCCGACGCGCGACCGGACGCGGCTGAGGTTTCGGGCGCGTCGACGACGCCGTGGCATGAGGGGCTGCGGCACCGGGTAAGCCTGGGGCATGAGCGCCTACGAACTCCTCGTCATCGGTAGTGGACCTGCGGGCATCCGAGCCGCGGCGTCGTACGCGAAGGCCGGCGGGAAGTCGCCGATCGGCATCATCACCGCCGACATGGACGAGCCGTACATGCGGCCGCCGTTGTCCAAGGACTCCCTCGTCGACGGGCCGCCCGTCGAGCCGACCCCGATCGGGCCCAAGGTGCCGAAGGACGCCGAACTGCGCCTCTCGACGCACGTCACGGCGATCGACCTCGAGAACCGCACCGTGACGGCCGGGGGCGAGCAGGTGGGTTTCGGGCAGCTCGTCATCGCGGCCGGTGCCACGCCGGTGCCGTTCCCCGAGGCCGATGCCGACGCCGACATCCATCTCCTTCGCTCCCTCGATGACGACCGTCGCCTCGTGGCCGCGGCGCAGCGTTCGAAGACGGCGGTGGTCATCGGATCCGGGTTCATCGGGTGCGAGGCCGCGGCCTCCCTCGCCCGCCGAGGCATCGACGTCACGCTCGTCACTCCGGAGCCCGGCCCGCAGCAGAAGCGGCTCGGCGACTACGTCTCGCAGCAGATCGCCTCGTGGCTCACCGACCTCGGCGTCGACCTGCACACGGAGACCGAGGTGACGCACATCGACGCACCTCGCACGGTCCACCTCTCCGACGGTCGGACGCTCGCGCCCGACATGATCCTCTCGGCCGTCGGCATCAAGCCCCTCGGCGGCGAGCTCGCCGAGACCGCCGGACTGCAGACGCACGAAGGCCGCATCGTCGCCGACGAACACCTCTCCGCTGCGCCCGGAGTGTGGGTCGCCGGTGACTCCGCCCGCGGAATCAACGTGACGGCGGGTCGCGCACTCGACGTCGAACACTGGGGCGACGCACTCCAGATGGGCGGCCTCGTCGGCCGGAACGCCGCCGCAGCGAGCAACGGCAGCGGGGAGGAGCCCGAGTCGTGGAAGGCCGTCCCCGGTTTCTTCAGCGACATCGGCGAGCACTCCATCCAGTACGCCGCGTGGGGGGACGGCCACGAGAGCGAGAAGGTCGTCGAGCGCACCGGCGGCTTCACCGTCTGGTACACGGACGCGGACGAGACGGTCGTCGGCGTGCTCACCTACAACGCCGACGACGACTACGAACGCGGGTCCGGCCTCATCGCCGAAGGCGCGACGCTGACGGAGGCCGTGAGCGGCGCGCAGCCCCAGGAGGTCGAGTCCTGAACACCGGGGACCTGATGTATCGATACAAGAAGGGACGCGCATGCTTACCACCGACGTTCGACCCGGCACCAACCTCGTCACCATCGAGTACAGCGGAGCCCTGAACGCCGACGAGATGGTCGCCTGCCGCGCCGTTCTCGAGCGGGTTCAGGAGGAACACGGCACGCTCCGGCTCCTCGCCCGCTACGGCGAGGTCGACATGACCCACATCGAGCCGCGGGCCATGTGGGAGGACCTCAAGAACATCCCGCTCATCAGGCATGTCGAGAAGTGCGCGATCGTCGCGCACCAGGACTGGCTGCGCACGATCTCCGACGTTGCCGGCCGCGTCCTACCCTGCGAGGTCAAGACCTTCCACCTCGACGAGTACGACGCCGCCCTGACCTGGGTGACGAGCTGACGCTCAGAAGCTGTCGCGGATATGCACCTGCCGGCCGCCGAACAGCGCGTCGAGCAGGCTGCCCTCCGCCGGGAGCTCTCTGGCCACGAGTCCGCCGATCGCCGAGATGTTTGCGCAGCTCTGGGCGCCGGAGTAGAGCAGTGCGAGGCCGCCCGGCGTGAACGTGGCGCTCCCGTCCGTTCGGGAGGCGGCGTCGACCCGGCGGCATCTGCCCGACCCGTCGCGCACCGTGAGTTCGTAGGCGCCGTCGACGTCGTCGAGGACTGAACCCGCGACGGCGAAACGCACGGTCGCGTCCAGGCCGCTCGGGTACCCCCGAGCTTCGAAGGCGCCGGGCACGTCGAGGATCGCGAGCATGTAGTGGTCGGTCTCGTTCGAGGTCCAGGGCCGGTCGGGCAGGACGAGTCGCAGGAGGTCGAGGCCGGAGGATCCGGACGACATGAGCTCCGTCGTGGGCGCCACCGCGTACGTCGACCCGAGCGCCGCGAGCAGCAGCCGGTAGCCGTCGCGGGTGAGGGCGATGACGTCGTCGACCTCGAGGAGGCCGTCGCCGTAGTACCCGCCCGTGTGACGCCAACTCGCGTACCCCACGACCGACCCCCCGGCGTCGAGGGCGAGGGTGAACGCCCGCTCCCCGAGCACGTCGGCCGGAGTCGACGTGAACGAGGGTCCGCGCCGCGTCAGGGGGCCGTTCTGCGCCGCCGCCCACGTGTCGTAGACGGCCTCGATGTCAGGCCAGTCCTCGGGCGTGGCCCGTCTCGTCGTTCCGTCCCGCGGTGCCGTGACACGAGCGAGCTGCTGGGTCGGCAGACGCAGGTGCTCGTACGTCGTCACGGACTCGTAGCCCAGCCCGCGGTAGACGCCGGGCACCGTCGGAACGAGCGTCGAGAGCACCGCCCCGCGGTCTCGTGCCCGGCCCATGAGCTCGACCATGAGGGCTCGCATCGTGCCCCGGCCCCGCTCCTCGACGGCCACGGTGACCGAGGCGACTCCGCTGGTCGGCACCTCCCGGCCCCCGAACCAACTGTCGTACTCCCGGTCGGCCGCCTTGCCCACGACGGCACCCCCACGCTCGGCGAGGTACATCGTGCGCCCCGAGCCGTTGAGCGGATCGACGTCCGCCGCCCGACGCGGCGTCGAGTACCCGAACGCCTCCGACGACAGGCGCGCCGAGGCGAGCCGGTCGTCGTCGGAGTCGGTCGCCACACGAACGATCACCGGGGTCGTCATGCTCACCCGCCGAGGGTGTCATACGCCGCGGATCTCACTCCTTCGGCTGCAGGACGATGCGCTCCTCGGTGTGCTTGGCGATCGCGGCGGGGCTGTAGAGCATCGGCACGTACCGGCCCTTGGACCAGGGCTCGGCGAGATCGCGGTAGTGCTTGTCGAACGGGTCCCCGGACTGGCCGGGCGTGTTCATCACCCAGGACGCGTCCCAGTTACCGACGTCGATGACCTGCTTGTACGACGCCCGTCCGGCCGCGATCGGTGTTGTCCGCGAGCCCGGGATCGCGAACGGCCCCACGTTCAACCGGGGATCCATCGCGCCGAGAGGGTGTTCCATCGCAACGGCGTTGCCGCGGTAACCCCAGGCGTCATCGGAGACCGGTCCGAGCTCGGCGAGCGCTGCCCGGTACGCATCGGTGAGCGTGGCGAGCAGAAGCTCATCGCGCACGGCAGCCGGATCGGCACCAAGACGATCGGCGTACTTCTTGGGGTGTTTGAGCAGGTCCTCGACGACGAGCCAATCCACTTCCGCGAGCAGTTCCCGCTGTTGCTCCGGGACGAGCGCGTCGCGCACGGCCGTGTTGATTCGCGGTTGCCAGTACTTCTCGAAGAGTGTCGCGGGGACCGAACCGAGGGGCTCCGAACCGTTCCACCCAGACACGAGGTCGAGCGCCGCGATCGTCGTCGGGTCGTCACTGGTGAGCGAGCGTGTCAACCGAGCCACCGTCTGCGCCCGCGGCGAGGTTACGTCGTGCTGCAACCGTTTCGAGTCCTCCAGCGTGTGCCGCGGCTGACGCGAGAGCACCCGGGAGATGCGCCGATACCGCTCGGGCCCCGTCCACTGGTACGCGGTGACGTTCTCCTTCGCCGTACCCGGATCGAGGTTGAACTGGTTGGCGGTCGCGAACCAGCCCTGCCGCGGGTTGTACGCCGAGGGCAGCTTGTCGTTGGGCACGTAGCCGTTCCACTCGTACCGCCCGTCGCCGGGTACGGGCAGCAGGCCGTCGTAGCCCTTGCGGCGTGGGGCGAACGTGCCCGGCTTCCAGCCGATATTGCCGTGGACGTCGGCGTACACCTGGTTCTCTCCCGGCGCACCCCAGCGCTTCAACGCCTCGAGGAATTCCGGCCAGGACCGCGCCCTCATGTACCCGGTACTCGCGAAGTAGGCGGATGTGCCGGGCTCGGTCCACACCGACCGCACGGCGTACGCCTTTCGGGTCTTGTTGTCGATGTGCACGATCGGGCCGTGGCGGGTGAATCGGACCTGCCGCTCCTCGATCGAGCCGCCACGAACGGGGATCCTCTCGGTCTCGGTGCGGATCTCCTCCCATCCGCCCTGGTAGCGGTAGGCGCTGCCGTCGTCGTTCAGGTCATAGACGTAGAGGTCCTGCGCGTCGGTGCCGAAGATCGTGAGCCCGAAGGCGATCGTGTCGTTGTGGCCGATGGAGATGCCGGGCAACGCAGGCTCGCCGCCGCCGATGACGTTCATGCCGGGCGCCTTGAGGTGCGCGATGTACCGCAGCGAGGGCGCCTGATGCACTCGGTGGGGATCGTTCGCGAGTATCGGCCGACCGGTCGCCGTACGCCGCGGCGAGACGACCCAGTTGTTGCTGCCCTCCTTCTCGGCACCGTCGGCACCTCCACCCGCCGGGGCCGGCGTGAACCGCACCGGCGCCTTCACGTCCCCGGAGAACTCCACCGGCTGCGTAGCGAGTTTGTAGGTGGCGAGGACATCCTTCGGCAGGCACGGATCGAGCCCGGCGGGCACCGAGGTCGTCGTCTCCGGCTGACGCTTCATCCGTAGATCGTCGAGGTCGAGAGCGTTCGCGCAGGCGAGCTTCGCACGGGCCACCTCGTCGTCGAGGCCGCTGACGAGGGCGTGGGTGCGGATGCGCACGACGTCCTCCGGCTTCCACCTATCGGGGGTGTAACCGAGCGCCCGGAACTCCGGCGGCAGCTTGTCGGGGTGCTGCTCGAGCCAGTCGATGTACGCGTTGACACCGGCCGCGAACTTCGTCGCGATGCGCTTGGAGTCAGGGCCGTAGGCAGCCCACTCCGCGTCCATGTCACCGCGGTACAGGAACAGGCGCGCAGCCCGATCCTGCTCCACGTACTTCTCGCCGAACACCTCCGACAGCCTGCCGAGTCCGCGCCGGTGCGACAGGTCGATCTGAAACAGCCGATCCCGCGCGGCGTTGAATCCCTGAGCGAGGAACGCGTCGTCGGTGGAGGAAGCCGAGATATGCGGCACGCCCCAGCGATCCACATCGATCGTCGCCGTCTTGTCCAGGCCGGCGACGGTGCGATGCGTCGTCGGCACCTGCTTTCCCTCGGGCCTGGGCGAGGCGCCGAAGGCCGGAGCGGCGACGAGCGCCAGGACAACACTGCCTGCTCCGGTCAACGCGGCCATTCGGGCGCGGGTCGAGCGTGACGTCATCAGTGGACCTCCTCGTCGAGTCCGCTCGACGCTACCCCCTCACGCCCGAATACCGGGGAAGTGAGAGGCGTTGAATCACAACGTCTCTCACTCCCCCGGGCATCGAGGTGCCCGCCTCAGGCCGTGGGCGCCGGGGCGTCGCCGCTCAGAGCCGCGGTGGCGGCGTCGTGCTCGTCGAAGGGGAGTTCGGAGACCTCGAGGTGCGGGTTCTCCTCCTGCGTGGCGACGAGGTCGTGTGCCTCCTGCGTGGAGCCGACGGTCGGCATCGAGCCGGGCAACGGCTTCTTCGCGCTCTCCTTCATCGTCAGCAGGGCGATGCCGCCGAGGACGGCGAACGTCATCGTGTAGAACGCCGGCGCGATGGTGATGCCGGTGGTCTTGACGAGCAGTTCGCCGATCATCGGGGCGGTGCCGCCGAACAGCGAGACCGAGATGTTGTAGGCGATGGCCATGGCTCCGTAGCGGGACGCGGTGGGGAACAGCGCCGGCAGGGCGGAGGCCGAGATCGCCACGTAGAACGTCACCGAGAACGCCAGCATGAGCATCGAGATCCACACGAGCGACGGCGTCGCCATCATCATGTACGCCGGGATCGTCAACAGGATCGTCGACACGATCGCGATGGCGTACACGGGCTTTCGGCCGATGCGGTCGGAGAGGCGACCGACGAACGGCACCGCGATCGACAGCGCGACGAGCGCGGGGATCGTCGCGACCGACGCCTGCAACGCCGTGTAGCCGTGGTTGCCCTCGAGGTAAGACGGCATGTACGAGGTGAGGGAGTAGCCGGCGGTGTTGGTCGCGCCGACGAGCGCGATCGCGATGAGGATCGGACGCCAGTGGTGGCGCAGCAGGCCACCGAGGCCGAGAGTCTGGCGCCCCTCGGCGATGTCGTCACCGGCCGCGTCGACGACGGCCTTGGTCTGCTCGAACGCCGGGGACTCCTCGATACGGAGCCGGAAGTACAGCGCGATGACACCGAGCGGCAGCGCGAGCAGGAACGGCACCCGCCAGCCCCAGTCGAGCATGGTCTCCTGACCGAGAAGAACCTGGCACAGGGCGACGGTCGCGGCACCGACGGCGAACCCGAGGTAGGAGCCGGTGTCGAGGATGCTGGCGAGGAACCCGCGCTTGTTGTCGGGCGCGTATTCGGAGACGAACGTCGTGGCCCCCGCGTACTCACCGCCGGTGGAGAAACCCTGGATCATGCGACAGACGATGAGCCCGACGATGGCCCAGTTGCCGACCTGCGCACTGGTCGGCAGCACACCGATCGCGCCGGTGGCGAGCGACATCATGATCATCGTCAACGCCAACGTCTTCTGACGGCCGATACGGTCGCCGAGCGGGCCGAGGATGATGCCGCCGATCGGGCGCACGAGAAAGCTCACCGCGAAGCCGGCGAGGACGACGACGAGCTGCCATTCCTTGGGCACGTTCGGCACGAAGACCGTCGTCATCGTCGCGGTCAGGTAGCCGTAGATGCCGAAGTCGTACCACTCCATCCCGTTGCCGACGACGGCCCCGGTGATGGCCGTGCGCATGGGTTTGGGCTCGACGACGGTGACGTGCTCGACCTCGAGACGACGGTCGTCGGACAGAGCGGTGGCTCCTCGTTGTTCGTCCGGCATGCGTTCTCCTCCGTGGTGGGGGTGGGCAAAACGGCGACCCACGTAAACGCATGACCAGGTGGGATGTCCAACGCAAGGCACCTCGAACGCGTGCTCACCCACCTGCGGGGCCGCCGCGGAGAGGGCGCTCACCACCGTGAGAAACCGCAGAATTCGACCTTCGTCACATTCCGAGCGCAGGGTCCAGCATGTGGACGTCGCGCTCGTGGTCGCGACCCAGCGTCGTCAGAAGGGCGGTGGCCCAGGCTCACGCCATCGCGACCGGGATGTGGCCCGCCCGGGCGCCGAACCCTGGCCCGTGTCGGGAGGATCACCGACGCCGGACGTGCGCGCGAGCGTACGGATCATGCGCCAGCGGGTCGCATTGTCGCGGTAGTCGTGTGGGGTGGTGCGGTAGGTGCGCCCCGCAGGAGTCGTCCACGTGATCGCGCCGTGGACACCCGGCTCCCGCGCGCTCGTCCAACGCCCCTGCGTCTTGTGGTTGTGCCCGCGGCGGTTCTTGGCCGAGACGTTGGATTCGCTGGAGGAACCGCCCCGGTGGAAGTCGACATCGTGGTCGGTGTCGCACCACTGCGCGGGTCGCATGCTGCCGGGCACCCGGGAGTGACGATCTCGCGCGATGACGCGCTCGCGCAGCTCACCGGTGATCGCGTACCGCGTGGTCGACAGGTCGGCCATGTACCCGGTGGTCGGGTCGGTGACCAGCCGCCGCCACACGGAGCCTTCGGCGTGCGCGACGCGCCGCAGGGCGTGCGCCGCCAGGTGCTCCTCGCGACCACCGACGACGATCGTCCCGGGTTGGTCGTCGAGACCGAGGAGCGAGGCCGCCGAGATCGTCACGTCGACGCGCGCCGCGGGCAACCGACCACCGAAGGTGTCGTATGCGGCGAACGCTTCACCCGGCTCGTCACCGGTGGCGAGAGGAAGCTGCCTGTGCTGGAGGAGGTCGAGGGTGACATCGGAGCGCAACTGGGCGAGGGTGCGTGCGTCGCCCTGGCGACGGAGCCGGCGGGCGATGCCCTCGACGCGGTTGAAGGCACCGGCGATGCGCGCCGCGTCTCCGGTGGCCGAGAGGCACCCGTCGGCATCGGGCGTGATGGTCGCCCACGCGTCGCGGTTCTCGACCGCGTGCTCATGGCGCGCGGCGCTGGTCGTCGCGGCGGCCACCGCCCGACCCAGACGCCAGGAGAACACGGTCTGCGGCACATCGAGGCCACCGTCGTCTCCGCTGTCGGGGTGGGTGTTCCACGGCGCGAGCACCTCGGCGACGATGCGCGGCACCACATGGGAGTCGACGGCGTCGGCGCGTACGAGCACCTGCACCGCCCGCGACCACGACATCGCCCCGGCAGCCAACGCCTCACGGATGGGCGCGTGCCGCTCGGCATCGTGGCGCGCGAGTTGCACGCGCGTGGTCGCCGCCCGCTGCCCGACTCCGGTGGCCAACGCGATCTCGTCGATGACCGACTCACGCGCGCCGATGCGGGCCAACGTGCGCTCGCGGCCGGACGCATCGGGATCGAGCCGCTCGAGGACCGAGTCCTCACGACGCCGCGACAGCTCCTCCACGACTGCGACACCCCTGGCCGCGAGCCACGCGCTCACCGTCTCGATCGTGCGCAGCTCGGTGAGCAGCTGGTCGTCGTCGAGGTCGACGAACGTGGACGAGGAGACCTGCTGACCCACGCCCCAGCCCGCGGGCGGCGTGAGTACCGCCGGCGTGGAGAGCGAGGACATGAGGCCATTCCTTTCGGAGCATCACAGCTGCTGACCACCCCTACCCTACTACGCATGTTCGAGACGTGGGTCGATCGTCACGCCTCCTTCCGCTCCGACTGTGGACGAAAGGTCGATCTGGCGCGAACTCCCCACTGCCCGAGTCGAGTTGCTCAGACGGGCCCGAGCGGCGCCGATTCTGACGGAGAGCAGGACGAGCGAGGGGAGGCGGGGTGAGCACCGACAGCGTGGACCGTGCGACTCGGCTGCTGCGGTTCCTCGCTCGTGCCCGGCACCTCACCGACCGGCCCGTCCGCGATGTGCGGGAGTACCCCGCCGTCCTCTGGCTCGACGACCTGCCCCACCACCGCGCCGTCACCCGGCGGACGGACGACCTCGAGACCGACCGGCTCGTCGTCCGGGTCTCACCGGTGCCCGCGAACGAGCGTCCCGCGGTCCCACCGGAGTTGGCCCCCTGGGTCGGAGGTGACGTCGACCGCCCGCAGTCACGTCCGCGTCTTCGCCGCAAGGCCGTGGTCAAGGCGACGTCGACGATCGGACGCACGGTCCTGCGCGAACAACGGCTGGCAGATCGTCCGGATCTGCGGTCTCCGTGGGCCACGTGGTACGCCGCCTGGCAGGAATGGAGCGAACGCGAACGAGACGAGCGGCCCGCGCGCCTCGTGCACGAACGCCTGCTCACCGCGGTGACCACCGCTCGCGACGACATCGAGCACGAACTCGTCCTCGGGGTAGGGCTGCTCACGTGTGGCATGGGTGAGAAGACCGTTCGGCGCCATGCGTTCACCGTGCCCCTCACCGGCACCGTCGCCGACGACGGGCGCCTCACCCTGCGCGTCGACGCGTACGCGCCGGGCCTGAGCGTCGAGCTCGACATGCTCGGCCCGACCGATTTCCCACCTGCGGAGGCTCTCGCCTCCCTGCGTGCGGCCGCCCGCGATATCTCCGGATCGCCGCTCGACGAGACGGCGATGGCAGGCCTCGCCCACGCCCTCACCACCGCGCTCCCGACCGATGCTCCTGCCATGACCTGGTCGCCGGCCGTGATCCTGCGTCCGCGCACCCCGCTGCCCGCCGCCGTCCACCGCGTCCTCGCCGACGGCATCGAGACCACCGGGCGCGTTCCCGGGGCGCTGATGCCGCTCGTTGCCGGCGAGGGGACCGCGGGCGGGGTGGTCGACGGCCCCGAGTTCGATGAGTCCGCGGCCGAGCTCGAGGTGGTCTCGCCGTTCGATCGCTTCCATCCGATGCTCGAGCACACCGAACACCACCGGCAGAGCGTGATTCGCGCGGACGACGACGACCGTGCGCAGGCGACGGCGGCGGTGCTCACCCATCACCTGGCGCGAGGGCGGCGCGTCCTCGTCGTCGCTCCGGAGGTCTCGTCCCTGCTCGATGTGCGAGCGGCCGTCCCCGCGGAGTTGCGTCCGCTGCTCGTCACCACTGGTTCCGACCCCGATGCCGGCGACCTCGTCGAGGCCCTCGACACGCTCACTCGGCAGGTCGGGGAGCACGACCGCGTCACCGTCGCCCGCACCCTCGCGACCGCCGACCGCGCCCTGACCGACCTGCGGCTCAAGCGGCGGTTGCTGCTCGACCAGGCCGTCCTCAGCAGGGAGAAGGAGACCCTGACCCGCACACACGACGGCCGCTGCGGCACCCTCGCCGAACTCGTCCGCAACCACCGTGCCGAGGCCGACTCGCTCGAATGGCTCGCCGAGCTCGTCGACGTCTCCCCCGGCGCCGCCGCGCCGATGACCGCGACCGACCTCCGCCGGTTCCTCGAGCTCACCCGCGACCGGGCGCTCCGCGACCTCACCCCGGACGCGCGCGGGCACCGGCCCGACCGCACCGATCTGCCGACTCCGCCGCAGTTCACGCGCCTCGTCGGTGAGTTCGAGACCGCCGCCGAGTCATCCTCCGCCTACACCGGCGACCCCGTGGACCCCGACGACCCCGTCTTCCAGACCCTGCTCACGGCCGACCCGGTCCGACGCTCGGCGTTGCGCACGGCACTCGACACCCTCGTCTCCGAGGTGCGGGCAGCCGCCGCGTTTCCCGGGGAGTGGATCGCCGGCGCGGTGCGTGATCTGCGCTCCCCGCGACCCGGTGCGTGGCACGAGGCCGCGGACGTGCTCGGCGCGATGCTCGAGTCGGCGACGGCCCTGGTCGACGCGGTCGGACACGAGATCTCCGTTCTCGGTGACGTCGAGGAGACCGCGGCGCGGGCCCGTTACCTGCGTGAGCATCTGCGCAGCGGAGCCGCGCTCATGGTCGACGCTCGTGGCATCCCCGTCGCCGGTGTCGATCGGGGTGACGCCGTGCAGGCGGCGACGCCGTTGTTCCGATACATCCGGGTGGACGGGCACCCGCCGACGAACCTCGACGACCTCGACGCCCTTCTGCGGCATCTCGAGGCCGAGGACGCGATCGACGACCTCGACCGACTCTGGCCCGACGGCACGGTGATCCCCGACGACTCCTCACCCCGAGCCCGGCTCGCGTGGCACACGACGCACCTCGAGCACTTCCGCCGTGTCGTCGAGCTCCGGCGCCACGTCGCCACGGCAACCGAGCTGCTCACCGATCTCGGTCTCATGCCTCCCGACTGGACGGACGACGAGGCCATCGACGCCCTCGCGACCCGGGTCGCGGCGGCAGACGCGCACGCGGCGACGGCGCGGGCCGCGCGACCGTTGACCGATCTCGCGATCCGCCTCGGGCGCGAGGACGAGCGCTCGGAGATCTGTGACGCAGCGCGACGGCTCCACGACGCGGCCGCCACACTCGACACGAGGGCGTACGCCGACGCGTGGGCGCGGCTCGACGCACTCGACGATGCGGCAGAACGGCTCGCGGAGGCGGCCAGGCTCACGGCTCGGGTCGAGGCCCACCTGCCGCGCCTCGCCGCGGCACTGCGCGAGGAGCCCGACGATCCCGTCTGGGACTCGCGGCTCCCCTCCTTCGACGACGCGTGGCGTTGGTGTCGCACCGACGCATGGCTGGCGGACCACCGAGCCGAGGATCCCGATGCCTTCGCCGCCGAGCTCGCACGCATCGACACGGAGATCCGCCGGCACGCGCGCACGGTGCTCATCGCATCGGCGTGGACGCATGCCGCCACGCCCGGCCGGTTGGCGACGACGACCCGCATCGATCTCATGCTGCGTTCGCACCTGCGTCGGCGGGCGTCGAACGGCGGTGCAACCCTCCGGCATCGCGACGAGCTCGCCCGCATCTCCCGACGCTGTCGGGACGCCGTGCCCGGGTGGCTCGTGCCCGCCACACGACTCGTCGACCAGGTCGACGTCACCCGCGACAGGTTCGACGTCGTCATCGTCGACGACGCTTCGGGGGTCGGTCTCGAGGCGACCCACCTGCGCCTTCTCGCGTCGCGGATCGTCCTCGTCGGCGACGGCCATCACACTGTCGGCCACGAGGTCGACCCCGACGTGCGGGCGCGTATCGGCCTGCTCGCCGACCGGTACCTGCGCGACGACCCCCACCGCGACACGTGGCGTGACGCGTCGCCGTCGCTGTTCACCGACGCCGTTCGCCGCGCCGGCGTCGACGTCGACCTCACCGACGCCGCTCCCGAAGACTCCCCGAGCACCGCCCTCACCGACGCGCCCGGCTTCGTCCGGCGGATCCGCGACGTGCTCGCCGCCCACGGCTATGCGGTCGCCGAGGACTCCGTGGTGCGAGGTCGCCGCGTGGGCCTCGTCGTGAACCCTGCGCCCGGGCAGGATCACGCGGCCCGCCCCCTCGCGATCGTCGGCGAGCCCGATACGTGGAACGGCCCGGCCGACTACGAGGCGAGCCTGCTGCACCAGCGCGTGCTCGAAGACGACGGATGGACCGTCCACCGGCTGCGCGAGTCGGAGTTCGAACTCGACCCCGCGAGGGCGTTCGCGATCGTCCACCGCGTTCTGCGCGGCAGCGGGATCCGGCCGGGCTCGTCCTAGTGCGACGCGAGGTGCTCCCGGATCTCGGCGAGCACCTCGGCCGGGGCCTCCTCGGGCAGGTAGTGACCGCAGTCGATGTTGCGGCCGGTGACATTCGTGGCGTACCGCGACCACTCGGCAACGGGGTCGTAGAAGCGGCCGATGATGCCGTGCCGACCCCAAAGGACCCGCAACGGCACGTCGGTGCGGTGACCGGCGGCCAGGTCGGCACGGTCGTGTTCCAGGTCGATCGTCGCGGCGGCGCGGTAGTCCTCGCACATGCCGTGAGCCGCGTTCGGGCCGGTCAGGGCGTCGACGTAGGCGTCGAGCACCTCGGGTGGGAATGGTTCGAGGCCCGCGTGGCGTCCGCTGAGCACCGCCTCGACGTAGGCCCGGGGATCCCCGGCGATGAGCCGTTCGGCCATCGGCGCGGGAGTGGTGAGGAAGAACCAGTGCCAGTAGGCGTGGGCGAACGCCCGGTCGGTGCGCTCGTACATCGCGAGGGTCGGTGCGATGTCGAGGAACACGGCGGCCGAGACGGCCCCCGGCTCGTCGAGCGTGAGCCGGGCCGCGACCCGTGCGCCGCGGTCGTGTGCGGCGACCGCGAACCGCTCGTGACCGAAGTGCCGCATCACCGCGAGCACGTCGCGCGCCATCGTCCGCTTGGCGTAGGCGGCGTGGTCACTCCCTCCCCCAGGCCGGGACGACGACCCGTATCCGCGCAGGTCGCAGGCGACGACGTCGAACTCCTCCGCGAGCCTGTCGGCGACCCGGTGCCAGATGAGGTGCGTCTCGGGATGGCCGTGCAGGAGCAGCAAGGGCGGCCGACCTTCGGGACGACTGCGACGACCGGCGAGGCGCACACCGTCGGGATCCGCGGGGATCTCGACCGCGAAGGACTCAAAGCGCTCGAACATGCCGGCAGCCTACGTCCGCTCAACTACCCGATTCGGGCGTCGATGGGATCGGTGCCCGCCGGGAGGAGACAACGCATGGGGTTCGCCGCCAAGGGTGCAGCCGCCGCCGCGGCCGTCACGCTCGCCACCGTCGTCGCCATGGGGTCGATGGGTCAGGGACACGAGAGCACGATGGACGACGCCTCGCTGACGTCCGCCGCCGGGAGCACCACCCGGGCGGTGCAGACCGCGAGGAAGCCGATCCCGAAGCCGGCGACCAAGAAGCCGGTGACGAAGAAGCCGGTGACGAAGAAGCCCGCCAAGAAGGCGACACCCAAGAACCCTCCTGTCAAGAAGACCGTGGCGAAGGCCACGCGCCTGACTGCCTGGGAGAAGCAGGTACTCGCCGGCGCTCAACAGGCGAGGGCGAAGAAGAGGATCCGCCCGATGCGTGGGAACGCGTGCCTCAACGGCGTCGCGGTCGCGATGGCGCAACGGGTGGGCACGAACGCCCGCGCGGCTCGGACGACCGATTGGACGTCGGCGGACACGACGCGTCTCATGCGTTGCACGTCGGCGGCGAACAAGATCCACGCCGACGCGGTGTGGGAGTCGAATCGGCGCACCCCGGCGCAGTGGGTCGCGTCGAACTACGCCGCGGGCACTGTGCACGTGAACTCCCGGTGGCGTGAGGTCGGTGTCGGCTCGTTCAAGGATCGCAACGGCCGCGCCCACGTCGTCCTCGTGCAGATGTACGTGACCAAGCGCTGAACAGCTCAGCGCTGCCGATGCGCGAACAGGTCTCGTAGCAGGGCGATCTCGGCGCCGTGGTGGATCACCTCGCGGTTGATGTGCAGCACGAGTTCGGCCATCGACCGCTCGGCCCACGGGCCCTCGGCCTCCCCGGCCGGCTTCTCGAGCGCCTCGGCGCCGAGGCTCCTCACCCCGTCCCGCCACCGGGCGTAGACCTCGTCGAGTTGAGCGAGGGCCGTCGCTGCGTCACCGGCGTACTCGAACGCCATGTAGTCGTAGGGCGGGTCGTCGGGCGGCAGACCCCCGAAGTGCGACGCGACGCGCGCACCCAGGCATCCGACGATGACGTGCCCGAGCCGCCACGCGATCGTCGACACCGGAGCGGGTACCGGCTCAGGAAACTCGAAGTCGATGGTGAACGCGCCGCTGCCGCCCTGCATGGCGGCGGTGCTCGTGCCGCGGGGGCGCACGTTCCAGCAGCCGTCGACCGGCTCCCAGAAGTACTCCTCGTCGGTGAGCCCGTCGAGGCGCGGGCGAAGCTGGGAGTTCCAGTGCCAGTCGAGCTGGTCGGCGAGCAGAGCGGTGAGATTGAGAGTCATGGGCGTGCTCCTTTCAGTACGTGGTGCTCATCAGCGGGTCACGCGGCCGGTCCAGTTGGCCAGCCGCTCGGTGGGGCCGGCGTCGGCGGCCGGTTCGACGACCGGGTCGAACGGCATCCCGTGCTCCATCCCACGCGGTTGCGCGGGCAGTCCCGCCTGCGCGGCTCGGAGGCCGGCCTCGGCGACCTCGGCCGGCGCCTCGCCGGACTGGCCCGTCCCGACCGTCAGGTCCCAGCCGTGGGCGAGGACCTCCATGAGATAGATGGCCGGACGACCCGCCCCGGCATGACCGGGCCCCACCCGACCTGGATCGGCTCGTCGAGGACCTCGTCGGTCCATGCGTCCCGCGCCTCGTCGATCCGGCCGCGCAGCCAGGCCGCCCGTTCGGTGGGCGCGACCCCGTCGATGCGTTCGCCGGCGAGCCGCTCGCGCATCTGCTCGGCGTCATCGTCGGTCATGCCGCCTTCGGCGGCGTACGGATCCCGCTTGTCGGTGGCGAGGCCGACGATCTTGTCGAACACGGTGGTCATGTGCGTCTGGAGCGCGCGCACGTCGAACTCAGCGCATCCCGTGGCCGCGCCCAGCCGCGCGTCGTCGACGCCCTCGACCAGGCTCGCGTACCACTCCTGCGCGGCGAAGAGTTGCGAGCGCAGGTCCGGTGCGTGTGTCGTCTCGGTCATGGCAAGGTCTCCTCGTCGATCGAGTCGAAGCGCCGGAACTCCGGCGACGACTGCACGCTAAGAACCCACGAGTGACACCCTGTGTCACCCTTTTCGCGCAGACTCGTCGCATGCGGGCCGATCGTCTCCTCGATCTCGTCGCCCTCCTGCGGCGTCACGAGCGCCTCACGGCTGCCACGCTCGCGGAGCGGCTCGGCGTCTCACGCCGCACGGTGCTGCGCGACCTCGACGCCCTCTCCCTCTCCGGCGTGCCGGTGTATGCGGCGCACGGTCGCGGCGGCGGGTACTCGATCCTGCCCGGTTACCGCCCCGAGACCGCAGGTCTCACGACCGCCGAGTCCGAGGCGCTGTTCCTGCCGGGTGGTGAGATCGCGGCGGACGCGGTGGGTCGTGGGACGGAGTTCCGGTCGGCCAGACGCAAGCTCGAGGCCGTCCTCAGTGACGAGGCCGCTCGGGGTGTGGACGAGGTCACCCGGTGCCTGCTCGTCGTCCCCGAGGGATGGGCCACGCCGGCCGAGACCCCTGCCGCGGTCGCTCCCCTCGCTGCCGCGGCGGCCCGTCGCGAGATCGTCGAGATCGGCTATCGCGCCCCGTGCGAGGCGGAGCGGACGCGCCGGGTGCGTCCGTTCGGCGTCGTCCTCGCCGGGCGCACGTGGTACGTCGTCGCCGAGCGCGACGATTCCGGTGCACGCCGCACCTACCGCGCCGACCGGATCGGTGCGATCACGACGACCGGTCGACGCTTCGTCCCCTCCGGCTCGCTCGCGGACGCATGGGAGCGGGCGCGCACCGACTACGCCGGCCGCGACGGCATCGAGATCCGCCTGCGCACCGACGAGGCCTCGCTGCCGATCGTGCGTCGCGTCGTGTCGCTCGCGGGGCGCGTGATCGACGAGCGCCCCGCCGACGACCTCGTCGAGATCACCGCGCTCGTCGAGCGACTCGCGCCGACGGCCGGGCTGCTCACCGGGCTCGCGCACCTGGCGGAGGTCACGCACCCACCCGCGCTCGTCGAGGCGATCGTCGAGACCTCGCGCCGCAACCTGGAGCGATACGCCTGCGGCTCACCCGGTCAGGCGGTGACGACGCCTCCGAGCACGAGGCCGACCAGCACGACGCCGAGCACGACCCGGTAGACGATGAAGCTCGTGAACGTGTTCTTCGAGACGAACCTCAGCAGCCACGCGATCGATGCGTAGGCGACGACGAACGACACGGCCGTCGCGACCGCCGTCGGCCCCCAGCCCACCGTGGTGGAGATGTCCGACGAGGCGCTGACGGCCTCGAGCGCGCCCGCTGCGACGAGCGCGGGGATGCCCATGAAGAAGCTGAGCCGGGTCGCGGTGACCCGGTCGAAGCCGCGGAAGAGACCGGCCGAGATCGTAGCCCCCGAGCGGGAGATGCCGGGGAACAGCGGCGAGAGGGCCTGGAAGCAGCCGATGATCAGCGCGTCCTTGACCGTGACGTCGGTCATCCCGCTTTCGTTGCCGGTGGTGTGGTCGGCGATCCACATCACCGCCGACCACACGATGAGGGCGCCGGCGATGACCCACAGGCTGCGCAGCGGGCCCTCGATCGCGTCCTTGAACAGCAGGCCGACGACGGCGACCGGGATCGAGCCGAGGATGATGCCCCAACCGAGGCGGTAATCGGCGTCGTCGCGCCTGGCCTTGTCGGCGACCCCCGCGAACCACGCCGCGGCGATGCGCACGATGTCGCGCCAGAAGTAGATGATGGCGGCGAAGATCGCGCCGACCTGGATGACCGCCGTGAAGGCCGTCATCCCCACGCTGTCGATCTGGTAGCCGAGCAGCTTCTCGACGACGTTGAGGTGCCCGGTGCTCGACACCGGGAGGAACTCGGTGATGCCCTCGACGATGCCGAGCAGCACGGCGTGGAACCAGTTCACCCAGGAACTCCGATCACGTGATGGGGGGCCGAGACCGTCGACAGGACGGCGCGGCGGAACGCCCGATGATGACCGATCGTCTTGAGTCCAGTCTGAATGCCCACACGTCGGGTCGTCGGTGGCGGTGGCCGCGTTCGAGAACCTGCATCTTCACGACCTTCTGAGGCCGGATGAGGGTGCACAGTGGGGTCTCACGCACGAATCCCGTTCTGCTCACCCGAAGGACACCTGCCCATGGTTGCGCTCCACACCGCCGTCGCGATCGTCGCGATCGTCCTGCTCATCATCAAGGCCAGGGTCGACCCGATCATCAGCCTCGTCATCGGTTGCCTCTATCTGGGTCTGGCGAGCGGTGTGGGGTTCGAGAAGACGGTCGAGGCGATCACGGGCGGCTTCGGCGACATCATGGCCAAGATCGGCCTGCTCATCGGATTCGGCGTGCTCATCGGGGCGCTGCTGCACACGACGCAGACGTTCGGTCGGCTCGTGGGGGTGCTCCTGCGGGCCGTGGGGCCCAAGAGGATTCCGTACGCGCTCGCCGTGGCCCTGTCGACGATCTTTCCGTCGATCTACGTCGACGTGCAGGTCGTGCTCGGTGCGCCGGTGGCGCGGCAGAGCGCTCCGCACGTGGGGCGCCACGGCCTCGCGCTCATGGCGGGCGCGCTCGGTACCGGCATCTTCTGCGGTTACGTGTTCGTCGTGCCCGGGCTGTCGGCCGTCTCGATCGCCGGGTTGCTCCACATCCCGCTCGGCACCTACCTGCTGTTCGGTATCGTCCTCGGCCCACTCACGGCCGTGCTGACGACGTTCCTGTTCAGCCGCATGCTCAAGCTGGGGTGGTGGAAGGCCGCCGCGGACGAGGAGGCGATCGACGAGTCCGCCGACGCCGTCGCCGACGAGGCCGAGGAGTACCCGGCACCCGCCCGCCGTCTCCCGCCGCTCGGTGTCGCGTTGCTGCCGATCCTCGTGCCGCTCGTCCTCATCGCCTCCGGCGCCTTCGCCGGCCTCGCAGGCGTGGAGAACGAGGTCGTCGACTTCTTCGGCGACGCCAACGTCGCGCTGTTCATCGGTCTGCTCATCGCGTTCGTCCTCGCTCGACGAGCCGTGGGCACCGAGGGGACGAACGACGCGTTCTCGACCGGGCTGCACACGACTGGTGAGATCCTGCTGGTCACGGGCATCGGCGGATCGCTGGGCGCCGTCATCAAGGCCACCGGGCTCGCCGAGATCCTCGGCGGACTGTTCAGTGCCGACGCCGGTGCTCCCGTCGTCCTCAGCGTGCTGCTCGCGTGGTTCATCGCCGCTCTGCTGCACCTCGCGATCGGCTCGGTGTCGGTCGCGGCGATCACGGCCGCCGGCATCATCGCGCCGATCGTCGACTCCATCGGCGTCGCGCCCATCGCCATCGGGCTCGCCATCGCCTCGGGGTCGCTGTTCGCGCTTCAGGTCAACAGCAACTTTTTCTGGATGTTCAAGGCCCTCCTCGGCCTCACCACCCAAGGGGCGCTCAAGACGATGACGACCGTGACGACGATCGCCTCACTGATCTCGCTGCCCCTCGTCGTCGCCGTGGCTCTCGTCGTGCGGTGAGGGCGGTGAGGGTCGGGCCCGACCGAGCCCTCAGAACTCCGACGTGCCGCGGAGGGCGCGGGGCCGACCGTCCGGGTCGTCGGCGTAGTCGTAGACGACCCGCCCCACGGCGGCGTCCACCGGCGGAATCGTCGTCATGACGTAGGGGCGCAGGCTGCCGGGCGGGCGGGGTCCGACACGGCCGCCCTCGTGCCAGCGTTCGAGGCCCTGCGCCGACCTGCGGAACGCCTCGAACGCCGAGACAGGGTCGAGCAGGTCGGCGTCGTCGCCGTCGGCCCGGTCGAGATGCTCACGCGCCAACGTGAGGCGCACGTCGCGGGGGAACCGGCGCGCCTCGCGGTCGGGGGCGAGGAGGCGGGGCTCGCGCTCGTCACGGGTCTCGTCGAGCACGGCGCACGTGAGCTCGGAGTCGTAGGTCCACGAGCGACGGTTGACGTTGTCGGAGCCGACGGTCATCCAGACGTCGTCGACGACGCACACCTTGGAATGCACGTACACGGGGGTGCCGGCGCGGTTCTCGACGCCGTAGACGCCCACCCTGTCGCCACCTGCGCGATAGAGGTCCCGCAGGGCCTGGTTGCGGGCGGGCATCGCGCTCGCGTTCGCCATGCGCGTGTCGGCGGTCGTGTACGTCGAGAGCACGACGATCATGCGCAGCTCCGGGTTGGCCGCGAGCGCCTCGGCGAAGCACGAGGTGACCTCGCCGCTCCAGAAGTACTGATCCTCGATGTAGACGAGGCGGCGGCCGTGGGGTACCGCTTTGCCGTAGCCGCGCGCGACGCTGCGTTCGCCGCGCGGGGCGAACGGAAAGCGCGGGATCTTCGTCGGGTAGGTGCGCAGGATCTGAACGTGCATGTCACCGCACGGGGCGGGGTCGGGCATCTGCGGCGGCAGCGGGTCGGCGCGTGGATCGTCGCGGTGCAGCAGCGCCTCGGCACGGGAGATCGGGTCGAGCGCCAGGGGTGTCGGGTCGTCCCACCGTTCACGGAACGTCGCCTCGATGTCACCGACCGCCGGGCCCCGCACCTCGATCATCGCGTCGTGCCAGGCGGGTCTTCGCCCCCACACGGCCCCCATCTGCACCGGCTGCGGGTCGCCGAGGTGCTCGCGATCGTCGCGACGGGTGTGGCACAGGTCGATGCCCCCGGCGAACGCGACGTCACGCTCCGGACGCCCCGGGTGACGCAGGACGACGAGCTTCTGGTGGTGGGAGCCGAAGGGCAGTACCCGCATGTCGAGCAGCACCTCGCCCCCGGCGCGGCGGATGGCGTCGGCCATCGACCGGTTCTGCTCCTCGGAGTACTTGATCGTGTCGAGGTGCGAACGCCAGAACAGGCCTTTGACGAGCACCCCGCGCCGTGCCGCGCCGGCGAAGAGGTCGGCCATCGTCAGCCCGTCGTCGCCCGTCCACTCGTCCGGGTCCCCCCGCCAGTCGGTGAACAGCAACAGATCGCCGGGGCGCTGCTCCTCGATGAGCTCGCGCAGACGGGCGAAGTAGTCCACACCGTGCACGTGCAGCCGTGCGTCGTTCCCGCTGGTCCAGGCGACGTTGCCGTGCCGCAGGTCGATGCGGGTCCAGGGGTTGTCGCGCTGCTCCGTGGTGAGGAACCAGTTCTCGATCGCCATGAGCCCATGGAACCGCACTGGACGCCCCACCGAAGGTCTCAGTGCGCCAGAAGGAAGGACTCCACCTCGCTGACGAGGGCGAGTGGTGCCTCGTGGGCGGCGTAATGGCCCACCCCGGGGATCTCGACGACCCGCACCTTGGGCGCGATCGCCGGCCACGTCCGGCGGGCCTGCTCCGCCGAGAGCCCGGGATCGTCGCCACCGCAGACGAGGAGCGTGGGCACCTCGATCGTGCCGATCCGTTCGAGGAGGTCGTCGCCGGTCCACGACCGCATCGCGCCCGCGACGGCCTGGGCGGTCGAGCGTGCGAGCGAGTCCTCGACCATCGCTCGGATCCAGTGCGGAGAGAGGCGATTGCCGGTCGTGGCGTCGATGATGCCGTACCGCTTGCCGGGGTCGGTCGCGGCGCCGTGGAACAGCTCCTGTTGCGGGGGTGGCATCGGCGTGGCACCCGGCCACACGGCACTCACTCCGACAAGTGCACGCACCCGTTCCGGTGCCTGCGCGGCCACCACCGTCGCGGCCTTGCCACCCATCGAGTGTCCGAGCACGGAGAAGCGTTCGAGCCCCGCCTCGTCGGCCGCGGCGAGGGCGTCGGTGGCGTACTCCCACATCGTGAAGTCGCCGGCGAGCGCGCGCCGCGCGCCGTAGCCGCGCATCTCCGGAAAGAGGTAGGTGAACGCCTCGGTGTCGACGACCTCGGGCAGGTACCCCCAGCCGTGTGCGCTGCCGAACCAGCCGTGCAGACACAGCACCGCATGCTCACCGCGACCGACTCGCCTCATCCCTTGCTCCTTCCCGATTCCTCAGGAGTGACGGCGGATTGACGAATGTAGATGAGATCCGTCGCCGCCGGTCGCCATCCCGACGCGTCGAACCGAGAAGGGAGCGCGGATGCCTCCCGGTTCCACCCGTCGAGCGCTCACGGGCCTGGCCGGTCTGGCCGTCGTGGCGAGCGTGGCGATGGCGGTCCTCGACCGCGGCTCGGTCGCGCGGATCGTCTGTCTCGTCCTCGGCGCATCGTGTCTGCTCGCGGCCACGGTGGGGCCGCTGCTGCGCGGCGCACGTCCGCTTCGGCTCTGGATGCCGCAGGTGTTCGGGTGTCTCGCGCTCTTCGTCTCGCTCGTCACGGCCACCGCCGCCGGGCAGTTCCGGCTCGGCGCGGTCAAGCTCTCCGACGGCCTCTTCGTCGTCGGCATCGGCCTGCTCGTGCTGTGGTTGATCCTGCTGTCGGCAGAGGCCGCTCGGGACAAGGCGACGTACACGTTCCTCGACCTGGCCGCGGCGTCGATCAGCACGTTCCTCGTCGTGTGGATCGCTCTGCCGTTCCTGCTCGCCGGCCGCCCCTCGACGACCCGCGGGTTCGTCATCATGCTCTACCCGAGCATCGACGTGGCGCTCCTCGCGTTGCTCGTCCATCTGGGGATGCGCACCCGGCGCGCACCGACCGCACTGCGGATCCTCGTCGTCACGGTGGCAGGGCAGTTGCTGCTCGACGTCGTCAACGTCGCGATCCATCTGCGTGGCGAGACCGAACGCGCCGACTCCTTGGCGCTCGTGTTCGTGCTCGTGTACTTCGGTCTGGCCGTGGCCGCCACGCATCCCTCGGTCGTGCTGCTCTCCCAGGCGGGGTCGCGCGTCGACGATCGCCCCACGCGGCCCACGGCCCGCGTGGTGTTCTGGGTGTCGCCCGCGATCCTCGCGACGATCGCGCCCACCCAGGGGGCGCTCGACACGGTGGTGCGCACGACGCTCGTCGCGGCACTCATGGCGTTGCTGTTCGTCCACCTCACGCTCACCATGCGCGCCGTGTTCGCCGCCGAGGCCGACAGCCGCGAACTCGCCACCCACGACCCGCTCACCGGGTTGTTCACCCGCAGCGCCATGTTCACCGAGCTCGAGCACCTGATGGCCGTCGGCCGACTGCGAGGACGCTCGACCGCGGTGCTGTTCATCGACTGCGACGACTTCAAGCACGTCAACGACACGTGGGGACACCAGGTCGGAGACAGACTGCTCGTCGACCTCGCCCGGCGTCTCCCGAGGCACTTACGCGAACGGGACGTGCTCGCCCGACACGGCGGCGACGAGTTCGTCGTCCTGCGCAGGGTGGCCGACCGGCACGAGGCGCGGGAGGCGGCCGAGGAGATCCAGCGCTTCTTCGCGGGCGGTCTGCGCCTCGGGCCGGGAACGACGCACGTCGTCAGCCCCTCGATCGGTGTCGCCGTGGCCCACGGTGACGACGGTCTCGACCCCGAGGATCTCGTCGGGCGGGCCGACATCGCGATGTACGAGGCCAAACGCGCCGGCCACGGTCGGATCGTCGTCTTCGACGACGACCTCGCCGAGGAGGCGGCGCTTCGGGCATCGGTCGGCGACCGCATCGGTCCCGCCCTGCGCGACGACTGCTTCGACGTCGAGCTCGTCCCCGTGCGCGGGGGCGCCGGTTACGCCCGCGTGGTCGGCTGGCGGGCGATTCCGCGGTGGCACGACCCCGCTCTCGGCGTCGTGTCGCCGGAGGTGTTCCTTCCCCTCGCCGAGCGGCTCGGCCTCATGGACGAACTGGGCCGGTTCCTGCTGCATCGGGCGTGCCAGAAGTTCGCGATCGTCCGCCAGAGCGATCCCTCGCCCGGGCTCTTCGTGACGACGCGTCGTGAGGTGCTGCGGCGCACCGACTACGTCGAGGACGTGCGACGAATCCTCGGCGTGACCGGTCTGGCGCCGGGGATGCTGCACATCGGTGTGAGCGAGGCGACCCTGTTCGACCCTGGGCCGATCGTCAGCGAGACGCTCGAGGCGTTGCGTGCCCTGGGTGTCGGCGCGGGAGTCGAGGGCTTCGGCACCGGATACGCCGCCCTGGAGACCCTCGTGCGCATCCCCTTCGACTGCGTGCTCCTCGACCCCACGCTCGTGGAACGCATCGGTGCCGACGAGGGCGCGCCGCGTCAGCTCGGGGCCGTCCTCGACCTCGTACGCAGCCTCGGTATCGAACGGGTCGTCGCGTGCGGCGTGCGCACCGCCGAGCAGGAGGCGGTGTTGCGTCGCCTCGGCTTCCCTCTCGTCGAGGGGCCGCGGTACGCCACCGCCGCGGGCGGGCTCGGTTCGCACCTCGCGGCCGCCGTCCTCGCGGCGACCGGGCGTGACGGCAGGCCGGTGTCATGAGGACGAGCACGCGGGACCGGGTGTGGTTCGCGACAGGGCTCGCGCTCGTCGCCACCGCCTCCGTCGTCTACGCCGTCGACCCGACCGGATGGGGTGGCACCGCCCGCGGCGTCATGACCCTCGTCATCGTCGCGGTCGTCGCCGCCGGCCCGCTGCTGCGCGGAGCACGCCCGCTGCGGATCTGGCTCTTCGAATGCCTCGGCGGGGTGTTCCTCTGCGGCGCGATGCTGGCGAGCGCCTACGAGATGAGCCCGATCTCGGTCTACGGCGTCCTCCTCGTCCTCGCCTACTCGTCGTTCGCGATCTGGCTTCTCCTCCTGTGCCGCCCTCGACGGCATCGTCTCTACGAAGGCGCGGTCCTCGACACCGCGGCCACCGCCGCCGGCGCCTGTCTCGTCATGTGGGGCCTCGCCCTCGCGCCGATCCTCGGCCGGGACCACCTGCTGGACGCCCTGGGGTATGTGCTCTCACCGCTGTTCGACGTCGTCGTCATCACGCTCGCGGCCCACCTCGCCCTCCGGGTCGGGCTCACGTTCCCCCCTCTCGCCTGGTTCCTCGGCGGCATGGTCGCGCTGGGGGTCGTCGACACCGCCCTCGCCCTGCTCCACAGCGCCGCCCCGGGACGCACGTACGTCGCGCTCGACATCGCGATGTTGTTCGGACACTTCGCGCTCGCCGTGGGGGCCGCCCACCCGCGTGTCGTCGAGCTCGCCTCCGCCGCAGCGTTGCGGGTGCGGCGGCCGTCCCGCTCGCGTCCCGCCGCGCACATCGTGTTCACGATCTCGCCGGCGGTGCTCGCGGCCGCAGTCCCGGTGGTCTCGCCGCTCGACGCCGCGGTCCAGGGAGTCCTCGTCACCGCGCTGCTCGTCGTCGTCTACGTACGGCTCACGGGCGCGCTCGGGGCGCTGTCGGACGCGGAGGCCGGCAGCCGTCACCGCGCGACCCACGACGATCTCACCGGGTTGCCCAATCGCATCGCGCTCCTGCAGTCGCTGCGGCGTGCCCCCTCCGACGGCCGGCGCGCGGTGTTCTTCCTCGACTGCGACGACTTCAAGTACGTCAACGACACCTGGGGACACCGCGCCGGAGACAGGGTGCTCCACGACATCGGGCGGCGACTCATCTCGGCCCTCGGATCGGGCGCGTTCGTCGCCCGCCACGGGGCCGACGAGTTCGTCGTCACCACCACCGTGAGCGGGCCGGAGGACGCCGAGGACGTCGCCCGGCGCCTGACGGCCCTGTTCGAGGAGCCGTTGCGGATCCGCGGCGACCGGAGCCACGTCGTCACGATGTCGATCGGTATCGCCGTCGCGCCCGCTGCCACACCCGCCGACGACCCGGACGGGGAGGTGGCGGGAGTGGCGACCGGGGACCTGCTCCTGCAGGCCGACACGGCGAGGCACGAGGCCAAGCGGCGCGGGCGCGGTCTCGTCGTCCTCTTCGACGACGAGCTGGGGCGACGCTCCCGTCTGCGGACGTCGGTGGGGGCGCGGCTCGAGCAGGCGATCCGCAGCGAGGCGTTCACCGTGGCACTGCAACCGGTCATGGGCGGCCCGGGGTACACCGAGCTCGTGGGGTGGGAGGCGTTGGCCCGGTGGACCGATCCGGAACTCGGGCCCGTCCCACCCGACGTCTTCATCCCCCTCGCCGAGCAGCTCGGCGTCGTCGGCGAGCTCGGGGAGCTCGTCCTGCATCTCGCGTGCCGCGACCTCGCCCGTCTGCGCGAGGCCGGAGCCGGCGAGGCGCGCACCGTGTTCGTCAACGTCTCACCCACCCAGCTCGCCACGCCAGGGTTCGCCGACCTCGTGCCGCGCGTCGCCGCCGAGTACGGACTTCCGCCCGCCGCGGTCGGGCTCGAGGTCACCGAGACGATCCTGCTCGACGGCGGCGAGAACGTCCGGGACACCTGGCACGCGCTGCGCGCCGCCGGCATCACCCTGTCGCTCGACGACTTCGGCACGGGGTATGCCGCCCTCACGACACTGCTGCGCCTGCCGGTCGACTGCGTCAAGCTCGATCGCTCGCTCGTGCAGCACATCGCGACCGATGTTCACGCGAAGCGGCGGCTCACGGCGGTCGTCGCGCTCGTGCGCAGCCTCGGGATCGAGCGGCTCGTCGCCGAGGGCGTCGAGGAGCCCGAGCAGGCCGCAGTCCTCGACCTCGTCGGCTGTCCACTGGCGCAGGGCTGGCTCTTCGGCCGGCCCGCGCCGGTGAGCGACCATCTCGCTGCCGTAACGGCCTGATTCCAACAGGTGTCATACATGGCCGAGATCGATCGGCCGGTTCACACTGGTGGTGTGTCGAACCGACGGCGCACCCCGCGGCGAGCCCTCAGCAATGCCGCGCGCCGGTCGAAGTACCTCAAGAGCGAAAGGAGGACGCGGTGACCATTCACATGCCGGGCGAAGCGACGTCGCACTCGACGGGTGATGCGGCGGACGGGGCTGCGCCCGACACGCTGGTGACCTATTACCAGCCCTTCTACAACCTGCGCACGGGGCGGCTTCAGGGCCTCGAGGCGCTGGCACGCGTGCGTACCGGCGACGAGGGGGACGTCGCCGCTCCGCCCGGCTTCTCCGCACCCTCGCCCGGGGACGACGGCATGCGCGAGCTCGACCTGCGGGTCCTCGACGACGCGCTCGCGCACAAGGTGGAGCTGGCGAAGACGAGCGACCACCGGCAGCTCATCGTCTCGGTCAACCTCTCGTGGGATCTCATCGCGCACCCGCGGTTCGTCAAGGACGTCAGGCGGTCCTTGGCCCGGCATCACGTGCCCGGCGACCGCCTGCTCGTCGACCTCTCCGCGGCGCTGTTCCGGCGTCTGCACTCGGCCGACGACGGCGAGCGGGCCCGGCTGACGGCCCTGCAGTGCGTCGAGATCGCGTTCTGCCTCGACGGTTTCACCGCCGACGACCTCGACCTCCTGCCCTCGGCCGCGGCGATGCCCGTCGACATCATCAAGCTGCACCCCCGCCTCGTCTCCACCGGAGACCGGCAGGCGCTCGCCGACATCGCCGGGGCGGTCCAGGACGTGGGTCTGCCCGTCGTCGCCGCGGGAGTGGAGACGCGCGAGCAGCTCGAACTCGTCCGTGAGCTCGGCTTCGAGTGGGCCCAGGGGTTCCTCCTCGGCGAGCCGGCCGACGCTCGCACTCCCGTCGCCGCCCAGATCTCCGACCTCGTCGACTGAGCGAGGCGGGCGGCGACCGCCGCCGACGAGGAAGGAGACGCCGGTGCGTCCGCGTCGCATCCTCGCCGAGCACCCGAACGCCCTCCTCGACGCCGCGGCCGTTCTGGTCGGGGCGGGGTTGGCGGTGTGGTCGGTGGCGTTCACCCAGGTCGCCGGCTCGACGGCGGTGGCGTTTCCGTTGGTCCTGCTCGCCTACCTCGCCACCACCGTCGGGCTCACCCTCGCCGTCGTCCAGCCGACGATCGCGGGGTTCTCCCGCTCCGCGACGGAACATCGGCCGGGCCGGCCCACGGCCCTGGTCCTCTGCACGATCTCTCCCGCGATCCTCGCCACCGCCGTCCCGGTGCGCGACACCCTCGACACCGCGGTGCGTGCGGCGCTGGTCACCGGTCTGCTCGTTCTCCTGTTCGCCCGGCTCACCCGCACGATGTCCGCGTTGACCCGCGCCGAGGCCGACAGCCGGTACCGGGCCACCCACGATGCCCTCACGGGGTTGATCAATCGCGCCGCTCTGCTCGACATGCTGGAACGCCGCCTGCGGCGGGACGCGGCCGCGGAACGGGCGACGGCCGTCCTCTTTCTCGACTGCGACGACTTCAAACGCGTCAA
The DNA here is from genome assembly GCF_000826525.2 of Mobilicoccus massiliensis. Lineage (GTDB taxonomy): Bacteria > Actinomycetota > Actinomycetes > Actinomycetales > Dermatophilaceae > Mobilicoccus > Mobilicoccus massiliensis. Next base: position 200,613 of record NZ_LN651327.1, on the reverse strand, counting down.
CGACACGTGGGGTCATCACGCCGGCAACACCCTGCTGTGCCAGATCGCCGACCTGCTGCCCGCGCACCTCGGCCCGGGGGCCGTGCTCGCGCGGCACGGAGGGGACGAGTTCGTCGTCGTCGCCCCGGTGACCGGCCGCGAGGGATCCGCGGCCCTCGCCGAACGGATCCGACGCTTCTTCGACACGCCGCTGCGCATCCTGCCCGACCGCGTGCACGCCGTCACTCCCTCGATCGGGGTCGTCATGGCCGAGCCGGGCGAGACCGTGACCACCGAGGAACTCCTCGGCCGGGCCGACGTCGCCATGTACGAGGCCAAGACCACCGGCCGAGGGCGGTGCATCGAGTTCGGGCCCCGACTGGCCGAGCGTGCCCGGTTGCGCGCCGCGGTGGTAGACCGACTCGAGGCGGCGATCCGCGACGAGGAGTTCACGCTGGAGCTCCAGCCGATCAAGGGCGGGCTCGACCACATCACGATGATCGGGTGGGAGTCGCTCGCGCGGTGGCACGACCCGGAGCTCGGTGACATCGCCCCTGACGTCTTCATCCCCCTGGCCGAGCAGCTCGGGCTCATCGGCCGGTTGGGCGAGGTCGTTCTGCGACGGGCCTGCCGGGAGCTCGCCGAACTCTCCGCCGTGTACCCGGACGAGCCGCTGACGATGTCGGTCAACGTCTCACCGGCACAGTTGATGCGGCCGGACTTCGCGACGACCGTGTTCCGGGCCCAGGCCGAGGCAGGCATCCCCAGGGATCGGCTGTGGCTCGAGCTCACCGAGACGATGCTCGTCGACGGCAGTCCCGCCGTGCTGGAGGTCATCGGCGACCTGCGCGCGGCCGGGGTGTGCGTGGCGATCGACGACTTCGGTTCCGGCTACGCCTCGCTCGCCACCCTGCTGCGTCTGCCGGTGGACTGCGTCAAGCTCGACAGGTCGCTCGTCGAGGGGGTGGGCGTCGACGAGAACGCGACCCGCCACGTCGGCGCCCTGCTCGCCTTCGTCGACAGCCTGGGCATCGCGAACGTCGTCGCGGAGGGTGTCGAGACCGCACAGCAGGCGGAGGCGCTCCGACGCCTGGGGTGCCCGCTCGTCCAGGGGTGGTACTTCGGCCGCCCGACCACCGTCGAGGCCCTGCTGGACGAATCGGCCGCAGCCGGCGATCAGGACCGGGCGCGCATCCTGCGGTAGAGGGCGTAGCCCGACACGGAGACGAACGTGGTCAGGCATCCCAGCGGCAGCGGGAGGCAGCAGCCGCCGACGGTCACCTGCGTTCCACGCCGTGTGCGGGTGGAGTAGCCGGGGAAGGGGAAGGCGGTGAAGCCGCCGCGCCGTCCGCGCTGCTCGCGAGGGTCGCCCTCGTAGGGTCCGTACTGGTCACTCATGGAAGACCGATACCCGTCCCGCCTCGTGCTCATGCGATCGCCGCGCGGGGTCCCCTCAGAACTGCCCGCCGAGCGCCTCGGCCCGTCGCCGCATGCGGGCCGCCTCGTCGTGACGCGAGGACCGTTCGAGCGCACGGGAGAGCAGGACGGCCGCGTACGCGTTGGTCGGGTCGTCCTCGAGCAGCTCTTCGGCGGTCGCGATCGCGCGGCCGAGCTGCGCCGAGTGGTAGTAGCTGCGGGCGAGCAGCTCGCGCACCTCGGTGCTGCGCGGGTGCTCGGCGTCGAGGCGGGCGAGCATCTCCGCCGCCTTGGCGTACTCCTTCTGGTCGTACCTCGTCTTCGCCCACCGCAACGTCTCGTACGGATCGTCGAGGTTGGCCAGCACGTTCATGTCCGGTCCGCCGGGGCGCGATGATCCGTTCTCGGGGGTGGTCATGGGGGTCCTCCCCCTCGGGGCGGGAGAGGTCGGGTCGGTAGCGGTAGCCGCCCTCGTCGAACTGCTGCAAGGCTCTCACCGAGCGGACCCGGTGCTGGACGATCCACCCTGCCATGAGTCCGCGGGCACGCTTGGCGGCGAACGAGATGACCTTCCAGTCGCCCTTGGGCCCCCGGTCCTCGAACCGCGGGGTGACGACGCGCGCGTCGACGCCGGCGAAGTCGACGGCGCCGGAGTACTCCTCCGAGGCGAGGTCGACGACGACGGCAGGGCCGGGTGAGGCCGCGAGGTCGTCCGCGACCTGCTCGGTGATCGTGTCTCCCCACCAGGCGTAGAGCGACGGGCCGCGATCGGTCGCGAGGCGGGTGCCCATCTCCAGGCGGTAGGGCTGGATGAGGTCGAGGGGGCGGAGCACGCCGTAGAGCCCCGAGAGGATGCGCAGGGTCTTCTGCGCCTCGGTGAGGTCGCGGGTGTCGAAGCGCCGGGCCGCGTCGATGCCCTGGTAGACGTCGCCCGCGAACGTGAAGATCGCCGGGCGCGCGTTGGCGCGGGTGAAGGGCGTCGTGAACTCGGCGTACCGCTCGACGTTGAGGCGGGCGAGGTCGTCGGAGATGCCCATGAGGTCGCGAAGATCCTCCGGGCTCTGTCGGCGCATCACGTCGACGAGCTGCTCCGCCTGGGGCAACAGCCTCGGCTGGGTGTGGGTGCGGGTGGGCAGCGGCGAGTCGAGGTCGAGACTCTTGGCCGGCGAGAGCAAGGTGAGCACGGCCTCACCGTACCCACGAGCCGGCCTCCCGAACGGACTCCTCGAGGACGGCGACGGCCGCGTCGGCGCTCATCGGCGCCCCGAACCATGCTCCCTGGGCGAGGGGGGAGCCCACGTCCGGCAGCGCATCGACGCGGGCGCGGGTGTCGATCCCTTCGACGACGACGAGGTCGATTCCGAGGCCGCGCACGAGATCGATGACGGCCCGCAACCGGTCGCAGCCGGTGGGGCCTTCGTCGAGGCGCTCGACGAAGACCCGGTCGAGCTTGACGCAGTCCACCGGCAGACGCAGCAGGGTGGCGAGCGAGCCGTGGCCGGTGCCGAAGTCGTCGATGGCGATGCGGGCCCCGGCGCGACGCACCTCGTGCAGCCGGCGGATCACGTCGGGCCGGTGGTCGACGAGGAGGGTCTCGGTGATCTCGAACCACAGGCAGTCGCGCGGAAGACCGGCCTCGGCCAGGGCGGCCGCGACGGCGCCGGCGAACTCGGGATGCAGCAGTTGCGCCGGGCAGACGTCGAGCGATACCGCCGCGGCGGGGTCCGCCGCGCGCAGGCGGACGAGAGCCCGGCACGCCTCCCGGAGGGCGAACCCGCCGAGCTCGTCGATGAGCCCCAACTGTTCGGCGACCGGCAGGAACACCTCGCGCGCCACCACCCCGAGCTCCGGGTCGTGCCAGTACGGCTGGGCCTCCCAGCAGACGATCCGGTCGAGACCCGGGCCGGCGACGATGGGGGCGAGGACGAGGTCGAAGCGGCCGGCGTCGAGGGCTCCCCGGAGGCGGTCGCCGACACGGGCGCGCAGCCGGGTGCGTTCGGCGAGGTCGTCGTCGAAGAACACCCAGCCGCCGTGACCGCGGATCTTCGCCTCGTACATCGCGATGTCGGCCCGGCCGAGGAGGGCCTCGGTGGTCGGCTGATCGTCCGGCGCGGCGACGGCGAGGCCGATCGACGCGGTGATGATGTGCTCGCGGCGGGCCATGATCCGCACGGGCGTGGTGAACGCGTACCGGATGCGGTCGGCGATCCGCTGTGCCTCTTCGGCGCGCTCGACGGAGGCCATGAGGACGAACTCGTCACCGCCGTGGCGAGCGAGCACGTCGGAGGGGCCGGCCACGTCGCGCAGTCGACCCGCGATGTGTTGGAGCAGCACGTCACCGGCGCGATGCCCCCACGTGTCGTTGACGTGTTTGAAGTTGTCGCAGTCGATGAAGAGCACTGCCGTGTACCGGCCCCGCGCGGCGTCACGGGCCAGGCGCTCGGTGATCGTGTCGAGCATCGCGGCGCGGTTGAGCAGGCCGGTGAGGCGGTCGTGCAGGGCGCGGTGGTGAGAACGTCGCTCGGCACCGGACAGGGCGCGCATCGTGCGGCTGAGCCGCACGAAGATGAGCAGGAGCAGCACGATGAGCAGCGCGACGCGGACGACGACGTCGAGGACCCCGACTCGCGGTGCGACGATCGCGACGATGGCCGGGGAGACGGTGAAGATCGTCAGCGCACCCGGCCACGCGCTGCGCGGCACCTCCGTACGCCCCGGTCGATGGGCGAGCTCTCGCACCGACGGGTGCGTGGCGGTCACGGCGTAGCCGAGGTAGACGAACAGGTAGAGAGCCTGCACCTGGAGCGTGTGCTCGGGAGCGACGATGCGCACCGCCGCGTACACCACGTCGAGCACGAGCTGCGCGCTGAGCGCGACGAGCAACAGGCGCAACGTCGGCAGGATGGTCGGCAGCCGGAACGCGAGGTTGAGCGCCAACGCCAACAGGGTGATGTCGATGACCGGATAGACCACGAGCATGACGCCGACCGGAGGACGCTGACCGGCCATCGCCGGGGCGAACGCCACCGACCAGAGGGCGAGCAGCGCGCCGACCGTCACTGCCGACATGTCGAGGATGGTGCTCGAGCCACGCCGCCGCCCGGCGTACAGGGTGAGCAGCCCCAGCCACAGCACCAGAAACCCGTATCCGCCGCAGTAGAAGAGGTCGAAGAAGCGCAGCGGGCCGAGCCCGAACTGCACACCCTGAACGAGGAGGGAGATCAGAAAGCAGCATCCCGCCGCGACCTGCGGCAACCAGACCCGCCACGGGCGCACGCCGCGCAGCAGCGGGCCCACGGTCAACGCGACGATGAGCAGGGCCGCGCACGTGCCGTAGACCACCCCCCCGACCCCGTACGGCTGGAACATGAACATCAGGGAGCCGACGGCGCAGACGAGAGTCGCGGCCACGATGGCCGCTCTGCGTCTGCCGCTCGATGGTTCGCTGCCGTGCGCACGCGGGTGACGTGCTGTGCTCATCGGCGGCTCCTGCCCCACGACCGACCGGCGCTGCTCACCGGCGGGGAGGGATCGAGCGTAGACGAGGTGCGCGCGGGAGAACGAGGACGAAAGACACGTCGCTGCCCACCGCTCGTCGAACGACCGCGGGCGAAGAACCCTCCGGCGTGGGATTCCGGCGTAGGTTCACGCGATGGCGGCCAGTTCGGGATATCCGGCTCACTGGGAGGCCGATGTCCTTCTCACCGACGGAGCTCCGGCACGCGTGCGTCCCGTACACCCCGAGGACGTCGATCTCCTGATCCCGTTCTACGAGCGCTGTTCTCACCAGTCGAAGCACCTACGGTTCTTCGGCGGGCACCCGCGGCTGACCGATGACGACGTCGCTCGGTTCACCATGGTCGACCAGCAGGAACACGTCTCGTTCATCGTCACGGCCGGCGACGAGATGATCGGAATCGGGGGGTACGACCTGCTCGAGAGCGGGGTGGCCGAGGTGGCGTTCCTCGTCGAGGACGCCCACCAGGGGCGCGGGGTGGGCACGCTGCTGCTCGAGCACCTCGCCGAGGCGGCGCGGGAGCGGGGCGTGACGCGGTTCGTCGCGGAGGTGCTGCCGGAGAACGACACGATGGTCGCGGCGTTCAGGGCCGCCGGGTACCGCCTGGCGGCGGGGTTCGTCGAGGGCCTGCTGAGGTTCGAGTTCGCGCTCGCACCCACCGAGACCTCGGTGTCGGTGATGCGTTCGCGTGAGCACCGGGCCGAGGCGCGGTCGATGGAGCGGTTCTTCGTGGCCCGGTCCGTCGTCGTGGTGGGGGTGAGCCGCGACCGGCGCAAGCTCGGCAGGCGGGTGGCCGACAACCTCGTGACGGGCGGCTACACCGGGCGTGTGCACCTCGTGGGCCGAGGCGAGTGCATTCTCGGGCTGCCGGTCCACGACAGCGTGCGCGACGTACCCGGGCCGGTGGATCTCGCGGTGATCGCGGTGCCGGCGGGCGCGGTGCACGCCGTCGTGCTCGACTGTGCCGCGAAGGGCGTCGGCAGCCTCATCGTCTCGACCGGTGACACGACGACCGGCATCCTGACGCCGGCCCTGCAGAACGATCTCCTCGCGACCGTGCGTCATCACGGGATGCGGTTGCTCGGGCCGAGCGCGCTCGGGGTGATCGACACCGATCCGCGGCACTCGCTCAACGCGACGGTGGCGCCGACCGTCCCCCCTCCGGGGCGGATCGGGTTCTTCGCGCAGTCGGGCCCGCTGGGCACGGCGATCCTGCGGGATGTCGCGGCGCGTGGTCTCGGGCTGTCGACGTTCGTGTCGGCCGGACGCCGGCTCGACGTCTCGGGCAACGACCTGTTGCAGTACTGGGAGGACGACCGGCGCACCGAGGTCGTTCTGCTCTACCTCGAATCGATCGGCAACGCACGCAAGTTCATGCGGATCTCCCGTCGGGTGGGGCGTCGCAAACCGGTGGTGGCGGTGAAGTCGGGGGGTGCGACGCAGGGGGTGCCCGCGGGCGGCGGGGTCCGCGCGACGATCGCTCCTGCGGCCGCACTCGACGCGATGTTCGCGCAGGCCGGGGTGATCCAGGTCGACACCCTCGACGACATGCTCGACTGCGCGCAGATCCTGGCCCACCAGCCGTTGCCGCTGGGCCCGCGTATCGCGGTCGTGGGCAACTCCGACGCCGTGCAGTTGCTCATGGTCGATCAGTGCCTCGCCCAGGGGCTGACGGTCGACGTGTCGGTGCTCCTGCGGCCGGGGGCCTCGACCACGGAGTACGAGGGGGCTCTCGACGAGGCCATCGCGAGTGACGCCGTGGATGCCTGCGTCGCGGTGTACATGCCGCCGCTGGCGCAGCAACGCGACGATGTCGCGGATGCGCTCGCCCGGGTGGGGCGGACGGGTGAGAAGCCGCTCGTCGCCGTGTTCCTCGGCTTCGAGGGCGTGCCGGCACAGTTGCGGGCGGGTGATTCGGAGGCGGCCGCGCGCGGGTCGGTGCCCTCCTATCCCCTACCCGAACGCGCGGCACGGGCCTTGGCGCGGGCGGTTCGGTATTCGCAGTGGGCGCACCGACCGACGACCCCGGTTCCCGAGTTCGGCGACATCGACCCGGCTGCGGCCCGGAGGATCGTGGAGCGGGTGCTCGATACCGCGCCGGAAGGGGCGGAGCTCGACGACGACCAGGTGTCGGCGCTGCTGGCGGCGTACGGTCTGGCGCTCTCCCCGTGCGTGCACGTCGACTCGCTCGACGAGGCGATCGCGGCCGGGGAGGGATTCGGGTGGGGTGTCGTGCTCAAGGCGACGGAACCCGGTGTGCGCCGGCACCCGTACCTCGACCACGTGCGCCGCGACATCGGCGGGGTCGAGCAGATGTCCGCGGCGTGGGCGTCGTTGACGACGGCGCTCGCCGGGCGGGAGGGGTGTCTCGTGGTCCAGCGGTCGGGCCCGGCCGGGTTGTCGGTGACGATCCGGGCGTTGGAGGGTCCGGCGTTCGGGCCGATCGTGTCGCTCGGGGTGTCGGGGCCGGCGTCGGATCTGCTCGGGGACGTGGCGTTCCGCAGTCCTCCGCTGACGACCGCCGACGCCGCCGACATGGTGCGGGGCATCAAGGCGGCGCCACTGTTCTTCGAGTACGGCGGCAGCCCGGGCCTCGCGGTGAGGCGGCTCGAGGACGTCGTCCACCGCGTCGCCCAACTCAAGGACGCACTCCAGGAGGTCGCCGACCTCCACCTCGGCCTGCTCGTCGGCGCCGACAGCGTCCACCTCACGTGGGCCGCCGCCCGAGTGCTCCCCGCGATCGCACTCCGGATCGACAGCAACACCCGCCGCCTCCCCACCCCCGTGAGCTGGGACGACACCCTCCCCGGTGGGGCGTGAGTCCACGAACGCCCACCCTCGGCACCGTTCGAGCAGGCGCCCGTGTGGGCATGTCAAAGTGCTTTATCTCGACTACACGTTCGAATCTTGGCAAATGCTCCTCCACTCACACGCCCCCGCCGTCGTGCGCGGGCGTGTGACGGCGGGGCGAGAGCGCCGACCTCGCTCGGTCCCGTCACCCGTAGGCGGTGTTCCTCGGCGAGGTCAGTCACGGCGGCTATCGGCGATCGCCACCGCCCGCACCCTCGACGCCGTCGACCGCGTAGCCACCATCACGATCGACGGCCGACCGGCCTTCGCCTGGCCGCACTGATCAGCCGCGTCGATCGCCCGGTCGGATGAAGTCGGCGATGGCCCGGGTCACCTCGGCCGAATGACCCACGAGCAGATGGCCGCCGCTCTCGAACGGGACGAAGTCGACCTGCGAGAAGCGAGGCAGTGCCTCCACGGCGCGCTCGTACTTCGCCAAGGCATCGTCCTTCGCCTGAAGGACGAGGACCGGAACCTGAAGGGTCTCGATCGGATACTCCTCGAAGTTCCGCGCCATGTCCGGATTGCCGACGGACGCATCGAGCAGGACACCGCGTCTGCGTTCAGCGACGGGAAACATCGTGTGGATCGTCGAACGGGGCATGCTCATCGCCACCGGAAAGAACGGGCTGAGCAGGTACAGCGCCGGCGCGTTGCAGAGGAACTCAGGCGGACCCGCATACTCCGGCACATCCCGCGGCTTCTCGGGGTAGGGCATCGCCGACGACACGAGGATCAGGCCCTTCGTGCGCTCCGGATGGTCGAGAGCGAATCGGATCGCGGCCGTACCACCCGCGGATGCCCCGAGGACGAACACCGTGTCGATGCCCAGGTGATCCAGGAGCTCGACGTTCGCGGCCGCCTGGTCGGCAGGCGTGCCGTCGCCCCGCACATCGCTGCCCGGGTACCCGAAGCGTGAGGGTGCGACGATCCGGTAGCCGTAGTCGTGGTTGCGGACGATGTCGTAGCCCTGGTCGATGCCGCCGAACATGCCGTGCATCGCCAAGACCGGCTCCCCGCCGGGGTCGCCGGCGTCGACGAACGTCGTCCGCCCGAAGCTCAGGTCGACGGATCGTGCCGGATACTGCGACAGGCGTCGACGGCCGGCATCGGCGGCGCGCCGAAACTGCAGGAAGAACCCCATGAGGGCGAAGGCGATCAGCGCGAACCACGCTGCGGCGGTGTGCTGTCGACGGGCGACCATCTCGGCTCCCGGGGACCCGCGGCCGGTCAGGCGATGACCGGGTGGCTGCCGCCGCCGACCATGTCCAGGATATGACCCGCCTCCATCCCGCGGACTCGAATCCCGATCGGGCAACAGGTCGCTCGTCCAAGAACCCGGGCCCGATTCGCTCCGTATGCCCGTCGTCTCACCTAGGGTGTCCGGCAGGCCCCCTCCCACCGGGGGGATCGGGGGCGGCCCTCGGAGGACCAATGACCAACGAATTCGTATCGGATCCGACCCACATGCCGGCGGATCCCGCTCAACCGGTGACCGAGCCCTGGTCATGGACTCGCGCGATGCTTGCCGCCGACTTCGAGCGGAACACCTACCCGTTCGAGCGCATCACCCTCCTGTGCGTGCGACTGCGGCGGGCCTGGCACAACCAGCCCGGGGTGAAGGCGTGGGCGATCCGAAAGGCGCTGTACGTCTTCAAGGTCGTCTGGTTGGACGGCTTCGTCGGCGCGGAGATTCCCGCCGAGGTGCACATCGGCCCTGGTCTTGCCGTCCCGCATTCGTTGCGGGGCACGATGATCAACGCGTCGACCCGCATCGGGGCGCGCGCGCGGATCTTCCACCAGGTGACGATCGGTGCGCGCGATGAGAATGGCGCCCCCACGCTCGGCGACGACGTGGTCATCGGTGCCGGCGCCAAGGTCCTCGGGCCGATCACGATTGCGGACGGGACTCGCATCGGCGCCAACGCGGTCGTCGTCAAGGACACCGTCGCCCACGGCACGTACGTCTGCGGGGCGGCCGAACTGGTGGAACCGCGAACGGTGCCGGACCTGCGGTCGATTCAGGTCGCGCAGTATCAGGGCTCTTGGGCGGCGGCCCCGAACGTCGCGGTGGACGGCGCCGGAGCCGCCACGAATCCCGCGCCGCAGCCTGTGCCCGCCACCTCGGCCGCGGTGCGCGCGGTCAAGGGGTAGCTCACAGCGGCATTCATACCCGACGGGCCCGCATCTGTCTTGGCCGGTCGGTGGTGCCGCCCTCGATAAGCGCCACCGGATCGAGCGACACCCCGGTGACGGCCTCGGCGAATTCGAGTCCGGTCAGCAACGCGGCAATCTGCGGCGTGGTCAGCGGCGCATCGTCCTGACGTTCGGCATCGAGGCGTGACAGCATCTCCGCCCGCATCGGCGCGATCGCATCGCGCACCTCGGCGTCTCGTCGGGCGATGAGCAGGAGCTCGAGCCAGGCGAGGGACAGCGGCGCATCGGCCGCGATGCCCCGTTCGAGGCGGAGCCGCGCGATCTCCTCCGCGACGGCCGTGATCAGAGCCTGACGCGTCCGGAACCGGTTGCTCGTCGACCCCTGCGGCAATCCCGCCGCTTCGTCCACGGCGCGGTGGGTGAGGGCATGCACTCCCCCGGCCTGGAAGACCGCCACGGCTGCATCCCGTACTTGTCGCTCCCGGCCGCTCACACTACGATCGTAGTGCAACTACGTGCGTAGTGGAGGTGGGCCGTGTACGTCCTCGACACAGGCGACGGCGAACCGATCGTCTTCATCCCCGGCCTCGGCGCCGATCACACGATGTACGCACCGCAGATCGAGGCGCTGACCGAGTTCCGTCGACTCGCGGTGGATCTGCGCGGGACGGGCGCATCGCCTTCGCTCGACGGAGTCCCGACCGAGCACGTGCTCACGACCCAGGTCGAGGATCTGGCGACCATGCTGAAGGAACGGGGAATCGAACGCCCGCACCTGGTCGGGATCTCCTACGGCGGGGTGGTGGTCGAGGCCTTCCTCCTGCGCCACCCCGGAGTGGCAGCGTCCGCGATCATCTGCGACAGCCTGTGCGACACCCGCCCCCGCACGGTGCTCGAGCGAATTCAGATGGCCGGCGCAAAGGCGCAACCGTTCCTGCTCAAGGCGCTGCCCATGAGCTGGAATCGGGCCTCGGTGCGCCTGGTCTACCGCAAACGGTGGCCGTTGGCCGCGGAGGTCATGGCTCGATCATTCTCGGCCGACCGCCTCGACGACATCGTCAAGCAGCGTCGGGTCGTCAATGCTGTGCACTTCGAAACCGCCCTGGCGAACGTGCGCACCCCGGTGCTGTGCCTGGTCGGGGATCACTCCTCGCTGGCCGTCGGCATGATGCGCCGCGTCCACGACGCCCTGACCGGCAGCGAGTTCACCGTCATCGAAGGTTCCTTCGACCCATCGAGCCTCTGCCGACCCGGTGCCTTCACTCAACACGTCCGTGAGTGGGTGGGTCGTCACTCGTCGCACCTCCCCCGGGGCCGCGGCGACGGTGACGCGTGAGCCGCCGACCCCAGAAGGCCGCGGACGCACCGATGCCGGCGGTCACGGCACCCGTGAGCGCCCAACCGGCGTGAGGCCCGACGAGGGGCGTGCACTCGCCGACGCAGGCGACCGGGTCGATGCGGACGAGCCCGAGCCCTTGCAACAGCCACAGTCCTCCGAGCAAGGACACCATGACGCCGACGATCAGCAGCGCCCATCCCACGGCGCGAGTCATCGAGACTCCGGCGCGTCGATCATGGCCTGCAGAGTGGTGATGGCGCCATCGACCGCGGCGTCCCCGACCCGCTCGCGCAGGGCCTCCTCCCGGGCCCCGAACCACGCCTCCACCTCTTCGGCGATGGCGAGCCCCTTGGGAGCCCACCTCACCAGTTGGGCCCGTCGGTCGCTCGGGTCGGCGCATCGCTCGATGTACCCCCGGCGCTCAAGGTCCGCCACCGTCAGGCTCACCGCCTGCTGAGTGATGCCGGCCTGGCGGGCGATGTGCGTCGGCCGCACACCATCTGCGGAGACGAAGCGCAGGACGTTGAGAAAGTGGTGCAGTTGCAGGTCGTCGACTCCACGGCTGCGCACGTGGTCCATCAACCCCTGGGTCAGGTCGGCGAACGCGAGCGCCAGGAGGGACATCAGCACGGGTTGCCTCACGGACGATTCACAAGTCACTTGAACAAAGTATTTGTGCGTTTGGGCCGCGTCAACGTCACGATCAGACGTTGGTTGCCACCGCGGGAGCCTCGGTGTCACTGTGCGCGAGTGACTCCTTCGCACCCGTGGCCCAAGACCGTCGACGACGTGCTTCTGCGTGACCCCACCGAGGCCGACATCGATGTCATCGCGGGCTTTCGGAATCTGCCGGCAGTCAATCGGTGGACGTTACTCACCCACGAGGCCCCCGATGACCTGCGCCGCCGCTGGGTCGGCGTGGCGTCCAGCGACACGGATTTCTCCTGTGTCGCCGAAGTCGACGGCGAACTCGCGGGCATCGGGTTTCTCGAGATCGGGAACGGGATGGGTCAGCCCGGAATGCCACCGGCCACGGAGGCGGGAATCGGCTACATCGTTCGTCCGGGCTTCGAGGGGCGCGGCGTGGGCACGGCGATCGCCCGAGGACTCGTCGAGGCAGCGCTCGTCGATCTCGGACTCCATCGCGTGACCGCGGGGTGTTTCGCCGACAACCACGCGTCGGTGCGCATCCTGGAGAAGGCAGGCCTTCTCCGCGAGCAGCACGGGCGCGCCGACTCCTGGCACGACGAGTTGGGGTGGATCGACGGGTACACCTACGGCGCACTCAGGGACGACTGGCTGGCCTCCCGCGCGTAGCCGAGGGAGACACCGATCATCCCGGAGGGCGTGAGGACCTTCTGCCCTCAGCGGAATGCGCTGACCTCAGCAGCCGGTGCGGGGCAGATTGACCTCGTGCGACTCCTGATTCTCGGCGGGACCGCCATGCTCGGTCGCGAACTCGCCCGCCAGGCCATCGACCGCGGGATCGACGTCACGTGCGCCGCCCGCGGAACCGGCCCCATTCCCGACGGCGCCGACTTCGTCCGTGTCGAACGGGACCTCGACGACGGCCTCGAGACCGTGAAGTCGCGTGAATGGGACGCGGTCATCGATCTCACCCGTCAACCCGGTCATGCGCGCCGGGCCGTCCGCGACATCCGCACTCGCCATTGGGTGTTCATCTCCAGCGGCAACGCCTACGCCCGGTTCGATCGTCCCGAGCAGAACGAGGACGCGGAACTCCTCGAACCGCTCGCCGATGACGTGATGAGCGACATGAGTGAGTACGGGGCCGCCAAGGTGGCCTGCGAGCAGACCGTCCGGGCGAGCCAGGAGTCCTGGACAGTCATCCGCTCCGGCCTCATCGGGGGCGCCGGCGACGCGACGGGCCGCAGTGGCTACTACCCGTGGCGTTTCGCCCACCCGACCGGGCCGGATGTGCTGGCGCCCCCGGACCTCACGTTCCCGGTCGCCCTCATCGACATCGAGGACCTCGCCTCCTGGACCCTCGATTGCGCCACCGGGCACGCCCACGGCACCTTCAACGCCACGGGCCTCACCACCACGCTGGCGGAGTTCCTCGACACGGCCCGATCCGTCGCCGGCGCGTCGGTCACGACACGGCGTGTGCCGGGCGAGATCCTCTCCGCGGCAGGTGTGGGCGCCTGGATGGGCACGCCTTCGCTGCCGTTGTGGATCGATGAACCCGACTGGCGGTGGTTCGCCACTCTCGACACCACCGCCGCCCGCAACGCAGGGCTCGTCACGAGGCCGCTCGCAGACACCCTCGCTGCCGCCCTGGAGTACGAGTACCACCGCACCGCACCCCGCGCCGCCGGACTCACCGACGACGAAGAACGCGCCCTACGAGAGCGGCTCGACTCCTGAGCCCACTGGGCACTCGACAGACCTCACCGCCCTCGCCGCGATGTGCGTTCTGCGCTCAGTGTCCGCTCCTCAGTCGAAGTGGCCGATGGATTCGCGAATATCCTCTGCCACGAGCGCCGACTGTTCCCACGCGGCGAAATGACCACCGGTCGGGGCCTTACGCCAATGGACGATGTTGTCGGCCTTCTCCGCGAGCCGGCGGACGAGGCCTCCGATGTCATTCGGCATGACGAGCACCGCCGTGGGGATCGTCGAGGGCTGCAGTGGTTCTGCCCAGTTCGGGAGTCCGTACTTGTAGTAGCGGGCCGAGGACCCTGCGGTGCGGAAGAACCAGTAGATCGACATCTGGTCGCGGCCGAGAACGTCGTCCGGCGACCCCTGCGCTCCGGTCCAGTCGTGGAACCGTTCGACCATCCAGGACATCTGGCCGACCGGGGAATCGGTGAGGGCGTAGGCCAGCGACTGCGGCCGGGTCGACTGGAGCATGGCGTAGGCCCCGATCTCGTACTGGTAACGCATCCCGGCCTCGATCGCCCGCGCCTCCTCGGGGACGGACATGTCCGCGGTCTCCGGGGTCAACTCCTCACCGCCCAGCATTCCCGTGGTGTGGACGGCAGCGACGGCGTCGCCGTGTCGCAGGCCCAGCTCGCGCACGACACCCGCTCCCGTGTCGTATCCGTGGGCGAGGTACCGGTCGTAGCCGAGCCGTTCCATGAGGACCGCGAAGGCGTCGGCGACCCCCGCCAGGGTCCAGCCGTTCGTCGGGCCCGAGATGCCGAACCCGGGGATGGTGGGGACCACGACGTCGAAGGCCTGTTGCCCCTCGCCCGGGTCCGTGAGCAGGGGGAGCATGTCGAGGAAGTCGGTCGGCCCGCTCGGCCAACCGTGGACGAGAAGGAGCGGCTTGGCGTCGGGGCGCGGTGAGCGCTCATGGAAGAAGTGGATCGGGTGATCGCCGATCACGGTGGTGAACTGCGAGACGGCGTTGATGCGCGCCTCCTGCGCGCGCCAGTCGAACTCGTCCTTCCAGTAGGCCGCCAGCTCTCGGGCGTAGCTCAGCGGGAGACCGTCGGACCAGTCGTCCGTCGGGCCGGCATCGGGCCAGCGAGTCGCACCTAGGCGAGCCTTGAGGTCGGTGAGTTCGCTCTCGTCGATGTGGAGGTTGGAGGGCGTGATCACAGCGTTGTCCGTGTTCATGCCATCGAGCACACCACGGCTTGTGGTCAATACATGACCACAAGCCGGACGACGTTCGATTCACTCAACCGTTGAGGTCCGTGGCCCACTCGCTGATCAGCGCCCACGTGGCGAAGGCGGCGACCCCGGCTTTGAAGGCCTGCCGCTGGCGTGCGTCCCGCGGGTCGAGATGCCTGCCGAGCACGGCCGCTCCGACGCCGTTCACGGCTGCCCACACAGCGTTGACCTCCGGGCCGGAATGCCGCCCGGCGAGAGGCGTGAGCTGGGTGGCACCGACCGTGGCGGCGTAGGCATGGGGAGTGGCGTTGGCCGCCAAGACCCCGCAGGAGAAGGCACGAAGGAGACCCGGGGCGCTCATTCCCTCAGCGTGCCATCCGCTCCGGTCGGGGGCCAGGGTCGAAGGCGCGCACTCCATGGTCAGCCCAGAAGACCGAGGTCGCGGGCGATGGCGGCGGCCTCGGCACGATTCGCCGCCCCCAGCTTGGTGAGGATGTTGGAGACGTGGACGCTGGCCGTCTTGGTCGAGATGAACAACTGGCGTCCGATCTCGCCGTTGGTGCGTCCGCGGGACACCAGCTCCAGGACCTCACACTCGCGCGGGGTGAGTGCGGGAGTCGGCGTCTGAGGAATTGCGGCGGCGGCGCGCGGTGACGGGTCGTTCCCGGCCGGAGCGCCGGTGGATCCAAGTTCGGCCAGGAGGGGCGCGGCGCGAAGTGCCCGGGCCGTGGCGGCAGCGGCTTTCCGTTCACGCCCCGCCTCGTCTGCACGGCCGACCGCGTCGAGGACCATCGCGGACCGCGACCGGCACCGCGCCTCCTCGTAACGGTCCTCCTTGCGAGCGAACAGCTCACGGCACGAGGTGAACTCGGCAAGAAGCTCGTCGACGTCCACCTGTTCGCCCGCCTGCCAGCGCAGGAAGAGATACTCCGCGCGGGCCCGCGCCTCCCACGCCCAGGCCTCGATCGTGCGGGGCGGCAGGTCGGCCTGCTGACGCCACACCGACGCGGCCTCCTCGGCAAGATGCCGGCCCTCGTCGAGCAGCGCCGCGCGCTCGGTCGTCCCGGCCCTGCCGGCGCGCATCGCGAGGTGAGCGAGCAGCAGCGCATCGAGACGGACCTCGGCCATCACGTGCGCTTGGTGCGATGCGGCGCGCAGGAACGAGACAACGTCGTCACGAACCTTCCGCGCGGCAGCCAGGTCCCCGGACCACCCGTGAAGATCGAGCGCCGCGGTGCCCGACTGCACGACGTTCGAGCGCTCCATCTCCCACAACTCGCGCAGCCGCTCGAAGATCGACACCGCCTCCGGCTCGCCACGCCCCGCGTGGACGAGGGACAGCGCGGCCTGCAGGGAGGCGAGCATCTCGGTGGAGTGCTCTCCCTGGTCCGCGGCCAGTTCCGCCGCCCGGTCCCACTCGCCGATCTCGTACGAGCAGAGCACGGCGAGCGCGTGGGCGTACGCGGCGTAGGGCGAGCGTTGCAGCCCGGCGCTGCGGGCGAGCTCGACCGTGGAGACGTGCGCATCGCGGGCCCGGCGGAGATCCCCGTGCCGGAACAGGATCTGGGCACGGGTGTGCAGGGCCCGCAGCAGCGCGGAGTCGACCCCGTCGCCCCAGCCCGCGAGCACCCGATCGATCGCCGCCAGGGATTCGCCTCCGTCCGGCTCCTGGGAGCGCGCCTTGGCGACGATCGACGACACCTCGGTTCGCAGGTGACGGCGGTCGTCCAGCATTCCGCTGCGGGAGAGGTCCTCGGCCTGGACGAGGACCTCCTCGATCCGGCCGTCGATCCACAGGGCCTCGACGCGGCGGGTGAGGAGGTCGGCGCGAAGGTCGTCCTCACCGGTTTCCGGTACGAGCGACAGCGCGTCGTCGACGATCGCGACCCGGTCGGCCGGCTCGTCGCTGAAGTTGAGCGCGCCCGCCAGACGGGCCAGGAGTTCGGCGCGTTCCAGCGGCGGCAGGTCGTCCCGGCGGAGGCGGCTTCGCAGCAGACCGGCGGCGGCCGTGACCCGCCCGGAGGCCAACGCCGCCGCCGCGGCTCGTACGGTCAGCCGATGCACCCGTTCGTCGGTGTCCGGGAGCAGGCTCAGGGCGTTCTCGAAGTGGTGGACCGCCTCGGCCGGGCCGCCGATGCGGTCCGCGGCGTCACCGGCCGCCACCGAACTCGTGATCGCCAGGTCGACGTCGTGAACGGCGAGGGCGTGGCGGGCGAGGTCGGCGGCCGGTCCCAGATCGGGCCGGTCTTGGAGGGCGCGTGCGCAGGTGCGGTGATGGCGCACCCGCTCGCCCGGCAACAGGTCGTCGTAGACGGCCTCGGCGAGCAGCGCGTGCCGGAACGTGTATCCGCCGTCGCGCGTCGGCTCGAGGATGTGGTGGTCGACGACCTCCCGAAGGAGCCGGTCGAGTCGCGCAGCGTCCAGGTCGGTGACCGCGAGGAGCATCTCGTGACTCACCCGGCGCCCGACGACGGACGCCAGCCGCACCACGTCCTGCGCGTCGTCGCCGAGGGGGTCGAGGCGCCGCAGCAGCAGACGTCCGAGGTCGTCCCGGTCGCCCGTGCCTGCCACGGAGACGAGTTCCTGGGCGAAGAAGGCGTTGCCGCGGGCGCGGTCGACGACGTCGGTGACGGTCTCCTCGCTCAGCGCCACATCGGCTGCGCGCACGAGGGCTCGCATCGCGGCGTCCTCCAAGGGCGGCACGTCGATGCGCGTGACGCGCAGCCGTGACCACACGCCCAGTGACGACCGCAGCGGGTGTCGGCGGTGGAGGTCGTCGCTGCGGTAGGAGACGAGGATCGACACCGGGGTGCTGAACCCGCGCGTGAAGAGCAGGGTGAGTAGTTCGCGCGTCGATTCGTCGGCCCAGTGGATGTCCTCGACGACGAGCAGCAGCGGCCGGGACGAGGCGAGGAGTTCCAGACCGCCGTGGACGGCCTCGACGATGCGGCTCCAGTCCCCCGCCTCGTCCTCGGTCGCACGTCGTGGGACGAGCCGCGCGAACGCGGGGTAGACCGCGACGACGTCGTCGATCGCGGCGGGATCCGTGGCGTCGAGTCGGGCCAATGCCTCGACGAACGGCAGGTAGGACAGAGTGCCGGCCGTCTCCCCCACGCAGTGACCGACCAGGACCCGGCGCTGCGGCGACACCCGCGCCGAGACCGTGCCGATGAGGGCGGTCTTTCCCACACCGGCGTCGCCGGCGAGGAGCACCGCGGCGCTGCCTGCCGTCGGCGGGTCGATCGCTGCCTCCACGTCGGCTGCGAGCTGATCGCGGCCGTGTCGGCGGGTCGATCGCTGCCTCCACGTCGGCTGCGAGCTGATCGCGGCCGTGTAGGCGCACCTCGCTCTCCATGGGCGAAATTGTGGCAGGAGGCTCGCCTTCGACCTGCCGGTTCGTCACGTTCCCGGGAGTCGGCCTGGCTGGGTTGCGGCGGTGGCGCCCGTCGCCGTCACGGTCGCCACTCCGACGAGGCCGACGGCGAGATCGCGGAGCCGGCGGAGGACCTGGTTGCCTCCGATGCGGGCCGCACGGTCGACTCGGGGTGCGACGGAGAACTGCTCGCGGCGGTAGCGGTGCTCAGCGGCGATGAAGATGGGGTCTCCGACGATCGACATGATGTTCTCCTCCGGTTCGAGTGGATGCCTCCACACTCGACTCCTGAGGTAGGTGGTCACCTGCGCCGATTTCCGTATTCGAGGACTCGGTCCGGATCTGAGGTCACATCGCGGTTGCCCGGCTTTCATCCGACGGCGGCGGTTGCAACTTTCGACGCAGAGATACTCCAATCATGCAGACGATGTGCGTTGACGTGCGAAAACGCATGATCGAAACATGCTTCCTTCAGCCATCGTCCTCATCACAGCAGCCTTGTTCTTCTACACTCTCGGCGTCTGGGCCGAGCGCCGCGCCGGTGTTCTACGCGCCTGGCACGCGGTGGCCTTCGTGCTCGGCTTCGCCGCCGACGCCGCCGGCACCTTCGTCATGAGCCGCATCGCGGCCGCAGGCGGCGCACCCACGGAAGGCCTCGCCGCCACCCTCGGCACCCTCATGGCGGTCACCGGAGCCATCGCTCTCGTCCTCATGGGCGTCCACGCCCTCTGGGCGATCGTCGTCCTCCTGCGCGACCGCGCCAACGAGAAGGAGAACTTCCACCGTTTCAGCGTCGGCGTCTGGGCCCTGTGGCTCGTCCCGTACTTCGCCGGCATGGCGAGCTCGATGGCGGCCTGAGGCCCCCGGCCTTGTGCCGGGGCGCCGCGAGCCGCGTCGGTCGCAGGAAATGTGAGCGGTCATCGAGCAACGACCCGCGCAAACTGCTTTCCCTTGGTCTTGCCCCGTTCTGGTGGACACCTGATAGTGAGCCGCAGGCTCGCTGAAGGGAGTCCGTTATGGGCCGTCCGTCGAAGTACCCGGCGGAGTTTCGGACCGAGGCAGTGCGCCTGGTCCTGACCACTGACAAGTCGATCGCGAGTGTCGCGCGGGATCTCGGGATCAGCGACAAGACCCTCGCGGGCTGGGTCCGCAAGGACCGGGAGAAACAGACCCTGGACGCGCTGCCCGGTGCGTTGAACGAGCACGAGCGCTTGGAGTTGAAGCGACTCCGCAAGGAGGTCGCCGACCTGAAGGTCGAACGCGAGATCCTCCGCAAAGCAGCCGCGTATTTCGCCAAGGAGACGACCCGGTGAGCCGCTTCCGGTTCGTCTCTGAGCATCACGACACCTACGGGGTGAAGCGGCTGTGCACTGTTCTCGGCGTCTCCCGATCCGGCTACTACGCATGGCGCGACCGCGGCCCCTCGGCGCACGCCCAGCGCGACCTCGAGTTGGCAACTGTGGTCTGCGAGGTCCACAACCGCTCCCGCCGCACCTACGGCGCACCCCGCGTCCACGCCGAGCTCGGCCGCCTCGGGCACCGCACAGCCCGCAAGAGGGTGGCCCGGTTGATGCGCGAGTACGGCCTCGTCGGGGCGCACTCCCGCAAGAAGTGGCGCACCGGGAAGCCGAACACCGCCTGGGCACCCGACCTGGTCGAACGGGACTTCAACCCCGCCGGCCGCGACCGGCTCTGGGCAGCTGACGTCACCCAGTTCCGCACCGAGGAAGGTTGGCTCCACTTCGCCGGCGTCATCGACCTCTACTCCCGCCGCGTCGTCGGCTGGGCCATGGGCACCACCCCCGACGCCGACCTCGTCATCGACGCACTCGTGATGGCCTTCGAACGCCGCCGCCCCGACCAGCGCGTCATCCACCACGCCGACCGAGGATCGGCCTACACCTCGCTGGCCTTCGGCCAACGGCTCGAGACCCTCGGCATCACCGCGTCGTTCGGGTCCACCGGCGACTGCTACGACAACGCCGCCGTCGAGTCGACCTGGGCCACCCTGAAGCGGGAACTCGCGTCGATCCACGGACGCCAGACCTGGCCGTCGCGGGACCTGCTGCGCTCGGCGATCTTCGACTACATCGAGGGCTTCTACAACACCAGCCGCATCAAGCAGCGGCTCGGATACCGTTCACCCGCAGAGTTTGAGCAAGAGGCAATCGCCTAGAAATCCGTGTCCACGAGAACGGGACAAGACCAGATCTGGCCAGCCCGCTGGCCAAGATGCCCCGACCTTGGCCAACAGGAGCGAGACTGGCCAGAATCAGCCGCTTGCGGACAGAAGTCCACAAGGACCCTCACCCGATACTCCGCAGATACCTCCCGAAGTGCGGGACTGTGAATGCGATGCGCCCCCGCTCCCCCGAGTAGATGAGCCCCTTCTTCAGCAGGCCGTCACGCGCCGGGGAGAGGGATTGTGGTTTGCGGCCGAGGTGCTTGGCGACGTCGGAGGTGAGCACGGATTCCGACTCGTCGAGTTCTTCACCGGCGGCGAGGAGGTCGGCGGCCACGTCGGCCATGGCGCGGAGGTATTCGCGCTCGCCGGGGGTGGCACGTTCGAAGCGGGAGCCGAAGAAGCCGACACCCAGCTCCTCCTCGGCCTCCGGGCCGGCGACCTCGACGTCGTGGGCCGTGATCGGCGACTGCGGCGCCGCATCCCACGTCACCTTGCCGTACGCCTGGATGAAATACGGATACCCGCCCGTCGCCGCGTACATCGCCTCGAGCGCCTCGGGCGACCACTCCGCGTCCTCCTCCTGCGCCGGCACCTGCAACGCGTGCTCGGCCGCGGCACGATCGAGTCGGTCGATGCGGTTGTATCGGAACAAACGCTCGGAGTACGACTTCGACGCCGACAACACCGCAGGCAGATGGGGCAGGCCCGCGCCGACGACGATCACCGGCAGGCCGTTCTGACTGATCTCGTGACACGCCGCGCACAATGCCGACACGTCGTCGGGGCCGAGGTCCTGCATCTCGTCGATGAAGATCGCGACGCCCTTGCCGACGTCCGCGGCCAGGCCACCGACATCGGTGAGCAACTCGACGAGATCGATCTCGATGTCACCGGAATCCGCACGACCATTTTGTACCGGTACATCGATACCCGGCTGCCACTTGTCACGCAGCTTGGCGTTCGACGGCGCATCGCGCAGCGCGAACGCCTTGATGACACCCAACACGTGATCCACGTCGTCCTGCTGGGGATGGCCCAGCTCGCGCACCGCGACGTGTAACGCCGCACTCACCGGGCGGCGCAAGCCCTGGTCGGGACGCGCCTCGAACTTTCCCGACCCCCAGCCCGCTCGCACGGCCGCTGAACGCAGCGCGTTGAGCAGTACCGTCTTGCCAACACCGCGAAGGCCGGTCAATACGATCGACCGCTCCGGCCGGCCTCGCGCGATGCGTTCGAGCACCACCTCGAACGTGCGCAACTGCTCGTCGCGACCGGCCAACTCCGGCGGCCGCTGCCCGGCCCCGGGCGCGTACGGGTTCATGATCGGATCCACGACGAGGACGTTATTCGACTCTCTAGCCGAACCGCGAGAGACACGCAGAGACCCCTGTCATGACACCGAACGGGCTCACAGGGGTCTGTCGCTCTAACGGTGTAAGTGGCCTGATCGCCTCGTTCGGGGCAGGAGGGTCGTCATGACCGAGACACTGGGGCTCGTGGAGGAGCCGACATCGCAGGAGCCACCTGAGGACGCGTCCTCGGGTGAAGCGTTCGGGGCCGTCCCGGACGAGCCCGGGCCCGCAGGGGCTGGGGACATGACGGCCGCGAACGCGGCCGTCATTCGGCAGCTTGTACTGCAAGCCAAGGACGCCGGGATCGAGATCACCGGCCCGGGTGGATTGTTGAAGCAGATCACCAAAATGGTGATCGAGTCCGCCCTGGATGAGGAGATGTCCGAACACCTGGGCTACGACAGGCACGCAGCTGAGGGTCGTAACGGCGGGAACTCCCGCAACGGGAAACGGTCCAAGACCGTGGTCACCGACAACGTCGGTGAGGTACGGATCGACGTGCCGCGGGACCGGGATGCCTCGTTCGAGCCGCAGTTGGTGAAGAAGCGGCAACGCCGGCTGGGGGATCTGGATGCGATGGTGTTGTCGCTGTACGCCAAGGGCCTGACCACCGGAGAAATCAGTGCGCACCTGGCCGAGGTGTACGGGGCGTCGGTGTCCAAGGACACCGTCTCTCGGATCACCGACCGGGTGATCGAGGAGATGCAGGTCTGGTGGGCGCGGCCGTTGGAGAAGGTGTACGCGGCGATCTTCATCGACGCAATCGTGGTGAAGGTCCGCGATGGGCAGGTGCGTAATCGCCCGTTCTATGCCGCGATCGGGGTCGACCTCGAGGGGCACAAGGACGTGCTGGGCATGTGGGCCGGCGACGGGGACGGGGAGTCGGCCAAGTACTGGCTGGCCGTCCTGACCGAGCTGCGTAACCGGGGCGTGCAGGACGTGTTCTTCGTCGTCTGTGACGGCCTCAAAGGCCTACCCGACTCGGTGAACGCAGTGTTCGCGCAGGCCACGGTGCAGACCTGCATCATTCACTTGATCCGCAACACCTTCCGGTACGCCTCCCGCAGGTACTGGGACGGCATCGCCAGGGACATGAAGCCGATCTACACCGCCCCCACCGCGGCCGCGGCCCGAGACCGCTTCGAGGAGTTCGCCGAGAAGTGGGGCAAGCCCTACCCAGCGATCGTGCGGCTGTGGGAGAACGCCTGGACCGAGTTCATCCCGTTCCTGGACTACGACGTCGAGATCCGACGCGTGATCTGCTCAACCAACGCGATCGAGTCGCTCAACGCCCGCTACCGGCGCGCGGTCCGAGCCCGCGGACACTTCCCCAACGAGCAGGCCGCGATGAAAACCCTGTACCTCGTCACGAGGAGCCTGGACCCCAAGGGCACCGGACAGACACGATGGGTCACACGCTGGAAACCAGCGTTGAACGCCTTCGCCATCACCTTCGCCGACCGCATCCCGGCCGCCGAAGACCGCTGAGAATGAAAACGCCACTTACACCGTTGGCCGGACAGTCCCGCTCACAGAGCGCCGACAACCGGATGAGGACGCGGACGGAAACGCCTGTTTGAGCGGGGGTTGGGAGTGCGTGGGCGAGCACCGCGGTGCGAAACGCCTGTTTGAGCGGGGGTTGGGAGTGCGTGGGCGAGCACCGCGGCGCGGAACGCCTGTTTGAGCGGGGGGAAGGGCCTGTTCGAGCGGGGTCGGGGTGAAACCGCCTGTGCGACGCCGGTGGAAACGCCTGTTCGAGCGGGGCCGGGTGAAACCGCCTGTGTGAGCGTGGGGGTTACGGCTCCGGGATGTAGGAGGAGCACGCGACCTGGACTCGTTCGGGGAGTCCGTCGAGGACCAGGAACCCGGCGCCGACGCCGAGGGCGCGGCCGTACTGGGCGCGTCGCAGACGGACGCCGAAGGCCTCGCCGTCCTCGAGCGTCTGGGGAGACAGCATCACCCCGCACCGAGCCCGACGCAGGGCGGGCGCAGGGCCGCGGAAGGCGCCGACGATCTCCTCCGCCTCACCGGAACCGACGAAGAGACTCCCGGTGTCCCGCAACCGCGCCGGCAGGGCCGCGAGCGCGTCGAGCAGCGGCCCGTCGGGCACGAGGTCGACGTCGTCGGCGACGACGAGCAGCCTCGTGGAATCCGACACGCACCGATCCACCACGGCGAGCAAACGATCCGCGTCCTCGTCCCGCCGGAACACGCCGTGAACCCGCGTGCCTCCGACACTCGGCAACGCCTCCAACGGGCTGCGCCGACCGGCGACGACGGCGACCTCCCAGCCGGCCACCAGGGCCGACTCCGCCAACGTGAGCAGCGCCCCCGACCGCCCGGTGCGCCGCCGCCCGGTCACGAGCGCACACGGCCCGTACTCGTCGGCGTCGATCCACCGCGCGCCGAGCTCGTCACCCCCGGCGGCGACGAGCAGCGCACCGGCGGGCCGAGATTCGTGTTCGGGCAACGCGGCGACCTCCTCCCGCGTGACGAAGCCCGGGAGCGGATCGATCCGGAACGGGCCGCCTTCGACGGGTGCACAGGCGTCGCCGCGCTCCAGCAACTCCTCCAACACCTCGTCCACGTCGGCCACCTGGGTCTCGATGGCGCCGAGTCCGCGCCAGCCACGGCCCGGTTCGCCGTGTCCGGCGGGGCCGGGCAGGCCGACGGCGGCGTAGTCGTACGGGTCGGCGAGGCGCAGCAGAAGCCGATCGGGGAACAGCGAGGTGACCCGACCGGTGAGCATCGATCGGTCACCGGTGGCGACGACGAGGATTCCGGCCCGCGCGCCCTCCGTCGCGATCCGTTCGAGCGCCGCGACGGCCGCTCGGTCGTCGACGGCGTCGGCGGCCTCCGCGAGCAGATCCCACCGGTCGACGAGCACGACGACCCACGGCCACGGCGTATCGGGTTCGGCCTCCCGCTGATCTGCCGCGTCCCGCCAACCGTGCCGGGCGAGCCGCTGAACCCGGTCGTCGAGCTGGTCGGTCAGTCGCGCGACGAGCCGTTCGGCGCGATCCGGTTCGTCCCGCCCGGCGACGACCCCGATGTGCGGCAGCCGCGCGATCCCCGCCAGACCACGCGCGCCCGCATCGATCGCATGGACGTGCACCTCCGAGGGCTCGAACCGCAGCGCCACCGACGCGACGAGCGCCCTCAGTACCCCAGTGCGTCCCGACCCGGCGCCTCCGACGACCGTCAGCGGTGCACCTTCGTCGAGCCGCAGGTGGGCGACCTCCCGACGCTGCCGGCCGGGAAGATCCTCGATACCGAACGGCACGACACCCGTCATCGCACAGTCGGCGAGCTCGACGCGCGCGGGCAGCGGCGGCAGCCACGGACTCGGCGGGACGACCAGGCCCTTCTCGGCCACCAGCCCCCGCATCGTCGCCGCGAGCAACGCGAGATCGGACTCCCCCACCATGTCGACCGGTTCACCGAACACGTACGGCGTCGACGCCGAGCCGACCGTGGGATCGCACGTCGTCACCCGCGCGGTCTGCACCTCGACGGGGTGGTTGCGCCCGACCCGCACGATCGCGCGGCCGGGTCGGCGTTCGTCGATCGCCGCCGCGTCGGGAACGCCGACGACATCGACGGAGTCCGCCGTATCGGCCACCCGCAACGCGATGCGCAGCGTGGTGTTCGCGCGAATGTCGGCGCTCACCGCACCCGCCGGGCGCTGGGTGGCGAGCACGAGGTGCAACCCGAGGGAGCGGCCGCGACGGGCGATGTCGACCAGCCCGTCGACGAAGTCGGGGAGTTCGGCGGCGAGCGTGGCGAACTCGTCGACGACGATGACGAGCCGCGCGAGCGGACCCCGCCCCGCGGCGAGGTACGCATCGAGATCGGCGACGCCGGCCTCGGCGAGCAGGCGTTCACGGCGCCGGACCTCCGCCGACAGGCTCGCGAGCGCTCGTTCGGTCAACGCGACGTCGAGGTCGGTGACGACCCCGAGGGTGTGCGGCAGCCGATGGCACGCCGCGAACGCGGCACCGCCCTTGTAGTCGACGAGGAGGAACGTCATCGCCTCGGGCGCATTGCTCACCGCCAATGAGGCCACGAGCGTCTGCAACAACTCCGACTTGCCCGATCCGGTCGTGCCTCCGACGAGCGCGTGCGGGCCGTCGGCACGCAGATCGAGCGCGACCGGAACCCCCTCGGCAGGATCCTCACCGATGACGACCCGCGTGGTGGTGGGCGACTGCCAGCGCTCGAAAATCGCGCCGGCGTCGGTGGGGGCCATGCCGAGCAGTCCGAGAAGCCGCCCACCCGGTGGCGGTGGGTCGTCGCTCACCGCCGTCATCGCCCGGGCCAGCCGCTCGATCCAGGCGGTGTCGGGCAGATCGACGTCGAGGGTCCGACCGTCGAGGTCGCCGGGCAGCCCCGCGACCCGGGCGCGTGGTCCGTCGACGTCGACGACCGTCCCGGTCTCGGGCACCTCGTCGTCGAGCACGAGCATCGCGAGCCCGGGACGAGCGAGCGCTCCGACCTCCCCGACGTGCCCGTCGACAACGACGAGATCGACGCTCTCACCCCGCTCCTCGCCCGCGATCTCGGAGACCAGCCTCGCGCAGGCGTCGTCGTCGAATCCCGCACGCACGAAACGTTCGTCGTCGCATCGGGCCTGCGGCAGCCACCGCGTCCATGCCCAGCGCGCACGCTCGTCGACGTCGAGACCGGGGGCGAGCACCGTGAGGCGCAGCGGATCGGCAGTCCCGGTCAGCAGCCGACCCAGCACCGCGCGGGCGTAGGCGTGGCGTTCGGTGCCGCGCACGAGCAGCACGGGCGCCTCGCTCACCGTGACGGTCACCTCGTCACCCGAGCCGGCCTCCCGACCCAGCGACCACCGCGCCTCACCAGGCGCCGCCGAGACCCCGGCGATGCGACCGAGGAGCAGGTCGGCGAGCGAGGCGGGCTCACGCGTGAGGCCCGACGGCCCGCCGCACCACCGCAGCGCGAGGTCGAGGCCACCCAGCCGACGTCGTTCCCCGACCGGCCACCGCCACTCCTCATCGAGGGTGCAGACGAACACCTCCCCGCCACAACGCACGTCGATGACCCACGACACGTCGGTCGGCAGGACGAGGTCGGAATCCCGATCCGCCCCACAGCGATAGCGCCCCACGTCGAGGCGGTGCACCGCGCCTGCGCCCCTGCCCGTGACGACGACGAGCTCGACGACCCCGAACGGCAGCGCGAGCGGTTCGTCACCGACACCGAGCACCCCGCCGGGACGCTCCTCGACCGGCCACGCCGGAGACCGAACGACGACGTCACTGCCGTCCGCCGCCGTCATCAGCGCTCTCACCACGTGAGACCCTCCGCATCCGCGCGCCATTGCCACACGCCACGACCGGCCCCAGGGGCGACGACTGTCGCCGCGCCCCGCCACCGGGACGCCCGGCGCACGAGCCGCACCTCGCTCTCGGCCAGCGCCCGACCGACGAGAACCACCTCGTGCTCACCGCGCGGCGGCCGGCCCCATCGACCGGAGACGCCGCCGAGCGGCTCGGGAGGCGTTCCGAGAGCGACGTCCAGGGCCGCGGCCGGCCGCACCCGCGGATGATCCGGCGACGGGAGATCGACGAGCGTCACCCGCACCCCGCCCGACCACGGGTGCTCGAGCAGCGACAGCGCGATCGACCGTTGCAACGCGCCGACCACACCCGGCTCGCCGTCGATCTCGACGAGGCCTGGAGCCGCGCCGAGATCGGCGAGCAGCCACCCGCGCGAGCCGGGGCTCGAAAGCCCACTCGGACAGGCGCTTTCACCCGCCTCGCCCTCCCCGGGCTCCGGGAGCACCCGCCCGAGCGGGACGAGCGCGGGATAGGCGTCGAGAGCCACCGGGACACTGCCGAGCCGCGCGATCTCGACACTCCAGACGTGCCCGCGTGTCTGCCACGGCGCCGGAGCCGGACCCAACGGAGCTGCGAGGTGCAACTCGAGCACCTCACCGTCCGCGACGACGATCGGTGCCACCGGTAACGGTCGCCGCTCCGCGCGACAGGCGAGCACGAGGTGACGCAGCGCGGCGTGCACTCCGACCACCGACGCGGCGTCGTCGCCGAGGCGTTCTCGCGGCCGAGACACCGTCCAAACGGCAGGCGCGTGCTGCGCCACCTCGATGCCCGTCATGTCCTGCCTGCCGTCGAACCTACTCGTGCGTACCCGCCGAATTGTTGCGTTGACCAGGGCAGATGTCGATGACCACACGAGCGGCCGGCACCGGGGCGCACGCGAGGAGAGACCCCTCGCGCGCCGAGCTCACTTGAGCAGACGCGACATCCGTCGGTCGGCGAGCGGCTTGCCGCCCGTCTGGCACGTGGCGCAGTACTGCAGGGAGGAGTCGGCGAACGACACCTCACGCACGACGTCACCGCACACCGGACAGGCCTCGCCGGTGCGTCCGTGGACGCGCATGCCGGCGCGCTTGGCGTCCTTGAGCTCGGCGGCCGGCTTACCGCTCGCCGAGTCGACGGCCCCGACGAGCGTCTCGCGCATCGCGTCGTAGAGCCGGGCCACCGTCTCCTCGTCGAGCGACGTGGTCATCGCGAACGGCGACAGCCGGGCCACGTGGAGGATCTCGTCGGAGTACGCGTTGCCGATTCCGGCGAGCACCGACTGGTCACGCAGCACCCCCTTGATCTGGGCCCGCTTGCGGCCGAGGATCTCGGCGAACTGCTCGAGGGTGAAGTCGTCCGCCAGCGGATCGGGCCCGAGGGAGGCGATGCGCGGCACCGCCTGGGGGTCCTCGACGACGTAGACCGCGAGCGACTTCTTCGTGCCCGCCTCGGTGAGGTCGAATCCGGAGCCGTCGTCGAAGCGCACGCGCAGCGCGATCGGTGACTTGCCGGGTCGGATCGGCTTCTCCGGCAACGACTCCGACCACCGCAGCCACCCGGCGCGGGCGAGATGGAAGACGAGGTGGATCCCCTCGCAGTCGAGGTCGAGGAACTTGCCGTGCCGCGTCACGCTGCCCACCGGGAGGCCGACGAGCGCGTCGGGCGGCGGCGCGTAGGTCTTGAGCACCGCGATCGACGCCAGCTCCACACCCGTGACGACGCGCGGCTCAGCACCGGTCAGCCGATCGGAGAGGAAGTCGACGAGGGCCTGGACCTCGGGCAACTCGGGCACGGTTCAGCCCTGCTGCGCCAGAAGGGCCCGCAACTGCCGCAGCAGGCCGTACCCGTCGGGGGCGCGAAGCACCGGCACGGGCCGTCGCACGCGCGGGGTGAACCCCTCGATCGAGACCGGCAGACCGTGGCTCAGCACCTGCTCGGTCGTCGTCAGCTCACGGATGCCGATGGCGCGGACGACGTCGGGCCGGTCGCGAGCGAAGTCGCCGTAGATCTTGGGGTCGTGCTGACCGTCGTCACCGATGAGCACCCACTGGATCTGCGGGAACTCACGGGCGAGTCGGTGCAGCGAGACACGCTTGTGCTGTTGCCCCGAACGGAACCAGCCCGTGTTCGTGGGCCCCCAGTCGGTGAGCAGCAGCGGGCCGGCGGGATACCCGTGGCGCCGCAGGAACCGGTTGAGCGTGTCGGCCGTGTTCCACGCGCCGGTGGACAGGTAGAAGATCGGAGCACCCGGGTGATCGTCGAGCAGCTCGCGGTACATCGGCGCCATGCCCGGCACGATGTGGCGGGCCTGCTCGGTGAGCACGAACGTGTTGTACGCGGCGATGAGCGGACGCGGCAGCGACGTGGTGATGACCGTGTCGTCGATGTCGCTCACGAGGCCGAACCGCACCGACGGGTCGACGATCATGACCTTCGCCGTGTCGGAGATGCCGCCCACCGGCGTGATCGTCACGTCGTGCCAACCGGGCGGCAGGTCGTGACCCTCGACCGTGAGATCGACGTACCCGCTGCGGTCGCTGTGGGTCTCGTGGCGGCGACCCGCGATGTCGATGACGACCGGCGCGTTCATGAGCTGGGCGGTCATGAACGCCCGCCAGCCCCGCACCTTCTGCTCCGGCTCGAGAGTCACGTCGGCACCGCGCGGCTCCTCCGGCGGCTCGCTCGTGACCTCCTCGGGGTGCCGCGAGAGCAGGACCCGGCCGAGCACCCGCACGAAGTCGGGAGATCCGTAGCCGGTGTTGCCCACGGCCCGCGGAGTCCAACCCTGCCCGGCCAGGACGCGGTTCATGCGGGAGTTCCACGCATCCTCGATGAGAGCTGCGGCGTGCGGTCGCGACATGCCTCGACCGTAGTTGATCGAAGCGCCGACGTGAGGCGTCACCGCGTCATCCGTGCCCTCCATCCACCGCGGTCACGTCCGCGAGGGGTGCAGTCGGACGTTCGACTCGCCCGCGCGAACTCCTCAGTACCTCCACCACGGGGCCGATGAGAGGGGCAACGCGACGGATCGCGACACCGGGCAGCGGCCCCGGACCACATGGAGCAAGAAACGCCACGGAGGGCGCTGTGCACGAGAAGGACGCGCGGGGACACCTGTCACGACGACGCCGGAGTCTGCCCCCCAAGCGGCGGGAGCGGTGTGCGATCACCCCGGCTGCCCGTTCGCCGCACGCCGATCGTCGCCCGCGCGGCACGCGACCCACGCGAGCCGGCCTTTCGCGCAACCACACCGCACCCATGCGAGGCCGCCTGAGCTGTCGCCAGACCCACGGCCTGGAGGAGGTGTGGTCGGCCCGTCACGCGGGTAACGTCGGGGCGATCGACGACGCTTCTCCCCTGGCGAGGACCCCCATGACCCAGCCCCCCGAGGGCACCAGCGCGCGCAAGGCCGAGACCGCGCCGGCGCCCGACGCGAACGGCAAACCCGAGTACCCCACCGAGATCACCAAGCCCTCCTGGCGGTACACCGCCCGCAAGGCCGTCATGGAGTTCATGCGTGACGGCTGCATGGACGCGGCCGCCGGGCTCACGTACTTCTCGGTGCTCTCCCTGTTCCCCGCACTGCTCGCGCTGGTCTCCCTGCTCGGCGTGTTCGGGGAGGGGTCGCGCACCGTCGACTCGCTCATGGACGTCGCGGCGCGGTTCGTCCCGTCGAGCGCGCTCGGTCTCATCCAGCCCGTCATCGCCTCGATCGTGCAGACCCAGGCCGCCGGGTTCGCGCTTCTCACCGGTGTGCTCGTCGCGCTCTGGTCGGCCTCCAACTACATCAACGCGTTCTCGCGGGCGATGAACCGCATCTACGAGGTCGACGAGGGGCGCCCGATCTGGAAGTCCCGTCCGCTGTTCCTGCTGCTCACGGTCATCGTGCTCGCCCTCATCGCCATCGTCGGCTTCGGTCTCGCGATCAGCGGCGACGTGGCCCGCACCCTCGGAGACGTCGTCGGGCTCGGTGACACCACGGTGACGGTGTGGAACATCGCCAAGTGGCCCGTGATCCTCGCGATCGTCATCATCATCGTCGCGCTGCTCTACTACGCGACGCCCAACGTGAGGCAGCCGCGGTTCCGCTGGATCAGCGTGGGCGCGACGGTCGCGATCCTCACCTGGCTCGTCGTGTCGGCCGCGTTCGGGTTCTACGTCGCGAACTTCGGCAACTACAACGCCACGTACGGCTCCCTCGGCGGCGTCATCGTCTTCCTCCTGTGGCTCTGGATCACCAACCTCGCCCTGCTCTTCGGTGCCGAGATCGACTCCGAGCTCGAACGCGTCCGCCAGCTCCAGGCCGGCATCAAGGCCGAGGAGTCCCTCCAACTGCCGCCGCGCGACACGACGATGAGCGACAAGAACGCGGTCAAGCGCGACGCGGCGATCGAGGCCGGGCGACAGATCCGCCTCGATGCCGAGGCCGCGGGCGTCACGCACGAGGGCGCGGACGGCTCCGCCGACACCAGTCGCGGCGGCGCCTCGCCGGCACCCCAGGGCTGAGCCTCCCTTCATCACAGAGTTCATCGCAGAGCGGGACCGGACGATCGTCCGGTCCCGCTCTTCGTGTGTCCGAACCGCCCGGCTGGGATACAAGGGGCCGCTTCTCGTGATGGCCGTCCTGGACACCGGTCCAGTACGCTCAACTCGGACGAGCGACCGACAACGGTGCTCGTCCCCGTGGCCGGGGAAGTCACGGGAGGCGATCGGGGGATCGCCCGCACGGACGCACACTGGGGGAACGTCGATGCACTCGCTGCACATCCTGCTCATGACCGCGGGCGCGGTTCTCGTGGCCGTGACCGCCGCGGGGAGGGGCAACCTTCGCCGCCGGGGACACGACCTGCCGCTCATCGGCCAGATCATCGGCGGCGCGGCCGTCGTGGGGAACGCCGCCTGCCTGCTGCCCACGGCCCCGGCCTGGTACCGGGTGGCGATGATCAGCCTGACCGTCGCCGGGATCGCCTGGTTCCTCGTCTCGGTGGCCTCGACTCCGCGGGCGACGGATCCCGACGCCGAGCTCGCCTCGCGCGACATCTACGCCGGCCTCATCCCGACGCGCCCGGCACCCGAACGACCCGAGCTCCGCGTCGTCCACGCCACGGTGGTCGAGCCCGATGACAGCACCGGCGCCTGGAGCGACGACACGGCCGACATCCCGACCCTGCGGCCCGTCGCCACCCAGGAGACGTTCGACGACGCGGCTCCGGGCGGCGGCACGGTGCCGACCGGAGCGACCTACGTCGCGGCGAACATCGGTGAGTACGTCGACACCCGCGGCACCCGCCGCGCCCACGGCCGCTACGGAGCCCGCGCCCATGCGTCAATGGATCCGACCGAGCGTTTCCTGCGCCTCGCCGACGCCTACTCGATCGACCGCGGACCCCGCAGCCTCGGCCGGTCGCACCGCGCCTGACGCACCGGCCTGCCCCATCGTCAGACCTCCTTCTCCGCGGCCACCATCGCCTTGCTCGTGCGCCTCATCTCGTCGAACTCCGCCTCGAGACCCTCCTGCCGCCGGTAGGTCATGAGGCTGACGACGACGGCGAGGACGAGGCCGATGACGAAGCCGGGCACCATCTCGTAGAGACCGAACAGCGGGTCCTCACGCGTGCCTCCCCAGGAGGTGCTCGGACCCCACAGCCCGACCGTGACCGCGCCCGCGATCATCGCCGTGAGCGCGCCCTGCCACGTGAGCCGGCGCCAGTAGAGCGACAGGAGGACCGTCGGCCCGAACGCCGCACCGAACCCGGCCCAGGCGAAGGAGACGAGCCCGAGGATCGTCTCGTTCCGCTCCCACGCGAAGTAGCCGGCGATGAGCGCCACGACGAGCACCGCGAGACGCCCCATGAGCACGTAGTGCTTGTCGTCCTTCTCGACGTTGAAGACCCGATACAGGTCCTCGACCAGCGCCGAGGAGGTGACGAGGAGCTGGCTGCTCATCGTCGACATGATCGCCGCGAGCACGGCGGCGAGCATGAAGCCGGCGATGATCGGGTGGAACAGGATCTGCCCCATGCGGATGTAGACCGTCTCCGGATCCTGGATCGCGAGCTCGGGGTGCTGGTGGAAGTACGCGAGACCGACGAGCGCGGTGCAGATCGCCCCGGAGACCGAGAGGATCATCCAGCCGATGCCGATACGGCGGCCGGCGACGGCCTCCTGCGCGTTCCGCAGCGCCATGAACCGCACGATGATGTGCGGCTGCCCGAAGTAGCCGAGACCCCAGGCGAGCGCCGAGATCACCCCCACTGCCGTGGC
The DNA here is from genome assembly GCF_000826525.2 of Mobilicoccus massiliensis. Lineage (GTDB taxonomy): Bacteria > Actinomycetota > Actinomycetes > Actinomycetales > Dermatophilaceae > Mobilicoccus > Mobilicoccus massiliensis. Next base: position 167,251 of record NZ_LN651327.1, on the reverse strand, counting down.
GCCCTTGACCATCGACAGGTGGTTGGGATCGATCGCGTGCACCGCCGCCGAGACCTCGCCGACGCCGCCGACGGCGAACACGCCGATGAGCGGCACGGCGATGAGGGCGGCGAACATCATCACGCCCTGGATGAAGTCGGTGTAGCTCACGGCGAGGAACCCGCCGAACAGGGTGTAGGCGACCGTGACGGTCGAGATGACGAGCAGCCCCTCGTGGTAGTCCTGGCCGAACGAGCTCTCGTAGAACACGCCGCTCGCGGTCATGCCCGAGCTCACGTAGAACGTGAAGAAGACGAGGATGACGAGCCCGGATGCGATGCGCAGGGCGCGTGACCGGTCGTGCAGGCGGTTCTCGAAGAAGCTCGGAACGGTGATCGAGTCGTTCGCCACCTCGGAGTACGCGCGCAGGCGCGGGGCGACGAACCGCCAGTTGGCCCAGGCGCCGACGGTGAGGCCGACGGCGATCCACGACTCCACGAGCCCGCTCGCGTAGATCGCGCCGGGCAGACCCATGAGCAGCCAGCCCGACATGTCGGCGGCACCGGCCGAGAGGGCGGCCACCGCGGGTGGCAGGTCGCGCCCACCGAGCATGTAGTCGTTGAGGTCGCGGGTGCGCCGGTAGCTGTACCAACCGACGAGCAACATCGCCACGAGGTACAGCACCATCGTGACGATCTGGTACGCGATCGGACTCATGAGTCCTCCTGAAGGGGTGCGATAGCACGGGCGGCGGTCGCACCCGATGCGCGGGAGACTAGCGCCCGGTGGGTGTGATTGGGGTCACCGACGAGATGTTCGATCACCCACCGCCGCCGTTTGTCACGGGCACACCCGTGTCATCTACGGTGGGGCCGAATGCCACCGACGAAGGAGCAGAGCGTGCTGTCAGCCCAGTCCACCGAGATCGTCAAGGCCACCGCCGGCGTCGTCGCCGAGCACGCCGTCGAGATCACCTCGCGGTTCTACCCCCACATGTTCGACGCGCACCCCGAGTTGCTCGGCGTCTTCAACCGCGCCGACCAGGAGCTCGGCGAGCAGGCCCAGGCCCTCGCGGCCTCGGTCGTCGCGTACGCCGTGCACCTCATCGACCCCGACGCCCCGAGCTTCGAGCCCGTGCTGCAGCGCATCGCGCAGAAGCACGTCTCGCTCGGCATCACCGCACCGCAGTACACGATCGTCGGCCACCACCTCATGTGGGCGATCGGCGACGTGCTCGGCGACGCCGTCACGCCCGAGATCGCCGCGGCGTGGGACGAGGTCTACTGGCTGTTCGCGCTGCAGCTCGTGGCCGAGGAGGCCAAGGTCTACGCCCAGAACGGCATCGACCCCGAGAACCCCTGGCGCGACTACACGGTCACCGACCGGGTCGTGGAGGTCACGGCCGACGGCTCCGACGAGGTCGTCACCCTCGTCATGACGCCCGCCGACGGCGGCGAGGTCCCCTCGCACCACGCCGGCCAGTACGTCACCGTCAACCCCACCCTCCCCGACGGCGGCACCCAGCCGCGCCAGTACACGATCTCCTCGGCGCCCCGCTCGCAGACGCTGCAGATCACCGTCCGCCGGGTGCGCGGCGTCGACGGCGCACCCGACGGCCTCGTGTCGAACTTCCTCATCGACCAGTGCCCCGAGGGCTCGACGATCCCCGTGTCGATCCCGTGCGGCGACGTCGTGCTCGAGGACTCCACCGACCCGCTCGTGCTCGTCAGCGCGGGCGTCGGCATCACCCCGATGGCGGCGATCGTCGACGACCTCGCCGAGCGCGCCCCCTCCCGCCCGGTGATCCTCGCCCACGCCGACGCCTCGGCGGCGCGTCACCCGCTGTACGACACGGTGGCGGCGAGCGCCCGGCGACTGGAGTCCGTGGGCAGCCACCTCTGGTACGAGGACCTCGAGGGCGCCGCCGACCGTGATGCCGTCGAGGGGCTCATGGACCTCTCCACGATCGACGTGCCCGAGAACGCGACCGTGTTCATGTGCGGTCCGCTGCCGTTCATGCGCAACGTCCGCCGCACCCTCATGGACAAGGGCGTTTCGAGCGAGGCCATCCGTTACGAGGTCTTCGGACCCGACCTGTGGGCGCAGAACCCCAACTGATCGCCCCACACACAGACGACGGACGCCCGGCCGCAGAACCTCCTGCGGGCCGGGCGTCCGTCGTCGGAGCCGGGTGTGCGACGTGCGGTCAGTTCACGCCCATGAGGTCGACGACGAAGACGAGGGTCTCGTTCGGCTTGATCGCGCCGCCCGCGCCGCGGGCGCCGTAGCCGAGGTGCGGCGGGATCGTGATGCGACGGCGACCGCCGACCTTCATGCCGACGATGCCGTCGTCCCAGCCCTTGATGACCATGCCGCCGCCGAGGGGGAACTGCAGCGGCTCGCCGCGGTCGTAGCTGTTGTCGAACTCCTGGCCGGTGGACCAGGCGACGCCGACGTAGTGGGCGGCCACGGTCGTGCCGGGCGCGGCCTCGGGGCCGTCGCCGACGACGAGGTCTTCGAGAACGAGTTCGGTGGGCGCGTCGCCCTCGGGAATGGTGACGGTGGGCTTGTCCATGCGCGTCAGCCTACGACGGCCGCGGCCTGGGCTCCCAGGGCGCGTTCGAGGTGTGCGAGCTCCTCGACGAGCAGGCGGCGCAGGGCCGTGGGCGCGTCGGGGTGGCTGTCGAGCCAGCCGCGGACGGCGGCCACGACCGGCTGATCGTCGATGCTGCCGCCCTCGACGAGGTCGGCGGTGGGGAAGAAGCCCTCGACGGCGCGGGTGGCGAGCTCCTGACTGCGCGTCGACCACACCCGCGTCAGCGCCTCGAGGTACCGCTCGAGGTAACCCTCGGTGAGCGACCCGTGCCCGGGCGTCGAGAAGCCGGTCGTACGGGCGCTGACCTCGTCGTTCGACAGCGACATGTCGTCGATGACCGCGATGAACGCCTCCTCCTTGGTCGCGGGGTCCGGCATCGACGCGACCGCGGTGAGGTGACGGATGCGGGCCGGGGAACTCTGATCGCGTTCGCGTTCGGCGTCGAGATCGGCCACGCTCGCGTGCCCGGTCGCGGCGAGGGCCCGCAGGAGCGACCAGCACATCATCGAGTCCATCGGCAACCCGTCGACGACCTCGGAGCCGTCGAGCAGCTCCCGGATCTCCGAGGAACGTTCGTCGCACGACAGCGCCGCGTCGGCGAAGGCCCGGGCGAAGATGAGCTGCGCACCCGACCCCGGTTCGGCAGCGCGCATCTGCTCCGCGGCCAGGTCGAGCACCCGACGGACGAGCTCACCTCCACGCGAGACCGGCGCGTACCGGCGAGCCGCCACGAGCGCCTGGGCCATCGCGTTGCCGAGCAGCGCGACGTGTGACTCTCGCGGTGCGTACCGGCACACGATGTCGACGTAATCGGCCGCCGGCAGCAGCCCGTCGCGGCAGGCCTGCCACAGCGCCGACCACACACAGGCGCGTGAGAGGGAGGACTCGATCGCGAACGTCTCGCGGATCGTCGCGAGCCCGGCCTCGTCGAGGCGCACCTTGGCGTAGGTGAGGTCGTCGTCGTTGACGAGCACGAGCGCCGGCGCCGGCAGACCCACCGCCTCCTGGACGACCGTCGACGCGCCCGCGACGTCGAGTTCGATGCGGGACGTGCGCCGCAGCGTGTCATCGCCTTCGCGTTCGTCTCCCCGTTCGCCTTCGAGCTCGTACAGCCCGACGACGAGGCGGTGGTCGCGCAGGACGTCGCCGTTCTCGCCCGACGGGGCCTGCTCGATCACCAGCTCCGCGATGGTGCCGTCGTCGGCGAGCGTGACCCGCGGCGTGAGCTCGGAGACCCCGGTCGTGTGCAGCCACTGGTCGACCCAATGCCCCAGCTCGCGGCCCGAGGCCTCCTCGAGAGTGGCGAGCAGATCGGGCAACGTCGTGGCGGAGAACGCGTGCCGCTGGAAGTAGCGGCGGGCGCCCTCGTAGAACTCCTCCTCGCCGACGTAGGCGACCAACTGCTTGAGCACGCTCGCGCCCTTGGCGTACGTGATGCCGTCGAAGTTCTGCCGGGCGGCCTCGATGTCGGGGATGTCGGCGACGATCGGGTGCGTGGTCGGCAACTGATCCTGCTCGTAGGCCCACGCCTTGCGGCGGGCGCAGAACGGGGTCCACGCGTCGGTGAAGTCGGTGGCGAGCGCGTTCGCGGCCGTGCCCATGTAGTCGGCGAAGGACTCCTTGAGCCACAACTCGTCCCACCACTTCGGGGTGACGAGGTCGCCGAACCACATGTGCGACATCTCGTGCATGAGCGTGTTGGAACGGCCCTCGTGCTGGCTGCGGGTCGCGGCCGACTCGTAGACGTACGCCTCGTCGGAGAACGTCACCAGGCCGGGGTTCTCCATCGCGCCGAGGTTGTACTCGGGCACGAAGATCTGGTCGTACTTGCCCCACGGATAGGGGTAGGCGAACGCCGTGTCGAAGTGGTCGAGCCCCTGCTTGGTCAGCGCGAACAGCTCCTCGGGGTCGAAGGCCGAGGCGAGGGACTCGCGGCAGAGCAGGGCCAGCGGCACGGTGAGCTCCTCGCCGTCGCGCGTCCGACTCCACTCGTCGTCCCAGCGTCGGTACGGGCCGGCGACGATGCAGGTCAAGTACGTCGACTGCGGAGGAGTCGTCGCGAACGTGCGCCGGCTGCAGGCCGATCCGGCGGAGTTCTCGCCGGTCTGCTCGCGGGCGATCTCGGCGCCGTTGCTGCGGACCTCCCACGCGTCGGGCCCGGTGACGACGAACGTGAACGGCGCCTTGAGGTCGGGCTGCTCGAAGCACGCGAACACGCGCCGCGAATCCGACGGCTCGTACTGCGTGTAGAGGTACGTCTGCCCGTCGGCCGGGTCGACGTAACGGTGCATGCCCTCACCCGAGCGGCTGTACCGGGCACGCCCGCGCACCGTGACCGTGCACGGCTGCCCCGCCGGGACCGTCACTCGCACCCGTGCACCGTCGGCGTCGACCTCCTGGGCCTGCCCGTCGACCTCGACCCCGGTCACCTCGCCGATGAAGTCGAGCGTGACCTCACCCGACGCGCTGGTGAGGTCGACGGCCGTCGTCGTCGGGAACGTCTCCACCTGCGGGTCGGGGCACTCGGAGACGTCGACCTCGACCCGGTATCCGGCGAGGTCGAGGTCGTCGCTTCGAAAGGCGCAGTCGGATCGGGTGAGGTTGGTGTCCATGCCGGTCAAGGTACCGGTCGCCCCCGTCGGGCCGCCTGCGGTTTCGGGCACCTCCAGGCCGGTCGGTGCTCGACGAACGCGAAGCCGCACGGCCCCGCGCATTACGCTGAAGGGCATGCGCAGCGTCTGTGTGTTCTGCGGTTCCAGTCCCGGCGACGATCCTCGCTACGTCGAGGCCGCCGCCGTCCTGGGTGCCGAGATCGCACGCCGCGGAATGCGCCTCGTCTACGGCGGCGCCTCGGTCGGGCTCATGGGCACTCTCGCCGACGCGGCCCTGGCACAGGGAGGCGAGGTGCTCGGCATCATCCCCGAACACCTCGTCGCGGCCGAGATCGCCCACGAAGGCATCACGGAGTTGCGCACGACCACCTCGATGCACGAACGCAAGGCGGTCATGGCCGAGGTCGCCGACGGGTTCGTCGCCCTGCCGGGCGGATTCGGCACCGTCGAAGAGGTCATCGAGATCATCACGTGGAACCAACTCGGCCTCATCGCCAAGCCGGTCGGGCTCGTCGACACCCTCGGCTACTACGACCGTCTCGTGTCGTTCTTCGGACACTGCGTCTCGCAGGGCTTCGTCCGCGCCCCCCATCTCGGCCTCTACACCGTCGACTCCGACCCCGTGTCGCTGCTCGACGCGATGGATCACTGGGTGCCCTCGACGACCCCCAAATGGCAGGACCGTTCCTGACGACGTGTGAGCCCGACGACGTGTGAGACGGTGGATCCGTGGACACCCAAGCCGTTCTCGATCTCATGCGCGAGGTCGCCGAGCAGGTCATCACGCCCCGCTTTCAGGCACTCGGCGCCGGTGAGGTCATGGAGAAGAATCCGGGCGACCTCGTCACGGTCGCCGACCAGGAGGCCGAACGCCTCATCACCGCGGCGTTGCTCGCCGACGATCCGGGGGTGCTCGTCGTCGGTGAGGAGGCCACCGCCGTCGATCCCGGGCTCCCGAGCCGTCTCGCCGGCGCGGCGCACGCCTACACCGTCGATCCCATCGACGGCACGAGGAACTTCGTGCACGGCTCTGCCGACCACGCGGTGATGATCTCCGAACTGCGCGACGGCGAGCCCGTGCGCGCGTGGATCCTTCATCCCGCCCACGGCGTCAGCTACATCGCCGAGCGTGGCGCCGGCGTGTACCGCGACGGGGTACGGCTCCCGGCGATGACGATGCCGACCGACGGACTCACGGTCGTCACCTCCACCCCGCGCCTCGAAGGCCGCCACGGCTCGCTCGACCTCGGCCCCACCGCCTGGAGCTGCGGCATCGACTATCCGTGGCTCCTCGGAGGGCGCGTCGACGGCATCCTCTACAGCAAGGGCCTGCCGTGGGACCACTGCCCCGGCTCGCTCATGGTCGACGAGCTCGGCGGGGTCGTGCGCTTTCTCGACGGCTCCCGGTACGACGTCAGCGACCGCGCTCTCGGCCGCGCCGGGCTGCTCGTGGCCTGCTCCCCGGAGGCGTGGGACGAGGTCGCTCCCCAGGTCGCGCACCTGTACTGACGAGCTGCACTGGCGATCTGGGGACGAGCGCCGCTCAGAACGGCGCGACGAGGCAGGTCATCGTCCCCTCGCGCTTCTCGAACTCGGAGATGTCGACGACGACCGGGGTGTAGCCGAGGTCGACGACGGTCTGCGCCGAGCGGGGGGCGCTCGCGGGCAGCAGCACCTGGTCGCCACCGAGCGGGAGGGCGTGGGCGCCACCGGGTTCGGGGACGGGCACGAAGTCGTCGAACACCGAGGGGTCGTCGACGAGGGGCGGATAGCCGAGGACCGTGCCGCAGGGCAGCGCGGCGACCGCCGAGTCGAGCTGCACCGACTTGTGCAGCGGGACGGGCACGACGCGCAGCCCCGACGCCTGCATGATGCGGACGACCTGGGCGAGACCGGCCCGGTTGGTCCGCGTCCCGACGCCGACGTAGAGCGTGTCCCCGACCCGCACGAGGTCACCGCCCTCGACCGTGCCGGGACGCCTGATCGGCGCGACCCGCACGTGCATGCCCGCGAGCGTGCGACGGATCGCGGTGCGCTCCGGGCGTCGCGACTCCACGGCCGAGCGGGTGAGCACGACGCGCCCGGCCACCGACACGACCGCGTCTCCGACGAACGCGCCGTCGGGGCAGTCCGGGTCGCTCTCATGAGGCTCGACGACGACGACCTGCCAGCCGGCCGACTCGAGTTCGGCCCGCAACCGGTGCCACTGCTCCACCGCCCGCTCGAGCACGACGGGCTCCCGATCGATGAACGACAGGACCGCCTCGCCGAGGCCCGGCTCGGGGCATCGCATGAGCGCTCGGTGCGTGGCCATGCCCTCAGCGTGGCACGACCCCCGCGTTGACCGTCCCTTGACCCGATCGGTACCCAATGATTGACGGGCGATCGTCCCGTTCCCCTCCATCCTCACCGGTAGGTGCCGAAGAGAGGTGCGACGGCGACTTCCACCACCCGCCGTCCCGGCACCCGGAGCGGTCACAGGCCCAGGTCCGTCCGAAGGGGCGGTGCGTGCACCCGCACCGCCCCTTCGCATGTCCCCCGCTTCGCAGGCAGACTCATGGGTGACGTCGTCGAAGGAGCGGAGATGAGCACGTCCTGTCCCCACGGTGCACGCAAGACCGGGCGCGCCGGAGAGCGTCTCTCCCCGGCCGTCGAACTGATCGACGGGGTCTGGCACGTGCGCTCCTACCCTCTGGTCAAGGAGGTGTTGCGAGCCGGGACGACGGTGCAGGCCGGGTTCAACGTCGACATGGTCCGCGGCGGCGCCCGCGCGATGCGCGAACCGATCCTCTATCTCGACGGGCCGGAGCACCGCAGGCAACGCAGCATGATCGCCCGATACTTCGCCCCGGCCACCGTGAGCCGCCGCTACCGCGAGCTCATGGAGTCCCGCGCCGCGGAGCTCGTCGACGAGGTGCGCACCGAGACGCGGGCCGGACGCACCGTCGATCTCGGGCGGATCAGCCTCGAGTACTCGGTCGCGGTCGCCGCGGCCGTCATCGGCCTGACCGACTCACGGGGCATGGCGCGGCGGCTGGAACGCCTGTTCGCGATCCCGGCGCAGCCCCCACGCTCTCACGTGGGCGGGGAGGACGACGCCGGCGGCGACTCGAGCCGGGGCGTCGGGGCGGCGGTCGCCTCACTGGCGGGGCGGTTCTCCGCGGTGGTCTCGGCGACGCGCGGTCTGGGCCCGGTGGCCCACTTCTACGCCCGCGACGTGCGGCCCGCGATCAAGGCCCGACGCGAGCGCCGCCGCGAGGACGTCATCTCCCACCTGCTCGATCAGGGCTACACCGACTCCGAGATCACGACCGAATGCGTCACCTACGCCGCCGCGGGGATGGTGACGACCCGGGAGTACATCTGCATCGTCGCCTGGCACCTGCTCGAGGACGACGATCTGCGCCGGCGATACGTGGCCGGGGACGAGGCCGAGCGCCACGAGCTGCTCCACGAGATCCTGCGACTCGAGCCCGTCGTCGGTCACCTCTTCCGCCGCGCTGTCGAGGACCTCACCCTCACCGACGGCGACGTCGTGCATCACGTTCCCGCCGGTGCCGTGCTCGACCTGTCGATTCGCGCCGCGAACGCCGACGAAGGCAGCGTCGGCGCGGACCCACTCGCCCTGTGCCCCGGCCGGGACATCCCCAAGGGCGTACGCCCCGAGGCGATGTCGTTCGGCGACGGCAACCACCGCTGCCCCGGCAACGCCCTCGCGATCCAGGAGACCGACGTCCTGCTCACGCGGCTGCTTTCGCTGCCTCTCGGGCTGCACGGCGAGCCCCGACTCGGATGGCTGGATCTCATCGTCGGATACGAGGTGCACGACCTCCGTCTTGCACACAACGGCGGCGCCGAGGAGCAGTCTGCGAGCGTGAACCACTGAGATTCACGGCGTTTCGTGCCGACAAGGCACGCGTGAGCGATGTATCCGGAGACCATGGGTCCATGACGACGACCACGACACCCCCCTCGCCCGCGCTGCCCGAGGGCGTGAGTCTGACGGGAGGCGACGTGCCCCGTCTCGTCGTCGACACCCCGGCGTGCAGCGGCGAGATCCACCTCGACGGCGCCACGGTGACCCGATGGGCACCCGCCGGCGCGGACGAGGTGCTGTGGGTGAGCGAACACGCCCGCTTCGGCGAAGGCGTCGCGATCCGCGGCGGCGTGCCGATCTGCGCACCGTGGTTCGCCACCGGCCGCGCCAAGAACCGCTCACCGCAGCACGGCTTCTTCCGCAACGTCCGATGGTTGCCGACGGAGGTGCATCGCGACGACGACGACGTCACGGTCGTGCTCACGCTGCCCCCGCTCTCACAACTCGACGCGGACGGCGTCGAATCCGCGCCCGCCGACCTCACGGCCACGTACACGGTCACGTTCGGCGCGACCCTGCGCATGTCGCTGACGATCGCCTCCCCCAGCGAGGCCATGGAACTCGAGGAGGCCCTGCACACCTATCTGCGCGTCTCCGACATCGCCTCGGTGCACCTCGAGGGCCTCGACGGCGCGCGCTACGCCGACCGTGCCCCCGGTGGCCGGGCCGTCAACGCCCAATCCGGCGACGTGCGCTTCCTGCGTGAGACCGACCGCGTCTACGCCTCGACCGACACCGTGACGCTCGTCGACGGCGACCGTCGCGTCGTCGTGGGCAAGGCCGGCTCCAACAGCACCGTCGTGTGGAACCCGTGGGAGCGCAAGGCCGCCGAGATGTCGGACTTCGGCGACGACGAGTGGCGCGGCATGGTGTGCGTCGAAGCGGCCAACGCGCTCGCCGGGCACGTCAAGCTCGAGGCCGGCGGGTCGCACACGCTGACGACGACGATCTCGCTGCAAGACGCCTGATCGGCCGGGCCCCGGGCGGCGGAGTAGGTTGACCGCGTGATCGACACCGCCGCGGCGACGGACGCGCCCGCATGACCCTGAGCATCGTCTGCCTGATCGTGGGCGTCCTCGCCTACGGCTGGGCGGGAGCACGCCTCTCCGACGGCGCGCAGGGCGAGGCCCACCCGCTGAAGTCGCCCGCGTGGTGGATGGGCACCGCGTTGCAGGGCGCCGGGTTCTTCTTCACCCTCCTCGCCCGCGGCCACCTTCCTCTGCTCATCGTGCAGGCGGCCGTCGTGGGTGGGCTCGCGATCACGGCGCTCATCCAGCACCTCGCCGGCACGCGAGCGCTCAAGACCCGCGACGTGCTCGCCATCGGAGTCGTCGTCGCGGGCATCGCCGTCCTCGCCGCCACGACCGTGCCCGGCCCCGCCGTACCGATCGAGCCGATCCACGTCGCGGTGCTCGGGGCCGGGGTCGCGATCTGCCTCGTCGGGGTCTTCCTGCCCCTGCACCCGGGTGTGTTCGGCGTGTTGTCGGGCCTGGGCTTCGCGATCAGCGCGATCGCCGCCCGGCTGCTCATCGCCCGCCTCGACGCGGACATCTGGCGGTTCTGGGAGTGGCCGTGGACGCTGTGGGCCGGTGGGTTCTTGCTGGTCGGCGGCCTCGTGCTCGGCCAGGTCCACCTGACCCGTGGGCTGGCCGTCTCGCACGCCGTCGGTGTCCTCGGTGCGAACTACGTGACGAGCACGATCGTGCCCGCGGCGTTCGGTCTGGTGCTCATGCACGAACTGCCGCGCCAGGGGATGATGTGGGCCGTCGTCGCCGGGCTCGTGCTGTCGCTGGCGGGCGCACTGTCGCTGCTGCGCCCCGACCAGGCCGAGCCCGCGGCCCAGGGCCTACCGCTGGGCGAGGACCACTGAGGACCGCACGCCGGGAACGACGCGACTCTTCACCGCGGGGCGCTTGACCGCGGGACGCTTGGTCGCGGCAAGTCGTTTGGCCGGCTTGGCGAAGCAGCCCGAGGAGGCGCCCAGTCGGCGGAGGGCGACGAGATCACCGGCGCCCCATTGCGCCTGCTTGTACGTGGTCTCGGGGTGCATGATCTGGTCCTTGTCGGCGACCGCCGGGTGATCGAGCCCGAGCGTGTGCCCGATCTCGTGCAGCAGCACCTGACCCCAGGTGCCGAGCTCGCCCGTCTCGCGGCCGGCACCGAACCCGCTGGGCAGGCTCTTGGTGGTGTTGAGCACGACGTAGCCCTGCACCGCCCGGTGCCAACTGTTCTTGCCGATCTTCTGCGGTGTGAGGTCGTAGAACACGCCGCCGATGCCGAGCGCGTGGTCGCGGCGATCGAGCAGCCTGGTCTTGGCGGGCGTGGTGTAGGCGATGACGAGGTCGGTGCCGGCGGGGTAGGTCTCGGGGGTGTCGGCGCCCTTGGCTCCGGGAACGATCTTGGTCGTGCCGAGGTACTTGTAGCGGACGCCGGTGGCCTGCGAGGCGAGGCCGATCGCCCGACGGACGTCCTCGAGGGCGTCGTCCGGTGCCTCGGTGAGATTGACGCGGTACCCGATGGTCGTGCACGGATCCCACCGCACCGGTGGCGTGGTGAGGTAGTCGAACGCGCGGGGGTTGCCGGCGCCGATGCCGACGGTGAACGTCGCACCGATGCCCTCGGAGAAGCCGTCGGTGGCCGGAGCCTGGACGCGGTAGGAACTCACCCCGGCGTCGCCGGTGGGCAGGGTCAGGGTGAACGTGCCGGTCGTCTCCTGCGAGTCGAGGGTGCGCCACGTGCGCCCGACCCTGACCTGGAGGCGCACCTCGCGCGGACCCTCGGTCGTGACCGAGCCACGAACGAGCACCCGGTCACCGGTGCGCGCGACGGTGCTGCTCGGAGTGCTGGTCACCGAGGTGGCGTCCGCCTCGGGTGCCGCGTGCACGACCGACGGAGCCGCCACGCCGAGGACGGCGACGATGACGGCGAGACCGGCCCGCCGCCCCCCTACTGCATTCACTTCTGGCCTCTTCACGTGTCGCGCCGAATACGGTGCGCACCGCCGTCGTCGAGTACCGCCGCTGTCGAATGCGGCCGCTGTCGTGGCGAGGCGCCCCTGATATCTCCCCCGAGACCAGACCGGACCGAGCCGGACACCTGCCCAGAATGTCACGAACCGCACGTGACCGCCAGGGTCAGACGCCGACCGTTCGGCGATCCGTTCCCCTATCGGCCTTGCGCGCGACGGCTCCAGCCGGTTCGGACCGCCGCACCGGGATCACGCCCGCCGCGAGCAGCAACGACTGTGAGGCGACGGGGCCGAGGTGGACGAATCCGGCGTCGGCGAACGCCTCGGCCAGGCGCACCGATCGGGCGTCCGAACGCGGTATCGCGGTGAGCTCCACGCCATCCGAGTCGATCTCGTCGAGCGTGCGACCCCAGACGAGGTCGACGAGCCCGCCCGCGGCGCGCAGGGCGCACGTCGCGCGTGCAGTCGTGATCGCGGCCTCGCATTTGCGGCGGTTGCGGATGATGCGTACATCGTTGACCAGATCGTGGACATCGGCGTCGGTGAACGCGGCCACGGCGTCGGCGTCGAAACCCGCGAACGCGGCCCGGAGACCCTCACGGCGTTGCAGCACGTTGGCCCACGTCAGCCCGCCGGCGAAGACGAACAGCACGATGAGCTCGAACAGCCCTTGTTCGGTGCGCACCGGCGTGCCCCACTCGGTGTCGAAGTAGCGGCGTACCGCCTCCCCGCGATCGGCCCAGGCGGGGCGGCGGATGCCGTCGGGCCCGACGACGGTCTCTGTGACATCGGTGGTCCCGATGACGTCGGTGTTGTCGGTGTCGTCCGTGAGATCGGTGGTCTCGGCGGACCTGGTGGTCTCGGCGGTCCTGGTGGTCTCGGCTGTCCCGGTGGGTGCGTTGACGTCGGTGACGCTGGGCATGAGTGCGAGCACGGCGGGCTCCTTTGCCGGGGCGCCGCTGGCCGGGCGCCGGTGCGTCCACGCTCGCAAGAACCGGTGCCCGTCGTGTGCGCTCGATTCGGGCCGGTGGACAACCGCCGGCCCCGCAGAGCGCTGTGGAGAACTCCCGTTCAGGGGCGAGCGGCGAGGCGCGGACGCGGCGCGAGGGGTCGGTCGGTGGGCACGGCCACCCCCGGCTCGGCCTGTCGTTCCTCGAGCGATCCCGATGCGACCGCGACGCGATAGGCGTCGTGCCCGCTCCACGCGTCGATCGCAAGAACGCGCAGCTCACCGGGTCTCACTCGCGCGCTCCACAGCCCGACCTGCTCGTCGAGGAGCATGGTGAGGAAGGCGCGGGACGCCTCGGCCTGGTCGCGGTCGGCGCGCCAGAGGAGATCCCCGGCGCTCCACAGTTCGAGGTACTCGGGGTCACCGGCGCCGGGCACGTACGGCCGCTGCGGGCCGAGGAGTCGCGCCCAGTCGTCGAGACTGCGTTGGTAACGCACGATGTCGCCGAGGAAGAAGCACGTCGCCGGCACGTCGGCGAGGTCGCCGTCCAGCGGCAGGGTGCCGTCCTCGAGCAGTTCGAAGAGCAGCCGGACGCGCGGTTCGTGCTGGTCGGACACTCCGGTGAGGTAGTCGTGCAGCCTTTCGAGAGGCGTCGCCCGACCGGCACGCAGCGTGTCGCGCACCTCCTGCTCGAAGGCGTCCTCGAGCGCCTCCCGGATACGCTCGGCCATCACGAGACCCCGGCCCTGATCGTCCCCGCTCATCGTGCCTCCCCCGCTCGGACTGCTGCGGGGAGTGTAGGTCACTCGTCCAGTTCCGGGGAGGGGCGCAGCCAGATGGGCACGGCTCAACTCACGTCGCCGTCGACGTACACCCAACGGCCACCACGCCGCGCGAATCGGCTGGTCTCGGTCATCTCATGCCGGGCCCCGGAGGCATCGAGCGACGTCGCGCGGTAGACGACCACTCCGGTCTCATCGCCGTCGAGGCCGTCCTGGGTGCCGAGCACCTCGAGCCCGATCCAGCGGTGGCCGGGGTCGAGCGTCAACCCCTCGGGTCGGGTCCGCGGGTGCCACGTGCGCAGCAGGTGCTGTGCGTCACCGACCGCGAACGCCGAGTACCGCGAGCGCATCAACGCCTCGGCCGTGGGCGCGGGCCTGCCGTCGTGGAACACCCGGCAGCACCCGGCGTACGTCGCGCCCGAGCCGCACGGGCAGGCGGCGCCGGGCGCAACGGCCGCACCCGGCGTGCCGAAGGCGTGCGTCACACGCCCTGCCAGAGGGCGGCGAAGGGCGCGTTGGACTCCACCCGGGCGCGAATTCCCTCGGTGACGAACGACTTCGCGGCCCGCGCCGCGGCGAGGGGGTCACGGCCCTTGGCGAGCTCGGCCGTGATCGCCGCCGCGAGCGAGCAGCCCGCGCCGCTGACCGCGACCTCGCCGATCTTCGGCTCGGAGAGGACCTCCGTCGTCGTGCCGTCGTAGTAGACGTCGACGGCGTCGGGACCGGCGAGACGCACGCCACCCTTGGCGAGCACCGCCGCACCGCACGACTCGTGGATGCGGCGAGCGGCCGTCTCGAGGTCGTCGACCGACTCGATGGCGTCCATGCCGGCGAGCGACATGGCCTCGAACTGGTTGGGGGTGACGAACGTCGCCAGCGGCAGCACGTGCTCCTTGAGGGCGTTGTCGGTGTCGAGCGCGGCCCCGGGCTCCTGCCCCTTGCAGATGAGCACCGGGTCGAGCAGCAGCCGCTCGGGACGCTGCTCGCGCAGCGTGGAGGCGACGACGTCGATCGTCGCCGGCGTGCCGAGCATCCCGATCTTCACGGCCGACATGTCGTAGCAGGCGAACTCGGCCTCGAGCTGGTCGGCGATGACCTGCGGGTCGACCGGGACGAACCGGTGTGCCCAGCCGGCCTTGGGGTCGAACGAGACGATGCACGTGAGCGCCGCGATACCGAAGACGCCCAGCGCCTGGAACGTCTTGAGGTCGGCCTGCGCCCCGGCCCCACCGGTCGCTTCGGACCCGGCGATCGTAAGGGCGATGGGCGGAGGAGGAAGAAGGGTGTCGGCCATGGGTCCATCTTGCGCCTCCCCTCATCCACGGCGCACGTGGAGGGTGGCGGGAGGTGCCCGGTGCAGATCGGCGTCGTCCGTCGGAGCTCCGGCGGTGTGGGAAGGGTCTCCTGCCCGGCCGCGCGTTCGGGCCTACGTTGCGCGACCGGGCGTCTAGGGTCGACTCGAGTGGACGTCTCAGCCAACGGAGGTCGACGATGACCGCGCAGGACCAGTACGCAGCCAAGCGCCGCGAGGCGGGCGAGGCGATCGACCTCGTCGAGGACGGGTCGACCGTCGTCGTGCCGACCGGCGTGGGTGAGCCGCCGACGATCCTCGAGGCGATCTCCGAGCATCGCACCCGCTTTCGCGACGTGAAGATCAGCCAGATCCTGCCGCTGCGTCCCTACGCCTACTTCGACGAGCAGACCGCCGAGAACGTGCGCCACCGCTCCTACTTCGTCGGCGGCCCGAGCCGTCCCGGCGCTCAGGCGGGGTGGATCGACTACCACCCCTCGTACTTCAGCGAGATGCCCGCGTTGTTCCGCGAGGGCCTGCTGCCCTCCGATGTCGTCGTCGCCATGGCCTCGCCCATGGACAAGCACGGCTACTTCTCACTCGGTCTCGCGCCGGACTACACGATGGCGGCCATCGAGAAGGCGCGCACGGTGATCCTCGAGGTCAACCCCAACGTGCCGTACGCCTACGGTCACTGCCACATCCACGTCGACCGCGTCGACGCCGTCGTGGAGGACGAGCGCCCCCTGCTCGAGGTGGGCCTGCCCGCGATCGGCCCGGTGCAGGAGGCCATCGCCGGGTACGTCGCCGACCTCATCCCCGACGGCGCGACCCTGCAGATCGGCTACGGCGGCATCCCCGACGCCGTCGTCATGCAGTTGCTCGAGAAGCGCGACCTCGGCATCCACACCGAGATGATCGGCGACGGCATCCTCTCCCTCGTCGAGGCCGGAGCCGTGACCAACCTGCGCAAGAACCTCGCGCCCGGCTCGATGATGGCGACGTTCGCGCTCGGCTCGCGGCGGCTGTACGACTACATGGATCACAACCCCGCGCTCGAGATGCACCCGGTCGACATCACCAACGACCCGTATCTCGCCGGGGCCCACGACAACCTGCACTCGATCAACGGCACGATGCAGATCGACCTGCTCGGGCAGTGCGGCTCGGAGTCGCTCGGCACCAAGCCGTACTCCGGCACCGGCGGCCAGTCCGACTTCGTGCGCGCCTCCAACCGGTCGAAGGGCGGTAAGGCGTTCATCGTGCTGCCCGCGACCGCGAAGAACGACACGATCTCGCGCATCGTGCCCACCCTCACCCCCGGCACGCACGTCTCGACCAGCAAGAACGACATCAACTACGTCGTCACCGAGTTCGGCGTCGCCCAGCTGCGCGGCAAGACCAACCGCCAACGCGCCCAGGCCCTCATCGACATCGCCCACCCCGATTTTCGAGCCGAGCTCACCGAACAGGCGCAGAAGCTGCGAATTCTCTGACGAGACCGGCGAGGACCGTACGCGGTCGAGTCGCGTCGGAATCACGTTGACAGAGACACGCGCATCTCCAGTGCTCGGTGCCATGAGCCGAGGCGTTCGTCTTGACCCCGGCGCGTGGCGGCGGTAGACGGGTCTCATGATCACGATCCTGCACAACCCCCGGTGTTCCACCTCCCGCGCGGCGCTGCTCGCCCTCGAGGAGGCGGGCGTCGAGCACGACGTCGTGCGTTACCTCGACACGCCCCTCAACGAGCAGGCCGCGCTCGACCTGTTCGACATCCTCGAGGACCCGTTCGGAGACCTCGTGCGCCGCGACTCGACGTTCGAGCAGCTCGGCCTCGGCGACGACGACGTCGCGAGCCGGGAGAAGGTCGCCGAGCTTCTCGCCGAGAACCCCCGGCTCATGCAGCGTCCGGTGCTCATCTTCGATGCCGAGGCCGCGATCATCGGCCGCCCCAAGGAGCGGGTGCCGGCGTTCATCGAGAAGTACGGCACCCCCGCCGAGGCCGGCACGGCCGCTCAGGACGAGATCGACGACACCGCCGAGGAAGAGATCGCGACCGAGCAGGAAGAGGCGGTCGACCGGACCTGACGCTCAGGCGTCGACGACGGCGAACGACCCCGTGGCCGTCGTGCTGAGCACGCGCGTGCGCATCGTCACCGTCGCGAGGTCGACGACGCTGACCGAGTCGAGCGGCAGATCCTCCCAGCCGGTCGTGTCGAGGCCGCTGGAGGCGAACGCGACGCTGCCGTCGTCGCCGACGCGTACCCGCAGGTCGTAGTACGCCTCGTCGTGCGCCGGGGGCAGGTCGTCGTCGACGATGCCGCGCTCGACGAAGTGCTCGGTCGGCACGATCGCGTGGGTGCTGGCGCGGACGGCGACGAGCTGGTCGGCGTCGAGCACGATCGCGTTGAGGCTCGCGAGGGGGAAGCGCTCGCGCAGCATGGTCACGGTCGCCGTCACCGCGTCACCGAGATCGAGGCCGTCGGCGCGCCGCTCACGCACGAGCGCGAAGTAGAGCTCGCTGTCGGTCGCGCCGTCGCACTCCCGCAGGGAGGACGCCGCGAGCAGCGAGCGCAGGTCCCCCACCGGCAGGATCGATCCGTTGTGCGCGAGCCCGACGTCGGCGGCACGCGCGACGAAGGGGTGGGTGTTCTCCTCACGGATGCTCAGCCCGCCGGTCGCGAGGCGCAGGTGGGCGACGGCAGCGCGCGCACGCGGGCCGTTGAGGTAGTTGGTCAGCTCGGCGTTGCGAAAGCCGCCACCCGCGTGCCGGTGGCGCCCGACGCGGCCGGTCTCCTCCAGCCACATCGTTCCCCAACCGTCCGCGTGCAGACGGGCGAGGCGCTGGAACGCGGCCCCTTGATCGAATCCGATGACGTCGGAGAACGTGGAGGGCGCGGGAGCGACGTAGGCGAGCAGGCGGCACATGGGAACGACACGACTTTCAGGGGTGTGCGAGCACGGGTGTCCTCGCGGTGATCGGCAGGAGCGAACTCCCATCGGCATGA
Source organism: Mobilicoccus massiliensis (assembly GCF_000826525.2). Taxonomy (GTDB): domain Bacteria; phylum Actinomycetota; class Actinomycetes; order Actinomycetales; family Dermatophilaceae; genus Mobilicoccus; species Mobilicoccus massiliensis. Next base: position 149,189 of record NZ_LN651327.1, on the reverse strand, counting down.
GAGCCGCGCAGCCGAGCAACTCGTGAGTAGCCGTCTCCCCCGAGGCACGAACTCCCGCCGGGCAGTGTCCTACCGGAGCAACCCCTTGAGGGTCGTCGTCCCACGATCCGAGAAGACCGCCCGTTGCGCGAGATAGAGCTCCGCGCACGCGAGGGCATCGGTGAGCGCGGCATGGGCGCGGTAGCGCGGCAGACCGTGCGCCTGCCGCGCGGCGCCGAGACGCAGCGAACCCGAACGCGGGTCGTCGTAGGGGTTGCTCGTCAGACGCCGCTGCAGCTCCAGGGTGTCGACGGTGCGCAGCGGCAGCGGGGCACCGTAGACCTCACGGCAGGCAGCGGTGAGGAACTCCTCCTCGATGACGCAGTAGTGCGCGAGCAGCACCCGCCCGGTGAGCGCGGCGAGCACGACCTCCAGCACCTCCTCAAGGGAGCGGCCGGCGGCGACGACGTCGTCGGTGAGCCCGTGCACGACGGCGCTCTGGCCCACCTCACCCTGGGCACGCACGACGAGCTGGCGGGCGCCGGAGAGGTCGACGACCTCCCCGTTCACCGGCACGAAGCCGACCGAGAGGATGCGATCGGTCCTGGGGTCGAGCCCCGTGGTCTCCAGATCGAGCGCGAGCAAGGACGCCTCGGCCGTGGGCGTCGACCGCGGTGGCGGGGGTACCTCGAGAAAACGCGCGAGCGCCGTGCCCTCCCCGGCTCGCCGGCGCGCCCGCTCACGCCGAGCGCGCAGCCCCCACCCGAGGGCCGGACTCACGAGATGAGCCCCAGGGGCTGCCGCTGGGCCAACACACTCTGCGCCGAGCGGACGACCCCGAACGCGTCCTTGAGAGTGCGCTTCTCGAACGAGCTCAGCGAGTCCGGCGCGACGAAGTTGTCCGGCTTGGCCCCCGACCGCACGCAACCGGCCTGGTGACGCAACCGCACGTAACCGATGAACTCGAACGCGTCGAGCAGGTCGTCGACGCTGCCGGGGTTCATCCGCCCGGCGGCGCGAGCGGCGGCGAGCCGCCCCCGGGTGTCGACGGCCGGTGAGCCGAGCGAGAGCGCCTGGACCCGGGCGATCTCGGTGACCGGTCCGACGCCTCGGTGCTTGAGGTCGAGGGTGCGCTGGTGCTCACCGCTCTTCTCGACGACGAAACCGCGGAACAGCCCGAGCGGCGGCTGGTGCTCGATGGCCTGCTTGGTCAGGTGCGCGAGGAACGTGCGTGCCCCGGGAGTGCGCGAGAGCACGTGGGCCCGCAGCCGCTCGCACAGCTCGGCCTGACCGTGAATCGAGCGCATGTCGAAGAAGATCGCCGCCCCGACGAGCGCGTCGGGGGTGGGCTCGTCGATCCATTCGGCGAAGATCCCGCGCCAGGCCCGTTCGGTCTGTCGCCAGCGGGGATTCGTCGCCATGACACCGCCCGGGCAGCGCGGGTAGCCGCAGGCGACCAGGCCGTCGGTGACGAACGCCGCGAGGTCGGCGAAGTACGCGTCGTGGTCGTGCGCGCCGCGGTCGTCGACGATGATCGCCGTGTCCTGGTCCCCTCCGAGGCCGGACTCGTGACGGGCCTGCGAGCCGAGCACGACCCAGCAGTACGGCACCGGTGGAGGTCCGAGCCTCTTCTCGGCGAGCACGAGCAGCCGCCGGTGCAGGGCGTCGGCCACGGCGGTGACGACACGGGAGATGTCGCTCGCCGACGCGTCCTGGGTGACGAGGCCCTCGACGATCGACGGCAGCCGGGCCGCGCCCTCGGCGAGCCCCTCGACCGTGGTCTGGCTCGTGACGTCCTGCACGAGGTACAGCGGGTTCGACCGCTCGAGGCGCACGAGATCGGTGCTGGTCACGACGCCGAGAGGGCGCCCACCCTCGACGACCGGGAGGTGATGCACGTCGCGCGCGAGCATCTCGAGCAGCGCCTCGAACGCGAGCGCGTCGGGACGCAGTGTGACGGGCTCCGGGGTCATCACCTGGGCGAGCCGGCTCGTGACCGAGAGCCCTTCGGCGACGACCCGGTTACGCAGGTCACGATCGGTGAGGATGCCGCAGAGACGGCCGTCGGGATGGAGCACGAGCACCGACGAGACCCGTTCGGTCCGCATGAGCTGCGCGGCCTCCTGCACGCTGATCTCGGGGGTCGCGACGACGACGCGGCCCGAGATCATGTCGGTGACCGGCGTGCGCAGCACGTCGCCGCCGGTCTCGGAGACCTGCACCGACTCGACGGCCTGGCGCAACCGCGTGACCTGCTGCTCGAGAAAGAACGTGCCGACGTTCGGATGATCGACGAGGCGGTGGAACACGGCCGCGGGCAGCTCGAGCACGAGCGTGTCCTCGACCGCGGTGACGTCGAACCCGTACGGCCCCTTCTCGACGAGGCCGGTGACGCCCACCGTGCCGCCGACGTCGACCCGTTCGACGAGGCCGCCCCCTTGTTCGTGCACGTCGACCGCGCCCGACCGCACGACGATGAGGGAGGTGACCCGATCGTCCGGGCGCAGCAGGATCGTGCCGCGGCGGTGGTAGCGAAGCGTCGACTGGGCCGGCAGCGCGTCGAGCACGTCACGCGGCAGTTCGGAGAAGGGCGCGTGGGCGGCGAGGAAGTCTCTGACCTCGACGAGTTCGGGTTCCATGATGCGCCGCATCCTCACACGGATGCGCGCCTGGCGACCGACGTCGAGAACCGGCGTCGCCGAGTGGGCGCTCCGAGCGGCGAACGGCGGAGGGGCTCAGTGCCGCACGCGGGCGAGGATCTCGTCGACGATCTGCTCGGGCGGCGTCTCGATCGACACCGTGAAACCAGGCTCGTCCTCCTCCAGCAGTTCGAGGGTGTCGAGCTGCGACTGCAGCAGGGTCAACGGCATGAAGTGACCCTTGCGCACCCCCATCCGCTCCTTGAGCGTCTCGTATGGGCCGTGAAGCAGCACGAACGTGACGTCTCCCGCCCCGCACAGGATCTCGCGGTAGGACCGTTTGAGCGCCGAGCACGTGGTGATGCTCGATCGACCCTCGCGCTGGCGCTCGATCATCCAGTCGCGCAGCGCCTCCAGCCAGGGCTGCCGGTCCGCGTCGTTCAGCGGCTCCCCGCGGCTCATCTTGTCGATGTTGGCCTGGGGGTGGAAGTCGTCGGCCTCGGCGTACTCCCATCCGGTCCGCTGCTGCAGGATCTCCGCGACGGTCGTCTTGCCCGAGCCGGAGACGCCCATGACGACGATGTGGCACACGCTGGGGTCCTGGTGATCGTTCATGCGTCTACTTCACACCATGACGCGACCGAATGGTCGAGGAGGACCCGGCCGGCGAAGGACGCCGGCCCTGGGAGCGGGTTTGGCACGCAGGTCAGTAGGCTGTCGCAGGGCCCTTCGTCGGGTCGGTCGTGCCACGACGATTCGGACAGGAGGGCGCATGGGTCTGCGGGTCGCTCTGCTCTCCTACCGCAGCAAGCCCCACGTGGGCGGGCAGGGTGTGTACGTGCGCCGCCTCTCGCGGGAGCTCGTCCGCGCCGGTCACGAGGTCACGGTGTTCTCGGGTCAGCCGTACCCCGAGCTCGACGCCGGGGTGGAGCTGGCGCGGCTCCCGAGCCTCGACCTCTACCGCGAACCCGACCCGTTCCGCGTTCCCCGGCTGCGCGAATACCGCGATCTCGTCGACGTGCTTGAGGTCGCCACCATGATGACCGCGGCCTTTCCCGAACCCCTGACGTTCTCGCTGCGCGCCGCTCGCGAACTGCGCCGGCGGCGTGAGGAGTTCGACGTCGTCCACGACAACCAGTGCCTCGGCTACGGGCTGCTCGACGTCGCCCGGCACCTGCCCCTGGTCACGACGATCCACCACCCCATCACCCGCGACCGCGCGACCGACCTCGCCGGCGCCAGCGGATGGCGCCGAGTCTCGCTGCGGCGCTGGTACTCGTTCCTCGCGATGCAGAAGCGGGTCGCCCGGGCCCAGCGGCACGTCCTCACGGTCTCGGGATCCTCGGCGCGCGACATCGTCGCCGACTTCGGCGTCGACCCGCGGCGCATCGAGGTCGTGCCGCTCGGGGTGGACATCGACGTCTTCACCCCCTCGGCCGCCGGCGACACTTCCCGGACACCGGGACGCATCGTCACCATGGCGAGCGCCGACGTGCCGCTCAAGGGCGTCGACGTGCTGCTCCACGCTCTCGCGCGGCGACGGCGGACGCACCCGCAGTCACCACTCGAACTCGTGCTCGTCAGCCGGCCGGCGAAGGGTGGGGCGACCGAGCGCCTCATCGACCGACTCGGGCTCACCGACGTCGTCACCGTGCGCAACGGCCTCTCGGACGCCGAGCTCGCGGCGCTCATCGCGTCGGCCGAGGTCGCGTGCGTGCCCTCGCGCTACGAGGGGTTCTCGCTGCCGACGGTCGAGGCCATGGCGTGCGGCACCCCGCTCGTCGTCAGCGACGCCGGCGCGATCGGAGAGGTCGTCGGCCACGACGGAAACGGCGGCGCGCCGGGGGCTCTCGTCGTCCCGCCGGGAGACGTCGACGCCCTCACCGCCGCCCTCGGCCGGTTGCTCGACGACGCCACGATTCGCGAACGTCTCGGACTCGGCGGGCGGGCTCGCGCCGTCGCGGAGTACTCCTGGCCTGCCGTCGCGGCGCACACCGCTGCCGTGTACGCGCAGGCCGTCGCGTCGCACCGCTCGTCCTCACCCGTCGTCTCAGGAGAAGGAGCCCCGCGTGCTCACCGTTGACTTCGACCGTCTGGGCCTGCGCCCCGGCGACCGCGTGCTCGACCTCGGGTGCGGTGCCGGCCGGCACGCGTTCGAGATGTACCGCCGGGGAGCCGACGTCACGGCCTTCGACCAGGACGCCGACGAACTCCGCGGTGTCGCCGAGATGTTCGGTGCGATGGAGCTCGAGGGCGAGGGCGCCGCCGGCGGAGCGCGGACGGTCGAGGGTGACGCACTCGACCTGCCGTTCGACGACGGCGGGTTCGACAGGGTGGTCGCCGCCGAGGTGCTCGAGCACATCCCGGACGACACCCGCGCGATCGCCGAGCTCGTCCGCGTGCTGCGGCCCGGCGGGACGATGGCCGTGACCGTCCCCCGTTACTGGCCCGAGCGAATCTGCTGGACGCTCTCGGACGAGTACCACGAGGTCGAGGGTGGGCACGTGCGGATCTATCGCGCCGACGCCCTCGCCGGGCAGTTGAGGCAGGCCGGGCTCGTCGTCCTCGGGCGCGAGCACGCCCACGCCCTGCACGCGCCGTACTGGTGGCTCAAGTGCGCCGTCGGCGTCGACGACGACGAGAACCGCCTCGTCAAGGCCTATCACCGCCTGCTCGTGTGGGATCTCATGAAGCGGCCCGCACTCACGCAGACCGCCGAGCGGCTGCTCAACCCCGTGCTCGGCAAGTCGGTCGTGCTCTACGCGCGCAAACCGGGATGAGCCCGGTCCGATGAGCACGACCGCAGGCACGACCCGGCTGCCCGGCGAGGCCGAGCTGGCCCGCACCGGCGCGGCGATCGCGGCGACCCAGGCCGCGTGCGGCGCGATTCCCTGGGACGTCGCCGGTGACACCGCGGGCAAGATCGACGCCTGGGACCACGTCGAGTGCGCGATGGCGCTGCTCGCCACCGGCTTCGACGAGGAGGCCGCCGCCGCCTACGACTGGCTCGCGGCGACCCAACGCGACGACGGCTCTTGGCCCCTGGAATGGCGCGTGGCCCCGGGAGATTCGCCGGAGGTCGTCGACGCCGGCTTCGACACCAACCTCACGGGGTACGTCGCGGTCGGGGTGTGGCACCACTGGCGCAGCCGCGGCGACCTGGCGGCGCTGAAGCGATGGTGGCCGACGGTCGCCGCGGCCCTCGACGCGGTGGCGTCCCTGCAGCTGCCGAGCGGGGCGGTCGCGTGGGCCCGCGGACAGGGCGGCACGGCCACCACCGGGCTGCTCGCGGGGAGCTCGTGCCTGCACCTGGCGTTCCGGTGCGGAGCGATCCTCGGCGACGTCGTCGGCGACCCCCGCCCTCGGTGGCGCGAGGTCGCGGCCCGCATCGCCGCGTGCGTCACCGGATGCGCCGACGACCCCGCGGTGTTCGAGCCCAAGCATCGGTACTCGATGGACTGGTACTACCCCGTCCTCGGCGGTGCCCTCGCCGGGGCCCCCGCGCGGGCCCGCATCGACGCCCGGTGGAGCGACTTCGTCGTCCCCGGCCTGGGCATTCGCTGCGTCGACGACCACCCCTGGGTCACCGGCGCCGAGACGTGCGAACTCGCGCTCTCCCTACGCGCCCTCGGGCGACACGAGGAGGCGAGGCGCCTGGTCGCCGACATGCAGCACCTGCGCGACGAGGACGGCTCGTACTGGACGGGTTACGTCTACCCCGACGACGCCCGGTGGCCGATCGAGCGTTCGACGTGGACCGCCGCCGCGGTGGTGCTGGCGACCCGGGCTCTGACTCGGGGCTGAGCGTCGACGATCTCCCCTCTTGCGCAATACATTCCACGACGTTTGGGAATGCATAACGCGGCATGCGGGTTGCCCCCTGTACGGCCGGGCCGTCGCGGAGCGCCCGTCGTCATGCCGAAGGGAGTTCACATGTCCTCGTCGCCTCGTGCCGTGGACGAGAAGACGCAGGCAGAGCGTCGTCCTCGTCGCGGCCTCCACCTGTCGTTCGGGATGCAGATCCTGCTCGCACTCGTCGCCGGTGTCGCCCTCGGCTGGGTGGCCCGCCAGTACCACGTCGGATGGCTCGAAGCCGGACTCGACGGCATCGGCAGCCTCTTCGTCCAGCTCCTCAAACTCGCGATCCCGCCGCTGGTGTTCACGGCGATCGTCGTCAGCGTCGCCAACCTGCGCAACGTCACCAACGCCGCCCGCCTCGTCGGGCAGACCCTCCTGTGGTTCGCGATCAGCGGCCTGCTCGCCGTGCTCGTCGGCATCGGCCTCGGCCTGCTCACCGACCCGGGCCAGGGCGTGACCCTCGACATGGGCACGGCCAAGGCCCCCGACCACACCGGCTCGTGGACCGACTTCCTCACCGGCATCATCCCCACCAACCCCGTCGGCGCGTTCGTCGAGGGCAACGTGCTGCAGATCGTGTTCCTCGGTGTCGTCGCCGGCATCGCCGCCGTCAAGATCGGCGCGAAGGCCGACCCGTTCATCCACCTCTCCGAGTCCGTTCTCGAGATCACCCAGAAGGCCCTGTGGTGGGTCATCCGCCTCGCCCCGATCGGCACCCTCGGCCTGATCGGTCGCGCCGTCGCCGGCTACGGCTGGGATCTCGTCGCCCCGCTCGCGACGTTCACCATCGACGTCTACGTCGCCTGCGCGATCATCCTGTTCGTCGTCTACCCCGTGCTTCTCGCGGTGTTCGCCAAGGTCAGCCCGCGACGCTTCTACGCAGGCGCGTGGCCGGCCATCCAGCTCGGGTTCGTCTCGCGCAGCTCGGTGGGCACGATGCCCCTCACGCAGCGCGTCACCACCGAACGCATCGGCGTCTCCCGCGAGTACGCCTCGTTCGCCATCCCCTTCGGCGCGACCTCGAAGATGGACGGTTGCGCCGGGGTCTACCCCGCGCTCGCCGCGATCTTCGTCGCCCAGATCTTCGGGGTGCACCTCGGCCTCGTGGACTACGCGCTCATCGCGTTCGTCTCGGTCGTCGGCTCGGCCGCGACCGCGGGCCTCACGGGCGCGATCGTCATGCTCACCCTCACCCTCTCGACCCTCGGGCTCCCCCTCGCCGGTGTCGGCCTGCTGCTCGCGATCGACCCGATCGTCGACATGATGCGCACGGCCACCAACGTCGCCGGGCAGTCCGCGATGACGACGCTCGTCGCGGCGCGTGAGGGACTCCTCGACCGGGAGGTCTTCGACGCCCCGCCGCGCGCCCTCGACGACGAGGCCGTGAGCACCGACGCGGAGCACGACCGCGCCGCATCCGAGCCCTCGACTGACGAGGTTCCTGCCCGCTGAACTCAGGTGAGCGGATCGCCGGCGTCCCCGGCGATCCGCCGTAGGACGCGCATCGACCCGAGGTGGCGGGTCTCCTCCCACACCTTCGAGTCGAGTGCGCGGCGGTAGCAACGCCACGGGGCCTGGCCCCCGTCCTCGGGACGTTCGAAGACGTCGTGGAACACGAGGCTTCCACCCGCCGCGATCCAGCGTCCGAAGCCGAGGTAGTCGTTCGTCACGTGCTCGTCGGTGTGACCGCCGTCGACGAAGAGCAGTGACAACGGAGTGCGCCAGTGCCGCGCCACCGTGGGCGCGCGCCCGACGATCGCGACGACCTCCTCCTCGAGGCCGGCATCGGTGAGCGTGCGGCGGAAGAACGGGAGCGTGTCGATCCGGCCGGCGTGCGGGTCGACGAGCGTGGGGTCGTGGTACTCCCAGCCCGGTTGGTTCTCCTCGCTGCCGCGATGGTGGTCGACGGTGAACGCGACCGCGTCCGGTGCTCCGCGTTCGCGAGCGAGGCGCACCGCGGCCCCGAGGTAGACCGCCGACGTGCCGCACCACGTGCCCACCTCGAGCAGCGGACCGGCCGAGGCACGGCGGGTGGCCTCGGCGAACAGCAGGTCGCCCTCGTCGGCCGGCATGAACCCTCGTGCCGCGCGCGCGACGTCCAGCAGATGTGGCGGCATGGCCGGGATCGCATCGCTCATGGCCGCAGCCTAGGGAGACCCGACGAGCCGGTGCGACGGGGAGGTGGGAGAGTGAACGGCGTGGCGGAATCGGACACGGGCGCCCGCCCGGGTGCGGGTGTGGTGGCGTTCCTGTTCGGGGTCGCCGAGACCACGTCGCTGCCCGGACCCGCGCTCGTGCGGTTGCTCGGCGACGTCGGCCTGACCGAGAGCGCCGCGCGCAGCCTCCTCGCCCGGCTGCGTCGCTCCGGAGACCTGCGCACGAGCCGTTCGGGCCGGACGGCGACGTACACGCTCACCGGCGCGATGCTCACCGCGTGGCGGCGCGGCGACGCCCTCGGTCGCGGTCACACCGCGGATCCGTGGGACGGCACCCTGCACGGCATCCTGTGGTCGGTGCCGGAGACGCATCGCGCCTACCGCGACCACCTGCGCCGACTCGCCCGCCTGGCCGGGTACGCGCCCCTGCATCCCGGGCTGTTCGTCAGCGTCGCCGACCACTGGCGCATCGTCGCCGACCAGGCGGGCCAGGCACCGCCCGGCGCCCGCGTCGGCCCGCTCGAGCTGCGCATGGACCCTGCCGACGCCGCCGCGGCCGCCCGCGACGCGTGGAACCTCGACGCGCTGGCGGGGCGCTACCGCGCCCTGACGGTCACGCTGCAGCGCAGCCGCGAGGCGCACGTCACGCCCGGCCCCGAGTCGCTGCGGCGCTTCGTCGAGACGGCTCATCCGGTGTACACGGCCCTCGTCGCGGACCCGGGCCTGCCGGCCGAGCTACTGCCCGACGACTGGCCGATGCCGCTGCTGCTCACCGAGCTGCACGCGGTGCTCGCTCGGTACCACGAACCGCTGCGGGAGTACCTGCGCGAGATCCTCGACGGGGCATGACCCCTCGTCACCGCCTCAGTCGGGCAGGACGCGCGACTCCACGAGCTGGGCCGCGACCTCGCGCAGCTTGATGTTGCGGTCCTGGGAGTAGCGGCGCAGCACGGCGAAGGCCTGGTCGCGGTTGAGCTTGAACCGTTCCATGAGGATGCCCTGGGCCATGCCGATCATGTGGCGACCGTCGATCGCGCTGCGCAACTCCTCGCGCTCCTTGTCCGCGGCGAGCGCGACGGAGGCGTGGGTGGCGAGGATCGTCGCGACGACGGCGTCCTCCTCGCTGTAGCGGTTCGGCTGGTAGGAGTAGAGGTTGAGCGCGCCGAGCGTGCCCTGGGCCGTCGTGAGGAACACCGCCAGCACGCTGCGGATGCCGAGTTTGCGCACCTCGCCGCACCACTTCGGCCACCGCTCGTCGGTCTCGGTGTCGTCGATGATGAAACGGGTCTGGTCGTCGATCGCCTCCAGGCACGGACCGTGGCCGGTCTCGAGCTGGAGCTCGTCGGCGCGCAGCACGAGATCCTCGGTCACGGCCGCCGAATGCACCTTGCCCTTGCGCACGAGCATCACGCCGCCCAGATCGGCGTCCACGGCGGAGATCGCCGCGCGGAGCACCTCGGCGAGGGTCATGTCGAAGTCGGAACCCTGCAGGCGTCGAGCGAGGTCGGCGAACTCCACGGCCAGACGCTGCCCATCGGTCATCAGTGCCACCTTCTTGCCGTGCCTGATCCGTGGCGCCCTTGTCTCGAGCCGAATCCGGCGAATCACACCTTACGTCGAAACGGCGTACGGCCACGTTGCAGGGCATCACGCCCGACAACAGTGCGGACGCGACCGGCCCGGCGCGCGGCACGAACACGAACGGGCCCCTCGATGCCGAGGAGCCCGTTCGTCCGAGACGCTCGCGTCAGTTGCCGAGCGCCGGTCGGTCCTGCACCTTGAGGGAGGCCAGCCGGGCCTCGATCTCGGAGTCCTGGCCGTAGTCCTCGAGCTCGGCGAACTGGTCCTCGATCGAGGTGGCCGCGGCCTCCTGCCGACCGGCGACCAGCGCCTCCTGCTGCTTGATGCGGTCCTCGAAGCGGGAGAGCTCGCTCGTGGGGTCGAGGACGTTGATCGAGCCCATGGCCTGCTGCACCTTGTCCTGCGCCGCGACGGTGCGGGAACGGGCGACGAGGGCCGAGCGGCGGGACTTGAGGTCCTCGAGCTTGGTCTTCATCTGGGTGAGGCCGTTCTTGAGCTGCTCGACCGTCGCATTCTGCTGCGCGATGGCCGGCTCGGCGTCGCGGGCCTCCTTCTCGTGCTGGATCTGCCTGCCGATGGCGACCTTGGCGAGGTTGTCGAACTTGTCGGCCCCGGCGCTGTCGCCGGAGCCGCGCAGCTCGTCGGCCTTCTTCGACGCGGCGGCGGCCTTGCGACCCCACTCGGCCGCGGCCTCGACGTCCTCGGTGTGGTCGGCCTCGATCATGCGGACCTGGGCGATGGTCTGGGCCACGGCCTCCTCGGCCTCGGCGATCGAGTTGGTGTAGTCGCGCACGAGCTGGTCGAGCATCTTCTCCGGGTCCTCGGCCCGGTCGAGGAGCGCGTTGATGTTCGCCTTGGCCAACTGGGCGACTCGGCCGAGGATGGTCTGCTTCTGAGCCACGGGTGATCCCTTCGAGAGTGGATGGTGCCGGTTGATCGGTGGAGGTCGCTAGGAGGTCGGGTCGGCGGCTGCCGACGGTGACGGTGTTGCCGGATGAACGCGTGACGGAGGCCGCGGGTTCGCGACAGGGGCCCCATGAGGATGCCGCCGAGGATGAGCGAGCCGAGGTCGATGCCGCCCGAACGACCCGGGCCGCCCCAGCCGCCACCCCAGCCGCGGCCGCCGTAGCCTCCGCCGTACCCGCCGCCCCAGGCGTCGTGGTCGTCGTCGGCGAGCCGGAGCGCGTCCTCGCCGAGGCGTTCGGCCTCGTTGAGCAGGGAGGCAGCCCGTTCGGGCTCGGTGCCCGCGAGTCCGGTGGCCTCGTTGTAGACGCGCAGGGCCTCGGAGATGCGCGTGCGCGCCTCGGAGCCGACGGCGCCGCGGCGGGTGCGGATCGAGTCGTCGATCGACATGAGCCGGGCGCGCACGCGGCCGAACCGGTCGTCGAGGCCGGCCTGGGCGCGGCGGGCGTTCTCCTCGGCGTCGCGGTAACCCTGCAGGGCGGCGTCGAGGTCGTTCTCCGCGGTGTCGAGGGCGGCCAGCGCGCCGAGGGGGTCGCCGCCGGTGCGGGCCGCGCGCCCGTGCTCGATGGCCTGCAGCGCCGCGGCGAGCGCCTCCCTGGTCAGCGGGTCGTCGGCGCCGAGGCGTTCGGCGTCGGCGACGTCGGAGCTGATCGAGGCGAGACGCTTCTCGAGCTTCTCGGAGGCCTGGCCGAGATCGACGTGCGCCCGGTCCACCGCGTCGAGCAGCGAGGTCGCCTGCCCGAGGGCGTCCTCGGCGCCCCGGGCCGAGACCACCGCGGCCGGCCGGTCACCCTCCTGCACGTGCGCCCGGCCCGAGGTGATGAGGCCGGCGGCGGCGTCGGCGAGCGCGGCCGCCTGATTGACGTTGGCCTTGACCGTGCGCAGCGCCTGCTCAGGGTAGGTCGCCTGCAGCGCGGCGAGCTGCTGCTTCGCGGCGGGGAGCCGGCCGCGCACCTCGCCGACGCGCCGGTCGAGGTCGCCGAGCAGTTGCGGTGCCCGCGACTGCAGGTCGCGCATGCGCTGGAACTCCTCGGTGTGCTCCTCGAGCACCCGGTCGGCGTCGGTCGCGAGGGTGACGATGCGGTCGTAGGCGGCGGGTCGGTCGGCCTCGGCGATCGTGCCGGCGTCGATCTGGTGCTGGATGCGGAACGCCTCGACCGATCCGGCCTTGGCCTTCTCGAGCGCGTCGCGGAACGTGGCCGTGGCCTGGGTGCCGAACTGCGCCTCGGCGAACGCGAGCTCCTCGCCGGAGGAGCGGATCTCGTCGTCGAGCGCGATGAGCGCGGCCGCGGCCCGCTTGCCGGGGTCGACGTCGTCCTGCGGTCCGCGCCCGCGCGGGGGCTGGCCGGCGGCGCCCTGCGTGCCCTGGTCACGTGGCTCGTCGGCGGCGACCTTGCGTCGACGGCGGCTGAACGCGTAAGCGCCACCGCCGATGGCGAGCGCCGCTGCTCCCCCGGCGACGAGCATCCCGGCGCCTCCGCCGCCGCCACCTCCGACCGAGTCGAACCCCTCGGCCGCCGCGATGGCCGCGTCACCCCAGGAGCCCTGGCCGCTCGCGGCCTTGCGCAGCGCCGGCTCGATGTCGTCGCGGTTGACCTTCTGCAGGTCCTGTTGCGTGAAGTCCTGGGTGCCCGTGGCGTACGTGCCGTAACGCCGGTCCTGGGTCGCCACGGCGAGCAGCACGTCGTTGCCGCCGAGCCCGCTCTTCTGGTACGTCTGCTTCGCCCACTCCGTCGACGCGACACCATCGAAGCTGCGCACGTAGACGACGTGGAGGTCGAGCTTCTCATTCTGTTGCAGCTCGGAGAGGCGCTGCTCGACCTCGCCCTTGTCACCTCCGAGCACGCCGGCGGAGTCGGTGACGGGCGCGGTGAGGCTCATGGGCGGCTCGGCCCAGGCGGCGGGTCCGCCGACGACGAGGACCGCCCCCAGCCCCGCGACCGCTGCGGCCCGGGTGAGCACCCCCTTCAGCGTGGAGGTCGTCGACGGTCTCGTAGCCCCTGGTTCGATGCGCACCCCTCGATCCTCCCCGGGACGACGCGCCCACGCAACGCCTCCACGTCCATCTGCCCCGGTTCATCTGCCCCGCTCAGGAGACGGGCGGGGCGAGTTCCAGCCCTGGGGTGACGTGCTCGGGGTGACGGGGTGACGTGGTGGAGGGCACCCCTGCCCTCCACCACGCACTCCCCCGACGCGCACCCCGGCTCAGCGCGTCTCGTCCCGGCCGTCCTGCGGCCGGTCGTCTCGATGCGACTCCCCACACTCGTCGATCTGCCCGGCCGCGACGAGGTCCTCGCGGTGGCGTCGCACCGCCTCGCGGACGACGTCGTCGAGGGGGCGTCGCGAGGCCGCGGAGACCTCCTCGATCTCCTCCCACAGATCGTTCGGGAGAACCGGCACGACGACCGGTTCACGGGTGTCCACCCAGGCCGGCGAGTCGGGCAGGGCGGGCTGCGGCCGGGACGCGAACAGCACCGCGGTGACGATGACGATGACGACGACCGCGACGACGCACACGGCGAGCACGGCGGGCAGGGCAGACATGTTCCCGATCTTCACCGGGCGCGGTCGAGGTGCGCCTGAGCACGGGTGCTCAGAGTGCTCTGTCCTTCTCGACCCGGGTGAGGAACGTGAGCAGGATCGCGAGGGCGAGCATGGCTCCCCCACCGGGGAATCCGGCGAGTGCGAGCAACACCGGCAGCGCCGCGACGTCGGGTCCGCGCAGCAGCACCGCCATGAGCCCGACCGGTACGGCACCCATGGGGCTCTGCTGCACCTGCCCGGCGGCGATGCCCGAGGACACCTGGGGCGCAGTGCGCAGGACGGCCGCCGCCGCCGACAGGGACAGGCAGACCCACGTGAGCACACCGGCCCCGGTGAGGGCGCAGGCGAGCGCCGCCCAGAGCGCCGCCAGGACGGCGGGAACGACGAGGTGAGCGACGCGCACCCGCACGTCGGGCAGCGGGTACATCCGGCGCACGGAGGTCGAGCGAGTCCACAGGCGCAGGCCGCTCGCGGCACCGTTACCGATGAGGACGGCGAGCAGCGCGACGGCGATCGTGCCGCCGATCGGGCCGAGCAACGACCGGGCGACGACGGCGACCGGCAGGAGGAGGACGGCGACGATCACGACCGTGCGCGCACGCAGCAGCCGCCGCAGGTCGGCCGAGACGATCGCGAGATCGCCGTGGCCGCGCATCGGACGGGACCTGAACCGCCCGCGTGTCTGCCGAACGCGCGCCCCGCGCAGATCCTCGATCGCGCCCGACTCGAGCATGAGCACGCTGGAGACGGCGGCCTCGGCGGCGTCACCGCCCCGGCGCAGCTCGGCGTGAGGCAGCCGGCGCAGGCGGGCAGGCAGGACGGCCGCGGCGAGGACGGCCGCGAGCGCGCCCGTGGTGACGGCGATTCCGCCGACGACCACGGTGGGCACGCCCGGCAGGACGGGCAGCGACCAGGGACCGACCGCCATCGCGGCGCCGGCGATGCCGAGGAGCAGCAGCCCGCGACCGACGGCCGTCCACCAGCGACCCGCGGAGGTGGTCTGCACCCAGGCCGCGACCAGCACGAGGAACACCCCGGCCGACACTCCCGTCACGGCTCCGAGCAGGAGGATGGTCGCGATCGACCGGCCGGTGCCGGCGGCGACGGCAGCGGCCACGCCGACGGCGACTCCGGCGACCGCACCGCACAGGGCGACACCCGCGAGTGGTTCGCGCAGGTCGAGGGCCCGGTCACCGGGCGCCGACCCGAACCATGACCGCCGAGCAGCCGACAACCCGGCCGGTCCGACGAGACGAGTGGCGACGATGAGCGCACCGCTGCCGCCGACGACGATGGAGGCGGCGAGCCAGGAGGACGACGCCGGCCCCAGGCCCTCGCACACCGCGCCGACGCAGGCGTGGGCGACCATGCGCGAGGCCAGCGCGCCTCCCATCGCGAGCACGAGGACGACCGCGACGAGGATCATGTAGGCGGTGCCGAACCGTGAGTCCCCGCGTTCGGCAAGGCGATTGCCCCGAGCCTCGGCGAGGGAGTCGAGGGCGTCGAGCGTCCACGTGCGCCGTTCGGCCAGGGGCGGCAGCTCGCGGTCGACGCGGGGCGGTAGAGGCATGCGATCGTCCGCGGGATCCTCGGGGACTGCCGGAGGACGGTTCACGTGAGGTCCTCGGCCGGCTCGCCTCCGTCGTCGCGCGCCGGCGCCTGCGGGAGCTCGTCGGGTGCCTCGATGCGCACGACCCTGCCTCCGCAGGCCTCGACGAGCGCGGGGTCGTGACTCGCCATGACGACCGTGCGGCCGTCGGCGGCCAGCGCGGCGAGATAGCGCGCGAGCCACGCCCGACCCGCCTCGTCGAGACGTTGCTCGGGCTCGTCGAGGACGAGGAGGTCGAAGGGACGCACGAGAGTGGTCGCCAGCCCGAGCCGCCGCCGCTGGCCCGAGCTCAACGTGCCGGGCACCTGGTCGGCGACGTGAGTGAGTCGTACGGCGGCGAGCGCGTCGTCGACGACGTCGTCGTTCGCGTCGTCACCGTGGGCGCGCGCGAGGAGGTCGAGGTGCTCCCACGCGGTGAGGTCGGGAAACCATGCGAGGTCGTCGAGCACGACCGCGACGCGTCGCCGGGTGGCCGGGTCGCGCTCGTCGTACGGGCTTCCGTCCAGCGTCACCGTGCCGGCGTCGGGAGTCTCGGTGCCGACGAGGCACCGCAGGAGGGTGGTCTTGCCTGCGCCGTTCGGTCCGACGACGGCGACGATCTCGCCGGGCGCCGCGTCGAAACTCACCTCGTGGAGGATGCGGCGACCGCCGTAGGTCTTGGAGATGCCCTCGACGACGAGCCGGGACGCAACGCTGGTCACCGCCCCACGGTAACGGCGTGGGATGGAGACCCGCGGACGGACGCCGGCGTCATGTGGATCAGCGGCTCGGCGGTGCGATGTCGGCGCGGGTGGGCATGATGTGGCCGTGAGCATCGAGGTGCGAGAACTGCACGGCCGCGACGAGGCGGAGGCCGCGACGAGTCTGCTCGCCGCCGTGTGGGGCACGCCGTACGAGTCCGCGCCCATCCCCGGTGACGTCGTCATGTCGATCGGCGCGTGGGGCGGGTGTCTGCTCGGTGCGTTCGACGGCGACGAGCTCGTCGGCGTCGCGGTCGGCATCGCCGCGGCCCCGCACTCCGACACGCTCGCCTCGCTCATCGCGGGGGTGCTGCCGAAGGCCGCGGGCACCGGCGTCGGACGTGCCCTCAAGGACGCGCAGCGCCGGTGGGCGGCCGAACGCGACGTCGCCCGCATCGAGTGGACCTACGACCCACTCGTGCGCCGTAACGCGCACTTCAACCTCAACCGGCTCGGTGTCGGCATCGCCGCGTTCCACGTCGAGCACTACCCGCCCATCCCCGACGGCATCAACGAGGGAGATCCGACCGACCGACTTCTCGCACGGTGGGACGTGCGCGACGCGGCACCGCGGGAGGCGGTCGACGACGACGCGACCCGGGCCGTCGTCGTGCTGGAGGAGGACGGGCGCGGGTGGCCCCGTCTGCACGAGCGTCCCCGTGACCGGGCCTGGCTCGTCGGCACCCCCGCCGACATCGAGTCGCTGCGCCGCGCCGACCCCGAGGCGGGGCTCGCCTGGCGCCACGCGATGCGGGAGGTGTTCCTCGCCGGCCTCGGCCCAGATGCCAGGCGCGCGGTCACCGGGTTCACTCGCGGCGGGGCCTCCTGGCGGTTCGGTGTTCCTCGCCGGCCTCGGCCCAGATGCCAGGCGCGCGGTCACCGGGTTCACTCGCGGCGGGGCCTACGTGCTGGCCCCTGACGCGTCCGAACCGCCAGGAGTTCCCGCCGATCCGACGAAGGTGAGATGAATGAGCTCAGGCGACATCGAGGTCGAACTCCGCGAGGCCGAGCTGCCGCTCGTGCGGCCGTTCCGCACCTCCCGCGGGGTCGAGACGAGCAAGCGCGTGTTGCTCCTGCGCTGGTCACCGCCGGGTTCCACGGCCGCGACGGCGGGCTGGGCCGAGTGCGGCGCCGATCCCGAGCCCACGTACTACCCCGAGTACATCGCCACCGTTCGCCTCGCCCTCGCCGACGTGCTCGTACCGATGGCCCGAGAGATCGCCGCCGGTGACGGGCCGCTCCTGCCTCGGCTGCGCGCCGCCCTCGCCGACCTGCCCGGCATGCCGCTCGCCAAGAGCGCCCTCGAGTCCGCCGTGCTCGACGCGGAACTGCGAGCGTGCGGCATGCCGCTGCGCACGTACCTCGGCGGCGACCGCGAGCGCATCCCGGTCGGGGTCTCGGTCGGCATCCCCGACTCGATCGACGAGCTGCTCGACTGGGTCTCCGGCTACCTCGACGACGGATACCGCCGCATCAAGCTCAAGGTGCGCCCCGGCTGGGACGTCGAGCCGCTGCGCGCGGTGCGCGAGGCGTTCGGCGACGCGCTGCCGTTGCAGGTCGACGCCAACCAGGCGTATCGCACCTCCGACATCCCGCACCTGTTGGGCCTCGACGCGTTCGGGCTGCTGCTGCTCGAGCAGCCGTTCCCGGCCGACGATCTGCTCGGGCACGCGAGGCTCGCCGCCGACCTCGCCACGCCGGTGTGTCTCGACGAGTCGATCACATCGGTGGGCGCGACCGCGGCGGCGATCTCGCTGGGGGCGACCGACAGCGTCAACATCAAGCCCGCGCGGGTCGGCGGCTACCCGATCGCACGCTCGATCCACGACCTCTGCGCGGCGCACGGCGTGCCGGTGTTCTGCGGCGGGATGCTCGAGACCGGCATCGGCCGGGCCATGAACCTCGCCCTCGCCTGCCTGCCCAACTTCACTCTGCCGGGCGACATCTCGGCCACGAGCCGCTACTACGAGCGCGACATCACTCAGCACTTCGAACTCGTCGACGGCCACCTCGTTCCTCCGGAGGGGCCGGGTAGCGGGGCGATCGTCGACCACGACGTGCTCGACGACGTCACGACCGCGGTGACGATGCTCTGATGCCCGGCTCGCCTCAGACGAGCTCGCCCAACGCGGTGAGCAGTCGGTCGACGTCGCCGGCGTCGGAGTACGGGGCGAGCCCGACGCGCACGGCACCGGTGTCGCCCAGGCCGAGGCGGCGGGAGCACTCCAGGGCGTAGAAGGAACCCGCGGGAGCGTTGACGCCGCGTTCGGCGAGCCCGCGGTGGACATCGGCGTCGGCGACGCCCGGCAGCCGGAAGAGCAGAGTCGGAGTGCGACGGGCCGCGCGTGACCAGAGCTGCGCGCCGAGGTCGACGAGGCCGTTCTCGATGCGCAGGCGCAGCCGGTCCTCGTGCTCCTCGATCGCGGCCATAGCGTCGAGCACCCGCTCGCGGCGGGTGGTGCCCGAGTCGCCGGAGCCGAGGGAGGCGATGAGGTCGACGGTCGCGCTCGTCCCCGCGAGCAGCTCGTACGGCAGGGTGCCGAGCTCGAAGCGTTCGGGCACGGCGTCGGTCGAGGGCGCGAGCTTGTCGGGGTGCAGGGTCTCGAGCAGTTCCGGTGAGGCGGCGAGCACTCCGCAGTGCGGGCCCATGAACTTGTACGGCGAGCACAGGTGGAAGTCGGCCCCGAGCGCCCCGACATCGGTGCCGGCGTGGGCCGTCGCGTGCACCCCGTCCACGGCGAACAGAGCGCCCGCGTCGTGGACGAGACGAGAGATCGCCGCGACGTCCGGCCGGGTGCCGACGAGGTTGCTCGCGGCCGTGAGCGCGACGAGGCGCGTGCGTTCGGTGAGCACCGCGGCAACGTCGTCGACCGTCAGCTCGGCCGTCTGCGGGTCGAAGTCGATCCACCGCACCGTGACGCCGGCGCGTTCGGCAGCCTGGACCCACGGCCGGACGTTCGCGTCGTGGTCGAGGCGGGAGACGACGACCTCGTCGCCCTCCGACCACCCGGCGGCGAGCGTGCGCGCCAGGTCGTATGTGATCTGCGTCATGGACCGGCCGAACACGACGCCGCGCGGATCGGCGCCGAGCAGGTCGGCCATCGCGTTCCTCGCTCCGCGCACGACCTCCTCGGCGCGACGCTCCGACGCCGTCACCGTGCCGCGATTGGAGATCCCCGAGGTCATCGTGCGAGCGACCACGCCCGCCACCGGCGCCGGCGTCTGTGTGCCTCCGGGGGCGTCGAAGTAGGCGGTGCCGTCCGAGAGAGCGGGAACGAGGGTGCGCAGGGCGTCGACGTCGTACATGACGACATCCTCGTCGACGACAGGCACACGCGCGCACAGGGATGCAGCCCACACCTCCCCGGGGGGACCATTGTCCCCACGCCGCCTTAAGGTGACTCCGAAGACCACGACATCAGGAGGCAACATGAGCCGGACGGCCCGCATCGAGCTCGATGGGAAGTCGTACGAATACCCTGTGGTCGAAGGCACCGAGCACGAACTGGCCATCGACATCAGCAAGCTCCGTGCCGAAACCGGGTACATCACCCTGGACGACGGCTACGGCAACACCGGGTCCTGCAAGTCCGCAGTCACCTACATCGACGGCGACAAGGGCATCCTCCGCTACCGAGGCATCCCGATCGAGGAACTGGCCGAGAAGAGCACGTTCATCGAGGCGGCCTACCTCGTCATCTTCGGTCACCTGCCCACCATCGAGGAGCGCGACCGGTTCGCGACGATCCTCATGGACAACGCGATGATCGACGAGAGCATGAAGAAGCACTTCGACGCGTTCTCGCAGTCCGAGACCCACCCCATGGCGATCACCTCGGCCATGGTCAACCTCATCAGCGGGTACGAGCCCGACGGCGGCAACATCCGCACCAACGAGGACATGGAGGCCGCGGCCGCCAAGCTCATGAGCAAGGTGCGCACCATCGCCGCAGCCGCGTACAAGGCCTCGATCGGCGAGCCGATCGTGTACCCGCGCTACGACCTGCGGTACGCCGAGAACTTCCTTCACATGATGTTCACCAAGCCGTACCTGCCGTACGAGCCGACCCCGGCGGTCTCCAAGGCGCTCAACCTGTTCCTGCTGCTGCACGCCGACCACGAGCAGAACTGCTCCACCTCCACGGTGCGCATGGTCGCCTCCAGCCAGGCCAACCTGTTCGCGAGCTGCTCCGCCGGCGTCAACGCCCTCTCGGGGCCGCGTCACGGCGGCGCCAACGCCGCGGTCATCGAGATGCTCGAGCAGATCCGCGACAGCGACATGGACGTCAAGGAGTACGTCCGGCGCGTCAAGGACAAGGAAGACGGCATCAAGCTCATGGGCTTCGGCCACCGCGTCTACCGCAACTTCGACCCGCGCTCGAAGATCCTGCGCGCCGCGGCCGAGGACATGTTCAAGGAGCTCGACGTCACCGACCCGCTGCTCGACATCGCGCAGGAGCTCGCCGACACCGCCCTGTCGGACGACTACTTCGTCGAGCGCAAGCTCTACCCCAACGTCGACTTCTACTCCGGCATGATCCTGCGGGCCATGGGCATCCCGATCAACATGTTCACGGTCATGTTCGCCATCGGCCGCATGCCCGGGTGGATCGCCAACTGGAAGGAGATCCACGACGACGAGAAGAACCGGATCTACCGTCCGCGTCAGATCTACGTCGGCCCCACCGACCAGCACTGGATTCCCCGCGAAGAGCGCTGAGCTGCGACATCGTTCGTGACACGTTCGTCGACGCGAGTTCTCCCGAGGCCGGTACGCCCCGCGCGTGCCGGCCTTCGGTATGCTCGGGGGTGTTAGGGGAGGGCGTGTTCGACGAGGTGCGTGCGACGAGGTGCGTGCGACGAGACGCTCAGGCGCGGTAGCGGATGAACACCGGCGCGAGGGCGGCGGCGACGAGTACGCCGATGACGGTGAGGATGCCGCCACCGGCGATCGTCCAGCCGGGGCCGACGAGGGGCGAGGCGGCGCCGTGGACCACGTCGGCGAGCCTCGGACCGCCGGCGACGACGACGATGAACACCCCCTGCAGGCGTCCGCGCACCGCGTCGGACGCCGAGGCCTGCAGCATGCTCTGCCGGAACGCGGCGGAGGCCATGTCGGCCGCCCCGCCGACGGCCAGGGCCACGGCCGCGAGCGTGAGCAGGACCGTCGAGGGCCCGTGGGCCGCGAGGACGACGAACCCGAGCGCGGTGACCGAGGCTCCCCAGACGACGATCGAGGCGACCACCGCGAGCCCGTGGCGCTCGACGCGGGAGACCCAGCCGGAGACGACGCCGCCGAAGACCATGCCGGCGGGCATCGCGGCGAAGAGCACCGCGTAGGCGAGGCCGCCGCCGGGCGGCCCTCCGAACGAGACGTGCGCGACCTCGGGGAACAGGGCCCGCGGCATGCCGAAGAACATCGCGATGATGTCGACGACGAACGACATCATGAGCACCCGGTGGCCCCCGAGGTAGACCAGTCCGTCGACGACCGAGCGCAGGCCGGGGCGGCTCGTCTCGCCCTCGACGGGCAGCGGTGGCAGGTTGACCACCGCCCACAGCGTCGCGAACAGGGTGACGGTGTCGATGAGATACAGCCACGACAGTCCGACGAGCGGGATGAGGACGCCGCCGAGCAGCGGACCGACGACGGCACCCGCCCCGAAGAGCGTCATCGACAGCGAGTTGGCGGCCGGCAGCAGCTCGGGCTCGAGGATCTTGGGCAGCACCGCGCTGCGCGTGGGCTGGTTGACCGCGAAGAACGCCTGCTGCAACGCGAACAGGCCCAACAGCAGCCACACGTTGCGGTTGCCGAGCGCGGCCTGCACGAAGAAGCCGGCGGTCGTGACGATGAGACCCCACGTCGTGACGACCAGCAGGGTGCGCCGGTCGACGGCGTCGGCGAGCGCGCCGCCGTAGAGGCCGAACACGACGAGCGGCACGAGGCCGAAGACGCCGGTGAGACCGACGTAGGCCGACGAGCCGGTGATGAGGTAGATCTGCGCGGGCACCGCGACGATCGTGAGCTGGGCCCCGATGACCGTGGCGATGTTGGCCGTCCACAGCCGCCGGAAGAAGGGGTTGTGCAGCGGCCTCGTGTCGGCCAGGTGCTGGCGCAGGGCCACGACCATCTCCTCGTCGATCCGGTCACGAACCGGGTGTCGTGACCAGGAGCGATGATGCCCGATCAGGGCCCAGTGACCCCACCCGGCTCACGGACGGCGACCAGGGGCACGTCGTGCTCGGTGGCCCAGGCCTCCCATTCGGCGGCCGCTCGGGTGGCGAACACGGCGGCGTAGGACTCGGCGCTGCCGTCGACGTCGAGCAGTTCGAGGGTGCGGGAGAGGAAGTGGGGTTCGAGGGCGGCCAGGGCGATCCAGCCGTCGGCGGCCCGGTAGAGGGAGTACGCGGGGTAGCCGCCCCCGAGGTGGGCGGTCGAGGCGGTGAGTCCGTACCGCGCCGGGGCGGCGAAGTCGTGCGCGGTCTGCGCCAGGGCGACCTCGCGGCGGCATCCGCGTCCGGTGGTGTCGCGGACGCGCAGAGCGACGAGCGCCTCACTCACCGCCCGTTCGGCGCCCGAGAGGTCGGCGACGAACGTCGTCGGCAGGCCGGGCGGGCGGACGAGCCCCTCGACCGCCTCGTACGTGAGGTCGTGGCCGGCGATCTCGGCGTCGGGGCCGGGGTGGCCGACGATGTCGATCTGACCGAGGCGGGGATGCCGCTGGGAGAGGGTCTCGAAGTCGACGCCGAGGCGCCGCAGGGCCGAGGGCCGCGACGAGGTGACGAACAGGTCTGCGGCGTCGAGGAGTTCGGTCATGCGGGCCGCCCCGGTCTCGGTCTTGAGGTCGAGGGTGAGCACCTGCTGGCCCGCGTGCAGCGCGATGAACCACGGCGGAGAGTACTGCTCGAGGGGGTCGCCGGCGGGCGGGAGCACCGTCGTCACCGACGCGCCGAGATCCTGCAGGCGACGCACGGCCACCGGGCCGGGCACGTTGAGGGCGATCGAGACGATCTCGACCCCGGCGAGCGGCCGGTCGAGGTCCGAGGTGACGGGGGCGCCCTGGCGATCGGTCGGGTGGGTCATCGGGTGTCTCCTTCGTCGTCCCAGAGTGCGGCGGTGGCCTCGGAGAGGCGGAACGCCTGGTGCCCGTTCGCGCCGGTCTCGGTGCCCTCGATCCACGCCTCGTGGACCGGCCGGATGCGCTGCCAGTCGTCATCGGTCATGGCGTACCAGGCCGTGTCGCGGTTGCGCCCCTTGTAGACGAGCGCGTTGTGCCAGATCCCCTCGAAGCGAAACCCGAGCCGCGTGGCGGCGGCGCGGGACGCCGCGTTGAGGGCATCGCATTTCCACTCGTAGCGGCGGTACCCGGCGGAGAAGGCGTGTTCGGCGAGCAGCGTCATCGCCTCGGTACCGGCCGTGGCGCGCCGTAGCCGAACGCCGTAGCTGATGGCGCCGATCTCGGCCGCGCCCTCCGCGGGCCGGATGCGCAGAAGGCTCGCCATTCCGAGAACCCCACCGTCGAGGCCGGTGATCACGTGGGGAACCCAGCCGGGGGCCTCGAGGTAGCCGGCGACGATGCGGCGGAGGTCGTCGACGCCGGTCGGCGGCTCCACCGACATGTACGTCCACTGGGATCTGCCGGGCCCCAGCGCCTCCCAGAGGCCTTCGGCGTGCTCGAGCGCCAGGGGTGCGATGGCGACCGTGCGTCCGGTGGCGGTGAGCGCCGGCAACGTGGCGGGCGGGGTCCACGACACCGCGCGGCCCACAGGCTGCCCGAACTCGTCCATGCACGCCATGCTCGGCATCCTGTCAGACGGCACGCTCCTCCGGCCGTCATGACCGGCCCCGATCCAGCGCGAACTCCTCGGTGCGCTCGGCGCCGACCTCGAGTTCGAGCGGCCCCACCCCTACCGTGAACGGCGACCCGTCGGAGCGCGTCCCGTACGTCTGTCGGCGATAGTCCATCTGCCCGCTCTGGACCTCGGGGGACAGCGGGTCGGCCTCGGCCGTTTGACGCAGCAGGTCGAGGGCGCGACGGGTGTCCGCGCTCGGGCCGTCGAGACCGCCGGTGGCCAGATCGGCGGCCGCCCTGTCGAGTTGCTTGACCTCGGCGGGGGTGAGACGCCGGGACTTGTCGCCCAGCACGTACGTCCCCGACTTCGGATCGTCCGTGCGAGTCGTCACCGTCAGCACCCCGGCGCCACTGCGGTCGGTTCGCACCGCCGCCTTGAAACCGGCTCCGGCGCCGTACGTCTGCTGCCGTACGCCCTTGTCGACCACCGGATGCTCGGCTCCGACGCTGCCGCCGACCTCGAAGGACGTGGTGACGGAGCCGTCACGGCGTACCTCCCGGCCGACGCCGATCCGGCCCTGAAGGTGCGCGCCGACCGCCGTCTCGCCCAGCCCACCCCTGGCCTCGGCCCGCGCCTGCACGGCGGCCGTGGTCGCGATGCCGTCGGGCGCGAGGCGGCGCGCGAGCGTCTGAGGTGTGAGCATCGGGTGGGTCGCGAGGATCCGGCCGGCCTCGGCGAGTTTGCGTTCGGCCTCCGCCTTGGAGGTCGACACCCAGATGAGCGTCGCCCCCGTCGAGAGCCCCGCCGCGGCCTCGGCTCCGAGCTCACGCTGGTCGAGGTCGACGGCAAGACCCGGCGTGGTCGCGGCTCCACCGGACGGGCCCGCCGGCCCCGAACCGCCGTGAGTGCCGCCGGAGTCTCCGAGCCACGGAGCCTGCCACCCCACCCGCCCACCGGCGTACCCGTCGAGCGTCACCCGTGTCTCCCAGGTGCCGTCGGAGAGCTCGACGACCTGCGTCTCGGCCCCAAATTCACCGGCGACGGCCCCCACCGTGCCCCCGAGCAGCAACCTCGATGTCGTGCGGCCCACTACGCTCGGTCCGAAGGCGGAGCCCGCGACGGCCGTGGACGACACCGGTGCCGGCATCTCGGGAGGGGTCGACACGAGGTCGATGGCGGTCGCGGCCTCCTGGGCTGCCTGCGCGACCAGCCGATGCAGGTGTCGCGCCTGCTCCTCGTAGGCCTCGTATTCCCGGCGCAGGTCTCCGACCCCGGGCGGCAGTCCCGGGAGGCGGAACGTGGGGCCGGGGCCGGACAGCGTGGGATCGAGCCGAAGGAGGGGGTTGTCGCCGGCTCGGGCCAGGAGGTACGCCCGGGCCTCGTCCCACCGTTGCCAGGCGATTCGGGCGGCGCCGCGCAGGACGGTCATGCGACGGTCGAGATCTTCCAGACGCCCCGCGAGCTCGTCGACCACGCGGTGCAACCGAGCGAAAGATTCCTGCGCCGCGGCGGGCATCGGCGCGTACGACGCGAGTCGGCGCCGGTACAGCTCCCCCTCGCTGCCCGCCCAGCTCGGCACCGTCAGACTCTCCACGGCCTGCTGCGCACCGACGGCGTGGGACGCGAAGACGCCGTAGGCGACGGCGGAGGCCCGCAGCGCCGCGGGCGAGGCGTCGATGTGAAAGAGCGCCTCCGGAAGGGCCGCGATCGAGGCCATTCCGGCCTCGAGTTCCGGCAGCCCGCTCATCGGGGGACCCTCGCGGCCAGGACCCGCCAGGGCTCCGCGGCCTGCCGGTCCTGCTCGGCCATCGTCGCCGCGATGACCGTGACCCCCTCGCCCAAGGCGCCGACGGTCCGCTCCCACTCACCCAGACGCGCCGTCCACGACGTGCGGAACCGCGCTGCCGCCGCCTCGACCGCGGCCGCCTCGCCGGCACCCCGCAGCGGCCCGTACCGGCGGGCCGTGGCCGACCCGGCCGCGACCTCGCGCAACCGGACACCCGCCGCGCGGATGTCCGAGACATCCGCCGAATGGCCGCTCTCCGCCTGTGTCCACGCCATGCCGTCTCCCGTGCTCGCCCGCTCGTCGCCCCCATTGCACTGCGGCGGAGCATGCATGAGCGACGCCTCGAACCTGCCTGTGGACGACACGCCGGTGTGCGATCGCACTGTGGACGACGCTGCTGCGAGCGGCCCCTGCGGTCGATGCCGTACCCGGCTCCGGCGCAGGTCAGCGGCGTTCTCGAATGAGTTCGGAGAGCTCGGCCACCGCGGCGCGAAGCTCGGCGCGGCTCACGCTCTGCTCGTCGGCGAGCAGGTCGACGACGATCGCGCCGCCGGGGTCGATCTGGGCGATCTTCACCTCGCGGGCGGAGTCCGCACTCTGGCGACGCAGCGCCTGCCGCAACTCCGAGGTGGTGATGCCCAACCGGGCGAGGGCGGTCTCGTCCACGTTGCCGTCGCGGACGAGCACGGTCGGCGAACCCTCGAGAAGCCACCGCACGCGGGCGCTGCGATGCGAGAGCCGGTCCAGAGCGGCGTTGACCACGACGAGCACGACCGCGCCGAGCAGGCCGCCGGAGAGGGAGTTGTCGTCGCCGATGATCGCGTTCTGCACGACGTTGCTGAGCAGCAGGACCACGACGAGGTCGAGGCTGTTCATCTGCGCCATGAGCCGCTTGCCGGCCACCCGCAACAACAAGGCGATGCCGAGGTAGACGCACACCGTGCGCACCACCTTGTCGACCGGGCCGATACCCATCGTGAACAGGTCGTTCATGAGGGCGTCGAACTGCCCGGTGGTGAGGAGCGGATGGAGGGTCGACATCATGGCGGTCTCCTGCGATGCGATTGCCGCCCGACGCGTCGTCGCGTCAGGCCTCGAGCCGGGCCGCGGTCACCGGGTCGAGGAGAACCCGGGACTCGCGTGCCCCAACCATGCCAGCGACGGTTCGATGTAGGGCTCCCAGACCTCGGCGCGGTGCGCCCCGGTGGTCAACACGGTGGGGGTCACCGAGAACGGGGGCCGCGCCGCCTGGGTCAGTGCGGTCGTCGACGGGGCCGAAAGCTTGTCGGGCGCCGAGGTCAGGGTCCACGCCGCGACCGCCGGCGGCTTGTGCTGGACGAGTCGCACCAGGTCGTAGCGCTGCCAGGCCGGGGTGTCCTTGCCGAACGGGACGTACGGCGGGTCGAAGTCGGGCCGCGCGTACCCGCCGAGCGAGATCGCTGCGCTGTACGTGGTGGGATGCAGCATCGTCGCCATGAGCGAACACCAGCCGCCGGCGCTGTAGCCCATCGTCGCCCACGCCTCGCGCGAGGCGGGGACGCGGAAGTTCTCGTAGATCCACGCGGGCACGTCCTGCGTCAGCCACGTCTCCATCGCGGGCGTGCCGGGCCGTCCTCCGTCGACGCATTCGGTGTCGAGCCGGTCGGGCGCCCAGTGCGGAATGACGAGGATGGGCAGCCGGATCCGGCCCTTCTCGCTCAGGCGGTGCAGGACCTGGTCCATGTGGAAGACCCGGAAGGTCGCGAGCGGGGCCGGCAGGTAGCCGTGAAAGATCTCGAGCACGGGAAACGTCGCGCTGCTCTGACGCCGGTACTCCGGCGGGAACCACACGGTGACCTGGCCCGTGTACTTGCTCTTGGGTCCGGGGACCTCAAAGGTCTGGTAGCCGCCGACCGCGGTGTTCGTGAGCTGGAGCGGAACCCGGTCACGTGCCGAGGTCGGCAGCGTCGCGAGCGGACTCTGCCCGACGTGCGCGCGGGTCGACTCACCCGGGCCCAGGCCGCGCGTCTGCCCGGCGGGCACGACCGCGGAGTTGCCGGTGAGGTCGCTCCAGACGTCGCTCCACGAGCTGTACCAGCCGTACTCGGCGTTGATCGGGACGAGCACGTTGAGCACGGCGAGCACCATGACGACGACGAGACTCAGGACGCGCTTGAGGACCCCGAGGACGGTGGTGCGGGCGGCCGCACCCCACCGCACCACCACCCAGAGGAGGACCACGACGAGCGCGACCCGGACGAACCACGTGAACAGTGGGCTGGTGAGACTCATGACGGCTCCGATCGACGCCGTGAACGATCGATCACGAGGCTGGGAGAGAGCCGGGTCGCGTCGTGCGCCGCTCCCGGCGCAGACACGCGACCCTCACTGGGGGCTCTGCGCCAGACCCGAACACGACCTCGCGTTCTGGGCCGCGCGCTCGAGGCGAGGTCGCGACGTGGTGGGGGTCTCGGGAAGGCCGCCGGGGGAGATGACCTTGGGCGTCCACGTGTAGGAGCGGACGAGGCCGGGCCCGTTCGCGCGCGCCGCCGCATCCTGGGCGCCTCGTGCGCGGGCGGCGTCGGCGTCGACCGAGACGGTGAGGATCCCGGAGGAGCGGGACCCGGCGCTCGTGTTGTACCAGATGAAGTTGCCGGTGCCGTAGCCGACGAAGGCCCGCCCGTCCCAGCCCGAGCCCTGTGGCCGGTGGGCGTGGGTGCCGACGATGACGTCGACCCCGGTGTCGCGCAGGATGCGTGCCGTCTCGACCTGCCGCTCGTTCGGACACGTCGATCCCTCGGTACCCCAGTGCAGGAACGCGATCACGAGGTCGTGGTTCGCCACGGCATCCTGCGCCGCCCGGGTGAAACGGTCGCGGCGTACGTTCTGCGCGACGCCGGCACTGTCCGGCCCGGCCGACCAGTTCGCGTACGTCTGCTCGGGAATCTCCATTGAGGAGATCACCCCCACCTTGACGCCGCGCACGTCGAACGTCGCGGGCGCGTAGGCCTGGCGCTCGTCCGCGCCGAAACCGACGACGGGGATCGGGCTGTCCTTCACCGCCGCGAGCGTGTCCTCCACGCCCTGGCGGCCGAAGTCGGCGGCATGGTTGTTCGCCATGCTCACCGCATCGACGCCCGCGGCCTTCAGCTTGGCCAGGGCCACCGCAGGGGCTCGGAACGTGTACGCCTTGGACGCGGGCCTGCCGCGTTCGGTGATCGCCGTCTCGAGGTTGACCATCGCGAAGTCGGCCGCGGCCAGCTCGGGCAGACGCCTCGACCAGGCCTCGTCGGAGTCCCGCAGCCTCGGCGCGAGCTGGCGTTCGAAGTGGACGTCGCCCGCGAAGGCGAGGGTGATGCGCTGCGGCGACGTCGGGGACCCTGGTGACTCCGGAGGCGTCGACGGCTCCGCAGACGTGGACGGCTCCGACGACGAGCCGGACGAGGGCGAGGACGACGGCGGTATCGGTACCGGAGAACCCGGGGTGACGGCGTTCGGGATCGAGCGTGTCGACGGCTCCGGCGCCGGAGCGGCACAGCCGACGAGCACGACGGCGAGAACGACGAGGGGCCACGCGCGGCGCGTCATGGCGCTCAGAGTACTGCCGTGTTCCCGCCGTGCCGGCGGACAGCGCCGGGCATAGCCTGCCCGTATGGAATTCCGTCATCTCGGCAACAGCGGCCTCAAGATCAGTGCACTCACGTACGGCAACTGGCTGACCCACGGCTCACAGATCGAGAACGAGACCGCGACCCGGTGTGTGCGGGCCGCGCTCGACCTCGGCATCTCGACGTTCGACACCGCCGACGTCTACGCCAACACGAAGGCGGAGACGGTCCTCGGCGAGGCGCTCAAGGGCGAACGGCGCGAGTCCCTCGAGATCTTCACCAAGGTGTACTGGCCCACCGGCCCGGGCGGGCACAACGACTGCGGCCTCTCCCGCAAGCACATCATGGAGTCGATCGACGCCTCCCTGCGTCGGCTGCAGACCGACTACGTCGACCTGTACCAGGCGCACCGGTACGACACCGAGACCCCGCTCGAGGAGACGATGCAGGCCTTCGCCGACGTCGTCCGCGCGGGCAAGGCCCTCTACATCGGTGTGAGCGAGTGGACCGCCGAACAGATCCGCGCCGGGCACTCCCTCGCCCAGCAGCTCGGTATCCAGCTCATCAGCAACCAGCCGCAGTACTCGATGCTGTGGCGGGTCATCGAGGACGAGGTGGTTCCCACCTGTCGCGAGCTGGGTGTCTCGCAGATCGTGTGGTCGCCGATGGCGCAGGGCATCCTCTCGGGCAAGTACCTGCCCGGGCAGGCTCCGAAGGAGGGCACGCGCGCGGCCGACTCCGAGGTCGGCGAGTCGATGTCGTCGTTCATGAACGACGAGTTGCTCACCGCCGTGCAGGAACTGCGGCCCATCGCCGAGGACGCCGGACTCTCGATGCCCGCGCTCGCGCTGGCCTGGGTGCTGCAGCACGACGACGTCGCCTCCGCGATCGTCGGCGCGTCACGCCCCGAGCAACTCGAGGAGAACGTCAAGGCGGTCGGTGTCTCGCTCGACGAGAGCATCATGGCGCGCGTCGAGCAGACCCTCGCAGGCGTGGCCGAGCGCGACCCGGGCAAGACCGCCGAGCGGGCTCCGGCGACGCGTCCCTGCTGATCCGGCCTGGCCGGGGGTGGGATCAGCCCCGGCGCAACCGACCCGCCAAGCCGCTCGCTCGGCGGGCACGGCGGGCGAGTGCGTCGCGGATGACCTCTTCGCTGCCGACGACCGTGACGGAGCGGCGAGCGCGGGTGACCGCGGTGTAGAGCAACTCGCGGGTGAGCAGGGCCGAGTCGCCCGGCGGGAGCATGACCGTGATGTCGTCGACCTCGCTGCCCTGTGCCTTGTGCACGGTCATCGCGTGCATGGTCTCGACGTCGGCGAGGCGGGTCGCGGCCATGCGCACCGTGCCCGCCGCACCCGCGAGGACCGCCGTCGGGGGCGTGCCGGGCTCGGCGGGGGCGACGACGACGCCGGTGTCGCCGTTGTAGAGGCCGAGGGTGTGGTCGTTCGTCGTGATGAGCAGTGGCCGGCCAACGTACATGAGGTCGTACAGCGCGTCGCCGGTCTCCTCGGTGAGCCAGGACTCGATGCGTCGGTTCCACGTGCGCACCCCGAACGGGCCCGCGCGGTGGGCGCACAGCACGCGGTGTCGCCCCAGCAGGTCGAGTGCCTCCTCGGCCTCGCCCGCACGGGCCGCGGCGCGGACGGCCACGGCGTGCGAGACGAGACGCGGCCGCACGACGGTCGCCGGATCCTCGTCCTCGACGAGTCGCATGCCCTCGCCGCTGCGGAGCACGTCGATCACCGTGTCGGCGTCGCCCGCCCGCACCGCTCGCGCCAGCTCACCGATCGCCCCGGTGTAGCGGTGCGAACCGGTGAGCCGCACGACGGTGGCGACGTCGGCCGCCTCCAGGGCACGTGGGTCGGTCTCGGGAGGAGCGTCGGGAGCGTCGGCGTCGCCGGGGGCCGGATCGACATCGGAGGCGGGGTCGACATCGGAGGCGGGAGCGGCATCGGCGGCGCCGGCGGCATCGGTGCTGCACGTGTCGTCTGCGCGGCCGAGACCGCCGACGAGGTCGCCGAGCACCGCACCGGCGTCGACCGAGGCGAGCTGGTCGGCGTCGCCGACGAGGACGAGCCGGGTCGTGGGCCGCAGCGCCTCGAGCAGTCGCGCGGTGAGCGTGAGCGAGAGCATCGAGGACTCGTCGACGACCACGACGTCGTGCGGCAACGTGTTGGCGCGGTCGTGACGAAAGCGGGTCCGTGATCCGGGCCGCCACCCGAGCAGGCGGTGCAGTGTCGAGGCCTCGAGGCCGGCGAGAGCCGCGCGGGCGTCCTCGGGGAAGCGAGCGGAGGCCGACGCGACGGCCTCCTGCAGGCGCGCCGCGGCCTTGCCGGTCGGCGCGGTGAGGGCGATGCGCGGCGGGAGCCCGCCGTCTGCGGTGATCTGGTCGACGAGCACGGCGAGGAAGCCGGCGACCGTCGTCGTCTTGCCGCTGCCGGGGCCGCCGGTGAGCACGCCGGTGGTGGAGCGCACGAGGCGCCCGACGGCCTCGCGCTGCTCGGCATACCCCTCGCCGGGGAAGATCCGCCGCAGGCTCGCCTCCAGACGCTCGTCGTCGACCTCCGGCGGCCGGGTCTGTCGCCGTTGCAGCAGGTCGCTGCACACGCTGCGCTCCTCGCCCCAGTACCGGTCGAGGTAGAGCAGGCCGTCGTCGTGACGCAGCACGCCGCCCGCGACCAGGGGACTCGCGACGACCCGTCCGACCCACGTCGTCGCGTCGGGCCACGGCAGCTCCGGCACGGGCACCCCCGCCGGTACCGCCTCGGGTGCCGCCTCGTCGTCGGCGTCCGGATCGTCGACGACCTCGGGTGCGAGCTCGCGTGCCGTCTCGAGTCGCAGGCACGTCGACCCGTCGCGCACCACCCGAACGAGCAACGCGAACGCCAGGACGACGTCGGGATCGGTCTCGCCGACGAGGGACGAGAGCCGGGTGGCGACGTGGGCGTCGGCCGCCCGCAGGTAACCCGCCCGGTTGAACGTCGCGAGCGGCTCCGGGGCGCGCAGGGCGTGCCGCACATCGACATCGGTGCCGGTAACTGTGCCGGTGCCGCTGCCGGTGCTTGGAGCGATGGTCAACGACGAACTCATGCGACACCTCCGTCGAGCAGGGCCGAGATCTTCTCGATGAGCGCCGGCGGGGGCTGCCAGGAGAAGACGCCGCAGGGTCGCCCGTCGACGAGCGGAGTCCGCGGGCCGCACATTCCCCGGACGTAGAGGTACAGCACCCCGCCCAGATGGGTCGCCGGGTCGTAGCCGGGCAGCCGCCACCGCAGATAGCGATGGAGGACGACGGCGTAGAGCAGCGCCTGCAGGGGATAGTCGGAGTGCCCCATCGCCGCATCGAGACTCTCCGGCACGTAGGACGCGGCGGTGAGCGGCTCGTCGAACGGGCCGAGCCAGTTGGTCTTGTAGTCGGCCACGAGGTACCGCTCGCCGACGCGCAGGATCAGGTCGAGGGAGCCGGTGAGGTATCCGCGCAGCAACTGACCGCCGAGTTCGGGGCGGTCGAGCTCGTCGGCGTACGGGCGGATCGGGTCGTCCTCGGGCAGATGGGCACGCAGGAGGGCGGCGATCTGCCCGAGACGTACCTCGGCGAGCGCGTCGCCACCGGGCTCGTCGCCCCCGGCGAGCGGGAGCTCGAACTCGGCCTCGCACAGCCGGTCGCCGCGAGCGATGTCGCGCAGCGTGACTCCGGCGAGCGGCCCCAGCGGGCTGTCGCACACCGCGACGAGGGCGTCGGCGAGCACGTCGGCGTCGAGGTCGACCGGCCAGGCGACCCGCAGTTCCTCGATGCGGTCGAGGAACTCGGTGCGCAGGTCGGCGGCCTGCGGGTCGGCCTCCTCGAGCACGGCGTGGACGAGCGAGCCGAACCGGGCGCCGACGGGCAGGCCGGCCATCGGCGAGGGCAGGTCGCCTGCGAGCGGGGCCGGTTCCTCCACCGGCAACGGGGACTCGTCGTCGGTCCCGAGTGTCTCCGGCTCGCTCGTGACGACGGCCCCGAGCGCGTGCACCCCGGCCTCGCGGGTGAGGGAGCTGTAGCTCGTGCGGCGCCACGCGAGGTCGATCTGCCGGGTGAACTCCCGCACGCCGAGCGCGCCGATGCCGGAGGCCGGCTCGGCCTCGACGACGTCGGCGTGCCGGGCGGGCTCGATCACCGGACCACCCGCCTCCTGCCATCCGCGCAGGTGGGAGACGATCTCGGCGTCCGAGGCGATCGGGACCACGTCGAGCACTTCGGCCTCACCCGCCGTGCGTCCGAGCAGCAGACGGTGCAACGGCGACCGGCAGGTGTTGACGGTCGGTGCCCACCACGCGACGACCTGGGCCCGGGCCCGGGTGAGCGCGACGTAGGCGAGGCGCAGCGACTCCCCCGCCTCCTCCTGCGCGTGGGCGGCCAGCACCGCCTTGCGGTCGCCGCGCTTGCCGCCGACGTCGATGGCCCGCGCCCGATGGCCGTTCTCGTCGGGCGGCAGGTGAAAGGTGGGTCGCTCGGGCTCGTCGGGCACCCACCGGTCCCAGAGGTAGGGCACGAAGCAGACGTCGTACTGCAGCCCCTTGCTGCCGTGGATGGTGACGAGCTGAACGGCCTCGGCATCGCTGTCGAGACGCCGACGACGGGTGGACGTTCCGGTACGCCGGGCGTCGTCGCGTAGGTCGGTGAGTCGGGTGATGAGGGCGACCAGCCCCAACCGGTCGTCGTGGGCCTCGGTGTGGAGGATCTCGGCGAGGTGGCGCAGGTCGGTGAGCTCGCGCTCGCCCCCGAGCCGGGAGAGCATGCGGGCCGAGAGGCCTTCGGCGTCGATCATCGCCATCACCGCGGCGAGCCCGCGGGCCGCGAACAGCTCGGCGTACCGTCGCAGCCGCCCGGCGAGCTCGTCGGTGAGTGCGTCACCGCCGGCGTCGAGGGCTGCGGCCGAGTAGCCGAGGAGATCGGTGAGGGCGGCGGCACGCACGAGCCCGGTGCGGTGCGGGGCGTCCATCGCGAGGAGCACGGTGAGCCAGTCGGCAGCGGCCGGCGTCTCCAACACACTGCCGGTGCCGGCGAGCACCGCTGGAATCCCCCTGCTCTGCAACGCTTCTCGCACGTACTGCAGTTGCCGGGACGTGTGCGCGAGCACGGCCACGTCAGCGGGGCACATCGGTCGCAGTGGGCGTTTCGGGTCGTCGAAGGTCGGTTTCGCGGCGAGCAGCGCGGCGATCTCGGAGGCGACGTCGTCGGCGACGATCGGACGGATCTTGCCGACGCTCGGCAGCCGCTCGGCCCGCCAGTTCAGCGTCGCGCGGTCGAGGACGCGCACCCGGAACGGGTCGCTCGACGGGGCCCCGCGCAGCCGCGGACCGGGATGGGCGGCGTCGACGTCGTGCACGACGATGCCCTCCTCGCCCAGTTGGGCGCCGCGGAGCGCGACCTGCAGCGGTGCGAGCAACGTGCCGTCGGTACGAAAGTTGCGTCCGAGGGTCTGGCGGGTGGTCGCGGTGCGGGCGGCGTCGAGGTAGGTGACGATGTCGCCCCCGCGGAACGCGTAGATGGCCTGCTTGGGGTCGCCGATGAGCACGAGCGTCGCGTGCTTCCGGAACGCGCGGTCGAGCACGGCCCACTGCACCGGGTCGGTGTCCTGGAACTCGTCGACGAGCACGACCGACCACCGCTGCCGCATGCGCTCGGCGGCCGGTGACTCGGGCGCGTCGAGGGCATCGGCGAGCCGGCTGAGCAGGTCGTCGTAGCCGAGCAGGCCGCCACGGCGCATGCGGACCGCCATCTCCTCACGCACCTTGCGCGCGAACCCGACCCGCCGCGCGGCCGGGCTGCCCGCCGGAGCATCGGCGGGCACGATGCGGGCCTGCGGGTCGAGCATGACGTCGTGCGCGATGGCTCGGGCCTCGGCGAGCGAGAAGATCGGCGTCGCCTCGTCACGGGCGAATCCGCGCAGGTACAGGTCGTCGACGACCTCGCGCAGCAGGTCGCTGACGTCGTCGACGAGCTGGGCGTCACGCTCGGTGTCACCGGCGACACCGAGCGAGCGCAACACGGTCTGGCAGAACTGGTGCGTCGTCGCGATGGTCGCAGAGTCGAACGTGGCCAACGCGTCGATGATCCGCGTTCGACGGTTCGCGAGTTCGGCCTCGTCGGCGTCGAGGAGCAACCTGACGACAGGGTCGGGGTCCTCGACACCGGCGGGATCGGCGAGCGCCCGCGCGGCCTCGACGAGATGCTCACGCACCCGGGCCCGCAGTTCCTGGCTGGCGGCGCGACCGAACGTGACGACGAGCATCTCATCGAGCTCGGCGCGGCCCTCGGCGACGAACCGGGTGACGAGCGCCCCGATGGTCCAGGTCTTGCCCGTGCCCGCGCTCGCCTCCAGCAGCACCGTGCCCTCCGGCAGCGGGGCGGTGATGTCGAACGTGCCCATGACCGGCGTCATCACACCCTCCTGCCGTTGGTGATCTCGGGCTCCCACACCCGCACCGCGTACCGGCCGAACCGGGTGGGCTCGGAGTTCCACGTCTCGTCGGGCGCCGAGCCGGCGAAGAGCACCTCGAGCGCGGCGCCTTCGCCGTGGATGCGGGCGAAGGCGGGATCGGCGTGCTCGCCGGGGAACGGATCCGACCGCCTGCGGTCGGTCTCCCACGCCGCACGCGCGGCGTCGATCGGCGACCCGTCGTCGCGCGTCGAGGCGTACGGGTCGTCGGCCTGGCGGTCGCGACGCCGCGAGGCGGCCTCGGCGAACGCGAGAGAAGCCTTCGGCGGCAAGGGAATCGGCTCACACAGGCCGCGATCGCGCACGTCGACGAGGTCCGCGAGCCACTGCGCGGCGGCGGTAGGAGGCAGTGGCCCCCAGACGCGGTGGACGGCCCCGCCGCGGTGGCGGGCCACGACGTGCGCGACCCACGGCACCTCGGGCCGGGCCACGGTGAGCGCGAGCAGGTCGATCCAGGCCCGCATGCGTGACCTGGCCGAGAGGGCGGAGTAGGACACCGTGACGACGTCGTTGCCGTGCACCCCCGAGACCGTGCCCGTGAGCCGCCGTCCGCCCGTGCCGGGCAGCTCGACGGTGAGGTCGACGGCTCGGGCTGGTTCGACGCGCAGAGGTCCGGCCGTGCGCATGAGCGCGGAGACGACCCCGACGACGTCGGTCACCGTGCGCTCGCCGAGCCGCGCCGGTGGCACGAGGCCGCGCGCGGCCTCCGCGGCGACGGCGTCGTCGGGGTGGAGGCCGGCGAGGGCGTCACGCAGCATCCGATCGCCCACTCCCCACTTGCCCAGCGAGTCGAGTTCGACCGGCATCGCGTCGAGTTCGGTCTCCTCCTCGCGCATGGGGAGCACGTCGAGGCGGTCGCGGAGGAACGCGCGAGCGGGGTTGGCGAAGAAGGCCTGCAGGTCGTCGAGGGCGACGTCGCCGTCGGTCTCGGGTCGCGGGGGCAGGGCGCCGGCGAGGAACGGGTCCTTGGGGGCCCTGGGCCCGGCGAGCGCCTGAGCGCCGGAGTAGGCCGCCCGGTCGAACGTCTGCGGCGACTCCTGACGCAGCAGGCGCGGGTCGAACGGCTGGAGCGGATGAGTGTGGACGATGCGAGAACGGCCCTCCTCGTCGACGATCCCGGGCGCCACGGCGTGCACCGCGTCGATGAGCTCGCCGACGGGCACGGCGGGCGGTCTGGTCGAGCCGTCGAGGTCGCTCGCCCCGCTGTAGGTGATGACGAGGTGCTCGCGCGCCGCCATGACCGCGTCGAGAAGGAGCTGGCGGTCTTCGCTGCGCCGGTCGCGCTCGCCGGTGCGCGGGTCACGGGCCAGCACGTCGTCACCGTCGACGGTCTCGGCGCGGGGGAACACGCCGTCATCGAGGCCGACGAGTGCGACGACCCGGTGCGGCACCGAGCGCATCGGCACCATCGTGCAGATCGTCAGGGTGCCGGTACGGAAGTTCGCCCTGGTCGGACGCCCACCGAGGCGCCGGTCGAGCAGCCGGCGTACGTCGGCGAGACGCATCCGGGTGTCGGTGCGCGCCGAGTCGGCCACCATGGCGAGCTCCCGGTCGAGCTGGGCCTGCTGCCACTCGTCGACGGTGGCCACCGAGGTGAGGGAGGCGACACCGGCGCGCAGAGCCGTCATCCATTCCCGCACCCCGCCGGCCGCGAGGAGGGCCTCGAGGGTGGCAGTCATCCGGTCGGTGAACTCGACGAACCGACCCACGAGGTCGATGTCGCCGCTGCCCACGTCGTCCACCGGCAGTACCTCGCCGAGGTGGCGGCGAGCGAACCCACCCGTGGCGTCGTCGGCCGCCACGCCCTCGGCCATCGTCACGCCGAGCAGGAGCCGGTCGAGCCCGGCGCGCCAGGTGTTCTGCCCGAAGGACGAGAGCTGATAGCCCGCGCGATGCTCGGCGTCGAGCCCCCAGCGGATGCCCGCCTGCTCGATCCACGCCTCGATCTTCTCGAGCGCGTCGTCGTCGAACCGGAACCGACGTGACACCGCCGGATGCGTGGCGAGGTCGACGACCTGCGAGACGGTCACCCGGCCGCCGGCGAGGTCGAGCAGGGCGAGGGTGACGCCGAAGAGCGGGTTGGTGGCGACGAGCGACCGGTCGGCGAGGCGCACCCGGAACCCGTGGGCGGGGTGGGCGAACCCACCGACCTCCTCACCGAGGCCGAACGCGGCACCGAACAGGGGCGCGTACTCCTCGATGTCGGGGCACATGACGAGGATGTCGCGCGGCTCGAGCGTCGGGTCGTCCTGCAGCAGGCCGGTGAGGACGTCGCGCAGCACCTCCACCTGCCTCGCCGGCCCGTGGCAGGCGTGGATGCGCACCGAGTCGTCGTTCTCGTCGAACACGCGCGTCGAGGCGGCGTCGCCCGGCGCGTCGGCCGCGAGGTCGTGCTGCAGCCACGCCAAGACGTCGCCGTGCCGCTCCCGTGCAGGGTCGGCGGGCTGCGGACCGTGGTCGACCGCACCCGTGCCGGCGAGACTGCGCTGCAGTTCGCGGGCGTCGCGACCGAGCGAGGCGAGCAGGGGATGCCGCACGAGCCGAGCCGAGGTGTCGTCGGCGCGGCGCACCGGCCCCTCGGCGACGGCTTCGGCGACCCGATCCCACGCGACCGGTGAGGCCTGCGGAAGCCAGAGATGCACGTCGCGGTGCGTCGCGAGCGCGCCGAGCAGTTCGATCTCGGTGGCGGCCAGGCGGGTGTGGCCGAACATCGAGAGCCGCGGGGGCAGGTCGAACGTCCCTGGGGTCTCACGGAGCGCCCGCACCACCGCCGCGTGCCGAACGTCGGGCGGTGTGTGCGGCGCGAGCTCCCCGCCGAGCCCGGAGGCAGTCGCGGGAGCCGCCGCACCTGCCGCCGCGCCGATCTCGTCGACGACGAGCGTCCACAGCCGGGCCTGCCACTCCAGGTCACCCTCGCTCCCGTCGAGCCGGCCCTCGCGCCAAGTGGTCAGCAGCCCGGGTCGCTGCAGGGCGTAGTCGGCGTACAGCACGGCGAGGTGGCGGGCGACCGCGTACCGGCGGCCGAGGCGCAGCTCGGCCTCCAGCCCGGAATGCTCGCGCCCCAGGTGCCGGGCGACGGTGCGCAGCCAGGGCTCGTCGAGATGGGTGTCGATGACGTCGAGCACCGTCCAGGTCAGCCGGTCCACCGCGTACGGGTCGTCGGCTCCGCTGCCGGAGAACGTGGAGCGTCGCCCGGTGAGCAACCCGACGAGCGAGGCCGGGGAGACGAACCGCACGCCGGCGCAGACACCATCGGCGCCGAGGGCCGTGCCGCCGGAGGTGCCGAGGTGGTGCGAGAGGCGCTGGGTGAGCCACCGTTCGGTGCCCTTGGCCGGGACGACGACGAGCTCCTGAGCCAGCGGATCGGGCAAGGGCTCGGCGAGCATGCCGGCCAGCCCGCGGGCGAGCGCGGAGGTGTCGGTCCCCCGGTGCAGGTGCAGGGTCATGCAGCCTCCTCGCGTGCGTCCGATATGTCGTCTTCGAACCCGTGCGCCGGCTCGTGCAGACTCGCCGTCGCTCTCGTCACCACCGAGCGTAGGTGCCGCCACCGACAACCCCTGTGAGCAGGCCCGACACGAACCCCACGGACTACCCGTCCCGGACCCCTGACGCCGAGACAGCCGTCGTTTCCGGCGCCGTTCGCACCCCGTCACGATCACGCGTCGAGACCGGAACGCGCACCGGCCCGAGAGCAGCCGTGGATGATCGCCGAACCCCTCACGCGCGCGGGTCGCGCCACGTTAGCCTGATCGTGCACCCAGGCATCACCGCTGGTCGGGCACGACTCTGCCCGGTCAGCACCCACGAAAGGGGAAGTGCATGTCGTACGTCGGCTCCGAAGTGGGGCAGCTTCAACAGGTCATCCTCCACCGGCCCGGCCGCGAGCTGGAGCGCCTCACCCCGACGAACAAGGAGGGGCTGCTGTTCGACGAGCTCCCCTGGGTTCCGAAGGCGCAGGAGGAGCACGACCAGTTCGCCGACGTGCTGCGCAACCTCGGGGTCGAGGTGTTCTACCTCGAGAAGCTCCTCGAAGAGACTCTCGCCGTGGACGACGCCCGCGACTTCCTGCTCACCCGGCTCCTCGACGAGGACGTCTTCGGGCCCGGCGCGATCGACCCGCTCATGGGGATCCTCTCGGGCATGGACGACCACACGCTGGCCGAGATGCTCATCGGGGGCATGACCCTGGCCGAGGCGCGCGAGTACGGCGATCTGTCGACGTCCTCGGTGCTGCTGGGCTCGATGGCCGACAAGGACTTCATCCTCCCGCCGCTGCCCAACCACCTCTTCACCCGTGACACCTCCTGCTGGGTCTACGGCGGCGTCTCGATCAACTCGATGCAGAAGGTCGCCCGCATGCGGGAGTCCCTCAACTACCAGGCGATCTACCGCTGGCACCCGCGCATGCAGAACGCCTCCTTCGACTACTGGGGCGACGGCCTCGGCCAGGGACAGGCCACGATGGAGGGCGGCGACGTCCACGTCATCGGCAACGGCGCCGTGATGGTCGGCATGAGCGAACGCACCACCCCGCAGGCCGTCGAACGCCTCGCCCGCGCGCTGTTCGCCCAGAAGGCGGCGACGCAGGTCATCGGCCTCGAGATGCCGAAGTACCGGGCGGTCATGCACCTCGACACGGTGATGTCGATGGTCGACGCGAACTCGTTCACCTACTACGCCAACCTGCCGCAACTGCGTTCGTTCGTCCTTCGACCCGACGACAGCGAGGTGGGCTTCTCGGTCTCCAGCCACGAGCCCGAGCAGATGCGCACCGTGCTCGCCGAGGCCATCGGCGCCGACTCGGTGCGCCTGCTCACCGCCGACCAGGACGAGGCCGCCGCCGAACGCGAGCAGTGGGACGACGGCTGCAACGTGCTCACGGTGCGACCGGGTGTCGTCGTCGCCTACGAACGCAACACCGTCACCAACACCTACCTGCGTGAGAACGGGGTCGAGGTCCACACCATCGCCGGCGGTGAGCTCGGCCGTGGCCGCGGTGGCCCCCGTTGCATGAGTTGCCCCATCCAGAGAGAGGACGTCTGAGAGTCATGGCCTTCAACCTGCGTAACCGCAATTTCCTCAAGGAGCTCGACTTCACCCCGCAGGAATGGGCGTTCCTGCTGCGTCTGTCGGCCGATCTCAAGGCCGCGAAGTACGCCGGTACCGAGCAGCGGCGCCTCACCGGCAAGAACGTGGCCCTCATCTTCGAGAAGACCTCCACCCGCACCCGCTGCGCCTTCGAGGTCGCGGCCTACGACCAGGGCGCCGGGGTCACCTACCTCGACCCCTCCGGTTCTCAGATCGGGCACAAGGAGTCGATGAAGGACACGGCCCGCGTGCTGGGGCGCATGTACGACGGCATCGAGTACCGCGGCTCCAAGCAGGAGCTCGTCGAGACCCTCGGTGAGTACGCCGGGGTGCCGGTGTGGAACGGCCTGACCGACGAGTGGCACCCCACCCAGATGCTCGCCGACCAGCTCACGATGATGGAGCACTCCGACAAGCCGCTGTCGCAGATCGCGTTCGCCTACCTCGGCGATGCCCGTAACAACGTCGGCAACTCCCTGCTGATCTCCGGCGCGATGGCCGGCATGGACGTGCGCATGGTCGCGCCCGCGTCGCTGCAGAACGAGGGCGAGATCGTCGCGCAGGCCCGCAAGATCGCCGAGAAGACGGGTGCGCGCATCACCGTCACCGACGACGTCAAGAAGGGCGTCGAGGGCGCGGACTACCTGTACACCGACGTGTGGGTCTCGATGGGCGAACCCAAGGAGGTCTGGGACGAGCGCATCGGGCTGCTGAAGGACTACCAGATCAACGCCGAGACGATGGCCGCCACCGGCAACCCGAACACCAAGTTCATGCACTGCCTGCCCGCGTTCCACGACCGCAACACCAAGGTCGGTGAGGACATCTACGAGAAGACGGGTATGGAGGCTCTCGAGGTCACCGACGACGTCTTCGAGTCCGACGCCTCGATCGTCTTCGACCAGGCCGAGAACCGGATGCACACGATCAAGGCCGTGATGGTCGCGACCTTGGGTGACTGACGAAGAGCGAACGGCACGGTAGGACTCCCGACGAAGTCGCGGGTCCTGCCGGGCCGAGAGGTCGAGGAAGTCACCCAGAAGAAGTGGCTGACTGACGAGGAGCGAACGGCATGGTGACTGACGAAAAGCGAACGGCACGGTAGGGCCCCCGACGAAGTCGCGGGTCCTGCCGGGCCGTGAGGTCGAGGAAGTCACCCAGAAGAAATGGCTGGCTGACGAAGAAGGAACGGCATGGTGACTGACGAGAAGCGAACGGCACGGTAGGACTCCCGACGAAGTCGCGGGTCCTCCCGGGCCTTGAGGTCCAGGAAGTCACCCAGAAAGAAGCGGCTGACTGACGAGGAACGAACGGCACGTCACCCGGAACACACGGCCGACCGGTAAGAGTGAGCGAGAGGATTGTCATGCGCATTGTCGTCGCGTTGGGTGGGAACGCCTTGTTGGAGCGCGGTCAGAAGCCGGATGCCGAGACGCAGCGGGCGAACGCGGAGAAGGCGATGAAGGCTCTGGCGCCGTTGGCGGAGGAGCACGAGTTGGTCATCACTCACGGCAACGGCCCGCAGGTGGGTGTGTTGGCGTTGGAGTCGGCCAAGGATCCGTCGTTGTCGGAGCCGTATCCGTTGGACACGATCGGTGCCGAGACGCAGGGCATGATCGGGTATTGGTTGTTGCAGTCGTTGCAGAACAACCTGCCGGGTCGGCAGGTTGCCTCGTTGATCAACCAGACGCTGGTCATGGCGCACGATCCGGCGTTCGAGAATCCGACGAAGTTCGTGGGTGAGGTGTACGACGAGGCCACTGCTCGGCAGAAGGCCGAGGAGATGGGTTGGGTCGTCAAGCCGGATGGCCCGAAGTGGCGTCGTGTCGTTGCCTCGCCGGAGCCGCAGCGGGTGGTGGAGACGCGCATCATCCGGTTGCTGTTGTCCTCCGGTGCGGTGGTGGTGTGCTCCGGTGGTGGTGGCATTCCGGTGGTGCGTGACGAGCGCGGCAAGCTCAAGGGTGTCGAGGCGGTGATCGACAAGGATCTGTCGGCCGGTCGTCTGGCCGAGTCCCTCGAGGCCGACGCGCTCATCATCCTCACCGACGTGCCCAACGTCATGAAGGACTTCGGCACCGATCACGCCGAGGCCATCACGACGACGACGCCCGGGTACCTGCGCAGTCTCGGTGCTCCGGCCGGTTCGATGGGTCCGAAGATCGAGGCGGCCTGCCGGTTCGTCGAGCTCACGGGTGACCTCGCGGCCATCGGCAAGCTCGACGACGCCGTCAAGATGCTCGACGGTGAGGCCGGCACGATCATCACGCCCGGCGGCAACTACGGCGGGCCCGGCGACCTCAACCCCCGTCACGAGCTCACTCTCGACGTGTGAGTCGACTGCGGCTTCGGCCGCCGATCAATGTGTGACACAGGCGGATCCACGCGGGTCCGCCTGTGCCGCGTTCGGTGGCGTGGCCCGTCGCCCGTCGATCCTCCCGGGCCTCGTCCCTGTCGCGGGACTCCTCGGGCTGTGCCTACGGTGGCGACGAATCGTCTTGGAAGCACGAGGGAGAAGGAGTTCACCGTGAGCGAATACCGCACCGAGAACCCGGCCACCGGCGAGATCGTCGAGGAGTTCGAGAGTCTCGACGACGCCGGCGTGAAGGCCGCGATCGACCGGGCCGCGGACGCCTTCGACACGTGGCGCACCACCGACCCGAAGGAGCGCGCGGCGGTGCTCGCGCGGGTCGCCGACATCTACGACGAGCGTGCCCAGGAGCTGGCGGAGATCATCGCCCGCGAGATGGGCAAGCCCGTCAAGCAGGGGCTCGGCGAGGTCGGCCTCGTGTCGAGCATCTATCGCTACTACGCCGAGCACGGCGTGGCCGCGCTCACCGAAGAGGTCCTCAACGTCCCCGGTCAGGGCACCTCACTCGTCGTGCGCGATGCGGTGGGGGTGTTGCTCGGGATCATGCCGTGGAACTTTCCGTACTACCAGGTGGCGCGCTTCGCGGCTCCCAACCTCATGCTCGGCAACACGATCCTGCTCAAGCACGCTGCGATCTGCGCGAAGTCGGCGCAGGTCATGGAGGA
Source organism: Mobilicoccus massiliensis (assembly GCF_000826525.2). GTDB lineage: Bacteria > Actinomycetota > Actinomycetes > Actinomycetales > Dermatophilaceae > Mobilicoccus > Mobilicoccus massiliensis. The sequence continues at coordinate 105,350 of NZ_LN651327.1, read as the reverse complement.
GATCTTCACTCAGGCGGGTCTGGTCGAGGGCGCCTACGTCAACGTGTACCTCTCCAACGAGCAGGCCGCCGACGTCATCGCCGATCCGAGGGTGCAGGGCGTCTCGCTCACCGGCAGCGAGCGCGCCGGGGCGGCGGTGGCCGAGGCCGCGGGCCGCAACCTCAAGAAGTGCGTGCTCGAACTCGGCGGCTCCGACGCGATGATCGTCCTCGACGTCGCCGACATGGAGAAGATGGTCAAGACGGCGGCGTTCGCACGTCTGGCGAACGCCGGGCAGGCGTGCAACTCGCCCAAGCGCATGCTCGTCGTCGAAGACCTCTACGACGACTTCGTCGCCGGGCTCACGGCGGCGTTCGAGAACACGAAGCCGGGGGACCCGCTGGCCGACGGCACGCGCATGGGTCCGATGTCGTCGGCGGGGGCGTTGGAGACGCTGCTCGAGCAGGTCGAGGACGCGAAGAAGAAGGGCGTGACCGTGCGCACCGGCGGCGATCGGGTCGACGGGCCGGGCGCGTTCATGCAGCCCACGGTGCTCACCGACGTCACGCCGGAGATGCGTGCGTACACCGAAGAGTTGTTCGGCCCGGTGGCGATGGTCTACAAGGTCTCCTCCGCGGAGGACGCCATCGCCTTCGCCAACGCGAGCGCCTTCGGCCTCTCCGGGTCGGTGTGGACCCAGGACGCGGATCTCGGTCGCTCCGTCGCCGATCGCCTCGACGTCGGCATGGCGTACGTCAACGAGCACGGCACGACGCTGCCCGAGCTTCCGTTCGGTGGCGTCAAGCGCTCCGGTTACGGCCGTGAACTCGCCCAGTTCGGCATGGACGAGTTCGCCAACAAGAAGCTCATTCGCCAGGTCTGACGCGCCCTCGGTCGCCGGTCTCCGCGCTCGGGCAGGCGGTTCCACTCGATTGCACGAGGTGGAACCGCCTGTCCGAGCGTTCGTTTCAGGCCGACCAGGCCGGGTCGCGACCGGAGAGCGCGACGAGACGGTCGATCGCCGGAGCGTCGTCGCCGATCTCGACGCGCGGGCCGAACGACTTGCCCTCGCCCTGGAAGTCCTCGGTGAGCATGTTCGGGGCGAACGCCAAGGAGGCCTCGATTCCGTCCTCCGCCGGGGACCACGGCCGGCCCGTCGCGCGGGCGAGGTCCCAGCCGTGCATCTGGTACTCCCACAGGATCATCGACAGCGCCATGTCGCCCGGCATCCCCGCCTCGCCGATGTACAGCGGTCGTGACGTGGCCTCCGGCAGCACCTGCTCCAGTCGACGGGCGAGTTCACGCACCTGGTCGCCGCCCCGGCCTTCGACGGTCACGGATTCGGGATCCGAGCAGAGTCCGTCGCTGCTCGTGTAGCCGTCGGTGAACGCGGAGAGCCAGCTGATGGCGTGCTGCCGGAGCGCAGCGACGTCCCACTCCGAGCAGGGCGTGGGGTCGTCGTCCTGCGAGGTGTCGATGTCGTCGAGGAGGTCGGCGAGGTCGAGGAGCACAGCGTGAAGCTGTCGATCGGTCGTCATGGCCGTGACGATACGAACGCTCGGCGTCGACGGGATTGAAGATTCGCGACACGTGCTCGGTCTAGGGTCGATGTGTGACCGCCCGACCCGCGACGGTGCCCGCCGAGAGCACCGGAGTCACCCCAGGCTCGCAAGACACGGTGAACGGCGACGGTCTTCGCGATCACCCGACGCGCCCTGTCGACCACGACACTCGCGGGATCATGGCGCCGCGCCGCATGCCGGAGTTCGCCACGTTGAGCCGGTTCGAGGCGCAGGTCGAGCTCGCGGGGCTGGTCGACTGGTTCTGGTGCGTCGAATGGGATCTGCCGAGCGGCGTGGTGCACCGGCAACGTGTGCTCACCCAGCCGGGGGTCAACGTCAGCGTCGGCACCTCCCCTCCCCCGGGCGACGATCCGCCGCCGGGGCCATGGCCGCTCACGGTGATGGTCGACGGAGTGGCGACGCGGATGACGACCCGCGCGCTGTCGGGCCGCGGCTTCAACCTCGCGGCGAAGTCGACGACGGGCGGGTTCGGCGCCTGGATCGACGACGTCTCCGCCCTCACCGACACCACCTTGCCCGCGGCGGGAATCATCCCGTTGGGCGACACCCTCGCGCGCGACATCGCGGACGCCGCACGCACGAGCCTCTCCGCCGCCGTCGACGTCCTCGCCAGCGGGCTGCTCGGTGCCCTGCACGATCGGCCGGAGGAGCGCATCGCCACGGCCCGGGAGGTCGCACGCATCGCGCGGGTCGCGGAGACCGATCGCACGATCCGTCGCGTCGCCGATCTCGCGGCGCTGGCCGGAAGCACCCCGCGCACGCTGCAGCGCTTGTTCGCGCGGTACGCCGGGGTGTCGCCGACGTGGGTGATCCGCCGGTTCCGGTTGCTCGAGGCGGCCGAGTTCGTGCGTGACGGGGAGCACGTCGAGTGGTCGGCCGTGGCCGCGGACCTCGGCTACTCCGACCAGGCCCACCTCGTGCGCGACTTCACCGCGAACATCGGGACGTCGCCGGCCGCCTACGCCCGCGCACAACGCCCCGACTGACGTCGCTTCCGAGACGACCGGTCAGAGCCGGGCGAGGGCGACGAGCGACAGGCCGATCGCGATGACGACGTCGACGGCGAGGACGACGAGCATGATGCGGCGTCGGTCGAGCTGCTCGCCCGCGAGGCGGACGGCCATCTCGATGCGCGAGGGCGCGGCCATCGTCCACGCGGCGGCCGCGCTGTTGGTGAGCGCGAGGAATGTGAGGACCGAGACGCCGAGCCCGCGCGCCGCCTCGGCCTGGGCCACGGCGAACATCGAGTTCGCGCCGGTGTTGGAGCCGGTGACGAACCCGCCGAGCGCACCGATCCACGGCCCGACGACGAGGTAGGCCGGGCCGAGCGTCGCGACGGCCGCGGCGAGCGCCCCCGCCATCCCGGTCGCCGCCATGACGACGCCGAGCAGCAGGAACGCTCCCGTCGGAACACCCACCCCGAGCCACGTGCGCGCAGCCTCCCCGACGACTCCACGCACCTGCCCCGGCTCGAACGGCAACACGAGAACCGCGACCAGGCACGTGAGCGGCAGCCACAACCCCGGCGAGCGCAGCCAGGAGGCGAGCCCGTCCGTGGCGCCGAGGGCGAGGCTCATCACGAGCAGACCGGCGACGAGCGTGGCGTACGGCGTGAGTGCGCGGACCAGACCCACATCACCGGCGAGGTCGTCGGTGCGCGGTAACCGGCGTCCGGTCGCGAGCCCGAGGCCGACGTGAGCAGCGATGACGGCCACGCTGCCGATGACTCCGGCCAGCGGCGTTCCCACCAGCACGTTCGCCGCCCACACCGCACCCCAGAGCGCGAGCCCCGAGAGGCTCCCGCCGATGACCTCGACCGGTCGCGCGCGCCCGAAGGCGACGACGACCGCGGCCACCCCCGACACGACGAACACGACCCCGTTGACGATGGCGGTCTCGACGCCGAACTGCGTGAGGTCGAGACCGCCCATGCGAGCCGCGACGAGCGTGCCCGGCCCGAGCGATCCCCACGGCACGACGACGAGGCCGAGCAGCGCGATGATCGCGGCGCGCATCGGCGAGACCCCGAGGGCGAGCAGGAGCGGCACCCCGACCATGACCCCGACCCCGAACCCCGTGACCGACTCCGCGAACGGCACCGCGCCGTGCACGACGAGGAGGATCGCGGCCACACGGCCCGCGGCGAGTTCGGCGAGGTGACCGGCGAGCACGCGCTGCCCGCCGGACGCCTCGAGCAGACGCGAGAGCAGGATGCCGCCGGCAAGGATGAGGAGCACCTCGAGCAGCGTCGGCAACCATCCGCCGACGACCGCGAGCAGGTCGGCGGCAGGCATGGGGAACGCGAGCGGTGTGAGGGCGAACGCGGCGGCGAGGCCGAGCAGCGACGATCGCAGGGAGGAGACGCCGAGGGCCAGTGCGACGCAGGCGAGGAGGATCGGTGCCGCCGCCGCGAGCGTCGTCATAGGGGCTCCTTCATGGTCGACGTCTGCGACACGAGGCGGGTGGGTGCCGCGGCGTCAGGGATTCGGTCAGCGGCTCAGTCTGCCTCGCGGATGCCAGAGACCGACGGTTGCCGAGCAAGGTGCGGCATGACCGGTGGTCAGCACGTCGGAGACCATGCCGTCAGGCAGGCGCGGTGGCACCCGAGTCCTGGCTGGCCCTCACCGGCCCTGTTCCGTGCGTTCAACTCGTCGCAGGCCGATGTCGATGGTCTGCGTCGAGTCTTCGGACAGGGTGGGCAGGACATCGGGCGCCTCCAGGTCGACGTGGATGGGTGCCCGCGGGTCGAGCAGCAGCACGCGTCGGTATTCGCTGTGGTGATCGGGCGCTCGTACTCCGATGTGGATCCAGGTGCGTGCGTCGTCGAGGTCGGGGTCTGCTCCGGGGCGATTCAGCCAGGTGATCAGCCTCCAGACCCCGTCCTGGTCGACCCGAGTCCAACCGCGATTCTCCATCTCCCACGGCGCGTCGGTGCGTTCGTCGAACGTGCCGTCCGGGCGGCACCGCCAGGCGTCGATCCTGGCCTGGACGGGTGCGCCGGTGGCGCCGTCGGTGACCCGCACACACAGCCGCAGATCGATGTGCGGGGCGTGGCCACCGGCGCTCATCTGGTCCAGCACCGCCAGCACGGGGGAATCGTCGAGGTGGTGCGGCCATCCCGGCGCGGGGTCGACATCGCCGAGGTCCTCCATCAGCGACGCGCTGCCCGTGCGGTGCCATTCCTCGGCGGTCAGAGGCTCGGGCATGGGCTCGAACGTCGCGGGGTCCGGCTCGGGTCGCTCACACGGTACGGCCTCGGGCCGGCCCGGCAGGACGGCGATGTGCCGGATCGGATCGTAATAGAGCAACCCCAGGGCCTGGGCCTGTCGGCGGACGACGGTGAAGATCGTCTCCCAGCGCCGTAGCCCCCCGGTGTCGTGCAGCCGTAGATAAAGCGCGGTGCCGTGGACGTAGGAGAGCAGCGACGTCTGTTCGGCGGTGTAGGACTCGTCGGGGACTCCGAGGCGGTCGCGGATCGCGTCGACCAGGGCGAGGATGCGCTCGTCGGGCTCGGCGTCCGGCCCGCCGTCCAACCACTTCCGCCGGCACCACTCGTCATAGATCTCGTACGCGGGCCGCGCGTCGGCGGGTTCGGACGAGACGAAGACCTCGATCTGGTCGAACGGGCCGTACGGCCCCTCAGACGGTGGCTGCCCATCGACCGGTGAGTCGTGCCTGGGCAGCCACGCCACCATCCCGAGCGGGTCGTACACCATCAGCTGAAGGTCGGCCGAGACCTCCCGCACTACCGTGTGGATCCGCTCCGCAAGATTCTCATCCGCGCGAATGGAGAGGTACGCGTTGCCTTGGGCGACGGCGTTCTCCAGCGCATCGTGGGAGTCGAGCCACAGGCGATCGTCGAGGCCCACACGTTCGCGGACCTCTTCAACGAAGGCCCGCATCACGGACGTGGCCGAATCGTCCGCGGGGCGAGGGTCGTCATGGCTCGCGTAGGCGTCATAGACCGACTGCCCAGGCTGCGGCAGCGGGCCCACATACAGCTCCAACGGCATGACTTGCTCATTCCTGCTCGGAGGACGAGGCACGCGGTGCACCATCGTGCGGCCTCGTGGGCCGGGTGCGACCGGGACGTCGTGTCTCCTCCACGCTAAGGCGGCGGCATCACTGACGGTGCGCAGGAGGCGTTGAGCCTTGTGAGGTTCACAAATGCAGGCCGCGTCCTCGGCGGGGCTCGCTGGTGTTCAGTTCGGCCAGGGGACGGCATGCGAACTCGACCTCCCGCGGCCCTGCGCGGAACGTCTTCGAGGTCGGCACGAGCGTGTCCGCGCCGTCCGGGTGGTGAGGATCGTCGCGAGCGTCGAGACTGGCGCCATGGCTACCGACGACACCCAGCCCGCCACGCTCGCCCACGATCTGCTCGTCGACGGGTTCGAGCGCGTCCACGAGGAGTTTCCGCAGGTCGTCGAGCGGTTGTCGGTCGCGGAGCTGTGCTGGCGGCCGGACGCCGACGCGAACTCCGTCGGCTGGCTGCTCTGGCACCTCACGCGGGTGCAGGACGACCACATGGCCGGGCTCGCAGGGGCCCTCGGCGACCCCTGTGATCAGGTGTGGAGCCGGTGGCGCGACCAGTTCGACCTGCCCTACGACCCCGACGACATCGGTTACGGGCAGACCAGCGAGCAGGTCGGCGCCTTCACCGTCAAGTCCCCGGCTCAGCTCACCAAGTACCACGAGGGGGTCCACGAACTCACCCTCGAGGTCCTCGGGCGGTTGAAGGCCGAGGACTACACCCGCGTCGTCGACGAGAACTTCGACCCGCCGGTCACGGCGGCCGCCCGCCTGGTCTCCGTGCTCAACGACATCACCGCCCACATCGGCCAGGCCGCCTACGTCAAGGGAATGCTGCTGCGGACGCACTGAGCTGCACGATCGACGCGGGCCCGTCTCGCCGACCTGTCACCGCCGGTCAAGACCTGCCCCGGGCTCGCGACCCAACGACGTCGGCGAGCGCACGATGAAGGGGCGGGACGTGGTCCGGATCAACGAGCGGCCGGGGGAACGCGGTCAGCGTGGCCGGACGACGCAGAATCGGTTGCCCTCGGTGTCGGCGAGGACGACGAAGTCGGCGTCGTCGGGGTAATCGGGCCAGTCGACGCGTTCGCCGCCGAGCTCGCAGGCACGGCGCGCGGCGTCCTCCTGCGCTTCCGCGGAGTCGACCGCGAAGTCGAGATGGACGCGCGGTCGATCCCGGGCAGGGGTCGTGCTGTGCATGAGGCCGACGCGTAGGCCGTCACCGTCGGCAGGGACGAGGGTGCACCAGCGCGCCGTTCGGCCGGCGTCGATCGGGCGGTAGTCGAGGAACGCACTCCAGAACGCGATGGCCCGGTCGAGGTCGTCGACGCCGAGGACCGGATTCTGGAATCTCACCACGCGATGGACTGTACGGGACGGTCGCCGTGGACGGGCACGCCTCGGGCGGGCGCATCGGAGGCCATCGCCGACGCCGGTCCTTTCGAGGGGTGGGGCGACCAGAGCCGCCTCGATCCGGCCCCTGACCTGCTGCATCGTCGCCGAACGTTCACCTGAGATCGCCCCCGGTGGCCGAATGGCGGACATATCCTGACCCCACTCGACCAAGGGGGGCGTGGATGAAAAAGGGCGTCGGGATCGCGCTGGTGCTCCTGCTCGCAGTCGCGGTCGTGGGTGCGATCGTCTGGGGCGGCAGGCTGGGCCGAGGGGGCGACGACGGTGCCACCCAGGGGGAACAGCTGACGACGCTCACCGGTGTGGTGGGCTCGGAGAAGGAGCCGTTCTTCCGCGACCAGCGAGTCAAGGACGCCCTGGCCGCCCACGGCCTCCAGGTGCAGGTCACGCCCGTCGGCTCCCGCGACATCGCGAACCTGCCCGACCTCGCGCGGTACGACTTCGCCTTTCCCTCGTCGGCGCCCGCCGCCGACCGCATCCGACGCACGGGCAAAGCGGCCGGGGTGTACGCCCCGTTCTTCTCCCCGCTCGCCATCGCGACCTACCGGCCCATCGTCGACGTCCTCGCCAAGCAGGGCATCGCCACGAAGAGCGGCGAGCACTGGATGTTCGACATGGACAAGTACTACGCGCTCGCCGCCAAGAAGACCCGCTGGGATCAACTCCCGGGCAACACGGCGTACAAGGCGCGCAAGAACGTGCTCGTCACCACCACCGACGTGCGCCGCTCGAACTCCGCGGCGATGTACCTCTCACTGACCAGCTACGTCGCCAACGGCGGCAACGTCGTCTCCGACACCAAGCAGGTGCAGACGGTCGTCCCCAAACTCGCGCCGCTGTTCCTCGACCAGGGCTACGTCGGCGGGTCGAGTGAAGGGCCGTTCGAGGACTACCTCGCCGCCGGCATGGGCAAGACGCCGATGGTGATGATCTACGAGTCGCAGTTCCTCGGCCGGCAGATGAGCAAGGACGGATCGATCACCGGCGACATGGTGCTCATGTACCCGACACCCGACGTCCTCAGCAAGCACACCCTCGTCGCGTTCAAGGACGGCGGCAGCCGGCTCGGTGAGCTGCTCGGGACCGATCCCACGCTCGTGCGCCTCGCCGCACAACACGGCTTCCGCCCGAACCAGCGCCAGGTGTTCACGCAGGCCGTCACCGAGGCCGGCATCACTCCGCCGCCGGATCTCGTCGACGTCGTCGAACCGCCGACGTTCGAGGTGCTCGAACAACTCATCGTCGGCATCGAGAAGCTCTACGGCTGAGGGGGACTCGCATGACCACCACGACCGTCGCGAACGTCCCGAGTGGGATCGCCCGTCGACGCCTCCACGGAATCCTCGCCGCGTCGATCGCCCTCGTCCTCCTGCTCGCCGGATGTACGGGCGGCAACGACGGCACGAGCGAAGGCGGGCCCGATCCCAACGCCCCGACCACCCTGCGGGTCCTCGCCGGCTCGGAGGTGCGGGACATGGAGCCGGTGCTCGAGGAGGCCCGCAAGGCCACGGGCATCGCGGTGACGTTCGGTTACACCGGCACCCTCGAGGGCGCGGAACAGGTCGCGAACGGCTCGGCCGGGGGGTCCTACGACGCGACGTGGTTCTCCTCCAACCGTTACCTGGGGCTACTCCCCAAGGGCAACCAGGCCCTGACCACGTCGACCAAGGTCATGGCCTCACCCGTCGTCCTCGGCCTGCGCACCGAGAGCGCGAAGAAGCTGGGATGGGACACCAAGGCACCCACCTGGGCGCAGATCGGCGCGGCGGCGAAGGCCGGCCGGTTCACCTACGGCATGACCAACCCCGCGTCGAGCAACAGTGGGTTCTCCGCGCTCGTCGGCGTCGCCACGGCTCTGGCCGGCAGCGGCAACGCCATCGACCCCGCGCAGGTCAAGACGGTGACGCCACAGCTCACGAGCTTCTTCTCCGGGCAGAAACTCACCTCGGGTTCCTCCGGCTGGCTCGCCGACCGGTGGGTCGAACAGGTGAAGAACGGCGCCTCCGCCGGCGTGGACGGGATCATCAACTACGAGTCGGTACTGCTCGACCTCAAGGCGCGCAACGAGGTGCCCGGTGGCATCACGCTCGTGTACCCCTCCGACGGCGTCGTCTCGGCCGACTACCCGCTCTCGCTACTCGCGAGCGCCTCCCCCGAGAAACGGGACTCCTACACCAAACTCGCCGACTGGCTCCGCACCCCTGAGGCACAGAAGCTCATCATGGAGCGCACTCACCGCCGCCCCGTCGTGCCCGGGGTGCCGCTCTCGGGCGAGTTCGGGCAGACGATGCTCGTCGAGCTCCCCTTCCCCGCCCAGCGCGCCGCGGCCGACGGGCTCATCACGGCCTACCTCGACGAGGCGGCCCGCCCGAGCCAGACGATCTACGTCATCGACACCTCCGGTTCGATGTCGGGAGACCGCCTCCAACAGCTCAAACAGGCGTTCGCCACGCTCTCGGGCAAGGACGTCACCAAGGCCGAGGGGTTCACACGGTTCCGCAACCGCGAACGGGTGACGATCATCCCGTTCAGCGGCACGCCGCAGCCCGCGCAACAGTACGAGGTCCCCAAGGGCGACCCGCGCCCCGTCCTCGACCAGATCAACACCTCGGTCGACGAGCTCGCCGCGAACGGCGGCACCGCCATCTACGACAGCCTGGCGACCGCCTACGCCCAGGCCCAGCAGGAGGTCGCCGCCCGCCCCGAGGCGTTCACGAGCATCGTGCTCATGACCGACGGGGAGAAGACCGAGGGACGCTCGCTGGAGTCGTTCGTCGACGACTACCGCGCGTTGCCCGAGCAGGTGCGGGCCGTGCCGACGTTCACGGTGCTGTTCGGCGACTCCGACGACTCCGAGATGCAGACCATCGCGCAGACCACCGGCGGCAAGGTGTTCGACGCCCGCACGTCGTCGCTCGATTCGGTGTTCAAGGAGATCCGTGGCTACCAGTAGGCCGTGGTGGCAGCGTGCCGGCGCCTACCTCGGGTCCAACCGGAACATCGTCGGCTCCGTCGCGGGCCTCGCCGCCCTCGGGGCCACCGTGCCGACGGGCGTGGCGGGGCCGTTGTGGCCCGTCGTCGTCGGTGGGGTGTACGGCATCGCGGCGCTGGTCACCCCGCGCGACAAGGTGCAGCTCGTCGACTCCGGGTACACCGCGGCGCTCGCCAGGGCCGAGAATCTGCGCGCCGACCTCGACCGTCTCGGCGAGCGAGTCCGCAGGCACGAGCGGCGGCTGCCCGACGACGTGCTCGCCGCGTACGACCGCGTCGAGGCGAGCCTGCGCGAGATCCTCGCTCGCGCGGAGGAACTCGCCACCTCCCCCGACCACCTGTTCGTCGTCGGCCGCACGATCAACGACTACCTGCCGACATCGCTGGAGACCTACGCCAACCTGCCGCGCAGCTTCGCCCTCGGTCACCGTGGCGACAACCAGCGCACCGCCCACGAGGAACTGCTGAGTCAGTTGGCGCTGCTCGAGCGGGAGCTCGGCGAGATCGCGACCGCCGTGTACGCCGGTGACGTCGCGCGTCTCAACGCCCAGGGCCGGTTTCTCGAGGACAAGTTCGCCGACTCCTCCCTCGACCTCGGCGGGCTGCCGACACCGCCGCAGGACACGGTGCGCCGCCAGGACCCGCCGCAAGACCCGGATCGGCTCGCACCACCGAGCCCCTGACGAGACCGGCCGACGCTCAGGCCCCGGAGGGCGCGGCCTCGTCGATACGCGTGGCGAGCCTGGTGAGGATGCGGTCGAGTGCCTCGAGCTCCTCGGCCGGGAGGTCCTCGAAGAAGAGGCAGTGAATGAGCCGGGCGTGCCCGGGGGCCGCCTGCGTGATGCGCTCACGACCCTCGTCGGTGAGCACCGCGAAGGCTCCGCGGCCGTCGTGCTCGCACTCCTCGCGACGCACGAGCCCACGCTTCTGCATGCGGGTGAGCTGGTGAGAGAGCCTGCTGCGCTCCCACTGCAACGTGTCGGCGAGCTCGGCGATGCGGTAACGCTCGCCGGGGGCCTCGCTGAGCTGGACGAGGACGGAGAAATCGGCCGACGACAGGTTGGAGTCGGCCTGCAGCTGCGCGCTGATCGCCCCCGGCAGACGGCTCGTGACGTGAAGCCAACGGCGCCAGACGTGTTGGCTGGGCTCGTCCAGCCATGGCGATTCGGTCATTGACCCAGTATGACAGTGATGCGTCATCTAGTCACCCGACTGGGACACAAGCCCAGGACGGGCGTACGCGTGGAAGGCGGGGGGGGGGGGGGGGGGGGGTGGATCGCACCCGGCCGGGCGTTCAGGCGGCCCGGGTCGTATCGGCGGCCGAGTTCGACGTCGTGCTCGTCGTCGAGTTCGTGCTCGGCACGTCGGTCGGACTCGTGCCGGTCGAGGGAACCGTGGCCGGAGCGTTCGGTGCGGCGCCCGAGTCGCCTCGCGGGCCATCCGGCCGGCCGGTGTGCACCTCGATCGTCTTCAGGTCGGCGCTGACCCGCGCCATCGCCCGCTCGCCGCCCTTGGCGCCCATGACGAGGTAGGTGCCCTGGTCGTCCTTGCGCACGTCCTCGGGGGTGAAGGTCGAGTCCTTCGCCTGGAGCGCGGCGACGACCTTCGTCTTCTCGGCCCCCGTGACCTCCGTGAGGTTCATCGGGCCGTGCCCGCCACGCCCCTCGCGCCCTCCATGTCCTCCCGGGCCGACACCCTCACGGACCTCGATCGTGGCGAGATCCTTGCTCACCTCGACCATGACCCGCTCGCCCGATTTCGTGCCCATGACGTCGTAGGAGCCGTCGGCGTCCTTCATCACCCTCTCGACGGTGACGGCCGAGTCCTTCTTCGTCACGGCCTGGGTGACCTTGGTCGCCTCTGCGCCGGTGACCTGGGTGTGGGCGTGACCGCCGGGTCCGCACTCACGGCCGTCCTGCTGGGCGGCCGTGGCGGTCGCGGTGCTCGACTCTCCCGTCGAGGTGTCGGCCGAGGCGAGGGTGGCTCCCGCGAACGCGAGGGATCCGGTACTCACGAGCGCCGCAGCGGCCGTGACGAGCGTGTTCCTGCTGACCATGACGTGGCCCTTCTCTGTGGTGTGTCGTGCTGACCACTTCACGTTCGGGCCCGAACCTGTCAGGAGGTTATGAACGCCGTAGGGCCGACCCGTGGATCGCCCCGAAACCGCTCGACGTGCGCACACGGCTGAAACGCCTAGGCTTCTGGCATGACGAGCACCGCCGGAGGACACGACCTCCGCAGTGCTCTCGCCTCGTCCTCCCCGCACGCGGCCGACACGATGCTCGGCCACGTCGACGCGGTGATCGCGGAGCTCCTCGCCGATGTGCGTTCCCAATGGCGCGCGGCCCTCGCGGGCGCGGTCGACGACATCCTCGGCGACGACGATCTACCGACCCGGCTCGACGGCGTCCTGCGCTCGGGCGGCAAACGCCTACGACCGCTCATGTGTCACTGGGGATACGAGTGCTCCGGCGACGACAGCCCGGCCGGTCGTGACGCCGCCGTCCGCGTCGGTGCCGCACTCGAACTGCTCCACGCGTTCGCGCTGATCCACGACGACGTCATGGACGAGTCCGACACGCGTCGCGGCAGGCCTTCCGCGCATCACGCGGCGACGCTCTCCCACCGCCGCGCGGGCGCGCAGGGGTCACCGGAGCGGTACGGGGAGTCGATGGCAATCCTGCTGGGAGACCTCGCGCACACGGCGGCCGACGCGCTCGTCGCGGAGCTCGGTCCGCGCATCCGACGCCGGTGGTTCGAGCTGCAGATCGAGCTCATCGCCGGGCAACGGGAGGATCTGTCGGGTGCAGCGACCGACGCCGGCGGGCTCGCGCGAGCGCAGCGCATCGCGAGGATCAAGTCGGGTGCCTACACGGTGACCCGCCCGTTGCAGCTCGGTGCGATCGCCGGCGACGCTGGGCCGGCCGTCCTCGACGTGCTCGAACGCTTCGGCCACGAGCTCGGCGGGGTGTTCGCCGCGCGCGACGACATCCTCGGTGTGTGGGGTGATCCGGCCGAGACCGGCAAGCCCAGCGGTGACGACCTGCGACAACGCAAACCGACGACCCTGTGGGTGGACGCTTCGGCCCGCCTCGACCGGCGTGGGCGCGCCCTGCTCGACCGGGTCGGTACGCCGCGGGAACGACCCGGCGACGTCGCCGCGCTGCAGGACGCGATGGTCTCCGCCGGCGTCCTGGAACGCTCGGAACGCACGATCGCCGACGGCGTCGACCGCGCGATCACCGTGCTCATGCAGTCACAGCACCTGCTCGCGCCCGCCGGCGTCACCGGCCTGGTCGCCATGACGCGCTCCATCGCCTGGCGCGCGTCGTGACTCCTCAGACGAGGCCGCCCAGATCGTCGGGCACGTCGACGGCGTAGCCGCGCAGGATCTCCATCGGCACGATCTCGAGCGTGCGCTCGTGGGTGGCGGCGAGCACGACCGGGGCGGCCGCGCCGTCGTGGTGGGCCTGCAGCCAGCGCGCCGCGACGACGCACCACCGGTCGCCGGGGGCGAGGCCCGGGAACTGCCATTCCGGGCGCGGAGTCACGAGATCGTTGCCCACCGACCGCTGATGGGCGAGGAACTCCTCGGTCATCACCGCGCACACCGTGTGACTGCCCAGATCCTGCGGTCCCGTGTGGCAGCACCCGTCGCGATAGAACCCGGTGACCGGGTCGGTGCCGCACTCCTGCAGTTCTCCGCCGTGGACGTTGCGCTCTGCGTCGGCCATGTCCTGACCGTATCGGGTCGACGATCCCGGTCGAGGCCGTCCGGATGATGCACGGCGTGGATCGGGCGCCGGGACCGTGGGAACGACGCGCGATCGCATTCCCCGCGACCGGTGTGAGTGACAGGATGGGGCGATGGACGTCGTCGTCGTCGGTGGTGGTCAGGCTGGGCTCGCGACCGCGTTCTACCTGCGCCGGGCCGGGCTCACCTACGTGGTGCTCGACGAACACCGGGTGCCCGGCGGCGCGTGGCACCACGCCTGGTCCTCGATGCGTCTGTTCTCCCCCGCCGAGTACTCCTCGCTGCCGGGCTGGCGCATGCCGCCGAGCACCGGCGGCAATCCCGACGCCGACCACGTCGTCGACTACCTCGCCGAATACGAACGCCGCTACGAGATCCCCGTCGAACGGCCCGTCGCCGTGCACTCGGTGAGCCGGGTGGCGGGCGGGTTCCTCGTCGAGGGCATGAACCAGCGCACCGGTGAGCACGTCACGCACCGCGCCGGCGCGGTCGTCAGCGCCACCGGCACGTGGTCGCGTCCCTTCGTCCCGGCCTACCCCGGCCGCGCGAGCTTTCTCGGGCGACAGTGCCACAGTTCGCACTACACCTCCCCGTCCTCGTACGAGGGGCATCGCGTCATGGTCGTCGGCGGCGCGAACTCCGGTGCGCAGATCGCCGCCGATCTCGCGCCCGTGGCCGAGGTCTGCTGGTGCACACTCGACGAGCTCGCGTTCCTGCCCGACGAGGTCGACGGCCGAGAGCTGTTCCGCATCGCCTCCGCACGAGTGCGGGGGGACGAGGGCGCGGGTGGTGTCGCGGGGCTCGGCGACATCGTCGTCGTGCCGCCGGTGCGCGATGCCCGTGACGCCGGGCTGCTCGTGCGGCACGAGATGCCCGAGCGCTTCACCCGGGCCGGAGCGGTGTGGGCCGACGGCACGACCCTCGAGTTCGACGACATCCTCTGGTGCACGGGATTCCGGCCGGCGCTGCGCCACCTCGACGGGCTCGACCTGCCACGCGAAGGAGCGCACGTCGCCACCGACGGCCCCCGCGTCGTGAGCGAACCGGGGCTCTACCTCGTCGGTTACGGCGACTGGACGGGAGCCGCGTCGGCCACCCTCATCGGCGTCGGGCAGTGGGCCCGTGCGGCGGTCGACGACATCGTCGCCCACCTCGACCACGGCGCCGTCTCAGATCGCGGAGACACGGCGCGACCCTGACCTCCGCCGCTGTGGGGGCTCGACGGTGTGACTTTCGCCGATGAATGGCAGGTTCCCTTGCGACGCTCCGTCGCAATCTCTGAGCTGGTTGCCGATCCCCTTAACGGAACGTCGGTCAGCTCAGTCAGCGCCTCATCGCTTGTTAATTCGCGCGGCACCGCATCACCCCTGCGAGAGCTGGATACGGTTACCGCTCGGATCGTCCACCACCGAAGATCGCGGCTTCCATTCGAAGTCTGTCGGGGGCGCGACCTGCGTGGCGCCGTGCTCGAGCGCGCGCGTGTGGCGCATGTCCACGGCGTCGACCAAAAGCCCGAACGCTGACGGCGTCACGCTGTCGAACGGGTTCTCGACCGTGAGCAGGAAGAATGAATCGGTCTGCCATGCTCCGAGCACGAAAGAGGAGATCTCGGGGCTGAACTCGAGCCCGAACACTTCGGTGTAGAAGCGGATCGACTCGTCGAGGTCGCGGGTTGCCAAGATCACCTGCACGACCCGGGCGCCGACCGGTGGGGGCACCGGCACGCCCCGGTCGACATACGCCGCTGACGTGGTCAACATGCGCTCCAGCGCGTCGGCGCGCTCGGCCAGCCGACGCCGGTGTCGATGCAGTACGGCCTGGGTGTGTTCCGAGTCGTCTGCCTGCAACACCGCGCGAACCTCGTCGACCGGCAGGTCGACACCTCGCAGGTGGCATATCAGACGAGCGTGGCGGAGTTGGTCCGGGCGATAACGGCGATACGAGGTCCGTGGGTCCACCGAGGCCGGCTTGAGGACATCGACCTCGTCGTAATACCGGAGGGCATCGACCGACAGTCCAGAGGCGGTCGCGAACTTGCCGATCTCCATCAAGTCATCCACGACCCCATCCTCGACTCTCGGGTCACCCGAGACTCAATGCTCACCCATGCTGCGTACCGACCGACTCGCCTCACCCGACCTGACGGCATGCCGGGCCGACACCCTGGTCATCGGAATCACCTGACCCTGGCCCGCCACGGAGGGTCCGAAGAACCCCCGCCGTTTCAACGTGGAAGTCGCACGACGGCGATGTCGCATTCCTGCCAGACGGGTCTCGGGTCAGCGGTGATACTCGAACGCATGACGATCACCCACCTCGACCGCGACGGTTGTCTGCGCGCGGTCGCCGGACGCGACACGCGGTTCGACGGCTGGTTCGTCACCGCCGTGCGCACGACGGGGATCTACTGCCGCCCGAGCTGCCCGGCGATGACGCCGCGGGCCTCGAACGTCGACTTCTACCCCACCGCGGCAGCCGCGCAACGGGCCGGGTTTCGCGCGTGCAAGCGCTGCCGGCCCGACGCGAGCCCGGGTTCGCCGGAGTGGGACGTGCGCGCCGACGTCGTCGCGCGCGCCATGCGGCTCATCGCCGACGGGGTCGTCGACCGCGAGGGCGTGCCGGGCCTGGCCGCCCGGCTCGGGTACAGCGTCCGGCAGATCGAGCGGACCCTGCGCGCGGAACTCGGTGCCGGGCCCCTCGCGATCGTCCGGGCGGGCCGCGCGCAGACGGCGCGGACGCTCATCGAGTCGACGGCGATGCCGCTCGCCGACGTCGCGTTCGCCGCCGGGTTCGCCAGCGTCCGCAGCTTCAACGACACGATGCGGCAGGTCTACGCGGCGACCCCCCGCGATCTGCGGTTGCGCTCGCGACACCCGGGCACAGGGATCGCGGCGGGGAGCCTCTCCGTGCGGCTGCCCTTCCGCCGCCCGTTCCACCCGGACGACCTCTTCGGCCACCTCGTCGAGACCGCGGTGCCCGGCGTCGAGGAGTGGCGAGGCGGTGCTTACCGGCGCACGCTCGACCTGCCCGGCGGGCCGGGCATCGTCACGCTGCGCCCCCGGGTGGATCATGTGGCCGCAGATCTTCGACTCACCGACCTACGCGACGCGGGCGCGGCCGTGGCCCGGTGCCGCCGGCTGCTCGACCTCGACGCCGACCCCGTCGCGATCGACACCGCCCTGTCGGCCGACCCCGTGCTCGCGCGGCTCGTCGCCCGTGCTCCCGGCCGTCGCGTTCCACGAACCCCCGATCCGGCCGAACTCGCGCTGCGCGTCGTCCTCGGGCAACAGGTCTCGACCGCCGCGGCCCGCACGCTCGCCGGCCGTCTCGTCACGAGTCTCGGTGTGGCCGTGGACGATCTGAACGGGGGCCTGACTCACCTGTTCCCGTCGGCCGAGGCCGTCGCCGGCCTCGGTGACGACGACCCCACCGCCTGCCTGGCCATGCCCGCCCGGCGACGTGACACCCTCCTCCGACTGGCCGAGGCCCTCGCCACCGGAGATCTCGATCTCGGCCCGGGCGCCGACCGCGACCGTGCCCGCGCGCACCTCACCGCGCTGCCCGGGCTGGGCCCGTGGTCGGTGGACACCATCGCGATGCGTGCCCTCGGGGATCCCGACGTCTTCGTCGCCGGTGATCTCGGAGTCCGCCGCGCCGCTGCCACACTCGACCTACCGACCACGCCCGCCGCCCTCACCACCCGCGCCGGAGCGTGGCGGCCCTGGCGCTCCTACGCCGTCCTCCACCTGTGGGGATGCCTCGACCACCCGATCACCCGCATGCCGGAGGAACCATGAAGGCCCCCGCCCCCACCCGCGTCCACACCACCGTCGACAGCCCCATCGGCGAACTCACCCTCGTCTCCGACGGCACCCACCTCGTCGGCGTCTACATGACCGAACACCGGCACCGCCCGGACCAGACGACGTTCGGCGAACGTGACGACGACGCCACACCGTTCGCCGCGGCCCGCACCCAGCTCGGCGAGTACTTCGCAGGCGAGAGAACGGAGTTCGACCTGCCGCTCGCCCCCGTCGGCACCGAGTTCCAGCGCCGCGTCTGGGAGATGTTGGCGACGATCCCGTACGGCGAGACGTGGAGCTATGGCCGGCTCGCCGAACGGATCGGCAATCCCCGGGCCTCCCGCGCGGTCGGCCTGGCCAACGGGCGCAACCCTCTCAGCATCGTCGTGCCGTGCCACCGCGTCGTCGGCGCGAACGGGGCGATGACCGGTTACGGCGGCGGCCTCGAACGCAAACAGACCCTCCTCGATCTGGAACGCCGCCGCACCCACCACTGAGCGCCGAGATCTCGCGCAACAAAGACCGGTCAGCGACGGGACCTGGTCACGCTGCAACCCTCTGACCAGCACCGACGCCGAACACCGGGGCCGCGGGGCCACCAATCACCGGTCTTTGTTGCGCGAATCCTGCCGAGCCCTTCCAGACCGACCCCGACCACAGCCCCGTGGAGGCGCCCCGACTCGATGCGGAACCCGTGGTCGCGCAGCCGCCTCACGAGCAACTCACCGAGGCCGACGGCCGGGCTGTAGACCCCGCCCGATGTCGTGACCGAGCCGAGGTCGTCGAGCGCGAGGGCGAGGGCGCTCTCGCCGAGCATCACCGCGGTGCCGGTGTAGCCCGGGTCGCGCTGGTCGGCGATGCGGGTGCGGTACCGCGCGCCGGAGGTCGTCACGGCGTCGACGTCGACGGCGAACCGCCCCTCGTCCATGGATTTCTGGCTCGGCCCCTCCCCGGCCGCGGGCATGAGCCGGCGGAACACGTCTCGCACGGCGGGAATCCGCATGCCCCGGAACGCGGCTCCGGTGACCAGCGAGACCGCGGCCGCCCGTGCCGCGCCCGCGACGCCGCGGCCGGTGTCCATCACCTCCGCGTACCGGAATCCGGGGCCGTAGGACCAGCCGCTGCGCGCGTTGCTCCACCACACGACCTGCCGGTTGTAGGTCGACATGAAGAACGGCGCCTCCCACCGGTCGGTGGCCCGATCGCGCGTGACGCCGAAGGTCTCCCCGTTCCCTTCAGACGTGCCCGCTCGGCGCGGCTCGGAGTCGCCGGCCCGAGCGGCCTCCCGGGCGGACAGCAGCGCGTAGGGGTCACCGAACAGACGCGCCTGGCCGGGGTCCTCGTCGGCACGCTCGAACTGCCCGAACATCGACGCGAACGTGCCGCCGCTCAGGCCTCCCCGCATGGATCGCACGTGGGTGACGGTGTCGGTGAGCGTGCCGTCGCCGCCGTCGCGCGCGGCGCGAGCCGTCTCGAACACGCCGAGATCGGAAGGGATGGAATCGAATCCGCACGAGTGGACGATGCGGGCACCGCTGCGAGCCGCGGACGACTCGTTCGCCTCGATCGACCACTTGACGAACGACACCTCACCGGAGAGGTCGCAGTAGTGCGTGCCGTACTTGGCGCAGGCGGCGACGAGGCGCTTGCCGTACTCCTCGTACGGGCCCACGGTCGAGCACACCGCGGTGGTGCGAGCGGCGAGCGCGGCGGCCTGCTCGGCGTCGGTGACATCGGTCTCGATGAGCGTCCAGCCGCGGGCGCCGGCGGGCAGATGGGCCCGGGTCTTCTCGAGCCGGCCCCGGTTGCGGCCGGCGAGCGCGATGCGGGCCTCTCCGGCGTTGCGGGCCAGGTGCGCGGCGGTGAGCCGGCCCACGAAGCCGGTCGCTCCTACGAGGACGAGGTCGAACTCCCGGTCGGATGCCATCGGGTCTCCTTCGGTGGCGGACGATGCGATACCTGCCGTGCCCTTGCCCGCGGGCCGATGCGCTCAACCGCGGGCCACCCTCAGAACGGGATCACCCTGTCGCCCACACCGACTCGGCCCGTCGCTTCGGGGATGTAGTGCACGGCGCACCACGTCGACCCGTCCCAGCGGCGGTGGGCGGCGAGCGTGCGGATGGGGTCCTTGCCGCGGGAGAGGTCGTCGGGGTCGATCGTCGTCATCACGCATCGATCGACGAGCTTGGCGCGCCGCAGCACGACGTCGCCGATGCGGACCCGCTCCCAGTCGTCCTCGGCGAACGCCGCCGGCGCGCCCTCGACCAGCAGGTTCGGCCGAAAGCGCCGCGCGGAGATCGGAGCCGGAGGCGTCTCACCGCGGGCTCGGGCGTCCTCGCCCATCCACGCGTCGACCTGCGCGACGGACTCCTCAGAGAGCAGCGTGACCGGATATCCGTCCTGGAACGCGGCGTGATCACCCTCGCGTCCACGGCGGAGGCGGCGGCGGCGCGGGTCGTGACACCAGACGAGTCGCAGGTCGTCGCGGCCGACGGCCTGCCGGATCCACGCGTCCGCCTCCGCCCCGGCCGGGCGCGCGACGAGTTCTTTCGTGCGGAACAGCCGCACGTCGACGGCGTCGGCCTGCGGGTGCGAGACCTCGAGCGGCGAGAGCCCGGGTGCCTCGAGCAGCAGGTCGGCGGCGGTGTCGCCCGTGGCCGGGGTGCTCGCCGTGATCGTGAACAGGCGTGGCTCGACCCGGGCCGAGATCATCTCCCCGGTCTCGTCGACGACCATCCACTCCCGGTCGCCGCGCAGCCCCGCGAATCCGACGTCGGCCTGCGCCACACGCCGGATCGCCGTGCTCTTCACCGGGTGAATTCCGATCGCGGTCAGCCGCACCGTCATCGCCGTCCCCTCCCGTGCTCGCCGACTCATCCTCACATCCCGCCGAATCGTGCCGCACCGACACGACGACCCGGCGACAATCGAAGCCCTGACGAAGGAGAGTGCGATGGGACTCGTGGCCGGCCTCAACGACGTGAACCGCTTCGACGCCGAGAACCGTGCGTGGGTGACCGAGCGCATCCGCCGGCTCGACGCCGACGCCCGCCGCTCGGCCGACACCCACCTCTGGCGGGTGGAACTGCCCGTCGACTGGGGCATCGACCTCTACCTCAAGGACGAGTCGACCCACCCCACCGGCAGTCTCAAGCACCGGCTCGCCCGGTCGCTGTTCATGTACGCGCTGGTCAACGGGTGGCTCGGGCCGGAGACCCTCGTCGTCGAGGCGTCGTCGGGTTCGACCGCGGTGAGCGAGGCGCATTTCGCGCGGATGCTGGACCTGCCGTTCGTCGCGGTCATGCCCCGCTCGACGAGCACCGCGAAGGTCCGGCTCATCGAGGCGCAGGGCGGACGCTGCCACTTCGTCGACCGCGCCGACCAGATGTGCGCCGAGTCCCACCGCCTCGCCACCGAGCACGGCGGCCACTTCCTCGACCAGTTCACCTACGCCGAACGCGCCACCGACTGGCGGGGCAACAACAACATCGCCGACTCGATCCTCGACCAGCTCGCCGAGGAGCGACACCCCGACCCGTCGTGGGTCGTCGTCGGGGCCGGCACCGGCGGCACGAGCGCCACCGTGGGCCGCTACCTGCGCTATCACCGCCTCGACACGCGCCTGTGCGTCGTCGACGTCGAGAACTCCGCGTTCTTCGACGGCTGGGTCGAGGACGACCGCGACCTGACCTGCGAGGGCAGCTCGTCGATCGAGGGCATCGGACGGCCGCGGGTGGAGCCGAGCTTCATCCGGCACACGGTCGACCGGATGATCCAGGTGCCCGACGAGGCGTCGATCGCCGGCGCACGGTTCCTCTCCGACCGGCTCGGACGTCGCGTCGGCGCCTCGACCGGCACGAACATCGTCGGCGTCGCCGCGATCGTCGACGAGATGCGCCGCCTCGGCGAGACCGGCTCGATCGTCACCCTGCTCTGCGACTCCGGTGACCGCTACGCGACCACTTACTACGACGACGACTGGGTCGCCGCCAAGGGCTGGCGGATCGAACCCTGGCAGCGCGAGCTGGAACGCGCCCTGCCGTCGCGCTGATCACCGGCGCGAGTCCGCACACGGCCTGCGCACCCCGAAACCGTCAACCCTTTGCCTCCGACCAGCGCGCCACGATCTGGGTGTCGGTGACGAATCGGGCCCGGCCGCCGGCCCAGCGACGAGCGGCGTCCTCGAGTGCCCGATCGACGAGCGCGGCGACCTGCTGGGCGTGCTCGGCGGGAACGTGGATGAGGAGCTCGTCGTGCAGGCAGAGGACGATCCGCGCGCCCAGGTGAGCGGTGGTCGCGCGAACCGTGGCCGCCCACGCCTTGAAGAACTCCGCCGCCGCCCCCTGGATGATCGCGTTGCGCGCGAAGCGACCTCGGGCCGCGTCGAGCTGCGGGTTCGCTCCAGGACGGTCGCCACCCATGAGGCGCGCGGTCGGAACGAGCCGACCGCCGTAGGTACGCACCGATTCCCCGCGCATCCCGGCCGAGGACGCCTCCTCCAGGAGCCGAATCGCGACCGGGTATTCGCGCTCGAGCCCCTGCAGCGCCGCCGCGGCCTGCCCCGCGCGGCCGCCGTACATCGCCGAGAGCACCGCGACCTTGGCCACCGCCCGCTCCACCCCGAGTCGTTCGGCGACGGGCGCGTACAGGTCGTCGGCGCGGGTCGCGGCGACGAAGGCCGGGTCGCCGGAGACGACGGCGAGGACGCGTGGCTCGATCTGGCCGAGGTCGGCGCGCACGAAGAGGTGCCCGGGATGGGCGGCCACCGCCGGCCGCAGTACCGCGGGCAGGTTGTGCAACCCACCGGCCGCGGTCATGCGTCCCGCGCCGCCGTCACAGGCCCGCCATTCGCCGCGCAGCCGATCGTCGGGCCCGATGTGCTCGTCGATCCACCGCAGACCGTACGTCGTGGCGATGCGTTCCTCGGCGCGCCAGTGCAGCAGCGCCGGCACGACCGGATGCACGTGGACGTACGCCTCGAGCACGTGTTTGCGCGTCGAGGGCACGTCGATGCCGACGGCTCCGAGCAGCTCACGGACCGACGCGGGATTGCGCAGGTCGGTGCCCTCCCGCCCGGGCACGTGCGCGAGCACGGCGGCGTCGCGTTCGGCCGGCGGCCCGCACATCGGTCCGACGATGTCGAGCAGCGCGGTCCGGTCGACCGGGAGCCCGTCGTGACGCAGTTCTTCGCAGAGCACCGCCGCCGCCGACTCCGAGTGGACGGTCGCCACCAGCCGCGGCCCGAGAGCCTCGGCCCGCTCGTGCTGGGCCTGAGCGCAGGAGAGCAGTACGTCGGCCCAGGCCAGGAGACGGTCGTCGGTGACGGCCCAATCGCCCGCCACGGCATCGGCGCGCAGGTGCCCGTCGCGGCGCACCGGGTTCTCCGGATCGTCGTCGTCCTCCCCGCCGAGCAGGTCGAGCAGGTCGCCGCGGTGGCGTTCGGGCAGCGTCGCCGGGTCGAGTCCTCGTGCGGCCGCCCAGGCCAGACCCGGCCCGGCCTCCCACCCGCCGGCGAGCAACCGATGCGCCTCGGCGACGTCCCAGGCCCGCGCGATGCCGATCCCCGCGTCGACCAGCGGACGTGCCCCCTCGGCGGCCGACCACCACACCCACCGCGCCGACGTGGCCCCGACCTCGCGTGCGTGCCCGGGCAACTCGTCGAGCGGCACCACGCGGCGCAGCCCGTCACCGACGATCGCGACCCGAGGCGAGGCGGGCGCGCCCCACGCGTCCGCCGCGCTCGGCCCGACGACGAGGGCTGCGAACTCCGGCACGAGCTCAGCGTAGGGACGGGCACCGACATCCCGGCCGCGCCCCCGGCCGGTTCGTCGCCGACGGGACCGAGGTCAGCCGCGCATCGCCCGCTCGAGGTCGGCGATGAGGTCGGCCGGATCCTCGAGACCGACCGAGAGGCGCAATACGCCCGGCACCGGACGCGCCTCGGGCGCGACGGGGCGGTGGGTCAAGGACGCCGGGTGTTGGATGAGCGAGTCGACCCCGCCGAGAGAGACGGCATGGGTGATGAGCTCCACGTGCTCGGCGACGTGCGCGGCGCGTGCGTAGTCGCCCATGTCGAAGGCGAGGATCGAGCCCGGCCCCGACATCTGCCGGCCGACGAGGCCCGCGGGGTCGCAGCCCGGTGCGCCGGGGTAGTAGACGTTCTTCACCTGCGGCTGCTCGGCGAGCCACGCGGCCACCGCCATCGCGTTCTCCTGCTGCGCACGCACGCGGATCGGCAGCGTCTGCAGGCCACGGTGCGCGAGATACGCCGAGAGCGGGTGGAGGATGCCGCCGGTCAGCGCCCGCACCCCGCGCAGGCGGGCGGCCCACTCGGCGTCGGTCGCGACGATGCCTGCGAGCACGTCGCCGTGGCCGCCGAGGTACTTCGTCGCCGAGTGCATGACGAGCCTGGCTCCGAGCTCGAGCGGCCGCTGCAGCACGGGGGTGGCGAACGTGTTGTCGACGAGCACGGGCACGTCGCCGGCCTGGCGCACGACGTCGGCGATGTCGACGAGTTCGAGGGTCGGGTTGCCGGGTGACTCGATGACGACGA
Source organism: Mobilicoccus massiliensis (assembly GCF_000826525.2). Lineage (GTDB taxonomy): Bacteria > Actinomycetota > Actinomycetes > Actinomycetales > Dermatophilaceae > Mobilicoccus > Mobilicoccus massiliensis. The sequence continues at coordinate 81,242 of NZ_LN651327.1, read as the reverse complement.
GACCGGTGTCGCGGGTGATCGCCGCGCCCACCCCGTCGGCCTTCGCCCAGCTCACGTGGGTACCGAGCAGGTTCGTGGCGAGCACGTGGTCGGTGCCGCCGTAGAGCGGACGCACGCCGACGACGTGACGCTTGCCGCTCTGCACCATCGCGAGCAGCACCGCGCTGAGCGCCGCCATACCGGAGGCGTATGCCACCGACTGCTCGGCGCGCTCGAGCCCGGCCAGGGCCTCCTCGAACCGCGCGACCGTCGGATTCCACAATCGCTGGTAGACCGGGGAATGCCCCTGCTCGAGCACTCCACCGCCTGCGAGGTTCTCGTAGGAGTCGCCGCCGGATTCGACATCGGGCAGCGGCGCCGTGCTCGACAGGTCGATGGGAGGAACGTGGGCGCCCAGGCCCGCGAGGTCCTCGCGGGCACCGTGAACGGCCATCGTGTCGAACGCGAGGTGGGGGTGCTGTGGCATCGGCGGACTCCGGCATCGTCGACGGGATCTGGCGGTGGACACCACCTAGTCTGTAGATCCTGCGGTGAACGGTCAATGAGACCGAACGATCCTCCTGGTCACCGTGGTTACGCTGAGAGTTTCTCGCACCACCCGCGCCTACGCCCGGCACCCAAGGAGCACCCATGTCGCGCCAGGACGACCCGCGACCTCTCGACGACGTCGACCGCGCCCTGCTGAACCTGCTCGAGGAGGACGGCCGGGCGACCAACGCGCAGCTCGCCCGGGCGGCCGGCATCGCGGAGTCGACGTGTCTGGCCCGGATGCGCACACTGCGTGAGCGCGGCGTGATCCGCGGGGTCCACGCCGACGTCGATCCCGTGGCCGTCGGGCGACCGGTCGAGGCGATGGTCGCCGTGCGGTTCAGCGGCCACGAGCGCTCTCATATCGAGGAGTTCACCGAACAGGTGCCGCGGCTACCCGGCGTGCTCAGCCTCTTCCACGTGTCGGGGGCGACCGACTTCTACGTCCACGTCGCGTGCCCGAACGCCCACGACCTGCGCGATTTCGTGCTCGACCACCTCACGAACCGCCCGGGCGTGGCCCACGCCGAGACCTCGTTGATCTTCGAGTCCCGACGCGGGGCGCGGGCGCTCACCGATCCGTCGTGACTCCGGCCGCGGTGGCTCCACCGGGCGTCTCGTCGTCGCCCGGAACGCCGATGAGGGCCGTGCCGTCGTTCGCGTGCTCGGTGCGATACCGGGTGGCGATCTCGTTCCACAGCGGCACGTCGTGGATGCCGACTCGAGCGGGGTCGAAGACCGGGTCCAGGCCCTCCTTGCGCTGCTGGGCGTAGTCCTTCATCACCTTCATCGCCGTGCCGACGAGGAACAGCAGACCGATGAGGTTGATCCACGAGTAGAGACCGACGCCGATATCGGCCATGTTCCATGCGAAGTCGGACTTGCGGATGGCTCCGATGATGATCGACGCCGTGAGCACGAGCTGGACGACGATGTTGGCGATGCGCGCCTTGCGGCCGCCACGGAAGAGGAAGGCGATGTTCGTGTCGGCGTAGAAGCCGAACGAGAGCAGCGTCGTGAACGCGAAGAGGAACATCGCGATCGCGACGAACCCGGCGCCGAACCCGGGGAACACCGAGTCGATCGCGCTCTGGGTGTACTGGGCGTTCTCGACACCGGGGAGGTTGTTGATGATCTGGGTCGTCTCGTCCGGCGCCACGACGTTGTACTGGCCGGTGACCAGGATCATGAGTCCGGTGATCGTGCACACGAAGGTCGTGTCGATGTAGACCGAGAATCCCTGGGCCAGGCCCTGCTTGATCGGGTGCGACACCTCGGCGGCGGCGGAGGCCTGCGCACCCGAACCGGTGCCGGCCTCGGAGGAGTAGACGGCTCGCTTGACGCCCCACATGATGATGGCGCCGAGCATGCCGCCGAACATCGCCTCCTGGCCGAACGCGGCGGAGAAGATCAGCCGGAACATCTCGGGCACCTCGTCGGCGTCCAGGACGAGAATGACCAGACCGAGCAGGATGTACGCGGCGGCCATGAACGGCACGAGGAATCCGCAGACCTTGCCGATGCGCTTCATGCCACCGAAGATCACGAGGCAGAAGAGAATCGCGACGACGATTCCCGTGGCGGCCGGCGGAATGTTCCACGCACCCTCCATCGACATCGCGATGCTGTTCGACTGGATCGTCGGCCCGGTGACGGTGAACGCGAGAATCGCCGCACAGGCGTAGACGAATCCGAGGATCGTGCCGACCAGCGGCCACTTGATTCCCCTGGTCATGTAATAGGCCGGGCCACCGCGGTATTCACCGTTGACCTCGACCTTGTAGACCTGCGCGAGCGAGGACTCGACCACCGCGATGCCCGCGCCGAGCAACGCCGTGATCCACATCCAGAACATCGCTCCAGGACCACCGAAATGAATGGCGGTTGCGACGCCCATGATGTTGCCGACACCCACCCGCCCGCCGAGGGCCATGGCGAAGGCCTCGAACGAGGAGACACCCCGGGAGGAATCACCGCCACCCATGAGCTGGGCGACCATCTCACGAATGCGAAGAAGCTGCGGGGCCTTGAGCACGATGGTGTAAAGGATCCCGCTGAAGAGCACGAGATAGATGAGCCAGTTGCTCCACAAGGCTCCGGCGATCGCACCGGTGCACTGGTCGAGCCCTTGCCCGCACGCTTCGATCAACTCGTCCATCGAGTGCCTCTTTCGCTCACACCTCGCCGATGAGGTCACCGGCGTAGCCGGGTGGTGGAGTTCTGCGTGATTGTCAGGCTAGGCCCAGAACGTTCTCTCGTGGCGGAAAGCCGCGCACGTGTTCACCGGATCACGATTGCGCGGTGCCTCAGGTGCCGCAGTACGTGATGTGCTGCGGCGTTCCGGCCGGCGCGGGACGTGCGAGATCCTCGAACCCGTCGCGGCGCGTGAACGGCGTGCGCAACGCCGGGAGAACTCGCATGAACGGCGCGAGATCACCCTCGGTCGCGGCACCGAGCACGTCCTCGACGACGTGATTGCGCGGGATGTAGACGGGGTTGGCGGCGTTCATCCTCGCCTCCCTCGCCGCAGTGTCCGGATCGAGCAGCGCGCTGCGTCGCTCGAGCCAGACGTCGAACGGCGCGGCGTCGTCGACGAGCTCCCGAGCCGATCCGTCGGTGAGCGCCCGGAAGAACTGCGTGTGGTCGATGCGCTCGCGGGTCAGCAGAGCGAGGACGTCGCTGACGAGGGTGCGTACCTCCGGGTCGTCCTCCGCACCGGTGCGCACGCCGAGTTTGGCCGCCATGACCTCGTGGAACGCCGCGTCGTAGGTCTCGGCGAACCCGGCGAGGACCCCGGTGGCGGCCTCGACCGCCGCCTCGGCCGGTTCGGGCCACGGCCGTGGCGTCGACTCGTCCTCACCCGACTCGTCCTCACCCCCGCCCGGCCCGCGGCCGATCAGCGGCAGCAGCGCCTCGCCGAGCCGCGCGAGGTTCCACTGCGCGATGCCCGGCTGATTGCCGTAGGCGTACCGGCCACCGTGGTCGATCGAGCTGAACACCGCGCGCGGGTCGTGGGCGTCGAGGAAGGCGCAGGGGCCGTAGTCGATGGTCTCGCCGCTGATCGTCATGTTGTCGGTGTTCATCACGCCGTGGATGAATCCGACGCCCATCCACCGGGCGACGAGCCGGGCCTGCGCGGTCGCGACCGCCTCGAAGAGCGCGAGGTAGGGGTCGTCGGCCTCTCGTGCCGTGGGGTGGTGCCGGTCGATCGCGTGGTCGGCGAGAGCGCGGAGCACGTCGAGGCGGCCGAGGGAGGCCGCGTACTGAAACGTGCCGACCCGCAGGTGGCTGCTCGCGACCCGCGCGAGGATCGCGCCCGGCAGCGGCCGCTCACGCATGATCGTCCGGCCGGTGCCGACGACCGCGAGCGAGCGGGTCGTCGGGATGCCGAGCGCGTCCATCGCCTCGCTCACGAGGTACTCGCGCAGCATCGGCCCGACCGCGGCGTTGCCGTCGCCTCCGCGGGCGTAGGGGGTGCGGCCCGACCCCTTGAGGTGCAGGTCATGACGTCGACCGGCAGGATCGACGAACTCACCGAGGAGCAACGCCCGACCGTCGCCGAGCACCGGTGAGTACGAACCGAACTGGTGGCCGGCATAGGCCTGCGCGTACGTCGGCCAGGATTCCGGCACCTGCCCTGCGAGCATCCGCACCCCGTCGGGGGTGCGCAGCCACGCGGCATCGAGCCCGAGCTCGGTCGCGAGGTCGTCGTCGAACACGAGCAGGCTCGGCTCCTCCACGACCGCTGCCCGCCACGCCGTCGACAACTCCGGCACGTCGGCCGCGTACGTCTGCTCGAAGGTGGGTGCACTCATACCTGCCCTATGCCCCGGTCGCGCGCCGGGCAACCGCGTCCTGCGTAGGGTCGAGGCCATGGACACCCCGTCGCGCGTCGTCGTCATCGGTTCGATCAACGTCGACCTCTTCGCCCGCGTGCGCACGCATCCGCGCCCCGGCGAGACCGTGCTCGGTGAGGACGGCTCCCGCAAGGCCGGCGGCAAGGGCGCGAACCAGGCCGTGGCCGCGGCCCTCGCTGGAGCACCGACCGCGATGGTCGGCTGCATCGGCGAGGACAGCGCGATCGCGACCTCGCTGCTGGAGAAGGCGGGTGTCGACCTCTCCGGCGTGCGAAGGGTCGAAGACACCCCCACCGGGATCGCGCTCATCACGGTCTCCGACGCCGGCGAGAACTCGATCATCGTCATCCCGGGGGCGAACGCGCAGGTGACCGTAGACGACGTGCGTGCGGCCGCGCTCACGGCAGAGGACGTCGTGGTCGTCCAGGGCGAGATCCCCACCGACGTCGTCGACGAGGCCGCGCGGGTCTGCACCGACCTCGGGACGCGCCTCGTCGTCAACCTCGCGCCCGTCGTCGCCCTCGCGCCCGACACCCTTCGAGCCGCCGACCCGCTCATCGTCAACGAGCACGAGGCCCGTGCCGCCGCGGCCATGCTCGAGGCCGACGACCCCGCTGCGGCCGACGACGACATGACGACGGAGGACGCCGAGATGACCCTCGACGAGGCCTCCGCCCTCGGTGAGTCCCTGCGCGCCCACGGGGTCGACTCGGTCGTCATCACCCTCGGCGCAGCGGGCGCCGTCGTGTCGACGAGCGCCGGGACGACGGTGTGCGAGGGCGAGAAGGTGGAGGTCGTCGACACCACCGGCGCCGGCGACTGCTTCGTCGGTACCGTCGCCGCCCGCCTCGCCGAAGGGGACTCACTCGAGGACGCCGCCCGCGCCGGCAACGCCGCCGCCGCGAAGGCCGTCCAGCGAGCCGGCGCCCAGGAGTCCTACGCCTGGCCCCGGTGCTGAGGCCGGCCCCCGGTCATCGCACCGGATGCAGTGGCCGGGGTCCGCGCGGGGCGCGAGGCGGGCGAAGCGGCCGCGGGGCACGTGGCGGCCGCTCCAGGGAGACATAGGCGGTCGCGGCGCGTTCGCCTACGGCGGTGACGGTCGGTCGTCGAGGGGGCCCGAAGAGCCGGGTCATCGCGGGCAGGTAGCGGTTCACCGACAGGTGCGGGTGGAGCAGTTCGAGCCCGAGACAGTACTTACTCACCCGCATCGGCCGGATACCCAGGTCCCACAACAGCCGGTCCATCTCGCCATTGCCGTGGGCGCTCTTGGTCTCGACGAGCGCGAGCGTGGGATCCATCGACGCGACGACGTCGGCACTACGGAGCATGTGCAGGTCGACGTCGACGGTCGTGCGGGCCGGCGTCGCACGCGAGGCGAGCGTGAACCGCCGGTACCGATTGCGCAGCACCGGCTGCACGGGATACGTGACATCGAGTCCGTACGCCTCGCGCACCACCTCCCGAAAGAAGGCGTCCGCCCTCGGCCCCACGACGTTCGCCGCGTCATCGGCGTGGTCGATCTTGCGCTTGACCGTGTGGCCGCGGCCGTCGCGCAGTTTGACCTCGAAGACGTTCAGACCGGTGTCGACGTAGATGCGAGTGCGCATCTTGTAGGTGTACCGGCGTCGCTGCAGGTGATCGTGGTAGCTCGTCAGCTGCGCGGAGTCGAAGTACGTCGTGTCGTACTGCTGACCACGCACCCCGTCGATCTCGAGCACGTCGCAGCGGCCCTCGAGGCGTGCGACGAACGCGTCGAACTGAGCCCGGTCGAGGACGTACTTCGAGTCGGCTCTGGTCTGCAGCGCGGCTCGGGCGTTGAGCTCGGTGAGATCGATGGGGTCGAGGCGGCCGACGATCTCCTCGAGGTGGTGGCCACGGGGACGACTCACGGCGACCTCACGGCTGGTCGAGCGTCGCGACACCCGCCACCTGTCCACGCGCGCCGTCAGGGGCCACGTAGCGCACGTCGACGAGCATCGTGTCCTGGACGTAATCGGCGTGGAGCACGGTCGCGGTCGTCACGTCGACCCCGAGCCGATCCTCCAGGTCGTTGCGCAGCATCACCGGGTCGCGGTGCACCGTGTCGAGCGTGATCTGCACGTGGCCCGCCGCCGGGCGCAGCCGCGGATGATCCACGAGATAGACCCCGAGGACGATGGTCGCGCTCAACAGGATCGCGAAGAGCTCGTTGGACCAGTTGAGCACCGTGCCGCCCACCTCGAGCGCGTTGACCACCCCCAGCACGATCCCGCAGAAGAAGTACGCCAGCTCGATCGTCGAGAACGTCTCACTGCGCAGGCTGATGATCGACAGCAGCGCGAACAGGCCGAACCCGAACCCGAGGTCGACGCTGCGCACGTCGATGACCGCGAGCACGACGAAGAGCGCGAGGTTGAAGCAGAGCAGGCACGTGACGATGTCACGACGGCCGTGCCGCAGGTAGATCCCGAACGCCAGCACGAGCACGGCGGCGAGATCGACGACGAGGTGGATACCGAAGTCGAGAAAGTTCTCGGGTGTCACCGAGGGGTCGTTGGAGGTGAACGCGAACGAGGCGAGATCGAACATGACGTCCTTTCATGCATTCGGTCCGATCCCGCCAGTCTGCCTGCGGGGCACTGGAGCCGGGTCGCTACCCACCCGCGGATCCACCCGCCGGTCACGCGGTCGGCACGAGGCTGGGCCGCGGCCGGTCACACGGTGTCGCGATGTGGCTTGACCCTCACGCGGCGTGAGGCGGAATCGTCGTGGGTGTGAGAGATGCTGCAACGGTGAGCACACCGCACGACGAGCTGACGGTCGGCGCCACGGCGGCGTTGGTCGGGGTGAGCGTGCGGACCCTCCACCACTGGGACGAGATCGGCCTCGTGCACCCGAGCGGGCGTACGAACTCCGACTACCGGGTGTACTCGCGCGACGACGTCGCGCGGATCCATCGGGTGCTCGTCTACCGGGAGGTGGGGATCCCGCTCGCGCAGATCGGCGAACTCCTCGACGACCCCACGGTCGATCAGGTCGCCCACCTGCGTCGCCAGCGGGAACTGCTCGAAGGCCGCATCTCTCGCCTGCAGGAGATGGTCTCCGCAGTGGATGTGTTGATGGAGGCAGAGATGAACGACACGAACCTCACCCCGGCCGAGATGAGCGAGATCTTCGGTCAGGAGTGGAACCCCGAGTACCAGGTCGAGGCCGAGGAACGCTGGGGCGACACCGAGCAGTGGGCGCAGTCGCAGGCCCGCTCGAAGCAGATGTCACGTGAGGACTGGGAACGGGTCAAGGCCGAGAGCGACGCGCTCGACGCCGACATGGCCGCGGCCGTCCGCGACGGCGTCGCCCCCGGTTCCGACACGGCGAACGCCCTCGCCGAGCGCCATCGCGCGTCGATCGACCGGTTCTACGACTGCTCGTACTCGATGCAGGTGTGCCTGGCCCGGATGTACCTCGCCGACCAGCGGTTCACCGACCGCTACGAGGCGGTGCAGCCCGGTCTCACGCAGTGGCTGCACGACGCGATCGCTCAGAACGCGAGTGCCCAGGGAGTCGACCCCGAGACCGCCGTCTGGCAGTGAGGCAACGCAGAACTCGCGCAACAAAGACCGGTCACCGACGACCTCTCATCGGCCGCCACCGGCATCACCGCTGGTCAGGGGGCTGCCGGCGAAATCGGCCGTCGGACTGACCGGTCCTTGTTGCGCGAGTCTTTCGGGCAGCGTGAGTGCGGGCCGACGTCGGTGACGACCATTCGTTGTTGCGCGGGCCTTCGGAGCAGCGTGAGTGCGGGCCGACGTCGTTCGTGGCAGGGGCGGCTCAGGTCGCCGCGAGGGCGCGGACGGTCTCGATCGTGTCGGCCTCGGCCGCGCCCTTGTCGTCGCGGTAGCGCAGCACCCGCGCGAACCGCAGGGCCAGGCCGCCGGGGTAGCGGGTCGACGTCTGCAATCCGTCGAACGCGATCTCGACGACCTGTTCGGGTCGCACGAACACGACGTGTCCCTCGCGATGGGTCTCGAGGTCGAGGAACCGGCGGGTCTGCCACTCGAGGATCTCGTCGGTCATGCCCTTGAACGTCTTGCCGAGCATGGTGAACCCCGTGGGCGAGGCGGCATCCCGCGCCCCGAGGTGGATGTTCGAGAGCTTTCCACGCCGGCGACCGCTGCCCCATTCGACGGCGAGCACGACGAGGTCGAGGGTGTGTCGCGGTTTCACCTTGACCCAGCCCGCTCCCCGCCGGCCGGCGGCGTAGGGCGCATCGAGGCTCTTGACCACGACCCCTTCGTGCCCGGCGGCGATCTGATCGGCGAAGAACGCGGCCGCCTCGTCCTCCTCGGCGGTGACGAGCCGGGGCACGCGGGACTCGGGTGCGACGTCGGCCAGACGGGCGAAGCGCTCGCGAGCGGGCAGGTCGAGAAGATCCTCCCCGTCGACGTGCAGGAGGTCGAAGGCGTACGTCGTCACCGGGGTCCGCTCGGCGAGAGCGGCGGGATCGGCCCGGCTCGCGGTGCGAGCGCCGGTGACCTGGAACGGGTGTGGGCGCCCGTCGAGTCGCAACGCGATCGCCTCGGCGTCGAGGACGAGCCGCTCGGCCGGCAGCGAGCGCACGAGTTCGACGACCTCGGGCAGCCGTTCGGTGATCTCGTCGAGCGAGCGGGTGAACAGGCGCACGTCGTCGCCGTCCTTGTGCGCCTGCAACCGGATGCCGTCGAGTTTGCGCTCGACCGCCACCGGCTCTCCTCCGCCCACCGTGGCGAGCGCCGCCGCGACGTCAGGTGCCGATCCGGCGAGCATGGGCCGCAGGGGTCTTCCGACGACGAGGCCGATCTCGGCGAGGCCCGCCTCACCGTGCGCCAGGGCCGCAGCAGCGACATCGGCCGACCACCCGGCGAGCATGACCGCGCGCCGCACGGCGGCAGCGGGAACAGCGGCGGCCTCGGCGATCGCCGCCTGCAACACCCCGTCGAGTGCGCCCTGGCGAACCTCGCCGGTGAGCAGCCCCCGCAGGAACGCCTGCTCGTCGGCGGTCGCGCGGGCGAACAGGTCGTTCACGGCTTCACGACGCCGCCCCGCCGAGCCGGTCCCGGCGAGCGCAGAGATGTCCTCGAGAGCGGCGTCGACCTCGGCGACCGTTAGCGTCGGCTGCTCCGCCGGTGCGGGCAGCGACGCGAGCCCTCGCCAGCCCACGCCGGTCCGGCGCTGCGGCAACGCCCCGGAGAGGTAGAACGCGACGATCCGCGCAGCGTCGGACCCGGCCTCGCGCAACGCCTCGGCGACGGCGGCGATCTTGGCCGTCCGCGATCTGGTCGCGCCGACACGCGCGGAGGTGGCGACGACGTCGGCGAGTCTCACGCGCGCCCCTGTCTCGAATCCGTCATGCCCACACTGCTCCTCGTCGTTCGACCGCGGGCCGTCGACCCGGTGCGCCACTGCCCGAGTGCTCCCGTCGTCACCGACCGGTGTGACCACGGCCACCTCCTCGGTTTGAATGAGGGTATGACTCTCGTCGGCTTTCACGCCTCGCACGAACAGATCCCGCCCGGGCAGTTGCTCGAGGACGTCCAGCTCGCCGAGCAGGCCGGCTTCGACGCGGCGATGTGCTCCGACCACTTCGCGCCGTGGAGCTCGCGGCAGGGCGAGGCGGGGTTCACGTGGTCGTGGCTCGGAGCCGCGATGGCGACGACCGGCCTCACGTTCGGCACGGTCAACGCCCCCGGCCAGCGGTACCACCCGGCGATCATCGCCCAGGCGTCGGCCACGCTGGCCTCGATGTTCCCCGGCCGGTTCTGGATGTGCCTCGGCACCGGCCAGTACATGAACGAGTACGTCACCGGCGAGAAGTGGCCGCGCAAGGAGGTCCGCGACGAGCGACTGCTCGAGTGCGCCGACATCATCCGGCGGCTGCACCGCGGCGAGACCGTCACCCACCACGGGCACGTCACGGTCGAGGACGCAAAGTTGTGGACGCTGCCGCAGGAGCCGCCGCAGCTCTTCCAGCCCACCCTGTCTCCGCGCAGCGCCGCCCAGGGCGCCCGCTGGGCAGACGGCATCGCGACGATCAACCAGCCGATGGATCGCCTGCGCGAGATCGTCGACGCCTACCGTGGTGCGGGGGGCGACGGCCGGATGATCCTCCAGGTCCACGTCGCCTGGGCGCCCACCGACGACGAGGCCCGCGCGATCGCGCGGGACCAGTGGAGCAGCAACGTCTTTCCCACCGCCGTCGCCACCGACGTGCTCACCGAGCACCTCGACGCCCTCGGCGAGGCCTCCACCGACGAGCAGATCCAGGACGCGTGCCTCGTGGAATCCGACCTCGGCCGACTGACCGAACGCATCCGCGAGATGGCCGACCTCGGCTTCGACGCGGTCTACCTCCACCAGGTCTCCCAGCAGCAGCGGCCGTGGATCGACGCCGCCGCCGAGCACGTCCTGCCCGGCCTGCGCTGACACCCCTCTGACATCCCCCGACGACCGCCCGACACGTTCGATCAACCCGACGAGAACGCGACCTCGAGGAGCCTGCATGCGCATCACCGACACGAGTGACCTGTGGTGGAAGAACGCCGTGATCTACAGCCTGGACGTGGAGACGTACCAGGACGGCAACGGTGACGGGATCGGCGACTTCGCCGGCCTTGCCCGCCGCATCGACTACCTGGCCGAGCTCGGAGTGACGACCCTGTGGCTCATGCCGTTCTACCCCTCCCCCGACAAGGACGACGGATACGACATCACCGACTTCTACACCGTCGACCCACGCCTGGGCTCCCTCGGTGACTTCGTCGAGTTCATCCGCACCGCGCACGACCGCGGCATGCGGGTCATCGTCGACCTCGTGCTCAACCACACCTCCGACGAGCACCCGTGGTTCAAGGAGGCACGCAAGAGCAAGGACAACCCGTTCCGCGACTGGTACGTGTGGCGCGACACCGAACCGCCGGACACCTCCGACAAGGTCGTCTTTCCCGACGTCGAGGACTCGCTCTGGGAGAAGGACGACAAGACCGGCGAGTGGTACCTGCACAACTTCTACAAGTTCCAGCCCGACCTCAACATCGCCAACCCCGAGGTGCGTGAGGAGATCGCGCGCATCATCGGGTTCTGGACGCAGCTCGGCGTCGACGGGTTCCGGGTCGACGCGGTGCCGTTCATCCTCGAGACGACGGGTTACACGGCGCAGGAGAAGAAGGAGCTCGGCGACCCGATGAACTTCCTCCGCCAGACGTGCGCGTTCCTGCGGCGCCGCACGGGCGACGGCATCCTCCTCGGCGAGGTCAACGTGCCGTACAAGGACCAGTACCAGTTCTTCGGTGCCGAGAACGGCGACGGGCTCTCGCTGCAGTTCGACTTCATCGGCATGCAGGCGCTGTACCTCGCGATGGCCCGGCACGACGCGCGCCCGATCGTCAAGGCCCTCACCGAGCGGGGCAAGTACCCCCTCGCCCGCGAGACGCAGTGGGCCAACTTCCTGCGCAACCACGACGAGCTCACCCTCGACAAGCTCACGGATTCCGAACGTCAGGAGGTGTTCGACGCGTTCGGCCCCGAGAAGGAGATGCAGGTCTTCGACCGCGGGCTCAAGCGTCGACTGCCGACGATGCTCGCCGGCGACCCGCGCCGCATCCGGATGGCCTACAGCCTCATGTTCGCGTTGCCCGGTACCCCGTCGATCTTCTACGGCGAGGAGATCGGCATGGGCGAGAACCTCGCCGAGACCGGGCGCATGGCGGTGCGTACCCCCATGCAGTGGACGTCGGAGGACTCGACCGGCTTCTCCAGCGCGAAGGCGAACAAGCTCATCGCGCCGCTAGCCGACGGCGGCTACGGCCCCGACCACGTCAACGTCGCCGACCAGCGCAGCGACCCGGACTCGCTCTACTCCTTCATCCGCGGCCTCATCTTCCTGCACCGCCGCCACCCCGAACTCGGTTGGGCGGACGTCGAGGTCATCGACGTCGGTGACCCGGCGGTGCTCGTGCTCGCGGCTCGTGGCGACGAGGCCACGGTCGTCACCGCACACAACCTCGGCCAGGAGGGTCGCACGATCGAGGTGAAGCTCGACGACATCGACCCCGGGTCCAAGCTCGTCGATCTGTGGGCCCAGGACTCCGTCGAGGACGACCCCACCAAGCCCTTCGAGATCCAACTCGACGGGTACGGCTATCGCTGGCTGCGGGTGCAGAGCGAGGACGACACGAGGCTGTACTGACCTCGCACCGAACGCCGTAATGACACATCCCGCCGTGGCGCCGCCCTGCCGAAACGGGGTCGGCGCCACGGCGTCTCACACGGGGGTTCCGACGGGAACGTCCTCGAACGTCTACGAGAGAGGTCCTCAGAACGGTCGTCCTGCTGCCGAAGGAGGAAGAGCGTCCAGCAGGGCGCGTACTCAGGCGTCCAGATAGGCGAGACCCGTCCCGCCGGACACGGTCAAAGGCGGCCCCATGAGCGTTCCCGTATCCACCTCCCGTCGTTCCCTCGGCATCTTCGGCAAGATCACCGGCGTCGGCCTCGTGGGCCTCCTCGGTGCCGTACTCGTCGGAGGTATCGCTCTCGCGAACCTGCTCGATGTGCAGAGTCGCGTGCACGATCGCACCCAGATTCTCACCGCGAGGGAGGCCGCCGCGGGACTCGAACTCGACAACTCCGACGTCAGCGGCTGGCAGCTCGGAATCCTCGGCGACGTCTACCGCATCGGCTCGAAGAAGGCCCTGAGCGGCGAAGAGGCCTACAACCTTCAGGGATTCGAGGAGGCCAAGGCCAACGTCGACAAGCACCTCGCGCAGTTCCCCACCGAAGCACTCACCGAGGAGGAGGCCGGCCGGCTCCAGGCCGCACGCGCCGGCTATCAGGACTTCTTCGCCGCCGACCAGGCCGCTCGCGAACTCCTCGCGACCGGCGATCGGGCCAAGATGGCGCAGGCGTCGGACTCCATCAACGGCGGCGCCAGCGGTGAGGCCAACGGCCGCATCAGCGAGGCCACCGGGGCCCTGCAGAAGTCGATCGACGCCCGCGCGGACGCCGTCTCCGACGAGATCGACGCGGCGATCGCCCGCACGATCTGGATCGTCGTGGTCGCGACGCTCGTGCTCCCGGTCGTCATCCTCCTCGTGGCCCGCGCGGTCGCCCGGCCGATCCAGCGTTCCCTGCGCTCGGTGCGTGACTCGCTGCGGGCCATGGCCGACGACGACCTCACGGTGCCCGCCGAGGTCACGACGGGCGACGAGGTGGGCGAGACGGCGCAGGCTCTCGAGCACTCGCGGCAGTCCATTCTCGGCATCATCGGCCGGGTCAAGGAGGCTGCGGAGAGCGTCGCCCGTGAGGCGGAGACGATGACCGAGCGCTCGCGCCGCATCGGCACCCGAGCCGTCGACAGCTCGACCGCCCTCGGCGCCACCGCGGGCGAGGCCGACGACGTCTCGCACAACATCCAGACGGTCGCCGCGGGCACCGAGCAGATGACCTCGTCGATCCGCGAGATCGCCCAGTCGACGAACGACGCCGCCGGCGTCGCGGCCCAGGCCGTGCAGGTGGCCGAGACGACGAACGCGACGATCGGCCAACTCGGCACGAGCTCCGCCCAGATCGGAGAGGTCGTCAAGGCGATCACGAGCATCGCGGAACAGACCAACCTGCTCGCCCTCAACGCGACGATCGAGGCGGCACGCGCCGGTGAGGCCGGCAAGGGCTTCGCGGTCGTCGCCAACGAGGTCAAGGACCTCGCTCAGGAAACCTCCAAGGCCACCGAGGACATCGGCCGTCGGGTCGAGGCCATCCAGCTCGACACCGAGGCCGCCGTCACGGCGATCACGCAGATCGGTGCGATCATCACCCGCATCAACGACTCCCAGTCGACGATCGCCTCCGCGGTCGAGGAGCAGACCGCGACGACCAACGAGATGAGTCGCAGTGTCGCCGACGCCGCGAGTGGTGCCGGACGCATCGCCGAGAGCATCCAGCGCAGCGCCGGCGACGCCCGCTCCTCCTCCGACATCGCCGACGAGATGATGGGCGACATCGACCACCTCACCGGCAGCGCCGATGAACTACGCGCCCTGGTCAGCGGCTTCAAGGTGTGACCCGGGCCACGGACGGGCATGTGCGGCTCATCCGGTGTTGACCCTGACACCGCGTGAGGCGGGAGAACGGTGTCATGTCGATCGGAGACTTCGCTCGACTCGGGCAGGTGTCGGTCCGGATGCTGCGTCCGACTGGGTCACCGAGCTCCAGCAACCCATGCGGAGCTGACGGGTTGCGAGCCGCGCCCGGCGTGGCGCCCATGGGCGGGGCGGTTCGCAACGCACGATGAAGGTGGCCTCGGACGACAGTGGGGAAGCCTGTTGTCCGAGGCCGCTCCATGCCGAGGTGGCCCGTGCGTGTACCGCATGTCCCGTGGACGACGCTTGTTCCGGATCGCCGGTCTCGCCACGATGTGGCCCATGCCGATTCGCCACCGACTGCTCGCCGGGCTCGTCGCGGTGCTGTGGGGCCTCAACTTCCTCGCCATCCACGCCTCGCTCGAGCACTTTCCGCCGTTCCTCTGCGTGGCGTTGCGGTGGGCGCTCCTCGCCGTTCCCACCATGCTGTTCGTGCCCCGGCCGCGAGTGCGGGCGCGGTGGCTCATCGGATACGGCGTCGGCTTCGGCATCCTCCAGTTCGTCTTTCTCTACTGGGCGATGGCCATCGGCATGCCGACGGGGCTGGCCTCGCTCGTCCTCCAGAGCTCCGCACCGTTCACCGTGATCCTCGGTGCCGTGCTGCTGCGCGAACATCTCTCGCGCACCGCGATGCTCGGCGCGGCCATCGCGGTCGGGGGCCTGGCGATCGTCGGATCCCAGCGGTTCGGCGGGGCGACCCTCTGGCCGTTCCTCCTGACGGTCGCAGGCGGCCTGGGCTGGGCGCTCGGCAACCTCGCCTCACGGCAGGCCAGGCCGCAGAACCCGCTGCACCTCACGTTGTGGATGTCGGTGGTCCCACCGCTGCCGATGTTCGCCCTGTCGTGGCTCGTCGAAGGCCCCGACGCCGTCACCTCGTCGCTCGCGACCGCGCTGACCCCGGGTGCCGTTCCCGCTCTGCTCGGCCTCGCCTACACGTGCCTCGTCGCGACGGTGCTCGCCGGTGGCATCTGGACGTGGTTGATGAAGGCCCACCCGGCGAGCCGTGTCGCGCCGTTCTCGATGCTCGTGCCGGTCGTCGGGCTCTCGACCGCATGGCTGGTGCTCGGCGAGGTGCCGAACCCCGTCGAGATCCTCGGCGGCGTCATCGTCATCGGAGGCGTGCTCTACGGATCCCGCGGCCCCCGGCGTCCCGGCGAACTCACCCCGCTCGACGGCGAGGTCGTCCCGGCTCGCTGAACACCTTGCCCACGCTCCCCCCTCCTTCACCTCCCCTCTCGACTTCTCGTCGTCAGGCCGCCCGACCCGAGACGGCAGATGGGATGGCAGCGAGTCCGGGGTCATCACCCCCGCCGTGTTGCCACGAGGTCTTCCACGACGCCTGCCATGACGAGGACTTCCGTAACCGGCGTGATCGTGCCGGTTCCCGGCGAGAATGCCGGAGGACGCCAGTCACAAGGCGGGCACCGGCATGATCTTGCCGGTAAGGTGAAGATTCGCAGCACGCGGAGGGTGCGAACGATAGAACCGGCGCGATCGAGCCGGTCGGAGCGTCGAGGAGCAACGGTGACACTGGGAACCGACGTCCGTGAACGTCGCCGCACGCTCGGCCTGCTGCAGACCGATGTCGCCGACATGGCCGGCGCCTCCGAACGCTTCGTCCGCGACCTCGAACACGACAAACCCACGCTCAGGCTCGACAAGGTCACCGCCGTCCTCGATGTCCTCGGACTCGAACTACGGGCCGAGTTGCGCAGGACCGACGCGTGAGCAGCCGCGGCATGGCCACCGACCCCCGGCGCGTGCAACGCGCAGAGGTCCTGCTCGACGGCACCCCGGTGGCCACGTTGGCGCGGGAGCACGGAGGCATCGAGTTCACGTACCTTCCCGAGCACGTGGAGTCGGGCGGCCGGCCCGTCGCCACCACCCTGCCGCTCACCGACGAACCCCTGCGGATCGTCGGCGGGGCGCTGCCGCCGTTCTTCTCCGGCCTCCTCCCGGAGGGCCGTCGGCTCACCGCCCTGCGCACGGCCGTCAAGACGTCGGCCGACGACGAACTGTCGCTGCTGCTCGCCGTGGGGTCCGATCCGGTGGGCGACGTTCAGGTGCGGGCCGAGGATGACGCGAACACGTCGCCACCGGCGCCGGTGACCACCGAATCCACGTGGGACGACGTCGATTTCACCGAACTGGCGGCGGCCTCGGGCGTCGATCCCGGGGCACTGGCCGGGGTTCAGGACAAGGTCTCCGGGCGCATGCTCACCCTGCCCCTCGTGCATGGCGGGCGCTTCCACCTGCTCAAACTCAACCCCCCGGAGTACCCGAACGTCGTCGACAACGAGGCGTTCTTCCTCTCGGTGGCCCGCAGGCTGCGCCAACCGGTCGTCGAGACCGAGGTCGTGCGCGACCGCGAAGGTCGGACCGGGCTGCTCGTCACGCGTTTCGACCGAGTCGCGGAGGCGGGACGGGTCCGGCGGCTTGCCGTCGAGGACGCCGCTCAGCTCATGGGTCGCTACCCCGCCGACAAGTACGCGGTGACGACCGAGGCGTTGCTCACTCGCGTCGGCGAGGGGACCGCGGCACGCATTCCGGCGATGCGGGCGCTCCTCCAGCAGGTTGCGTTGGCGTGGCTCACCGGCAACGGCGACCTGCACGCGAAGAACATCTCACTCGTGCGAGACCGCGGCGAGTGGCGCCCGTCGCCGATCTACGACATTCCCTCGACGCTTCCCTACGGTGATCACCGCCTCGCGCTCACGGTGGCGGGGCGGGACGACTCGCTGTCGCGCAAGCGCTGGCTCGGCCTCGCCGACGGCACGGGCTTGCCGCAGCGCGCGGCCGAGCGGGCACTCGACGAGGTGTTGGTCGCCACTGCCGATCTCGACGACCGGCTCGCCGATGCCTTCCCGATGCCGCCCCACGTGGCACGCGACCTCCGCCGTGTGCTGCGACGGCGCCACGAGATGCTCGCCTGACCCTCACTCGCCCGGGTTTGCGGGCTGCCAAGCGCCGATGAGCAGCGCGCCTCCGTCGACCAGGTCGAACGGCGCCGGCCCGGGAGACGGTGGCTCGAGCGGCACCTCGCGACGCTCGACCGAGCCCAGCCGAATGGTGAGGCGCTGCGGGGTCTCGCTGTCGGCGGCGTTGCGATAACCGCGCCACGTCAGCAGGGTCGTCGCGCTCTGCCCGGGGCGCAGCAGCAGCCGACGCGGCGGAACCGGCTGCCCACCGAGGGCGTGGGTCACCTGCTCCGTCGTCAACGCCAGGGGGCGGCCGCCCTGGTCGAGACGAAGGCTCGGCCAACCGCCCAACAGGCAGGGGTCGTCCCCGAGGTTCGTCGCCGTCAGCGAGGTCGCGGTGTTGCCGGTCCAGGCGTCCCAACCGTGGTTGACGATCGACAGGTCGTCGACATCGCACTCCCGGCCGGCGTCGGTGGGAGCCGCGACTTGCGCGGGTCGGATCGGCGAGGGCAGCGTGCGGGGATGGGCTTGCGGGCTGCCGGCATCCCACGCGGGTGTCGGTGAGGTGGGCGTGGCCGGCGGTGCGGGCGCGGTCGTGAACGCCTCGGGCGGGAAGGCGGGTTCGCGCCCGGGGCTGCGTTCCGGGAGCGGTCGCCAGAACGGTAGGACGACCGCGAGCGCGGCGACGCACATCACCGTCACGGCCACGGCGTGCAGACGTCGCCGACCCCGCTGGCGGTCACGGCGGCGCGGGCCGCGTCCCGGATGCAGGACCAGCAGGTCGTCCTTCGATCTCATGTCGCCCCCTCCCGATCCGAGGCTCCCCCGACCGGCTGGAGATCCGCTGACCGCCCTCGCGGTGCCGATCGTCCGGACCGCCTCGAACTGAAGGCCGCGCCCCGGCTGCACCCGTCGAGATGTACGAAGCACCAGGACACCGGCAGGACACGGCCGCGAGGCGCGTCATCCACCAGCCGTCCACCTGCCTGTCACTCTGCTCAAGAGCTCGCACAGTGAGATGCATCACGTCTACTCACTGGACACCAGAGTGAGAACCAACCTCAGAACACCCCAAACCTCTTGCAGATCAACGTGTTACGTGCCGTTCGCAGGCATTCAGAGACCGCCTGGAAACTGATCGCAACGGCAACACCCCGACCCACGCAGACCTACCGAAGCTACTGGACCGTCCAGTAACGTCCGCCGCGGCACTGACACGTCTCACCGGTCGGGATCCCGGGTGTTCTGGTCCGCCGTGCATTAGCGCGGTTTCGGGGGGAACCTGCGCCGGAACGGGTCCGCTACCGGCAACCCCGCCCGCCCCCGAATCGCGCCATCCATCGAAACCACACAAGGAGATGCGATGCGCACTCGTCTCGTCGCCCGAACCGCGGGCGTCACCCTGTCGGCACTGACCATCGTCGCCGCCGGCCTTGCTCCCGCCCTCGCGGCCACGCCGGAGTCCACCGGCGCCGACCCCTCGCCGGGCAACGTCACCACGCCGAACACCCCCGACAACAACGAGCTGCTCCCGCTCGTCAACGTCAAGCGTCCGTCGAGCCGGCTCAAGCCCAACCTCATCAACCCGCGCCCGGTGTGCAACGCCCTCGAAGACCACCGCACGGTGATCTACCAGGTGCAGGACACGTTCACGCCCATCGGCGCGATCGAGATGAAGAACGCGTCGAGTTCGGCGGTGCCCCTGTCGCAGGAGCTGAGCAAGACGCAGTCCATCGCTCTCAAGATCAGCGGCGACTACGGCAAGACGTTCGGCGGGCTCACCGCCGGCCTCACCGCCGTGGCCGACAACCTCACGGGCAACATCTCGGCCACCGCCCCGCAGGAGTCGATGCACATCCAGCCCAGCATCGAGTACTCCCTCTCGTGGACCGCCGGCCAGCAGATCGGCCCGTACCAGGTGCCGGCCGGCCACACCGGAAAGGCCACGTACGGCTTCCGCCAGCTCGCGTTCAAGGGCACCCAGCAGCGCTGCCTCGCCAACGGCACCTGGTCGAACACGTGGGCCTACCACGGCCTCGCACCGCTCTCGAACGCGGTCGTCCTGAAGGTCTACGGCAACCCGGCCTCCGAGGCCGCCGGCACGAAGTGATCGAGGAGAACACGATGAAGAACACCCTGCGCACTCTCGCCGCCACCCTCGCCGCGTCCGGCGTGGCTCTCTCCGGCGGCGTCGCCGCCACCGCCGACACCACCCCCGGCGCCACCGCCAAGCACGACCTCGGCGTGCACTACACCGTGTCCACGGCCAAGCTCGACGGGCACCCGGGTCTCGTCGCGATCCGTCTCGACAACGCCGGCACCGACCGCTACTTCGCGGAGTTCCCGCTCGTCACGTTCGACGTGCTCGTCAAGACGGTCAAGGGCCCCGAGGGCGTCAACCGCAACCTCAACGCCCGCGGCCTCAACGGAGCGCACGTCGAGGACCTCGGCTTCGACGAGGCCACCTCGACCCGTGCGTACCGCATCGTCCTCAGCAACCCCGTGGAGAAGGGCGCGAAGAACCTGCCCATCGCGAGCTTCGACTTCGGCGTCGGGGCCACCAAGGAGGGCCGCATCTTTCAGAAGATCGTCACCACACAGAAGGGCCGCGTCTCCGGCGACACCCCGAACGCGAACGACCAGGGCGTCGACTCGACCGTCGCGGGCAACACTCGCGACGACTTCGGCAAGGTCGGCACCGTCACGGGCCTCTTCTGAGCCGAGGCGACGCACGCCGGGGCGGGCTCGTCCTGCCCCGGCGTCCTCGCATCGAGCGTGGATCCGCCCGCTCTGCACCACTCCCGCGCGGTGCGATCTCGGAATTCCCGTCGCGCCTTCGGTGGCCGAACCGGCCAGAAGCCTGCAGGCTGGGGCGACAGGCGAGCACCCCGAAAGGAGCAGACCCATGAGCAACCAGTCGCGCGACGACGAGAACACGACGTTGGACGAGCTCAACGAGGACGGTGCCGGCGGCACCGTGGGCGAGGACTCGGCCTTCGAGCCGGAGGAGGACGAGGAGGTCGAGTCCGAGGACTCCTGACCACGTCGGTGGACGCCGGGGTCGTGGCACGTCGCCACGGCCCCGGCGTCCGTCGTCTCGCCGTCTGCCGTCTCGCCGTCTGTCGTCTGCCGTCTGTCGTCTCGTCGTTGATGAGCCGGCCCGCGTCCACGCGAGGGCGTCACGCGCTGTCCACGTCGCCTTCGTCTGGGGTCCGTCGAGGCGTATCGGGCGGACACGTAGGCTGTGCGACGGTTCGGCGCCGCGAGGCCGCCTGTCTCGCCGGTACGCCATGCCGATCGATGAGGAGGCGTACGTGGAATCCAGCCACCCGACGGGCCCCGACGACAACGCGGGCAGCGACGAGAACGTCGACCTCGCCGGCGACACGTCCCCCGACGAGCGCGTCGCCCCCGGCCTGCGCGAGACGGTCGAGCTCATCGAGCAACGGGACTACGCCTACGAGATCCTCGCGCCGGCCGCGGTGCGGGTGACGATCCCCTCCGGTGACGTCGTCATGGGTGCGGTGCCGCTGCTCGACCCGGCCTCGGCCGCGGTGGCGATTCTCGCGGAATCGCGGGACGGACTGTCCGCACTCGTCATGCGCGACGGTGATGACCTGTTCGTCGTCAAACGCTCGCCGGGTGCGTGGGAGCACTTCCGCTCTCGCGGCGGCCCGAGCGCGATCTTCGGGAGCTGGCGCACCGGCGAGCGCACCCGGTTCCGGATGCGCCACGGGGCGTTGTGGAAGTCGATCCCCGAGGCCGTCGAACTGGCCGAGACCCTCGGTATCGCCGATCTTCTGCCCGTCGAGACCCCGAACCGGCCCCCAAGATCTGCACGCGCTGCTTCGTCCAGCTCCCCGCCAGCGGCGTCTGCGATTGCGGCTGAGTCACGAACGGCGGCGCGACAGCGTGACAGGCGTGGGCCTCCCGGATCGGCGATCCGGGAGGCCCACGTCGTCGGGATGGTCAGGCGCCGACGTTGAACTCGTCGGGGTCGGGGCCCGAGCGCTTGCCCTCGTCGAGGCCGTCGATCGCCTGCACCTGTTCGTCGGACAGCTCGAAGTCGAACAGGTCGAAGTTCTGCTCGATGCGCGACGGGTTGGTCGATCGGGGGATGACGACCGAGCCGATCTGCAGGTGCCACCGCAGGATGACCTGGGCGGGCGTCTTCTCGACAGCGTTCGCGATCGAGCCGATCACCGGGTCGTGGATGATGTCGAGGCGGGCACCGAGCGGGCTCCAGTCCTCGGTGACGATGTCGTGCGCCCGGTTGAACTCCCTCAGCTTCGCCTGCGTGAGGTAGGGGTGGACCTCGATCTGGTTGACGGCCGGCATCTCACCGGTCTCCTCCGACAGCCGTTGCAGGTGGTGCTCCTTGAAGTTGCACACCCCGACGGCCTTGGCCTTGCCCTCGTCACGCAACTTCAACAGCGCCTTCCACGTGTCGACGTACGCGTCCTTGGCGGGGGTGGGCCAGTGGATGAGGTACAGGTCGACGTGGTCGGTACCGAGCTTGCGCAGTGAGTCGTCCATCGCGGCCAGGGTGGAGTCGAAGCCCTGCGCGTCGTTCCAGACCTTGGTCGTGAGAAAGAGGTCCTCCCGCGGCACCTCTGTCTGACGCAGCGCGCGACCGACACCCTCCTCGTTGCCGTAGAACGCCGCGGTGTCGATGCTGCGGTACCCGGCCTTGAGGGCGGCGAGCACGCAGTCGGTGACCTCCTCGTCCGGGATCTCCCAGGTGCCGAAGCCGAGCTGCGGGATCTCGATCGTGCCGTCGCCGGAACGCAGGGACAGGGTGGGAACGTTCGCAGTCATGCGTCCTCCTTTCCCGTTCGTGGCGCGCGAGAAACGCGACGTCCCCCTGGCCGAGACGCGGGGACGACGTGGCGTGCGGTCGCGTCGACCGTGCGACGCGGCCTGAGGTATCAAGAGGGGCATGACGATCTCCGAGCCCGCCTCCGGTGCCGACCTGCGCGCGTTGCTGCTCGACTACCTCGACTACTACCGCTCCGTCGTCGTGGCCAAGCTCGACGGATTGCCGGCGTCGTCGCTGCGCCAGTCCCGCGTGCCGTCGGGGTGGACACCGTCGGGCCTGGTCACCCACCTCGCCCACATGGAGCGGCGCTGGCTCGTGTGGGGGTTCCTCGCCGAGCCGGTGCCCGATCCCTGGGGCGACTCCGCCGGTCACGGGTGGAGGTCTCCGGCGATGAGTGTCGAGGACGCCCGCGCGCTGCTCGAGGACGCCGGGCGCCGCACCCGCGAGATCGTCGAGGCGCACGACCTCGCGGACGTGGCCGCCGTCGGTGGGCGGTTTCGCACCCCGGCCGAGGCTCCGCGCCTGCAGTGGATCCTGCTGCACGTGCTCCAGGAGTTCGCCCGCCACACCGGCCATCTCGACATCGCCCGTGAACTCGTCGACGGACGCACGGGCGAGACACGCTGAGACGCGACGCCGCCCGCGATCGGCGAACGAGCACCTCATGTGATCGGTCGCGAGGTGGTCGGTTACGCCAGTCCGCCCCCGCCCAGGGTGGTGACGTCCACCTGTTCAGCACGTTCCACGTGGAACATCACACCCATCCCACCGCGTGAAACCCGGCGGCGAGAACGAGGATCACCACGAGCGAACCGAACGTCGAGAAGAAGATCGCGTCGCGCGCCAGCGGGATCGCGCGGTCGTAGCGCACGGCGTAGGTGAAGATGTTCTGCGCCGTCGGCAGCGCAGAGGTGACGACCACGGCGAACAGCGGAACGCCCCCGAGGCCGAACGACAACCCCAGCGCCAGGGCGATGAGGGGCATGACGACGATCTTGAGTCCGACGAGCGTCGCGACGTGCGGAAACGATCCACCCGAGCCCGCGCGGGGCCCGACCTGCAGCGAGATGCCGAACGCGAGGAGCATCGCGGGCACGGCCATGTTGCCGAGCATCGTGACGGGATCCGCGAGCACCGCCGGCAACCGCACTCGCGTGACGGCGAGGACGAGCCCCGCCACCGCGCCGAGCGTGATCGGGTTGCGCACCAACGAGGCGAGGCTGCGCCACGGCGACGGCCGTACGCTCGCGACCTCCCGGTCGAAGAACGTCATGGCGAGCGGGGTGATGACGAGCAGTTGCAACAGGAGCACCGGCGCCATCCACGCGACGTCACCGAGCACGTACAGAGCGATCGGGATGCCGAGGTTGCCCGCGTTGACGTACAAGGCGCAGAGAACGCCGATGAGCCGGGTGCCGCGATCCGCGCCGGGCCACACGAGCCGGCAGACGACGAGGTACACCAGCCCCGTGAGCAGCACCGCGAGGGCCGAGATCGTGAGGTTGGTCGAGAGGAGCTGTTCGAGGGGCGTGCGCTGCATGACCGCGAGGAGAAGCGCCGGCGAGCACACCCAGAACGCGACGAGGGAGAGCACCCGCTGCGCCTCCTCGCCCACGACCCGCAGTCGCGCGAGCAGCCAGCCGACGACCACGACGAGTGCCAGCGTGGCGAATCCCTGCAGCACTCCGAGCACCCGGCAAGGCTAGTCGCTTCGGCGCCGCCTGCCGGTGGACCGCGGCGTTACCGGGTGGCCTGCCCTCACACCTGGGTGACGGCGACGATCGCGCCCTCGACGACCCGCTGCGTCAATGCGTCCACGTCGCTCGCGCCGACGCTGCGCAGCGGCCCCTGGACGACGAGCATCGCGAGGCCGTGCACGGCAGACCAGCAGGGCACCTCGGCGAGGACCCGCTTCTCCGCGGAGAGGTCTCCGTCGTCCTGCATCGCGTCGAGGGCGTCGGAGAGGAGCTGGAACGGGGTGCGGCCGCTCTCACCCGCGGCTCGAGGGTCGTTGGCGAGTTCGAGGTCGACGGGCTCGAGGAACGCGGCCTGGAACAGCCCGGGCTCGGCGCGGGCGAACTCGACGTATCCGATACCGACCTGCCGCAGCCGGTCGCGCCCGGAGTGCGAGGTGAGGCCGGCGAGGCGACGTTCGATGAGACGCGCGCACTCGGCCTGGCCGTGAAACGTCACGGCACGCGCGAGATCGTCCCGGTCGGCGAAGTGCCGGTAGGCGGCGTTGACGGTGACGCCGGCGCGGCGGGTGACGGAGCGCAGGGTGATCGCCGTGGGACCTCCGGCGCGGGCGACCTCGAGGGCCTCACGGAGCAGCGCCGCGCGCAGGTCGCCGTGGTGGTACGTCGAACGCCCACGCTCAGGGGTTGTCGCCATGTCGCCTCCATGTGTACGGTGTGCACATTGTACTCGCGGCCAGCGCGAGACGCCCGAGAGGATCACTCATCATGACCGCTCGCACGACCCCCCAGACCACCGGCACCCCCACCTGGCTCGACTTCTGGTGCTCCGACATCGACGCGACCCGCACCTTCTGGATCGACCTGCTGGACTACACGATTCCCGAGGGAACGCCCGAGTTCGGCGGCTACACCGTGGCCCAGAAGGACGACCGCTACGTCTTCGGCATCGGCCCGGCCATGCCCGAGGCACACCACGACGAGGCCGCGATGTACTTCGCCACCGACGACATCGACGCCACGCTCGCGAGGATTCCCGAGCTCGGCGGCCGGGTCGTCATGGAGCGCACCGAGATCCCCGACACCGGCGCGATGGCCGTCGCCGTCGACCCGGCGGGCGTGATGTTCGCGCCCTGGCAGGCGGGTGGCACGGTGGGCTACGGCGCGGTCGACGAGCCGGGCTTCCCGTGCTGGCAGGACTGCATCACCAGCAACATCGAGAAGTCCTCGACGTTCTACGGCGAGCTGTTCGGGTTCACCTTCGAGCCGATGGGCCCCGGTGGCGTGGTTCTCGCCAAGCTCGGTGACGACGGTCATTTCACCGTCGGCCAGTGCCCCGACCAGGGCGAACCTCACTGGGTCACCTACCTGCTCGTCGATGACGTCGACGCGATGACCACCAAGGCCGCCGGGCTCGGAGCCTCGGTCGACACGCAGCCGACCGACCTCCCCTTCGGCCGGTTCGCGCACCTGAGCACGCCGGGCGGTGCGCCGTTCGGGCTCTTCACCGGCAACGACGAGCAGGGCTCCTGAGGCGCCCGTTCGGCACGGCCGACGCTTATCACGAGCACTTCCACATGACGACGCCCCGCACCCGAAGGTGCGGGGCGTCTCGTCTCAGCAGGTCACTTCTTGACGATGCGCTGCTCGGTCACCGGCGCGTACGGGCTGTGCGCGCCGAGGTAGGCAGTGAAGGCGTCGATGTCGAGACCACCGGTCACCTTGTTCTTCGCGCCCTTGAACGCGATGAACCCGTCACCACCGTCGGCGAGGAACGAGTTGGCGACGACCCGGTACGTCGCCTTCTCGTCGATGGCCTTGCCGTCGAGCTTGACCGAGCCGGGCACGATCGTGCCCTTGCCGGCCGCGTCGGTCGTGTACTCGTACGTGAATCCCTTGCTGACCTGCAGCACCTTGGGGTAAGAGCCCGACCACTGCTGACCGAGGATCGAGTAGATCTGCGCGCCGGTGAGATCCATCGACGTGTCGTAGTTGCCGAACGGCTGCACCGAGAACGCCTCCTGGTAGGTGACGACGCCGTCGCCCTCGCCCATCGAGGCCTTGTGCGTGAGGTCGGCACGAATACCGCCGGGGTTCATGAACGCGATGACGGGCTTGCCCTTGCTCGCGACGCTCGGGTCGGCGAGTTGCGCGTCGGCGATGAGGTTGCCCAGGGCGGTGGAACCGGTGGCGGCGCGATTGGCGGTGACGTCGGCGGTGATCGTGCCGACCTTCTTGCTCGCGATCGGCCCCACCTTCTTGGTGTACGCCGCGATGAGGGCCGTCATCGCCCGATCCTTGGGCACCGTGCGGGTGACGACGTGGTTGGCGGCCTTCGTGTTCTTGCGGTCGAAGTCCCGGGTACGCGGGTCGTAGGCGGCGTCGATCTGCGTGAACAGTTTGCCGTAGTTCGCGCCCTGGGTGACCGTGCGCCACTTGCCCGCCGGGTCCTTGATCGAGCACACGTAGGCCTGGTGGGAGTGCGACGACATGACGAGGTCGATGTCGGCGCTGAGGCCCTTGGCGATCGGCACGATGTCGCCGCTGATCGTCGAGCCGTTGCCGCAGCGGTAGTCCCACGGGCTCTTCTCGGGAGCCTGACCACCCTGGTGCACGAGCGCGACCATCGCCTTGACGCCCTTGCGCCGGAGCATGGCCGCGGTGCGGTTGCCGGCGGCGACCTCGTCCTCGAACGTCAGGGTCTTGATGCCGGAGGCCGAGACGATGTCGGGCGTCCCGCGCAGCGTGAGACCGATGAAGGCCACCCTGGCGCCCTTGTACGTGCGGATCGTGTACGGCGCGAGGTTCCTGCGCTTGGAGTCCTTGATGTTCGCGGCGAGGTAGGGGAACTTCGCGCCCCGGTACCGGTGCAGGGCGCACGACTGCTTGGCGCTGCCTTTCTCCTTCGGCGCGCAGCCGCCGCGCTGCATCCGCCACAGCTCTGTCCATCCGTGGTCGAGCTCGTGGTTGCCGACGGCCGATGCCGTGACACCCATCGCGTTGAGCGCCTCGACCGTGGGCTCGTCGTAGAAGGCCTGCGAGAGGAACGGCGAACCGCCGATGTTGTCACCCACCGACACCGTCCAGCTCGAGCCCTTGGCCGTGGCCCGGGCCCGCTTGAGGTGGGTGGCCAGGTACTCGGCACCGCCGGCCTCGATGGCCTTGCCGGCCTTGTCGTAGACCGTGCCGCCACTGCCGGCCGGAGGCTCGAGGTTGCCGTGGAAGTCGTTGATGCCGAGCAGCTGGATCGGGATGCGGGCGGACCGGCGCGATCGCGGACTCCGATCCGCGGCGGCCGGCTGCGCCGTCGACGCGGAGACGGAGGACGCCGAAGCGGGGGTGGGCGCCGCGTCGACCGAACCCGCGCCGGTTGGCGCGGCGATCGCCGGGGCGGCCGTGAGAGCGAGGGTCGTGGCGGCGGCGAGACCGCAGACGACGGCGGCGCGAGAGACGTGTGACGACATGGGTCCTCCGGTGCTGGGATCGAAGTCCGCTCCCGCTGCCACGCCGTGCCGGCCCGACCGGGGAACAGGGCTCTGGTGACGCTAGGCCTCGTGGTCGGTGCGTGGGTGACGTCATCGTGAACAGTCGGGCGACGGTGGGAGACACCTCGACCACCCGGCGTGGCCGGTCAGCGCGTGACCGTCTCGACATGCCGCCGCCGGATCCCGATGCCTAGGGTTGCGGCCATGGACGTCGCCATGCTCATCAAGGCGCTCGGCGGGTTCTTCGCCATCATGAACCCGTTCGTCGCCCTCCCGATGTTCCTCTCGCTCACCGAGGGCTACTCCCAGGCGCGGCAGCGCTCGATAGCCGTGCGGGTGGGCCTGTACTGCGCGGTCATGGCCGCGGTGATCTTCGTGACGGGCACGACGATCCTCCAGTTCTTCGGTCTCGACGTGAACGACTTCCGTGTCGCGGGCGGCCTCATCCTGCTGCTGATCGGGCTCGGGATGCTCAACGGCAACGAAAGGTCACAGGGCGGCACCGATGCCTAGCACGAACACCAGAGGACCCAGGCCGCGCGGGGTGACGTGTCGTTCTACCCGTTGACCTTTCCGATGCTGCTCGGGCCGGGCACGATCACGACGATCGTCGCGTTCACGGGTCAGGCGAACGGCGTCTCTCAGATGGTCGGCGTCGCCGTGGCCTTCGTGCTCGTCCTCGCGTTGCTGTTCGCCGTGCTGTGGTTCGCTCCGAACATCGGCAAGCACATGAGCCAGACGCTGCAGACGATCATGACCCGCCTCATGGGCATGATCCTCGCCGCCATCGCGATGGACATGATGATCGTGGGTCTGACCAATCTCATTCCGGCACTGCAGAACTGAGCGACGAGAACACCGACGGGAGGACAACCATGACGATCCGCGTCAAGAACGTCCGCGAGGAGAAGGCGAAGGCCGACGGCTACCGCGTCCTCGTCGACCGCATCTGGCCGCGAGGCATCAGCAAGGAGGATCTCGCGGCCGACCTCTGGCTCAAGGAGGTCGCTCCGAGCACCGAACTACGCAAGTGGTTCGGCCACGATCCCGACAAGTTCGACGAGTTCGCCCGCCGCTATCGCGCGGAGCTCGACGACAACGACGCCGTCGCCGAGCTGCGAAAGGTCGTCGATGATCACTCGACCGTCACCCTGCTCGAAGGCGCGCACGACCGCGAGCACAACCAGGCCGTCGTCCTGCGCGACTACCTCTCGGATTCCCGCTGACGCTCGTGCGGGTCTCGGTTGCCTTGTGGCTGAGCTCGCCGGTCAGAACCCCTGCGGCTCGCGCGGCGTGTAGGAGGCCTCGAGCGTGGCGAGTTCGTCGTCGGTGAGGTGGACCTCGAGTGAGGCGACCGCGTCGTCGAGGTGCGAGCGCTTGGTGACGCCGACGATGGGTGCGGTGACGGCCGGCTGCTGCCGCACCCATGCGAGCGCGACCTGGGCCCGCGAGACTCCCTGTTCGTCGGCGACGTGCGCGACGGCCTCGACGATCGCGCGGTTGGAGTCCTCCTCGTCGCGGTAGAGACCCGCGCCGAACTCGTCGTTCTGCGAGCGCGTCGTCGTCTGCTCCCAGTCGCGGGTGAGGCGGCCGCGGGCCAGCGGCGACCACGGCAGCACCCCGACCCCCTCGTCGAGGCAGAACGGGTGCATCTCCCGTTCCTCCTCGCGCTGCAGGAGGTTGTACTGGTCCTGCATGGCGACGAAGCGGGTCCATCCGTGCAGGTCGGCGGTGTACTGGGCCTGCGCGAACTGCCAGGTCCACATCGACGAGGCGCCGATGTACCGCGCCTTGCCCGCCTTGACCACGTCGTGGAGCGCCTCCATCGTCTCCTCGATCGGCGTGTGCGGGTCCCACCGGTGGATCTGGTAGAGGTCGACGTGATCGGTGCCGAGGCGGCGGAGGCTGTCGTCGATGGCCGCCATGATGTGCACCCGTGAGAGGCCCTGCTGGTTGGCGCCCGGCCCCATGCGTCCGTTGACCTTGGTGAGGATCTCGATCTCGTCGCGCCTCGCGATGTCGCCGAGCACCCGGCCGACGATCTCCTCACTCGTGCCGTCGGAGTAGATGTCGGCGGTGTCGAACGTCGTGATGCCCGCCTCGAGGGCTGCCTCGATGAACGGGCGGCTCTCCTCGGCCGGCATCGACCACGGGTGACCGCCACGGTCGGGCTCACCGAAACTCATGCAGCCCAACACGATCGGTGAGATGCGCAGTCCACTGGCGCCGAGACGAACAGGGTCCATGGTGTTCTCCTTCGGGCGGGGTACGCGCCGGCACCATTCCTGCCGACGAGGCGGGAGTCAGAGCCAGTCGGCGCGCCGAAACAGGGTGTACAGGCCGACGCAAGCGGTGACGATGACGCCGATGACGACGAAGTAACCGTACTTCCAATGCAACTCGGGCATGTTGTCGAAGTTCATGCCGTAGATGCCGGCGATCATCGTCGGCAGCGCCGCGATGGCGACCCACGCCGAGATCTTGCGCATGTCCTCGTTCTGCTGCACCGAGATCTGCGACAGGTACGCCGAGAGGATGTCGGAGAGCAGTTTGTCGTACCCCTCGGCGTGCTCCACGACCTGCATCAGGTGGTCGAGCACGTCGGCGAAGAAGGGCCGCAGCTTCTTGGGAACGAGCGAGCGGGTGTCACCCGAGACGAGCCGTCGCAACGGCAGCACGAGCGGCACCGCACCGCGCTTGAACTCGAGCACCTCGCGCTTGAGCTTGTAGATGTCGGTGCTCTGCACGTCACGATCGCCGTCGAACACGGCCTCCTCGATGTCGCTGAGGTCGGCCGCGAGGTCGGTGTCGATGCGCAGGTAGGTGTCGACGATGAGGTCGAGCACGGCGTGCATGACGGCGAGCGGACCGAGCCGCAGCCGCTCCGGGCGCCGTTCGAGCGTAGCGCGCAGACCGGCGAGCGGATTGGCCTCGCCGTTGCGAACCGTCAGCACGAACCGGTCGCCGACGAACATCATGAGCTCGCCGGTCTCGACGTCACTCGTGGCCTCGACGTACCGCATCGTCTTGAGCGAGACGAAGATCGACTCCTCGTACACGTCGATCTTGGGCCGCTGGTTGCCGGTGAGGGCGTCCTCGACCGCGAGCGGGTGGAGGTGCAACTCGTCGTCGAGCTCGGCGAACTCCTCGTGCGTGGGGTCCTTCACCCCGATCCAGAGGAACCCGTTGCCCTGCTCGCGCAGCTTCTCGAGCTCCTCGCTGGGGTCGTTGCACGAGTAGCGGACACCCTCGAGGTACACGGCCTTGTCGACGATCACGAGGCTCATTGTGGTCCGGATCGGCCCTGCGTGCCGCATCGTCGTCGGGTCGACGACGATCCATGACGAGGTGCGCGTGACAAGGTCGCCGCCAGTGAGATCGAGCTCAGGATGCGCCGATCTCGGCGTCCTCGCCGCCCAGACCCGAGGGGGCGACGAGGCCGGCCGCGCGCAGCCGCGATCGGACGAGTTCGCGCAAGCTCTCATCCCGCGCGAGCCGTCGCATCACCCGTTGCAAGTCGTGACCACGAGAATCACTCGTCATGTATTGATACAACAGCGGCAACACCTCGTCCTGCGTGGTGAGCGGCGTCGGGTGCCGCCCGTCCAACGCGAGCAGGCCGCGACGGGAGACGTAGAGGGCGTAGACGGCCGGAGCCTTCGCGCGATCGAGGGTGAGGCGCGACCGGTCGCGCTCCATTTCCACCCGGGTGTACGTGGGCTCGGTCTCGTCGAGGGCCCGCAGTTGAGCACGGTCGAGCAAGGACGCGACGACGGGAGTGCACGATCCCGGCGAGTGGAACGGTGCTGCCGGGACGTAGCCGGGGCGACTGACGTGCGCGCTGTGGCCGACCGCGATGTTCGTCACCGTGCCGGTGAGGAACGGGATCGTCGTCGAGACCGATCGGGTCGAGAACTTGCGATGCATGACCGCCGGCGAGGCATTGGAGCCGATCGCGACGACGATCGTGCGCCGTGACAGCGGCGCCTCACCGGTCCCGCGGAGGACGGCCTCGAGCCCGTCGGGGGAGGCGTCGAGCGCGACGAACCGGTCACCGGTCAGCACCCCGCTCGTGTGCGCGGGGCGGCCGGGGTACAGCCAGGGGCTGACGCCGAAGTCGTCGTCGGTCGGATCGAAGGACATCGGTGCCATGATGCGCGCGCTCGGGGACACGGTCCAGGAGCAGAGGGCGAACCGGCTCGCTACCGCCTCAGGGGTATGCGCCGTCGCAGCGCGGGCCGATGAGGACGGGCATGAGGACGAGTCTCGTGGCGGCCGGGGAGGCGGGGAGGTCGTGGTGGGCGCGCGCGGCATGACGCCGGGACAACCGGGATCAACCCTCGTTCACGGAGGCAGGTTGGAGGGTGGCGGTCGGGATCGTCCGGCTCTTGAGGTGGGCGCGGACGGAGTAGGCGACCGCGGCGATCCACAGGACGGCGATCACCCCGAGGACCGTGGGGAGAACGCCGGGCACGGCGCTCACGACATCGCTCTCGAGGATCGTGCGGGCGTTGGTGAGGACGATGACGCCGCCGACCGCCGATCCCAACACCCGCGGAGGGACGAGGCGCACGAGCCAGGCCGCGATCGGGGCGGCGACGAGTCCACCGGCCAGAAGCGCGAGGGCCATGCCCGGCACGACGACCTGGTGTCCGATGCCGACGAGGAACCCGGCGCTCGCCGCGACGGAGACGAGGAACTCGCTCGTGTCGATCGAGCCGACGACCTTGCGGGGCTCCATGCGTCCGCTGGCGAGGATCGCGGGAGTTCCGATCGGCCCCCAGCCACCGCCGCCGGTGGCGTCGACGAATCCGCCGACGAGGCCGAGCGGCGAGAGGAACCGGCGCCCGAGCGGCCGTCCCTCGCGGTGCCGTGGCAGGTCGAGGAACGTGAAGCGTGCCAGCACGTAGAGGCCGAGGGCGAGCAGGATGCCCGACATGATCGGCGCGGCGGCCTCCGTCGACACCCACGACAGAAACGTCGCGCCCGCGAACGCACCGACTGCCCCGGGCACACCGATGCGGCGCACGACCCGCCAGTCGACGTTGCCGAACCGGTGATGGGAGACCCCGGAGGCCAGTGTCGTGCCGACCTCGGCGAGGTGCACGGTGGCCGACGCCGCTGCGGGGTTGGTGCCCGCGGCCAGCAGCAACGTCGTCGACGTGACGCCGTAGGCCATGCCGAGACTGCCGTCGACGAGTTGGGCTCCGAAGCCCACGAGGGCCAGGACGATGAGAGAACGCATGAGCACCTTCTCTGAACGGGAAACGGGAGGTGGGGGAAACGGGAACGGGAGGCGGGATCGGGGGGCGGGTCGGGTGGAGGCGCCTGTTTGAGCGGTGGGGGTCAGGCGGCGGCGGTGAGGCCTCGGGTGTCGTGGGCTCGGTCGAGCACGAGTGAGGCGAGCGACGGGTCGTCGGCGAGTGGCCGCGCGACGTCGGTGACACCCGCGTCGGCGGCCTGCGAACAGCCGGCGTCCAGCAGACGACCGGGAGCGAGGAACCACGGGACGACGCCGACACTCCGTGCCCCGGCGGTGCGCAGCCGGGCGAGCGCCTCGTCCAGCGTGCGTCGTCCGGCACCTCGCGTGACCGCCGCCGCGGCGACCGGAACGCCGAGACGGTGCCCGACGCGAGTCGCGACGTCGTCGACCTCGGCGTTGGCGCGCCGCCGTGACGAGCCGGTTGCGAGCACGACGAGCCCGTCGCGTCCGCGGCCGAGCAACTCCGCGCCACGACGGGCGACGGCGGCGTCGAGCAGCGGCGACGGCCCGAGCACGGGAGTGGTCGTGAAGTGCACGTCGCTCCGGGCGTCCTGCACGGCGGCGAGGCGGCCGGGCAGGTCGAACCGGGCGTGGAACGCCTCGGCGAGCAGCAGCGGGACGACGACGACCTCGCCCCGCAGATCCGCGGTCACGTCCTCGAGCACCGGGGACGAGAACTCGAGGAACGCGAGCTCCACCCGATCCCAGAGCGGCGGTTCTCCGTTCGACGGCACCGACGCGACCCGTGATCGGACCGCGTCGGCCAATCCGCGCAGCGCTCGGGCCGAGCGCGGGTCACGGCTGCCGTGCGCGACGAGCAGCAGGGTCGACATCGTCAGATCCTCGGATCGAAGCTGCGCAGCAGCGGGTTGCCGGTCATCCCGGCGGCGAGCGTGGCGCCGGAGCTCGGGTCGATGACGAGGAATCCGCCGGTGCGGGGATCGTCGACGTAGTCGTCCACGGCGACCGACTCGGCGAGCCGGATGCCGACGCGGACGATGTCGTTGAGCTGTGCCTGTTCGGTGGTCTCGGTCCAGGTCTGCTCGTCGACGTCCCATCGCAGCCCGGTGGTGGTGAGCATCCCGCGCGCCACCTTGGTACCGGCTTTGATCAGCACCCGCTGGTTCGGTGACGAGGGACGCTCGGCGAGCCAGCACACGACCCCGTCGATCTCCGAGACGACCTGCGGCGCGGACGCGGGATGGGCGAGCACCTCGCCGCGTCCGATGTCGAACTCGTCGGCGAGCAGTACCGTCACCGACTCCCCCGCCGTGGCCTGCTCGACCGGACCGCCCGGCGAGTCGATGCCCGTGACGGTCGAGGTGACCCCGCTGGGCAGGGCGACGACGACGTCGCCGACGGAGAGGGTGCCGGTCGCGATCCGGCCGGCGAGGCCGCGGTAGTCGGGGTGCTCGGGCGTCCGGGGCCGGATGACGAGTTGCACCGGCATGCGGAACGGCGCCGCGGCCGTGCGCGGCGTGGCGTCGACCGCCTCGAGCACATCGAGGAGGGCGGGCCCGGTGTACCACGCACCGGCGGGGTCGTCGGCCTCGTCGGAGTCGACGACGTTCTGCCCGGTCAGCGCGCTGACGGGCAGCACCTCGACGTCGGCCAGGCCGACGTTGCGCGCGACCCGGCGGGCGTCGGCCGCGACCTCGTCGAAGCGCTCCTGCGACCACCCGACGGCGTCCATCTTGTTGACGGCGATGACCACGGCGGGCACCTTGAGCAGAGCCATCACCGCGAGGTGGCGTCGTGTTTGTACCGATACACCGTTGCGCACGTCGACGAGCACGACCGCGGCCTGGGCCGTCGACGCTCCCGTGACCGTGTTGCGCGTGTACTGGGTGTGACCCGGGGTGTCGGCCAGCACGTAGCTGCGCGTGGGGGTCTGGAAGTAGCGGTAGGCCACGTCGATCGTGATGCCCTGCTCGCGCTCCGCGCGCAGCCCGTCGGT
Organism: Mobilicoccus massiliensis; assembly: GCF_000826525.2. GTDB lineage: Bacteria > Actinomycetota > Actinomycetes > Actinomycetales > Dermatophilaceae > Mobilicoccus > Mobilicoccus massiliensis. Next base: position 46,573 of record NZ_LN651327.1, on the reverse strand, counting down.
GAGCAGCGCGAGATCGACCTGTTCGGAGCCGCGGCGACGGCTCGCGTCGGTGATCGAGTCGAACGTGTCGGCGAGGATCGACTTGGTGTCGAACAGCAGCCGTCCGACGAGCGTGGACTTTCCGTCGTCGACGCTGCCGGCGACGACGAACCGCAGGTGGGTGCGCGGCGACTCGAGGAGCTCCGTCGCGTCGGCCGCCTCGACGGAGGCGTCGACCGTGGTCGGCTCGCCGGTGGCGACACCGGCGTGGGTCTCGGTGGTGCTCATCAGAAGTAGCCCTCCTTCTTGCGGTCCTCCATGGCGGCCTCCGACAGGCGGTCGTCGGCGCGGGTCGCACCACGCTCGGTGAGGCGACTGACGCTGATCTCGGCGATGACGGCCTCGATCGTCGTCGCGGTCGAGTCGACGGCTCCGGTGCACGAGCCGTCGCCTACGGTGCGGTACCGCACGGTGCGGGTCTCGAGGTGCTCGTCCTCCTTGGGGCTGCCCCAGGGGCCGGGCGTCATCCACATGCCGTCGCGGCGCCAGACGGGTCGCTCGTGGGCGTAGTAGATGCTCGGCAGCGCGACGTCCTCGGCAGCGATGTAGCGCCAGATGTCGAGCTCGGTCCAGTTGCTCAGCGGGAACACGCGGGTGTGCTCACCGGGAGCGTGTCGCCCGTTGTAGAGCGTCCAGAGCTCCGGTCGCTGGGTGCGCGGATCCCAGCCGCCGAACGCGTCGCGGATCGAGAAGATCCGCTCCTTGGCTCGGGCACGGTCCTCGTCGCGACGTGCTCCGCCGAGGACGGCGTCGAATCGCCGCTCGTTGATCGTGTCGAGCAGCGGGACCGTCTGCAGCGGGTTGCGGGTGCCGTCGGGGCGTTCGGTGAGACGCCCGTCGGCGATCCAGTCCTCGACCGCGGCGACGACGAGCTCGTGCCTGCCGTCGGCCACGACCCGGTCGCGGAACTCGATGACCTCGGGCAGGTTGTGGCCGGTGTCGACGTGGAGCAGCGTGATCGGCAGCGGCGCGGGCGCGAGCGCCTTGCGGGCCACGTGCAGGAGCACCGCGGAGTCCTTGCCGCCGCTGAACAACAGTGCGGGGCGGTCGAACTCGGCGACGACCTCGCGCACGATCTGGATGGCCTCGGCCTCCAGGGCACGCAGGCTCGCGTCCATGAGGCGGTCGTTGTCACGAACTTGTGTCGATACATCTGTGAGCGTGGTCATCGCAGTCCCTTCTCGTGCAGCAGGGTGAGCACCGCCTCGACGTCGGCGGCCAGGTCGGTGCCGCTCGTGTCGAGCCGGAGGTCGGGGGCGGAGGGGTCCTCGTAGGGGTCGTCGACGCCGGTGAGGTGGGCGATCTCGCCCGCGGCCTGCCGGGCGTAGAGACCCTTGACGTCGCGGCGGGCGCACTCGCTCACCGGCGTCGAGACGTGGATCTCGACGTACGGCACCCCGGCACGCTCGTGGGCGGTACGCACGGCCTCCCGCGTCGAGCGGTAGGGGGCGATGACGGGCACGATCGCGAGCACGCCGTGCCGGGCCAGGGTGCGGGCGAGGTAGCCGACCCGGGTGACGTGCGCATCGCGGTCGGCCCGCGAGAACCCGAGCCCCGGTGAGAGGTTCTCGCGCAGCTCGTCGCCGTCGAGCACCTCGACGGGCCGCCCGTTGTCGAGAATGCGAGCGAGGGCCGTCGCGATGGTGGACTTGCCCGCTCCGGACAATCCGGTCAACCACACGGTGGCGCCGGGAGCAGCAGCGTGGTGAAGCCGCGGGGGAAGGATCTCGGTGGTCGTGGCGGTCATGCCGTCCTCTCGGTTCGCAGGGCGTGCACGGGCCGCGGCTCGCTCACGTTGATTCCGCATTCGGTCTTGGCCGTGCCGCTCCAGCGGCCGGCCCGGGGGTCCTCTCCGGGGAGCACCTTGCGAGTGCACGTGGCGCAGCCGATGGAGGGATAGCCCTGGTCGAGCAGCGGATTGCGGATGACGTCGTGCTCGTCGGCGTATCGCTCGACGTCGGCGTCGCTCCACGCCGCGAGCGGAGCGAGACGCACGCGCTGCCGGCGTTCGTCGAACGCGATCTGCCGGGTGCCGGCACGTGTCGGCGACTCGGTGCGTCGTGCCCCCGTCGCCCACGCCTCGTATCGGTACAAGGCCTCCTCGAGCGGGGTCTCCTTGCGCAGCAGGCAGCACAGGTCGGGGTTGGATCGGTACAAGTCCACCCCGTACGCCTCGTCCTGCTCGGCCGGGCTCTGATCGGGACGCAGATCGTGAACGACGAGGTCATAGCGCTCGCGCACCGCGTCCCGTGTCGCCAGGGTCTGCGCGAAGTGGTAGCCGGTCTCGAGGAACAACAGGTCCGTGCCCGGCGCCACCTGTGAGACCAGATGCGCCAGCACCGTGTCCTGCATCGACGCCGTGATCGCCCACCGCGGACCGAACGTCTCGGCCGCCCATGCGATCACCGCGCGAGCGTCCACGTCGCCACCGAAGCGACGCGCGCCCTCGACCGCGAGCGCCCGCAACTCCTCGACGTCCCGCACGGACTCCCGGTCGGCCACCAGGGTCAGCCCCGGTCGCGCGCCGCGGGGCTCCTCATTGTGCTCGGTGCTCATCGCAGGACGTCCTCGTCGCTCCTCGCCACCCACTGCGCGAACCGTTCGCCGTCGCGACGGTCGCGGTCGTAGGCGCGCACGAGGCGCTCGACGTAGTCGCCGAGTTCGGCCGAGGTGACCTTGTGCCCGCGCAGCTTGCGGCCGTAGCCGGCGTCGGGGCCGAGCTCCCCGCCGAGGTGCGCCTGGAAGCCCTCGACCTGGTTGCCGTCGGCGTCCTGCACGATCTGGCCCTTGAGTCCGATGTCGGCGACCTGGATGCGCGCGCACGAGTTCGGGCATCCGTTGATGTTGATCGCGATGGGATGCTCGAGATCGATGTCGGCGAGCCGACGCTCGAGGTCGGCGACGAGCTCGTGGGCGCGGCCCTTGGTCTCGACGATGGCGAGCTTGCAGTACTCCAGACCCGTGCACGCGATCGTGCCGCGACGCCACGTGCTCGCGCGAGCGAACAGGCCGTGCGGCTCGAGCGCCTCGACCAGCGCGTCGACACGCTCGGGCTGGACGTCGAGCACGACGAGCTTCTGCAACGGGGTGAACGCCACGTGCCCCGATCCCGCCACGCGAGCCGCGTCGGCCACCGCCTGCAGCGCGCTGCCGCTGACCCGCCCGGCGATCGGGGCGAACCCCACCGCCACCCGGCCGTCCTGCTGTTCGGTGACGCCGACGTAGTCGATCGGGTGCTCCGGCGCCTGGGCCGGCGGACCGTCGAGGAGTCGCCGGTGGAGGAACTGGGTCTCGAGCACCTCCCGCACCTTCTCGGGCCCCCAGTCGGCGACGAGGTACTTGAGGCGTGCCTTGTTGCGCAGACGCCGGTATCCCCAGTCGCGGAACAGCTCGACGACGGCGTGCCACACCTCCGGCACCTCCGCCAGCGGCACCCACGCGCCGAGCCGCGGCGCGAGGTGAGCGCTCGTGGAGAGTCCGCCGCCGACGAGCACGTCGAATCCCGGCCCGTACTCGGGGTGCTCGACCCCCACGAACGAGACGTCGTTGATCTCGGGCACGGCGTCCCACGCCCACGACACCGAGGTCTTGAACTTACGCGGCAGGTTGGCCAGCGAGGGGTCCTCGCGCAGCATCTGCTTGATCTGCTCGACGGCCGGCGTCGGGTCGAGGATCTCGGTCGCGCTGCGCCCGGCCAGCGGCGAACCGATGACGACGCGCGGGCAGTCGCCGCACGCCTCCTGCGTCCACAACCCCACCGATTCGAGCCGTTCCCAGATCGCGGGGACGTCCTCGATCTCGACCCAGTGGAGCTGGATGTTCTGCCGGTCGGTGATGTCGGCCGAATCCCGCGCGTACCGCGTCGACACGTCGGCGATCGCGTCGAGCTGGTCGATGGAGACGACCCCGCCGTCGACCCGGATCCGCATCATGAAGTGCCGGGCGTCGAGCTCCTCCGGGGGCACCTGGGCGGTGCGTCCGCCGTCGATGCCCGGCGCCCGCTGGGTGTACAGGCCCATCCAGCGAAACCGGCCCCGCAGGTCGTCGGGCGCGATCGAGTCGTAGCCCTGAACGGCGTACGTGGAGACGATGCGTTCGCGGACGTTGAGGGGGTTGTCGGCCGCCTTGAACTCCTCGTTGTGGTTGAGGGGCTCACGGTCGCCGGCCGCCCACTGGCCCTCGCTCCTGCGGGGCTTTTCGGGCTTTCCGGACTTTTCGCCGCGGTTGGAGGGTGAGGTGCGTTCGCGCGTGATGGTCATGGTGCTCCCGGGGTCGGGACGCCGCCGGCGCGAGGGCAGGCGTCGTCGAGCCCGCGGAGCCGGGGCGCCGGACGTGAATGAGGTCGGTGTCGGCGCGTCTGCTCAGCGGCAGACGTATGCGCTCGCGACGCGCATGAGATCGACGTGGCGGCGGGCCACGAGACGCGCGGATCGACCTGTCATGCCTCGACCATGGCATGGCACCCTCCGCGATGCACGCCTCGAGCCATGACATCTCGAATAACGAGATGTTTTGCAGGTACTGGGGTGGAGTTATGTGTCGTGGCGGTCCGAGAGCCGGGCGCCGGCGACGATCACGTCGCGTCAGAGCGAACGGGTACACCACCCGTCCCGACCCGAGTCTGCTTTGCGCAAGCCGAGATTCGCGCGTCGCTCGACCCCCCACGAACGCCGTCCCGGGTCTAGCGTGCCGCCATGAAAGCCCTCGTCGTCCGCAGCGCGATCGTCGCGTCCCTCGGTGGTCTGATCTTCGGATTCGACACCGCCGTCATCTCCGGCGCGGAGGAGGCGATCCAACAACAGTTCGGCCTGTCGGACGGCATGTTGGGCTTCACCGTCACGACCGCCTTGCTCGGCACGATCCTCGGGGCGCTCAGCGCGGGGCGCCCGGCCGACGCGCTGGGGCGCAAGAAGGTGCTGGTCATCATCGGCGTCCTCTACGTCGTCGGCGCCGTCGGCTCGGCACTGGCGCCCAACGTGTGGCTGCTGCAGCTCTTCCGGTTCCTCGGCGGTATCGGCGTCGGCGCCTCCTCGGTCGTCGCCCCGATCTACACCGCGGAGGTCGCACCGCCCGCACACCGCGGCCGGCTCGTCGGGCTCGTGCAGTTCAACATCGTCCTCGGCATCCTCGTGGCGTACGCCTCCAACGCCGTGATCCGCGGTCTCATCGACGGCGAGCACGCGTGGCGCTGGATGCTCGGCGTCATGACCGCGCCGGCGGTCGTGTTCCTGCTGCTGCTCTTCACCGTGCCCGAGACGCCGCGGTGGCTCATGTCGGTACGACGCGGCGAGGAGGCCCGCGCCACCTCGCTGAGGCTGTGCACCACCGAGGCCGAGGCCGACACGCAGATCGACGAGATCCGCTCCTCGATCGCCGCCGACGAGCAGGCGCTCAAGGTGCCGTTCTTCACCCGGGATCACCGTCGGGTCATCCTGCTCGCGGTCGCCATCGCGTTCTTCAACCAGATGTCGGGCATCAACGCGATCCTCTACTACGCCCCACGGGTGATGCAGCAGGCCGGCGCGACGACGAACACGGCGTTCATCATGAGCGTCGGCGTGGGCCTGATGAACCTCGTCGCCACGATGGCCGCCCTCACCGTCATCGACCGGCTCGGCCGGCGCCGGCTCATGCTCGTCGGTTCGATCGGGTACCTGCTCAGCCTCGGGTTCCTCGCGGCCGTGATGTTCTACTACGAGAGCCGCGGGTTCACCGGCACCTCCGCGACGCTCGTCCTCGTCGGCCTCATGGCGTTCATCGCCTCCCACGCCTTCGGCCAGGGGTCGGTGATCTGGGTGTTCATCTCCGAGATCTTCCCCAACCGGCTGCGCGGTCGCGGCCAGTCCCTCGGCTCGCTCACGCACTGGGTGTTCGCGGCGGCGACGTCGTGGGCGTTCCCACCGATCGTCGGCGCCCTCGGTGGCGGTGTCGCGTTCTCGATCTTCTTCGTGTTCATGGTCGGCCAGCTCGTCTGGGTACTCAAGGTCATGCCCGAGACCAAGGGCGTGCCGCTGGAGGAGATGGAGGCCCGGCTCGGCGTCCACTACGACCGAGGCGACACGGCCGGCGAGGCTGCGGGCGGACGCTGAGGCCCGAGGGGGCACCGCCCGCTCGGTGTCGCGTTCAGGACTCCAGCAGCAGGTCGAGAAGCCGACCGAGTTCGGCGCGGTCAGGGTCGCTCAGCGCGCCGAACACCTCGCTCGCATGATCGGCACGCGCCCGCTCGGCGACGGCCGCGAGCTCGTGCCCGGCCTCGGTGGCGACGACGATCGTCGCGCGGCGGTCACCCGGGTCGGGCTCACGACGCACCCGCCCGTCGGCCTCGAGCGCGTCGACGACATCGGTGGCCGAGCGCGGGGCCACGTGCAGGATGTCGGCGAGCGCGCCGATGCGGACTCCGTTCTCCCGCACGATGATCCGCAGCGCCCGCGCATGGTGGGGCGTGATGCCCCACGGCTCGAGCGCGGCGAGCCAACCGCGGCGCAGCCGCCGGCTCACGGCCAGTACGCGATCGGCGAGCGCGGCCCCCTCGGGGGTTTGACCGGGGCTGAGCGGTGTCGGGGGCATGAGGGAACAGTACCGGCTCTCCTGGTGTTCACCTCATTGTGAGGTAACCACATCAACCAGGAAGGGGTGCTGCGCATGACAGTCACCACCCCCGCACCCACCGGGACGCGCGGCACCGGAGGCGGACGAGCCCAGCGGATCGATCCGCGCGACCGCGCCCAACTCGCCGCCGCCCCCGTGCCCCTACGCCGTCTCGCGCGTCTCTTCGCGCCCTACCGTCTTCGGCTCGGCGTCGTCGTCACGCTCATCGTCGCGACGTCCCTCATCTCCCTGGCCCAGCCGTTCCTCGTGCGCGAGGTCGTCGACTCGGCCATCCCGCGCCAGGACGTGCGTCTGCTCGTCCTCGTCGTCGTCGCGATGATCGCCGTCGCCGTGGTGACGTCGTTGTTCGGTGTGCTGCAGACGTGGATCTCGAGCAGCATCGGCCAACACGTCATGCACGACCTTCGCACGGCGGTGTTCGCCCACCTGCAGCGTCAATCGCTCGCGTTCTTCACGCGCACCCGCACCGGTGAGGTGCAGTCGCGCATCACCAACGACATCAACGGGATGCAGGGCGTCGTCACGACCACCGCGACCTCGATCGCGACCAACCTCACGACCACGGTCGCCACCGCCGTCGCGATGGTCGCGCTGTCGTGGCGTCTCTCCCTGTTGTCGCTGCTCGTCATGCCACCCGCGATCTGGCTGACCCGTCGCGTCGCTCTGCTTCGCCGACGGATCACCGCCGAACAACAGGCCGCTCTCGCAGATCTCGCCACGCAGATCGAGGAGGGGCTCTCGGTCAGCGGCGTGCGCCTGACCAAGACGCTCGGCACGTCGGGCCGCACCGCCGATCGGTTCACCGCGACGTCGCAGCGGCTCATCGACCTCGAGATGCGCTCGAGCCTCGCCGGTCGCTGGCGCATGGCCACGATGCAGATCATCGTCGCGACGATCCCGGCGCTCATCTACCTCGTGGCCGGGTTGCCCGCCACGTCCGGCGGAATGACCATCGGCACCCTCATCGCCTTCACGACCCTGCAGGCCACCCTGTTCCGGCCGCTGCTCGGGCTGCTCAACGTCGGCGCCCAGGTCGTCTCGTCGATGGCCCTGTTCTCGCGCGTGTTCGAGTATCTCGACCTCGTCCCGGACGTCCCCGCGCCGCAGCATCCGGTGCGTCTCGATCCCGCCCGCATTCGCGGTGACGTGGCGTTCGAGGACGTCTCGTTCCGGTACGAGGGCAGCGAGACCGACGCCCTCTCGGGCGTGAACCTCGCGGTCCCCGCGGGCGGTTCGCTCGCGCTCGTCGGCCCCACGGGCTCGGGCAAGTCCACGCTCGCCTCACTGGTCTCCCGCCTGGCCGACCCGAGTCGCGGCCGGGTGACGATCGACGGCATCGACGTGCGCGACATCGCACCCACCGACCTCGCCTCGATCGTCGGCGTGGTCTCCCAGGAGACCTACCTCGTGCACGCCTCGATCCGCGACAATCTCCTGCTCGCACGCCCGCAGGCCACCCACGCCGAACTCTGGGCAGCCCTCGCCACGGCCCAGATCGCCGACCACGTCGCCGGCCTGCCGGACGGACTCGACACCGTCGTCGGTGCCCGCGGCCATCGCTTCTCCGGTGGTGAGCAGCAGCGCCTCGCGGTCGCCCGCACGGTGCTGCGCGACCCGCGGGTGCTCGTGCTCGACGAGGCGACCTCGGCCCTCGACACCCAGACCGAACACGCGCTGCAGGAGGCCCTCGACCGCCTCAGCCACGGTCGCACCACCATCACCGTCGCCCACCGGCTCTCCACGGTGGCCGGTGCCGACGAGATCGCGGTCCTCGACCACGGCCTGGTCGTCGAATACGGTGCTCCCGCAGAGTTGCTCGACAACCGCGGCCGCTACGCCGCCCTGGCCCGAGCGGCCTGAGGCGGTTTCGACCGCCGAGCCACGTCGTGCGGACGGAGCCGCGCGGGTCAAGCGGCGGAGGAGTTCGACCGGTGCTCTCGAGCGAGGTCGGACGCGGCGGTCAACGACATGCGTTCGCCGACCTCGATGCCGGCGAGACGTGCGAGCTCCGGGTCGGTGACGGGGTCGGTGAGGTCGCCCTGCCGCAGCAGGAACGAGACGTCGAGCACCACGTACCGGCCGGAACCGTCGGGCATGCGCTGGCGCAGGAACCGGGAGCCGTCCTCACCGAAGTCGCAGTCGATCATCGCGAGCCTGCGGGCGGTGCCGCGCACCCGATCCCACGTGCGCACGGCGGCGACGGTGTCGCCGACGCTCTGCCCGAACCCGTGCAGGTTCGCGACGGTGGCCGCGCCGACCGTGCCGGCGAAGCCCGCCAGCCGCTCGATCCCGACCCATCCGCGCTCGACCGCCGTGGCGACGAACGAATCCCACTCCTCGCCGGCCGCGACCGTGACGAGCACCCCACCGCAGAACGCGAGATCGTCGTCGTCACAACCACTCTCGTCGACCGTGATGCCGTGGGTGGCCACCTGCACCACGCAGCCCTCGAAGTCGGCGACCTCCGGGGAGTCGACGGCGTCGACGACGCGCAACGGCGCACCGGAGGCGTCGACCTCACGAACGGCGTCGAGCAACTCCCGCTCGTCACGGGCGACGATGCGCTGGTCTGGCCGGGCCTGAGCCCCCATCGATGCCGACATGTTCCACCATCCTGAGCGACGTCGTGAGATTCAGATCACAGTACGCGCTCCACGGGTGCGTTGGGCAGGGGCCGGGTCGTCGGATTCGGCGGGGAACGCCCGACCGCGGTTCGGGGTTCACGCGGAGCGCGCCGCGCCCCTACGCGCGGGGCGGCAGGAGCATCGTCACGGTGAGCGTCGCCGGCTCGGTCGCCCGCACGGCGTGCCGCAGCATCGGGGTGAGGTGGACGAGCCGGCCCGGTTCGAGGACGAGTGCTCGGTTCTGCACGGTGAACTCCACCGAGCCGCGCAGCACCTGGATGATCACGGGGTGGCGCGCCGCATGCTCCGGGAGGACGTCACCGGCGGCGAAGTCGAAGGTGACGACCTTCGCGTCACCCGTGTCGAGCACCGCCCGCGCCCCTGGCCTGCCTCCGCGCGAGTGCGCGGCGGTGAAGAGGTCGTCGACGAACGTGGCGACACCTTCCTCGCCCCCGGCATCGGCGCCCTGCTCCACGTGACCGGCCGTCGGATCCTCGGTGTTCATCTGCCGCGCCTCCTCGTCGCCGCCGGCGTGCGCACGGCAATGCTCACGTGTGCACGACGGACTGCCTCATGAACGGATCTCCATGATGACCGACCCCGACGACAACCCGATCTTCGAACCCCGCGCCGTCCGACGGGCGGTGGCGATCGCGGCGGGGCTCAACTTCGGCTACTTCTGGGTGCAGGTCGTCGTCGCACTTGCGATCGGCTCGGTGGCGCTGTTCGCCGACTCCGTCGACTTTCTCGAGGACACCGCCGTCAACCTGCTGATCTTCGTGGCGCTGGGCTGGCCGCTCGCGCGCCGCGCCCTCGCCGGCCGGGTCATGGCGGCGATCATCCTCGTGCCCTCGGTCGCCGCGGCGTGGATGGCGTTCGTGCGTGCGCAGAACCCCGAGCCCCCCGACGTCCTCTCCCTCGTCGTCACGGCGGGCGGAGCCATGCTCGTCAACGCGATCTGCGCACTCGTGCTCTCACGCATTCGCGCCCACGGCGGCTCGCTCACCGCCGCCGCGTTCCTCTCTGCCCGCAACGACGTACTCGTCAACCTCACGATCATCGCGATGGCGTTCGTCACCGCCTGGACCGCCAGTGGCTGGCCCGACATCGTCCTCGGCATCGTCATCCTCGTCCTCAACGCCACCGCCGCGAAGGAGGTCTGGGAGGTCGCGACGGAGGAACGCCTCGCTGCCAAGGCCCTCGCCGACGAGGAGATCGACGACGACTGACGCGATCCGGAGCTCGGCATGAGCCCGCCGGTCTCCCCCGCTACTCCGACATACCCGGCAAACTCGGCGTTCCGGCCCGTCCACGCCCGGAAACTACGGCTGTCTCGGCGCTGTGGAAGCGGTCGCGCGCGAGGGCGTGGGAAAGTTCGCGCAACAAAGACCGGTCACCGCGTCGATGCCGCCGACCCCGTCCCGCATCGCCGCTGGTCACAGGGCTGCGCCCGCACACGGCCTTCGGAGTGACCGGTCTTTGTTGCGCGACATCGCGGACGACCTCACGCGCCGCATGCGGCGCGGACGCTATGTCGACCTGGTCGGGGTGGCAAGTAGCTCGCCGACCTCAGCGACGAGCTGCGCGGCGTCGACGGAGGCAAGGCCGGGAGCAGAGGGCGCTCGCAGAACCACACACCGCGAGGGTGCGTGCGGGGGGCCGGGATCCACCCGTCAGGTCTCCTCGGCCGCCGTCTCGGTGACCAGTGCGTCGGTGACGTAGGGCCGCCGAAAGGTGGGGGCGCTGAGCCAGCGGGCGGTCATCACGGCGTCGTCGACGTCGGGGCCGGCAAGACGGCGACCACGGATCTCCGGAGTGCGCAGATGCGCGAGGATCTGCGCGGCGAGGTACTGGCCGAGCACGGCTCCCGCGCCGGTGGACAGGGCCACGCCCGCGGCCTGTAGGAACGAGTCGGAGGCGCCGTCGCGATCCAGGGCGATCGAGACGAACCCGATGTAGACGAGCATCCCCGGCAGCAGCGGCGCGAGCACGACACCGAGTGCGCCCGCGGACGGGATCCGGGTGAAGGGGGCGACGAGCACCGTGATCGCACCGAGCGTGGTGGCGGCGGCCGCGGCGGCGACGAGGCGGCTGAAGTCGGCGATCTGAGCGCCCTGATAGATGGGGTAGACGATCGAGGTGAGGACGATCACGGCGGGGATGCGGCGCCACCGCAACTGACTGGCGATGCAGAACCCGACCGAGATGACGACGGCGGCGGTGGTGGCGTGCACCAGGCCGGGAGAACCGTCGGGCAGCCTCTCGATGTTGAGTCCGACGTCGAGCCGGTTGGCGAGGTTGGCCATGAGGATCACGCCGACGACCTGCCCGGCGGTGTTGAGCGCGAGCTCGAGAATCCGACCCGCGGCGGTGATGTACCAGCCGGTGAGCAGGTCCTGAGCGGCGCCGAAGGTGGCGGCACCCGCCAACCTGCTGACGAGGGCGGCGGTGATGACGAGGCCCGGCATCTGACCGGGCGACAGGAGTTGGGTGACGACGGCCGCCGCCACCGCGGCCGCGCCGGCGAGGACGTGACTGAAGAACCCGGGCAGTTCGGCGCGGGCGAGCCGGGCGGCGAGGAGCTCGATGACGACCGACGTGATCGAGGCCAGCACGCACGCGGTGAGGTGGCCACCGAGAAGCCAGGCGAAGCCCGCGCTCATCAGTCCCCAGCCCGCGAGTTCGATGGGTGGGGTGTGGCCGAGTCGTGTGCTCCCGATGGCCTCGAGACTCGCCAGACCGTCCTCGATGGGCAGGTCTCGCATGATGACGGCCTTGACGACCTGCTCGGTCTGCGTGACCGCCTCGAGGTTGAAGGTGGCGGCCCCGACGCTGTGCACCTGTGTGATCGGAACGGAGTCGGGCCGGGTGAGGCTGAGGCCGAGCTCCCCCATCGTCACGGTCGCGGTGGCGCCCGGGTAGCCCATCGCCCGGGTGATCGCGAGCAGGACGCTGGTGACGTTGGCGCTCGGAGAGCCGTTGCGCACCATGAGATCTCCGGCGCGCAGAGCAAACGTGAAGACGGTCTCCGCCGTGGGCGTGCTCATGGGTGAATCCCTCATGGATGAATCCGGTCGAGTGAATGTGCTGGTCGCAGTGCGTGCAGTGGCGACTGCTCGCCCCCGGCACGGTACGACCGCGACCCGGCGGGAGTCGACGCGGGACGTACCCCTGAGCAGGGCTGAGCTGCAGGCCGTCGAGGCGATCGGTTTATCGAGCACAGCAGGCCGGTTCGTTCAGACACCGGCATCCGGTGTCGATGACGCAGCCGAGATTCACTTCGACAACTAGGACTGAACCATGCCCGCAGCACCCACCTGGCTCCGCCAAGGAGTCCTCATCAAGATCATGGCGTTGTCGGTGGCGCTCGTCGTGGCCAGTGTCGTCGCGGGTCTTGTCACGAGTTCGGCCGTCGCGGAGCGTGTCACCGAGGAGGCGGAGGCGGAGATCAGCGCGATGCTCCAGTCGTGGGTGACCCAGGATCTCGAGACCCAGAGCGAGACCGCCTCGATGCTGGCGTTGCAGGCGAGTGAGAACGCGGCCGCTCGTGCGGCCTTCGCCAAGGGTGACCGTGAGGCGCTGCTGAAGATCTCGGCTCCCGGGTTCGCGCGTCTCAAGAAGGAGTTCGGCGTCTCTCAGATGCAGTACCACACTCCTGATGCGCACTCGTTCCTGCGCGTGCACAAGCCGGAGAAGTTCGGAGACGACCTGTCGGGCTTCCGCAAGATCGTCGTCGAGGACAACCAGTCGAAGAAGCTCGTCGGCGGCACCGAGGGTGGCGTGGCCGGCCTCGGCGTTCGGGCCGTCGCACCGGTCACCGAGGCGGGCAAGCACATCGGCACCGTCGAGTTCGGCCTCAACCTCGGCGAAGGGTTCGTCAAGCGCCTCACCGCTCAGATGAAGTCGCCCGTGGCGCTGTACGGCCCGCCGCAGGGCGCGGCCAAGGATGCCCCCGCCGAGGCCATCGCCTCGGCACGGCCGCCGTCGCTCAAGGTCGACGACGCGGCCGTCGCCGAGGCCATGAAGGGCAACGCGGAGCATCTCGACGAGACGGTCGACGGAGTGCCCACGCACGTCATGTACCAGCCCATCGCCAGTGCCGACGGCACCCCGGTCGCGGTGCTGATCCTCGCCAAGGACACCTCCGCACTGGCCACCGTCAAGGCCGAGGGTCAGCGCCTGGGCCTCATCGTCGGCCTCGTCGTCCTCCTTCTGGGCCTGATCGCGGCCGTGGTCGTGTCCCGCCTCATCGCCGCCTCCGTCACCCGGCCGATCCAGCAGATCAGCGACGTGCTCGACCAGGTGGGCGAGGGTGACTTCTCGGTGCGTGCCCCCATGACCGGCGACTCGACCGTGCAGGGTCTCGCGCGCCGGCTCAACGTCACGCTCGACCAGATCAGCGAGGCACTCGGCCATGTGCGCGACGCCTCTCGGCGGCTGCGTGAGGCCGTCGCGTCCGGCCGTAAGGCGGCCACGACCAGCGGCGAGAGGGTCGAGGAGCTGTTGAAGCGCGCCCAGGTCGTGCAGTCGCGGGCCGCCGAGGTCTCCGACAACATCACGGTCGTCGCCTCCGGCTCGGAGGAGATGACGGCCTCGATCCGCGAGATCGCCACCAGTGCGTCGGAGGCCGCGAGCGTCGGCGGCCAGGCGGTGGCGCAGACCGAGTCGACGAACTCGCAGGTCGCATGTCTGGGAGAGAGCTCGGAGGAGATCGGCACCGTCGTCAAGCTCATCTCGAGCATCGCCGAGCAGACCAACCTGCTGGCGCTCAACGCCACGATCGAGGCGGCTCGCGCGGGTGAGGCGGGCAAGGGGTTCGCGGTCGTCGCCGGCGAGGTCAAGGAGCTCGCCGAGCAGACGGGCTCTGCGACCGAGGACATCTCCGGTCAGGTGGCGAGGATCCAGCAGGAGGCCGAGACCGCCGTTCTCGCCATCGAGGGCATCCGGCAGGTCATCAGCCAGGTCAACGCCCACCAGACGACGATCGCGTCGGCCGTCGAGGAGCAGTCCGCTACCACCGCCGAGATCACGCGCAACGTCAGCGATGCCTCGGCCGGCGTGGACTCGATCTCGCAGAGCTCGAACGAACTGCTCGCGTCCTCACAGGCCGCCGCCGAGACGTCGGCAGCGGCAGCGGCTGCGACGCTCAACGCGGACCGCATCAGCGAAGAGGTCGAGCAGGTCCTCAGCCGGTTCCGTATCGACGCGTGACCCGGTTCGTCACCCCGGATTCGATCGGCGGAGGACGAAGAAGAAGGGTTGCGTCATCCCGCGCATGTCCATGACGCCGAGGAGCGTGTCGTCGTCGATCCGGCGAAAGTGATCATCGATCGGCTGGGTGTCGTACGTCATGGTCGCCGTCGCCACGCCCCGGTGCTCGGTCATGCGCAGTCGTGCCGTGGGGCGGGGTGTGCGCAGCAGGGGGAGGATGCCTCGAAGCACGCGTGCCGCCAGGGGGTTCTTGGCGAGCGGAGCGATGCGCAGCACCAGACCCATGGGGACGAACCGCGGGTCGAGCGCATACGTCCCGTTCCTGCCGTCCATCACGAGGGCCTCGGCGTCGTCGGCGTCATCGAACCGCTTGCCGTGCCATCCCGCGCGTTCCAGCAGTCCGTCGAATCGGTGACCCGTGGGGTAGCCGGCGCCGCGCCACGACCCCCGCATCTCGGGAATCGTGACCGCGGGCAGGGAGTCGAACCGATCCAGCGCCTCCGCCGTCGTGCACCTCGCCGAGGCAGAAGGTGCGGTGCGATCGGCTCCCTGTGAGCGGCGGATGCGCATGACGGGCTCCCTTCGGGGTGGCGGGTTCTCCGTGGCTTCTCCTCCGTCCCAGCCTGGCGGATCAACATGCGCGCTGCACCCACGTCGGCGGAGTCCGCCACCAATTCTGGGACCTCGGCGACGGCTTCCACGCACGACTGAACGTCGAGTTTCCGGTCCCCCGGACCGACGATCCCCGGTCACGAGTGGCACCTCGCCTGCAAGTTCTCGAACTGGATCGAGGCGACGGAACGGGGCTGAGGTCGCGTCTTCACCAAGAGCTGACCCACCTGCTCGATCGCGGCCCGCACGGTCGCTGTCCGGCAGATATCAGCTGATGTTCCTCACCGTCGATGCTGCTTCGACGGCTCACGCCCGGCCGCGGCAAGGACCGGCGAGACGAGGCTCAACGAGTCTCGCGACGCCCCCCGTCCGACCACCGGGCGGAGACCGATCGTGGTCAGAGTGACCGGGATGACCAGCAGCCCGGCACCACTCAACGTGGCCGGGACACCGGCCCACCCGATGATCGCTCCGCCGACGAGCATGCCGACCGCCGAGGCTCCCCCTTCGGCGATCTGATCCGCGGCGAAGGCCGCGCGGCGGCTCGGCCCCGGCGCGGGGTCGTTCGCCAGGAGGCGGTTGTGCGCGGCGAGGTCGCCGTTCTCACCGCCCGCAGCAGCGGCCAACCAACCCTCCTGGCCAGGTGCATCGCGCAGCTCTACCGCACACCGGAGGAGAGCCTCACCCCTGCGCCGTCACCCATGCGGTTCACCCTGAGCGCCGTCACGCGCACGCCGCCACCGGCGATCCTGAACACCCTCGTCCCGCAACTGGCGACCCGTATGGGCCTCATCCCTGCCGGAGGCCACACGGCACAGCCATAGACCCGCGCCACCAGAAGTTGTCGATCTCCTGTGGAACCCGTGCACGGTTGGGCAGGTGAGGGTCTGTCGCTCTAACGGTGTAAGTGGCCGGATGATCACCAGACCCGACCGCTGCCCAGCAGGTGACAGCTGAAATTCCTGACCATGGGCGCCGCTTCGAAGGTGGCTGCCAGGCGGGCCGCGGCAGCGAATCCCTCGGAGCGATGTCGCGAGTCGTCTCGAGCGCGAGACCCGCAGGTCCTTCCAGGCCTACGACACGGACGTCGAGCAGTCCCGTCTCGACCATTTCCTCCTCCAATTCCTCGGGGGTATGGAAGTGCCCGGCGGGAAACCGCACGGTGGGTGGTGGAGTGCCACGACGACGGCTGAGACGACCACCTGGCCACCCCGGCCTCACCGAGTGACGATGGGGTCATGGAGGAATGTCACACGCTTCCTGCGACGGAGGGGTCAGGGTGATGACACGAGACCGCGTGGCCGACTGCGACTGGTCGGCGGTCGCCGAGGAGCTGGATCGCTATGGCGGGGCGCTGCTCCCGCAGCTCATCGAACCCGCCGAGGCCGCGGACCTGCGGGGCCTCTACGACCGCGACGAGTTGTTCCGCAGCGCAGTCGACATGTCCCGGCACCGCTTCGGGTCGGGTGAGTACCGCTACTTCGCCGAGCCCCTGCCCGCGACCGTGGCGGAGCTCAAGCGCGCGCTGTACCCACGCCTCCTGCCCATCGCCCGGGACTGGTGGACCCGCCTCGGCCGCGAACCGCTGTGGCCCGACACCCTCGAGGAGTGGCTGGAGATGTGCCACGCCGCGGGACAGACCAAGTCCACCGCCATCCTGTTGCGGTATGAGGCCGGGGACTGGAACGCGCTGCACCGTGACCTCTACGGTGACCTCGTCTTTCCCCTGCAGGTCGTCATCAACCTCAGCACGCCCGGCGTCGACCACACCGGCGGCGAGTTCTTGCTGGTGGAGCAACGGCCGCGAGCCCAGGCCCGAGGAACCGCCACGCTCCTGCCCCACTGCCACGGCTACGTGTTCACCACGCGCGAGCGCCCCGTGCCCTCCCGGCGCAGCTGGTCGGCCGCACCGATCCGGCACGGCGTCTCCACGATCCGGTCGGGCCGGCGGTACACACTCGGGCTGGTCTTCCACGACGCTGCCTGACCACGCGGCGACAGCACGACGACCTGGGCACGGCCGCCGGTTCGCACCCGCCCCCTGGAACTGCGATGTGCCTCAGGCGACGCCCTCACGCCTCCGGACCCGCGCCGTTCGTCAATCGCGTGAGACCGTCGGTCAACCCCGGGAGTCGTAGGTGCGCC
Source organism: Mobilicoccus massiliensis (assembly GCF_000826525.2). Lineage (GTDB taxonomy): Bacteria > Actinomycetota > Actinomycetes > Actinomycetales > Dermatophilaceae > Mobilicoccus > Mobilicoccus massiliensis. The sequence goes on along the minus strand of NZ_LN651327.1, from coordinate 29,333 downwards.
GGCGTGACACACCGCCGGGCAGATCGGCGAGCGAGTCCCCGCCGGTGGGGTGCACGCTGGTCACGCACCCTTCTCTCGCGTCGCCGTGTCGCGGTTCAGGAGACCGAGTTCGGTGAGCTCTTCGAGCGGTTCGGAGATGCTGCACGTGCCGTACGAGCGGAACGATTCGCGCACCCCGCGGGCCGCCTCCGCGTCCAGCGAACGAAGTCGCTCCGCGAGGGAGGCGCCGTCGCGCTCGGCGAGGATCTGCGCCACCTCGTCCGCCTCGGCACCGGAGCGAGCGGCGGCCGTCGCGACGAGCATGTTGACGACGCCGTGTTGTTCGAAGCCGGTCTCCGGATCGGTGTTGCGCACTGCGTGGTGCAGGCCGGCCGTCGCCTTGAACGGCAGTCCCGCCCGAACACACGCGACGATCGCCTCGGCCAGCTCGGCCTCGTCGGGATAGAGATGCGCCTCCACGCCGCCGGTGCGGAACTTGGCGCGGTACGGCGATTCCGCGAGCCGGGCCAGGAGTTCCCGGCGCCGGCCGTCACGGGGCACCTCGACGTAGACGTCGAGCCCGCCCCCGGCGACGTCCATGCCGGCGAGCGCGGTGTCGAGAGCAGGGACGACCTCCGCGGCGGCCATGTCCTGCGGCACCGCCACCTCCAGGGCGCGCAGTACCGCGGGCGGCAGCAGCGCGACCGTCGTGACGACCGCCTGCACTCCATCGGGCGCCGGCACCGTCACCGACAGCTCGAACGATCGCTGCGCCATGCCCTGCATGAGCGGAGGCAGCTCGATGAGCTTCACCGCACCGAGCACGAACGGCCCGACGAGCGCGCCGTGGGCGCTGCGCACGTGCGTGCGGTGGTCGGGGACGGCGCGATCGAGCGGCTTGTTGCCGGGCGGGAAGATCGCGGCGTCGTCGCACAGGCCGCGGAACAGCTCCGGGATCGCCGTCATGCGCCCTCACCCTTCGCATCGGCGGGACCGCCGACCCACGACCACGGGTAGACCCCGTCGTCGGAGGCGAACGCGCCCTCCCCCAGGTCCAGGGGCCGGAACGTGTCGACCATGACCGCCGTCTCGTCGAAGTACTCGGCGCCGAGGCTCGCCTCCATCGCCCCCGGCTGTGGGCCGTGGGCGTGGCCGCCCGGGTGCAGCGAGATCGAGCCGCGCCCGATACCGCTGCCCTTGCGGGCCTCGTAGTCGCCGGCCGTGTAGAACATGACCTCGTCGGAGTCGACGTTGGAGTGGTAGTAGGGCACCGGGATCGACAGCGGGTGGTAGTCGACCTTGCGGGGCACGAAGTTGCAGACGACGAAGTTGTGCCCCTCCCACACCTGGTGCGTGGGCGGGGGCTGGTGCACCCGGCCGGTGAGCGGCTCGTAGTCGTCGATGTGCATGAGGAACGGGTAGAGGCAGCCGTCCCACCCGACGACGTCGAGCGGGTGGTGCGCCTGGACGTGGACCGTGCCGCCCACGCCGCCGGAGCCGTGACCGCGGTGCTTGACGTACACCTCCGTCGGCGCGGCCGGGTCCTCCCCGACGTCCTCGGCGAGCAGCGGCTCGGTCGGCACGACGTAGTCACGCTCGCAGAACGGGCTGTGTTCGAGGAGCTGGCCGTACTTGCTCAGGTAGCGCTTCGGCGGCGTGACGTGGCTGTTCGCCTCGACGAAGTACAGGCGCAGCGGCTCGACGTAGCCCTCGTCACCCTCGACGACCGGGATCCAGCGGTGCGTCGTCGCCCGCGGGATGACGGCGTAGTGGCCCTCGCGGACCTCGAAGGCGCCGAACACCGTCTCGAGCCGGGCGTTCCCGCGCTCGACGTAGACGAGTTCGTCGCCGATGGCGTTGCGGTACCAGGGGCTCCTTTGATCCGCGGCCACGTAGGTGAGCCGCACGTCGGCGTTGCCGAGCACGAGCCGGCGACCACGTACGGCGTCGACACCCTTCTCGGAGCCGGCCGGGAACAGGTCGTGCAGCTTGAAGTGGAGTGGCTTGAGCGGGTGGTTCGGCGTCAGCGACATGTCGCCGACCTCCCACTCGCGGTAGTCGACCACGGCCGACGGGATGCCGCGGTGGTAGAGCAGCGACGAGTCGGAGGAGAAGCCCTCCTCGCCCATCAACTCCTCGTAGTAGAGGTTGCCCTCGGGGTCGCGGTGCTGCGTGTGCCGCTTCGGCGGCACGTGCCCGATGTTGCGGTAGTACGCCATGTCGGCCCTCTCGCCGTATTAGTTCACAGATGTACTATCGGAACCATAGCGAGGACGACGGCGAGAGACCAGGGGGTAATCCGATGAATCGACGAGCGGCGCAGGAGACCACCTTCTGGTCGTTCGTCGCCCGGGCACGCGAACGCCTCGCCCAGGAACACGGCTACCAGGACGTCCTGGCCACCGAGTTGCTCCTCAAGCTCAACCGGGCCTCCGGGATCGTCACCTACGACCTCGAGGCGAGCGTGCACCGACCACGAGGGCGTGCGTGGTCGGCGTTCCGGATCCTCTACGTGCTCTGGCTCGCCGGGCCACTCGAGGCGAAGAAGGCCGCCGAGCTCGCGGGGCTCAGCCGGGCCGCGCTGTCGAACCTCGTCGGGCCGCTCGTCGCCGACGGCGTCGTGCACCGCGAGCGCGACCCCGACGACGGCCGCGCCGTGCGGCTTTCCCTGACACCCGCCGGCACCGACGAGATCGCCGCAACGTTCCGCATTCAGCACGAGCGCGAGATCGCCTGGGCCGGAGCGCTGTCGCGCCAGGAACAGAAGACGCTCATCGCCCTGCTCGACAAACTCGTCGCCGATCGCGACGATCTCGGACCACGACGGCGGAGCTGAGGCGTTCGTCTTCGTCGCGATGCGCGCCTCAGGCTGGGAGCGATCAGCGGCGCAGGGCCGCACACGAGACGGTCGCCCTGCCGCGCGGTGAGACCGGCGGATGAACGAGGCGACGAGATGGTGCCGAGTCCTGACACCGCAGCGTCGCCCTGGCAGGGTGAGGGCAGGGCCCTGCACCGACGGCGTCGCCGCCGATCACGCGGCGGGAAGCAGGCGAGCGAGGGTGGGAGCCAACAACTCCACGGAGTCGAGGACGGCGGCGAGGTGCGCGTCGGGACGCAGTACGAACACCTCGCCGGGGCGCGCCTCGAGCGCAGCGGCGACGGCGCCGCGCGGGTCGACGTCGGCGAGAGCGTGGACGCCGAGCGGCATCCCAGCTTCGGTGGCCGCGCCGAGCGCCTCTCGTACCGCGGCCGGGTCGACGCCCTCGCCGCAGAGCACGGTCACGCCGCTGCGAGCCAACTCGCGCAGCCGTACCGACGCTCCGTCGACCGTCACCTGGACGTCGGGCACGAGTACACCCGGGCACACCGCCGGCGCCTCGCCCCGCGGCGGGCGGCCACCGAAGGGTCGCGTGCCGCAGGCCGTCGTCAGCGGCGAGTCGACGTACCAGAATGGCTCGGCCAGTCGCCCGGAGTCGACCCGAGCACGGGCCGAGTCCTGCGAGCCGGCGGCCTCGAGGATCTCGCGGCGCTCGCACCACTCCTGTTCGTTCTGCGGCACGAGGAAGCGCATCGTCGCCGTCGTGACCTCGATGTTCTCGGCCGCCGCGGCGTGCCGCTCGTCGTGATAGCTGTCGAGCAGCTCCTCACCCGCCCAGCCGCGCACGACGAACGCGAGCTTCCAGGCCGCGTTCTCGGCGTCCGGCACCCCGGAGTTGAGCCCCCGCGCACCGAAGGGCGACACGAGGTGCGCCGCGTCCCCGGCGAGCAGCACGCGCCCGATGCGCATGCGGTCCACCTGCCGCGAATGGAACCGGTACAGGCTCTTCCAGACGATCTCGTAGTCGCGGTCGCCGATGACGTGGCGGATCCGTTCGTCCAGGGCGCCGGAGGCCTCTTCGACCGACAGGTCGTACTCCGGCGGCACCTGCCAGTCGATGCGGAACGTCGAGTCGGGGCACGGGTGGATGAGCACCTGCCGGCCCGGGTTCCACTCGGGGTCGAAGTAGAACCGGCGTTCGAAGGCCCAGTCGGGCAGGTCGGTGCGGATGTCGCAGATGAGGAACTGGTCGGTGAACGTCTTTCCCTCGAACGTCAGCCCGAGGCAGGTGCGCAACGCCTCCGATCGCGCCCCCGAACAGACGACGGCGTAGGAGCCGCGCACCTCGGCCACGCCACCCTGCCCCTCCACCCCGGGCGCGAGTTCGCACGACACCGTGACCCCGTCGTCGTCCTGCTCCAGGCCGACGACCCGGTGCCCCCAGCGCACGTCGATGAGCGGGTGGGCCGCGATCTTCTCGTCGAGCAGCTTCTCGGTGCGGGCCTGGCTGATGTTGACGAACGGTGGGAACGGGGACTCGCCCCGGTCGACGAAGCCCTGCCGGAACAGTTCGCTGTCGCGGTAGAGCGTCACCGCCTCGGTCCAGGTCAGGCCCTCGGCGGCGATCTGGGCACCCACGCCGACGTGCTCCCAGATGTCGAGGACGTCGCGCTGCTGGCAGATGGCCTTGCTGCCGATCGGGTCTCGCTCGGGGCGCGCGTCGAGCAGGACGACGGGCACCTCCCAGGCGGCGAGGAGCAGCGCGGCGGTCTGGCCGACGGGGCCGTTGCCGATCACGAGGACCGGGCCGAGGTGGTGCGTCATGACGTCGTTGTCCTTCCGCGGTGGGAGTCGGGATCGATCAGTTCTGGAGCTGGTCCCAGACCTCGCGGTCGCGCTCGGCCGTCCACACGCGCGGCCAGTCGACGCCGTCGAGCTCGTCCCAGACGCGCTGCACGTCGAACGGCAGGCAGTGCTCGAAGATCGGCCAGTGACCGAACTGGGGAGCCAGCGCCGTGTGGGTCGCGTCGAAGGCCTCCTTGAGGGTGCCGCCACGCGCGTGGACGGCCTCGACCTCGCGGATCATGACCCTGATGAACTCGCGGGTCTGCTCGATGGCGCCGTCGACGGCCTCGCGCCCCCGCGTGACGCCGCCGCGGCCGCCGATGAGGAACTCGGCGCCGTAGTCCTTGAGGCGGTCGAGCGTCGCTCCCGACCAGTCCCAGTGGAACGCGTCGCCGGTGTAGAGCGCGGCCTCGGCCTCGACGAGGTCTCCCGCGAAGAGCACCTTCGGCTTCTCGACCCAGGCGACGATGTCGCCCGCGGTGTGGCCGCGGCCGCAGTACTCCAGCACGAGGTTCCCGCGGTCGCCACCGAGGTCGATGACGTGACGGCCCGAGAACGTCTCGGTGGGGTGCGTCAGGCCTGGGATGGACTCCGGCTCCTTGAACAGGCGCGGCATGCGGCCGAACTCGCTGTCCCAGTCCTCCTGGCCGCGCTCGTCGATGAGCTTCTTCGTCGTCTCGTGGGCGATGACGTGCTCGGCGCCGTACGCGGCGGCACCCAGCACGCGCACCGCGTGGTAGTGCGAGAGCACGAGGTGGGTGATCGGCTTGTCGGTGTGCTCGCGGAGCAGGTCGATCCACTCCTGCGCGGCGACGGGGGTCGCGAGCGCCTCGAAGCAGACGACGAAGTCCTCCCCCTCGATGGCGCCGATGTTGGGGTCGCCCTCGGCGGTCAGCGCGTACACCCCGTCCGCGAGCAGCTCGAGGGTGCGCTTCTTCTCGCCGAGGTCGGCCGAGGAGGCGAAGGGCTTGGCCATGGGGTTCACTCCGTTTCCCGCGTCGAGTTGACCACGGTGGTGGGCGATTCTATTATCGAACACTGCGTGCGATATTCGATTCGGGCGCTCACTCTATTGGCGACGGCGGAGCCGCACAAGGCCCCCGTCCACGGCGTCGAGGAGATCCATGCCGGCCAAACCCGCCCGTTCCCAGACGCTCGATCGGGGCCTCACGATCCTCGAACTGCTCGTCGAGGCCGGCCGCCCGATGACCGTCGCGCGCATCGCGGACGCCTCCGGCCTGCATCGTTCCATCGTGTACCGGTTGCTTCGCACGCTCGAGGATCACCGGCTCGTGGTGCGGGACGAGCACGACGCCTACCACCCCGGCCTGGCGCTCGCCGAGCTGTCCCGCGGCCTGACGCGGGATCTCGCCCAGATCGCCACCGCGCCCCTGCAGCGCCTCGCCGACGCGACCGACCTCGCGGCCTTCGTCGTCGTCCGCGAGGGCGGGGAGGCCGTGGTGATGCTCGTCGTCGAGCCGACCGCCCCGGGTTTCATGTTCACCCAGCGCATCGGCGTGCGGCACGACGTCCGTCTCGGCGCTCCCGGTCACGCCCTGCGGGCCTTGCAGCTCCCGGCCGCCGACGACGACTCGGACGTGGTCGAGACCCGCGAGCGAGGCTGGGCGTTCTCGACCGGGCAGGTGCTCGAGGGCGTGAGCTCGATCGCGGCTCCGCTGCGCGGCTACCGGCTCGACGCCGCCGTCGCGGTCACCTTCGTCGGCGAACGCGACACCGAGGCACTGGCAGCCACGCTCGTGCGGACGGCGAAGGACATCCACGACAAGCTGCGCTGACGACCCGAACCGGGTGACCGGGGCCGGGCCGGCGGAGTGACGACCTCCGCCGGCCGGGCCCATCGGTCAGTGACCGGACATCGTGTGCAGCGGCTCGTTCGTCCGGTCCGTGATGAGGAAGATCGAGCCCAGGCTGATGAGCGACATCACGAGCAGGTAGGGCGCCACGGCGACGACCGTGCCGAACGTCGTCGTGAGGTACTGGGCGATCATGGGCGCGAACGCCCCGCCGAAGACGGCGCCGATGGCGTACGCGAGCGAGACGCCCGAGAGGCGGATCTTCGCGGGGAACATCTCGGCGAACATCGCCGACTGCGGCCCGTACGTGAGCCCCGAGGGCACGCCCATGAGCAGCAGTCCGATGCCCGTGCCGAGCTCGGTCCCGCCTGCGATGAGCCAGAACTGGGGAAGCATGAGCACGGCCATGAGGACGTAACCGATCTTGTAGACCTTCGTGCGTCCGATCCGATCGCTCCAGATCGCGCCGATGATCGTGAAGACGAGCCACACGACCGCCGCAGCGAAGACCCACCTCAGCATGTGGTCGCGGGACAGGCCGTGCACCTTCGTCGCGTAGGCGAGCACGAAACCGCCGACGATCATGTAGCCGAGTGCGTTGTTGCCGAGAAAGCTCGCCGCGGCGGTGAACACCTCCTTGGGGTGGCGGCTCAACAGCTCACCGAGCGGTGCCTTGGAGCGTTCCGCGGCCTCCTCGAGTTCGGCGAAGACCGGCGATTCGGAGACGCGGGAGCGCACGTACTGGCCGATGAACACGAGGACGATCGAGAAGACGAACGGGATCCGCCAGCCCCAGGCGTCGAAGGCCTCCTTGCCGAGCAGGCCGTTGACGGTGCCCATCATGATCGTGGCGAGCATCATGCCCAACGGCACGCCCACCTGCGGGTACGCGCCGAAGAGGCCACGCTTTCCGCGCGGGGCGTGCTCGACGGCGAGCATCGCCGCACCGCCCCACTCGCCTCCGGCCGAGAGGCCCTGGAGGCAGCGCAGGATGATGAGCAGGATCGGGGCCGCGACGCCGATCGACGCCGCGGTCGGCAACAGGCCGACGAGCGTCGTCGCGACCCCCATGAGGCCGAGGGTGAGGACGAGCACGGCCCGTCGCCCGAACCGGTCGCCGACGTGGCCCATGACGATGGCACCGAGGGGGCGAAAGAAGAAGCTGACGCCGATCGTCGCCAGTGAGGTGAGCTGCCCGAGCTCGCCGAGGCCGCTGAAGAAGAGTTTGCCGAAGAGCAGAGCGGCGATCTGGGCGTAGATGAAGAAGTCGTACCACTCGATCGTCGTGCCGACCATGGTGGCGTAGGCGACGCGGCGGTACTCCTCGGGACTCGTGAGGGGCGCGCCGCTCTCGTCGTGGTAGACGTCCGGTCGGTCGTCGGGGATCTGGCTGCGTGACATCGTTGTCCTCGCTGTTCGCGGGCGGTCGTGCGCGCGATGCCGCTCGCGCAGGTGTTTCGTACGCCGCCGCCCTCGTCAGCCCACGATTCGAATATCGCACACGTGTTTCTCAATGCGATCCACGTAAGGTACGGAGCGGACCGCCTCCGCACAAGAGGGAGCCGCCGGATTCGCCGCTGTTCGGCGTTCGGACAGACGCTCGCGGTGTCCGACTCGGGCGTCTACGCGGCGTCGGCGGGCAACGAGAGCCGGGACGCCTTGTCCAGCCGCTTGGCGACCACGCCGAGCACCGCATCCTCCATGCGGAGGAGCCGCAGCACACGGAGGGCGAACAATGTCGCTGCGACGGCACGGCGGTGAGGCAGCACCATCCGCGTGATGTTGCTTCTCCCGAGCGACTGATTCGTCTCGACCAGCGGAGTCAACATCGCATGAGCTTCGGTGAACGCGGCCGCCGGGTCATCGGGTCGGCGGCCGAGGAGCGTCATCGTCACGTAGGCGCCGAGGAGCGCCAAGGTCGTGCCCTGCCCCGAGGCAGGGGAGGCGCAGCCCGCGGAGTCGCCGACCAGCACCACACGCCCCTCGTGCCATGCCGGCAGATTCACCTGGGTCAGGGTGTCCATGTAGAAGCCCGGGGCATCCTCGAAGGCCTGGAGAACTCGTGGCAACTGCCACACCGGGTCCGGCAAGACGCGGCGCAGCAGCGCGACCCGCCGCTCATGCACTTCGGGAAGTTCCCCGTCGAACGAGAAGAGCACCATGGCGCGGGCATCCTCCCGAACGGCGGTGCGAAACGTCATGACGGTGGCGCCGGGCCGAACGAAAGTCGTCTCCTCCCGATCCAACCCCATGGCGTCGGGCATCTGGGTGACGGCGATGGCGTACCCCATCGAAGCCAGGGGCGAGACACCACCGTCGATTCCGGCCAGGCCCCGGATTCGAGAATGCAGCCCGTCGGCTCCCACCACCACGTCATAGCGCCCCTCGGAGCCGTCCGCGAATGTGACCTTCACGCGATCCGTCTTCTGCGACAGCGATTCCACACGTCGACCGAAGTTGGCCTCTCCCGCTGCGTCGGCCAGGATGCGGACGAGATCTCCCCGCTCGATCTCGACATCCTCGCGGCCACGGCCGCCGAGCGTGTCGCCCTTCATGGCGGCGACCACACGGCCATCCGCGCCCACGACCGATCCGGCCCGCACCCCACAATCAGCGGCCCGGACGGGCTCCAGCAGACCCAGCCGGTCGATCACGTCGACGGCACTTCCTCGGATGTCCACCTTGTAACCGCCGTCGCGCAGCCCTTCGGCCTGCTCGACGACGTCGACACTCCAGCCTTGCCGACGCAGCACCAATGCGCTGGTCAGGCCCGCCACACCCGCGCCCACGATCAAGGCGCGACGATAACCGTGAACGTCGTTCATGGTTGTGAGACTAACAGTGACTGACATTCACAGTAAAGGCTTCAGCAGGCGCTCAAGGCGCCAGCAGGATCAGCACGGCAGGCCGGACCCGATCGCTACTCGACCGACGAAGACTCTGAGTCCCGGTCGACAGCCCCGTCCGCGCATCGGTCTTGCGCCGCCGTCAGACCGAGCAGCACCAGGTCCACCGCGTGGTGAAACTCGCGTGCGGGATCCGAGAAGTCCCGGCCTTCGAGCCACGGGAATCGCTCTTCGAGTAGGGCTGCCAACCAGTTGCCAACGGGCGCGGCGTCGTTCGTGCCGCTGGGGATCGCGGCGTAACTCCGCACGAGCGCCTCGAGGACGAGCGCGAGGCGCATCCCGTCGACTCCCGGAACACCGTCCACGGCTGCCACGAGGGCGTCGATCCAGGCGAGGGCGTTGGGCGTCAAGGGCATGCCGGCGGGGCGCAGATCGGCGAGCCACGGATGGGCCTCATACCGCGCGTACATGTTGCCGCACCACTCTCGGCACTTCCCTTCCCAGCCGCGGCGACGCAGCGGCGGCGGATCACCGAGGGCCCCGTCCGTCATGAACCTCTCGAGGACGTCCTTGGAGTCGATGTAGCGATACATCGCGGTCGTCGTCATGTCGAGACGTTTGGCGACGCTGGCCAGGGTGACGCCACTGATCCCGTGCTCGTCGGCAAGATCCACGGCCGCGGCCTGGACGTCGAGGACGCTCCATCGCCTCTTGGGCCCCCGCGCCCCCGGGGATTCGACCCCCCACAGGCTCCTCAGACCTCGGTCGGCGCCTTCAGTGTGCATGTGATGCACAGTAACTCGATGCCGACGGTGGACGCCGTCGACGTGATGACGACCGGGCAGCGTCGAATTCTGACCTACCTGCTCGGGCCGCCACGGAGACCCGGATGCGCGGGATTCAGTCCTTCGCGGTCGAGGGCCGTGCTCCGTAGACGAGGGGGATGTACTCGGCGTGCCGGTCGATCCAGGCCTTGATGAACGGGCAGATGGGCAACACCTTGCGGGTGGCCTGGTCGCGGACGTCGTCGAGGGCGAACCGTGCGAGCGCGCCTCCGACACCCTTGCCCTCGAACTTCGGGTCTACCTCGGTGTGGGTGAACACGATGAGTTCGTCGGTGAGCTGGTACTCGGCGAAGCCGGCCAGCTCGCCTTCGAGGTGCGCCTCGTATCACTTCTCGGCCTCGTTGTTCGTGAGTTCGATGTCGCTCATGCCTCGCTCCTGCCGTTCGACGGATCCCGGCGACCGGAGTCCGTTGCGACGTCATCAGCCGTTGCAGGGAGTCCAACACAGTTGCACCCGACCCGCGATCGGTGCGGAGCGTCGCGCAGGTCGGACGGTCGCGGAGGTCGCCAGCACCCCGACCCGAAATCACAGGGAGTTGTGTGAGTCCAAGAAGGCCAGAAGTGCCTGCCTCACCTCGTGGGGTCGCTCCAGGGGAAGCAGGTGCCCGGCGCCCGGAATGACGACGAGGTTCGCATCGACGCCGGCCAGGGAAACGGCGCGTTCCATCTCGTGCTGTTTGACCATGACGCTGTCGGCGCCGCGCAGCCACAGCGTGGGGCAGGCAAGGGCCGGGATCTGGTCGAGCAGGTTCCACGTGAGCCGCAACGGACCGACGGCGTCGGTCTGCCAGTCGTCGAGGTCGCTCTCGTGGAAGCGGGCTTTGCCGTCGACCTCGTCTTTGAGGATCCCGACGAGCCGGTCCGGTGCGGTCGGTCGGGAGCCGCCCACGTACAGGCTGCGGAGGGTCTTCATGAGCGCCGGCCGCCTCTTGCGCACGAGCCATCGGTTGAGGAGTCGGCGGGTTCCGGGGGTGCGGATCCACAGCCAGGTGAGGACGTGGCGGTCGAGCTTGTCGCCGAGCCCGCCCGGCTCGAACAGGGCAGCGCTGATGACCTGTTCCGGGTGACGGGCCGCGTACCCGATGCTCAGGCCGCCGCCCATCAACAGCCCGACGAGGTTGAAGCGCTCCAGGCCGAGCGCGAGGAAGGTCTGCTCGAGGATGCCCAGCAGTCGGTCGTTTCCGAGGTGCCCCGGCCAGGGCCTCGACCGTCCGTGCCGAGGGGCGTCGATGGCGTGGACGCGATAAGAGCCGGCGAGCTCGAAGAACACCTGGTCCCAGACGAAGCGTGCCTCGTCGTACATCGCCCCATGCAGGAGGACGACCGAGGGGTGCGACGGCGCGCCCGCCGAGTAGACGGACACGGGATTGCCGTCGACACGGATGACCCGGTGTTCGACGCCCGGGGTCGCCTCGACCCCGGGCAGTGGCTGCGGTCCCATCAGACCTCCAGGCTCGACGTTGTTGTGACCAATTCTCTCCGCTCGGTCACTACGCGGCAAGCCCTAGGGAGTCTCGAGTGCGCGCGTCAGAACCGCCAGGGCCTCCAGCGCTCCGGCGATCTCGTCGCGATCCAGCGGACCCAGCACCTTCGCAGCGGTCAACAGGCCGAGGGTCGCGGCGGAGAGCGCCAGGGCCAGGCCGGCGGCATCGACGTCCTCGGAAAGCCGCTGTTCGCCCTGCAAGGCGCGGATCCACTGCTCGAGGGCGTCATGCCGGTCGCGATACCGACCGTCGGCGATCCGGTCCACGTGGGCACCGAGAACGCCGACATCGTCGGTGTACGCCGCGCACAGCAGCGGTTCGTCGAGCAGCGTCGTGGCCCAGGCGCGATACGCCTCGCTCAGCGACACGAGCCCGTCTCCGAGTGATTCGGTCACCCGCCGTTGCAGCCGCGCGTGGGCCTGCGACAGCACCTCGCCGAGCAACGCGTCCTTGCTCGCGAACTCCCGGTAGATCGCGCCTTTGGCGATCCCCACCTCGTCGGCCAGGCGTTGCATGCTGAGGCCGTCGAATCCACGAGCCAGGAGCAGTCGCTCCGCCGCGGCCAGAAGCCGTGCACGCCGATCGGGCAGCAGGGGTCTCGGGCTCACGACGTCAGGGTAGACAGCCCGTCATCGCAGCGAGGTCGTGCGGGGCCACGTCCAGGCGGTACGCAGGACGAAGGCGAGGAGGAGCACCTCGATCCCGATGGAGAGGCCGTAGAAGTAGGTCCACGACTCGCCGACGGCGTTGAAGATCGAGAAGGGCACGTAGAGCGATGCCACGACGAGGTTGAGGATGCGGCTCGCTCGGGCCGGCAGCGCGGCCGAGAGCACGATCATGAGGCTCGGGAGCGTCAGCAGCGCGAGGAAGACGGTCATCAACGTCTGACTGATCTCGAACTCGAAGACGACGCCGGCCATGATGTCCTCGAGCGCGCCGGGCTTGTACAGCTGGAAGTGGTCGACGTAGATGTAGAGGAACATGAAGCTGGTCCAGGCGGCCGCGAGCTTCGCTCGGGCCGGCACCGGTGGGTCGTGAAGGGCTGTCGTTGCCGTGGTCGGCGTCGTGGAGCCGGTCGTGGTGTTCATGAGTCTCTCCGTTCTCAACGGTGTCGATGCGGGCTCGTCGCCCTGCCTCATGAACTCTCCCGCCCGGCGCACTCCGGCGGATCGGCATCGAGGCCCGCGTCGAGTCGCACCTGTGGCCGGTCTCGGGTCGTACTTTCGGCCGGTACGACGAGCGGCGCCGGTCTCTACGCTGGATCCGTGATCCCTGTTCGGCGCTCCATCTGGCACGAGCCCCGACCAGCCGATGCTCCCTCACCGGGGACGATCGACTGGTTGCTCGTCGGTGGCTTCGGGGCGTTGGCACTGGTCGAAGGCATCACCCGTCCGGAGGTGGCCTGGCGACCGTTCGTCACCGTGCTGACGGTGGCGCTCATGCCCGTTCTGCTCTGGCGGCGCAGGCGTCCGCTGACGGCCGTGCTGATCGGCTGGGCCGTCGCGGGTCTGCTGTCCGTTCTCCGGTTGACGCTGCACGCAGACGACCTGGGTCTCTCCTCGATGATGGTCATCCTGATCCTGCTCTACTCCCTGGTGCGTTGGGGCTCGGGGCGAGAGGCGATCCTGGGCCTGGCGTTCGTGACTGCCGTCGTGGGGCTGGGCATGTATGCCGCCTCCGCAGGCTGGGCCGACACCTTCGGGGGGAGCGCCTTCGTCCTCCTGATCGTCGCCGTCGCCGCGGCGTTCCGGTACCACGCCGACCTGTGGGATCGCCGCCGGCTCGAGACGCGCAATCAGGAACGCCTGGCACTGGCGCGTGAACTGCATGACACCGTGGCCCATCACGTGTCGGCCATCGCGGTGCAGGCGCAGGCCGGCGGCGTGATTGCGCGCCTGCAACCCGAGAAGGCGGGTGAAGTCCTCGCCGAGATCGAGTCCGAGGCATCGCGCACCCTCGCGGAGATGAGGTCCATGGTGCGAGTGCTGCGTGAGGGGGACGTCATCGAGTACACGCCGCAGCCGGGCATCACGGACCTTCTTGTTCTGGCACGCGCCGACGAGACGCCCGTCATCGAGGTGTCACTGACAGGTTCGGTGACCGGGCTACGTCGACCGGTGGACGCCGCGACCTATCGGCTCGCGCAGGAGGGCGTGACCAACGCCATCCGTCATGCGCAGGGCGCCTCCCGCATCGAGATCGACGTACGCCGAGAGGGCGACGTGGTCCGGCTACGAGTCACCGACGACGGGCGAACCGGGCCCGGAACAGGTGGGGAGCCCGGATTCGGTCTGGTGGGCATGGTCGAACGCGCCCAGCTCCTCGGCGGATCCCTGTCCGCAGGGCCGGGTCCCGACGGCGGCTGGGTGGTCGAAGCGGTCCTCCCGGCGGAAGGTCCGGCATGAGCATCCGCGTCGTGGTGGCCGATGACCAGGATCTGGTCCGGACCGGACTGGTGATGATCCTTGGTGCGCAACCCGGCCTCGAGGTGGTCGGGCAGGCCGCGGACGGACTGGCCGCTCTCGACCTGGCGACCCGGCTGCGACCCGACGTCCTCCTCGTGGACATCCGGATGCCCGGGCTCGACGGCGTCGAGGTGACGCGGCGCCTGGCGGGGCCGGACGTGGCCGACCCCATGGCGGTCGTGGTGATCACCACCTTCGACCTCGATGAATACGTCCTCGGTGCACTTCGCGCCGGCGCCCGCGGCTTCCTGCTCAAGGACGCCGGCCCCGAACTGCTCGTCCAGGCCATCCACGCGGCGGCCGACGGCGACGCGCTGATCGCCCCCAACGTCACGCGTCGGCTCCTGGCCACCTTCGCCGATCAGACGCCGGCCGCACCGACCCAACCGATCGACCCGCTCACCGATCGCGAGGAGCAGGTGCTGGCGCTGGTCGCCCGGGGTCGCACCAACGCCGAGATCGCCACCGAGCTCTTCATCGGTCTCAGCACGGTCAAGACCCATATCGCCTCGTTGATGGCCAAACTCGAGGCCCGCAACCGGGTGGAAGTCGCGATGTGGGCCTACGACACCAAGCGGGTGTGACAGGTCGGCTCGTCGATCTTCGAAGACTCCTGACGGACGACCGCGCGTCGGAACGTCACGCTCCCCGGGAATCACCGGCCGGACAGTCGGGTATCGATCTCGCCCGTAATACTCGCGGCCCGCGCGAATCAACCGATCAGGGGTCCGAGAAGTCCACGCCGAGAACGTGGGCCACCGTGAGAGGCCTCGACAATGAGCGAAACACCCACCACGTCCTCCCAGCGCTCACGCGGCAGGTCGTTGAGCACCATGGCCAAGGTGTTGGGCGTCGTCGCCCTCGTGGCCGTCACGACCTTCATCGCCGGCGTCGTGGGGGCGGCGTCGGTGCAGCGGACGGCCGGCGCAAACGAGGCGATGTTCTCCCGGGACGTCGACGGCATCGCCGAGGCGTCCGCACTGAAGGCGCAGAACCTCGCCATGCGACTGAGTTTCGCGAACGCCTCCCTGACCGCGGACCCGGTCGCCAAGGCCGAGGCCGTCAAGGCCCGGGACGCCGCGGCAGCCGAGATGGTCGCCGCCGCCGAGGCCTTTGCCCAGCGCCCCGACCTCACCGACGAGGAGAAGGCGACGGCGACGACGGTCGCGAACGACGTCAAGACCTACCTCGAGCAGGTCGGGGCGGTCATCGCACTTTTCGATCAGGGCAAGACCGCCGAGGGCAACGCGCTCGACGCTCGAACGACGTCGAAGACGGGCCCGAAGGTCTCCGAGGGCCTCGACAAGATCATCGAACTGAAGAAGCAGACGGCGGAACGCGAGAAGTCGCAGGCCGCTGCCGCCGCGGCCATCGCGACGTGGCTCATTGTTCTCGTCTCTCTCGTCGGCATCGTCGCGGCCCTTCTGCTGGGGCGGCGGATCGCGGGCGGCATGGTCCGAGGTCTGAAGGCCATCCAGCAGGTGGCGGAGAACGCCGCCCGAGGAGACCTCACCGGTCGCACCGGCGTGGCCTCCGGCGACGAGACCGGCGCGGCGGCGCGGGCCCTCGACGCTGCTCTGGGCGAACTGGGATCGATCATCGCCCAGGTCCGGCAGACGGCGGACCAGGTCGATGCCGCGGCCGACACCGCCCAGGCGGCGAACACTCAGATCCTCGACGGTGCCCGGCAGACATCCCGGGCGGTCGGAGACGTCTCCGGGTCGGCGAGCGAGGTGTCGAACAACGTCCAGACGGTGGCGGCCGGCACGGAGGAGATGACCGCCTCCATCCGGGAGATCGCCAAGAGCGCCAACGATGCCGCCGGCGTGGCCGCGTCCGCGGTGAACGTGGCCGACCAGACGAACGCCACCGTCGCCAAGCTCGGCGAGAGCTCGATGCAGATCGGCGAGGTCATCAAGGCGATCACCTCGATCGCCGAGCAGACGAACCTGCTCGCGCTCAACGCCACCATCGAGGCCGCACGCGCTGGTGAGGCGGGCAAGGGCTTCGCGGTCGTCGCCAACGAGGTCAAGGACCTCGCGCAGGAGACCTCCAAGGCGACCGAGGACATCGGCCGACGGGTCGAGGCCATCCAGGTCGACACCGAAGCCGCCGTGACGGCCATCAGCGAGATCGCCGGCATCATCTCTCAGATCAACGACACCCAGGCCACGATCGCCAGCGCCGTGGAGGAGCAGACCGCGACCACCAACGAGATGGGCCGCAACGTCAACGACGCCGCTTCATCGAGTTCGCGCATCGCCCACGGTCTGACCGACATCTCGGGCGCAACGCAGGAGTCACTGACGCTGGCCGAACGCGCGTCGTCCTCCATGGACGAGATGCGCCGGCTCAGTGCGGAGCTGCGGGAACGGACGGCCGCCTTCTCGGTCTGACGCGACCGTTCCTGGGACCGTCGAGTCCGCACACCGTCGCGGCCGCCGAACGGGTTTCCTCGGGTTCTCCCGACGTTGCCTTGCGGCAACGGGGTCATGCGCCGTGGCCGGCTGCCGCTGTCGACGTATCAGTGTTGCGTTCAGACCAGTGAGCGGCAGCGCCCGTGCTCGTCCACCACTTCCACGACAGGGTCGCCTTCCGCCGGCGCAATCAGACGGAGTCGGTCTCGCCCTTGACCGTCCCGCAGCACGATCCGCGCGGCGCCGGCGTCGTCTCGGGTGAGGAGGAGGCGTGAGCGGCGCGCCGCCCGCGGATCTCCGACGTACTGGCGGCTCACTCGGTCACGTGCGGCTTCGTCGTCACCGGCGGCCTCGTAGTCGTCGACGAAGTCGACCAGGGACCAGCTCGGTTGGTCGACGAACTCGATGAACCGCTGGGACACGCCGCCTTGTTGTGAAAGTCCCAGGCGGAAGCTCTCGTTCTGTTCGAAGTCGTCGAAGGACAGGTATCCCGTCTGTGACGCCCCGCTGTCGCCTTCTCCGGAGCGTCCTGCGAACTGGAGCCCGCCGCACTCCGTGCCCTCGTCGTTGACGAACAGCAATCCAGCACACGGATACCGCCCCGGGTGCCGACGCAGTTCTCCTCGCATGGGCGCGGTGCTGCCGTGCGTGGAATTGCCGATGATCATGCGCAGCCGGCCGTCGTCTTCGACGACGTTGATGCGCTTGACCGTGAGCTCCTCCACCACCCGGGCGCAGGGAGTCTCCGGTACGGGTGGAGCGGCGGTAGACGAGTCGGATGAGCCGGCTCCGGCCAGGCGAAGCGCCTCCTCAGCCTGCCGCACCGCCTCTTGCGCGACCCGCAGTGCCTCACGGGCGACGGTGAGCGCATCACCCTGGTCGTCGTTGCGTTCGGTCATGCACTCCACTATCTCGACGCGGCCGGGTCATCACATCAGGGTCCTCATCCGGGATCATCCGGATCGAGGGAGGTCATGCGACATTGACGGTCCGTCCGTCGGAAGCACGATCGTCTGTCTCCGCGACCTTCGAGTGGATCGGCCTCCCGCGACACGCGGTGTCCACGCCGACGGAGTCCTGAACCGTCGGCGGCGGATCCAGGTCTTCTCGGCACCGTGGTGCGTTCATGGCCTGGTCATGACACTGAAAGGGTTCCCTTGGTGGGCGCTGAGATCGCGACATCGACGCGAGAGCGAATCCTCAGGGGCCTCTTCGGCGGCGGCCCGATCCTGTGTCGTGTCGGCGGTCCGGCCACGGCCGGAGAGACCTTCTACGTGCAGAGCACCGCTGGGACGCGCGAGGCACGCGACCGCCACGCCGTCATCGTGCCCACGGCAGCAAGGGCGGGTTACGACCGGGTTCTGCGCATCGCGTGGACCGCGGCCGACCTGCGCGGCGCGGCATCACCCGAAACGGACGCCGGTGGCGGGATGCAGGTCACCGCGACCCTCATCAGCACCCACCCGCAGTCCACCGAGTACCAGGGCGAGGCCCAGCAGGTCGAGTCCATGCCTTCACCCTGGTCGACCGGCCCGTCCGACGCCAGCGTTGGGTACGAATTCGCGCGCACCACCGGCGGGGGCGCGACGCACCTGGCACGCTCGCTCACATGTCCATCGAGCCGCCCGTCCTCGTCCGCGCCTGACACACCGGCCTGGCTGCCGGACAGGTCCTGGACATGATCACCCCGACCGAACGCGAGGAGCGGTTCCGCACCGCCTATCTCGCGACCTACGACGACCTGCTGCGGTACGTGCGGCGTCGCCTCGATCGCGGCGCCGAGGACGTCGTCGCCGAGGCGATGACGATCGCGTGGCGCCGCGTCGACGATCTGCCCGCCGATCTCGGCGACGGCCGCGCGTGGATCTTCGGCATCGCCCGCAACTGCCTGCTCAACCAGCGGCGAACCCATCGGCGCACAGAGACCCTCGGCGTGCGCCTCGCCGACGCCGGGCGCACCGGTGCCACCGACGACGTGGACCTCGTCGTCTCGCGCGTCGACCTGGCCCGCGCCTGGGCAGGTCTGTCCGCCCGCGAGCAGGAGGTCCTCGCGCTGGTCGTCTTCGAGGATCTCGACTCGACCCGCGCCGGGCGAGTGCTCGGCATCTCGCCCGTCGCCGTCCGACTCCGACTCTCTCGCGCGCGTCGCGCGCTGCGGCTCCGCCTCGAGGGCGCCGCAACCGACGCCCCACCCCAGACCCAGGAGATTCGACCGTGAACGACATCCTCGACGACCGCGCCCTGGACGCGGCCCTGCGCACCCTCGACCCCGCTCCCGACCTCGTGGACGACGACGCCCGCCGACGCGACGACCTCCTCGAGGCGATCCTCACGACACCCTCGGCGGAGGACGCGCGACCCGACCGCGACCGCGGCCGCGCGGCGGTGTTCGCCCGCCGGCGGCGGGTGCGCTCACGGCGCGCGACTGTCGCGCGCTGGGCGATCCCCTCCTCGAGGCGATCCTCACGACACCCTCGGCGGAGGACGCGCGACCCGACCGCGACCGCGGCCGCGCGGCGGTGTTCGCCCGCCGGCGGCGGGTGCGCTCACGGCGCGCGACTGTCGCGCGCTGGGCGATCCCCGCGACCGCCGCGGCGGGCGTCGCGGTGGCACTCGCCGTCACGGGCCGCCCCGGCGACGACCGGCCCGCCTACGCCTCCTGGACGGCGCAGCCACAGGCCGTCGACCCGGCGGCGCTCGCGGCCGACGAGGCCGCCTGCCGCGACAGCCTCGCCGAGAGTCTGCAGCGCCTGCAGGACGGTCCCGCGAGCGAACGTCCGACGACCGACCCGTCGACCGCCCGGACCGTGGCCGCGGAGCGACGCGGTGACTTCGTCCTGCTCGCGATGGTGACCTCCGACGGCAGCACGCAGGAGTGCTTCTTCGACGCGGGTGACCCCGGACGCGTGCGGGGCTCGACCGGCGGGGTCCGCACCGCCTCCTCCCCGGCTCCGACGACTCTGGCCCCGGGCGGGCTGGACATCTCCGATGGGGGTCAGGCGTCCGGGCCCGAGGGCACGTACTCGTTCGCCGAGGGCCGGGTCGGTGCCGATGTTCGCGCCGTCACCGTGCACGCCGAAGGTCGAACCGTGCAGGCCACGGTGTCGAACGGCCATCTGCTCGCCTGGTGGCCCGCCGCGGCCACCGGACCGCTGACCTCGCAGCCGATCATCAGCTACGACGTGACCCTGCAAGACGGACGGGTCATCGCCAACGCACCGAACGCCGACGGGATCCGTCCGCCCGGCCCGCGCCAGGTCGGCGGGATCGAACAGGGCGGCGGCGCGGGCGAGGACGGCGCGGCCGTGAGCACCGTCGCCGGACACGTCGGCACCGAGGTGGTCGGCGTCGTCGTCCACGCCGGTGACCGGAGCATCCCGGCCACCGTGACCGACGGCGTCTTCCACGCGCAGTGGCCGGGCGGGTCCGCCTCCGACGAGCTCACCTACGATCTGACGCTGCGCGACGGCACCGTGCTGCCCCGCCAGAAGGCGGCGCCGTCGCGCGAGTAGGCAGGCAGGTCAGGCTTCCGCCGGTGGCGATCAGGGCGATGCGCATCAGTGTTCCTCCGCCGGGGCCGGGCCGCGAGGGGTAGACGCCCGCGGCGTGCCCCGACGCTACTCGCCGGGCGATCCCGCGGCATCCGGTCTCGATCTTCCGACCGGGCGGCCTCAGCGCAGCAGGCGCTCGAGGGCCCTCGCGAGTTCGGCGACGTCGACCCGGCGCGACGGGACCGTCACGGCGTGCACGAGAGCACCCTCGAGCAGATCGACGACCGCGCGGGAGGCCGGCGCGGGATCGGGATGGCCGGCGGCCGCGAGCTGCTCCTCGATGAGGGCGAGGAACCGGCGGTGTCCGGCCTCCAGGGCCGGGGCGGCCGTCTCGTCGAGCAGGAGAGCGAGGCGCGCTCGGGTCGCCCGCACGTGCCCGGCCGACGTCATCCGGGCGACATAGCGCGCGGCGTGGTCGACCAGCTCGGGGACGGAGACGTCGTCCGTCGGTGGCTCCTCGGCGAGGACGGCGAGGTCCAACTCCTCGAGTCGGCCGACGATCGCCTCGAGCAGCGCCGCGCGACTGCGAAAGCAGTTGGACGTGCTGCCCGCCGGAAGCCCGGCCTCGGCGTCGACCGCACGGTGGGTCAACCCTCGCAGCCCGTCCCGTGCAAGCACGGTCACGGCGGCGTCGGCGACGAGCCGGGGACGAGGAGTCACCCTCACACACTACAGGTGTTGTGGAACTACAGATGTAGTCGTAGGCTCCGGCCATGCCCACCATCACCATCGTCGGCGGCGGGGTCGCCGGGCTCGCGCTCGCGGCGACCCTCGATCCCGCGGACTTCGACGTGACGCTCATCGAGCGGAACCCGGGCTTCGGCCGAGTGCCGACGGCGTTCGGCATCTGGCCGTTCGCCCTCGCCGCGCTGGAGCGGATCGGCCTCGACGGCGAGGTACGTCGCGCCGGACTGCCGCTCACCTCGGGCGTGATCAGTGCGGGCAGCACCCACCGCCCGGTCACGATGACGAGCCGGAGCCCCGGTCTGTGGCTGCTCCCTCGGCCGTCGCTGTTGCGGGTCCTCGACGAGGCCGTGCCCGTCGGCGTCGTTCGCGAGCGCCGCGAGGTCGACGACCCGACGGCTCTCGACGGTGACCTCGTCGTCGCTGCCGACGGGGTGCGCAGCGTCGTGCGCCGCCGGATCTGGGGCGACGAGCCCCGCGACACGGGCGTCGTCGCCGTCCGAGGCGTCCTGCCGACGGCGCCCGACGGTCCGCAGGACCGGATATGCGAGTTCTGGGGCGACGGAGCGCTGTTCGGCGTCGGACCCAACCGGCTGCCCGAGGGGATCGGCACGAACTGGTACGCGTCTGCTCGTCGCCGAGAGGAGAGCCCGGAGGCGTCGCTCTCCTGGGCCCGGGAGGCGTTCGCCGACTTCCCCGAGCCGGTCCGAGCGACCCTGGGCGGCGCCGACCCGATGCGAACCGTGGTCAACACCATCCTCGAGTCGCGCCATCCGCGGCGTCTCGTGCGCGATCGCTACGTCCTCGTCGGTGATGCCGCGCACGCCATGTCGCCCAATCTCGGGCGCGGCGCGTGCGAGGCGATGGTCGACGCGATCACCCTCGGTCTGGCGCTCAACGAGCACGGACGGGACGGCCTGCGCCGCTACGAGCGCAGCCGCCTGCGGCCGGGCCAGCGCATGAGGGCGGCTTCGGCGCTCGCGCGACGGATCGCGCTCTCGGATCGGGCGGGGCGCGTCGTCGTCGGAGCGGTCGGCGCGCTCGGCCGACATCTGCCCCGCTGACAGCGGCGATGCCCGCAGGGAGTGAGTCGCGCAGGCAGACGATCGCCAACGAATGGTCGTGAACGCTCCGGGCCACGCCGAACGAGGGACCTCAGGGGGCGAGGCGCGTACGGAGCGCCTCGGCTCCGATCCCTTCGAGTCGAGTCAGCGCGGCGGCGCGGCCGGTCAGGGCGAGAGCCAACGACTCCGCCGGTCCGCGCACCACCGGGTCGCGACCGCGGGCCCAGGCGGCATCCGCAGCCTCCCGATGCAGTCCGCTCTGCCGGGGTCCACGCTCAGCCGGTATGGCGGGACCGCCACTGCGCACGGGTGATCTCGTAGATCACGTCGCCCTCTTCGGCACCGGGCAACGGCTCGTGCCTCTGTCGATGTTCGGTACGCACGTGACGCATGCCGATGGCACGCATCACTCCGCGGGACCCGGCGTTCACCGCGAGCGTCTCGGCCCAGATGCGCCTCAGCCCGACGGTGTCGAAGCCGTGGGCGAGGAGGGCGCGAGCCCCCTCGGAGGCCAGCCCTTGGCGCCACCTGCGGCGCACGACGCGCCACCCGATCTCGGTCTCATCGACGCGCGGGTCGCTGTCGGGATCGCTGTCCGAGCGCCCCAGATCCCACCAGCCGAGGAACTCGTCCCCCTCGAATCCCACCCACCAACCGAGGCCGGCCGTGTCGGCGCGGGTCTCGGCGCAGCGCGGCCCCCAGAAGTCGTCGATCTCCTGCGGAGTTCGCGCGCGCCCGAGGAGGTGGCGCATCACCGCAGGGTCGGAGTCGAGCTCGTGCAGCAGCGGCAGATGCTTCGGACGCATGGGGCGGAGTTCGATGCGCTTCGTGCGCAGAACGGGACGGGCCATGGATGTCATTCTCACGGCGCTGAACGACGGGCGCTTCTGGCCGGCCCGAGGTCGGATTCGGAAGGCGGAGGCGACGTGACGCAATGATGTCGCCGCATCTCGCAGCGGCAGGTGACCGTGCGCGATGGCTGAACGGGCGCCGCCGGCCACGGAAGCTGTTCCCCTCCGGTGACCGGCGACGCCCGTCCGACGTGCGCGAGTGAGCCTCAGACGATGAAGGCCCGTACGCTGCGGCGCAATTCGTCGCTCATCGTGCCGAGTTCGTCGAACGACACGTTCATCGTCGACACCGTGTCGTTGGACTCGCGAACCGTCGTCGCGATGCCGTCGATGCTCGTCGAGATCCGCGAGCTACCCGTCGCCGCGTCGGTGACGTTGCGGCCCATCTCATTGGTCGTGGCCGTCTGCTCCTCCACGGCGGAGGCGATGGTGGCCTGGGTGTCGTTGATCTGCGCGATGATCGTCGCGATCTCGCTGATGGCGGCGACAGCGGCCTCGGTGTCGACCTGGATCGCCTCGACGCGATGGCCGATGTCCTCGGTGGCCTTGCCGGTCTCCTGGGCGAGGTCCTTGACCTCGTTGGCGACGACGGCGAAGCCCTTGCCGGCCTCTCCCGCCCGCGCGGCCTCGATCGTCGCGTTGAGGGCGAGCAGGTTCGTCTGCTCCGCGATCGACGTGATCGTCTTGATGACGTTGCCGATCTCGACGCTCGATTCGCCGAGCTTGGCGACGGTCGCGTTCGTGCGGTCCGCAACCGTCACCGCCTGAGCGGCGACTCCGGCGGCGTCATTGGCGGACTTCGCGATCTCCCGGATCGAAGCGGTCATCTCCTCCGTGCCGGCCGCGACCGTCTGCACGTTGGTCGAGACGTCGGTGGCTGCGGACGAGATCGAGGACGCCTGGTCGGTCGCCCGCTGCGAGCCGGCCGCGACCGACTTCGCGGAGGTGTGGAGCTGATCCACCGCGTCGGCGACTCTGTCGCTCGTCGAGGACACGACTCGGATGAGGCCGCCGAGCTGTTCGAGGGAGGCGTCGAGTGCCTGGGCGGCGCGGCCGGTCTCGTCGCCCGATGTGACGCCGGTGCGCTGGGTGAGGTCGCCGCGGGAGGCTGCGGACGCCGCTTCCTCGATGCGGCGCAGACCCTTGGTGATGCCCGAGCCGACGGCGCGGGCGGCGAGCAACGCGATGATGAGGCCGATGATGCCGATCACGATGATCGAGATGATGACCGTCCGCGTCGTGCCGTGCGCGTCCTTGACGGCCTGCTGGGCCGTCTGCGTCTTGAGCTCGGAGATCTTGGCCAGGTCCTGCGTCGTCTGCTCGGAGACCGGGCCGAGGGTCTTGGCCCGCTTCTCGTTGGCCTCGGCCGCCTTACCCGCAGCGAAGAGGGCGTCGATCTCCTTGACGCTCGCGTCGTACTGCTTGATGTTCTCGGCCGCGGTCGTCGCGACCGCACGTTCGGCATCCGTCAGGTCGTCGCGCTGCTTGAACGCGTCCGCGGTCTGGATGAGCTGACTCATCAGTGCGGTGCGCTCCTCGTAGAAGGGTGTCTTCTTCGCCGGGTCCGTCTGCAGTGCGGCGCTCGCCCCGAGGTAGCGGATGCTGATGAAGTCGAATCGCATGCTCTCGGCCTGCCTGATGCCGTCGACGTCGCGGCTCGCCATCTGGTCGTTGAGCGCGGAGATCGAGTTCGCGCCCGCGACGCCGGCCGCTCCGACCCCGAGCGTCGTCAGCGCGACGAGTCCGACGACACCGGTGATCTTGGCGACGGTGCCCATCCGGGCCAGGCGGGACGGGCGCTCGGCCCGCGAGTTCTCGACGTCGGTCATGTGGTCCTCTTTCATGCAGCTCAGCAGTCGCCGGCCCATGCCTGCTCAGGGCCACCTCGCCTCCTATCGACCGAACGAGGCGACGCCTCCAGAGAATTGACCCTTCCCTCCGCCGTCGCCGGCCCCGCCCGGTCGGCTGGAGGAGTTCGAAAGTCTGCCGCGAGACGCAGCTGCTGTGCGCCATCTCGGACTCGACATCCTCCCTCGCGCGCCAGCCCTCGACACACGATCATCACCGAGAAGATGACCACCGACATTCAGACCCGTACGGCCTGATCGACACGCCCACCCGAAGGATCAATCTCGTACAACGCCCCCGCGGTCTTGACCCCGGCGGTTGGAAATGCAGGTCTCGGTGGGTCGCGTCCGTCGCAGCGTCACCGGTGCCGGTTCTCCTCGTGGGTCGCGAGCCATTCGTCGTAGGTGGGGCCGCGGCGCGGGACGTCCGCGTCGGGAAGCATCCCGCGGGCCATCATGCTCGGGCTGGCGGGCACCCCCCGCACCTCGCGCCGGTCTCCGCGGGCGGCGAGGAGGCGGCGGGCCTGATCGAGGGTCCGTTCCTCCCGCGGTCCCGCGATCTGGCTCATCGCCGGTGGCTCGGCCGCTGTCGCCGCGTCGAGCACCACCTCGGCGACGACGACCGTGTCGACGGGCTGCGACGGCGCGTCGAGGATCGACAGGCCGTCCTCGTCCTCCGTGAGCATCACTCCGACGAAGTCGTGGAACTGGGTCGACCGGACGATCACCGGCCCGGGGCACCACCGCCGCACCGCTGCCTCGTGGGCGAGCTGCGTTCGATAGAACGGGAAGTCCTGCGTGCGGTCGATGCCGACGATGGACACCGCCACCGTGCGCGCAATCCCGGCCGCGGTCGCGGCCTCACCGAGGGTGCGGGCCGCCTGCTCGTACCAGTCGGTGGCCTCTCCCTCCTCCAGCGTGGGCGGCTTGCCGCAGTCGATCACCACCTCGCACCCGGACAGGGCCTCCGTCAGGCCCTCACCCGTGAGCACGTCCACCCCGAGCGACCGCGCGATCCGGGCCACCTCGTGGCCCTGCTCCGCGCGGGCCACCACGGCGGACCCGAGGGTCCCGGTCGCTCCGACGACCGCGATCTTCATCTCGTTCCCCTTCTCTTCGTCGACATCGTCAATGGGTCGTGCTGGTCCGCGCGGACCACCGCCGCGGGTCGGCCGCTCCTGCCCGGCGTCATCACAACCCCGGCGCGGTGCATGGTCGGCCGGATCCGCGCCCCACACGTGCGCACACCGGCCGACGCCCACCGCAGATCGGGCGGTGCAGCGATGCGACTCAGGCGACGGCGTTCCTCACGAGCTCGTGGGCCCAGGAGTCGTCGTAGGCCTGCAGGCGGAGGAAGCCGGTGTCATCGTCGTTGCTCCATTCGGCCTGGACGCCGGGGTTGGCCAGGGTCGAGCCGGAGGCTTCGAGCTGGGGGCTGCCGGCGACATCGAGCTCGGGAGCCTGCTTCCAGTCGTCGAGACCTCCTGCATCCCGCGGCCCGCCGCGATGTCCTCGGCCAAGGCTTTCTCGTCGACGTGCTCGAGGCCCGCGGCCACGTCGAGGATCACCGAGGTGAGGCTGATACACCGCGATTCCGCAAAGAAGGCGCGGCGGAGGGCAGTGTCGAGTTCGTCCGCGGCGCGGTTGCCGCTGCGCGCCGCGGTGGCGCGGACGGCCGCCAAGGCGGGCAGGGAGGTCACCGGGAAGGTCGAGTCAGGAGAGGCCCACGGCTGCCAGCCGAGTCGGGTCCGCAGACCGGCGATCCCGGCCATCTCCACATCGAGCAACGGCTTCGAGGTCCCCTCCTCGTTGAACAGTTCCAGCGGGAAGCTGCGGTGCTCGATGTCGAGGCTGCAGTCGTTCTGCTCTGCGACGGCGTGCAGCGTGTCCAATGCCAGCGTTGCCCACGGGCACACGATGTCGGACCACACGCGAACGTTCAGGGTCGTCATGTCTCGCTCCTTCTGTCGATCCGTCGAGTTGTTGCAGGTTCCGGTCGCGGACTTCGGCCCCGAAACACCCCGCGTCCGCCGCCCCGGGGCGTCGGCGACGGACTGCTCATCTCGCCCCTCATGCCGGTCGCGGGTCAACCGTTCGGGGACGGCAGGTCCGGTCGGTCGCCTGCTCGGCGACCGTCTCGGGATGGCGGAGGTCGAACACCGGCAGTTCGGAGCGGTTCCGGGAACTGCGTTGAAGTTGTGATGCGCGGCGCGTAGGGAGTCGCCCACTTCAAGAGGCGCCGAAGCCCCGCGGGCCGTCGGTTGATAAGCCACATATACGCCCGAGAAGAGGTCCCCGCATCCGCTAGCGCCGCGGTCGAGGAACGGCCGGCGATTCTCAAGCGGTACCTCGAGGTCGCTGCCGGCGCGCGGCCGCACGTGGCGGTGGATCGTCGGGACCCGTTATCGACATTCCAGGCCGTCGCCGCCGTCACCCCATCTTCCGCGTCGACGGCTTCCCCCTCGCCCGACCATCAGGGCGACCGGCGAGGCCACCCCGCGTGCATGCGCGATTGGGGACCATAAGGTGCCCAGCAGACACGCCCCAGCTGCAGAGCGCCGGCTAACTCTCAGAATCGACGGACGTTCTCCTTGTCACCACTGGGCTCATTCGGGTTCGTTCCCGCTGTCCGTCCCGAGGAGGAAAGGCGTCGTCACGCCCTCGTACATCAGATGGGTCATCAACCCCTCACGGGCGTGAGGCAGGTTGTGGCAGTGGTCCATCCACACTCCTGGGTTGTCCGCGACGAACGCGACCTCGAAGCTCTCGCCGTCACGGACGTTCAACGAGTCGACGCGCCAAGGGCTTCCGGTCGAGCCGATTCCGTTGCGCGACAGGATCGTCGCGTGGTGGCCGTGCAGGTGCATGGGGTGGACGTCACCGCTGTCGTTGGTGATCCGGAAGACGACGACATCACCCTCGCGCACCACATACATCGGGACGTCAGGGACTATGCCCCCGTTGATCGTCCACCAGAGGCCGGGCCGACCGTCCAGGAGACCGACACGGCGCCCGATCCGGTAGTCGAAGACCCGGTCAGGCTTTCGTGGATCGAAGCCGAGCGGGGCCGCGGTGCCGTAGCCGAGCAGGTCGACCTCGTCACGCGGAGCGCTCGTTGAGGGCGCGTCCACCTCGCTTGGCGCGACAGCGATCGAGATCCCGGGTAGTTGCACCCGCGCACCGCCGGGCGGGACGACGACCTCGAGGTCTGCGCGGGCGCCGGCGGTCAGCGTCAGTGAGCGCCCGGTGACCTGGCTTGGTCCGAAGAGATCCTCCCCGTCGATGGCGAGGATCCGGTATGCCGCACCGCTCACCCACACCTGCGTGGGTCCGCTGTCGGTGTTGACCAAGCGAACCCGGACCCGGGACCCCGAGGGAGCTGAGACGACCTGGTCACCGGAGCGCCCGTTGATGGTTCGCCGACCGTCATACGCGTGGACCAGGACCATCGCATCCATGCCCTGATCGGACGCCGCCGGGTCGGACGGTGGATCGCCCCGGGTTCAGTGGAGAGCGGGTTGTGCCGCCCCGGCGGGTGCCGGGGCGCTGGCGTGTTCAGCGTAGAACAGGTCTTCGTACTCGATGGGTGGGATGTCGCCGCAGTGTGAGTGAAGGCGGTCGTTGTTGTACCAGTCGACCCACTCCATGGTGGCGAGTTCGACGGCATCCAGACCGCTCCACGGCCCACGTTTCCAGATGAGTTCCTTCTTGTAGATTTTGTTCAACGCCTCGGCAGCGGCATTGTCGTAGGAATCGCCGGTCGATCCGACCGAGGGTTCGATTCCGGACTCAAGGAGCCTCTCGGTGTAACGAATAGAGACGTATTGGCAGCCGCGATCCGAGTGGTGCACCAGGCACGACAGGTCTCGCTGGTGTCGGCCACGTTCCCACAAGGCGTGTTCCAGGGCGTCCAGCGCCAGATCGGTCCTTAATGAGTTCGATACCCGCCACCCGGTGATCCGGCGGGAATACAGGTCCATCACGAAAGCCACGTACACGAACCCGGCCCATGTGGCGACGTAGGTGATGTCGGCTACCCACCGGTGGTCCGGCGCCGGCGCGGTGAAGTCCCGCTGGAGCCGGTCGGCCGGGCAGGCCTTCGCCCGCGCGGGTCTGGTGGTCCGGGTGGTGCGCGCGTTCGGCACGCCAGCCAGGCCCAACGCTCGCATGCGACGTTCGATGGTGCATCGTGCGACCGGCTCACCGGGCCAGGCCCGCAGATAGGCCTTCCACATCTTGCGGACCCCGTACACGCCGAAGTTCTTCTCGTGCAGCTCCTGCAGACGTTCGTCGATGACGGCATCACTTGTGGCCCGCTTCGAGACAGGCCTACTCTTGCGGGCATAATAGGAGCTTGGGGCGATCGCGATTCCAGTCTCTTTCAGGACCTCGCAGATCGGCTCGACCCCATGCTCGTCGCGGTGCGCGGCAATGAACGCATCGACGTCTACGGTCGGCGGTCGAGCTCCGCCTGAGCGAAATAGGCACTCGCCTGGCGCAGAATCGTATTCGCGCGCCGCAGTTCGCGGTTCTCCTTCTCCAACTCTGCGATCCGGGCCGCGTCCGTACTCGTTGTGCCGGGGATCTCTCCGTCGTCGATCCGTTCGCGTTTGACCCAGTTCCGCAGCGTGTCGCCGTTGATCCCGAGCTGCTCACCGGTCAACCGGCACGCACGCGAGACCGCCAAGCCGGGCTCGGCGGCGATCCGGTCGCGAACCAACCGGATCGCTCGTTCACGCAACTCGTCGGGGTACCTCTTCGGTGCAGGCATGACTCCATCCTCCTGGGGAGATCAAGCCCTCCACCCTTCCCGGGGCGATCCA